>CALRQC020000024.1:0-94189 GCA_943370215.1 Azospirillum sp. RU38E
AGGCGCTTTGCTCTACGAACCTGGACCCCGGCCTGCGCCGGGGTGACGGGGAAAGAAAGCGACGTGCCCCCCCCCCTCAGTGATGCGCCACCGTCGGCACGGCGGCGGCGTCGGGTATGCCCCAATGGTGGCAGGCCACGCGATGGCCCGGCATTTTCTCTTCCAGCACCGGCACCTGTGCCGCGCAAATGTCGCTGGCCTTGGGGCAGCGGGTGCGGAAGACACAGCCAGAGGGCGGCTTCATCGGGCTCGGCAGGTCGCCGCCCAGTACAATGCGCTGCTTGTTCTTCTCAATATCCGGGTCGGGCACCGGCACGGCGGAAATCAGCGCCTGGGTATAGGGGTGCAGCGGGGCCTCATAGATGGCGTCACGCTCGGCGATCTCCATCACCTTGCCCAGATACAGCACCATCACACGGTGGCTGACATGGCGCACCACCGACAGATCGTGGCTGATGAACAGCAGCGACAGGCCGAATTCCTTTTGCAGATCCATCAGCAGATTGACGATCTGCGCCTGAATCGACACGTCCAGCGCCGATACCGGCTCGTCGCAGATCACCAGCTTGGGATTCAGGATCATGGCGCGCGCAATGCCGATGCGCTGGCACTGGCCGCCGGAAAATTCGTGTGGATAGCGGTTGATCATCTGCGGCAGCAGGCCGACCTTGGCCATCAGGGCGCGGACCTTGGCCTTGCGCTCCTCTGCCTTCATCTTGGGGAAGAAGACGGTCAGCGGTTCGCCGATAATGTCGCCCACGGTCATGCGCGGGTTCAGGCTGGCCAGCGGGTCCTGGAAGACGATCTGCATGTCGGCGCGCTTCTGGCGGATCACCTCCGCCCCCACGCCCGTCAGTTCCGACCCCATGAACACGACCTTGCCATCGGTCGGCTTGATCAGTTGCAGCACGGCACGGCCCAGCGTGGATTTGCCACAGCCGCTTTCGCCGACAATACCCAGCGTCTCCCCCTCATTCAGGGTGAAGGAGACGCCATCCACCGCCTTCAGCGGGGTATATTGGCCGATCAGGATGCCCCCGGTGCGGATGGGGAAATGCACCTTCAGCCCTTCGACGCGGAGAAGTTCTTTCGACATATCAGGCGCTCCGGGCTTCAGCGGCAACCTTCAGCGAAGGGGCCCTGGGGTCGCTGACGGGGTTGGCGAGGCTCAGCAGATGGCAGGCCTTGGCATGGCCCGGCGTCACATCGCGCAGAAGCGGCAATTCATCCACGCAGCGTTCATGCACATAGTCACAGCGTTCCTGGAACGGGCAGGCCTTGGGCAGCCGTTGCAGGTTGGGCGGCTGGCCGGGAATGGCATAGAGCTTTTCCCGCCGCCCCTCCGTCAGGCGTGGCATGGAGGCCAGCAGGCCCGCCGTGTAAGGATGGGCGGGCTGATAGAAAATTTCCTGCACGCTGCCGGTTTCCATGAACCGGCCGCCATACATCACCTGCACCTTGTCACACAGGCCGGCCACGGTGCCCAGATCATGGGTGATCAGCACGATGGCGGCCTTGGTGACGCGCTTCAGATCGGCCATCAGGTCCAGAATCTGGGCCTGCACCGTCACGTCCAGCGCCGTTGTCGGCTCATCCGCGATCAGCAGTTCCGGTTCACACAGCAGCGCCATGGCGATCATGATGCGCTGGCGCATCCCGCCCGACAGTTCATGGGGGTACTGCGCCAGCCGGCGCGCCGCCTCCGGGATGCGGACCAAGTTCAGCATCTCCAGCGCCCGCTTCACGGCGGCCGCCTCGCCCATGCCCTTGTGCTGTACCAGCACTTCGGTCATCTGCTTGCCGATGCGCAGATGCGGGGTCAGGCCGGTCATGCTGTCCTGGAAGATCATGGCGATCTTGTCGCCACGGATCTTGTTGAGATCCTTCACCGGCATCCCGACCAGCTCGGTCCCGCGATATTTGGCGGAACCCAGCGTGCGGCCATTCTTGGCCAGCAGCCCCATGACGGACATGAAAAGCTGGCTCTTGCCCGAGCCGCTTTCACCGACAATGCCGACGCATTCCCCCTCATTCACATCGAAGGAGACGCCATTGACGGCGGAGACCTCGCCATCGGGCGTGGCAAAGCGAACCTTCAGGTCGCGGACTTCCAATACTGCGGTCATATCCGGCGCCCCTTAGCGATCCTTCGGGTCCAGCGCATCGCGCAGACCGTCACCGATGAAATTGAAGCAGAACAGCGTCACCGCCAGGAAGACGGCCGGGAAGATCAGCATATGCGGGGCATTTTCCATCTGCGCCGCCCCCTCGGAGATCAGCACACCCCAACTGGTCATCGGTTCCTGCACGCCCAGGCCCAGGAAGGACAGGAAGCTTTCCACCAGGATCACCACCGGCACCATCAGGGTGACGAACACGATCACCGGCCCGATGACATTGGGGATGATGTGGCGGCGGATGATGTTGGGGGTGGAAACACCCGATGCCCGCGCCGCCTCGATGAATTCCTTGCGCTTCACCGACATGGTCTGGCCACGCACGATACGCGCCATGGTCAGCCATTCCACACAGCCGATGGCGATGAAGACCAGCACGATATGGCGACCGAACACCACCACCAGAATGATGATGAAGAACATCAGCGGCATGGAATAAAGCACGTCGACGATACGCATCATGATCGTATCGATCCGCCCGCCGAAATAGCCGGCGACGGCGCCATAGGCCACCCCGATCACCAGCGCCACCATGGTGGTGACGATGCCGACCATCAAGGAGACGCGGGCACCATAGAGTGTGCGGATGAACAGGTCGCGCCCATTGGCATCGGTACCGAACCAATGGCTGTTTTCCAGCATCGGCCCGACCCCGATATAATCCCAATAGACCTCGTCATAGGCGTGCGGGCTCAGCACGTCGGCGAAGATCGCCATCAGCGCGATGATGCCCAGCACGATCATGCTGGCCACCGCCATCTTGTTGGCGAACAGGCGGCGCCTTGCATCCTGCCAAAGCGAGCGGCCCTGCACCTCCTCGGCGGCTTTCTCGATCAGCGCCGCCCGTTTGGTACCGCCGGTGATGTCTTGAACCATCGTCGTCTGCTCTTTCCCTACGCGCTCTATTCCGCGGCCTGGACCTGCGAACGCTGCCAAAGCTGCGTGCAGGGGATTTCCATCAGATCGGACCAATGCAGGTCATACCCATATTCCCCGATCGTCACCTGATCGAACCGGGCCGGGTTTTCCCGGATCGGGGCAAAAATCTCGTACCGGTCGATGATGTCGGCGATATCGACCACCGATATCTGGCCGACATCCCACTCCAGCCGAAGCTTGAAACCCGGCAGGGTGGTAACGGATTTGATCCGTGGTGTACGCATCCCATCACCTCCTTGTCGGGTTCAGGGCCTGGAACATGGCCAGGATAACATCCTGGTTGGTTTTGGCCCACTGCAACAGCTCATCCGGTACCCCCGTCAACGTCCCGCCCAAGGGTTGGAAGCTGACGGCATGAACGATCACATCATGATCAGGGCCGATGATGTGGAAATGCGGCGGGGGATGGTCACCCGGTCCATAGACCGACAATTTCCATTTTCCCTCGCGCCGCAAAGTCGGCATCAACGCCCCCTGATATCCTTACTGCCAACCGCAGCTCTTGCCTTCGTTCTGCTTGTCCAACCATTCCTTCAGCGGCGCGAAATAGGCCAGCATGGCGCCGGCATCCATCTTGTCGCTGCCGGTAAAGGCCTTCAGCGCTTCCGGCCAGGGCTTGGAAGCGCCCATTTCCATCATCGCATTGAAGCGCTTGCCCACTTCCGCGTTGCCGGCGATGGAGCAGCGGTGCAGCGGCCCCGTATAGCCCGCCTGCTGGCAGGCCGCCTGATGGAACTGGAACTGCAGGATGCGGGCCAGGAAATAGCGCACATAGGGCACGCTGGTGGCGACGTGGTTCTTGGCACCGGGGTCGAAATCGGCCTCGGTCCGCTCCACCGGGGCGGCCACACCTTGATACTTGGTACGCAGATCCCACCAGGCCTTGTTGTAATCCTCCGGCTTGATCTTGCCGTTGAACACATCCCAACGCCATTTGTCGATCAACAGGCCAAAGGGCAGGAAGGCCACCTTGTCGAGTGCTTGTTGCAGCAGCAGGCCGGTATCCCCCTCGGTGGAGGGTTCCTTGTCCAGCAGGCCCAGCTTCACCAGATAGCCCGGCGTCACCGACAACGCGATAAAATCGCCGATGGCTTCGTGGAAACCATCATTGGCCCCGTTGCGGAACAGGGTCGACTGGGCCTTGTAGGCGCGCTGATAGATATTGTGGCCCATCTCGTGATGGATGGTCTGGAAATCGTCACCATTGACCCGCATACACATCTTGATGCGGATATCGTCCTTGTCGTCGATATCCCAGGCGCTGGCATGGCAGACGACTTCCCGGTCCTTCGGACGCGTCAGCATGGAGCGTTCCCAGAAGGTCTGCGGCATCGGCTCAAAGCCCAGCCCGGTGAAGAAGCCCTCGGCGGACTTCGTCATCTTGATCGGGTCGTAATTGGCCTTGGTCAGCAGGGCCGTGACATCGACATTGCGGGTCGTCGGCTTGGGCGCCACCAGATCATAGACATTGCCCCATTCCTGCGCCCACATATTGCCCAGCAGATGGGCCGGAATCGGCTTGTCCTGCGGCACCACGTCGGTGCCGTATTTCTCACCCAGCTTGGTGCGGGTATAGCAATGCAGGCTGGTATAGAGCGGCTTCACCTGCTCCCACAGCCGGTCGGCCTCGGCCTCGAACTGGTCGGCGGTCATGTCATAGCCGGAACGCCACAGCGTGCCGGCATCGGCTACCCCCAGTTCCTTGGCGCCGATATTGGCGATCTCCGCCTCACGCTGATAGATCGGGCGCATCGGCTGGGCCACCTTGTGCCAGCCGGTCCAGAGCCGCTTCAACTCCTTCTCATCGCGCGAGGTGCGGAAGACATCGTCGATCTCATCCAGCGTCAGGCAGTCGCTGCCATCGGCACGGCAGACCTTGCCGGTGGCGTAAAGCTCACCCAGCTTGGCGTCCAGCTCCGACAATTCCTTGTTCAAGGCCGGGTCGGCAGGAGACGGCAGCGCCGTTTCATTGCGCAGCAGGGCCAGCTTGCGCGCCACATCCGGGGCCAGTTCCAGCCCGACAAACTGCTTGCTCTCCGCCGTCAGGCGGGCGACCAGCGCGCTATATTCCGCCCCGGTGGCCGATGACAGGGCCAGCGTATCCGGGGTGATATAGGTGTTCATCACCCAGGACTGGCGGTTCAGCTTCTCCCGCGCCGCACCCAGTTCAGCCTCGGCCCGCTCCACAAACGCCGCCGCATCCGCTGCCGTCGCCTTGGCCGGGGCTGCCGGCGCCTCGGCCTTCTTTTCAGCCGGCTGGCAGGCCGTCAGCAGGAACAGGGTGCCGATGGCAGCACCGGTACGGAGCAGGTGGGAAAGCCGCATGGGGGTATCCTTCGGGCGGAACGTACTATTAAGTAAGGATAGAAGCGCCGGATCAGTCGTAGCGGACACGCGGGTCCATCAGGCCATAGACCAGATCGACCAGCAGATTCATCAGCACGATCAGGCTGCCATAGGTAATGACGGTGCCCATCACCAGCGTATAGTCGCGGTTGATCGCCCCCTGCACGAAATAGCGGCCAATGCCGGGCAGGCCGAAAATCTGCTCGATCACCACCGATCCCGTCACCAGACCGGCAATCGCCGGCCCCAGATAGGAGACGACGGGCAGCATGGCCGCGCGCAGCGTGTGGCGGGTGATGATCAGATGTTCGGGCAGCCCCTTGGCATGGGCGGTGCGCACGAAGTTGGAACGCAGCACCTCAATCATGCCGCCACGGGTCAGGCGGCTGACAATGGCGATCTGCGGCAGGGCCAGCGCGATCACCGGTAGCACCAGATTGCGGAAGGAGCCATCGCCCAGCCCCGCCACCGGCAGCCAACCCAGATAGATGCCGAAAATCAGCGTCAGCAGCGGCGCCATGACGAAATTGGGAATGGTGATGCCCACCATGGCGATGCCCATGATGGAATAGTCGGTCTTGGTGTTCTGGCGCATGGCGGCCAGAATACCCAGCGTACAGCCGATCAGTACGGCCAGCGTCACCGCCGACAGGCCCAGCCGGGCCGATACCGGCAGGCCGGTCAGGATCAGCTCGGAGACGGTGAAGTCCTTATAGGTGAAGGACGGGCCGAAATCGCCCTGCAGCGCCTTGCCCAGATATATGGTGAATTGCTGCCAGACCGGCTTGTCCAGATTATAGGCGGCCTTCAGGTTCGCCTCGATCTCCGGCGGCAGCACACGCTCGCTGTCGAACGGGCCGCCGGGGGCGGAATGCATCAGAAAGAAGGACAGGGCGACGATCACCAGCAATGTGGGGATCGCTTCCAGCAGGCGCCGGACAGCGTAAGACAACATCGATAGAAACCCTCCATCGCGCCTTCGACCAGCATGGTAGCTGCCATGCATCGGATGCATTTCGCGCGGACGGGAGTGACGTTTCTGTGAAAACAGTCCCCCTGTCAACCGCGTCCCGGCAAAAGAGACATAATTTCAAAAAGCCGACCCAAAGTGCGCCATTTCCCCCAGGAAATAGGCGCTCCAGGACATTTTCAGAGGAAGACACACGATCGCACGTCAAGAGGCGATAGGATGCGCAGAACAGCCATATCCGACCAGGGGGCCGCTGGAGTCTTTGCTTGGGCCCCCTGCCCGCCCCGCCCATGTCCGGTAACAGGCCCCATGAATAGCCCTCTCCCGGCCAACCTAGTTAAGATCGTTTCGCAACAAGCCCCTACCTTGATCGAATATGAGCGAAAAGGGGGTCTGATCCCCCCTAGAGGGGTTTGCCCCGCACCGCGAAAAGCGCTAAACCACGCTCCGAAAAGCCACCCTGGCAGGCCTTGGCCCCGGACGCTGGAGCCGGGGCAAGAAGTCATGTCGCCTGCCGCTTTCGACCCCGATGGAGGAGTCACCCCCGATGTCCACGATCACCGGCCAGGACAGCCTGAAAGTCCGCCGCACCCTGACCGCCGGCGGCAAGTCTGTTGATTATTTCAGCATTCCCGAAGCCGAGAAGGCTGGCCTGGGCGACGTGTCGCGCCTGCCCTTCTCCATGAAGGTGCTGCTGGAGAACCTGCTGCGCTTCGAAGACGGGCGCACGGTGAGCGTGGACGACGTCAAGGCCGTCGCCCAGTGGCTGGTCGACAAGCGGTCCGACCGCGAGATCGCCTATCGCCCGGCCCGCGTGCTGATGCAGGATTTCACCGGCGTGCCCGCCGTCTGCGATCTGGCCGCGATGCGCGAAGCCATGGTGGCGCTGGGTGGTGATCCGACCAAGATCAACCCGCTGACCCCGGTGGATCTGGTCATCGACCATTCCGTGATGGTCGACGCCTTCGGCACGCCCCAGGCGTTTGATGAGAATGTGGAACTGGAATTCCAGCGCAATGGTGAGCGTTACGAGTTCCTGCGCTGGGGCCAGAAGGCCTTCAATAATTTCCGCGTTGTGCCGCCGGGCACCGGCATCTGCCATCAGGTGAACCTGGAATATCTGGCCCAGACCGTCTGGACCGATACCGACCAGACCGGTGCCACCGTGGCCTATCCCGACACGCTGGTCGGCACTGACAGCCACACCACCATGGTCAACGGCATGGCCGTGCTGGGCTGGGGCGTGGGCGGCATCGAGGCGGAAGCCGCCATGCTGGGCCAGCCCATCTCCATGCTGATCCCGGAAGTGGTCGGCTTCAAGCTGACCGGCAAGCTGCGTGAGGGTGCGACCGCCACCGATCTGGTGCTGACCGTCACCCAGATGCTGCGCAAGAAGAAGGTGGTGGGCAAGTTCGTCGAGTTCTATGGCCCCGGCCTGGACGCGCTGACGCTGGCCGACCGTGCGACGATTGCCAACATGGCCCCGGAATATGGCGCCACCTGCGGCATTTTCCCGATCGACGCCGAGACCATCCGCTTCCTGCACTTCACCGGCCGCGACGCCGACCGCGTGGCGCTGGTGGAGGCCTATGCCAAGGCCCAGGGCATGTGGCGCGATGCGTCCTCGCCCGATCCGGTCTTCACCGACACGCTGGAACTGGACCTGGGTTCGGTCGAGCCGTCGCTGGCCGGCCCGAAGCGTCCGCAGGACCGCGTGCTGCTGTCCAACGTCACCCAGGAATTCGGTGACTTCCTGGCCACCGACGTTGCCGGCCGCCCGATCAGCCAGCCGACCGATGTGGCCGGTGCTGATTACAAGCTGGATCATGGCCATGTCGTGATCGCCGCCATCACGTCCTGCACCAACACCTCCAACCCGTCGGTGCTGTTCGCCGCCGGTCTGGTGGCGAAGAAGGCCGTGGAACTGGGCCTGACCGCCAAGCCGTGGGTGAAGACCTCCCTGGCGCCGGGCTCCCAGGTTGTGACCGACTATCTGAACGCCGCTGGCCTGTCCCCGTACCTGGACAAGCTGGGCTTCAATCTGGTCGGCTATGGCTGCACCACCTGCATCGGCAATTCCGGCCCGCTGCCGGACCCGATTGCCGCCGCCGTGGACGCTGGCAAGCTGACCGTTGCGTCGGTGCTGTCCGGCAACCGCAATTTCGAAGGCCGCGTTTCCCCGCAGGTCCGCGCCAACTATCTGGCTTCCCCGCCGCTGGTGGTGGCCTATGCGCTGGCCGGTACGCTGCACCTGGATATCTCCAAGGACCCGATTGGTAAGGGCAAGGACGGGCAGGACGTCTATCTGAAGGACATCTGGCCGTCGAACAAGGAGATCGAAGACACGATCGCCCAGTTCCTGACGCGCGAAATGTTCGTCAGCCGCTATGCCAACGTCTTCCTGGGCCCGGAACAGTGGCAGAAGATCAAGACCGTCGAGGGCTTGACCTATAAGTGGGACGACAAGTCGACCTACGCCAAGCGTCCGCCGCTGTTCGACGGCATCACCATGACGCCGGGCTCCGTGTCCGACGTGAAGGGGGCCCGCGCGCTGGCCATCCTGGGTGACAGCATCACCACCGACCATATCTCCCCGGCTGGCAACATCAAGAAGACCAGCCCGGCCGGTGAATATCTGCTGGAGCACAATGTCACCGTCGCCGACTTCAACAGCTACGGCGCCCGCCGTGGCAACCATGAAGTCATGATGCGTGGCACCTTCGCCAATATCCGCATCAAGAACGAGATGCTGGACGGCGTCGAAGGCGGCCTGACCAAGTATGTGCCGACCGGCGAAGTGATGCCGATCTATAACGCGTCGATGAAGTACCAGGCCGAGGGCACGCCGCTGGTGGTGTTCGCCGGTCAGGAATACGGCACCGGCTCCTCGCGTGACTGGGCCGCCAAGGGCACCCGTCTGCTGGGCGTCTCCGCCGTCATCGCCGAAAGCTTCGAGCGTATCCACCGCTCCAATCTGGTCGGCATGGGTATCCTGCCGCTCCAGTACCCCGCCGGTGTCAGCCGCAAGACGCTGAAGCTGGATGGGTCGGAGACCTTCGACATCGAGGGCGTGGAAGCCGGTCTGAAGCCGCACATGGACCTGAAGCTGACCATCACCCGCGCCGACGGGTCGAAGGAAGTGGTCAACCTGTTCTGCCGTATCGATACGCTGGACGAGGTGGACTACTTCAAGAATGGCGGCATTCTGCAGTACGTGCTGCGCAACCTGGCGGTTCCTGCCGCTGCGGAGTAAGTTTGATCAGAGACCGCCGGGGCAACTCGGCGGTGTTTGGCACAGAAGAGCCCGGCGGAGCGATCCGCCGGGTTTTTTGTTGTGCGAATATCGCCACTTGCAACTGATAAATCATGCCTGCAAGATGCTTCACCATATGGGGGAAGTGAGAATCATTCATGCGGCTTCTGTTGCTCTTCGGGCTTGGGCTTCTGGCTGCTGCCGGCCTGTCACCCCGCGCCACCGCCACGGAACCGTCGGTGCCCGGCTGCGGGTTGGCCAACAGTTATTTCTGCGGTGTCTGGCAGCCGTCCGGAAAAGGCTCGGAAGCCGGAGGGCGGGTGACCATCGAAGATGGTGTCTGGACCTGGGAAAATAAGGACAGGGCAGAGTGCCTGCTGCTGGACGAAGGGGAACGCGCCGGCCGACCCTACGCGGCTTTCCGCTGCAATTACCGCTATGATGGTGACGGCATGGTGGAGCAGGAGTTCGTCCTGCTTTATCCACTGCCGGCAAGCCCTGCCGGCTCCGCGATTGCCAGCCCGATGACCGGACTGAACATATCAATCGCCGATAAATTAGATTGCCTGTTTTCTGGGTGGGCTGAATTAATTAAGAATAATAGCGTTAGAATTTCAACACAACCAGAATCTAAGTCCTGCGGCATTACGACAATGATTTACTTCAGATAGGACATTTCACATGAAAAGATTTATTTCAATCATATTTATCCATCTGATTATTTTTACCCTCTCAAGCACACCCGCGCCTGCTGAGGCGCCTCCTCCGACGTGCGGGTTGGCCAACAGCTTTTTCTGTGGTGTCTGGCTTCCTGCAGGTAAGGGAGCAGAAGGGGCCGGACCTGTAACCATCCATGCCACAGGCTGGACTTGGGAGAACGGGGACAAAGCTGATTGCCAGTTGCTCGATCAAGGGGACCAGAAAAATCGGCATTACGCCACTTTCCACTGTACCATTCGTTGGCAACCCAACGGAAAAGAAGAGCAGCAGTTCGTTCGATTATATTCTGATCCCTTAGATCACCCTCAACAAAGTTCCTCTTCTTATTCCGCTCACCCCGGCATTCACATGTCGGGAGCACAGAAATTAGACTGCCTTCTGGATGGATGGAATGAAATGCTAGAAGATAAAAACTCGATAATCATCAAAATGAGACCAAAATCAAAATGTGGCAGGGTGACAACTTATTCATACGTGAAATAATATTCAGATAACGGAGAAATTATTTCATTCCATAAATATACACGATCCAGATATCCATGATGGAACGAGATAAAATGAAGAGCTTGTTCACCACCATTCTATTACTCCTTGCCCCCGCTGCCCTGCCTGAGCCTGCCCGTGCCGCCGACCATTCCCCCAAAGACTGCGGACTGGCCGAGCGTACCTTCTGCGGCGTCTGGCTCCCCGTCGGTAAGTCTGGGGAAGCTGGCGGACGTGTTACCATCAGTGCGACGGGTTGGACCTGGGAGAATGGGGACAAAGCCGATTGCCAGTTGCTCGATCAAGGGGACCAGGGGGACCGGCGCTATGCGACTTTCCATTGCACGATCCGTTGGCATCCCCATGGAGAAGAGGAGCAGCAGTTTTTTCAGCTATACTCCGAACGCCTACACAAAAAAGATGCTCTTGGATTTATAAAAACTCATATCGGTCGCATTTACATGTCAAGTACCGAGAAATTAGAATGCCTTCAGGATGGGTGGAATGAATTGATAAAAGACGAAAAAAGATTTTATATTATAGAAAATCCGAAATCAAAATGTGGATATATAGATACAGAGTTCCATGACAGGTGATTTTTGGGAGAATTTTTCCATAAGGGCCATTGATGATAATTTCACAATGGCCCTTCACTTTATTAAGATTTTATTTTTCTTTCATCTTCTAATAATTTTGCCCTTTCAAAATAGGTGCGTGCCGCTTGGTTACGTTCGTCAGAAACTGCTCTTCTGTTACTTTCCTGAGCAGCTGCGGCCCAATCTCTGGCGATAACCGCCGCAAAGAGCTTTTTCCATTTTTCAGCGTTAAACTTGGTAGCGCCTATATTGTATATCATGTCCATCAGCACTATTTTTGCTGGCGCAGGAAAACAAGAGAATCCAGAGAACTTCTTTTTCAGATCTTTTTCGAATTGAATAACGTGCGCGCGAAACATTTTTTCATAATCTTCTGGAAGAATTTTGATTTTTGTAAGTGAATCGTAGCTTTGCGCTGCGAAATTTATCTTTTCACCCCCACTATCTACCGCTTTTTTCCATTCTTTATCAATGAATTCTCTTAAATTTTTGTAATCCTCCGATATCTCAGATGGAGTAGCGAACCGCTCTTCATCATCTTCAACCCTCCAGGGCAGTGGCTTGAACATTTCCCATGAATTCACATTCATTCCAACCCCTACCGTAATGAGGCCCTTTGTATCCCCATATGGATACTCATATGCCTCTTCATGTCGCAGTAGCATTTCCACCGCCTCATCCAGCCATGGCTCCTGGAAGCAATGCGGCTCATCATCCTTGGCGGTTTTCCCGGCGGCCCCCACAGCCGTCACCCCATCCCGTGACGCCGCCTCATCCACCAGTTCCGCCCAGCAGCGGCAATGTTCCTCCTCCCCCGGTTCGGGCCAGGCTTTCCAGCGGAACAGCTTGCCTTCCCGCGCCGCGTGGCTGGGGCGGACGCGGTCATCCCGTACCGTCCGCCAGATATAGCGATCATTGCCGGATGTCCGGGCCAGATATTCCTGCAGGGTCTGGACCGTCTCATCATCGGGTTTGACCTGCCCGGTCGGGGTCAGCCCGGTCAGGCGCTGGAACGCCTCAATCGCCTCGAACAGGCGGGTTTCGGCAAAGCGGGTCATGCCGATCAGATCGTCGGGCAGATAATGGCCCAGACGGTTCAGCACCCGCTTCAGGTTCAGAATGTCATTGGGGTCGGCATCAGCATTGCGGGCGACGGCCCGCTTCAGTTCCAGTTCCATCGGCTTTCTCCAGAAACAAAAAAACCCGCCCCACAGACGTGGGGCGGGTAGCTTCAAAGGAAAATTATCCTATGACCGGAAAATGGTCAAGCCTAGCCGTTTACAGCCCCAGCACATCATCCATGCTGTAAAGCCCCGCCGGCTTGCCTGCTACCCAGAGGGCGGCGCGCACAGCTCCACGGGCGAAGATGGCGCGGCTGCCGGCCTTGTGGGACAGTTCCAGCCGTTCGGCCTCTGTGGCGAACATCACCGTATGGTCGCCCACCACATCGCCGCCGCGCAGGGTGGCGAAACCGATATCGCCCGGCTTGCGGGCCCCGGTATGGCCGTCGCGGACGGCATCCTTCACAGTGGCCAGATCAACGCCGCGCCCATCCGCCGCCGCGCGGCCCAGGGCCAGGGCGGTGCCGCTGGGGGCATCCACCTTGTGCTTGTGGTGCATCTCCACAATCTCAATATCCCAATCCGGCCCCAGCGTGGCCGCCACCTTGCGCACCAATCCGGCCAGCAGGGTAACGCCTAAGCTGAAATTAGCGGAGACCACCAGGGGGGCCTTGGTCGCGGCCTGCGCCAGCCGGACATGATCCTCGGCGGAAAGGCCGGTGGTGCCGACAATCAGCGCCGTGCCATGGGCCACCGCCAGATCAGCATGGGCCAGCGTGGCGGCGGGGGCGGTGAAATCAATCACCGCATCGGCGGCGGCGAACAGGGCGGCGGCATCATCGGTCAGCACCACGCCGGCCGGCTCCAGCCCCACCAATGTGCCCAGGTCGCGGCCCAGCGCCGTGTTGCCCGGCCGCTCGGTCGCGCCGGCCAGGATGGCGCCTTTGCTACCCAGCACCTCGCGAATCAGCATCTGACCCATGCGGCCCGCGCCGCCAACGATCCCGATACGCATCTGCCTGTTCCCATATCTGATGGCAAAACCAGATCAGGGCATAGCACAGGGGGCGAACCGGATCAGCCCCCGGAAAGGCAATCCACCAGTGCCTTGGCGTTGAAGCGCATCAAGGCCGGGTACAGCCCCACCCCTTCCGCAATGCTGGCCCCTTCCGGGTCCAGCGTGCCGGTGCGCACGGCAGAGCCTTCCACCAGCACCTTCACCAGCGACGGTTCAAACTGCGGCTCGGCGAAGACGCAGACGGCCTTGGCATCGGCAATGGCATGGCGCAGTTGCGACAGGCGGGCGGCCCCCGGTCGCTGGTCCGGTGTCACCGTGATGGCCCCGGCGGCAGACAGGGCATAGCGATCTTCCAGATAATGATAGGCATCGTGGAAGACGATGAAGGGCCGATCCTTCACCGGGGCGAGTTGGGCGGCCAACTCGCGGTCCAGTGCGTCGATGGCGGCGATCTGCTTCTGCGCATTGGCGCGGTATGTCGTTGCCCGTTCCGGGTCCAGCTTCACCAGATTGTCGGCCACCGCCTGGGTGATGGCCACCGCATTACGCGGGTCCAACCAGATATGGCCATCGGTGCCGGTGGCACCATGATCGTGTTCATGATCATGGTCGTGATCATGCTGATCATCATGCGCGTGGGAATGATCATGCGCTTCCCATACCCCGCCGGCCCGGCTGGGCAGCACGCGCACGCCGTCTGCGGCCGCCAACGACAATTTCACCGCGCCGGCCCCCAGCGCTGTCAGCGGCTTTTCCAGGAAGGTTTCCAGCGATGGCCCGACCCAAACCACCAGTTCCGCCCCATTCAATGCCTTGGCATCGGACGGACGCAGGGTGAAATCATGCGGGCTGGCCGCCCCGCGCACCAGCAGATAGGGCGTGCCCACCCCTTCCATCACACCCGCCACCAGCGCGTGCAGCGGCTTCACACTGACCACCACATCCGGCGGCGGGGCAGCCATGGCCGGCATGGCCCAAAACAGGGCGGCAAGCGGCAGCAGGCGAAGAAAGCGACGGGCGATCATGGGAGGTTACCGGCAATCGACAGGGAGGGAGAATAGATTGTTATATTATAACATTTGTCAAGCGGTGGGGATTGGCGTAAACCCTGCGTCCGGCGCAAGGCGGCCACCCGCCGGCACCCTTTCCCCTGCGGCATCATCCGGCCCATCTGGTCGGTCCCTGCCATTTTTTCAACCGGAGTAGCGCCCTTGTCTCCCCCGCCCATCCTGCTGCAATGCGATGCGCTGACCGTGCGCCGGGGGGAACGCGCCGTGCTGGACAATGTGTCCCTGACGGTGCGGGCGGGCGAGATCGTCACCCTGATCGGCCCCAATGGGGCCGGCAAGACCACGCTGGTGAAAACCGCGCTGGGGCTGGTGAAGCCGGATCAGGGAAGCGTGCGCCAAAGCCCCAATCTGCGCATCGGCTATATGCCGCAACGGCTGGCGGTGGACCCGACCCTGCCCTTGACGGTGCGGCGGTTCCTGGCGCTCTGGTCCAAGGCGGATGGGGACACCATGCGCGCCACCCTGGCAGAGGTCGGGGCCACCCACACGTTCGACCGCGCCATCCAGACCCTGTCCGGCGGGGAGGCACAGCGCGTGCTGCTGGCCCGCGCCCTGCTGCGCCAGCCTGACCTGCTGGTGCTGGATGAACCGGTACAGGCGGTGGATGTGCATGGGCAGATTGAACTGTTTGAGCTGATCGGTGCAATCCGCAACCGGCGCGGCTGCGGCGTGTTGCTGGTCAGCCATGATCTGCATTTGGTGATGGCGCGCACCGATACGGTGATTTGCCTGAACCGGCATGTCTGCTGCTATGGCAAGCCAGAGGATGTGTCGCGCCATCCCGAATATGTCGCCCTGTTCGGCCGCCATGCCGAGGCGCTGGCCGTCTATCAGCACAGCCACGATCATGCCCATGCCGATGATGGCTGTGTGGTGCCGGCGGGGCTGGAACATACGGCCCATGCCGACCATGCCGCATCCTGCGACCATGACCATGGGCATGACCACCATCACCATGGGGACCACCGGCATGGATGATTTCCTGATCCGCGCCGGGGCTGCCGGTGTCGGGCTGGCGCTGCTGGCCGGGCCGCTGGGCTGTCTGGTGGTCTGGCGGCGCATGGCCTATTTCGGCGATACGCTGGCCCATTCCGCCCTGCTGGGCGTGGCGCTGGGCTTTCTGGCCGGAATCGATCTCAATATCGGCGTCGTTGCCGTCTGCCTTTGCATTGCCGTGGCGCTGACCCTGTTACAGGAACAAAGGCGGCTGGCGTCCGACACGCTGCTGGGCATCGTCTCCCATTCCACCTTGTCGCTGGGGCTGATTGCGCTGGCGGCGATGCAGACGGTGCGGGTGGATCTGCTGGCCTATCTGTTCGGCGATATATTGGCCGTCACGCCCACCGACCTGATCGCCATCTGGGGCGGCGGGGCCGTGGTGCTGGGCGTGCTGGCGCTGATCTGGCGCCGCCTGCTGGCCCTGACGGTGGATGAGGATCTGGCAAGGGTGGAAGGGGTGCCGGTGCGCTGGATAAGGCTGGCCTTCACCTTGTTGATTGCCACCACCATCGCGCTGGCGATGAAGATTGTCGGCATCCTGCTGGTGACCTCGCTGCTGATCATCCCCGCCGCCACGGCGCGACGCTTTTCCCGCTCACCGGAAATGATGGCCGTGCTGGCGGCCCTCGCCGGGGCGGTTTCGGTGCTGGGCGGGCTGGCCGCCTCGCTTTATGCCGATCTGCCCAGCGGTCCCGCCATCGTCGTCACCGCCGCCGGCCTGTTCCTGGTGGGGCATCTGCTGCCCGGCGCGCGGCGGGGCTGATCGTCCGGCACTCCCTGCTATACCCGGATACGCCACATCCGCCGTGCCAGCAGGTGGATGCCGGGCGCGTTGATCTGCAGCCGTTGCGGCCGGCTGCCATTCAACGGTTTGACATGATGCAGGGTGATAAACCGGCACGCATCCCCATCCGCCCCTTCGAAAGGCATGGAAAGACGCTCCACCCGAACTGCTGCGACCGTTGCGTTCGGGCGCAGGGCGAATTCATCCCACACCCGCACCGGCCCGCGCACCCTTGCCGAAAAGCTAAAAAAGGCGGTGACCATGGCCATATGGTCAAGCGGATAAAGCTCGTCCAGATAGCGGGCGCTCTGGGTGGCGCCGCTGAACATGGCCGCGAAATTCCCGATGAAATCCAGCCACAACCGGTCCAGACCCGGCCTGCCACTCACCAGGCTGAGATGCGGCAGGGCATCTGATGGCCAGTCCAGCAGGTCAACCGGACCGGCCATAGGCATGTCCTGGCCCGTTGCGCGCAGGGAAAGCCAATGGCGCAGTGCCTGCTTTTGCGCGGACACTGCCAGATCGGCGGGGGCAAGCCATTGCGGATCAACGGACACGGGAGAAAACGTTCCTTGGCAACGGGGCCTTGCTGTTGCAACGTCGCGGCGGCAGGATGCCGGCCATCGAACAGCCATAGATAACGTCTAAATTATCTTAAATTTGCCCCAACCCCCGCAAGGGAAGTCAGCACGGGAACGGAAAAAATGCTGCGACGCCTTTTCATCGCCACCAGTTTATCTTTGCTGGCCCTGCCGGCCCTGGCGCAGGGCGGCGCGCTGGACTTCACCGCGAAAGACCCGATCACGCTGGATGTCGCCAGCATCGAGGTGGAAAGCGAATATGTTGCGCCGATGAAGGAACCCAATGTTGATCATTTGATCACCATCACGCCCTCCGATGCTGTCCGCCTCTGGGCCTCGCAGCGGCTGAAGGCCGGGGGCACGCAGGGGCGTGCCCGGGTCATCATCCGCGATGCCTCGGTGAGAGAAAAAGAACTGAAGCGGACCACCGGCATCAAGGGCTGGTTCACCAAGGACCAGTCGGAAGAATATGATGGCCGGCTTCAGGTTGATATTATCGTCGAGGGCTCGGCACGCGGCTTCTCCGGCAGCGTCTCGGCCATCGTCACCCGCTCTACCAGTGTGCGTGAGGATGTCACCTTGGCCGAACGCGACAAAACCATGCTCGCCCTGGTCAAGGACATGGCCACCGATCTGGACAGCCAGATGGAACCGGCCATTAAAAGCAACCTCTTCCCGGTAGTCATCATCCGGTAAGGGACACCATGGGGCGTTGTCCATTCCCCCTGGCATTACAAGAAAGGCGGCCCGGTTCCCCGGCGCCGCCTTTTTACTTCTATTCAGGCCGATGAAACTGCCGCCTCACCCTTCCATGGAAGAGACCGGGTTGCCAATCATGGCCAGGAACTCCCGCCGGGTCTTCTCATCCTCGCGGAACGCACCCAGCATCCGGCTGGTCACCATGGTCACGCCCGGCTTGTGAATACCCCGGGTCGTCATGCATTGGTGGGTGGCCTCGATCACCACCGCCACGCCCAGCGGCTCCAGTACCTCCTCAATCGTGTTGGCGATCTGGGAGGTCATCTTTTCCTGAATCTGCAGACGCTTGGCATACACTTCCGCCACGCGGGCCAGCTTGGAGATGCCGACGACGCGGTTGCGCGGCAAATAGGCAATATGGGCCTTGCCGATGATCGGCACCATATGATGCTCGCAATAGCTCTCGATACGGATGCCTTTCAGCACCACCATCTCGTCATAGCCATCCGTTTCCTCAAACGTGCGGGCGAGCAGATCGACGGGATCGACCTGATATCCAGCGAAGAATTCATCATACGAACGGACGACGCGATCAGGCGTGCCCAGCAGGCCCTCCCGCTCCGGATCATCACCGGCCCAGCGGATCAGGGTGCGCACAGCCTCTTCCGCCTCAGCCTGTGTCGGCTTGGGCAGGCTGGTGCCGGCACGGCGGCCGTGCAGGGGGCCGGGGACGACATTGCCGGCGGTGTTATTCTTGGAAATGGCCACGGGACAACGCTCCCTTTCATGTTTTTTGCGATCGGCAGGGGATGGCCCGCCAGGCTGATTATCCAATTGGATGGGAATCACGGGGTTTCAAGCGGTCAATTGTGCAGAATCATGGAATTGCCACCCGCCCCGATATTAGTTCAAGCGCCGCTGCTGGTGTGGGCTGTCCAGGGAGAAGGCGGGGACCGTCACATCGAACAGTTCGCCTGCCGCCGTCTCCATCTGGTAAAAACCGCGCATGATACCCGACGGTGTTGCCAGAGGGGTGCCAGAGGAATAGCGGAAGCGGCCACCCGGCGGCAGTTGGGGAAATTCCCCGACAACGCCCGGCCCGCGTACTTCCTGTGTCCGGCCCAGCGCATCGGTGATGATCCAGTGACGCGTGCGCAGTTGCACCGTCTCCGGCCCGGTATTCTCGATCTGGATGTGATAGGCCCAGACATAGCGGCTGGTCGCTGGCTGCGACTGGTCGGCCAGGAATTCCGGTTCCACCGTCACGCGGATATGGCGCGTCGTTTCAACGTACAAATCACTCTCCCAACCCGGCGGCGGGGGCTTCCCGCTGGCCGGAGCCGGAACGCAACACCGGCCAGCCCTTGAATTTTATCATGGCTTGGCAGGGGTTCCTCCGGCCGATGCCGGCCATTTCTGCTGACTATAGGACGGTGCGGCGGCCGAACCAAGCCCACAAGCAATGGGCCCCGTCGCTCCCTGCCCCTCCAGTCATGAAATAGCCACTTGCGTGCAGACGGCAATGGCCTCATATAGCCACCAGTATGCAACTGCTGAAGAGCTGCGCAATGTTGCGCCCCATCACCCTGCGACGACGAAAGAACACGTGCCAGCCCCTGGGCCGGCCGGTCTTCCTGCACGGGACCTGATGGCGCTTTTCGCGTCAGGGGGTCCCGGCCAGATGCTTCATTGTATCGCCCCCTTTATTGCCTATGCCGGGAAACCCCAATCGCATGAACATTACGCTTGAGCTGCCGTCCCACGCCGGCGCCATCGAACAGCTTCTCGACAGCAGCTTCGGCCCGAAGCGGCACACCAAGACGGTTTATCGGCTGCGCAAGGGCGTGGCCCCGGTGCCCGATCTCTGCTTTGTCGCCACCGAAACCGACAGTGACGGCAACGAGGTGCTGATCGGTACCATCCGCTACTGGCCGATCATGCTGGGCGGTAACACGCCGGCCCTATTGCTGGGGCCCATTGCCATTGATGAGGCCCATCGCAGCGAAGGGGTGGGCGGCAAGATGATCCGTTACAGCCTGGCCAAGGCGGCGGAGCAGGGTCACAAGATCGTCATCCTGGTGGGCGACGCCCCCTATTATGTGCGGTTTGGTTTCGCGCGTGACGGCGTGCTGGGTCTATCCCTGCCCGGCCCGGTTGATCCGGCCCGGTTCCTGGGCCTGGAATTGGTGGAAGGGGCGCTGTCCGGGGTGACCGGAACGGTTGGCCGTGCGGTGCCGGCCAAGGCCCGCTCGGCCAAGCCCGCCCGTCCGGCAGCCGCCGTGACCATGCTGCTGCCGGCCACCCCGGCAATGGCTGGCGACAGCGATGTTGCTGCGAACAGCATGGTGTCCCGACGTCGCACGCGGCGCGCGGCGCGCTGAAAAAACATCGGGCGGCGACAGCGATTAGGGCCTTGATTATGCATTTGGAAGCCCCTATAAGGGGGCTCCCGGCGCGGGTGTAGCTCAATGGTAGAGCAGAAGCTTCCCAAGCTTACGACGAGGGTTCGATTCCCTTCACCCGCTCCAACGATTTTCAACATGGCCCGCCCTCCGGCGGGCTTTGTTGTTTTCAGGGTCTGCCCCATCCCGCCGCGCAAAGGCTGGGCATAAAAAAAGCCGCCCGGACTGGGGCGGCTTTTTTTTTAAAAGCGAAGTGCCTTAGCCTTCCAGCATTCGGCGCAGCAGTTCCACATCCTCCGCAAAGGCGGGGTCGGTGCCGCACAGCTCATCCACCTTGCGCACAGCGTGCATCACGGTGGTGTGGTCGCGGTCGCCAAACTTGCGGCCGATTTCCGGCAGGGAGCGCTGGGTCAGTTGCTTGGCCAGATACATGGCCACCTGACGCGGGCGGGCCACAGCGCGGGCGCGGCGGGCACTGCTCATATCAGCGAGGCGGATGTTGAAATGTTCCGCCACCTTCTTTTGAATTTCTTCGATCGTCACCCGGCGATTGCTGGCGCGCAGCAGATCGTGCAGCACATCCTGTGCCGATTCCAGGGTGATGGCGCGGCCCACCAGTTCGGCATGGGCGACGATGCGGTTCAGGCTGCCTTCCAGCTCGCGCACATTGCTGGTGATCTTGTGGGCCAGGAATTCCAGCACCTTGATCGGGATCTTCGCACCGATCCGATCAGCCTTCTGCTGCAGAATACCCAGCCGCAATTCATAGGTGGTGGGGTGGATATCGGCCACCAGCCCCCAGCCCAGGCGTGACCGCAGACGCTCTTCCATCCCCTCCAGATCCGACGGGCTCTTGTCGGCGCTGATGATGACCTGGCGGTTCTGATCCACCAGGGCATTGAACGTATGGAAAAACTCTTCCTGCGTACTGTCCTTGCCGCTGATGAACTGCACATCGTCGATCATCAGCACATCCACGGAGCGGAACTGCTCCTTGAATGCCATCGTATCCTTGAAGCGCAGGGCGCGGATGAACTGGTACATGAATTTTTCGGCCGAGAGATAGATCACCCGGCGCGACGGGTCTTTTTTACGAATCGCCCAGGCAATGGCGTGCATCAGGTGGGTCTTACCCAGACCCACGCCGCCATACAGGAACAGCGGATTGAAGGGCACCGCATTCGATTCGGCCACCCGGCGGGCGGCGGCAAAGGCAAGTTCGTTTGGCTTGCCGACGACGAAATTCTCGAACGTAAAGCGGGGGTCCAATGGGGCCGACATCTCGTCCGCCCGATCATCGCCACCCACCACGCTGGCGGGCACCGGCTCGATCACCAGTTCCGCTACCGGCTCCTCGGCACTGTCGGCCAACGGGGCCGCCACAGCATCATTGGCGGCCGGCTCTGTCTTGGTCGGTGCAGCGACGACGATTTCAACAGATTGCACACCGGGATTCTCACCCGACCAGAGGGCACGGATGCGGTCGGCATAATGTGTGCGGATCCAGTCGCGCATGAAGCGCGTTGGCACCAGGATACGAATTTGGCCGCCATCGAAGGTTCCCACCGTCAGCGGCTTCAGCCAGCTTCGATAGGCGGTCTCACCGACCTCATCCTTCAGGCGGCCCCGCACCCGTGCCCACTGTTGATCCAGCGAACTCTGCACCGACATCCGACCAATGCTCCCACCCAAGCACATATGCCCATGCGGTATCGCCCCATCAGGCCCGATACCGTCATGACCCCAACGCGATTCAACCCATTGCCCCGGCTTGACGCCGGATCGCTATTCCCCTTGAACCACCCTCTTACCCTGCACCCGATATGAAGCGGGGACAACGTGACAAAAGCAGATCTTTGTACAAAGGAGCATGACCCCAATGCACAATTCAGAACAGCGACAGCATACCATCAGGGGATCGAACCAGGCGGAAGCTCTCAGAATTAAGAATCTGAAAATATTCCACACAAATGCTCAATGCCACCCTGGCAAAAAACATAGACCACCCAACAAGGCACCCGCCTGGGTTACCTCTTTAAGATAGATGGCATGTCAAATATTTAACAATGGTCCGACCAACCGGACTTTGAACGATGTCAATCGTTCGCTATCGCGTTGCCCCCGACACTTTACGGTCGGCGATTTTCAATCCCCATCCGCACAGCATCCATTCTCGCGCTGAATTAACGCGCCCTTGATGCTAGTGGTGCCGCAGTCATGCTGCAACGGGACTGAAAAGGGAACGGGCAAAAAAGCAAAATTCGTGCGCGAAAGCCCAAGGCGATCAACCACGAATCGAACTAAGGCCAAGCGCAACCCTGTCTGATAACGCGATATACAGACAGCACAAGCCGCGCGGTGAAACCACCGCGCGGGTTACGCTACGGCAACAGCCGATCAGCCCAGCGCCTTGATGCGGCTGGACAGACGGGACAGCTTGCGGGAAACGGTGTTCTTGTGCAGAACGCCCTTCGTCGCGCCGCGCATCAGCTCCGGCTGAGCGGACTTGAAAGCCTCGGCGGCGGCGGACTTGTCGCCGGTCGCGATAGCGGTCTCAACCTTCTTCAGGAAGGTACGGATGCGGCTGACGCGGGCGCGGTTGATTTCAGTCCGGCGGGCGGTCTGACGGATGCGCTTCTCAGCGGACTTATGATTGGCCATGGAAAACCTTCACGCGGAACTTGGATGTGCCGTAGGAAGCGGCGCTTATACAGGGGGTCCGGCAACCCGTCAAGCGGGTGAAGACAAGCCGCCCATGCCAAACTTGCTTGACTGGCGACTGCCCTACCGAATCCCCGGTAATGTTCGGGTGGCACCCTACTGCAACCGGCAAAGCAGATGCAAGTCATGCCTGTGCATAAGACAGATGTTGTAAGGCGCATGATTGAAAGCCGCCGAGTCCAGATGCAGCGAGGATTCAATCATGATTCCAGGCGCTTCCCCAGCCTAGCGCTGGCAGCGCGGACAGAAGAAGGTGGAGCGGCCGGATTGCACGATGCGGCGGATGCGGCCTTCCGGCGCGCCATCATGGCCGCAGGTGACGCACGGCTCATCCTCCCGGCCATAGACGCGGAAATTATGCTGGAAATAGCCCAGTTCCCCATCAGACTGCACGAAATCGCGCAAGGTGGAGCCGCCAGCGGCAATCGCCTCCCCCAGCACATCGCGGATGACCGGCACCAGCCGTTCGGCATCGGCCCCGGCCACGCTGTCGGCCAGCCGGGTGGGGGCGATGCCGGCGCGGAACAGGGCCTCGCAGACATAGATATTGCCCAGGCCCGCCACCACGCTCTGATCCAGCAGGGCCGACTTGATCGGCGTGCGGCGGCCGGCCAGCCGTTCCGACAGGGCGGCCCCGTGAAAACCATTGCCCAACGGTTCCGGCCCCAGCGCGGCCAGCATCGGGTGACTGTCCAGCCCGGATTCGTCGAACAGGTCCATGAAGCCGAATCGGCGCACGTCATTATAGGTGACGACCCAGCCATCATCGGTATGAAACACCAGATGGTCATGCGCGGCGGGGGCCCCGACGGGGCCGGGCTTCACCACCATGCTGCCGGACATGCCCAGATGGATCATCCAGACCAGCCCGCCATCCACCCGGATCAGGATATATTTGGCCCGCCGGTCCAGCGACAGCACCCGCCGCCCCGTCAGCCGGGCGGCGAAATCCACTGGCAGGGGGAAGCGCAGGTCGGGCCGGTGCTGGTCCACCCGCACCAGCACCCTGCCTTCCAGCTTCAGGGCCAGGCCCCGGCGGACGGTTTCAACCTCGGGCAATTCAGGCATTGCGGTCCACCAACGTCACCCCCAGCGATGCCAGGGCACGCCAATAGCCCGGATAGGTTTTGCCGACGCAGGCCGGGTCCAGAATGGTGATGCCGTGCAGCTTCAGCCCCGCCAGCGCAAAGCACATGGCAATGCGATGGTCGGCATAGGTATGGATCTCGGTGGCCAGCGTCTGGCCGGCCAGGGACGGGTCGGCAGCGACGATCAGGTCATCCCCCTCCTCCCAGGCCAGACCCGGACGGATTCGCGTCAGCTCAGTGGACAGCGCCCGCACCCGGTCACATTCCTTGACGCGCAGGTTGGCGATGCCGACGAAGCGGACGGGATTGTTGTTGAAGGCGGCCAGCACGGCCAGCGTCGGGATGGCATCCTGCATCTGCGAGCCATCGATGACAGACGGCATGTCGGGGAACAGGGCGATGATCGCCTGGGCCTTGGCATCGGGCTGGGTGAAGGCATCGGCCGGCACGCCGAGATCGATTCGCCCGCCGGTCAGCGCTTCCGCCGCCCAGAGATATGTTGCCGCCGAGGCATCGGGCTCGATCACATAATCGGCGGCGCGATATCCGGTGGGCTGCACCCGCCAGGTGGCGGCATCGGGCTGTTCCACGCTGGCGCCAAAGGCCTGCATGGCCGCCACGGTCAGGTCGATATAGCCGCGCGCGCCGATCTCGCTACCCTTCAGGACAATCTCCACCGGGCCACTGCTGCAGGCGGCCGCCATCAAGATGGCGCTGACATATTGGCTGGACAGGCCGGCATCGATTTCCACCCGGCCCGGCGGCAGAGCCCCCTTGCCGCGCACGGTGACAGGCGGGCAGCCTGTCGGCGCCTCCAGATCAACCGACAGGGCGCGCAGCGCCGTGACCAGCGGGCCGATGGGGCGCTTGCGCATATGCTCATCCCCATCCACCACCACGGTGCCATCCACACTGGCGACAGCGGCAGTCAGAAAACGCGTGGCCGTGCCGGCATTGCCCAGGAACAGCGGCCCCTGGGGGGCCGTCAGATGGCCGGGGCTGGTGACGATGAAGGTGGTCTCATCCGGTTCTTCCACCCCGATGCCCATCTGGCGCAGGGCGTTGGCCATATGCTTGGTGTCGTCGCTTTTCAGCGCGCCGGTCAGGCGGCTGGTGCCACGGGCCAAGGCCGCCAGCAGCAAGGCCCGGTTGGTGATGGATTTTGACCCCGGCGGTGCCACGCGCCCCACCAGCGGCCCATTGGGCGGCATGATCGTCACTGCGGCCGTCTCGATATCCTTCGCCATCACCCGAACCCGTTCCTTGAAGCGGCAAAACAGGCGGCGACCCTATCGCGCGAATCGAGACGGGAAAAGGGCTTTGGCCAAAGGGGCGAGATGTGCGGCAAGCAGGGCAACACGGCCGCCCGCCTGTTTCAGGCCAGCAGAACCATCGAATCGGCCCAAAGCTCCATCAACACGTCCAGGCATCCGGTGGCCGAACAGGGACAGGCTGTGTGACCGTTCCATCAAAACCCGGAGAGGTCGAATGAACATCGCACAATGGATTATCGCGGCGGGCCTGATGCTCTGCATCGCCAGCGGCGCACAGGCCAAGGACTGCCGGATCACCGACAGCGTGACAGCCAGCGTGAAAAGCTTGGCGGACAATCAAAACATGGGAGGGCACGTTTCCATTCACATCACCGGCCAGCCGACCGTCGTCGGCAAAAGTCGCTTTGCCACCTGGAAGCAATTCACCGATCTGTTCAGCACATGGAAAACGGTGGACGATGGCAAGAAACCGACCCCCGCCGATTGCGGGGGGGCCGGGGGCAGCAAATCCGAATGCGTTCCCATAGACCGGCTGGGCGGCTGGCAGGGCAACAAAGCGTCCATCTGTACCGCCGTGGATGCCAACGGTGCCTGTACAGCTTCCCAGAACATCACGGTACTGGCCGTGAATTTCGGCTATTATAACAGTTCGCAGAAGGTAAAGGATGGCGGCACCGCCGGCAAATGGATCATGAACACCGCCTATCCCTCCGCCAATGCCGATTGCAGCATCGGCAATTGATTGAGCCAAAGCAGAAGATTAAAGGCGTCACACATAGATCAGGTGATGATCCGGCGGGACGGTACCCAGCAGGGTGACGACCCCCGCCGTTTCCACCGACAGGTCGGGGCGGATGGCAACATCCCGAATGCCCAGCGCTCGCCAGCCCATCTCACAGGCCAGGAAACGCACACCCAGTTCGGCAGAGGCGGTGAGCAATTCTTCCATCGTGGCCACGCCGCGATGGGCCAGCGTGGCGTCGCGCGCCTCCGGGCTGGTGCCATCGTCGGAGAAATCCAGCCGGCGCCAGCCCTGGCCATCCAGCAGCGCCGGCAAAGCGCGGCCAGTGAAGAACAGGGTCACCGGCCGGCCGGTGGCCGCCGCCGCACTGGCCAGCACCAGGGCATAATGCACACGGTCATAACCGCCAGCCTGGACGATCAGCGCCAGACCTTGCGAACCTTGGGGCATGGGGAAAGCCTCATGTCGGGGAGGGATGGTGCGAAAGATCACGGTAGACCGGATGGTCGCCACAGGTGGGGCAATCCGGGTCGCGCCGCACCTTGATGGTACGGAAACTGGTTTCCAGCGCTGAATAAAGCAAGAGCCGACCGGACAGGCTGTCGCCAATGCCCAGCAATTCCTTCAGCACCTCCACCGCCTGCAGGCTGCCCAGGCTGCCGGCCAGCGCCCCCAGCACCCCGCCTTCCGCACAGGTGGGCACCGTGCCGGGCGGCGGCGGATCGCGGAAAATACAGCGATAGCAGGGATGGGCATGGCCCTGGTGGGATTTAAAGGTGGAAAGCTGCCCCTCGAATCGCAGCATGGCGGCGCTGACCAGCGTGCGCCCGGCCAGATGACAGGCATCGTTCAGCAGGAAACGGGTGGCGAAATTATCCGTCCCGTCAGCCACAACATCATAGCGCCCGATCAAATCCAGCACATTGCCAGCATTCAGCCGCAGCCGGTGGGTTTCCACCACCACATCGGGGTTGATGGCGCGGATGCGGGCGGCAGCACTCTCCACCTTGGGCACGCCGATGCCGGCCGTATCGTGGATCACCTGACGCTGCAGGTTGGAAAGATCCACCGCATCATCATCAACAATGCCGATTCGCCCCACCCCGGCGGCAGCCAGATAGAGCAGCAAAGGTGCGCCTAAGCCCCCCGCCCCCACCACCAGCACGGAGGAGGCAAGCAAGCGCGACTGCCCCACCCCGCCCACCTGGGGCAGCATGATGTGGCGGGCATAGCGTTCGATCTGGCTGTCGGTCAAATCCAGCATGGGGCCTCACGAATTATAATATCGACACAAAAGCGTGACCGATGGTCACGCTTTTGTGTCCCTCAATCGCCGGCGGGCGCCTCCGCGCCCTTGGCTACGCGGCACGGGCCGCGCGGCGGCAGTCGCCGCCGTCCCATCGGTCAAGAATTCTTGACCGATGGGATTATCCGGCAGGGCCGGGTCAGAACAACTGCCGCAACCAAGCATGAAGCGGGTGGTCCGGGTTGGCCACCAGCCGCACCGTCATGCCCAGACAAACGATGACCAGCAAGGGCCGCACCAGCCGGGTCCCGAATCGCAGGGCGGCGTGGGAGCCCAGAAAAGCCCCCGCCGCCTGCCCCACCGCCATGGACAACCCGACCAGCCAGAGGATCTGGCCACCCAGCGCGAAGACGGCAAGGCTGACGATGTTGCTGGTGAAGTTCAGCAATTTGGTATTGGCCGTGGCCCGGCGCATATTCATGCCCAGCAAGGCCACACAGCCCAGCGCGAAGAAACTGCCGGTGCCCGGCCCGAAAAACCCATCATAGAACCCAACGGCCAGCCCCACCGTCAGGCTGAAAGCGCGCAGGCTGAGACGGGCCTGGGCTTCCACATCGCCTACGCGGGGGCTGAACAGGAAATAGAGCGCAATGGTCACCAACAGCAGCGGGATCAGCGCCATCAGGAAACCGCCGCCCACATGCTGCACCAGGGCCGTGCCCGCCGCCGCCCCCACCAGCACACAGATCACCGGGAAAGCCATGGCCTTCAGTTCAATCTGGCCGGCCCGCCAGAAAGTGAAGGTGGCCATGGCCGTACCGAAACTGCCCTGCAACTTGTTGGTGGCCAGCGCCGCCGGCGGGGAAATGCCAACCGACAGCAGAGCCGGGATGGCGATCAACCCGCCCCCACCGGCAATCGCATCAATGAAACCGGCGGCAAAGGCAGCGGCAACCAGGAAGGCCAGAATGTCAGGGGTGATGAAATCGGGCACGGGTCCAACCATCTGGTGCGGGGAAAGCATTTTCTATACCGGACACAAGTGCTTTTGCGTCAACGATTGCGGGTGTCTTCCCTGCCCTGGCTGCATCGCCCGGCGGCAAGGCGGTTTCCAATTACGCTCGCCCACTGCGCCGGGCTTTGGTAAGAAGATCATTCCATTGTACGGGGCGAACGCAACGATGGCGCATCAGCCGGTATGGCGAATGGATGATCGGGACCGGGACATCTTATTGTCTTCGTCGATCTTTATGACCATTTATCGCTGACCATGATCCAGATCCACGCAAGCTGTGTAGCGATCGATGGGGCCGGCCTGTTGCTGTGCGGCCCCTCCGGTTGCGGCAAATCCGATCTGGCCCTGCGGCTGCTGGATGCTGGTGCCGTGCTGGTGGCCGACGACCGGGTGGATCTGATGCATGGGGCCGATGGGGTGTTACTGGCCGCCCCGCCGACTGCGCTGACCGGCTTGCTGGAGGTGCGGGGGCTGGGGGTTCTGGCCATGCCACACCGAGCCCTTTTACCCGTGCGGCTTCTGGTCGATCTGGTCGCGGCAGACCAGGTGGAAAGGCTGCCCCCGCCCCGTCACGCCACAATGCATGGGGTGCGCCTGCCCTGCCTCTCTCTGGCGCCGTTCCATGCCTCCGCCCCCGCTGCCCTGCGGTTGGCCATGCGCACGCTGGCGGCCGATGCCCCCCTGGTGCCCGGTGAGCCGGCCTGGGCAGCCGCCTGCCTTGCCACGGGGGTGCGACAATGACGGACCGGGACCAGCCGCACAGCTTCAACGCCGACGCGCCGCTGCCGGTGGTGGTCGCCACCGGCATGTCGGGCAGTGGCCTGTCCACCGCCATGAAATGCCTGGAGGATCTGGGATATGAGGCGGTGGATAATCTGCGCCTCTCCCTGCTGGAACCGTTGGTGAGCCAGAGCCATGACCGTCCCCTGGTCATCGGCATTGACAGCCGCACCCGCGATTTCAACGCCCAGACCCTGCTGGACCAGATCGCCGCCCTGCGGCAGCGGCCGGATATCAAGGTGCGGCTGCTGTTCATGGATGCCCATGCCGATGCGCTGCAGCGGCGCTATACGGAAACCCGGCGCCCGCACCCGATGGCGCTGGACCGGCCAGTGCTGGATGGCATCGCCCATGAACGGGTGGTGATGCAGCCGCTGCGCGACGCGGCGGACGAGGTGGTGGATACCACATATTTCTCCATCCATGATGCGCGCCGCCATCTGGCTGGCCTGTTCCATCTGGATGACGGACCGGCGTTGAAGATTTTCGTCACCAGCTTCTCCTATCGCCAGGGCGTGCCGCGCGAATCCGATCTGGTGTTCGATGTGCGCTTCCTGGACAATCCCCACTGGGATCCGCGCCTGCGCCCCCTGACCGGGCTGGACCAGCCGGTGGCCGACTATGTGGCGCATGATCCTGATTATCTGGATTTCTTCCAGAACCTGACCCGCTTGCTGGAACCGCTGCTGCCGCGCTATGTGCGGGAGGGCAAGCATTACCTGACCATCGCCATCGGCTGTACCGGTGGTAAACACCGGTCAGTCTTCATTGCCCATACCCTCGCTGAATGGCTGAAGGTGCGGGGCTTCAAGGTTGGCGAGGCGCACCGCGACCTCGTTCGCAAGGAGGCGGCACCAGCCGCCCCCATCACCCAGACGGCGGCCCCCGATACCGGTTCGGCCGCCGGCGAATCCCCAAGGGAAAGCAGATGATCGGCTTGGTCCTTGTCACCCACGGCCGTCTGGCCGAGGAATTCATCGCCGCCCTGGAACATGTCCATGGCCCCCAGCTTCAGGTCCGCGCCGTTTGCATTGGCCCGGAAGATGACATGGAGCAGCGGCGCAACGACATTCTGGCCAGCGTCGCCGCCTGTGACACCGGTGACGGGGTGGTGGTGCTGACCGACATGTTCGGCGGCACGCCATCCAACCTCGCCATCTCCATCATGGACCGCGCCAAGGTGGAAGTGATTGCTGGGATGAACCTGCCTATGCTGATCAAGCTGGCGTCGGTACGCAAAGCCGGTGCAGACTTGAACAAGGCGGTTGCCGATGCCCAAGCGGCCGGCCGCAAATATATCAATGTGGCTTCGGCACTGCTGACCGAAAGCTGAAATGGGAAGAAAAGCTTGAGCCTGCTGCCCTCTGACGCGCTGAAAAAGACCGTCACCATCCGCAACCGGCGTGGCCTGCACGCCCGGGCTGCCGCCAAATTCGTCCGGCTGGCCGGGGAATATGACGCCCAGGTGGAGGTGGTGCGCGGCGATACCGAAGTATCCGGCGTGTCCATCATGGGCCTGATGATGCTGGCGGCCAGCATCGATACCCAGATCGACATCCTGGCCGCCGGGCGGCAGGCGCAAGAAGTGATGGATGCCCTGGTTCAACTGGTCGCCGATAAGTTCGGCGAAGACTGAACCGGCATCCGGTCGGCGCGGCATTGGAACGCAGGCACCCAACCCGGTCGCAGAACCGGGCGCAAAAGAACATACCTGAAACGGAAGGTTATGGTCCGCCGACTGGGCGTAAGGCCAGCATTGGACTATAAGCGGGCGGAAGGCCCGCAGGAAACAGCCCATGACACCGCGCAACGACCATGCCCGCACCGGCGGGACGGCGACCGACATTTCATCCGGACTTCCCGGCCGCCAGCGCATCCTGCGCGGCTTGGGCGTGTCACCCGGCATCGCCATCGGCCCCGCCCATGTGGTGGAAGCCGGCACCCCCCAGGTGCCGGAATATGAGATCGCCGCCGAGGCCGTGACCGACGAGTTGAAACGCTTTCACCATGCGGTGGAAAAGGCCCGGCGCCAGTTGGCCAAGCTGAAGCTGAAGGCCCGTACCCTGCCGGAGGAGGCTGCCGCCGACGTCGCCACCCTGCTGGAAGCGCATCAGGCCATGCTGTCCGGTTCCCGCCTGATCCGCGGGGTGGAACGGCGCATCCGCGACGATCTGGCCAATGCCGAATCGGCGGTGCAGCAGGAGATCGCCACCCTGGCGCAAAGCTTCGCCGCCATGGATGACAGCTATCTGGCCGCCCGGGTGGACGATATCCGCGAGGCGGGGCGGCGGCTGATCCGGAACCTGCAGGACACGCCCTATCTCGCCTTCTCCCGCCTGCCCGCCGATTCGGTGATTCTGGCGGAGGAACTGACGCCCGCCGACACCGCCCTGCTGGACCCGGCGCGCATCGCCGGATTCGCCACCGTGCTGGGCGGGGCCGAAGGCCATACCGCCATCATGGCCCGCTCCCTGGGCCTGCCGGCCGTGCTGGGCTCGGCCGGGCTGCTGCAGGGTGTGCAGCCGGGCGACATGGTGATCCTGGACGGGCAGCAAGGCCGGGTGCTGCTGAACCCGTCGCCGGACCTGCTGGCCGAATATCGTCAGCGCCAGGCCGCCTGGCGGGCAGAGCGGGAGCAGTTGCGCGGCTTGGGCAGCCTGCCGGCCATTACCGTGGATGGTACTGGCGTTGGCCTGCAGGCCAATCTGGAGCTGCCGCGCGAGTTGGACAATGCCCGCGATGCCGGTGCCACCGGCATCGGCCTGCTGCGCACCGAATTCTTGTACATGAACCGCGACGATCTGCCGGGGGAGGAAGAGCAGTACGAGATCCTGCGTACCCTGGTGGAGAAGATGGAAGGGCGCCCGGTCACCGCCCGCACCCTGGATGTGGGGGGTGAGAAGCTGGCCGGGCCGTTGCGCCAGCATTTCGCCAGCCCGGCCAACCCCGCCCTGGGCCTGCGCGCCATCCGGCTGGGGCTGAAGGAGCCCAAGCTGCTGGAAACCCAGTTGGCCGCCATGTTGCGGGCGGCCGCCCATGGGCCGCTGCGCGTGCTGGTGCCGATGATCTGCTCACCCGCAGAGGTACGGCATGTGCGGAACATGATGAATATCGTCGCCCGCCGCCTGCAGCGGCGCGGCGTGCCGATCCCGTCGGAAATGCCCAAGCTGGGCGCCATGATCGAAATACCGGCAGCAGCCCTGGCGGCCGATGCCCTGGCCAATGTCTGCGATTTCTTCGCCATCGGCACCAATGACCTGATCCAGTACACGCTTGCCATCGACCGGGGTGACGAGCAGGTGGCCCATCTTTACGACCCGCTGCACCCGGCGGTGCTGCGGCTGGTGCAATTCACCGTGCAGGCGGCCAACCATGCCCGCATCCCGGTTTCCATCTGCGGGGAAATGGCCGGCGATCCGCGCTTCACCGCGCTGTTGCTGGGCCTGGGTGTGCGCGAACTCTCCATGGCACCGGGCAACCTGCCCCTGGTGAAGCGCCGCGTGCGTGCGCTGGAGATGGGGCGGGCCAGCGCCCTGGCGGAACAGGTGATGGTCAAGCTGGATAGCGGCCAGATCGCCAAATTGCTGGATGGGTTCAACGATAAGCTGGCGTGAGGCTACCCCCCGGAAAGCGCAGCACGATCCGCGTGCCGCTGTCCTGGGTGTCGACTGACAGGTCACCCCCATGGCGGCGGATCAGCAGGGCCGCCAGATAAAGCCCAAGGCCCAGACCGCCCACCCCCGCTGTCAGCGGATTACCGGCGCGCAGAAAGGGTTTGCCGATGGCGGCGTGCAAGGCCTCCGGCATCCCCGGCCCGTCATCGGCCACCACCAGCCGCACCCCGCCATCTGCCAGCGCGTCGGCCGACAGACGCACCCGTGTCTGCGGCGGCGTATGGGCGATGGCGTTATCCAGCAGGGCAAACAGGATTTGCTGCAGGGCGATGGCGTCTGCCGTGATCATCAGATTGTCAGGCACCGCCACCGCCACATCGGTGCGGCATTGCTGGGCCCGCACCCGCGCGTTGCCGGCAGCCCGCAGCACCTCCGCCCGCAGGTCCAGCCGTTCCAGGCGCAGCGGGCGCCCCACCTCCGCCTCGGCGCAGGCGACGATGGCCTCCACCAACTCCAGCAGGTTACGGCCGGCGCTGGCAATCTCCCCGGCATAATCGCGCACCCGCTCCACTGAGTTGGCGATATCCGGCTGGCCCAGCATCTCCGAAAAGCCAATCACTGCATTCAAAGGTGTGCGTAACTCATGGCTGACGCTGGATAGGAACTGGGTTTTCGCCCGCTCCAGCGCCTGACTTTCCATTTGCGCCTGCCGCAGGGCCTCTGCCCCGGCCTCTCGGGCGGCCAGGGCGGCGTGGGTGCGCTCGGCAAAGCTGGTCATCAGCCCCCGCACCACCAGATAAAGGATGATGGTGATGCTGCCGACATACAGCAGCCCCTTGGCCGTCTGGAACAGGGACAGCGTATCAGGATCGGAGAAAAGAACCTCCGCCACCCGGTCGGAAAAGACGATCCAGGCAATGGAGGGCAGCAGAAAGACCAGCGCCACACGCCGCGCCGTGCGCGCCGGTGCCGCATCCAGCCATTTTTCCCGATCCACCGACGCCCCCGCCTTCTGTGGAGAACAATGGACACCCCGCAACCAAGGGTGACAGTAACCCGAACCGGTAGCAGGCGTCACCCGTTGCGTGACCGGCCCCCGCACCGCTACTCTGCCGCCATCATGCCGACAGATATCCAGACCATCGACCGCCCCACCGACCCCAATGTCCTGCAGCGCCGGGCATCCGACCCGGAAAGCTCCGTCTGGGTGGGGGCCTCGGCGGGCACGGGCAAAACCAAGGTGCTGACCGACCGGGTGCTGCGGTTGATGCTGGCCGGCACGGAACCGTCGCGCATCCTCTGCCTGACCTTCACCAAGGCGGCGGCGGCGGAAATGGCCAACCGCATCGCCGACCGCCTGTCCGTCTGGGCGGTGGCGGAGGATGCCAAGCTCCAGGAATATCTGACGGCCCTGACCGGTCATGCGCCATCCGGCGCCGATGTCACCGCCGCCCGCCGCCTGTTCGCCCGCGTGCTGGATGCACCGGGCGGCATGAAAATCCAGACCATCCACGCCTTCTGCCAGTCGCTGCTGCGCCGCTTCCCCCTGGAAGCGGGCCTCGCCCCGAATTTTGAGGTGATGGACGACCGCACCGCGGATGAGCTGCTGGAGGAGGCCAAGCAATCCGTGCTGCTGGCCGGACGGTATGACCCCGACAGCCCCCTGTCCCAGGCTGTGGCCCTGCTGGCCGGCACGGTGTCGGAGGATGATTTCAACCAGTTGCTGGCCGACCTGACGGCCGAGCGCGGGCGGCTGCGGCGCATTCTGGATGCAAATGGCGGGCTGGAAGGTGCCATCGCCGCCCTGCGCCAGCATCTGCGGCTGGCCGAAGGCGACAGCGAGGCGGCCTTGCTGGCACGGGCCTGCGCGGATGGCGGCTTTGACATGATCGGCCTGCGCCGCTGCTGCGCCCATCTGGCCGGCGGCAGCAAGACGGATATTGAACGTGGCATCGGTTTGCAGATGTGGCTGGACAGCGATGCCGCCAGCCGCCTGCGCAACTGGCGCGGCTACCTTCCCCTGCTGCTGACGGCGGATGGGGAGGTGCGCAAGACCCTGATGACCAAGAAGCTGGTCGACAGCGACCCGATGGCACTGGACATATTGCAGCGGGAAGCCGCCCGCCTGATCGCCGTGCTGGAGGAACAAAAACGCCTGCTGGTGGGCACCTATACCGCCGCCTTGCTGCGGCTGGGCGAAGCGATGCTGGGCACTTATCAGCGGCTGAAGGATGCCCGTGCCCTGTTGGATTTCGACGATCTGATCCTGGCCGCCTCCAACCTTTTGACCGGCCAGGGGGTGCTGGCCGGGCGGCCCGATGCCTGCGCCTGGGTGCTGTACAAGCTGGATGGCGGGCTGGACCATGTGCTGATCGATGAGGCGCAGGACACCAACCCCGAACAATGGGCCGTGGTGAAAAGCATCGCGGAGGAGTTTTTCAGCGGGCTGAACGCGGCGGATGGCAAGATCCGCACCCTGTTCGTGGTGGGTGACGACAAACAATCCATCTTCAGCTTCCAGCGCGCCGATCCGGCGGAATTCGCCCGGATGCGCCAGCATTTCGGGCAAAAGGTGGCAGCCGCCGCCCAAAACTGGCAGGTGGTGGACCTGCAAACCTCCTTCCGCTCCGTCGCGGCCGTGCTGCGTGCGGTGGATCAGGTGTTCGCCGCCGGGCTGGCCCGTGACGGGGTGGCCAGCGACGGGGTGGATGTGCGCCACATCCCCTTCCGGCGCGGCATGGCCGGCAAGGTGGAAATCTGGCCGCTGGTGCGCCCGGCCGACGCCGCCGAACCCACGCCCTGGGCCCCGCCGACATCCACCGAACAGGCTGACAAGCCGGTGGCCCGGCTGGCCGCCGTGATGGCCGACCAGATATCCGTCTGGCTGCGCCAGGGGGAGATGCTGGAACCCAAGGGCCGCCCGGTGCGGCCGGGCGATATCATGGTGCTGGTCCGCCGCCGCAACCAGTTTGTGCAGCATCTGGTCCGCGCGCTGAAGGATCGTGACGTGCCTGTGGCCGGCATCGACCGTATGGTGCTGACCGAACAATTGTCGGTGATGGACCTGCTGGCGCTGGGCCGGTTCCTGATTCTGCCGGAAGATGATCTGACGCTGGCCACCCTGCTGAAATCCCCGCTGATCGGGCTTTCGGAGGATCAGCTTTTCCAGGTGGCCTATGATCGCCCCGGCAGCCTGTGGATGGCACTGACCACCAAGGCCAAGAGTGATGCGGCCCTGGCGCCCGCCCATGATTATCTGCGCGCCTTGCTGGCCGATACCGATTACCGCGCACCCTATGAGCTGTTTGCCGGCCTGCTGACACGGCCCTGCCCCGCCGACCCCAAACCCGGTGAAGGGTCCGGCCGCCGCGCCATATTGGCCCGGCTGGGGTCGGAGGCGATGGACCCGCTGGATGAGTTCCTGACCGCCTGCCTGACCTTTGAGCGCGATCACGTCGCCTCCCTGCAAGGCTTCATCCATTGGCTGGAGGCGTCACAGGCGGAGGTGAAGCGCGAGCTGGATACCGGCGGGGGTGAGGGCGAAGGGCTGGTGCGGATCATGACCGTGCATGGTTCCAAGGGCTTGCAGGCCCCCATCGTCTTCCTGCCCGACACGATGGGCGAACCGGATATGAGCCCGCGCATCCTGTGGCCGGAGCCGGAGGCAAAAGGGCCGGATGTGCCGCTATACGCCCCGCGCCGGGGCATGGAACATGATGGGGCCAAGGAGGTGCGCGCCGCCGCCGACCGAAGGCGCGACCAGGAATATCGCCGCCTGCTCTATGTGGCGCTGACGCGGGCGGAAGACCGGCTGATCGTCTGCGGCTGGGAACAGGCGGCCAAGTCCGGCGGGCCCGGAAGCTGGTACCGGCTGGTGGAACAGGCGCTGGGCGGCATGGCCAAGGGCGTGCCGTTTGACTTCACCGCCATTTCACCGGCCGGCTGGGCCGGTGAGGGGCTGGCTTTGCATGATGTGCAGACCGAACCGGTGAAGGCCCCGCCCCCGCTGGCCCCCAGCACCGGACCCGCAAACAGTTTGCCCCTCTGGGCCCGCGTGCCGGCCCCGAAAGACCCCACCCCCTCCAAACCGCTGATGCCCTCCCAGCCGGAAGGGCCGGAACCGGCCGTGCGCTCCCCCTTGGGTGCTGACGATGGCAAGCGCTACAAGCGCGGCACGCTGATGCATAAGCTGTTGCAGGTGCTGCCCGATACCGACCCCGCCCATTGGCGGGACAGTGCCACCGCTTGGCTGGCGCGGCCGGCGCATGAATTGGCGGCGGCAGAGCAGCGGGAAATCGCCGACGAAGCCATTGCCGTGCTGACCGATCCCCGCTTCGCGCCCCTGTTCGGGCCGGACAGCCGGGGCGAGGTGCCGGTGGTGGGGCTGGTGGGCGACTGGGCCATCTCCGGCCAGATCGACCGGCTGCTGGTGACGGACGCGGAGGTCTGGATCGTCGATTACAAGACCAACCGGCCCCCGCCCAAACAGGCCGAGGATGTGCCGGTGATCTATCTGCAGCAGATGTCGGCCTATCGGGATGCCATGCGCCAGCTCTATCCCGGCCGCGCGGTGCGTTCCCTGCTGCTCTGGACCGATGGGCCCTACACGATGGAACTGCCGGACGGGTTGCTGGACACGCACCGGCCGGGGTGACGCTACGGTTCATGTGCCATGGCGCTTGGGATCAAGGTGTCTCCCGACGCCTTCCCTTCGTACAACCGTCATTCCCGCGCAGGCGGGAATCCATACGACAGCGCGGTTTTTGGATTCCCGCCTGCGCGGGAATGACGGTTAAGAGGCTGGAAATGAAGAGGAAATTTATCACCGGACTTCCGCGACCCCGATAATCTCAATGAGCACGGCGCTTGGTCCTGTCTCGTGCCCCTGCTACCGCCCCAACTGTTCCAGCAGCGCCTTGTGGAAATCGTCCGGCGCTTCCACCTGCGGGGAATGGCCGAAGGCGGGGAACTCCACCAGCGTGCTGTTGGGAATCGCCCTGGCGGCACGGCGGCCCAGTTCCGCGTAATTGCCCAGCCGCGCGCGGGTTTCCTCATCCGCGCGGTTGGCACCGGGGGCGGTGCGGTCCTTGGCGCCGATGAACAGCACCGTCGGCGGACGCAGCCGCACCAGCTCATGCACCACCGGCTGGGTGAAGATCATCTCCGACGTCTGCGCCTGGTTCCAGGCCACCTGCTGCCGGCCCGGCCCATTATAAAGCCCCGCCGCCATCTGTACCCAGCGGTCATAATCCGGCTTCCAGTTGCCATTATAATAGAAGCGCAACTGATAGGCCTTGATGGTGTCGGCGCTGGTTTTCAGCTCATTTTCATAGAGGCTGTCGATACTGGCATAGGGTACCCCCTCGAACTGCCAGTCCTCCAGCCCGATCGGGTTGACCAGCAGCAACTTTTCCACGCCGTCAGGAAAGGTCAGGGCATAGCGGATGGCCAGCATCCCGCCCATGGAATGGCCCATGATGATGGGCTTGGTCACCCCCAGGGAGCGCAGCAGGTCACGCGTGTTGGTCGCCAGTTGCGCCAGAGAGAACTGATAGCGCACCGGCTTGGAAGAGGTACAGAACCCCACCTGATCGGGGGCAATGACGCGGTAACCGGCCCCGGCCAGCACGCCGATGGTGGCTTCCCAGGTGGCGGCGCAGAAATTCTTGCCATGCAGCAGCACCACCACCTTGCCATTGGCCGGGCCGGTGGGGGCCACATCCATATAGCCCATGGACAGATCCTGCCCCTGGCTGGCGAAAGTATAGTGCTTCAACGGGTAAGGATAATCGAACCCTTCCAACTGCACGCCATAGACCGGGGCTGCGGACGATTGGCCCAGCGCCGCCGGGGCGGCAAGGCCGGTCAGCAGGGCGGCGGTGAGGACGGGAATGGTCAGGCGGCGCATCTCTTCTCCCCGATGGGATCAGGCCAGCAAATCATGGTGGGTCGGGTGCCGGCGCATCCAGGCGAAGGCATAGCCGCAGATGGGGCGTATCTTCGCCCCTTCAAGCCGGGCGGCTTCCATGATTTCTTCCATCAGCTTGCCGGCCGCCCCGGTGCCGCGCAGGGCGGGCGGGGCCTCCACATGCAGAATCTCGATCAGATCGGGGCCGCGCCGGTAATTGGCAAAGGCAATCTGCCCGTCAACGGCTAATTCAAACCGGGACGCATCGCGCTTGTCGGTGAAGCTCATGGGGTTTCTCCTTGTCACTTGGTGCCTGTCAGAGAGCTCATGATGTTTTCTGAGCCCTGTCAGTCCACCACCGTCATTCCCGCGAAGGCGGGAATCCAAAATCCGTGCTGTCGTCTGGATTCCCGCCTTCGCGGGAATGACGGCTAAATGGCTGAAAAGGCAGAAAAATGATTAGATCCTCCGCAACGTCAGCCCCTAAACCGCCCCCAACACACCCAACGTCAGCACCATCACCACACTATAACGCGCCAGCTTTCCCAAAGTGACCAGCATCACAAACAGGGGAAAACGCACGCCCAGGCTGCCGGCCGCGACCGTCAGCGGATCGCCGATGATGGGCGCCCAGGAAAACAGCAGCGTCCAGGCACCATAGCGTTGGAACAGCGCCTCCCCCCGCGCCAATTGGACGGCCGTGACGGGAAACCAGCGCCGCCCGACCAGATGGCGCATCCCCCGGCCCAGCCAGAAATTCACCACCGAGCCCAGCACATTGCCCAGCGTCGCCACTGCCAGCAGCAGCCAGGGCGGGTGTGCCCCCTGCACCGCCAGGGCGACCAGCGCCGCCTCTGACCCGCCGGGCAGCAGGGTGGCGGCGGTAAAGCAGAGGCCGAACAGGCCGATCAGGGCAGGATCAACCAAGATTTCCAACATCAAAGCCGGTTTGCCCCCTTCACGGCGGGCGCGGGCAGGCTACACTGGCGGCCGGCCGGAAGCCCGTTCAATTCCATTCCCAAGGACCGATCCATGCGCAAAACCGCTCTTCATGCCTTCGCCCTGGCCGGCCTGCTGGCCCTGCCCGTGCTGGGTGCCGGCACGGCCGCCGCCCAGGTGGCCGCCCCCAGCGTTTCCGTCACCGATATCAAGAATCTGCCGCAGCCGCTGCCGCTCCCCTATGACGAGGAAGCCAATGCCGATGCGGAGGTGGCCGCCGCCTTTGCCCGCGCCAAGGCCAATGGCAAGCGGGTGATGCTGAATTTCGGCGGCGACTGGTGCCCGGATTGCCGCGTGCTGGCCGGCATCATGGAGCTGCCGGAGGTGAAAAGCTTCCTGGCCGACCATTATGAGCTGGTGAAGGTGGATGTGGGCCGCATGAACAAGAACCTGCAGATCCCGGCAAAGTACGGGGTGGAAAAGCTGCGCGGCGTGCCCACGGTGATGATCATCACCGCCGATGACAAGGTGCTGAACGCCACCAACAGTGCCGAACTGTCCAGCGCCCGGTCCATGACGCCGCAATCCATCGCCGACTGGCTGGCCAAATATGCCGCCCCGGTGAAAAAGGGCTGAGGCGATGGCCGTGGAATCGAAGCTGTTTGCCGGCGGGCTGGTCTTTGACGGGCTGACCGCGCCCCGGCCCGGTCTGGGCGTGCTGGTGGGCGATGGGCGCATCGCCGCCATCGCCCCGCTGGCGGAATTTGGCGGCTTTGCCGGCCCACGGGTGGACACCACGGGTGCCACCCTGATGCCGGGGCTGGTGGATGCCCATGTGCATCTGGGGCTGGAGGCGACGGGCGATGTCGTCACCACCCTGCGCCAGCGCAGCGTCGGCGACATGGCCCTGCGCCTGCTGGAAAATGCCCAGGCCACGCTGGCCGGCGGCATCACCGCCATTCGCGATCTGGGCGGGGTGGAATGGCTGGAAGTCTCTGTCCGCGATGCCATCCGCCAGGGCCGCCACCAGGGGCCGACCATCCGCTGCGCCGGCAAGGTGCTGACCATCACCGGCGGCCATGGTTCCTGGATCGGGCTGGAATGCGACGGGCCGACCGACTATGTGCTCGGCGTGCGGCTGAATGTGAAGCACGGGGCCGACTGCATCAAGCTGATGGCCACGGGCGGGGTGCTGACCGGCGGGGTGGACCCGCTGGCCCCGCATCCCAGCACCGAAGAGTTGGCCGCCGCCACCCGCACCGCCCATGATTTCGGCCTGAAGGTGACGGCCCATGCCCAGGGTGCCCGCGGCATTGCCCGCGCGCTGGAAGCTGGGGTGGACAGTATCGAACATGGGTTTGAACTGACCGATGCCATCATCGCCACCATGCTGGAAAACGGCACCTATCTGGTGCCGACCCTGGCGGCGATGCAGGCCCTGCTGGCGCTGAAGGACCGGCTGCCCGCCTTTGCGCGGGACAAGGCGGAACGGTTCAGCGGGATGCATTTCGCCAGCTTCAAGCGCTTCGTGGCGGCCGGCGGCAAGGTGGCGCTGGGAACAGATGCCGGCACCCCCGGCAACCAGCATGGGGAGAATGCGCAGGAACTGGCCCATATGGTGGCCCTGGGCATGGACCCGCTGGCGGCCCTGGTGGCCGGTACCAGCAACGCCGCCGACCTGCTGAACCTGCCCGACCATGGCCGCCTGATCAGCGGGGCGGTGGCCGACCTGCTGCTGGTGCCGGGCGACCCGGTGGCGGATATCAGTGCGGCCGCCAACCCGGCCCGGCATCTGGGCATCTGGAAAGGCGGGGTGCCGGTGGCACGGCGGGGCAAGGCGGTGGCCGCCTTCGATCCGGCCCCGGCATCGGCGGCAGGGTTCTGATCATCGGGTGCGGGCGCGATGCCGCCCGCACCCGGCATCACAGCACCCGCCCCAGCGCCTGGTTCGCCAGTTCACCCGCCGCACTGAGGGGGCGGCCGGCTTCCCGGCGTTCGGAATAGCGATCCACCAGCGTGGCCGCATGGGGGCGCAGCAGTACGGTGAAGCGCACCAGCTCTTCCATCACATCGACGATGCGGTCGTAATAGGCGGATGGCTTCATCCGGCCATCGGCATCGAATTCCTGAAACGCCTTGGCGACGCTGGACTGGTTGGGGATGGTGAACATCCGCATCCAGCGACCCAGAAGGCGCAGGCTGTTCACCGCGTTGAAACTCTGCGAGCCGCCGGAAACCTGCATCACCGCCAGGGTGCGGCCCTGCGTCGGCCGGATGGAACCCATGGCCAGCGGCAGATGGTCGATCTGCGCCTTCATGATGCCGGTAATCTGGCCATGGCGTTCAGGGCTGCACCAGACCTGTCCGTCCGACCAGATGGCATGGTCGCGCAGTTCATGCACGGCCGGATGGTCATCGCCCTTGACCTGATCAGGCAAGGGCAGATCGGACGGATCGAAAATGCGCGTCTCCGCCCCGAAATATTCCAGCAGCCGCGCCGCCTCCTCTACGGCCAGACGGGAGAAGGAGCGGTCGCGTAAGGAACCGTACAGCAACAGGATGCGCGGCTTGGGGTCCAGCGGCCCCAACCCCAGGCCCGGCAGGCGATGGGCATAGGCGGGATCGAGGGCCGGCAGGTGATCAGGATCGCTCAATTGACGCAGACGGGACATTACACCTGCTCCTTATAGCAAGTTGTGATGAGGCAAACTCATCACAACTTGGTACGGCGGCGACTGCCGCCGCGCGGCCCATGCCGCGTGAAGCCAAGCCAACGGATGTTGGCGCCGGCGATTGAGGGCCTTGATCAGAATGATCAAGGCAACGGCGTATTGGTCGGGGCTGAGAGGGGAAACCAGCGGCGGCCCAGCCACAGGGCCAGTTGCACCATCAAGATCAACACCGGCACCTCGACCAGCGGGCCGATGACGGCGGCGAATGCCACAGGCGAAGCCAGACCGAAGGCGGCGATGGCCACGGCGATGGCCAGTTCAAAATTATTGCCCGCCGCCGTGAAGGCCACGGCGGTGGCACGCGGGTAATCCGCCTCGATCAGTTTGCCGGTGAAGAAGCTGACCAGGAACATGATGAAGAAATAGAGCGTCAGCGGCACGGCAATGGCCAGCGCATCCAGCGGCAGCCGCACGATATCGGCCCCCTTCAGGCTGAACATGGCGACGATGGTGAATAACAGCGCCGCCAGCGTCAGCGGGGAGATGCGGGGCAGGAAGCGGTTTTCATACCAATCCTCCCCCTTGGTACGGATCAGCACCCGCCGGGTCAGGAACCCGGCCAGGAAGGGAATGCCCAGATAGATCAGCACTGCTTCTGCAATGGTCTGGAACGACACATCGATGACGCTGCCCTCCAGCCCCAGCAAAGGCGGCAGGAAACCCAGGAAGAACCAGGCATAGGCGCTGAAAAACAGGATCTGGAAGATGGAATTGAAGGCCACCAGCCCCGCCACATACTGGTTGGAGCCACAGGCCAACTGGTTCCAGACCAGCACCATGGCGATACAGCGGGCCAGACCGATCAGGATCAGGCCCGTCATGTAATCCGGCCGATCATGCAGGAAAATCACCGCCAGCGCGAACATCAGGCAGGGGCCGATGATCCAGTTCTGGATCAAGGACAGGGCCAGGATACGCTTGTCGGCGAAGACCTGGGGCAATTCCTCATACCGCACCTTGGCCAGCGGCGGATACATCATCAGCACCAACCCGATGGCGATGGGGATGTTGGTGGTGCCGATGGACAGCCGGTCAAGGGCGGCCGGCACCCCGTCGAACAGGCTGCCCAGCACCAGCCCCAGGGCCATGGCGGCAAAAATCCACACGGTGAGGAAACGGTCCAGAAAGGACAGGCGGCGGGTGGGCATAGCCATGATCGGGGCAGCCTTCGATGAGAAACGGGGGAAAGCGGATCAGCGCAGACGGTGACCGGCCGCATCCACCACGGCCTCCCCATCCTCCTTGGTGAAGGCGGCCTTCTGTGCTGTGGGCAGGATATCCAGCACCTGTTCCGACGGGCGGCAGAGGCGCACGCCCAGCGGCGTCACCACGATGGGCCGGTTGATCAGGATGGGATGGGCCTGCATGGCATCCAGCAGGGCATCATCCGACAGGCTGGGATCATCCAGCCCCAGTTCAGCATAGGGGGTGCCCTTTTCCCGCAGCACCGCCCGCACGGGCACACCCATGCGGGCGATCAGGTCGGCCAGCACCGCGCGGGTGGGTGGGGTCTTCAGATATTCAATCACGGTTGGTTCCACGCCGCTGTTGCGGATCATGGCCAGCGTGTTGCGCGAGGTGCCGCAGGCGGGGTTGTGATAGATGGTGATGTCGGTCATGACAGGGCTTCCTGCTGGGCCATTTCCACCAAACGCCGTTTCACTGCCAGCCGGTCGAGCGAGGCGAGCGGCAGGTTGACGAAAAGCTGCAGGCGCCGTTCGATCTGGCGGTAAATCTCGGCCGTGAAGGCCGCCTTTTCCGCGTCGCTGCCGCCAGCCGATGACGGATCAGCAAAGCCCCAATGCGCGGTCATCGGATGACCCGGCCAAATGGGGCAGACTTCCCCGGCGGCGCTGTCGCAGACGGTGAAGATGAAATCCATCTGCGGCGCATCGGCACCGGCAAACTCGTCCCAGCTTTTCGACCGCAATGCCGAGACATCGTGCCCCAGATGGGCCAGCAGATCATGCACGAAGGGGTTGATGCGGCCCGATGGCTGGCTGCCGGCACTCAATGCCCGAAAGCGGCCCTTGCCAAGCCGGTTCAGAATGCATTCCGCCATCATGCTGCGGGCAGAGTTATGGGTACAGAGGAAGAGGACGTTATAGGGCTGATCACTCATCTCACGCTCCGAGAGGGATGGGGTGGGGTGCGTCCGGGCTGCAAGCGGGTGTGCAGACGCCAACCGCCGCCAGCAGCCCTTCCCCGCACAGTTCTGGCCGGCCGCCGCAGCAATCCTGCACCAGGAAGGCCAGCAGGCGACGCGTGCCGTCGAAATCCGGCGCGTAATGGATATGACGCTGCACCCGCCAGGAACGCAGCAAACCCGCCCGTTCCAGCATGGCCAAATGATGCGACAGGGTGGAGGGTGCAACGCCCAGGCGCTGCGCCACCTCCCCCGCCGTCAACCCATCCGGCCCCACCTGCACCAGCAGGCGGAATATGCCCAGGCGGGTTTCCTGGGACAGGGCGGCGAAGGCGTCAGTGGCAGCTTTTATTTCCATATTTCAACAATCATCGAAATAATGAAGACGGTCAAGCCCCGAATCAAAAAACCCCGGCGCCAGCGGCACCGGGGCGTTGATCAATGCGGGGGAAACCCAAGGGGCATGGCACCATGCCCCTTGGAGGCCGGCGACTGCCGGCCCGCGCACACGTGTGCGCGTAAGCCAAGCTGCCGGAGGCAGCGCCCGGCACCTGAGGGGGGGAGAAGCAACAATCAGCCAGCCAGCGCGTCCTCGGCGTCCAGCACGGAGGCGACGGCGTGGATGACAGAGGCAATGCGCACCACATCCTGCACATTTTCCTTGGAAGCGCCCTTCTGGATCACTTCATGCTCATGGGCGTCGATGCACATGCCGCAGCCATTGACGGCGCTGGCGGCCAACGACCACAGCTCAAAATCCACCTTGGGCGCGCCGGGATTGGCGATGATGTTCATGCGCAGGCGGGCGGGCATCTTGGAATATTCCTTGTTGCCGGCCAGATGCACGAATCGATAGTAGATATTATTCATGCCCATGATGGCGCCGGCGGCCTTGGCGGCGGTCAGCGTGGTATCATCCAGGTGCTGCTTGGCATCGGCGACGATGGCCTTGGTCACTTCCGCGTTGCGGCTGGCAAAGGCGGCGGCCACGGCCGTGCCCCAGGCCTGCGACGGCGACAGGGAAGAGGTGTTCAGCACCGAACCCAGGTTCAGCTTCAGATCCTTGGCGTATTCGGGCAGGCGCGACTTCAGCGCATCGATGGACATGATTGTCATCTCCTTGGGAAATGGTCACAACAATCCTGGTGCGGGCGCAATCGCGCGGCCGGGACACGGGGATCAGGCGATGTGATGGAAACCGATGATAAAAGTGCCGCCGCCAGACCCGGAAGGACATCGACAGGCCGGTACGCGGCAGGAAATCGGTCAAAGGGGGTGGATGGGCGCCCTTGGCATGAGGGATGCCGGCGCCCATCCGTCGTCAGAAAATGGCCCTTAAATGGGGGATCAGGCCACCTTCAGAACGTCCTCGCCCTTCTGCCAGTTGCAGGGGCACAGCTCGTCGGTCTGCAGGGCGTCCAGGGTGCGCAGCACTTCCTGAACGTTGCGGCCGACGGACAGGTCATGCACGGAGGCGAAGCGGATGATGCCTTCCGGATCGACGATGAAGGTGGCGCGCAGCGCAACGCCTTCGTTCTTGTCCAGCACGCCCAGATCGGCAGACAGCTCGCGCTTCACGTCGGCCAGCATCGGGAACGGCAGATCCTTCAGATCGGCATGGTTCTGGCGCCAGGCCAGGTGCACGAACTCGGTGTCGATGGAAGCGCCCAGCACCTGGGCGTCGCGGTCAGCGAACTCACCGTTCAGCTTGCCGAAAGCGGCGATCTCGGTCGGGCACACGAAGGTGAAGTCCTTCGGCCAGAAGAACACGACCAGCCACTTGCCCTTGTAGGTGTCGTTGTTGATGGTGGTGAAGGCGGACTTGATGTCGGTGGAAACAGTGGCCTTCAGGTCGAAAGCGGGAAACTTATCGCCAACGGTCAACATAATGAACAACTCCACTTTTGTGATTGAGCGGCCGGTGCGCCTGGGCGTCACCGGCAGCCCTTATATGGCCATCGGTGACGGGACGTATATGGGGGCAGCGCAGCAAAAAAAGCTAATCGCAAGTTCCGACTGCGGCCATAGGATGGGCCAATGAACCCGGTGAACATTACCCTGCGCCAATTGCGCTATCTGGTGGCCCTGGCCGACACGCTGCATTTCGGCCGTGCCGCCACCGCCTGCCATATCAGCCAGCCCTCGCTCTCCGCCCAGATCCAGCAACTGGAGGATATGCTGGGCACGCCCCTGGTGGAACGCACCAAGCACCGCGTGCTGCTGACCCCGGCGGGGGAAGATGCGGTGGAACGGGCGCGGGTGATTCTGGGGCAGGTGGATGATCTGTCGCAGGCCATGCGCGCCTCGGGCCGGCCCTTGTCGGGGGCGCTGCGGCTGGGGGTCATCCCCACCAGCGGGCCTTATCTGTTGCCGCGCGTGCTGCCGCCGCTGCGCGGGGCCTATCCGGAACTGAAGCTCTATCTGCGCGAAGACCTGACCGAGCGGCTGCTGGACCGGCTGCGCGCCGGTGACCTGGATATGGCGCTGCTGGCCTTGCCGGTGGCAGAGCCGGGGGTGGAGGTGCTGCCGCTTTACGAAGAATCATTCCTGGTGGCCCTGCCCCGTGGCCATCGGCTGGACAATGCCGATGCCGTCAGCGAAGGCGAGCTGCAGGATGAAAGCCTGCTGCTGCTGGAAGACGGGCATTGTTTCCGCGATCAGGCGCTGGATGTCTGCGCCCTGTCCGGGGCCCAGGCCGGCGATGGATTCGCCGCCACCTCCCTGCCCACGCTGGTGGAAATGGTGGCGGGCGGGCTGGGCCTGACCCTGCTGCCGGCCCTGGCTGCCCCGCTGCTGACCGGCAATGGCCAGGTGTCCCTGCGCCCCTTCGCCAGCCCGGCCCCGCACCGCACCATGGCGCTGGTCTGGCGCAAGGGCAGCCCGCGTGCCACCGATATCCGCCGTCTGGCCGATGTCATCGCCCGTCACCTGCCCGATGGGGCGGAAGCGTTGCGGTAACCCCCTCATCACCAAACGAAAAGCCCCCGGCACAGGGCCGGGGGCTGGTAAGGATAAGCGGCGGGGATCGGTGACCGTTATTCCGCTGTCAGCGCCTTCTCATCCTTGCGGGTACGATAGAGCGAGTAGAGCACGCCGCCGCTCAACAGCACCAGGGTGACCGAGAGCGAGATGGCCGGGTCCAGCTTGCCATAGATCTGGTTCCAGAAAATCTTGGCACCGATGAACACCAGCACCAGGGCCAGCGCGTACTTCAGATAATGGAAGCGGTGGACCATGGCGGCGAGCGCGAAATACAGCGCGCGCAGGCCCAGGATGGCGAAGATGTTGCTGGTATAGACGATGAACGGGTCGGTGGTGATGGCGAAGATGGCGGGCACGCTATCCACCGCGAACACCACGTCAGCAAATTCCACCGTGATCAGCGCCAGGAACAAGGGCGTGGACCAGCGCACCAGCTTGCCGGTCTGCGGGTCCGGCTTCTTCACGAAGAAGGAATGGCCGTGCAACTCATCCGTCACCCGCATGTGGCGGCGCAGGAAGGCGATCATGCGATTGCCCTCCATCGACTGTTCCTCATCCTTGGCCAACAGCATCTTCACGCCGGTGAACAGCAGGAAGGCACCAAAGATATAAAGCATCCACGACCATTCATTCACGATGGCCGCGCCCAGCGCGATCATGATGCCGCGCAGGATGATGACGCCCAGAATACCCCAGAACAAAACCCGGTGCTGATAGAGGCGCGGGATGGCGAAATAGCTGAAAATCAACGAGATAACGAAGACGTTATCCAGTGCCAGCGCCTTTTCCAGGGCAAAGCCGGTAAAGTACTGGATACCGGGTGTCGCCCCCAGATACCACCAGACCCAGCCGCCATAGAGCGCAGCGATACCGATATAGAAGGCGGAAAGCACCAGGCTTTCCTTCACGCCGATCTCGTGATCCTTCTTGTTCAAAACGCCCAGGTCAAAGACCAGCAGGGCGACAACGATGCCGATGAAAAACAACCAGATCCACAGCGGTTTACCCAGGAAGGGATCCGATACGAGAGAGAGCAGGAACTCCATAGGAGCGCTTCCGTCCAACGATGCTTGCGTCAAGCGGGAGGAATGTGCGTTCCGACATCACAGCCGACGCCTCGGCTGCCAGAGGGGCCCGGATCAAGCCACGAGATAAGGTGCGCCCCTTGCCATTCAAGGGGGCTTAGGCGGAAAGTTCTGCGACCTATCCTTTGCGCAATTGCTCGCGCACCTTGGCGATGCGGGCGAAGCGGAAAAAGGCGATGATGGCGGCGATTTCCAGCCCCTGCAGCCCGAACACCCAATAGCCCTTCAGGCAGAAATACCGGACCAGGTTGATGGGAAATTCCGCCATCAGCCGCAGGGCGGAAAAGCGCTTGCCCTTCCCCTTGGCCATGATCTCCGCCGCCTGCGCGCTGCTATAGCGGTTGAGCTTGCCGATCAGATCGGCATGGGAGCGAATCGAGCGGTGGATGATGATCGACCGGAGCTTGCCCACCGCCCCGCTATGCATGATGACGGCATCATGGGTTTCGCTGTCGGCAAAGCGGCCATGGCGGCGGTCATAGAGCCGGATGTAATGATGCCGGGGGGCAAAGCGGTGGGGCCGGGGCTGGCCATCCAGCGTCATCACCGTCTGGATGCGATAACCCTGAAGCGGCGGCGTGCCGGCGGCGAACAGGGCCCGCACCTCCGCTTCCAGTTCCGGTACCGCCTCCTCATCGGCATCGATGTTCAGCAACCAGTCATGCCGGCATTCCATCTCACCAAAGCGCTTCTGCGGGCCATAGCCGGGCCAGTCATGATGGATGACGCGGGCGCCGAGGGAGGTGGCCAGGGCCTGGGTTCCATCGGTGCTGCCGCTGTCGATCACCAGCACCTCATCCACCCAATCGCGTACCGCCCGGATGACGGGGCCGATCCGGTCCGCCTCATTCAAGGCAATGATGAAGGCGGAAATGGGGAGCTTCTCGGCCATGGTCTGTCCTTGGCGGGAAAGGCAGGGGGCGGGCAGAGCAATAGCACGGACGTCAGAAAAAGGGGGAGGCACATCGCCACCCCGCTTGCGCAAGCCAGCGCACAAAAAAGCGACGAATTGTGGGCGCGCCGTACAGTCATTCGCCGGCAATGCTTGATTATCGGCTGATAATAGGCTTGTCTTGCAGAATGTAGGTGCCGGGCTTTTGCGCCCGCTTCGTTCTTGCCAGGGGTTTGCCGTACCGATGTCCGAGGATTTGCTCCGCTATGACCGCATGGTCGAGGCCGCCAAGCGCAGCGTGGTGCGTCAGGCCCTGCGTGAGGTATTGGGCCTGGGCGGCCAGTTGCCGGGTGAACATCATTTCTACATCACCTTTCGCACCGATGATGCGGCCGATGTGGAAATGCCGGACTATCTGCGGGCCAAATACCCGTCGGAAATGACCATCGTTCTACAATATCAGTTCTACGACCTGACCGTGGATGCCCATACGTTCGGCGTCACCCTCAGCTTTGGCGGCGTGCTGCGCCGTCTGGTCATTCCCTATATCTCCATCGTCACCTTCGCCGATCCGTCGGTGAATTTCGTGCTGCAGTTCCAGTCGGACGACATGCCCGCCATCCTGCCTGACGAGGATGATGAGGGCGCAAGCGACATCATGGCGACGGAAGAAGAAGCCGAACCCGCCAAGGCCGATGATGATACGCCCCGCCCCACCGGCACCGTGGTGGCGCTGGACGCTTTCCGGAAGAAGTGACCATGGCGGGCGGCCGGAAAACCCCGCCGCCCAAAGCCTTGCCAGCTTTTGTGTGTCATGTGCTGGATCTGCTGACCCCACTGGGACCGGTGGTGGCCCGCGCCATGTTCGGCGGCTGGGGCCTGTCGCTGGATGGCAACACTTTCGCCCTGATCGCGGGGGACGAGCTTTATTTCAAGGTCGACGATAGCAACCGCCCCGCCTATCTGGCGCGGGGCCGCTTGCCCTTTGCGCCTTATCCCGATCAGCCCCGCCGCACCATGGGCTATTACCCGCCGCCACCCGACGCACTGGAGGAAGTGGACAGCCTGCTGCCCTGGGCCCGCGACGCCCTGGCCGTCGCTGGGCGGGCCGCCTTGGTCAAAGCCAAACCACGGGGTGGATAAGCCGCATATTTCCGCACGACCGTGCGTATTTACCTTGACGCCCTGCCCGGCTTGCGGCGTCCTTGGCGGCAATCAAACCTGAACAGGGGGAATTGTCCGATGAGCGATCATATTCTGCTGCGTGACGAAGAGGGCGTGCGTCACATCACCCTGAACCGGCCGGACAAGCGCAACGCGCTGACCGCCGCCATGTATGCCACGATGGCCGATGCCCTGACCGACGCCGCCAAGGGCGGGCAGGTGCGGGCCGTGCTGTTCAGCGGGGCTGGCGGCTTTTTCACCGGTGGCAATGATATCGGCGACTTTCTGGCCAACCCGCCGCAGGGGCCTGATGCCCCCGTCTTCCGCTTTCTGATGGCGCTGGCCACCAGCCCGCTGGCCCTGGTGGCCGCCGTGGAAGGCCAGGCGGTGGGCATCGGCACCACCATGCTGTTGCATTGCGATCTGACCTATGCGGCCCCCAATGCCCGGTTGCATGTGCCCTTTGTCGATCTGGGTTTGGTGCCAGAGGCGGCCAGCAGCCTGCTGATGCCGCGGACCATGGGCCATGCCACCGCCGCCCGCATGTTGATGCTGGGCGAACCACTGGAAGCGGAAGAGGCCAAGCAGGCCGGCATCCTGTCCGGCATCGTCCCGGTGGAAGCCTTGGCCGCAACCGCCACCGCCAAGGCCCGCGCGCTGGCCGCCAAGCCGGCTGAAGCGTTGCGCCAGACCAAGGCACTGATGAAGCCCAACCCGCAGGAAGTGCTGGCCGTGATGGCCAAGGAAGCGGAGATTTTCAGCCGCAGCCTGCGTTCCCCCGAAGCCATCGCCGCCTTCCAAGCCTTTATGGGACGGGCCAAGAAGTAAGGAATGCCAAAGGGGGGCGCGGACCTGCCCCCCTTTCGCACCGCTGGCGGCAAGGCGCTGTTTCAGTTAGGACTAGCCGCGACCGCGATGCCGCAACGAGGCCCCGTCCAATATGCGCCTTTCCCCCGCCAGCGCCCTTTCCGCCGCCCTGCTGCTGGGCGCGCCAGCCGCCTTTGCCCAACCGGCCCTGATCGGCACGGAAACCACCGATGGTACCGCCCCGCTCTGGGAAGCGGGCGTGTTTGCCGCCGGTGGCTATATCAGCCATTATCCGGCGGCATCAGAGGGGCAGTTCCGCGCGCTGCCCCTGCCCTACATCATCTATCGCGGTGACACGCTGCGTATCGGCGATGATGGCTTCGTGCGGGCCCGCAAGGAATTCGCTGACCAGCGGCTGGAGATCGATATCGGGCTGGGTGGCGCCTTCGATGTGGATAGCAAGGAAAACAAGGCCCGCGCCGGAATGCCGGACCTGGACCTGCTGGTCGAGGCCGGGCCGAAGGCAACCTGGCACTTCAATCCCAAGAAGGATCCGGTACAGGTCGACCTGTCGATGGAGGTGCGGGCCGTGATCTCTGCACGGTTCATCTCCTTCGGGTATGAAGGATTTACGGTCAACCCACAGATCAGCGTATTCGACCGTGAATTCATGGGCACGCATCTGCGCGCCTATGGCTCACTGGGGCCGATCTTCGGCTATGACGGGGTGAATGAATATTTCTATCAGGTGGACCGGACCTATGCCACGTCCGACCGTCCTGCCTATCGCGCCAAGAGTGGCTATATCGGTACCAAGTCGACGCTGGGCCTGGCCTATCCGGTAACGGAAAACCTGCTGGTCTTCACCGCCACCCAGATCGGATATTATGGGGGTGCTGCCAACGCCGACAGCCCGCTGCACCGGGACAATCTGAATGTCAATGTCGGTGCCGGGATACGCTGGTCCTTCTGGCATTCCGACACGCGGGTGCCGATCGTCCGTTAAACCCGTTCCCGATAAGCAGCCCCCCCTCAGGGAACGGGGACGGCAGCGCGGAAAATTGAAGCCCCGTGATCAGTTCCGATCACGGGGGCATGGGACATGCCCCTTGGATGCCGCCATCTGGCATCTGAGGAAACATGGAAATAGCGCACCGGGGGCGAGACAGTCAGGCCCGGAGCCCCGGTTGCAGCCAGCATCAGGCCGGAATGGCCAGATGGCCGAATTCCTTCACCACCGCATCATAGATCGCCCGCTTGAAGGGCACGATCATGCGCGGCAATTCCTCCACCGACACCCATTGCCAAGCATCGAACTCCGGATGATCGGTATCCAGGTTGATATCGGCATCGCTGCCGGTGAAACGGCAGGCCACCCATTTTTGCGTCTGGCCGCGATATTTGCCGCCCCAGACCTTACCCAGCAGGTTGGGCGGTAGATCATAGCTGAGCCATTGGCCGCTTTCCGCCAGAACAGTGGCCTTGGCGGTGCCGATTTCCTCCTCCAGCTCCCGCAACGCAGCATCCGCGGTGCTCTCCCCCGGATCAATGCCACCTTGCGGCATCTGCCAAGCATCGGGCGTATCCACGCGACGTGCGACGAAGATATGCCCATTCTTGTTAATCAACATGATACCCACGCAAGGCCGGTAGGGCAGCGTCGACGGGTCAATTTTTGGCATGGTGACACGAAGGTCCGTTTAAAGGAATTTAATAAATATTAACGCAACCGGAGAGGGACGTCATCCACCCTTGAAGAAAAAATGCCAAACTGCTCAAGAATATTTGGAGCGCAAGAATTCCGGGCAACCTCGCAATCCTTGGTCGAGAGTGGCAGCCCGCAAGTCGGCTGCGGCAAAATTACCATCCACCACACAGACGCCCTCCATCCGGGCCTTTGCGAAAACGGCACCACGGGCGTCAACGGCGGAAAGATTGGCCCCCCGCAGGTCCGTGGGCCATTCCCGACCGGTTTTCCGGCCCTGTGCATCGCGCAGGGCCATAGGGCCGAACTGACTGTCCAGCAGGCTCGCTTCACGCAGGTCGGCCTGACGCAGGTTGGCCCCTTCGAAACAGGCATCACGCAGATCGGCCCCCCGGAAGCAACCGCCCGACAGGTTGGCCAGCCGCCAGACGGAACCACGCAGATTGGCACCAATGAAGCGGCCTTGGGACAGTTCCGCCGCTGAAAGATCATAGCCCGTCAGGTCCATGCCGGACATATCGACCCCCACCAGCACCAGCCGCTGCCCCTCCTGCCCGCCGCTGATCACCCAATTCTGATGCGCCGTCAGCGCCTGTACCAAATCGGATGGCAGGTCGGCATGGCTGGCCCGGAACGTCGCCCCCATCGTATAGGCTGCGTTGAAGTTCGCATCCTGCTGGGCCACGTTGCGCAGCCTGGCCTCCCGCAGATCGGCACGGGCAAAATCGGCGCCGGTGACCCGCGCATTATCCAGAACCGCCCCCTTCATCTTGGCATCGGCGAAACTGGCGCCACGCAGATCCGCCCCGGAAAGGTTGGCCGCAAAAAGATGCGCTCCCTTCAGGCTGGCCCCGGACAGATTGACAGCCGAAAGATCGGCACCGGACAGGTCCGCCCCATCCAGTGAAACGCCAGCCATATCAGCGCCGTTCAAATCGGCGCCCTGCTGCACCTTCTGCTGGCGCTTACCCACCCAGACGATCAGTTGTCCACAACGCAAATCCGCCCGATCCATCCGGGCGCCCGTCAGAAGCGCACCGGCCAAGTTGGCACCGCGCAGATCGGTGCTGACCAGACTGGCCCGCGTCAGGTCGGCGCGTGCCAGATTGGCCCCAAACAGGTCAGCGCTATCCAACAGGGTGGATGCCAGATGCGCACCTTCCAGATTGACGCCACTCAACAGGGCAGACCGCAGATCCAACCCTTCCAGCCGTGCCGCCTGCAAATCGGCATTCTTGCGGTCCAGCCGCCGGCCGCCGGTCCGCCCTTCCAGGAAGCGGCGATGCAAATCGATTTCTGCGCTGAGTTCCGAGTTGCTCATCACGCCCCCTTTTGCGCGAGAATAATACAGGAATATCGGCGTGTGCAGCGGTCTCGTAAACGACGTCAAGGTCGGGATCAAAATCGCCGGGCGCGACTCGACAATGCCCGCGACATCCGCAGTGCATCGCACCACCGCAGCGCAGCAGTAACGAACGATCCCGCCCCGCCTCTTTGCTGCACGATCCCACGCTGAACGGCCCCCGGTTTGGACCGAAAATAAGTCAGTAGAATTGACCTATTTTTTAGCGTTACGGTTGGAACGAACAGGTTCAGGCTATCGGCGCGCCATGATGGGCCGATGCAATAAAGGGGACGCTTCATGAGCAACGCCGCCCGTAAACTCGCCACCGTTTCCCTGGAAGATAAATATGCCCTGGAGCAGGGCACAGCCTTCATGAACGGCACCCAGGCATTGGTGCGCCTGCCGATGTTGCAGCGGCAGCGCGATCTGGCAGCGGGCTTGAATACGGGCGGCTTCATCTCCGGTTATCGCGGCTCGCCGCTGGGGGCCTATGATCAGGCGCTGTGGCAGGCCCGCAAGTTTCTGGCCAAGGGCAATATCCATTTCCAGCCCGGTGTGAATGAGGAGTTGGGCGCCACCGCCGTCTGGGGCAGCCAGCAGGTGAATCTGTGGAAAGGCTCCACCGTCGATGGCGTCTTCGGCATCTGGTATGGCAAGGGGCCGGGGGTGGACCGGTCCCTTGATGCCCTCAAGCACGCCAACTTTGCCGGCACCAGCCGGCATGGTGGCGTGCTGGCCTTTGCCGGCGATGATCATAGCTGCAAATCCTCCACCCTGCCGCACCAGTCCGACCAGGCCTTCATCCATGCCTTCATGCCGGTGATCAACCCGGCGGGCGTGCAGGAATTCCTGGATATGGGGCTGGTCGGCTTTGCCATGTCCCGCTACGCCGGCGCCTGGGTTGGCTTCACCACCATTGCCGACACCATCGACACCACCGCCATCGTCTCGCTTGATCCGCAGCGGGTCAGTATTGTGGAGCCGACGGATTTCGCCCTGCCGCCCGGCGGGCTGAATATCCGGCTGCACGATACCCCGCTGATCCAGGAAGCGCGGATGATCGACTGGAAGCTGAATGCCGCCAAGGCCTTCGCCCGAGCCAACCGGTTGGACAAGGTGGTGTTCGGCCACCCCACCCCCCGGCTGGGGCTGGTCACCATCGGCAAATCCTATCTGGATGTGCGCCAGGCCCTGGATGAGTTGGAGATCGGGGAGGAACTGGCCATTGAGCTGGGGCTGGGCATCTATAAGGTTGCCATGTCCTGGCCGCTGGAGCCCGAGGGTATGCGCGCCTTCGCCCAGACCACCGAGGAATTGCTGGTGGTGGAGGAAAAGCGTTCCCTGCTGGAAAGCCAGATCAAGGAACAGCTTTTCCACTGGGACCGCCGCCCCCGCGTGCTGGGCAAGACCGACCATGAGGGCAAGCCGCTTTTCACCGAAAAGGCCGAACTGAACCCAATCGATATTGCCCGCGTGCTGGGGGCCCGGCTGCTGTCCTTCGGTCCCAATGGCTATGTCAGCGAGCGGCTGGCAAGGATTGAGACGCGGATGGCGCGTGCGGCATCCTCTTCCACCGTGGTGCGCACGCCGTTCTTCTGCTCCGGCTGCCCGCACAACACCTCCACCAAGCTGCCCGAGGGCAGCCGGGGGCTGGCCGGCATCGGCTGCCATTACATGGTCACCTGGATGGGCCGGAACACCGATGTGTTCAGCCAGATGGGCGGCGAGGGCGTGCACTGGATCGGCCAGAACCATTTCACCGAGGAAAACCATGTCTTCGCCAATCTGGGCGACGGCACCTATTTCCATTCCGGTATCCTGGCCGTGCGCGCCGCCGTTTCGGCGAAGGTGAACATCACCTACAAGATCCTCTATAATGACGCCGTGGCCATGACCGGCGGTCAGCCGGTGGATGGCAACCTCTCCGTCTTCGACATTGCCCAGCAACTGGATGCGGAGGGGGTGCAGCGCATCGTCGTCGTCTCTGACGATCCGGAGAAATATGGTTTGGGGCGCGGCCTGCCGCACGGCACCAAAATCTTCCACCGCGACGAGCTGGATGGGGTGCAGCGCGACCTGCGGCAGGAAAAGGGCGTCACCATCCTGATCTATGAACAGACCTGCGCCGCCGAAAAGCGCCGCCGCCGCAAGCGCGGCAAGTTCCCCGATCCGGCCAAGCGGGTGGTGGTGAATGAACTGGTCTGTGAAGGCTGCGGCGATTGTTCGACCAAATCTTCCTGCCTCTCCGTGGTGCCGGTGGAAACCGAATTTGGCCGCAAGCGCCAGATCGACCAATCAAGCTGCAACAAGGATTTCTCCTGCCTGAAGGGCTTCTGCCCCAGCTTCGTGACGGTGGAAGGTGGGCTCTTGAAAAAGCCCAAGCCGGCGGCGAAGAAGGATGGGGATGATTGGGGCCCCCTGCCCCAGCCGGAAATCCCCACCCTGGACCGGCCCTGGAACATCCTGGTCACCGGCATTGGCGGTACCGGCGTTGTCACCATCGGGGCCATCCTGGGCATGGCCACGCATCTGGAAGGGCGCGGCTTCACCGCCATGGATATGGCCGGGCTGGCGCAGAAGGGCGGTTCCGTCATTTCCCATCTGCGCATTGCCGAACGGCCGGACCTGATCCATGCCAACCGCATCGTTGCCGGCGGGGCCGATCTGGTGCTGGCCTGCGATATCGTGGTGGCGGCCAATGCCGATGCCATCTCCAAGATGATGCCCACTCGTACGCAAGCGGTGGTGAACACGGCGGAGAATATCACTGCCGCCTTCATCACCAACCCCGATGCCACCGTGCCATCGGGCAGCCTGACCCGTACCATCGCCAATGCTGTCGGCGGAGCGGAGAAGGTCCATGCGCTGGATGCCGCCAAGATCGCCACCGCGCTGTGCGGTGACAGCATTGCCACCAATCTTTTCATGCTGGGTTATGCCTGGCAGAAGGGCCTGATCCCCACCAGCGCCGAGGCCATTGAGAAGGCCATTGAGATGAATGGCGCGGCGGTGAAGATGAATATGGAGGCCTTCCGCTGGGGCCGCCGCGCCGCAGTCGACCCCGCCCGCGTCATCGACGCCGCCACGCCCAAGGCCGATACGACCGGTGCCTTTGCCCATCGCAAACTGTCGGAAACGCTGGAAGAGATGGTGGAACGCCGCGTCACCTTCCTGACCGATTATCAGGATGAAGCCTATGCCGGGCGCTACAAGGCATTGGTGGAGCGGGTACGGTCGGTGGAGACCCAGCGCACCCCTGGCCGTGACCAGCTTTCCCGCAGCGTTGCCCGCTATCTGTTCAAGCTGATGGCCTATAAGGATGAATATGAGGTGGCGCGGCTTTACACCGACGGGCGTTTCCTGGCGCAGGTGAAAAGCCAGTTTGAAGGCGATTATAAGCTGAAATTCCATCTGGCCCCGCCGGCTACCGCCCCGGTGGACCCGACGACGGGCCAGTTGAAAAAACAGGAATTCGGCCCCGCCATGCTGTTGGGCTTCCGCCTGCTGGCCAAGCTGAAGGGGCTGCGCGGCACACGCTGGGACATTTTCGGCCGCCACCCGGAACGCAGGCTGGAGCGCCAGTTGATCAGCGATTACATCGCGGTGGTGGAAGAATTGCTGGCCGGCCTGTCACCAGCCAACCACGGGCTGGCGGTGGAGATCGCCGCCGTGCCGGAACATATTCGCGGCTATGGCCATGTGAAGATGGACCATCTGAAAAAGGCCAAGGAGAGCGAGGCTGAATTGCTTTCCCGCTGGCGCCACCCGCCGCCCACCATCAGTGCGGCGGCAGAATAAAAACCCAGCCACATCCCCGGCACCAGCCCCGGATAGGGCCCCGGTGCCGGGGAGGCCGTTCATCGTCAAACCGGCTTCCTGTTCCAGAAATCCCGCCGCTTCCAGGCATCGAACGGGTAGGCCAACTGGCCCAGGAAACTGGTCGGCACGGGGTCTTTGCAGCCGACATTGCTGGGCGGCTTGCGGTCGGCTGGCAACAGCCTTGTGCCGAACACGATATCCCAGATGATCAGGTTTTCCCCGTAATTACAGTTCCCCTCAATCGGGTCGCGGTTATGGTGCCAGCGATGCAGTTCGGGGGTGGAGAAAATCCAGTTCAGCGGGCCGCACACCATCTGCACATTGCAATGGGTCAGAAAGCCGATATAGGCGGTGATGGCCAGCACCCAGAGAATGACATCGCGCGGCGCCCCCGCCAGATAGGCAATCGTCAGGGCAAAGCCAGTCTTCCAGAGCGAATCCAGGAAATGGAAACGCCCGGTATTGACGATCCACAGTTTGGTGACGCTGTGATGGATGGCGTGCCAATGCCAAATGGCGCGGAATTCATGCGCCGTGCGGTGCGCCCAATAAAGACCGAATTCACCCGCCACCAAGGCCAAAGCCACCTGTGCCGCCAGCGGCCAGCTTTCCGGCCACCAGCCACCCACCGTGGGCGGGGCCTGGGAGACGCCAACAATGGCCAAGCTGGCGGCAATCGCCTGCCCCAGCCCCTTGTTCAGCACCGTATGGGCGATATCGTTGAACAATTGACCATCGCTGGGCACCCAGGCCGGTTCATAGGGCATCAACCGTTCCAGCAACAATAGCGCCGCCGCCAATCCGAAATATGTCAGATTGAAGGCAAGAACCGCCTGACCGGACTGCCACCCCAGCCAATAACCAGCGATGCACAGTGCCAGCAACCCAGGCCAGAGCAAACGGGAAAGCAACGCACGCATTGATCATCCTTCAATCAGCACACCGGAAGTTACTACCAAAAAACACAATTTCACACATTTCTTACAACCGACTTTGGTGTGTTATTATAGCACATTGGTTTAGCGCATGGGTGTGCGCGGTTCCACAGGGGGTGCCATGAAGATCGGGTTGGCGTTGGGCAGCGGGGCGGCGCGCGGCTGGGCCCATGTGGGCGTGTTGCGGGCCTTGGAGGAGATCGGCATCAAGCCCGCCATGATCTGTGGCACATCGGTGGGCGCCCTGGTGGGGGCGGCCCATCTGACCAACCAGTTGGACGCGTTGCAGCGCTACGCCCAGGGATTCGGGATGCTGGGGGTGTTCAAGCTGCTGGATATCACCCTGTCACGCGGCGGGCTGGTCAGCGTGGAGAAGGCCTATGAGGCATTCCGCAACCCCCATACCGACATCCCCATCGAGCAATTGCCCATCCCCTTTGCCGCCGTCGCCACCGATCTGGCGACGGGCAAGGAAGTCTGGCTGCGGGAAGGGCATCTGCTGGATGTGGTGCGGGCATCGGCCGCCATTCCGGGATTGTTCCCGGCCGTGCCCTTCCAGGGCATGTGGCTGGCCGACGGGGCGCTGGTGAACCCGGTGCCGGTCTCGCTAACCCGCGCGCTGGGGGCGGAGATTGTCATCGCCGTCAACCTGAATGGCGACCTGTCGCAATTGCCCCGTCTGTCGAAAGCGCAATTGGGACCGGTCAATGTCTCCCTGCCCGACCATCTGCTGGAAAACGATGAGGGGGCCGCCGAAACGCCCCCGGCACCGCGCGGCAGTGGCGGCGCCACCGGGGGCGGGGGCACGCCAAAGCCGCTGGCCCAGTTGGCCGCCAAGCTGAACGCCATGGGCGAACGGACCCGCAGTCTGGCCGCCCAGTTCATGGCGCCCAAGCAACACACCCCCAATGTGCTGGAGGTGATGGCCAGTTCCATCGACATCATGCAGGACCGTATCACCCGGTCCCGCCTAGCCGGCGAACCGCCCGACGTACTGCTGACCCCGCGCATCGGCCATATCGGCATTCTGGAGTTCGAGAAGGCCGATGAACTGATCGAGTTGGGGTACACGGCCACCATGGCCATGCGCCCCGCCATCGAACTGGCGCTGGAACGGTAAACGGGGAGACTGCTTAAACCGTCCGTGCCGGGTCCAGCCGGATCCAGGTCAGTTCATGCTTGTTCTGGCACAGATGCACCAACTGGCTGCCGGGAATGGCGGCGAAGGCACGGGCGGTTTCGTGGTCTGTCTCCCCCTGGAACTTCAGGGTACAGATGAAATTCTTCACCAGCCCCGATTCCAGCCAGCCCTGCACCATGCGCAGCAGCTTGGACGGGTAGCAGATCACGTCGCAGCACAGCCAATCCACCGGGCCAATATCGCTGGGCTTCAGGCCGAAGGCGCTTTCCCGCCGTTCGGTCACCCCCGGCAGGCGGGCAATGCGCGGGTCCAGCGGCGCCTTGTCGATGGCGATCACGCTGGCCCCACAGGTCTGCATCACCCAGGTCCAGCCGCCGGGGCAGGCGCCCAGATCCAGGCAAATCTCCCCCGGCTTGGGCGTATGGCCGATGCGGGTGAAGGCCTCCCACAGTTTCAGATAGGCGCGGTTGGGCGGTGTCGCCTTATCCTCAATGAACTCGATCTCCCCATTGCGGAAGGGGCTGGAGCAATGGGCAGCGGCCAGGATCGTATTCTCATTCAGCAGCGTCCATGACCCCAGCGGGGCCGTGGGCGGGGCCGTGAAGAAAGTCAGCGGCTTGGCTGAGACATGGGGCAGATTATCCTGGATCAGTTGGGCCCGGCGGTGATGCTGGAACCCATAGAGCGCCCAGTTGCGCTGGATGGCACGCAGGGCCTTGGCCCCCTGCTTGATGGAACTGATGGGGATCAGCACCGGATCGTACCAGATATTCTGGGCCCAGGCGGCGGGGCGCGGCGGCCCCTCGGCCAGCACCAGCCGCCCATGCACCGACTGCACCTCCCCCAATTCCGCCAGCAGCGGCTCCAGGAATTCTTCAACCGCCAGATAGGCGGTGGCCCCGAGCGGCGTTGCCGTCGGGGCCGTCACATCATCAATGCTCATAATCAGGATATCGCGCGGAAAGGCGCCCTTTTGATTCAGGGCAGGATATCGGCAGAGGCAATCACCGCCTGGGTACGGTTGCGCACCCCCAGCGACCGCATCACCGCCGTGACGTGAATCTTCACCGTGCCCTCGGACAGGCCCAGTTCATAAGCGATCTGCTTGTTGGACTTGCCTTCACGCAGGCAGCGCAGCACATCGCGCTGGCGCTGGGTCAATGACGGCGAGCCGGGAGCGTTGCCGCCGCTGGCACCACCACCCGCAGACGCCCCCTGCACGGACGCCCCCACCCCGGCCCCATCACCCAGCAGGGCAGCCGGCGGCACATAGATGCCGCCGGAGAAGACAAGGTTCAGCGCGCTCAGCATGATTTTCACGCTGGAGCTTTTGGGGATATAGCCCGACGCGCCAGCATCCAGTGCCGCCCGCACATCGGCTTGCGATTCGGAGGCAGAGACGATCACCACCGGCGTGCCGGCCTGATTCTCGCACACTTCCTGTACGCCGGAAAAACCGGGGAAACCGGGCATCTGCAGATCCATCAGGATCAGGTCGAATTCCTGCTCGCCCCGTGCCAGTTCCAGCACCGCGTCGAAGGTGCCAGCCTCCACGAAGGTGGCCTTCTCATCCAACTGCTGCAGCAGGCGGCAGAGGCCCTCACGAAACAGAAGATGATCGTCGCCAATCAGGATGTTCATCGTCAATCCCAATACCGGGGTCATGGGGCTTTGCCCTGTTGTTATCTAATGGCCCCGCCCTGGTATGCAGAACCAGTGCCGTACCAAATCAACAGGATTGTTCCCTTAATAAATCAAAATACCACGCCTGTCTGTCACAACCGTGGGCGTTTGATACGAAGTCAGCAGAAAACCCATTCATTTCATGATTAGCATGTTCAGCCCCGATGGAAAATGGCCTTGGCAACCCCCGCCGTCAAACCGCCATCAAATTCAGCATGAATCTGACAAGGATCAATGGTCGGAACAGACGGACGGTTGTAACGTTCATCCAGGCAGCCGGTTCCGCACCCCGTTTCGGCACGCGTTTCTGCGGGCATGTTGCGGGCGTCGGCGGGGCGTGGCACAACAAGGTGTGGCGGATTGTTCCGCCCACCTCCTGTTCTCTTTGGCTTTTTTCAGCAGGGACCGAGATGCCCCAAAAAGTGCGCAAGGCCGTATTTCCTGTTGCGGGTCTGGGTACCCGCTTCCTTCCGGCCACCAAGGCCATTCCGAAGGAAATGCTGCCACTTGCCGACCGTCCGCTGATCCAGCACGCAGTGGATGAGGCAAAGGCCGCGGGAATCGAGCAGTTCTGCTTTGTCACCAGCCGGGGCAAGAGCCCGCTGGAAGACCATTTCGACCTGAATTACGAACTCAACGAAACGCTGCGGCGCCGGGGTAAGGATGATCTGCTGAAGATCGTCGAAGCCATCCAGATCCAGTCCGGCTTCCTGTCCTATGTGCGCCAGGCTGAACCGCTGGGCCTGGGTCATGCCGTCTGGTGCGCGCGCGAATTCGTGGGGAACGAGCCGTTCGCCGTGCTGCTGCCCGACGAACAGGTGCTGGGCGACCGTCCCTGTCTGGCCCAGATGATGGATGCCTATGACAAGGTGGGCGGCAACATGCTGTCCGTCTTCGAGGTGCCGCGCGAGCAGACCAACAAATACGGCATCCTGGATATCGCCGGGGAAGATGGCCAACTGGTCGCCGTAAAAGGTCTGGTGGAGAAGCCGGAGCCGGCAAAGGCTCCGTCCAACCTGTCTATCCAGGGCCGCTATATCCTGCAGCCGGAGGTGTTCCAGCACCTGTCCGTGTTCGAAAAGGGGGCCGGCGGCGAAATCCAATTGACCGACGCCATGGCCAAGCTGATCGGCAAGCAGCCCTTCCACGGCTTCAAGTTTGAAGGCCGTCGCTTCGATTGCGGTGACAAGCTGGGCTTTGTGCTGGCCAATGTCGCCTATGCACTGGAACGGCCGGACATGGCCGACAAGGTGCGCACGGCCCTGAAGGACATGCTCTGACAAGCATGAAGGGCGGCCGATCCGGCAAGGGGATGCCGGCGGCCGCCTCTGCTTTTCAGTACATGGTATGGATTTAGCCCGGCTGGACGGGGGATTGAATGCGCATTGCGGTGATTGGGACCGGCTATGTCGGGCTGGTTTCGGGGGCTTGCTTCTCTGAATTCGGCGTGGAGACCATCTGCGTCGACAAGGATGAGGGCAAGATCGAGCGGCTGCGCCGGGGGGAAATCCCCATCTACGAACCGGGGCTGGAAGCCCTGGTGGAGAAGAATGCCAAGGCGGGCCGGCTTTCCTTCACCACCGATCTGCCCAGTGCGGTGGCCGGGGCCGATGCTGTGTTCATCGCCGTCGGCACCCCGTCACGCCGCGGCGATGGCCATGCCGATCTCTCCTATGTCTATGCGGCGGCGGCGGAAATCGCCCAGTCGCTGGCCCCTGACGATTACACAGTGATCGTCACCAAGAGCACCGTGCCCGTCGGCACCGGCCGGGAAGTGGCGCGCATCATCCGCAAGACCCGGCCGGAAGCCGATTTCGATGTGGCATCGAACCCGGAATTCCTGCGCGAAGGCTCGGCGATTGAGGATTTCATGCGGCCCGACCGCGTGGTTATCGGCACCGACAGCGACCGGGCCCGGCAGGTGATGCGGGCGCTGTACCGCCCGCTGTTCCTGATCGAAACCCCGATGGTCTTCACCAGCCTGGAGACGTCGGAGTTGATCAAATATGCCGCCAACACCTTCCTGGCCGCCAAGATCACCTTCATCAATGAAATCGCCGACCTGTGTGAGAAGGTGGGGGCGGACGTGCATGATGTGGCCAAGGGCATCGGCCTGGATAACCGCATCGGCAAGAAGTTCCTGCATCCCGGTCCCGGCTATGGCGGATCGTGCTTCCCCAAGGACACGCTGGCGCTGGTGACCACCGCGCAGGATTATGGCAGCCCGCTGCGCATCATCGAAACCGTGGTGGATATCAACGACAAGCGCAAGAAGGCGATGGCGGAGCGCATCATCACCGCCTGCGGTGGGTCGGTGGCCGGCAAGCGCGTCGGTATCCTGGGCGTGACCTTCAAGCCCAACACGGATGATATGCGCGACGCCCCGGCGCTGGATATCATCCCCGCCCTGCAGGCGGCCGGTGCCACGGTATCCGCCTTTGATCCCGCCGGCCGGCACGAGGCGGAAAAGCTGCTGCCCGGTGTGGTCTGGGCAGAGGATGCCTATGGCGCGCTGGAACAGGCGGATTGCGCCGTTGTTCTGACGGAATGGAATGAATTCCGCATGATCAATCTGGGCCGGGTCGCCAAGCAGATGGCCCAGCCTGTGCTGGTGGACCTGCGCAACATCTTCAACCCGGAAGATGCGGAAATGCTCGGTTTCGCTTATTCTTGCGTTGGGCGCCCGGGTCGGCTGAAACGGCCGAACCGCGACCATTGACATCAAGGCTCCGGTTAAACCTGCCATAAAGCAGTCAACCTGTGCCTCTATAAATATCAACCGAACAACCACCAGATCCTAGGTGACGTAACCATGACCCTGGCGCATCAGTTCCACCCCACGGTGCTGCGCGAATATGATATCCGCGGCATCATCGGCAAGACGGTGAATGCCGACGACGCCCGCGCCATCGGGCGCGGTTTCGGCACCCAGGTTGTCCGCCAGGGCGGCACCAAGGTGGCCATCGGTTATGATGGCCGCCATTCCTCTCCGGAACTGGAAAAGGCTGTGGTGGAAGGGCTGAAATCCACCGGCCTGCATGTCGTGCGCATCGGCCTGGGCCCGACGCCCATGCTGTATTTCACCGTGCGTCATCTGAAGCTGGATGCCGGGCTGATGATCACCGGCTCGCATAATCCGCCGGATTATAACGGCTTCAAGATGATGATGGGCAAGGCCCCCGTCTATGGCGCCCAGATCCAGGAGATCGGCACCATCGCGGCGGCCGGTGATTTCGCCACCGGCGAGGGCTCGGAAGAAACCATCGATATCCAGGACGCCTATGTTGAGCGTCTGCTGCAGGATTATGATGGTGTGCGTGACCTGAACGTTGTCTGGGACAATGGCAATGGGGCGGCGGGCGAGATACTGCGCCGTCTGGTCGCCAAGCTGCCGGGCAAGCACACGCTGCTGTTCGATGATATTGACGGCGATTTCCCCAACCACCACCCGGACCCGACCATCCCGGAAAACCTTGAGGATATCATCCACAAGGTCAAGGAACTGGGCGCCGATCTGGGCATTGCCTTTGACGGCGACGCCGACCGTATCGGGGCGGTGGATGAAAAGGGCCGCATCGTCTGGGGCGACCAGTTGGTCGCCATCTATGCCAAGGATGTGCTGCGTACCCATCCCGGCGCCACCATCATTGCTGACGTCAAGGCCAGCCAGACTCTGTTCGATCATGTCGCCAAGTGCGGCGGCAAGCCGCTGATGTGGAAGACGGGCCATTCGCTGCTGAAGGCCAAGATGGCTGAAACCAACAGCCCGCTGGCCGGCGAAATGTCGGGCCACATCTTCTTTGCCGATAAATATTACGGCTATGATGATGCGCCTTATTGCGGCGTGCGCCTGATTGGTTTGGTCAGCCGCGAGGGCACCCTGTCCGCCCTGCGCGACGAGTTGCCGGACGTGCTGAACACCCCGGAAGTCCGCTTCCAGGTGTCGGAAGAGCGTAAGTTCGCCTCCGTCGAGGAGATCAAGGCCCGCGTCAAGGCGGCCGCTGCCGCCAGCGGCGACGAGGTGAATGATATCGACGGCGTGCGCGTGAAGACCAAGGATGGCTGGTGGCTGCTGCGCGCCTCCAACACCCAGGACGTGCTGGTTGCCCGGGCAGAGGCCTATAGTGCCGAGGGGCTGGAACGGCTGACCAGCGCCATCAAGGCCGAGTTGGCCGCCAGCGGCATCGCCGCCCCGGCCGGCTTCTGATGATGCGCTTCCCAGCACGGCTGCCCGGCAGCCGTGCTGGGATTATTCTGAAGTATATGTCCGGAAAGTTCTTTTGTTTTTCAAAGCTCTGCCACTTAACCACCGTCATTCCCGCGAAGGCGGGAATCCATACAACAGCCCGGATTTTGGATTCCCGCCTTCGCGGGAATGACGGTTAAATAGCTGAGAAACAATATAAAGCTCCCGGAGGCACTCTAAGGACGATCAGGCCCCGCCTTCCAACCGGCGGCGCCATGCCTCCAGTGCCTGCACCTGCCGGCGTGCCCGGATCAGCAGCAGCAGGCCAACAGCCAGCATCGCCAGCCCAAGCCCTGCTGCCGGCCCCGCCACCGGTATATCGGCCCCCAGCCAGAGGGCGGCGGCACCAGCGGTATAAAGTCCGGCAAAGCCGCTTCCCATGGCACTGGCCACCAGCCGGTGCCGGCCATAAAGCGGACGGCGCTGTGCCAGCACCCACCCGGCGTAAGCGACCCAGGCCAGCGCCATGGCCAGCATCACCGAAAGGGCGGTGATGGTACGCGGGGGCAGGCCCAATTCCGTGGCCAGCAGGCTGCCCAGTGTGGCCGCCATGGCCAATGCTGCGGCCAGCAAGGCCACATGCCCCCAGCGCCCCGGCCCGCTGAGTATGGCACGGCCCTGGGAAATCAAGCGGTCTTCGATCTGTACGCTGTCTGTCCTTGTCATGCATCCGGCTCCTTCATGATGGCGCGCAATTGCGCGCGGCCCCGCGACAGGCGTGACTTCACCGTGCCCGTGGGCACACCGGTGATGCGGGCAACCTCGTTAAGGGGAATATCTTCCAGATAGAAAAGCGTCAGCGTCTGGCGTTCCACCGGCCCCAGCCGGTTCAGCGCGCGGTCGAGTGCCGCCAACAGCAATTCACGGTCGGCGGTATCAGCCCCCGTATCATCGCCGGCGATCTGATCCGCTGCCTCTTCCGGCATCGATACCGGTTCACGATAAAGCAGCCGGAACCGGTCCATCGCCGTGCGGTGGGCGATGCCGAACAGCCAGGACCGGAACCTTTCCGGCTGCCGCAGACCGGGCAGGCCGCGCAAGACCCGTAGCCAGACATCCTGGGCCAGATCCCCCAGCGCATCGCCATCACTTGTCCAGCTTGTCAGATAGCGTTGGAGTGGTTGGGCCCAGCGGCGGGCCAGCCCGTCAAAGGCCGCCGCCTCCCCCAACTGGCACCGCAGCACCAGCAGCAGATCGGCCCTGTCATCCTGTTCATCCTGTGCCATCGCCCCTCCCCTTCTCTGACTTGGTAGTCGCGGCGCTGGGCAAAAGGTTCACGGGGTGCGGATCAGGGTGCGGATAGGCCCCGCAGCCGGGTGGGCGCCGGGTCCAGCCGCATCAGCCGCTCGGGTTCCGACGCAAACCAAACTTGGCTCCCCCAGCCCAGCGAGGGCAGCGCCTTTTTTACTTCCGTCCGCGAGCGGTCGAGAAAGGCGGTGACGCAGGCGACGTGCGACGGGCCGAACCCGCCTTCCCGCGCGATTTCCAGAAAGGCTTGGGCGCGCTGTTCCGTCACCGGCCCATCGGTGGCCACCACCTCGACAAAAACCAGCATCAGATCATCGGCGCTGTGGCCGCGATCCAGCAGGATGATATCGGGCAGGGTGCGGTCAGGTGTGATGTGCAGGCCCAGCCGCTTGATCCAGCCCTCATCCCGGGCGGCCACCTTGGCGGCACTCTCGCTCAACCACAATACCACCGGGTCGGCCAGGAAGCGGGGGGCGAATTCCTCCACCACCGCCTTGGCGATCAGCGAACTGGGGCCGGGGGCCAGCAACCGCGTCTCCCGGTTGGGAAAGCGCACCAGCACATCCTCGGCATCGCTTTCGGTGCTGACGCGCAGGGAATTGATGCGCGCCCGCGCGGCGGCGTTCAGCGTGGCCGTGGCCCAGGCCGCCGCCGCCGCCTCCAGCGCCTCCCCCGTCAGGCCGGGATTGAACAAGGCGGCAAAGCGCGCCGCCAGGGCATAGCGCGGCTTGGAAGAGGTGGTGGGCACACCCGCCCGTTCGATGATGGCGCCATTGGGGATCAGCCCCTGGCGGATCACCTCATCGCGCACCTGTTCGCGGCTATTATCCTGATACCAGCGATTGCCCATGGCGGTGGCCGCCTTGGCGTAGGCGGCGCGGGCCTCCTCATCGGCGGCGAACAGCAGCCGGGTTTCGCCCATGCGCACCACATGCACCGGGTTGCCCCAGATATCCGCCCCCTCCACCGCACCAATATACAGGAAGGCCCCCACCGTGGCGGCGGCGGCATCGCGCACGCATTTATCGCGCTCCGGCGTGCCTTCCGGAAAGATCAGTTTCAGGCGGCGGGCGATCTCCGCCCGGTCCAGCAACGGCGGCAGGCCCATGGTCACAGGCCATACAGCGCATCACAGGCGGCATCCAATGCGTCCCGCGTCGCCCCCTGCGCCACCAGCCGGGCCAGCGGCGCCAGGGCCTTGGGATCGGGCAGCGGCATGGCCTGCAGCTCAAACGCCGACACCGCAACGGAGCCGGACAGGCAGCGGAAGGCCCGGTCGGCCGCCCGGCTGTTCAGAAAGGCGGCCAGCACGGCGGGCGATACGGGCGGGCGGGCCACGCGCGGCACCAGCATATTGACGTGGTTTTCCACCGTCACCCCACCATGCGGGGTAATGAAGCTGGCGGGCATTTCGGCGGCGATCAGCCGGCGGGCCTGTTCCTTGGCCGTGGTCCGCTGCAACAAAACGCAAGGCTGGCGGATTACCAGCCAATCATCGCCGGGCCCGGGGGTGAACCAGGGTTTGTGATTGGCCTTCTGGCAGCGATAGGCAAAGCGCCCATCCGACGTGATGCTCTCCGCCCAGACCAGGGGAATGGCACCCCGGCCCTTCGCGTCGCCAATCTGCGGCTTGTGCCGGTTCCAGACCAGCGGGCCGGTGGAAACGCCATAGCCCCAATCGGCCAGCCGGTGCGACAGGGCACGCAGGCTGGCCGCCAATTCCGCCTCCCCCGCGTGCCGGGGCAGAATCCAGGGCGTGGTGACATCCGCCGGCAGGGTGAAATGGCCGGCGGGGCAGAGACCGATGCCGCCGCCCTGGGCGATCTGGATCATCCGCACCTCGGCCCGGCGCGGTCGCCGCACACCGCCACCGGCCCGGCGATAGGTTGCCAGCACGGTTTCCTGCAGCACATTGTCAAACACGCCCTTGCGCTGTTCGACGAAATCCAGCCGCAGGGGGGGCGCTTCCTCGGCCAGGGTGCGGCGCAGATGCTTGAAATAATCACCGCCCAGAAAGGAACTGGGGGTCAGGAAACAGACCAGCCCGCCGGGCCGGGCCAGCCGTACCGCCAGATCCATGAACACGCCATAGAGATTGGCATGGCCGAACAGGCTGCGGGCGAATCGCGCGCGCACCGGCTTGGGCAGCACCTGCCGGCCATAGGGCGGATTACCGATCACCAGATCGAAGCTGGGCTCCTCCCCCCGCTCCAGGCTGTCGCCGGCCTGCACGCAATCACCCAGCCGCTGACCGGTGCCATGCAGCAGCGGCAGCAAGGCCGCCTCCAGCATCACCACGGAAATCCAGGCGGCCACCGGGTCCAGTTCCCAGCCGCGCAGCCGGGTGGCGATGCCGCGCGCGGCCAAGGCAGGCTCCACATTGCGCAGGGCGCCGGCCATGCGCAGCCCACAGGCCACCAGGAAGGCACCGCAGCCCGATGCCGGGTCCAGCACCCGCGCCGATACCCAATCCAGCCCCGCCCCTTCCGCCTGATCGGCCAGACAGGAAGCGAGCGCGGCGGGGGTGTAGAAAACGCCATGGCGGGCACGATGTTCGGACGACAACAGGCCGGCATAAAGGTTGCCCAGCTTTTCGCAGACCAGCGGCACCGGCAGCGGTGCCAGATCGGCCCCCCAGCGTGTGGCCTGTTCACGCATCGCCTCGTCTAACCCAACCGGCAGCCGGGCCGGCAGTTCCGGCGGTGGCGACGCAATGGGCAGCCCCGTTTCCAGGGCCGCCCAATAGGAGTGCACCACCAGCCCGGCAATGGCCGCCACATGCCGGCGCTGCTGCGCCGCCAGGGCGGCGGCCGCTGCCAGCAACAGTGCCGACCCGTCAGCCGGCAGCAATCCCGCGCGCTTGCGCGGGGACTTGGCAGGGTTGGGAACGGGGCGGGTGCGGCGGACCAAAGGGCAACCTGGCTGGGGTGATATCGGCGCTCAACATCGTTCAGCGCCGGGGGACTGGCAAGGGGGGATTATTGGGGTGGGGGAAGGGATGCGGTTTGTTGAGCGCAACTCCTCTAATCAATCTGCGTTCACCGTCACCCCGGCGCAGGCCGGGGTGACGGTAGAGAGAGAGGGATAAAGGGTGAGAGCAGAGAGCCAGGAGGCGGAAACAAGGGTATCCCCCCTCATTCCCCCGGCAGATCATAGGTGAAATCGTAATAATGGTTCCCGTCGGCCACCTTGATGGCCATCTCCCCGGAAATGCCTGCCAGCCCGCCGGAACCACTGTCCGGCACAACGGAGATGGACAAATGCGGGTGGCCGCGATCCATGGTGCCAACATGGCGCAGCACGAAACTGCCGCCACGGCCGTTCAGCGTGCCGGTCACCCGTTCCAGCGCCACATAGACCGCTGACCCTTTCACACCCGTCTGCGCGCTTAACATCCGGCCTTTGCCGGTAGCGTCCAGGGGGCCGTGAAACTGCTTGTCCAGCAGCATCTGGCCCAGGCTGGTGCCGTCCGCCGCATCGGGTTCGCCCTCGGGCGTCATCTTGACGTCGAAAGTACCGGTGGCATGGAAGCTCATGGCGGCGTCGATCCATTGGTTGATGACGCCGCCATTCTATCAGAACATTACACGAACAGGAAAGCCTGTTCAGCCCACCCGCACCAGATCGGCCGCCGGGCGGAACAGCAGGTCGCGTGGGGATGTCCGGGCGATGAAGGCAGCGAAATCGCACGCTTCCCCGTGCACCAGCTCGTGATAGGCGTCGAACAGATCCTCGTAGAGATGCAGTTCCTTCAACAGGGCCGTCTTCTGCTGCAGGCTGGCCTGGGCAACCAGATCGGTATGCAGCAGGGCCAGCCCGGCCAGCCGCCAGTCGGCCCCAGTGAAGAAGGGCACCAGCAACAGATTCTCCGCCTCCGCCGCGCCAGCGGAAAACACGGTGCGTCCCAGACGCAGGGCCTTGCGCTTGCTGCCCGCCGCCACGCGGCCGCCATCATAGCCGGATGCCTGCCCGGCAGAGCGGCCAACCCGCGTATCGGCAACCAGCTTGGGACCATCCTTGCCATCGCCGGCCACACGATAAAGCAGCCCGCCCGTCACCCCCGTCAGCACGGCGGAATAGGCGGTCAAGGTCTGGCGGTCTGCCTCGGCCAGCGCACCCGGTGCCACCCCCAGTTCCGCCAGCGTGGCCAGGATGGCGGGTGCCACCTCCCGCGTCGGGCGGGAAATGCCCACGGTCACCGTCTTGGCCTGATGGCGGATGGTGTCGATGGGACGGCTGGTTTCCTCAAATAGCGTGCGCAGCACCGTCTCACCGGCCGTCAGCACGGCGGCGCGGCGGGCGGGATCCGTGCCGATGCCGGCCAGATCGGCCCCGAACGCCGCCAGTTGTGCCACGGCGCGCGGCGGCAGGGCCGCATCCTGTTCCCCCTCGGCGATGCGGCGCATTTCCACTGCCACCGCATCCAGCAGCGGGGCGGTGGGCCGGTCCTTTTCCACCAGGGCCTGTTCCAAGGCCGCCCCCAATTCGCGGAAACCCTGGGACCGGCGGTCAATGGCGCGGGCAGCGTGGAAACCCCAGAGATGGCCCGCCACCGTGGCCAGCACGAAATCCAGCCCGGCCCCGGCGGACGGCACGCGGATCACCGCCTCCGCGTAAGGATCGAAACAGGTTTCCCCCTTGGCCGCCACCACGATGGGCTTGCCGGCATGGGCCTTGAAAATCGCCACTTCCTTGGCCGTATCCTGCGCCAGCAGCGGCGGCAGGTCATTGGCGATCACCAGGGTCAGCGGCTCGGTCGACAGGTCGATATGCTTCTTGTCCTCAGTATAATCGACCGGGATGGATTTATAGCAAAGCTCCGACAGCTTGATGCGGATTTCCTCTGCCGCCACCTTGTTGGCGCCATTGCCCACCACCGCCCAATAGCGGTTATAGGGGGCATATTGCTCGGCCACGGCGGCAATGGCCGCCTCATCATCCAGCACTTCCTGGATGCGGGCGGGCAGCCCTTCCAGGGCCACCAGCTCATCATGGATCTGCACCGGGCCCAGGGTGCCCAGCGCATCGGCAATGCAGAGTGCTGTCAGCTTGCCCGCCGTCACCTGGGAATAGAAGGCCTTGGTGCTGGCCACGGCCATTTCAATGTCGCGCCCGTCGCTGGTGAACAGGTGGCTGTCCGCCTTGCGCACCAGGGTGCTGTTGCGGCGGTTGACGATGGCGTGAATCCACGCCCCCGCCGCGCGCGCCAGATCGACCGTGCGGTTGGTGTCGGTGGTGGTGCCCGACTGGCTGATGGCGATCACCAGCGTATCATCCAGCACCACCCCATCCAGATCGGACGACAGTTCCGACGCCTTGGCCGCTTCCACATGGATGGCGCTGCCGGCCAGCGCCTGGCGCAGCAGATGCGCCACGCCCATGCCGGCAATGGCCGCCGTGCCCTGGCCGGTGACGAAGATGCGGCGGATGGCGGGCTTGGCTGGATCGGTCAGGCGGCGGCGCAGGCTGGCCCAGATGCCATCCTCCCCCAGCTCGAAACTGGCCTGCCGCCCGGCGCGGCTGTAACGCCCCACCAGGGTCTTGCGCACGCTGCCGGCGGATTCGTGGACCTCTTTTTCGAAGAAATGGTCGAAATCACCCCGGAAAATGTCGCGGCTGAAAATCTCGATCGGGTCGGCTTTCAGGGCTGCCGGCTGGCCATCATCGATGGTGCGGGCGGTCAGCGCCCCCTCCCCCGCTGCGGTGGAGAGCGTGACGGCCAGCCCGCCCTTTTCCACCTTGGCCAGCGCGATGGAGGCGCGGGCGCGTGGGGCCAGCCCGTAATTCTCCGACGACAGGATCAGGCCATCCGCCAGCTCGGCCACGAACAGGGCCTGCCCGCTGCCCTTCTGGCCCAGATAGAGCCGGTCCGGGTCCGTCGGATGCAGCAGACCGATGGCGACGGACCCTTCAAAGCGGCGCAGGGCCGCCAGGAAGCGGTCGCCATTGCCATTGCCCGCCGTCAGCCGGAAGGTGACGGGGATGATCTTGGCATCGGTGGTGACGGCGGGCGGAATGGCGAGCCCTGCCGCCGTCACCAGCCCTTCGCGCAGGCCCTGGTAATTATCGATATCGCCATTCAGCACGGAGACGACATCCGCATCCACCGGCAGCAGCGGTCCTTCATCCCCCGCCAGGGCCCCGCCCTGCGGGTGGCAGTTGGGCAGGTTGATCGCCCCGTGGGAGGCCCAGCGCGTATGGGCGATGATGCCCACCTGTTCCGCTTTCGCCGCCATCTGCCAGAACAGCGCATCAGTACGCAGCTTGGCCCGCAGCGTGGCGCCATTATCACCCAGCTTGCCGATCAGTTGCGCCACCTTATAAGTGAAGCGCACCGTCGCCCCGCCATCGGCCAGGGCGTGGGCGACAAAGGCACCGTCCGTATCATAACCATCGCGCCCCAGCGCAGCGGCCTGCCGGCGCCATGCGGCCAGTTCGGCATCGGCCAGGGGGCCGGGGATGGCAAGCTGGATGGAAATACCGGCGCTGTCGCGGCCCCGCACCTCCAGCCGGTCCAGATTCTCGATCACCTGTTCCACGGTCCAGGCGGTGAAATGCTGGGCGCGCAGCGGCTGGGCCACACCGGCCAGCAGCGACAGGGTGCGGTCGATATTGGCCAGCACCTCATGCGTCAATTGCCAGCCATAATCGCGCAGGCGTTCGGCGGTGCGCTCCACCCGCGGGTCACGCGCATTGTCGGCCACCTTCAAGGCCGCTTCCAGGGCCGCCACATAGGACGCCGCCCGTTCCACATGACCACGCAATGCGGGCTGTTCCACCAGCGCCATATGCGTGGCAAAGGCCATCAGATCGTTGAAACGGCTGTGCAGCGCATCCAGCGCCGTATCGATGGCGTCCAGGTCGGTTGCCTTGGCCGCCAGCAGGCTGGCCGCGATGCCATCCACCCAGGACGCATCCCCCGCCTGACGCCAGGAACGACCGGAGAGAAGGCCAGCGATGCCGCACATGGTGATCACCCGATAGCTGAAGAACAGAAACCTAGATACGCCGACCCGGCGCCGGGGTGCAATTGGCTTGGCCGCATGGCCCCCGTCAAGGGGGGGCGGGTTTCGGCGTCAGGCCAGCGGCATCAATACGCAAGGTCACCTTGTTGGCGATGAACAGCCCGGCCACCCCGTCAACCATGCCGAAATCCCGCCGGTCCAGCGCACCCTTGGCGGTGATGAACAGTCGGCCGGACGCGCCATCCTGATCCGGCGTGATCGCCACATCCAGCACCAGCGGCCTGGTCACCCCGCGCAGGGTCAATTCGCCCCGGATGACGCCGCTGGCAGGGCCGGTGCGCTCCACACTCAGGCCCTTGAAATGCATGGTGGGGTAGCGCTCGGTCCAGAAGAACCCCTCCCCCCGCAGCCTTGCATCGCGCGCCGGCTGGCCGGTATCCACGCTGTCGGTACCGATGGTGACATCGATATCGGCCACCTGCCCACTGTCGGGATCAAACTGCACATCGCCCTGCACCGTCGGGAACCGGCCTTCCGCCTTGGCCACCGCCAGATAGCGCACGGCAAAGCCGACATGCGTATTGTCCGCCCCCAGCCGATAGGCCAGCAGGGCCGCCGATGCCCCAGGCCAGGGCAACAGGCAGAGCAAGGCCAGCCCCAAGGCGGCACGCGGATGACGGAAGGGAGAACGGGCGTTCAGCCCCATGGCGGCGTCCTGATGAAAGGCGGTCAGCGTTACAGCATTGAGCAAATCATGTTCCCAGTAAAAGGACCATTATGGCGCTGTCACGGCAAAGACACTTGGCCACGCCCAGCGCGCATGACAGGGTGCCCCCAGCCCACAGAGACGCCATGGGGACGGCATTTGGAACAGACGCTGACGGGACGCAAAGCGGCGGTGGCCGGCTGGTGCCTTTATGATTGGGCCATGTCGGCCTTCAACACGGTGATCGGCACCTTCGTCTTCAGCGTCTATTTCACCAAGGGCGTGGCGGCCGACCCCGATTCGGCATCGGCCGACTGGGCCTTCATGCTGGGCCTGTCGGGGCTGGCCATTGCCGTGCTGTCGCCGGTGCTGGGCGCCATCGCCGACAAGGGCGGGCGGATCAAGCCCTGGCTGGGCGGCTTCACCGCCATCGCGGTGGCAGGGGCGGCCTTGCTGTGGTTCGTGCGACCCGACCCATCCTATGTGCTGCTGGCTTTGGTGATTGTCGGTGTAGCCAGCACGGCGTTTGAACTGGCCAATGTCTTTTATAATGCGCTGCTGCCCGGCATCGCGCCGCCCAGCCATCTGGGCCGGGTCTCCGGCTGGGGCTGGGGGACCGGTTATATTGGCGGGCTGCTGTCCCTGATGGGCTGCCTGTTCTTGCTGTTGCAGACGGATACGCCCTTGTTCGGGCTGCTGGACAAGGCGGATGCCGCCCCGGTGCGCGCCACCTCTGTGCTGGTGGCCATCTGGTATGGCCTGTTCGCCCTGCCCTTGTTCCTGCTGGTGCCGGACCGGCCGGGCAATGCCGCCCCGTTGGGACAGATTGTGCGCGAGGGGCTTTCCACGCTGGGCCGCACCCTGCGCAGCCTGCCCGCCCATGGCAATCTGTTGCGCTTTCTGGTGGCATCGGCCCTGTGGCGGGACGGGATCAATACCATCACCGCCTTTGGCGGCATCTATGCCGGCATTGTTTTTGGCATGACGGAAGCACAATTGATTCTGTTCGCCATCCTGCTGAATGTCTCCGCCGGGCTGGGGGCGATCGGGTTCGCCTGGTTGGATGATCGGATCGGCGCCAAGCCGACATTGATCATCTCCATCATCGGGCTGATTCTGTCCGGTGCCGGACTGATTGCCATTGGCACACCGGCCTGGGGTTGGGCCCCGGTGCTGAACCTGCCGCTGGATTTCACCCCGGATCAGCAATGGCTGCTGGTCTTGGGGCTGGTGCTGGGCTGCTTCTTCGGACCCGCCCAGGCCGCCGCGCGATCCATGATGGCGCGGCTGGCCCCGGCGGGGCTGGAGACAGAGTTTTTCGGCCTTTACGCCCTGACCGGGCGGGCCGTGGGCGTATTGGGACCATTATTTTATGGGGCCGCCGTCAGCCTGTTCGCCACGCAACGGGCCGGCATGGGCACGGTGGTGGTGTTGTTCCTGCAGGGGCTGGGCCTGTTGCTCAGCGTGCGGGAACCGGGTCGCCAGGGCTGAAGGCGGCTATGCACCAATGAAAGCGGCCCGCGGGCTTGACTCACAGGCAGGTGTCGTCTATCAACGCGGCTTCATCGGCCAGGGTTCGCCTTGGCTGGATTGGTTTTATCGTGTCCGGTGCGCCCGGTAGTTCTCTCGCGGGCCGCCAGCAGCTTAAAGATAGGTGTTTCGATGTCCCGCAAGTGCGCCGTGACCGGCAAGGGTGTGCAGACCGGTAACAACGTCTCCCACGCCAACAACAAGTCCCGTCGGCGCTTCCTGCCGAACCTGCAGGAAACCTCCCTGCTGTCTGACGCGCTGGGCCGCATGATCCGCCTGCGCCTGTCCACCAACGGCATCCGCACGATCGAGCACAAGGGTGGCCTGGACGCCGCTCTGCTGGATATCGCCGACGCCAAGCTGGACGATGATGCCCGCAAGGTGAAGAAGCAGATCCAGAAGGCGCTGGCCGCCAAGACCGCCGCCTGATTCGGCGTCTGACGGTTACAGTTCGCTGCTGACGGTATTGTCGGCCCCGCGAAACCCTATCCGGGTGTTTCGCGGGGCCGCTGCCGTTTGGGCTTTTGGTATTTACCTGCCCCCTCAAGCGCCGGGCGCTGCCTCCGGCAGCTCGGGCTTACGCGGGCACAAGCCCGCGGGCCAGCGGTCGCTGGCCACAAGGGTCATGTCCCATGACCCTTGGTATCAGTCCCCCTTGCCGGTCTTGCGTGCCTCATGTCGCTCTCCCCCGCCGATCTCATCGCCTTTCTCAACCAGGTGCCGCCGGAAGCGCTGCTGCTGTTCCAGGCGCTGTTCTGTTTCGGGTCCATCTTGCTGATGGCACGGCTGTTCGGGGCAGCGGGGCTCTATCTCTACATCGCGGTCGCCGTGATCGGTGCCAATGTGGAGGTGCTGAAAGCCGTGCAGTTCGGCTTCTATGATCATCCGGTGGCCATGGGCACGGTGCTGTTCGGCTCCACATATCTGGCAACCGACATTCTGACCGAACATTTTGGCCGCGCCGCCGCGCGTCGGGCAGTGTTCCTGTCCTTTGCAGCCTATCTGCTGTTCACCCTGCTGATGATCCTGACCCTGGGCTTCCGGCCCATGACCGCCACGCAGGCGGGCACGGATATGGCCTGGGCGCTGGGGATGCAGGACCATATCGCCGCGCTGTTCACGCCGGCCCCCGCCCTGTTCGCCGCCGGCATGACCTCCTATCTCACTAGTCAATTGTTTGATGTCTGGGTCTATCAGCGCATCCGGGGGGCGACCGGTGACCGGCACCTTTGGTTGCGCAACAATGGCAGCACCATGCTGTCGTCGCTGGTCGACAATGTGATGTTCAGCGTGCTGGCCTGGGTGGTCTTCGCGCCGGAGCCGGTGGGCTGGGAGGCGCTGTTCTTCACCTATATTCTGGGTACCTATGGCCTGCGCGTGGTCTTGTCCTTGCTGGATACGCCCTTCATGTATCTGTCGCGCTGGGCGCTGGGCAAGCATCTGCCGGCGCGCTGACATCGCCTTTTGCTTTCCCAACCCCATTGCTGCGCAACTTCCAGAGGGCGGACCAGCATTCCAAGCAGTAGCATCGTTCGAATTTATAAATTTAATTGCTCTGGATAGCGCTACCTTTCTGTAGCGTTGAAACGGGGCAAGAAATTGATGCAAAAAGATAAAATGCTACAGATCGGGGTGGCCATAGCGGGTCTGGCCATCGCCCTGCTGGTGGGCGGGGGGAGCCTGTCCAGCGGGTTATTCTGGCTGGGTCTTTTCATTGGGCTGGCGGCCATCCTGGCCGGTCTCTGGCTCAGCCCCACCCACCAGACCGGGCCTGTGAGCAGCGAGGACGAAGAGCTGATGGAAACCTTCCGTCGCATCGCCTTCGACAAGTCGCCGGACCCGATGCTGGTCGCCAATGCCACCAGCTTCGTGGTTTCCAACGAGGCGGCCCTGAAATTCATCAAGGCCAAGGATGCCAAACAATTGCGCGGCGTGCTGCCCGGCGCCTTGTCGCCGGAGCGGCAGCCTGACGGGCGCGTCTCCGCCGAGGTCGCCGGCGCCTATCTGCATGAGGCAATCCGCGATGGCTTCCGCCGTTTCGAATGGATGCATCTGGCACTGGATGGCAGCCCGCTGCCGGTGGAGGTCACCCTGGTCCCCTTCCCGTTCAAGGGGGAAACCCATGTGCTGGTTTATTGGAAGGACATTGCCGACCTTTGGCAATCCCGTGAACGCAGCGGCAAGCTGGCGGAGGAGGTGAACATCGTGGTCGACGGTTTCGCCGGCGCATCAGCCGCCCTACAGGATGCGGCCAGCCAGAATGCCAATCTGGCCGAACAGAGCAAAGACCAGATGGGGGCGGCCAACGATGCCGCCAGACGCGTCTCTGCCGACACCCAGGAAGTGGCCGCCGCCGCTGGCCAATTGTCTGCTTCCATTGACGAGATCAATCGCCGCGTCGCCGAGGCAACCGGCATCTCCCGCACGGCGGAAGGGGAATCCCACCACGCCAATCAACTGATCCAGGGGTTGGCCGACATGGCCGGGCAGATCGGCACCGTGGTCAACCTGATCAACGAGATCGCCAGCCAGACCAACCTGCTGGCACTGAACGCCACGATTGAGGCGGCCCGCGCCGGGGAAGCCGGCAAGGGCTTCGCCGTGGTGGCCGGTGAAGTGAAAAGCCTGGCAACCCAGACGGCCCGCGCCACGGGGGAGATTGCAGAGCAGATCACCGCCATCCAGAACCAGTCCCAGATGAGCGTGGATGCCATCCGGACCGTCACCACGGTGCTGACCCAGATGAACGAAATCTCCAGCGCCATCGCCGCCAGCACCGAGGAACAGGGTGCCACCACCCGTGATATTGCCAGCCGTGCCGATCGTGTCGCTGCCGGGGTCCACCAGTTGGCCGACAATGTGGAACGGCTGGGTGACATGGCGGCGCGGAGCGGCGCTGGCTCTGAAACCATGCTGATGGCAACCGCCGACCTGGACCGGAATTTCCGTCAGTTGCGGGAAAAGGTGACGGCCTTCATGGCCGGACGCCGCTAATCATCTCCCCCCTGTCCTGCTGATTGTCGCCGCTCACCGGGACAGGGGGCCCAGGCATTTCCCCATCTGGACCGGTGCGCCAAGGCTGGAAAGCGTGCGGCAATGACCAATCTGCGGTTTCCCACCCGACCCTCGTGCTGATACTGTCGGCCGCATTCTGATCGGGTTGTTTCTTCATGTCGCCACCGTACTGTCAGGGCTATATCGAACGTTACACGAAGGGTGAGCTTGTTGGGTGGGTCCATTGGCCCGACCCAACAGAGCCTTCCCCGCTGCTGCTGGCCGTCGTGAATGGCAAGGCGCGGGCCGCCTGCCTTGCCAATCTCTTTCGGGGCGATCTGGCCGCCGCGGGTATCGGCAGCGGCTACCATGGCTTCCGCCTGACCATGAAACTGGCGCCGGGTGAAACCGTGTCGCTGGTCTCCCCCTTTGACGGGCAGCCTGTCCTGCCCTCCTTTACCTGCCCATCCGACGCCCCGATAGCGGATGAGCCGGGCAGCCGCGCGCCCACGGATCACGGCAATATCGATCAGGCGCTGGGGACCGTCATCAAAGGATGGTGCTGGATGCCAGGACAGAACACCCGCCATCTGCGGGTCTCTGCCCTGGTGGATGGGGTGGTCGTGGCGGAAACCATCGCCGATGAAGAACGCGGGGATCTGGTGGAAGCCGGCATCGGCGACCATGCCTTTACCCTGGAAATGCCTTATCGGCTGCTGGATGGGCGGGAACGGCAAATTGAAATCGTGGCGGAGGATATTGGCCCCCTCTGCAACAGCCCGGTGACATTCTGTTCCACCGACAAGGGCCCGCTGCATCTGCTGGACCGGCTGGTGGAGGCCATCCCGGCGGAACGGCGGGCAGAGATCGAGGATGGCCGCCAGCTTCTTGCCAGCTATCTGCAGGCAACGGCGATTATCCACCCGCGTTCCATCGGCTGGTCAGAGTATGGGGACTGGTTGCAGGCGGTACGTGCCGGGCAGCCGGCGGCCCCGGGACCGGTGCTGGTCTGGGCGGCACCGGATGCCACCCGGCAGGATACCATCCTGCACTATCAAGGGCCGGCCGGCGACATACTGATCCTGGTGGATAGCGGGGTGCGGCTGCATCCCGGCGCCCTGGACCGCGCGCGGCAGGTCTTCGAAGCCCTGGAAGCCGATTTTCTCTATGCCGATGCCGACATGGTTCTGGATGGGCAGCCACCCCATCCCTGGTTCCGACCGGACTGGAATTATGACCTGTTCCTGAGCCAGGATTACACGCGCGGCCTGGTACTGGTCCGCGCCAGCCTGTTTGCCGATGGCATCTTTCCCCCGTCCCTGCCCACCCTCAAGATGGCGGCGCTGGAACGGGCACGCCCCCGTCACATCCTGCGCCTGCCAGAGGTGCTGGCCAGCATCGAACAGCCAGCGCAGAACGCTGCTGTCTGGCGGGAGATTGTGACGGCCCATCTGCACTGGCGGGGTGATGTCGGCGCGCAGGTAACCCCACACCCACGCTGGCCGGACCTGCGGGAGGTTCATTGGCCACGGCCGACCCGGGCGCCGCTGATCAGCCTGATCATCCCCACCCGCGACCGGCTGGACCTGCTGCGCCCCTGCATCGACAGTATCCTGTCCCACACCCGCTACCGGCCGTTTGAGATCATCGTCATCGATAATCAGAGCCAGGAGGCCGACACGCTGGCCTATCTGGAGCAAGGGGAAAGCGAGGGGTGGTTCCGCGTCATCCACTATGATGCGCCCTTCAATTATGCCGACATGAACAATCGGGCGGCCGAAGCCGCCCGGGGCAGCGTGCTGGGTTTCATCAATAATGATGTGGAACTGATCTCCCCCGACTGGCTGGGGGAGGCCGTCAGTCTGCTGGCCCGGCCGGAGGTCGGCGCCGTGGGCGCCCGGCTGCGCTTTGCCAATGGCATGATCCAGCACGCCGGGGTGGTGCTGGGCACGGGCGGATTGGCAGAAAACGCCTTTCAACAATATCATGTCGATGATGAGGGCTATTTCGGCCGCACCCAGGTGGCGGGCAATTATTCCGCCGTCACGGCGGCCTGTCTTTTCTGTCGCAAACAGGATTTCCTGGATGTCGGTGGTTTCGATGCACAGAATCTTCCCGTTGCCTTCAACGATGTCGATCTGTGCCTGCGCTGGCGCCAATTGGGCCTTTTGATGGTCTGGACACCGCGCATAGAGCTTTATCATTACGAGTCGGTCAGTCGTGGGCACGATATGACACCGGAGCGCCGGGCCCGATCTGACAAGGAAATGGAGTATATGCGCAACCGCTGGCACCGGCAGGCAATGAACGATCCCTATTACAATCCCAACCTGAATCTGGATGGCCGGCCTTTTCGCGGCCTTGCCCTTCCCCCCCGCCATCAATGGGGGACTTCCCCCCGCCAGCACACATCCCCGGTTTGGCCGACGAACCCGCGTAGTAAAGGCAATTTGTTGTGATTTATGGACATTTCGACAGGTTGGCAGGGCGCCATGTGGCTGGCTGGGCGTGCGATCGGCGCGACATGACGCGGCGGGTGCCGGTCAGGGTCTGCATCGACGGTGTGGAATGGGCGTCCTGCATCGCCGATCAACCGCGGCCCGACCTGCTGGATGCCGGTCACGGGGATGGGTGTCACGCCTTCACCCTGGTCCTGCCACCGCAGGTGATGGATGGCGGCACACACCGGCTGACGGTGGAGGCCGATGGCTTGCCGCTGCTGGGCACGCCGGTCGATCTGGTTCTGCCGAACCTCAATTACCGTCCCCTGCCCCCGCCTGTTCCACTGCCCCCCAAGGGCGTGGCTATCTGCGCGATCGCCAGAAACGAAGGCCCCTATCTGTTGGAATGGCTGGCCTATCACCGGGTGATCGGGGTCGAGCATTTCCTGATATTCGACAATGACAGCACCGATGGCATGAGCCAGATGCTGAAGCGGCTGTCGGGGGAAGGCTGGCTGGAGGTCGTCTCCTGGCCGGATCAGCCCAACCGTTCCGCGCAGGAACCGGCCTATACTGCCGGGATTGCACGGTTGGAGGGACGTGTGCGCTGGGTTGCCTTCATCGACCTGGATGAATTCATCCAACCGCTGGGCTGCGACACGATCCAGGCGGTGATGACAGATTATCAGGGGGTGGGGGGCCTGCTGCTGCCCTGGCGGATTTTCGGTTCCGGCGGGCGGATGGAGCCGGGGGAGGGGCTGGTGATGGAACGCTTCACCCGGCGCGCGCCCGACCGGCATCCGACCAATGCCCTGGTGAAAAGTCTGCTGCGGCCGGAACTGGTCACCCGCGTCGGTGTCCACACATCCGCCCTGTCACAGGGTTTTCTGGTCGATGAGCATTTCAGCGTGGCCGGCACCCACGGCGACCCGGACAGGCATGTGGTGGTCAATGCCAAACGCCTGATACTGAACCATTATTTCTGCAAGTCCTGGAAAGAGTGGGAGATCAAGCGCAATCGCGGTCAGGCGACCGCCGTTCCTGGTTCTCCCAGCCATATCCGGCCAGACAGTGACTTCCACAGCCACGACATCAATGATGTGGTGGATACCGGTATCCTGCGTTTCCGCGACCGTGTGCGGGCTGAAATGGCGCGGCTGGCCGCGTTGCTGGCCTGAAAGGGACAGCTTCGCTTCACCGGATACCAGGGGGCAAAACTTTTGCCCCCTGGTATCCGCGCCGACGGGCGCGGCGGCGACCCATGCGGACAGGGATGGAAAGGGGCAGGCCCCTTTCCATCCCCCTTTGTCAGCGCTGCAACTGGCCCTGCTGCGGGATCAGCGCCAGGCAGTTTTCCACGATGCGATAGCACTGGCCCAGACGGGCGCTCGGCCCCTGGCTGGCGCCGCCATAGACGATGCGCTGCACCACACCATCCTTCACCGTGAAGGTGGCCTGGCAGTCGCGCGTCTCCGTCTCCGGATAATCATAGAAGCCCGGCCCCCAGCCATAGCCGCCATACCAGGGCGACCAGGGCCGGTAATAGCCATAGGCGGCGGAGAAGCGCGGGGCGGCCGGAATGGTCACCAGCCGCTCGCTGGTATAGGTGTAATATTCCACATTATCGACCGTGGCTGTCCGCGTCGGCACCCCGGCGCAGGACAGCAGGGTCTGTTTGGGCATACCGACGAAGGCCTGCTGGGCGTAAAGCGCCTGATCGGCCTGCGGGTTGGCGCAGGCGGCAAGGCCCAACAGCGCGGCCGCGCCTGCGGCCAAACGCATCCCCGTCTTCAGACGAGAAACCATGGTGCATACTCCTCAACATGCGTCCGGGGCCCGATCAGCGGGCCCTGTTTTTGCCGCCCCGTCCGGCCGGCGGATCGGAAAGGGCTGACCCCACTCCTGATACGCAGGCCGAGCTGTTTTCCTGTCATGGCAAAATGGCACCGCCAAGGCGCCGTTGCAATGTGACGAAAAGGAATTGTCGTCAGCTCTCCACCATTTCCGCCGCGCGGGCCAGATCGACCGATACCAGTTTGGAAACGCCGCGTTCCATCATGGTCACGCCAAACAGCCGGTCCATGCGGGCCATGGTCAGCCGGTGATGGGTGACGATCAGGAAGCGCGTAGCGCCGCTGCGGGCCATTTCTTCCACCATGTCACAGAATCGACCGACATTGGCCTCGTCCAGGGGTGCATCCACCTCGTCCAGCACACAGATGGGGGCGGGGTTGCACAGGAACACGGCAAACAGCAGGGCCAGGGCTGTCAACGCCTGTTCCCCACCCGACAGCAGCGACAGCACCTGCAATTTCTTGCCCGGCGGGCTGGCATAGATTTCCAGGCCGGCATCCAGCGGGTCTTCGGCTTCCGTCAGTTTCAGATGCGCCGAACCACCACCGAACAGGCGGGTGAACATATCCTGGAAATGCGCATCCACCTTGCTGAAGCTGGCCAGCAGCCGTTCCCGCGCCTCCCGGTTCAGGCCATTGATGCCCTGGCGCAGGCGGGCGATGGCGGCGGTCAAATCCTCTTTCTCCGCCGTCATCGTGCCGATCTGCGCTTCCATCTCCGCCACTTCCTGCTCAGCGCGCAGATTGACGGGGCCGATGCGTTCCCGCTCCTCCAGCAGTTTGGACAGGCGCTGTTCCAAGGCGGTCGGGTCGGGCCGCTCCTCATCGGCATCGAAATCAATGCCGGTGGCGGCGGCGATATGATCGGGCTCGCAATCCAGCTTCTCGGCAATGCGCTCGGCCAGGGCCTTCATATGCTGCAAGGCCTGTGAAACGGCGGCTTCGGCATGGGCGCGGGCTTCACGCGCGTCGGCCAGGGCGGTTTCCGCCTTGGTGCGGGCCTGTTCAGCCTCGGCCAATTCCGCTTCCCCGGCCTGCAAGGCGGCCAGCGCCTCGGCTCGGTGGCGCTCGGCGGTCTGGATTTGCGCGGCCAGCAGGCGGCGCTCCTCCTGGATCGCCAGGGGACGCTCGGCCAGGGTTTCCAACTCCTCCCGCCCTTCGGCGGCGCGTTGTTCCAACTCGGCCAGCCGGCTGGCCGCCCCTTCCACGCGGGCGGCCCAGCCCTGTTCTTCCTGTTGCAGCAGCGACAGGCGGCGGCGGCGCTGTTCGGCCTCCCGCAGCAACTGGTCGGCGCGGGTCTGCCGGTTGGCCAGGGCGGCGCGCAGTTCCGCTTGCCGGGCGCGGGATTGGGCGATGGCATTGCGGGCAATGGCGGCATCGGGCAGCGCATCCAGCGCCGCCTGCGCCTCGGCCTCCGCCACCGCTGCCTCCGCCCGGTCAGTTTGCAGCGCCGTCAGGCTGCCCAGCAGGGCTTGCAGCTTGGCAGCCGCCGCATCGGCATCGGCTTTGCGGCGGGCCAGCCCGTCGCGCGCCTGTTCCACGGCGCGGAAGCCGCTGCGCACGGCCTCGCGCGCCTGCCGGTCACGTTGGGCGGCCTGATCCTGGGTTTGCCGCGCCTCCCCTTCCCGGCGGGCGGCCTGTTCGCGCGCGCTGGCATGGGCCTCACGCGCCGTGGCCAGCACCTCCTCCGCCGCATCCAGCTCCATTTCCAGTTCAGCCAAGCGGTTACGCTGGGTCAGGCGGATGGCGGCGGCGGTGGGGGCACCGGGCTTGCGGGTCAACCCGTCCCAGCGCCAGGCCCCACCATCGCGGGTAACAATCATCTGGCCGGGCAGCAGCCGGGTCGACAGGCCGGCAGCCTGGGCGGCATCCTTCGCCACCCCGATCTGCGGCAGGCAGCGGCCCAACGCCGCCGGGGCCTTCACATAGGCGGTCAGCGCGGTCAGCCCGTCCGGCAGGGCCGTGCCGTCCGGCAAGGGCGGCAGGTCGCGCCAATAGATATTGGCGGCGGCATCCAGCGGGGCGGTCAGATCATCGCCCAGTGCGGCCGCCAGCGCCTGTTCATAGCCGGCGGTCACCGTCACCGCATCGATCAGCGGCGGGAACAGGTCAGCCTCGTCCAGCCCCAGCAGGGCGCGCAGACCGTCGCATTCCGCCTTGATGCGGGTGAAGCGGGATTCCGCCTGGGTCAGCGCGTCGCGGCTGCGCGCCTGGGCACCAGCAGCCTCGGCCCGTGCGCGTTCCAGGGCGCGGTCGGCCTCCCCCTTGGCAGCCTCGGCATTCTCCGCCTCCTCCCGCGCCAGTTCCAGCCGTTCCTCGGCCAGGGCCAGCGCTTCCTCGGCAGCCGCCAGTTCCAGCCCGCCATCCAGCCCCTGGCGCAGAAGGTCGGCCTGGGCCTGCTGTTCGGCCAGCCGGCGGTCCAGCGTCGCCAGCCGTGCCTGCTGGTCCCGCAGGCGGCTCAACTGGGTGTTGCGCGCCGTTTCTTCGGCACCCGCCTGTTCCAGCAGGGCGGCCAGGGCCAGATCGGCCTGTTCCACCGCGTCGCGGGCGGTCAACAGGGCCTCCTGCGCCTCCTCCTGGTCCAGCGCCTCCTCGGCCTGGGCATCCAGCAATTGCTGGCGTTCTTCACGCAGGCGCAGCAGGGCATTGTCAGCATCGGTGGCGAGCGCCCGTTCGCGTGACAGATCGGACGCGATCTGGGCCAGCCGGCGCTGGGTGGCCGTTTGGGCTTCGGCAACGCGCGCCTCTTCCGCCGCCAGTTGTTCGCGCGCCAGCACCAGCCGTTGCAAGGTCGCCGCGGCGTCGGCCTCCGCCTGGCGTTTGGGCGGCAGGGTGGCGGCGATGGCGGCCCTGCTTTCAGCCAGGGTCGTGCCCGCCAGCATGGCCTGTCGCACCGCCTCATCCGCGCGGGCATGGCCGGAACGGGCGCGGGTCAGCGCCCCTTCGGCATCCTGCCAGCGGATATGCAGCAGGCGCGCCTCCGTCTGGCGGATATTTTCCTGCACATTGCGATAACGGGCGGCCTGTTTGGCCTGTTTGCGCAGGGTTTGCAGTTGGGCATCCAGCGTGCCCAGCACATCATCCAGCCGGGTCAGGTTGGTTTCCGCCGCGCGCAGGCGCAATTCCGCCTCGTGCCGCCTTGCGTGCAGGCCGCTGATGCCAGCGGCTTCCTCCAGCAATTGCCGGCGGTCCGCCGGCTTGGCATTGATCAGCGCCCCCACCCGGCCCTGGCTGACCAGGGCCGGGCTGTTGGCGCCTGAGGCATTGTCGGCAAACAGGATCTGCACATCGCGGGCGCGCACCAGCTTGCCATTGATGCGGTAATCCGACCCCGACCCGCGTTCCAGCCGGCGGGTGATTTCCAGCTCGTCAAACTCGTTGAAGGGCGGTGGCGCGGTGCGGCCATCATTGCCCAGCACCATGGTCACTTCGGCGATATTGCGCGCCGGCCGCGTGGTCGTGCCGCCGAAAATGACGTCATCCATATCCTCCCCGCGCATCCGCTTGGCCGAGGTCTCCCCCATGGCCCAGCGCAGGGCCTCCAGCAGGTTGGATTTGCCGCAGCCATTGGGGCCGACCACGCCGGTCATGCCCGGCTCGATCAGCAGTTCGGTCTGGTCAACGAAGGATTTGAAGCCGGAAAGGCGAAGCTTGGTGAACTGCACGGGCTGTCGGATTCATAAAAACGGGAAGGGATGGAACGCAAACGGGGGTGGTGCCAGCGGGCACCACCCCCGTCAATCTATCTCATACCAAGGGCCATAATTCATGGCTCTTGGTATTTGCCAATTCCCTCAATCGCCGGGCGGCGGCATCCGCCGCCTTGGCTCACGCGGGCACGAGCCCGCGGGCCAGCAGTCGCTGGCCTCCAAGGGGCATGAGACATGCCCCTTGGTATCAAAGCCGTACTGAAGGCGTTTGAGGGAATGCTTAAGAGGCCTTACGCTTGGCGCCGGCCTTCTGCACGGCCTCCGTCAACTCGTCCAGCTTGGCGCCCATGATGACGTAATTGTCATTCACGATGAAGGTGGGGGTGGAGCTGATCTGCTTTTCCTGGCTGGCCGTGTACTGGCTCTTGATCAGGAAATCCTCCAGTTGCTTGTCGGAGGTGCAGGCATCGAACTGTTCCTGGCTCATCCCCGACAGCCGGGCGATCTGTGACAGGTGCTTCAGGTAATCCTGGTTCAGCCAGCTATGCTGCGACTTCATGATCGCCGTCTTCAGCGCCAGCCCCTTGGCCCCGCCGGCGCAGCGCATCAGCATATGGGCGCGCAAGCCCGGCGCGTTCATCGGGAAGTCCCGGAAGATCAGCTTCACTTCACCGGGATCGATGAATTCCTTCTTGAAGGTGGGCAGCATGTTGATTTCGAAATCGGCGCAGTGGGAACAGGCCAGCGAGGCATATTCCACCACCGTCACCTTGGCCTTGGGATCGCCATAGACGATTTCCGAGGTGGCCGCCTTGATATCAACGGCGGGGGCAGCGGGTGCCGTCTGCGCCCAGGCCGGCAGGGCCGACAGCACGGCAGCACCGGCACCAAGGCCCAGCATGGAACGGCGAGAGAGCGGGGAAAGGTCAAGGCCGCGCACTTCGGGGTGTCTCCTGATCCGACAAGTTGGGGCGACTATAGGGCCAGCTTTGCGGCGTCGGCAAGGCGATCTGTGGGGGGACGCCTCCGTGTCGCGGCCTGGAACCACTATCGGGATAAGCGCTTTACAAGGCGGAAAACAGCGCCTTAGAGTTGATCATCGACAGTAGAACGGGCGAACATCTTGCGACGCAACCTCACAAGATCACGGATCTTCCTAACCCTTGGTGCATCCGTTCTGACCGCCTGCGGCGGTTCCGAACCGTCAGAATCAGATATACGCCAAGCGTTCGAACAGCAGGCCCAGGGGGTCAATGGCCTGCTGGGCGGCCTCACCGGCCAGAAGATGGAGGTTCTCAGCCTGACCAAGCATCAATGCAAAGGCAAGCAGGACTCCACAGCCATTGTCTGCTCCTTCACCATCAAGATGAAGGTGCCCGTAATCGGGGAGAGCGAACAGACCACGGAACAAGCCTTCATCAAAGGCGATAATGGCTGGCGGATCGTCGGCCACTGATCCCGCAGCGGTTCCCGTCTTCGCCTGTCAGCATGGGACGGGAACCGCCACGGAACCGGCCGGGATCAGCTCAACCTGACCGCCGTGCCATTGATGGACACCATCAGCATCCCGTTATCCTTGCCCAGCACCTCGTAATCCACATCCACCCCCACCACCGCATCGGCCCCCAAACGCTGGGCGGCATCGATCAGGTCAGCCAGCGCATGTTCGCGCGTATCGCGCAGCGCCGACTGGTAGGCGCCGGAACGACCGCCGACAATGTCGGTGATACCAGCCAGGAAATCCTTGAAGACATTGACGCCCAGAATCGCCTCGCCCGTCACCAGCCCCAGATATTGCCGGACCGGGCGGCCTTCAATCTGATCGGTTGTTACAACCAACATAATAATCCCCCCAATGCGGTACGCCGGATCGGCACCCATCGCACATGGGAAGCGGCTTTTGTGGCCGCAAGGTATCAGGTTGCGGAAATTGCACGGAAAACCCCCGCCTTCCGTTACGTCACCCCCTTCCCTGCGGCAGCGAAGCTGCGTAGCGTTGACCTGTAACAAACGGGCGCATCCAAGCTGCCCGGCGCTGGGAGGATATATTGATGAATACCCGTCTGCTGGGCGGTACGGCCCTGGCCGCCCTTCTGTCGTGCGCAATGGCAGCCCCCGCACTGGCACAGTCGCTGGATTATTCCTCGCTGCTGGTCTTTGGCGACAGCCTCAGCGACACTGACAATCTGAAGAATCTCAGCCCGGCCTCGCGTCCGGGCGCGCCTTACGTCAATGGCCGCTTCAGCAATGGGCCCGTCTGGGCGGAAACCTATGCCGCCAATACCGGCACCACGTTGAACAGCCGCGCCTTTGGCGGTGCGCGGGCCACGCGCACGAGCCCCATCGACCTGACGGCACAGGTCTCCGCATATCTGGCAACCAACAGCGCCATCCCGTCGGACCGGCTGGTCGGCATCTGGATCGGCGGCAATGATTACATCGCCGTGCTGACCGAGCCGCAGACCAACCCCACCGCCGCCGCCCAGGCGGCTGTCACCGCCACGGCCACGGCAGTTGCCACCCAGGCCGGACGGTTGAAAGCGGCCGGCGCGCAGAACTTCATCTTGATGAACCTGCCCCCGCTGGGCAGCATCCCGCTGACCAGTGGCCTGTCGGCCAGCGACAAGGCGTCGGCCAATACCGTTGCCGACCTGCACGCCGCCGCCATTTCCAGCGTGGCGGCCACTCTGCGGGCCCAGGGCGCCAATGCCGCCATCGTCGATATCAACGGCCTGTTCCGTGACATGCTGGCCCGGCCGGCCGCCTATGGCTTCGCCAATACCACCATTCCCTGCTATGCGCCGGTCGGGGCGAATGGGGCACTGGTGGCCACGGGTGCCTGCGCTACGAGTGCCGGGACCGCCGGAACCGTCTTCTTCGACGCCCTGCACCCGACCCAGGCGGCCCACGCCGTCGTGGCGCAGTTCGTCGAAGGCACCCTTTCCGCCAATTACGAGGCACCGGCCGCCAATAATGTCGCCACCGAACTGGCCCAGCGCCTGTTCGACCTGGCCAACCAGGGCGTTGCCTCCCGCATGGCCGGCGCCCGCACTGGCCAGGGTTCCGTCAACCTGACCAGCGCCCAGGCCGGTACCGATGGCCGTTACGGGCTCTACACGTTCGGTGCCTATCTGGATGGTGAGCGCAAGGGCTCCACCGGGCGCTATGGCTATGATTATGACGGGTTCAATGTCGGCATCGGGGCCGACTATCAGGTCGATGATCATGTGGTGGCCGGCCTCGCCTTCTCCTATGGCAAGGCCGATCTGACCACGGATGAGAATCTGGCCCGCATCAATGGCAAGGCCTACAACATCACCACCTATGTGACGGCGGCGGCCGATGCGCTGTGGCTGGATGGCTATATGTCCTTCAGCTTTGACCGCTATGATCTGGACCGGGTGACCAAGTTCAGCCCATACCCCGTGGCAGGTGGTGATACCAAGGGCACCACCTTCGGCGGGGGCGGCACGGTGGGGTATACGCCGGATGTTGGCGGCTATGCCTTCGGCCCCGTCATCGGGCTGCGTTATGCCAAGACCCGGATCGAGGGCTATGCCGAAAATGGCGGCGGCCCCCTGGCCCTGACCTGGGGTGACTGGAATGCCGAGAGCCTGGTTGGCAGCGCCGGCGTGCAGATCAGCCCGATCAACCGGAGCTGGATGCCGCAGCTCCGCATCGCCTATGAACATGAATTCGCCAATGATGGCCGCCTGATCACCGGCCATTTCGGCAATCGCGAGCAGGTGATGGGGGAGGCTGGTGCCGGCAAGCGCGGGCGGCTGGCTGTGGGCCTGCAGGCCGTGGGCATGGCGACGGATAATGTGATGCTGGCCGTGGGCTATGATGGCCGGGCGGAAGGCGGTCGGCCGACCGATCATGCCTTTACGGCACGGGTGAAGGTAGGGTTCTAAAAAAGGGCGCTGCCCTCAACCCGCCTGGGGCCGCAAGGCCCCTGGACCCCGGATATGAAACGGGCCGCGACAGGTGAATGTCGCGGCCCTTTTTCTTTCAGTGAACGGCGAAGGTGCGCTTGGAAGCGCGGCGCACTTCCGCTTCGAACAGTTTTGGGAACAGGCGGTACAGCAGGGCCGCCACGGCGGGCAACAGCACCACGGCCCCGATCATGTTGGCCAGGAAGATGAAGGTCAGCAACACGCCCATATCGGCTTGGAACTTCAGGTCGGAGAAGGTCCAGGTGGCCGTGCCCACCGCCAGCGTCAGACCGGTGAACAGCACCGAACTGCCGGTTTCCTGCAAGGTCCGGTAATAGGCATCGGCAAAGCTCAAGCCATGCTTCAGATAGCTTTGCAGCCGGTTGAAAATATAAAGGCCGTAATCCACGCCGATGCCCACGCCCAGCGCGGCGGCCGGCAGGGTGGAAATCTTCAAGCCAATGCCCAGCCAGGTCATCATGGCGTTGCACAGGATCGACACCACGATCAGCGGCAGCACCGTGGCCAGCGAGCCGACCAGCGACCGGAAGGTGATGACGCAGAACAGCACCACGGTGGCGTAAACCAGCAACAGCATCGGCTTTTCCGCCGACATCACCGCCTCGTTCGTGGCGGCCATCACACCGACATTGCCGGTGGCCAGCTTGAACTGCACGCTGTCGGACGGGTTGGCTTTGTTATAGGCCTCCACCGCATCGACAATGCCCTGGATGGTCGCCGCCTTGTGATCCTTGGTGAACACCATCACCGGCATGACGGAACAGTTGGAATTCAACAGGCCGGTGGAGGTTTCAATCGGCGTCACTGTGCGCACCAGCACTTGGGCGTTGCGGGGCAGCACCCGCCAGTTCAGGTTGCCTTCATTCCAGCCGGCATTCACCGTCTTCATGGCGGTGGCCATGGACATGGTGGACTGCACGCCCGCTACATTGGTCATGGCCCAGGTGAAATCATCCACTTGGCGGATGACATTATAGTCGATACAGCCATCAGCCTTGGTCTCGGCAATGATCTGGATGATGTCCACACCGATGGCGAAGCGGTCGACAATCAACTGGGCATCGCGGTTATAGCGGCTGTCAGGCCAGAGTTCCGGCACACCGGCCTCCGTATCGCCGACAATCATGTTTTCCTGCGCCCGCCAGGAAACACCCAGCACCACCAGCCCGATCACCACCATGACAATGGCACCCTTGGGCCGGGCGAACACGGCGAACCAGCGCCACACCTTGTCGAACCGACCCACCTGACCGGAGACGCGGGCGCGGTACTTGTCGCCCAGCGGCAGGAAGGACAGCACCACCGGCAGCACCCAGAGATGGGTGACGATGATGATCAACATGCCGACCGAGGCGGAAACCGCCAGTTCCTGGATCATGCGGATCTGGATGATGGCGATGGTGACAAAAGCCAGCGCATCGGTCACCAGCGCCGAGGCGCCGGGGATCAGCAACCGTTCAAAGCTGATGCGTGCCGCCGTGGCGGCATCCGCCCCCTTGCCGATTTCCTGGGTGATGGTGCCGACATTCTGCACGCCGTGCGAAATGGCAATCGCAAACACCAGGAAAGGCACCAGAATGGACAGCGGATCAATGCCATAACCCAGGATCACCAGCAGGCCGAACTGCCAGATCACCGTGCAGAGCGAGATGCCCAGCATGGCAAAGGTCATCATCCAGCTTTTGCCATAGCCATAGACCAGCACAGCGGTGATGACAAAGGCGATGGCGAAGAACATCACCACGCTCTTGGCGCCATCGGCAATATCGCCCATCGCCTTGGCGAAGCCGATAATATGCACCTGGATCTTGCCATCCTCGTACTTGGCGCGGATCTCTTCCAACTGCTTGGCCACCGCCATGTAATCCAGCTTCTCACCGGTGCGCGGATCAGTTTCCACCAGTTGCACGCTGACCAAGGCGGCGGTGAAATCCTCCGCCACCAGCCGGCCGACCTGACCGGATTTCAGCACATTCTCCCGGACAATCGGCAGCCATTCGGCATTGGGCTGGAATTCCGCCGGGATGACATTGCCGCCGGCAAAACCATCCTCAACAATCTCAATGAAGCGGACATTGGGGGTGAACAGGCTGGTGACACTGGCCCGGTCCACACCGGGCACGAAGAACACGGCATCCGTCACCTGCTTCAGCCGGGTCATGAATTCCGGCGTATAAATATCGCCTTCCTTCACCGACAGGGCCACCAGCACGCGGTTGGCGCCACCGAACTCCTTCATATGCTTGGAAAAAGTCTGCATGTAAGGATGTTCGAGCGGCAGCGTCTTCTCAAACCCCGCATCCACACGCAGCTTCGCCCCCTGCCAGCCCATGAACAGGGTCAGCAGGGCGAAGATCACCAGCACCAGCCCGCGATGGCGGAAGGTCCAATATTCAAGCCGGGAGGCGAAGGAGGGCGACTGCGACATGGGTGCGGGCCTTCATACGGAATTCAGGTCGGGCGGCCCGGTGGGGCCGCGCACAGGATCAGGGGGCGGCCGGCAACGGCCCCGCCTCCCCGAGAAGAATGACACGGCCATCGGCGGCCTGAACGATATCGGCGAGCGCCACCCGGTCGGCGCGCTTGGTACCGGTGAAGCTGCGACCGCCATCACGGCTGGTCAGCACCGCCCCCTGCGCGCCCACCAGAATAACGCTGCCATCGGCCAGCAGCGCCCCGCCCATCAATCCGGCCGTGGTGCCACTTTCCACCTTCACCCAACTGGCACCGCCATCATCC
>CALRQC020000025.1:0-93385 GCA_943370215.1 Azospirillum sp. RU38E
GGTGCCATCCAGCATCTGGCCGGCATGAAGGACAGCAAGGTCATTGTCGCCATCAACAAGGATGAAGAGGCGCCGATGTTCCAGGTGGCCGATTACGGCATCGTTGGCGATCTGTTCAAGATCGTCCCCGAACTGACCGCCGCTCTGGCGAAGTAAAGACCATGGAAAGAAAAAGCGCGGGGCCATCACAGCCCCGCGCTTTTTTATTCAACCGGCTGAAAGCGGCTTACTTCTCCACAAACGCCTTTTCGATCACGTAATCGCCGGGCGTGTGGGCGGCCCCTTCCTTGAAGCCGCGTTCCTGCAGCAGCTCCACCGTCTCCGCCAGCACGGCCGGGCCGCCGCAGATCATCACCCGGTCGGTTTCCGGGTTCAGCGGGGCGGCCTTGATATCCTCAAACAGCTTGTGATTGCGGATCAGGTCGGTGATGCGGCCCTGATTGCGGAAAGCCTCACGGGTGACCGTGGGGTAATAGGTGAGCTTTTCCTTGAGCTGTTCGCCAAAGAACTCGTTATTCGGCAGCTCGTTGGTGATCAGGTCGTGATAGGCCAGTTCCCCTACCTCCCGGCAGGTGTGGGTCAGGATCAGCCGGTCATATTGTTCATAGAGTTCCGGGTCGCGGATCAGGCTCATGAACGGGGCAAGCCCGGTGCCGGTGGAGAACATGTAAAGGTTCTTGCCAGGCTTCAGGCTGCTGGTCACCAGCGTGCCCACCGACTTGCGGCCATGGATCACCGTGTCGCCCACCTGGATATGCTGCAGGCGGCTGGTCAGCGGGCCGTTGGGCACCTTGATCGACAGGAACTCCAGATGTTCTTCGTAATTCGGGCTGACGATGGAATAGGCGCGGGTCAGCGGCTTGCCATCGACCATCAACCCGATCATCACGAAATGCCCGTTCTCAAACCGGAAGGCCGGGTCGCGCGTGCAGGTGAAGCTGAACAGCGTGTCGGTCCAGTGGTGGACGGACAGCACCTTGCCTTCGATGAACGCGCTCATAACTCGACTTCCTTTAATCCGGCGGGTGGGGTCATGGGCGATGACAGAGTCCCGGCACCCTGATGCGATGCACTATCAGCTAAAATACATAGGCGTTGCGTTCAACAGCCTATTTCACATCAGAATGTGCAGCATGTGCATGGCTGCTGTGACGCCCAACGGCAGCATTAACGTATATGATAATCATTATCAATGAAATTTCGTTGATTTTCCTCGATTTTTTGCCCGAATGGGAAACTCTATATTTAACGTAGGGATATTGGAGAAATAATATTTCACCTCGACAAGCGGCGCTGCACATCCCAAACCATTGGCTATGCCGCGACTGCGGTAAGGGAGGGATGGGTTACCATGGCGTTGCGTGGTTTTCCGGTGACATTGCCCCTGGAGGGGCAGCCGGTACTGGTGGTAGGGGGTGGTGAACTGGCGCTGCGCAAGGCGCGGCTGGTTGCCAAATCCGCCTGCCGCCTGACCATCGTGGCCCCTAACCCCTTGCCGGCCCTGGCTGCCCTGGCCTTTGAGATTAGGGAACGGGATTTCACACCAGCCGATCTGGAAAATCACCGGCTGGTCTTTGCCGCCACCGATGATGAGGTGGTGGATATGTCGGTGGCCGAAGCAGCGCATAAGGCCGGCGTGCTGGTCAATGTGCCGGACAAGCCGCGACTCTGCAGCTTCATCATGCAGGCCATCATTGACCGCGAACCGATCAGCATCGCCATCACCAGCGGCGGGGCCAGCCCGGTGCTGGTGCGCCGCCTGCGCGAACGGCTGGAAGCCGCACTGGAACCGGGCCTGGGCAAGTTCGCCCGCTTCCTGGATGGGTTCCGCAGTGCCGTGAAGGCCACCCGTGATGATGAAACCGCCCGCCGCCGCTTCTGGGAAGCGGTGATTGACGGGCCGGTGGCCAAATCCTTCCTGGCGGGGGACGAAAAGGCCGCCCATGAAAAGCTGATGCTGGCGCTGAACGATGCCCAGTTCGGCCAGCAGGCCGGCGGGCGCGTGGCGCTGGTGGGTGCTGGCCCCGGTGACCCGGACCTGTTGACCCTGCGCGCGCTGCGCGTGCTGCAGGATGCCGACGTGGTGGTGCATGACAAGCTGGTGGATGAGCGGATCATGGATTATGTCCGCCGCGACGCCCGCCGCCATTATGTCGGTAAGTCCAAATCCCATCACACGATGAGCCAGGAGGCCATCAACCAGTTGCTGGTGGCCGAGGCCAAGGCCGGCCATCGCGTCGTGCGGCTGAAGGGGGGCGACCCCTTCATGTTCGGGCGCGGCGGGGAGGAGCTGGAGGTGCTGCGCGCCGAAGGCATTCCGGTGGAAATCGTGCCCGGCATCACGGCGGCCCTCGGCTGCGGGGCGTCGACCACCATCCCGGTCACCCACCGCAACCATGCGCCGGGCGTCACCTTTGTGACCGGTCATGGCAAGGATGGCGAACCGGATTTGGATTGGCGGGCGCTGGCCCGGCTGCGCCATACGCTGGTGATCTATATGGGGCTGACGGCGGCGGGTGCCATTGCCCGCCGGCTGGTGGAGGCCGGCATGGCTGGCGATACCCCGGCGGCCCTGGTGGAAAAGGGCACGCGCCCCGACCAGAAGCTGGTGGTGGGCACACTGGCAGCCCTGCCAGATCTGGCGGCCGCCCACGGGCTGACGGGGCCGGCCATCATCATTGTCGGTTCCGTTGTCACGCTGGCCGACCCCGCCCGCATCACTGAACTTGTCCCGGCGCATCTGCGCCAAGCCGTCTGACGAAAGCAGCAGGAAGGTCGATCCCCAAATGTTGGTTAAAGCCAAGGGTGCCCAGCAATCCATCACCGGCAGCCGTCTGATCGACGGCGTGGCCGTCTGGCTGGGTGCGGGCAATCAGTGGGTGGAGCGTGTGGCCGATGCCGCCATTTTCGAAGGCGAGGCCATTGCCCAGGCGCTGGATACCGCCAAGGCGGACGAAAAGCGGCAGATCGTCGTCGATGTCTATCCGCTGGATGTGGAAGCCACAGCCGATGGCACCCGCCCGCTGCATATCCGCGAACGCATGAAGGCCATCGGCCCCAGCGTGCGCCGTGACCTGGGCAAGCAGGTCACCGGCCCCACGCCCGCCCTTTGATCCATGACCGGTAACCTAGGCTTCACCCCCATGCCTGACACGACCGTGACCAGCCCCCGCAGCAATCAGCCGGCAGACGCGCACGCCGCGATCTATCGCTATGACGAGTTCGATAAGACCTTCATCTTTGAGCGGGTGGAGCAGTTCCGCGCCCAGGTGGAACGCCGCCTGAAGGGCGAGATCACGGAGGAGGAGTTCAAGCCGATCCGGCTGATGAACGGGCTCTACCTTCAGCTTCACGCCTATATGCTGCGGGTTGCCGTGCCCTATGGCATGTTGGACAGCACCAAGCTGCGCCGTCTGGCCCGCATCGCCCGCGTCTATGACAAGGGCTATGGCCACCTGACCACCCGGCAGAACATCCAGTTCAACTGGCCGGAACTGAAGGACATTCCCGCCATCCTGCATGAGCTGGCGGAAGTGGACATGCACGCCATCCAGACCAGCGGCAACTGCATCCGCAATGTCACCACCGACCAGTTCTGCGGGGCGGCGGCGGATGAGCTGGTGGACCCGCGCGTCTATGCCGAAATTCTGCGGCAATGGTCCACGCTGCACCCGGAATTCACCTATCTGCCGCGTAAATTCAAGATCGCCATTTCCGGCGCGCCGAACGACCGCGCCGCCGTGCAGATCCACGATGTCGGCCTGATCGCCAGGAAGAACGAGGCCGGCGAGATCGGCTTCACCGTCTATGTCGGCGGCGGGCTGGGCCGTACCCCCTATCTGGCGACCAAGGCGCGGGACTTCGTGCCGGTGTCGGAAATCCTGGGCTATCTGGAAGCGGTGCTGCGCACCTATAACCAGTTGGGCCGGCGCGATAATATCTATAAGGCGCGCATCAAGATCACCGTCAATGAGATGGGGCCGGAAAAGTTCATCGGCCTGATCGAAGAGGAATATGCCCGCCTGCCCCGGCAGAAATATTATCTCGACCCCGCCATTGTCGCGGCGATTGAGCAGCATTTCACGTCCCCGCCGTGGGAAAGCCTGCCGGCGGTATCGGAGAAGTTCGAGGCGGCCAAGGCCGCCGATCCGGCTTTCGCCCGCTGGACCCGCAGCAACCTGAGCGCCCACCGGGCACCGGGCTATGCCATTGCCACCATCAGCGTGAAGCCCATCGGCGGCATCCCCGGCGATATCGAGGCGGACCAGATGGAAGCGGTGGCCGATCTGGCCGAACGCTACAGCTTTGGGGAGCTGCGCGTCAGCCACGAGCAGAATCTGGTGCTGGCCCATGTCAAACAGGATGACCTGTATGATCTGTGGCAGGCGCTGGACAAGGTGGGGCTGGGCACGGCCAATGCCGGCCTGATCTCCGACATCATCGCCTGCCCCGGCCTGGATTATTGCGCCCTGGCCAATACGCGCTCCATCCCCATCGCGCAGGAAATTTCCGAACGCTTTGCCGATCTGGACCGCCAGCATGATCTGGGTGAGCTGAAGATCAAGATCAGCGGCTGCATCAATGCCTGCGGCCATCACCATGTCGGCCATATCGGCATTCTGGGCGTGGACAAGAAGGGCGAGGAATTCTTCCAGATCCTGCTGGGCGGCGATGCCACCCAGACCGCCGCCCTGGCGGAGATTGTCGGCCCCGGCTTCTCCTATGACGAGATCGTCAATGCGGTGGAAACCGTGGTGACCACCTTTGTCGGCCTGCGTCAGCCGGGCGAACGCTTTATCGACACGTTGGCCCGTACCGGCCACGCCCCGTTCAAGGAGGCCCTCTATGCCCGTGCTTGATCATGGTCAGGAGATCGAAGACCGTTGGACCGATCTGGCCGATGATGTGGCCCTGCCCGCCGATGGTGGGGTTATTGTCTCCCTGGACCGCTGGCGGGCGGAGCGTGACGCGCTGATCGCGCGCGGCCAGCCAGTGGGCGTGCGGTTGAAATCCAATCAGTTGGCCACCGAACTGGCGGATGATCTGGCCCATCTGGGTGTGGTGGCCGTGGAATTCCCCAAATTCCGCGATGGCCGCGCCTTTTCCGCCGCGCGGGAACTGCGGGAGCGGTTTGGCTACAAGGGCGAAATCCGCGCCTTCGGCCATATCATCCCCGACCAGTACCAGTTCCTGACCCGGCTGGGTGTGGATACGGTGGTGGTGCCGGCCGATCGTGTCGGCCCCGCCTGGGCCCATGCGCTGAATGAGATTTCCATCGCCTATCAGCCGGGCCTGCAGGATCACGGCACCGTCTCCCTGCTGCGCCGGCATCTGAAGGCAGAGGTAGAGGGATGAGCATGAAAGCGCTGGCCGCGAAGGCGCGCGATTTGACCGCCGCCTATGGCCATCTGGAAGGCGAGGCGCTGCTGCGCCCGCTGATCGAAGAGGTTTTCAAGGGCAAGCTGGCGCTGGTCTCTTCCTTCGGGACGGAATCGGCGGTGCTGCTGCACCAGATCGCGCAGATCGACCCATCGCTGCCGGTGCTGTTCGTCAATACCCGCAAGCTGTTCGGGGAAACGCTGCGTTACCGCCGCACCCTGGAACAGCGCCTGGGCCTGACCGGCATCCGCGAATTGTCGCCGACGCCGGAGGCCGAGGCGACACATGACAAGGATGGCGTGCTCTGGCGGGCCAACAACACAGCCTGCTGCGATTTCCGCAAGGTGAAGGTGCTGGATGCGGGCTTGGCCCCGTTCGATGCCTGGATCACCGGTCGCAAGCGCTATCAGGCCAGCACCCGTATCGAACTGCCTTTGTTCGAGGCGGCGGACGGCCGGATCAAGGTGAACCCACTGGCCGGCTGGGACCGGACGGATGTGGAAACCTATCTGGACCGGCATGACCTGCCCCGGCATCCGCTGGAGGAGGATGGTTACCTCTCCATCGGCTGTATGCCCTGTACCGACCGGGTCGCCCCCGGTGAAGATATTCGAGCCGGCCGCTGGCGCGGCCAGGAAAAGACGGAATGCGGAATCCACCTGCCGCTTTCGCCGATAAACAGCTAAGGGGTGGGAGCCTCCAAATGAGCAGCCTCGACCAACAGCATCTCGACCATCTCGATCAACTGGAAGCCCAGAGCATCTATATCCTGCGCGAGGCGCGCGTGCGCCTGAAGCGGCTGGGTCTGCTCTGGTCGCTGGGCAAGGACAGCAATGTCCTGATCTGGCTGTGCCGCAAGGCCTTCCTGGGCGAGCTTCCTTTCCCGGTGGCGCACCTGGATACCGGTCTGGAATTCCCCGAAAGCTATGAGTTCCGCGACCGGTACAGCCAGGAATGGGGCCTGAACCTGATCAAGGATGAGTGCCCGCCGATTGAGTTGACGGACCCGACCCTGCCGCCTGGCACCCGTATCGCCGCGCGCAAGTCGCTGGGTCTGGCGGCCGCTTTGGAAAAGTACCAGTTTGACGGGCTGATCACCGGCATCCGCCGCGATGAACAGGCCACCCGTGCCAAGGAACGTATTTTCAGCCCGCGCGGGCTGGACGGTTCCTGGCAGGCGGCCAACCAGCCGCCGGAATTCTGGGACCAGTTCACCATCGAACGCGCACCCGGCACCCATATGCGCGTGCATCCGCTGCTGGCCTGGACCGAACTGGATGTCTGGCGCTACATCCAGCGGGAGGAAATTCCCCTGGTGCCGCTCTATTTCGCCAAGGATGGCAAGCGCTTCCGCTCGCTGGGTGAAATCGGCATCACCTTCCCGGTGGACAGCCATGCCAACACCATCGAGGAAATCATCGAGGAACTGGAGAATACCCGCACGCCCGAACGCGCCGGCCGGTCCATGGACCATGAGGCCGAAGACGCCTTTGAGCGCCTGCGCACCACCGGTTACCTGTAAGCCTTAGCGGAAAAGAGCAAGATCATGGCAACCGCCGCTACCTTGGCCGCCCCGCGCGCCGAAGCACCGATCCTGGCCCCGCGTAAGGCCCAGGCCCCCTATCCGATCGTGATTGTCGGCCATGTCGACCATGGCAAATCCACCCTGATCGGCCGTTTGCTGCATGATACCGACAGCCTGCCGGAAGGCCGTCTGGCCGAATTGCAGAAGGTTTCCAGCCAGCGCGGGCTGGAACTGGAATGGTCCTTCCTGCTGGACGCCTTGCAGATCGAACGTGACCAGGGCATCACCCTGGATACCACCCGCATCTGGTTCAAGACGGCCAAGCGCCCCTACGTCATCATCGATGCGCCGGGCCACCGCGAATTCCTGCGCAACATGGTGACCGGCGCGTCCGGTGCCGATGCCGCTGTACTGGTAACGGATGCCGAACGGGGCGTGTCGGAACAGACCCGCCGCCATGCCTATCTGCTGTCGCTGCTGGGCGTCACCAAGGTCATCATCGCCGTCAACAAGATGGACCTGATGGGCCATGCGGAGGCGGCGTGGCAAGCCGTGAAGGACGAAGTTTCAGCCTATCTCGCCAAGCTGGGGATGCAGCCGCTCCACGTCATCCCGCTGTCGGCGCGCCATGGCGACAATATCGCCACGCGCAGCCAGCAGATGGGCTGGTACCAGGGGCCGACCCTGCTGGAAGCGCTGGATTTGCTGACCCCGCCGGCAGGCCGGGCCGATGCCACCTTCCGGATGCCGATCCAGGACGTGTATCGTCGCGGCGACCGCCGTATGGCCGTGGGCCGGATCGAGACGGGCCGCATCCGTCTGGGTGACAAGGTGGAAATCGCGCCCACCGGCCAGCCGGCCACGGTGGCCAGCATCGATACCGGTCGCGGCGATGGCGAGCAGTTCGCCCGCGCCGGCCAGTCCGCCGCCATCTCCTTCATTGAAGATGCGGCCCTGGCGCGTGGCCAGATCATCGCCCCTGCCGGCCATATGCCGCATCTGGCCCTGGCGCTGCGCGTGCGGGCCTTCTGGCTGGATAGCGAACCGCTGGTCGTCGGTTCCCGCCTGACCCTGCGCCTGACCACGGCCGAACATGCCGTGGTGGTGGAGAAGTTCGAACGCATCGTCGATGTGGAAAACCTCAACGATGCCGACACGCAGGAGTTGGGCCAGGGCGGCATCGCGGAGATTGTGCTGCGCAGCGCCGCCCCCATCGCCTTTGACCCCCATACCGATCTGCCGATCACCGGCCGTGCGGGTCTGGCCCGTGGCACCCGCATCGTCGGCGGGGCCGTGGTGCTGGGGGCGGCGGAAAATGCCGCCAGCGTCAAGGGCCCGGTGACGGCGGTTGACAGCTCCGTTGACCGTGTGGCGTTTGAGGCGCGCAACGGCCATCGCGGTGGTGTGCTGTGGCTGTCCGGCCTGTCGGGTGCCGGCAAGTCCACCGTGGCCATGGGCGCCCAGCGCCGCCTGTTTGATGATGGCTGGCGCGTGCTGGTGCTGGATGGCGACAATCTGCGCAAGGGCCTGAACAAGGATCTGGGCTTCGGCCCTGCCGAAAGGCTGGAAAATGTCCGCCGCGTGGCCGAAGTGGCCAAGCTGATGGCGGAAAATGGCAGCGTCGTGCTGGTCAGCCTGATCTCCCCCACCGCAGAACTGCGCGCGCTGGCGCGCTCCATCATCGGTGACGGGTTCCATGAAGTATGGGTGAAGGCTGACGTCAATACCTGCGCCAAGCGTGACCCCAAGGGCCTTTACGCCGCCGCCCGCGACGGCAAGATCGCCCAGTTCACCGGCGTGTCCGCCCCGTTCGAGGCCCCGACCAGCCCCGATCTGGTGCTGGATACCGGGGAATTCGACGCGGCCACCACCACCGAACTGCTGATCGCCCATATCCGCCGCAACCTGGCCCTCGACCAGGCCGACGGTCACGCGGTCGGCATCTGAAGCAAGCAGAACAAAAGGGGCGGTCGGATAGGGCCGCCCCTTATTTTATCCTGCGGCCATTGGCGCTGCGGGGACGTCGCTGGCGAAGACAACCCGGTCACGCCCCTGCTGTTTTGCCACATATAACGCAGCGTCAGCCCGATTGATCAGGTGTGCGATATCACCATCGGCGGCCTGAAAGCTGGCGACACCGAGGCTGGCTGTCACACGCACGTCCAGCCCTTCATGATTGATGGGCAAACCGCCAATCGTCCGACGCAGCCGTTCCGCCAGCTCCTGCGCCTCTGCCGCCGGTGTTTCCGGCAAGAGAACGGCCAGTTCCTCCCCACCATAACGCGCCACCCGGTCAGTGGAGCGCACCGCCACCAGCAGACGGCGTGCCGCCTCCTTCAAGGTTACATCCCCTACAGCATGGCCATAGGTGTCATTGACGCGCTTGAAATGGTCGAGATCGATCAACAACAAGCTGAGCGGCCGGGCATAGCGCAGCGCGCGGTCGATTTCCGCCAAGGCCAGTTCTTCAAAACGTCGGCGGTTCAGCAACCCGGTCAGCGGGTCAGTGCTGGCCAGTCGCTGCAACTCGGCATTGGCTTCCATCAGATCACGGGTACGGTCAGCAACCAGCCCTTCCAGCCGGCGACGCTGGCGACGTAAAGCAGCCGTGCGCGCCTGCACCAGCAAGGCGATCAGGGCCAGGCCCAACAAGACAGCAACAGTCCGCGCCCAAAGGGTTTGATACCAGGCGGGCAATACCTTTACCGCCAGCGAGCGCGTGCTGGAACCCCATTGCCCATCCTTGTTGGTGGCCCGCAGCCTCAACACGTAATTACCAGGCGGCAAGTTGGCATAGACAGCAGTACGGCTCAGGGCATCCGTTTGCACCCACCCTTCATCAAAACCGCTGAGATGGTAGGCATACCGCACGGATTCCGGACCCGCGAAATCCAGAGCCGCGAAGGATAGCGCCAACGTCCGGCTGTGCGGCGGCAGCGTCACCTGGGCCGGGTTGACGGGCGGTCGCTCCCCCTGGGCACCGACAACATTGTTCAACGCACCCGACGAAATCGGCAGATTGTCGATCCGTATCTCCGTCACGACCAGGGGCGGCTGATACGTCCAGTCATGCAGCAGTTGCGGTCGCGCAATGATGATCCCTTCCCGTCCACCGAACAGCAGGGAACCATCGGGCAAGGCGGTCGCGACAGCCATGCTTGCACCATGTACGCCCACACCATCATCATAGCCAAAGGCGTGCACGCTGAGGGTTTCCGGATCAATACGGGCCAACCCCCCTTCGGTATTGGCCCATACGCGTCCATCGGAATCCTGCAGCAGCGCGTAAACGCTGTCACCCGGCAGGCCACTGCGGCTGTTAACCTGATGGAAGCGGAAACGCCCGTCCCCGGCACTCATATCCTGGACACTGATGCCACCACCCAAGGTGCCGACCCAGAGCTGGCCACTCCGATCATAATGGAGGGCTGTGATAAAGTTATGGGCCAGCGAACGGAGATCCCAGGAGCGATTCTGCACCCGCCGCAACCATCCTTGGCGGGTATCCAGCAGATGCAGGCCATTATGGGTGCCAACCCAGATCGCACCATTGGGTGCTGCCGCCAGCACACGCACCCGATCGTCCGACAGGCTGCCTTCATCATCAGGATCGTGGCGATAGCGGGTAACGGCCCCGCTGGCTGGTTCATATCGGATCAACCCGTCAGCAGCCAGCCACAGCGCCCCTTCCATCGGCAAGATGGCGTAAACCGGCAGCAGATCCAAGCCGGCCGGCAGGGAAACCCGCACCACCCTGCCGGACCGGCGATCATAGCGCACAAGTCCAAGCTGCGTTCCAATCCAGACATCGCCGGCGGCATCCTCTGCCATGGACAAGACCGTGGCGCGCGGCAGAGCAGCTGCCACCCCTACCCCCGCTGTCAGACGCCAGTGACGGCCACTGGCCGGATCCAGCCGTTCGATGCCCTGCCCTTCCAGCCCCAGCCAGATTTCACCATCCCGGGTGGACAGAGAGGAACGGACCAGCGCCTGCGTCGGCGGCCCCACCTGCCCAGGCAGATAAAAAACCGAAAGGATGCCGTTATTGGTGGGATTATGGATGTTCAACCCGCTGCCCCAGGTCGCAACCCAAATCAGCCCAGCGCGATCGCGCAACAGGCTGTGAACATCCTCCCCACTCAGACTGGTGGCCAATGCGGGGTCATGCCGGATCGCCCGCACGGCCCCAGTCTCCTCGTCCAATTCCAGCAAACCGCCAGGACTGGTGGCCAGCCAGAGGCGACCGGCTTTATCGCCCGGCGCCGCCGGCAACTCCTGAAAAGCCTGGATCAGATGGTGATCGGCCATCTGATCGGTTGCCAGCCTGATATCGTAAAGCCGCACCTTGTCGCCAACAGGATCATGGCACAACACCGTCCCAGACCGTGTAGCCACCCACAGCCGGCCCTTATCATCGGTGAACAGGGCTGATATGGCGGAATCACCCGGCAGGCCAGCCTGCTGCAAGAGCGCCCCGGAATCCCGAAACGTTGCATCACCCGGCTTTTTCAGACGCAAACCCCGGTTGGTTCCGATCCACAACCTTTGATCATCATCAACCTGAAGCGCTGTGACTTCAACGGTCATGCCCGCTGTCGCAGGCAACGAATGATTCAGATTAACGCTTTCCAGCGCACCGCCATCGGGGTTCAGCCGCACCAGACCGGCCCGCGTGGCCAGCCAGAGATCGCCCTGCATATCCTCCGCGATCCGATCGACCGCAACCTCACCTCGACCATCGGCATGTACCGCATAACGAGCAAAGCCCCCGGTATCCGGCACATAGCGGACAAGACCACCCGTGTTCGTCGCCACCCACAGCCGCCCGGCCCTGTCCACATGCAAGGCATTGATATAGGCATCGGGTAAAGAGGCCGGGTCACGCGGATCGGGCTGGAACAAGACAAAACGATAGCCATCATAGCGGGCCAACCCTACCGGCGTCCCCACCCAGATAAAGCCTGCACGATCCTGGGCAATGGCCGTGACGATATCACTGGGCAAGCCGCGCTCACGGCCCAGACGCTGAAAAAGCACGGCTGACTGGTTTTCCCAGTAACGCTCCGCAGGTGCCGCCGCCATGGCAGGCCCTGCCAAAAACAGGCAAACTGAAAGCAATGTCCAGATCCGGCATTGGAACCAGAGCCCGAGCCGCACAAGCAGTTTCAGAGTCAATGTTCTAATTTTGCTCTTCATTCCTTGAACATACCATCCCTGCACATAGTCAGCCACGGATGACAGATAGCCCTTCGCGCCAAAATCGACCAAAAGGTCAACTGAATATCTTTCAACATACAAAAGAAATCATACTGAATTATTAAGATTGAGGAAGAATAGCTTCCTTTGGTAGCACGCCATGAGGCTGCAAAGCCGCGCCATCCATGTTAGCTTGCCAGCAATGAGGGTTTCAGGCCGCCTGCGACCGGCGGGTGGATAAAAAAGATGCGCAAAATATATTTCCTCGATGATGGTCCATGTCTAGGGGACAATCTGATCGATTTTCTACAACTTTACGGATATTCGGTGCGTTTTTTTCGCAATTCCGAATGCATGGCAGCCGAGATGGTAGAAGTCATACCCGACGCGGTCATTCTGGGCACGCGGCAGCAGCCGCTGGAGCCACACATGGCAGCCTTGGCCGACCTTCTGCCACGTGATGCCGCCGGCCAGACGTGCTGTCCACTGATCGTCACCGCTGACCAGCAGGATTTCGCCGCCCGGCTGGCGGCAGTACGGGCTGGGGCGGCGGCATTTCTAGGCCAGCCGGTTGACCCGCAAACGCTGCTGGAACTGCTGGATGAGTTGACGGAGATGCAGCCGCCGCAGCCCTTCCGTATCCTGCTGGTGGAAGATGACACGGTGATGGGGCAGATTTATGTGGCCGCCCTCAGCCAAGCGGGGATGGAGGTGCGCATTGTCACCGACCCCACCCTGGTGATCGAGGCAATCCATGACAGCGATCCTGACTTGATGATCACCGACCTGAACATGCCGCACTGCTCAGGGCTTGAACTGGCCGCCGTCATCCGTAGTCACCAGGATTTGACAGCACTGCCCATCGTCTTCTTGACCGGTGATGCCGGGCAAGATAGCCGCCGCATTGCAGTCAACCTGGGCAGCGATGCTTTCCTGACCAAGCCGGTCCAGTTGGGCGATCTGGTGGAAATGGTCCGCGCCCGTGCCCGCCGGGCACGGATGCTGCGCGCCTTGATGGTGCGCGACAGCCTGACCGGCACCTTGAATCACGCCAGCATCAAGGAGATGCTGGCCACCGAATTGGGCAGAACTTGGCGGGAGAAAGAGGGATTGTGCCTGGCCATGATCGATATCGATCATTTCAAGCGGGTGAATGACAGGCATGGCCATGCCAGCGGCGATCGGGTGATCAAGTCGCTGGCCCGGCTGCTGCGACAGAATCTGCGCCGCAGTGACCATATCGGCCGTTATGGTGGAGAGGAATTTGCCGTCATCCTGCCCCGTACCGACCTTGCTGAGGCCCAACGCCGGCTAGAGGAACTGCGGGTGAACTTTGCCCAACTGGTGCAGCCCCACAGCAAGGGGGATTTTCGCGTCACCTTCAGCGCTGGCTTGGCCCATAGCGATGGGCAGATGGAAGCCAGCACCCTGATCGAGGCGGCCGATAGCGCGCTGTACAGCGCCAAACGGGCCGGGCGCAACCGCGTGGTAACCGGCTGATGCGGCTATGGGCCATCGCTGACCTGCATCTGGCCGCGCCGGAAAATCGCGCGGCGCTGGCCGCCCTGCCAGACCATGGCGATGACTGGCTGATTCTGGCCGGTGATGTGGCCGAACGTCCAGAACATCTTGAGAACGCGTTCCATCTGCTGGCCCAGCGCTTCGCCCGCCTGATCTGGGTACCCGGCAATCATGAACTATGGACCATGCCAGGCCCAGATGGCCCCTTGCGTGGACAGGTGAAATATCAGGCCATGCTGGATGTCGCCCGCCGCCATGGCGTTGTGACGCCGGAAGACCCTTATCCGCTCTGGCCCGGTCCTGGTGGGCCGGTGCTGATCGTGCCGATGTTTCTGCTGTATGATTACAGCTTTCGCCCAGCGGGGGTGGATGCGGCGGACGTGCTGGCCTGGGCCTGGGAACAAAGGCTGCGCAGTGCCGACGAGGTGCGACTGTCGCCCACGCCCTATGAGAGCCGGGCTGCATGGTGTGCAGCACGCGTGGCTGCCACAGTACAACGACTGACGGCGGAGCGACCGCCCCACATACCCACCATCCTGGTGAACCACTTCCCTTTGCGCGCCGATCTGGTGACATTGCGCCGCATTCCCCGGTTCAGCCCCTGGTGCGGGACGGTACTGACGGAGGATTGGCACCAGAGGTTTGGCGCGGTGGTCTGCGTGCATGGCCATCTGCATGTGCCGGCCACCCACTGGCGCGATGGGGTGCGGTTCGAGGAAGTCTCGCTGGGCTACCCCAAACAATGGCAGCCGCATGGTCGTGGCCCGGAACAGGCCCTGCGGCTGATCTGGCCCCCGCCGGTGAACGATGGGACGGCGGCACCGTTATGATAAGGTGGGCCACTCACCCCAACGGATACCAGCCCGCCCGAAGGTTTGATCTTTGGCGGACCAGGGGACACCACGCGGCGGCCGGGCGGGCGAGGAAAACGAAATCCGCCTTGATCAATCACGATCGAGACGGATTGGGATAAGAGGTTTGCCGATGCGTGCTGCCATCCTGCTGATCATGGTCGCCAGCCTGTTGCTGGGATTGCTAGCCTATGCCGCCTTTCACCTGACCATGGGGCTGGAACCGCTGCCCCTGGCAGCACGTGGGGCCATGGGGGCAGCGATTTTCGGGGCACTCTGCCTGTTCATCTTGTTCACGGCCCTGCAACGCCGCCAACGGCGGCGCGACCGGGAAGAGAAACGGGAGGAAAATGCCGGTTTCCAATGATCAGAACACATCGGAAACCGGCATGACGGCGACCGCCGCCGAGCCGCCGGACACGATGCTGAACCCGATGTGCCAAATGCATCGGGATGCGACCTTATAGTTTGGTGCGCTTGAACACGACCTCGGGCAGAAGCCGGATGATTGTCATCACCAGCCACCAGACAGGCCGAACATAAATCACATCCCTGCCACGGGCCTCTGCCTGCACGACAGCGCGCCCAACCTCTTCAGGATCGGCAGTCAACACGCCCGGTAAAGGCATCCCTTCGGTCATTCGGGTACGCACGAAGCCGGGTTTTACCGTCACCACATGCACGCCCTTGCCGGCCAGACGGTTACGCAAACCCGACAAGAAGGCGGTAAGCCCGGCCTTTGCAGAGCCATAAATATAGTTGCTTGCGCGACCACGATCCCCAGCGACCGAACTGATGGCAATGATCGTGCCACGACCCGCCGCCTCCATCCGGTCAGCCAGCAATCCCAGCACCATGGCGGGGCCGGTGAAGTTGGTCGCGATGATACTCTCCGTCGCAGCCGGGCTATGCTGGTCCTCCCCCTGCCGGCCCAGCAGGCCGACCGTACAAACCACGGTGCCCGGAAGTTCGCCCAGACCATCGACAAATCCGGCATGGCCACCGCTGTCCAGCACGTCGAAGGCGCAGATGCGCACTGCCACCTGATAGCGCAGCCGCAGGTCTGCCGCATCCGGCTCCAGCCGCTCCGGGTCGCGTGCCGCGAGGATCAGCGGCCGTCCGGTTGCGGCATAATTGCGGGCAATGGCGCGGCCAATGTCGGATGCCGCCCCCAGGATCAGAACCGTGCTGTTCACATCACCTCCCACTCGTCCATTCATATCACTGGCCCCTTCTACCGGTAGGCGGGAAGAATTCCACGATGCCCACCGCCCTGACTGGCCTTGGGCCCATCAATGACGCAGATGCATGGCATTATCCGGAACGGCTGAAGATGCGCCTTCATGGCCGGTGGTACCGTGCCGTTTCCGGGCATTGCCCCCCGCATCCCCCAGCCGTCTCAGCGCGCGCACCACCGGCTTGTCGAAGCCGTAATAGAGCAGGATAGCGGCAGCCAAAACAGCGATCAGATAGGTGATGCGCACAATGTCCGGCGCCGCCGCGTGATGGTCCCAGACATAGACCTGGAGATAAATCGCCACCGGCATATTGCAGAGATAAAGTGGATAAGAGATGCCGCCAACGACCTGTGCCCACCGCCCCGGCCGCCATAGTCCCACGGTCTCGATCTTGACCAGACCCAGGATGATGGTTGCAAAGCAGGCGCCATAAATGAGCCGGGCGAAGGGCGGCCCATATACGTACCCCCAGGCATCAACCGACCATCGCCACACCAGACCGCCAACCGCACCAGCCATAAGGGCAAGCCAAACCCCGACGGGCAGGCGCAATACCCGTCCAGCGAAGCCGCCAGCGACAAAGCCGATGGCAAATTCACAATTGAATTGGTTGAACAGGAAGAAAAAGCCCGGCTGTGCTTGCAAGGCGGCAATGTAAGGCGGGGTGTAGAAGAGCAGCAGCACGGTGGCAGCGATCCATGACCAAAAAATCGGCCTGCCGATCCGTGGAATCATGCCAACAGCCAACATCAGGTAAAAGAGAATCTCGTGCTGCAAAGTCCAGGCGGAAAGCAGAATGCTATTGTTCCGCAATGTGGGCGCCAACGCCGTCCATTCGAGAATTCTAAGCCAGGTCACATCCGGATGAGATCCGAAGATGTAGAGCACCGACAGTAGCGCCAGCCAGTAAAGTGGATAGATGCGGCAAATACGCTTCCACAAAAACGACGGAATCTTCCGGCCATCCGATAAATCGGCCAGATGCAGATGGCCCATGATAAAGCCGCTCAGCACGAAGAAGAATTCCACCCCAGGCCCGCCGGGCAGGATGCCACCCAGCGGAATATGAGCCAGAACGACGGAGAATGCGGCCAGACCACGGGCGATTTCGATCGTCCTGAAGGTTCCACGCTGCCCTTCCAGGCTCATATCGCCAGCCTTTCCGACTGAAGGGAGCAGAAGCTTGCCGCCGGGTTCCGGTCTGCCCGAACCCGGCGGAATTCCGGCAAACGGGGGTAGCCCCGGCGCAGCAATCCAGCCGCCATGCGGGCATCCTTGGCAAGATAGAGGCGCCCGCCATGGTCACCGACAATTGCATCCAGTTCGTTCAGAAAGCCAAGAGTCGGCGCCGTCGCCGGAAAATCAAGCGCCAGCGTATAGCCCTCCATGGGAAAGGAGAGGATACCATCCTGCCGCCCGAACAGCTTCAGCACGGCCAGGAAGGAACCGGCACCGGATGCCCCGATGGCTGTCAGCAGGGCCCGCAGCCCCTGCGCGCTTACCGATTTGGGCAGAACGCATTGATATTGGGTAAAGCCGGCACGGCCATAAATCCGATTCCAGTTCAGGATGGAATCAAGTGGATAGAAGAAGGGATCGATATCAACAATGGCGGTACCCGGCCGAGCACTGCGGAAGTAAAGTTCATTGAAGGCGGAAACGGTCCAGCGGTTCAAGACGCCACCCGGCGCATCGCATGGAACGGAGAGGTTCCGCCGCGCCGGACGTGCAAGAGGGGCGGCCCGGCGGTCGGCGGGAAGCTCATCGCGCAACGCATGTTCGCCACGATAGAGCAAGGAACGACCCAGCCGAGCCCCACGGGCCAGGCAATCAATCCATGCGACCGTATAGGTCCAGTCTTCTGACCGTTCAAACAACTCCATAATCTCATCGAGATCCCGCGCGCGCAGCGTCTCCTGACGGATGCAGGCAGTCTCGACCGGGCGGAGCCGGATGGCGGCCCGCAGGATGATGCCGGTCAGCCCCATGCCGCCACGCGTGGCGGCAAACAGCTCAGGTTCCCGATCCGGGCCGCAAGTCACCACTTGTCCATCGGCAAGCAACAGATCAAGCGACTGCACATGGTCACCGAACGAGCCATCCTTGTGATGGTTCTTGCCATGAACATCCGAAGCGATGGCACCACCAACGGTAACGAAACGGGTACCGGGTGTCACCATCGGGAACCAGCCGCGCGGCAGGAAAATGTCGAGGATGTCTGAGAGCAGAACACCGGCCTCACAGGTCAGCAGACCGGTCTGCGGATCGAACGCCACCATACGATCAAGCCGCAGCATCGACACCGTCGCCTTGCGGTTGATCGCCGGGTCGCCATAGGAGCGTCCATTGCCACGTGCGATCAGGCTGTCCGTCTGCCTGACCAAGGCGGCGGCTTCCACGGCCGAACGCGGCGTTGTCACCGCACACGCGATCTTGGGGTATCGCCCCCACCCTGAAAGGATCAAGCCGACCTCCGGAACACAAAGCTACGGTCAAGCCTGTACTTGACGATATAGCCAATCAGCAGCCCGAGACCCCCGCCAACAAGTGTCCAATGCCCGCCAAACAGCCTGTCGAACAACAGTTCGGTCCCCCAGAACAGGGCAGTGGTGACAAGACCCATGGCAGTATAAAGGGAGAAGGCACGGGCATGGCTGGCCAAGCCTTCGGACGGGTCGGCAAAGATCCAGTACTTATCCAGGATATACTTCACCACCAGCCCGATGCCAGTCCCCAGCACAAGGGCGGCAGACAAGTGGTAAGGACCATCATAGAGGGCCAGCAACACCGCCTGCGCCCCGAGATTCAAGACTGTCGCCACGGCGGCGAAGGCCGCATAACGGATGGCAATGGCAAGGCCGGTCCGCATCAAAATGCCACCCAGCGGATTGAGGAAACGAGCACAACAAGTACGAACAGCCCACCACAGACCAGACTGTTGCGGTCCGTTGCAGCGAAGACCACCGGGTCTTCATGCATCTCACCGCGATGGGTAAGAAGCAGGATACGTCCGATCCAGTAAAGCATGATCAGACAGCCCGCCCACAGCATATAAGCATGGGCATAAAGATCGCTCACATCCGGGCTGTTGATGTAAAGGGCCAGCACCAGGACCGCCACGAAACCACTGGCAGACGCAAGCATCTCCAGGATCGGCAGATCGATAAGCCGGTACCCCCGACCAGCAGGATCCCCGCGGCCGGTATTCAGGCGGCCAACAAGCTCCGACGCGCGTTTCACCAAAGCCAAACTGAGGAATAAAAAGACGCAAAAGGCGATCAGCCATTCCGACAGCGGCACGGCGAAGGCTGCCGCCCCGGCAACCACCCGAAGTCCATAGAGGCCGGCCAGAACCACCACGTCCAGCATCATCAACCGCTTGATCCAAAGCGAATAGCCGAGTGTCAGGGCGTAATAGGCTGCCAGGACAGCAAGAAAAAGCGGCGATACCAGCAATGCCAACAAAAGCGACAATACCAGCAGGACCGGAAACATCCGGAAACCGTGAATCAGGGGCAAGGTGCCCGCAGCAAAGGGGCGGTTTCGCTTGGTGGCGTGAACGCGGTCGCTGCGCAGATCCAACAGATCATTCAGCAGGTAAACGCTGGAAGCGCACAGGCTGAAGCTGAGCAACGCCAGCAAAGCCATGCCGTAGGCAGCCGGATCGCTGACATGGGCCGCAAGTCCCGGAACCAGAATCAGCAGGTTCTTGAGCCATTGATGCACCCGCAAGGCGCGCAGATAATGGGCGACACCACGCGGGCGCGGGGACAGTGGCTGCACATCCTGCGCCACCTGCCGCGCCGCCTTCAGCAAAGCCGGGTTCGGATCGGCAATATAGGCCGTCCGGGCCGTCGCCCATACTGGCAGATCGACTGTATCGTTTCCGATATAATCATACCCGCCCTTGCCAAATGCCTCGATCAGAACCTTTGCCTTGGCATGTCCGCCCAGATTGACCACGCCATCCGACGCGAACACCCCGTCGAATAACCCCACATGGCTGGCCAGTGCCTCGACATAGCGGCGGTCGGAGGCAGAGGCCAGATAAACGCGCCTTCCATCAGCCCGTGCCTTCTGGATCAGCGCCAGCACCTCCTCATCCATTGGCAGAGACTGGAGATCAAGCACGGCACTGTCAGCAAGGCGGGATTTGAATGCCGCCTTGCCGTGCCGAAGCGAAAAGACCGAAGCGACAGCCTCCAGAGGCTTGGCACCAAGAAGTAGGAACAAGGCCTCGTAAAGCAGATCCGTCTTGAGCAAGGTTCCATCAAGATCCACGACCAGTGGAGGCAGGCCCTTGCCCGCGGAAGCTGCGGCGATGTCAGAAGCCATGGCGCTTGCCCATTGTGAAGGTAAATGGGAGTGTAATCAAAAGGAAACAGTAATTGCTGAAGCTCTGCCAGACAGCTTTTGCGCATTCCCCCACAACCAATGAGTGGAGTGGCTAAATGCTGCGAAGCCGCAGAGTCCGCAGACTTTATTCTGCTTAGCATGGAAGGGCGCGGACCTGTCAAGAATTGGCGGAACAACCCGCCATCTCCCCTGTTGAGCTAACGTAATTTTCCAAATCGGCTTGCCACTCCACGGATGAGCGTGGTAACGGCTGACGGTGTTTTCGCCGCCGTGCGGCATCAAAAATGGCCGCTCCATGTCTGATTACACGAAGCCCAGCCACGTGGACCCGTTTTCCGGTCAGCCGGAAAGCGTTCGGCGCTTCACCATAGAATGGATGACGTCTCCCCGCATCCTGCTGGCGGTCGCGGCTTTTTTGATCATCGTCAGAGTGCCGACGCTAGCGACCACCGGCCGGTTCTGGGCTGAGGAAGGCGCCATCTATTTTCATGATGCGCTGCTGGGAAGCTGGTACGATGCGCTGCTGGCGCCGCGGGTTGGCTATTTCTCGGCCTTCAACAAGCTTGCCGCCTTGGCAGCAACAGCCGTGCCGCTGGAACTGGCGCCGCTTGTCACTGTCTACGCTGCCTTTGCCGTGCAACTGACAGTGCTGTGGTTTGTCGCCATATCAGATGCCTTCTCCCGTCCGTCCGCCCGGATATTGGGCATGGCAGTGGTGCTGTTCGCCGTTCCAAGCGGAGAGGTCTGGCTGAACACCATCAACAGCCAGTTCCATTTCGCGGCGGGGGCGGCTTTGCTGCTGGTGACATCCGCCGGCGCGATTCCCACACCCGTGCGGTTGGGGTTTCTGCTGCTCGCAGGCGCGACAGGGCCTGTCAGCGCCTTTCTGGCCCCCCTTTTCGCCTGGAAGGCATGGCGGCAGCCGTCCCGGCTCGCCTATGCTGAACTTGCGATCATCGGGCTCTGTGCCCTGGTCCAGGCATGGCTGGTGATCAGCGGCCTGATGGAAGGACAAAGGGCCGGCGCTTTCCAGATCAAAGCCCTGTCTTGTGCCATGGCTATCAAGCTGATTGCGCTGCCATGGCTGGGCGCCCAGGCCGAATCCATGGCCGCAGTCCTTATCGCTGCCGGAGACCATGCCGGGCATTACAGGATTGCAGCCGAACTGGCGATACTCGGCATAATCATTGTCGCTATCGTGATCGGCCATCCGGTAGCCCGGATGCTGGCGGCCGCGGCAATGGCCATCGCGGTGCCCTCCTTTGTCGGTGCACTGGGCGCCGATCCCTGGGCGCTGGTTCCGCCAATCGTCGGCGGACGTTATGCTTATGCGCCAAATATCCTTTTAGGGCTGGCGGTGCTGACCGTCCTGATCAGCCCCACTGCCGCCCATTGGCGGCGGGGGCTGGCATTGGTCCTGCTGGCCAATTTCCTGGTCCAGGGCGTCATCTCTTACGCCAATGACAGATGGATTTTCGTAGGGCCGGACTGGCGGGGCGAGGTGGAAACCTGGCGGACCAACCCCGACCGCACGACAATTGGTATCTGGCCGGTAGGCTGGACGATTTCAGTGCCGCGCGACCATCCCGCTGAAAACAAGCCCTGATAGTGGCGGGTGCACAATGCACCCACAATCATGGCACCCATAATCACGACCGGTCCGGTACTGCCCAAATCGGGAAATGGGTCTTGTCGGTCAAGACCTATGCAAACCAGCCTCCACCGCCGGGGTGAGCTGGATAATGCGACAGAACATGTCCACGGCCCGTTCAATATGGGCTGACAGCTCCGCCGGTTCCGGAGGGGGCCGAACGCCGGAAACAACGCGATTATAAAGATCGCCATGCACCAATACGCAAAACGCCTTGGCCGTGGGCAGCGGTTCCGGCACCCGGGCGCAGCCGGCCTGATCCAGCCCATACAGATATTCTGCCAGCCGCGCATGTAACCGGTCCGGCCCGCAGGAGAAGAAAATCTGCGGCAAGCGGGGGAATTTTATCCCCTCCCCCATCACCATGCGCCAAAGGGCCTGGGCATCAGGTACCATCAGCACGCGCATGAAGGCATGGGCAACGGCCAGCAGCACGGCACGCGCGCCTTTAGCGGAAAGATCGGGGGACGACAGTTCTTCCATGATACAGCCGCAGCGCTCCATAATCATGGCTTCGAACAGCCCTTCCTTGCTGCCGAATAGTTGATAGAGCGTGCTCAGCGAACCGCCGGAGCGGCGTACAATGGCCGCCAGACTGGCCCTTTCATAGCCGACCTCAAAGATGACGGCGGCAGCGGCTTCCAGCATCGCCTGTCGCCGTGCCGCCATCTTTGCCGACCGCTCAACTTCCACCACGCCGCTTTCCTTTGTCTGCCATGTGACAAGCGTCACTTGATGAACTGTAATGTACGTTACATTATTCTCCACTACGCTGTCGCGCGGTTTCTCCTCCCCTTTGCGCTATACCTATTCCGAAGGAAGATACCATGGCATGGCCGTTCGCCCGGTCCACATTGCTGCTCGTCCCGTTGCTGATCCTGTCAGGATGCGGTGCAAAGGAAGAGGTGAAGGCGCCCGTCAGGGCCGTGCGGGTGGCGGAAGTGGCCCTCAGCAAGGCGGAAACGGTCATGCGCTACACCGGCACCGTGGTGGCACGGACCGAAACGGTGGCCGCCTTCCGGGTGGGGGGGCGCATCACCCAACGTCTGGTGGAGGTGGGGAACCGGGTGGAGGCTGGTCAGAAGCTGGCCCTGCTCGATCCGGCTGATCTGAAGCTCTCCCTGCGCCAGGCCGAGGCGCGGCTGTCCCAGGCGGAGGCCAGTGCCACGCAGGCCGCCGCCGACCTGCGCCGCTATACGCCGCTGCTGAAATCCGGCCATGTCTCCCAGGCGCAGTTCGATCAGGTGAAGGCGGCCTCCCAGGCGGCCGATGCCCAGTTGGCGCAGGCCAAATCCGGGCTCTCGCTTGCCCGCAATGAACTCTCCTATGCCGATCTGACCCTGACCCAGGCGGGCACGGTGACGGCGCTGGATGCCGATGTCGGCCAGGTGGTGGCCGCCGGACAGGCCGTGATGCGCGTCGCCACCGATCTGGGCCGTGACGTGGCCATTGATGTGGCGGAAAGCCAGGTGACCCGGCTGAAGGTGGGCACACCGGCCAACCTTTCGCTGTGGGCCGACCGTGAATTGACATTGACCGGCACGGTGCGGGAGATCACCCCCATCGCCGATGCCGCCAGCCGCACCTTCCGCGTGCGGGTGGCCCTGCCGGAGGATCAGGTCGACAAGGTGCGGCTGGGCATGACCGCCACTGTGCTGTTCGACCGCGAACAGGCGCAGGACGTAGTGGTGCTGCCCTCCACCTCGCTCTACCAGCAGGGGGACAAACCCGCCGTCTGGGTGATGAATGAAAAGAAGGACCGCGTGGTCCTGCGCCCTGTCACCATCGCGCGCTACCGGCCCGACGCCATCGTCGTGGCCGAGGGGCTGAACCCTGGTGAGTTGGTGGTGACAGCCGGTGTGCACCGGCTGGACGCCAACCTGCCCGTCCGCGTCTGGGACGGGGGTCTGCCGTGAGCCGATTCAATCTTTCCGCCTGGGCCATCCGGCATCAGGCGCTGGTACTGTTCTCCATCATCCTGTCGCTGGTGATGGGGGTCTATGCCTATATCAATCTGGGCCGGGCGGAAGACCCGCAATTCACCATCCGTACCATGGTGGTGACGGCACAATGGCCCGGCTCCACCGCCAAGGAGATGCAGGAACAGGTCACCGACCGCATCGAACAGGCGCTGCAACAGATACCCAATTTCTACCATACCAAGACCTATGCCCGCCCCGGCGAGACGGTGATCTTCGTCAACCTGATGGATTATACCCGGTCCAACGTGGTGCCGGATATCTGGTATCAGGTGCGCAAGAAGGTGGGCGACATCGCCAAAACCCTGCCGGCTGGCGTGGTGGGCCCGCAATTCAATGACGAGTTCGGCGACACGTTTGGCAATGTCTATGCCTTCACCGGCGAGGGTTTCAGCGATACGGAGATGCATAAGGTGCTGCTGGCCGCGCGCCAGCGCCTGCTGCGCATCCCCTCGGTGGCCAAGGTGGATTTGCTGGGCCTCATGGATGAGCGCATCTATGTGGAGTTCGACAGCGGCCGGCTGGCCCAATATGGCGTGACGGTACAGCAGATCAGCCAGGCCCTGGCCGCCCAGAACGCGGTGAATGCCAGCGGCATTGTGGAAACGGGGCAGGAACGGGTGCGGGTGCGCATCACCGGTGCCCTGTCCACCGAGGATCAGGTCCGCACCGTCCCTATCCAGGCCAATGGAAAGCTGTTGCGGCTGGGCGATATCGCCACGGTGCGCCGTGGCCTGCAAGACCCACCGGAAACGCTGATGCACCATAATGGGGAACGCGTGACCGGGCTTGCCGTGTCCATGGCGGCCGGTGGCGATATCCTGAAGCTGGGGCAGGCGCTGGATGCCGAGATGGCTGCCATCCAGTCCACCCTGCCGCTGGGTGTCGAGATCGAGAAGATCGCCGACCAGCCGACCGTGGTGAAGGACAGCATCAACGAATTCATTCGGGCCCTGGCCGAGGCACTGGGCATCGTGCTGGTCGTCACCTTCATCAGCCTGGGCGTGCGCACCGGCGTGGTGGTGGCGCTGTCGGTGCCGCTGGTGCTGGCGGTCACCTTTGCCATCATGATGGCGGCGGGGATCGACCTGCACAAGATTTCCATCGGCGCGCTGATCATCGCGCTCGGCCTGCTGGTGGATGATGCCATCATTGCCGTGGAAATGATGATGGTGAAGCTGGAACAAGGCTGGGACCGGGCACGCGCCGCCGCCTTTGCCTGGACCAGCACGGCCTTCCCCATGCTGACCGGCACGGTGGTGACGGCGGCGGGCTTTGTGCCTGTGGGCTTTGCCCATTCGGCGGCCGGTGAATATACCGGCGCCATTTTCTGGGTGGTGGCCACCGCCCTGCTGGTTTCCTGGTTCGTGGCGGTGATCTTCACCCCCTATCTGGGTTTCAAGATGCTGCCCACCCCGCATGATGGGGAACAGGGGCACGACCCGGAAGACAGCCATGATGCGGCCTATGACAAGCCGATCTATCGCCGGCTGCGCCGCAGCCTGATCTGGACGGTGAACCATCGCTGGATCGTCATCATCCTGACGGTGGGGGCCTTCGGCCTCTCCGTCTTCGGCTTTGGCTTCGTACAGCAGCAATTCTTCCCCAATTCGGCCCGCCTGGAACTGGTGGTGGATATGGAATTGCCAGAAGGCACCGCCATTGCCGCCACCACGGCCAAGGTGAAGGAGATGGAAGCCTTCTTCGCCAAGGAGAAGGCCATCACCCGGCAGAGTGCCTTCATCGGCAGCGGGTCGCCCCGCTTCTACATGCCGCTGAACCAGGAACTGAAGCGGCCGAATTTCGCCCAGTTCATCTTGATGACCACCTCGCTGGCGGATACGACCCGGCTGGCCAAGACATTGCAGCCAACCTTGGAAAGCCAGTTCCCCGAATTCCGCATCCGCGTGGCGCGGCTGGAAAATGGCCCGCCCGTGGGCTATCCGGTGCAGTTCCGCGTGTTGGGGCGCGATGCCGATATGATCCGCCAGATCGCTGGCGAGGTGCGGGAGATCATGCGGGCCAACCCGCACACCACCGACGTGAATTTCGACTGGAACGAAAAGATCAAGTCGGTGCGGCTGGTGGTGGATCAGGAACGCGCTCGCGCCCTGGGCATCAGCAGCCAGGAACTGGCTCAGGCGATGCAGACGGTGCTGACCGGCTATACCGCCACCCAGTATCGGGAAGGGATCGAGCTGATCGACGTGGTGCTGCGCGCCAATGAAGATGAGCGCCGCGCCGTCGACCGGCTGGGGGAAATCCGTCTGCGCGGCGCCAATGGCGTGACCCTGCCGCTGGGCCAGATCGCCCGCATCGAATATGGGCAGGAGGAAGGCATCCTCTGGACCCGTTCGCGCGATCTGGCGATGACGGTACGCGCCGACATCGTTGGCAATGTGCAGGCACCGACCGTCACCGGGCAGGTTGAAAAGGCGTTGACGGACCTGAAATCCCGCCTGCCCACCGGCTATCGTATCGAACTGGGCGGCGCGGTGGAGGAAAGCGCCAAGGGCCAGAAATCCATCATGGCCGTGATGCCGGCCATGGTGATGATCATGCTGGTGGCGTTGATGGTGCAATTGCAGAGCTTCCAGCGCGTGGTGCTGGTGTTCCTGACCGCCCCGCTGGGCCTGATCGGGGTGACCATCGCCCTGCTGGCCTTCAACCAGCCCTTCGGCTTTGTGGCCCAGTTGGGCGTCATCGCGCTGGCCGGCATGATCATGCGTAATTCCGTCATCCTGGTCGATCAGATCGAACAGGATATCGCCGCCGGTCACGGGCGCTTTGATGCGGTAGTGGATGCCACGGTCCGCCGCGCCCGCCCAATCATGCTGACGGCGGCGGCGGCGGTACTGGCCATGATCCCGCTGTCGCGCTCCACGTTCTGGGGGCCGATGGCGATTGCCATCATGGGCGGGCTGCTGGTGGCCACGCTGCTGACCATCTACAGCCTGCCGGCCATGTATGCCGCCTGGTTCCGTGTGCGTGCGGATGAACAGGGACCAACCGCCCCCGGCGGTTTCGGGAACGAATAAGGGATGGCGTGGTGGCATGGGTCACGTTCAACCCAAGCCACCACGCCATTTGTTTCATTCCGTGCAGGCAGGCATGGCACAACGGCTGAACTGCGGGCGGCGGCGTTCCACAAAGGCGGTGATGCCCTCGGCAAATTCCGCGCTATCGATGGCAGCCAGGAAGGTTTCCCGCTCCGCAATCAGTTGCTGCTGGAAATTATGTTCCAGCGATAGGTAGAGCAGCCGCTTGGTTCGGCCCGAGGCGGTGGCGGCCCCAAAGGCCAGTTGGCGGGCGGTGCAGCGGGTTTCCTCCGCCAGACGGGGGGCCGGGCAGACGCGGTTGACCATGCCCAGTTCCAGCGCCTCTGCCGCTGTCAGCCGGCGGTCCAACAGGGCCAGTTCAGCCGCGCGGCGGGAACCGACCAGACGGGGCAGCGAATGGGTGGCCCCACCATCGGGCGTGGTGCCCAACGGACCATAGGCCATCTGGAAAACCGCCCGGTCAGACGCCACCACCAGATCGCAGGCCAGCACAATACCCAGACCGGGGCCGGCCGCCGTGCCATGCACCCCGGCAATCACCGGTTTTTCCATGCGGCGCAGGGCGGTGATGGCCTGATGGGTGAAATCCATCAGCTTGGTAAAGTATTCCCGCCGCTCAGACGGCGGGGCTGACAGCATTTTGTGGAAGGCCGGAATATCCCCGCCCGACATGAAGCTGGTGCCACGACCGGTCAGCACCAGCACCCGCACCGCCGGATCATTGGCCGCCTCCGTCGCCATACCGGCAAGCGTGGCCGCCATCTCCACATTCATTGCATTCAGCACGGCGGGCCGGTTGAAAATGATCTCCGCCACACCTTCCGTGGCGTGACGGGTATAGATCAGGCAATCCGATCCCATGTTGCACCTCCCAACGCGATAGACAGGGTGTAACGGTCTCTCTGCCCTTACCGGCACCGCCGTTTGTTCCCTGATATAACATCATTGCCGAAGCCATTGGCCAATGGAGAATATTCTTTGGCACACCGGCTTGAGGGTTAGATCGGATTGATACAAGCCTCCGGATCAGGTCGTTACCTTGCAGACGGGTCACATCGTCAGCAGATTCCAATCTGTTCCGTTTGTTAAGGCGGAGGCGGTGGCAAGGGATGGCAGTGAAGCACTGCCTGCCTCCACAACGCTGATTTCATAAATCCCGGTATAATAATTATTCGCCTTGATCGAAATATAAACCTGCTCGGCCGCTTGGGTATAGAAATCGATCTCGGCATGTTCCCCATTCAGGGAGGTGGAAACAATGACATTGTTTTTCTCATCCCGCAGTTCCAACAGCGCATTGCTGGGATCACCCTGACCACCGACCAGCTTGACATGCAACGAGAAACTGGTTCTGGCCTCGGCATGGAACAGATACCAGTCCATGTCGGTAACATTGAACAATGTATCCTGGTGGGTCTGATTGAGCGTTAGTTGATGATTCTGGGGGATGGGGTCTGTGGCATAACTATCGGTAACTCCATTGCCAGTCACCACCTGGCGGACAAGCTTCTCCTTCCAGTCCTGCCCTGTCGTGCCCGAAACACCCAAGCTCAGTGCCGCCCCCACCACATCCAGACTGTGGGTCGAACGCCCCTCCACATATCCATAATTGAGATAATGCACCGTCCATGCCTGCGGGTCGAATCCAAGGACCTGAACGATGTCTGGATTGGACAAGGCATAGGAATAGGGATCGAAGCTGATCTCCCGTCCCTCAAACCGGCCCAACTGGATGTAATGTTGGGCCGCCAGATTGCGATTACCGCCAAAGGCCGGGATCAGATCGGCATAAGAAGCCGTATAGGAGAGAGGATCGAACCAGACGCGGCGTTCCTCATGATAGCCATAGGTGAAGTAATGCTGCATCCCGGCATCAGCATTCGTGCCATAAGCGGCACTCAGATCACTATAGGAAGCAATATAGGATATCGCGTCAAAACCGGTTCCAGCCCCCTTGGCATAGCCCTTGCTGACATAGTCCAACATGCCGCCTGTAACACTATATCCAATCGTATCCATGCGTACATGGTCGCTGGCGATATAGGCGAGAGGGTCAAAACCGTCGATCCTGCGTCCCTCTGACCAGCCATAACGGATGTAATGGAGCGTCGCGGCGGTAAAATCTGTTCCGTAGGCAGCGATCAGATCCTTGTTACTCGCGAGATAGGAAAGTGCATCAAAACGGGTAACGCTGCGCCCTTCCAAACGGCCGAACGATTGCCAATGTTGCTCTGCCGCGGCCACATTATCACCGAAGACAGCGATCAGATCAGGATTGGATGCCAGATAGCGTAACCCGTTGAAATCCAGGCTTGCCATCTGGTCCCGCGTCAAGGCCCCCCCACCCCCGGCGAACGTAAATTGTTCGACATTGTTGACAAGCACGTTGCCTGTCGGGCCCCGCAGGACCAGAGAACCATCCGCTTGGCTACCGACCACATAGTCGGTACGACGTCCCGGCAGCACCAGTGTATCGTTACCAGCCCCCCCATTCACCGTATCATTGCCACCGGCAACCAGGGTGAAGACATCATCGCCATCGCCACCGGACAACAGGTTGGCCAAGGCATTATCCGTAAAGCTATCGGCTGCTTTGCCCCCCACCGCTTCTTGTATGAAGGTACCATAGGCGATGGAAAGGTTGCGCGTCAGCCCCCCGACATCGGAGAAGGAGCCGGGCCGCAGATCAAGGCTGAGCGCCATATCGTAACCGGAGAGATCCAGCCGGTTCCAACCACCCCCATCCCAGATCGTCAGAACCGGGCTATCATTGCTACTGAAATCAAAAATCGAACGGTCGGCTGTATTATTAAAACCGTATGTCGTATTCCCACTGCGGGTAGCGTAGTTGCGGCCGTAAGCATCCTGAATGGCCAGCACATCATAGAGCAGCGGTGTCGCCGCATAATTTCCGTTGTGAAAAGCGCCGGTATTGTTGGCATTGAAATAGGACATCACGCTGTATTGCAGGCTATCCTGCTGAAACTCTGCCTTGTCAGTGTAAGTGAGGCTGCTATTGCCGGCATTATAGGCACCGGGATGGTTGAGAGAGAGCGTGTGGCCGATCTCATGGATCAACGCCATCAGATCATAATCGCCAGGGTCGGCTTTCCAAACTGTGCCGGTCGCATGATTGACCCAGACCGGCCGATAGAGCCCGTCGGTGAAGGCAAATCCCCACACCCCACTTTCAATACTGCTGGAATTGGCGAAGGTAATGCGCCCATCCACCCCCGTGTTACTGCCAGTTTCAATAAAATCGAGCCGGGTGAGATCCGCCCATAGAGACAAGGCCAGGCGCGCTGTCACTTTCTGAGCAGAAGAGAAACTGTTGAACCCCGTATAATCCGTACCAATAGAAGAAACGGGTCTGGTGGTCGGAAAGCTGAAGGCGATCTTCGCACCGGATGGCCACAGGCCATCCTGGTGAATCAATTTCTCCACGATTTGACCATCGGTCCAAACCGGTTTGCTGCCACCGGCGGCAGCCTGCGCAAGCTCCGCCGCCGTCACGGCATGGGTTTCATCCGGAACCCCACATAAAATGCACATGCAGCACCTCTTGGCCGAAAAGCCGGAAGGCCATAGTAAGGCGCGCCTATTTAAGGAAATCCATGACGATTTATAAAGGGAGAGAGGCCGGCTGGCATATCATCATGTCGATGGGGCCGTCCTACTGCCCCCCCGTCCGCGTCTGATCAATATGATGAGGATGTGAATTTTCTCGTACAAAACCAAAATGGCATTTTTTTCAGTTACTTATGCGCTGAAGCTCATCGTTCAGCCACCAAGCCTTGTGCAGATCACCAAAATCTTCCATCTGCTTTGCCACGACACCGAACAGGCCACCGGTCCAGGTCTCGAAGGCCGGGGTGCCGTCCAGTCGGGCGACATGCTCCGGCAACGTCCGGGTCAGATAGACGGGATTCTGGCCGCTGTCGAAATCCTGCCCGAGACTGCGGAAAAATGCTCCCTCCATTTGGAACTTGGCAGTCCCCCGATGGGCCAGGATAACGCGCTTGAACTCCTTTTCCTTCAGGGCCACAGCGGTTTGGAAAAGCCCGCGCGTCACATCGGCCTGGCTGACTTCGCCGCTGATTCCCCGGATATCGACGACAAGGGTTGCCGGGTCGACGAAGTGCCCCAGGTAAGCCACCATCGCCACGGTTTTGTTCCGCGGATCCTTGGCAAGCTCTGATCTTACAGGAAGGGTCGCCGACGTCAGATTCAACCCTGCAATCAATGCAACGACGCCAATCACGACAGACAAAGCGATGAAACTCTTGCGCATTTCTCAACCCCTCAGATATTGTGGGGATGATAAATTTAGATTTCAGTTGTGGGCAAGGGAAAATGATGGCGCGTAAGGTGACGTATGTGGTCATGCTCGGCTTCGCTTTTCTGGCTTCGGTAGCCTCCGCACAGAGCGTCAAAACCGAATGTTATGGCGATATTTGCGTCACGACAACGGACGATGGACGCGGCAATATCGATGTCAAGACCACCAGCCCCCACGGAGATAACTATTCTCTCAGCACAAGATCGACGCGGCTCCCTAATGGGGACGTTAATGTACAGTCCACGGATTCGCTTGGAAACAGCTATGAAATCCGAAGCTGGTGCGACGCTGAGGGCTGTCATAGCAAGGATTCCGCCGGCAACATTTGCACCGTCACAAAGAGCGGTAAGATGATCGGCTGCGGTCAATAACCCGCTCCCCATGTCTGTGCGGGTTTCCATCTCATTCAAACGCGCATTCTGGCACCGTTTTACGTCTGAAGGGGGCGACTGTCGCGGTTTGGGCGGGACCGTGGCTGCAATGTCATCAAACGCGGGCGAGTTGGCCGAGATGCTCGGTTATATCCACGCTGGGCCCTGCCACATTGATGGTGGCAAAGTAATCGTGCCAGCCTGCAGCAGCAATACCGGCGATCAACCGGTCAAGCGCCCCCTGATCAGCCGCCCGCCACACAGCGAAAAAACGCTGTCCCGCCCGATGCAGCACGCCACTGGCCGCTTCGCCAAAGGCAATCGGTTCAATGCCTGATGCCAGCAGATCGTGCATCCCCGCCCCGATCCGGTCGAAGATCGCTTGGCGATCCGCCATTGATAACGCCAACCACGCGGGCTTGGGATCATAAATCTCCAAGAGAATCTGGGTCATATGCTACTCCTTTGCAGATTTTATGCGATCGATGGAACGCAAGGCGCGGCGGGCAATACGCTGCGTCTCGCTTGACGGCACCCCATGGAGCCAGTCGGCGACAAGAAGACGGACCCAATCGGGTCGCGTTTTGGCGGCATCATTCAACCAGTTGGCAACTGAATCCTGCACATAAATGGATGGATCGGATCGAAGTGGGTCCAGCAGGTTGCGCCCCGATTCGGGGTGCGTTTTCAGCGCCAGGATATGTTTGCACCAAACGCCACGCGGCCGCGTAGCCTCGCTGGCAAAACGTCGGATACGCTCCGAAGAATCGCCGGTCCAATCCGCGAGTAAGGCCAATGCAGATTCAACATCGTCTGCTATGGACGGTCGCACCGCGAGCCATGCCCATTCCCGAACGCCAAAATGCGGGTCGTCCGCCAAAGGCCGGATGGCGGCCAGTTTTTGCAACAACGGCCCATCCTGGTCACCGATCATGAAGCAAGCCCAGCCCCGCACCGTGTCGCTGGGATGCCTCTGCAGCTCGGTTTTCGCCGGCGAGCCGAGCCACTGATTCAGGAGGGCCCCCATGGCCGCCATGCGTGCTGCGATACCAAGCCGGGCGATGGCCTCAACCTTCTCTCCCAGATCATCATCGGCATCGGGAAAAGCGGATCTGAACAGTTGGACAAAATCGACCCCCAACACCTCAGCAAGGGTTGTCGTCGCCAGCAGCCCCCTGTTCAAGGCATCGGTGCGACCGTCAGCGCCCATCATCCCCGCCCCCGCCAATATCGGTAGCGGCATGAGCCTTGTTCAGCAACCTGCTGAACAGTACCCGTTCCTCTGCCGAAAAGCCTGAAAACAAGGATGCAATCCAGCGGCTGTGCACTTCCGTCAGTTCCCGGGCGAGCTTGCGGCCGGAATCTGTCAGTTGCACTGTGATTTTCCGGCGATCCGCCCCATGGGAGAGGCGGCGCAGATGCCCATCGCGCTCCAGCCCGTCGAGAAGGCCGGTGATCGTCCCACGCGTCACCCCGGCCTGCTCAGCCAGTTCATGGGGCGAAAGACCATCGCCCGCGCCATCCAGCAGGAACAGCAGCACAAACTTGCCTTCCGACAATCCATGCACGCCAAGACGGGTTGCACAATCGCGATCAATCGCAGCCGACAGGCTCAGGATTTCGAAACAAAGACGCATATGAGCCGCCAGAACAGGCTCCCCTGCCCCGGCATACTTCAGAAGTGCTGCATATTTTTGATCGAGCTTCATCATAAGGCGCATTATAATATGGTGCCTTATGATGAAGCAAGTTGAAATCCGTCTTGTTCGCCATTCTCGTTTACGAACCCGCACCAGCCAACAAAACGGTCGTCTCCACCCGATCGGCCGTGTAGCATCAATCGATATCATGATCGCCTGAATGGAGGCCGGGATGCCTTTCCTGATCCGTTTCATGCTGCGTCACGCCCTGGCGGGGTTCGCCCTGGGCGTGGTTGGAGCCGCTGTCGCCGTCAGCTTGGATTTCGCCCATTTACGGACCCTGGCACAGGCGACATCGCTCGGTTGGATCGGCCTCAGCGCGTTCTGCTTCCTGACCGGCCTGACCTTTGGCGGGTTGCAGATCGGCTTTGCCGTGATGCTGTTGCCCTATGATGACGAAGAAAAGCCGCCGCGTGGCCGACTGATGCGGGCGGAACTTGTGCCGATTCCCGTGCCCGTGCGGCGGCGGTGACAAGCGACTGATCATATCCGGTCCACCTTATGGATACGCCGGAGAACGACCATCGACAGGCAAGCGCCGGAATGATAGGGGGGACCATTCATTCCCTGACAGGTCACCCCATGTCCGACAAGGTATTGCTGATCCGCGAGGAAGGGGGCATTGGCCGCCTGATCCTTAACCAACCGGAAAAGCGCAACGCGCTCAGCCAGGAAATGTGGCAATGGGTCGCCCGCCGCGTGCAAGAGGCCGAGGCCGATCCCGCCATCAAGCTTCTTGTGCTTCAGGGCGCGGGGGGCTGTTTTGCGGCCGGTGCCGATATTTCCGAATTTGAGAGTGCTTATGCGACCCGGCAAAGTACTGCCAGCTATGCCGCTGACATCGCTGCCGCCATGGATGGGCTGGCCGGTTGTGCCAAACCAAGCTTGGCGATGATCCAGGGAGCGTGCGTCGGCGGTGGCATGGGGCTGGCGCTTGCCTGCGACCTGCGTTTTGCCGCGGAGGATGCCAAACTGGGTATCACGCCGGCCAAGCTGGGCTTGGTTTATCCGCTGGGGGATACAAAGCGGCTGGTGGAAGCGGTCGGCCCCTCCCATGCCAAAGACCTGCTGTTCACCGGCCGGTTGCTGGACGCGACCGAGGCCCGGGCCATCGGGCTGGTCAACCGGGTGGTGCCTTCGGTGATGCTGGAGCAAACCGTATCGGATTATGCGGCCCAGGTCAGTGCCAACAGCCAATGGTCGATTCGCGCGATAAAGAAGATGGTAAAACGCGCGCTGGGGGGACAGCAGATGGATGATGCCGACAGTTTGGATGCCTTTTTGGACGCGGTGGAGTCACCCGATTTCGTTGAAGGCCGGAATGCCTTCCGGGAAAAGCGTAAGCCAAAATTCCCTTACTCCTGAAGGAGATCGGGTTGGGGCTTGCGCTACGCCACTGTTCTGATCCATCATTCGATCTGCGGTGGCGCCGCTCCCGACCTTGGGATAAACATCCATGCCCCTTTCCGTACAGGTGAACGGAAACATGGGGTATCGATCATGCGCAAAAGCTTGCAGGCTTCCGACAACCATCGCCAGATCAATATTGACGGTTATGACCGTTGGTCCGGCTTCTATGATCGCTATCCGAACCCGACGATAGCCATGGATGAACTGGCCTTCCCAGACTTCTGGGCGGGGTCCCAGGGCAATGATGTACTGGAAATTGGATGTGGCACCGGTCGCCACACGGCTCGGCTACTGACCGCCGGCAAGCGGGTGACGGGGGTGGATCAGTCCCCGGGTATGCTGGCCATCGCCAGGACAAAACTGGGAGCAGCACCGACCCTGCTGGAAGGCGATTTTCTTTCCATGGACTTGGGTGAAGCCGCTTTTGATGCCGCCCTGGCTGCGCTGGTGGTGGAACATATCGCCAACCTGCCGGCGTTTTTTCAATGCGCAGCAAGGGCCTTGCGGGGCAATGCCCCCTTCTTCTTGTCGGAGATTCATCCGGTACGAACAGCCGCTGGCACTTTCGCCCATTTCAAGGATGTCGATACGGGGGAAGAGAGGGCGCTGGCCAGTTACCCCCACACAGCGGACCAGATGCTGACAGCGGCCAGGAAAGCGGGATTTTACCTGCTGGAACGGCGCGACGTACTGGGGGATGAACAATTGGCCAAGCTGAACCCGAAATGGATCCGGCATCAGGGGCAGCCGATGCTTCAACTCTGGCATCTGGTCCGTCTCTGACCATCCGTGCGAACGGGTCAAATGCAGACGATGATGTGGAATCAGGACGTTACCTAGGCAGGGTCACTACTATACGTTATAGGTAGCAAGGTTAACGCCCCCCTGCCATAAGTCCTACCAGCTCAACCAAGCGGACGGCTTGCCCTTGGTACAAATTTGGCGTTAACAGGTGAGCCAACGGGTGACTGACAGTCGGATGGCCAGTTTGGCTGCCGGTTTTCACAGGCCATCCATACGTCCATCCCGGAATGGGCGGCCCGCTGCACGTTAAGCTGATTGGCTGTACCTGATGTCAGACACCGGTATCTCCGACAACAGAACGAAGGGGGTAGCGCCAGTATCAGCGCCGCCTCCACGCATTCTTGTGGTCGAGGATGATGCGCTGGTTGCCCTGGGCATCCGCCTTACCTTGATGGAACTCGGGTATGAGGTGGTAGGCATCGCCGCATCGGAAATGGAAGCCATTGCATTGGCCGAAGCCGAAAGGCCGACCTTGGCCCTGATGGATATCCGGCTGCGCGGACCTGTGGACGGGGTGGATACTGCACGACGCCTGCGGGCGGATTACGGTGTCCGCAGCGTCTATCTATCCGCCTATGCCGACGAACAGACGATGGCGCGGGTGGCCCAGACCTATCCCCTCGGGTTCGTGCAAAAACCCTATGCCGCCAGCCAGTTACGGACTGCACTTGATCTCGCCTGCCGGCGTTTGACGCAAAACACGGAAACGTCAGGCTGAGATCATGGCTTTGCCGCATTTGTATCGTCAGATGGGACAAAGACAGGATCTTGAAAAGTCAGCAGACTGAAATTAAGTGGGTTTTTGGCTTTTCCTGATCCGAGTGACCATTTACTCTGTTGTCACAGGGGAAAACGGCCGTGCAACGGCCGGTAATGGGTGGAAAGTCCACCCGCATCCGCGGGAACGGACCACCAGTTTATATGAAGGAGCGAAGAACATGCGCGTGCTTCCTTGGGTTTTCTCTGGTTTGATGGTGCTGGGGCTGGCCGCTTGCGGCGACAAGGCAAAGAACCAGTCGGAAACCACCCCGCCGCCGGCCACGTCCAATCCGCCGGAACCGTCGGGTACCACCGCGCCGCCGGCAACCCCGGCTCCGACCACGGCCCCGGCCGACACCACGACCACCCCGCCGGCTGACAGCACCACCACCACCCCGCCGACCGAGGGTGCAACGCCCCCGGCTGAAGGCACCACCACCCCGCCGCAGAGCGGTACCAGCAACTGATCGGTTGTGGGTCAACCGGATAGAACGGTTGATGAAAAGGCCGGGGCATTGCCCCGGCCTTTGTCATTCATGGTCCATCATTGTGTTGGGAAATATCCTCAACGTGTCGCACGCCAAGCCTTGGCCAGTGCAACGAACCCGTCAATATCGATTTCTTCCGCCCGCGCCGTCGGGGCGATCCCCACCGACAACAGCACAGGCTCCGGTTCCCGCATCAGGGATTTCAGGCTGACGCGCAGCATCTTGCGGCGCTGGCCAAAGGCCGCCGCCACCAGCGATTCCATGGTGACGAAATCCGGATCATCTGCCGGGCGCTGACGCGGTGTCAGCCGGACAACGGCGCTATCGATCTTGGGCGGCGGAGTGAAGGCGCGGGCTGGCAAATCCATGATGGTCCGGCAGTCGGCCAGCCATTGGCACATGACAGACAATCGCCCATAGGCCGATGTGCGGGGCCGGGCGACAAGGCGATCCGCCACTTCCTTCTGGAACATCAGGGCCAGAAAACGATATTCGCTGATCCGCTTCAACCAGCCAATCAGCAGCGGCGTGCCCACATTGTACGGCAGGTTGGAAACCACGGCGCGCGGTGCGGGCACCAGATCGACCGGATCAACCGTCAGCGCATCAGCCTCCACCAGCCGCAACCGCCCGGCAGACGCGGCAATCACATCGCTCAGCGCAGCCGCAAAACGGGGATCACGTTCCACCGCCAGCACCTGTACGGCGTCACTTTCCACCAACGCACGGGTCAGGCCCCCGGGGCCGGGCCCCACCTCGACGACATTCAGATCGCTGAAATCCCCGGCCTCCCGCACGATGCGGCGGGTCACGTTCAGGTCCAACAGGAAATGCTGGCCAAATGCCTTCTTGGCGGCCAGATCATGGGTGGCGATCACCTCCCGCAGGGGCGGCAGATGCGACAGGTCACGCCCGTCATTACTTTTCACGTCAGTCACAGGAAAGCCCCAAACGGCGGCTGGCAATGGATTGGGCGGCATGAAGGGCGGCGATCAGGCTGGTGGGGCTGGCCTTGCCCGTCCCCGCCAGCGACAAGGCGGTGCCGTGATCGGGGGATGTGCGGACAAAGGGCAGCCCCAGGGTGATATTGACCCCCTGGTCGAAATCCAGAGTCTTGAGCGGGATCAACCCCTGGTCATGATACATGCAGACAACCGCGTCATAAGCGGCCCGCGCCCCGGCATGAAACAGGGTATCGGCCGGGAACGGCCCCTTGGCATCAATCCCATCGGCCTGCAGGGTGGCCACGGCGGGGGCGATGATCTCCATCTCCTCCCGCCCCATGGCCCCACCCTCCCCCGCATGGGGATTGAGGGCGGCAACGGCCAGACGCGGGTTGGCAATGCCGAAATCGCGCCGCAAGGCGGCATCGGTGACGCGGGTAACATGCAAGATGGCATCGGCTGTCAGATGTGCTGCCACATCCTTCAGCGCCAGATGGATGGTGGCCAGAACCACCCGCAGCCCCCCGCCTTCCAGCAGCATCACCGTCCCATCATCGGGCAGGCCAGCCAGATGGGCCAGATATTCCGTATGGCCGGGCCAGCGGAAGCCGGTGGCATAAAGCGCGCTTTTCTGGATCGGGTTGGTGACGACACCCGCCAGCAGACCGCGCCGCGACAGATCCACCGCCCGGTCGATGCTGGTAATGACCGCTGGACCATTGGCCGGATCAGGTTTACCGGCCACCACCGGATGCGACAGGGGCACCGGCAACACCGGCAAGGCATCGGCGAAGAGGGCCGGTACCGCAGCCAGTTCCCCTTCCGTAATCACATGCAAGGGAACGGAGAGCCCCAGCCGTTGCGCCAGGGCCGAAAGCCGCGGCGGATCGTCCAGCATGACAAAGGGCGGCACCGGCCGCCCTTGCCTACCCGCCCAGGTCATCAGGGCAATATCCCCCCCGATGCCTGCCGGTTCGCCCATGGTCAAGCCAAGCGGGGCAGTGACCATCGTCTTACAGCCTCGTCTCAATCGTGGCCTGACGGCGCAGATCGCGCAGATAGCGGCGCTGCTGCAGGTCCATACGTTCCTGGAACAGGGCAGAGCGCACCTGATCGGGCGGCGGCAGGCTGCCTTCCGGCACCACACGGTCACAGACCATCAGCAGCATGGTGCCCTTGTCGGTCACCAGCGGCTGGGTGGCATTGCCCACGCCCAGACCGGCCACCAGACCCGCGATCTGTTCAGGAATGTCGCCCAGCTTGCTCAGCGGCTGGGTGAAGACCTGAGCGCCCTGAATCTTGGAGGCTGCCTGCTGCAAGGCCTCGCAGCCCTTCACCCCTTCGCCCAACTGCTTTACGGCATCAAACAGGGCGCCCTGCTGGTTGGGATCGGACGGGGCCGGCACCACGAACTGGCCCAGGCTGATCTGGATATTCTTCGGGTCGCCGGCGGCAACCGTGCGCTGATCGCGCAGCCAAAGGATATGATAGCCAGCCGCCCCCCGGATCGGGCGGGAGAACTGGCCAGAATGCAGTTGCTGCAAGGCGCGATCCAGCGCCTCTTCCAACTGGCCCTGCTGAATCCAGCCCAGGTCACCGCCGGTGGCCGCACCGGCGGACTGGGAGAATTGCTGGGCAACGGCGGCGAAATTCGCCCCCTTGCCGATCTGGTCGACCAGCCGGTCCGCCAGATTTTGCACTTCCTGTTCATTGGCCGGGTTGTCCACGGCCAGGAAGATCTCCGCGACCTGATATTCCGGCTTGCCGGCATTGGCGCGGATACGCTCGATATAGGCGTTTACTTCGCTGTCGGGGATATTCACCTGCTGGCGCACAACGCGCTGCACCACCTTGCTCCAGGCCAACTGCGCCAGCATCTGCTGGCGCATGGTGCTCCACGGCACGCCCGCCTGCCCCAGCGCGGTCTGAAGCTGCTCCCGCGTCATGCGGTTGCGCTCTGCCATGTCCGACAGGGCGTTGTTCAGTTCATCCTCGGTCACGGAAAGCTTGCGCTCCCGCGCTTCCTGCACTTGCAAGGCCTCGTCGGTGAGGATGCGGATCACCTGGGGCAGCAGGCGCTTGCGCGTATCCGGTGTGTCCGGCAGCCCGGAGGACACGATGGCCAACTGCATCCGGCCTTCGACATCGGCCTGGGTGATCGGCGATTCATTGACAACGGCGGCGATGCGGCCCAACGGTGCCGCCTGCTGTGCGTGCGCCAGCCGGCCCGCCGGAACCGTCACGGCAACAAGGGCGAAAGCGGTGGCACCCAGAAGGGCTTTGCGCAGGAAGCTGGTCATGGTCCGTCGGGTCAAAGAATGCATCATGGGGGCTTCTTATAGAGAAGGAACGGCGTGAAGGCAAAGCGTACCGGCAGATGCCATCAGCCATCTTCCGTATGCAAAAGGGCGGCAACAGACAGCATCACCGTCACACCGGCCGGCGCCCAGGCTGCCAGGACCACCGGCACAGAGCCGGAAACGCCCAACGCATGGATCACATCCTTAACGATGAACAGCACCAGAGCGGAAACCACCCCCGCGCCCAACAGCGTCAGCGTACCGCCACCGCGCATCTGCCGCAGGGAAAAGGCCGCCGCCAGCAAGACCATGGCGGCGAACAGAACCGGCTGGGACAGGAGCGTATGCCAGTAAAGCCGATGGCGCAGCGGCGACAGGCCGGTCAGTTCCAGCGTGCGGATGAAATCCGGCAGGGCCCAGAAGGAAAGCGTGTCAGGCGAGGAGAAGCTGTCCTGGATCCGTTCTTCCGTCAGGTCCGTCTTCAACCGGTAACGGGGCAGGAAGCGGGCGGGTTCCCCCGGCTGATTGTACCAGACCTCTGCCAGATCCCAATACCCGTCAGACAGTAAGGCGGAAGCCGCATCCAGACGGGCCGCCAGCTTACGTTCAGGCGTGGAGATCAGCACCATCACACGCCGCATCTCCATCCGGCCCGGCACCAGGCTGTCGGCATGGATGCGATAGCTGCCCTCCTTGGTCACCTGACGCAGCCAGAGGCCGGACGAACCGATATCCAGCGAGGAGACCTGACCGCGCAGATAGCGGTTCTCCAGCGTCTCATAGCGTTTCATCATGGCGGCGAAGATCGGGTTCAGCACCATGATCAGCACCAGCCCGATGATGAAGGCCCAGCCCAGCACCGGCGTCATGAATTGCCAGACGCTGATGCCGCTGGCCCGCGCCACCACCAGTTCCTGCGTGCGGGTCAGCCGCCAGAATGTGTACATCCCGGCAAACAGGATGACGAAGGGAAACACCTCCTGCCCGATTTCCGGCAGTTTCAGCAGCCCCATCGTGACGACGATATCGAAAGTCGCTTCCGGCCGGTTGGCCGCGCGACGCAGCAGCTCCACCGTGTCCAGCAGATAGATCAACGATAGCAGGCCTGCCAGCCCGGCCACGAACCAGAGCAGGAACTGCCGGCCGATATAATGGGAAAGGGTCGCGGAAAGGCGCATGACTCACACCCTTTCCGGTGCGGAGGCGGCTGGCCGGCGCCCGCCGATGCGGTTGCGATTGACATACCAGAGCCCAAGGGGAATGGGCAGGATGGCCACGGCATACAGCAGCGGCGTCAGGGCCGGTGTCTTGCCGATCAGGTTGGCAATCCCCATCACGGAGGCCTGCAGGATCAAGGCGCCGATGGCGGCAATGGTGATGCGGCTGCCCCGGCCCCGGCGGGAGAACTCCCCCGGCAGCAGGGCGCAAAGCGCGATGACAGTGAAGCTGAGCGCCAGAAACGGACTGGCGAAACGGTTATGCAACTCTGCCCGCAGCCGGCCGGCAAACCGGATATCATCCGGCGAATTGTCCGGGTGCAGCAGTTGGGCCAAGGTGCGCTCCCGCGGTTCCACCCAGCGGGCGGTCAATTCCTTGCGCAGGGATTGCAGATCCACGGCATAACGCTCGAACTCCAGCCATTCGGTCTTGCCGGTGGCGGTGGTGAATTTGCTCTGCGTGCCATCATGCACCAGCACACGCGGCTGCCCTTCCAGATCGGCCAGCGTGCCCCGCTCGGCCACCACCGTATTGACCACCCCTTCCTGCCGCGTGTCATGGATCAGCAGATCGATCAGGGTGCCATCAGGCAAGCGGTCGCGGACATAGACGGTCAGCCCGTCCCCCAGCTCGTTGAAGGTGCCTTCCCGCAGCAAGGCGGCCGACATGTCGCTGCGGACCGATTGCCGCAGGGCCACCAGTTCCCGCTGTGCCGCCGGCCCCAGGAACAGCGTCAGGGCGAAACAGGCCGCCATCACCCCGCCGCCCAGCAGCAAGGCGGGCTTGGACAGGGCCAGAGGCCCCAGCCCGGCAGCCCGCATCACCACCAGTTCACTATCGATGGTCAGCCGGTGATAGGTGAACAGCACCGCCGCCAGCAGGCCGAACGGCAGCACCAGCGCCAGAAAAGTCGGGAAGGTCAGCATGGCCAGACGGAAAAAGGCCATCAGGGAGGCCCCGCCCTCCACCACCAGTTCCACGAGACGCAATGATTGGGTAAGCCAGATGGCAGCCGACAGCCCGCTGGTCACGACCAGCGTGGCGATCAGAAGGTTCCGGAACAGATAGCGGTTGATCTGGTTCATCTTGCCCTGAAACGAAGGCGGGCCCGCCGGCCTGTCGCCCAATATACTCTCGCGGGACGGCAAGCCCCCTCTCAATTGCCCAGGGGTAGCCGCTGATTACGTCGTGATCGTGGCAGGCCGCTTGATCGCCTGCCATCCAAGTTTAATGTGCCGCTGCCCTTGACACCACAACGCCGCTGTTCTTTATCGACTCTCTGCCATACACACAACCACCGGAACCGGTGGAGCAGGGCCATCCTGCCCGGACAGCCAACCAGAGAGCATATCCATGAAGATCGCCTTTTCCGCACCGGACCTGCCGAAATCGGGTCATCTGGCCATCACCGTTGCCGCCGACCGCGCGCTGGGCAGCTTCGGCGCCGGCCTGGACAAGAGCAGCGGGGGCCAGATCACCCGCGCCATGGAGCAGGGCCGCTTCACCGGCAAGGCCGAAGAAGTGCTTGCTCTGGTGGCCCCGGCGGGGCTGGAAGTCGGCCGGCTGGTGCTGGTGGGCATCGGTGGGGCGCCGGCTGCGCTGGCCGCCAACAATGCCGGCGCTGCCGCCCTGGCCGCTGTGCAATATGCGGGCGAGTCTGAGCTGACCCTGGTGGTGGACGATCATGCCGGTCTGGCCATTGAGGCCGGCCCCTTCGCGGCTGAAGTTGCCTTCGGCGCCCTGCTGCGCAGCTACCGCTTCGACAAGTATCGCACCACGCTGGCCGACGACAAGAAGCCGTCGGTGAAGAAGGTGACGGTGCAGACCGCCGCCAAGGGAACGAAAAAGGCCTGGGAACGGCTGGAAAAGATCGCCGACGGCATCTTCCTGACCCGCGATGTCGTGTCGGAGCCGCCCAATGTGATCTATCCGGAAACGCTGGCCGACCGCTGCGTGGAACTGGAGAAACTGGGCCTGGAGGTCGAGGTTCTCGACGAAAAGAAGATGAAGAAGCTGGGCATGGGGGCGCTGCTGGGCGTCGGCCAGGGCTCGGCCCAGCCGCCGCGGCTGGTGGTGATGAAGTGGAATGGCGGCAACAAGGGTGACGCCCCGGTTGCCTTCGTCGGCAAGGGCATCACCTTCGATACCGGCGGTATCTCCATCAAGCCGGCGGCCGGCATGGATGATATGAAGTGGGACATGGGCGGTTCGGGCACCGTCATCGGCCTGATGGCCGCCCTGGCCGGCCGCAAAGCCAAGGTGAATGTCGTCGGCGTCGTGGCGCTGGCGGAAAACATGCCCGACGGCAATGCCCAGCGTCCGGGCGACATCGTTACCACGATGTCCGGCCAGACGATCGAGGTGCTGAACACCGACGCCGAAGGCCGCCTGGTGTTGGCCGATGCGCTCTGGTACACGCAGGATCAGTTCAAGCCGCAATTCATGGTCAATCTGGCCACGCTGACCGGCGCCATCATCGTCAGCCTGGGCAATGAACATGCCGGCCTGTTCTCCAACAATGACGATCTGGCCGCCAAGCTGACCGAATCCGGTCTGGCCATGGGTGAGAAGCTGTGGCGTATGCCGCTGTCGCCCGCCTATGACAAGGATATCGACAGCGACGTGGCCGATGTGAAGAACATCGGCCGCCCGATGAATGCCGGTTCCATCATGGGCGCCCAGTTCCTGCAGCGCTTCGTCAATGGCACGCCCTGGGCACATCTGGATATTGCCGGCACCGCCTGGACCAAGGAAAACAAGGGCGTGGTGCCGAAGGGCGCCACCGCCTTCGGTGTGCGCCTGCTGGATCATCTGGTCGCCACCCATTACGAAGGGTAAGTTTAAGCCCTATATAAACAGGGGCTGGCGGGCAACCGCCAGCCCCGCCTTTATCGCTGACGGAGCCCGCCCGCCCATGGCCCAACGCCGCTTCTCCCTTCCGCTGGTCCTTGGCCTGCTGGCCGCACCGCTGACCCTCTCCACCCCCGTGGCACTGGCGGCCCAGGCGCAGGAGGTCAAGGTCAACCGGTCGATGAGCAAGGCCCTGCCGGATGAGCCGGATGGCTGGGAGATGGGGGAAATCCGTCCGGCGCGGGGGGCCTTGCCCATGTATTCCGTCGCCACGGCGGAGGCGGTCTATAAGAAGGGCAATGTGGAAGTGACGGTCGGTGCCGCCCGCAGCCCGACGCTCTTCAAGGCGGTGATGGGATCGGTGAAGAATACCGGCACCCTGCCGCCTGACAGCAAGGTGGAGGTGATCGCCGATCATTACGCCATCGTTGCCCGCTTCCCCAATTCCACCCCGCCGCTCTACACGATCCAGTTGCTGGCCGGCACCGATGGCATTGTCATGCTGACCACCCGCAACGGTACCTATGAACATCTGGTGGAACTGGCCAAGCAGGTGGATTTCGACCATTTCCCCCTGCGTTGATCCGGCCAACGGGCAAGAGGGGCCATGACGGAACTCCGCTTTTACCACCTGACGCGCCGCACGCTGGAACAGACCTTGCCGGCGTTGCTGGAAAAGTCGCTGGAACGCGGCTGGAAGGCCCTGGTGCTGACCGCCAGTGATGAGCGGGCAGAGATGCTGTGCCAACATCTCTGGACCTACAAGCCGGACGGTTTTCTGCCACACGGCACCCGCAAGGATGGCCATGCGGAGATGCAGCCGGTGCTGATCACCGAAACGGATGACCGCGCCAACGCCGCCCATGTGCTGTTCCTGACCGATGGGGCGACCAGCCCGCTGCTGGGTGATTATGAACTGGTCTGCGACCTGTTCGATGGCAACGACCCGGACGCCGTGGCCGCCGCGCGCGGGCGCTGGCGCCATGCCAAGGAAGGCGGCCACGCGCTGACCTATTGGCAGCAGAATGAAAAAGGCGGCTGGGAAAAGAAGGCCTGAATGCTTTCTGGCCTTTGGGAACGGTCATGAAAGTTATCTTGTTTTTTCAACCTTGCTATCTCACCACCGTCATTCCCGCGAAGGCGGGAATCCAAAATCCGGGCTGTTGTATGGATTCCCGCCTGCGCGGGAATGACGGTTAACTTACTGAAAAATAATGAGAACCCCTGATCCTACATTTACGCCGCCGCCTGCCGCACCCGTTCAACATCCCTCGCCGGCGGCGCACCATAGAGCCGGCTGTAATCCCGGCTGAATTGCGACGGGCTTTGATAGCCGACGCGCAGGGCCGCCGTACCGGCATCCAGATTTTCCATCAGCATCAGGCGTCGCGCCTCATGCAGGCGCAATTGCTTCTGGAACTGGATCGGCGTCATTGCCGTCACCGCCTTGAAATGATGATGCAGGGATGAAACGCTCATCCCCACATGGTCGGCCAGCATTTCCACCCGCAGCGCCTCGGCAAAATGGGTGCGCATCCAGGCCATGGCGCGCGGAATACGCCCGGCATGGTGCCCCGCCGACAAAGCCAGATGTAGCAGACGCGGCCCGTCCGGCCCTGTCAGCAGATGATAGAGAATTTCCTGTCGGAACAACGGCGCCAGGGCCGGTATGTCCTGCGGCCGGTCGGCCAGCCGCACCAGCCGTGTGGCGGCATCCAGCAGGTCCGGCGTTGCGGGGGTGACAGCGACACTGCGCATCCCGTCGGCATCCAGGCCGGGCGGTGTGCCAATGCGGGCCAGCAGTTCCCCCATCGCCTCGGTATCGATGGGGATGAACAGGCAGAAATGCGGGGCATCGGGGCTGGCCCTTGTCACCTGCGTCACCACCGGCAGATGCAGAGAGGTCAGCAGATACTGACCGGCCGCATAATCGAACCGTTCCGTCCCCGCCGTCAGCCGTTTCGCCCCCTGGATCACCAGGGAGAAGCCGGGTCCGCATTCATAATGCTGCGGCAGGGTCTGCGTGTCGCGCCGATAAAGCCGTACCCCACCGAAATCCAGCGGCCGATCCCGGTCCTGTTCGGTGAAACGGGCAAACAGGTCCGACAGTTCCTGCAGCCTTCCTGTGATACCCATCACACAAACCCCTTATCCTGCCTGATCTGTTGCCGCAGCCCCAGGATAGGGGGCCTTGTCGGGCGAAACATCACCCATTTTCCGTATTTGCAGGATCAGGCAAGAAGCTTGCAGGATCGGTCTACCGGTTACAGCGTTACCTGGAGGATAGTCGGCCATCCCGTTTCGCCGTTGCGAAGGAAAAAAAGCCATGAGTGTCGCCAAAGCCTATGCCGTCCTGGACGCGCAATCCCCGCTGATCCCCTTCACCATCGAACGGCGGGAGCCGCGCGAGGATGATGTGGTCATCGCCGTCAAATATAGCGGCATCTGCCATTCCGACATCCACCAGGCCCGCAATGAATGGGGGGCGTCGCGCTATCCCATGGTGCCGGGCCATGAAATTGCCGGCATCGTCACCGCTGTCGGTTCCAAGGTGACGAAGTTCAAGGTTGGCGACCCTGTCGGCGTCGGCTGTTTCGTGCATTCCTGCACCCAATGTGAGGCGCGCGACGAAGATCTGGAGCAATATCTGCCCGGTCTGGTACAGACCTATAACGATGTCGAAGCCGATGGCGTGACGCCGACCTATGGCGGCTATTCCGACCATATCGTCGTGCGCGAAGGCTATGTCCTGTCCATCCCGGATAATCTGCCGCTGGATCGTGCCGCCCCGCTTCTCTGCGCCGGTATCACGCTCTATTCCCCCCTGCGCCACTGGCAGGCGGGGCCGGGCAAGAAGATCGCCATCGTCGGCATGGGCGGTCTGGGCCATATGGGCGTGAAGCTGGCCCATGCCATGGGGGCCGAGGTGACGGTGTTGAGCCAGACCCTGTCGAAGGAAGCCGATGGCCGCGCCTTCGGGGCCGACCATTACTACGCCACCAGCGATGCGAAAACGTTCGAAAAGCTGGCCAGCAGCTTCGACCTGATCATCTGCACGGTCTCCAGTGATATCGACTGGAACGCCTATCTGAACCTGCTGAAGGTGGATGGCACGCTCTGCCTGCTGGGCGTGCCGGAAAAGGCCGTACCCGTCCATGCCTTTTCCCTGATCCCGTCGCGGCGCAACCTCGCCGGTTCAATGATTGGTTCCACCAAGGAAACGCAGGAGATGCTGAATTTCTGCGGCCAGCACAACATCACCGCCGACATTGAGAAGATCGAGATGAAGGACGTGAACGACGCCTATGAGCGTGTGCTGAAAAGCGATGTGCGCTATCGCTTCGTCATCGATATCGACGCGTCGTTCTGATGTAAAAAAAGGGGGCCGAAACCGGCCCCCTTTTCGTCAACCCAGCGCCATCCGCGGCCGGTAAGGCACCCGGTCGCCATTTTCATCCGCTTCCAGATGCAATAGCGGGGCATCGACCCGGCCCAGCACGCGGGCACCGGCGGGGGTCAGGCGGATCAGTTCCGCCTCTTCCGTCACCAGTGCCGCTTCCACGCCGGCCCCACGGGCCAGACGGGCATGGGCCGTCAGATGCATTTCCGTGCCATGGACCGGCAGGGCAAAGCGCGGGCGGACCAGTTCATACAGTTCCCGCAGCTCATTGGCCCCCGGATGGCCGGAGACATGCAACGGCAGGCCGTTCAGCAGGTCCGTGCCCATCAGGATTTCCACCCCGCGGTGCCGCAGCTTGGAGACGACCTTTTCCACCGCCTCCTCGTTGCCGGGGATGATGCGGGCGGAGAGAACCACCGTGTCACCCGCGCCGAAGGCGGGGAAACGACGGTCACCACGGGCCAGCCGGGCCAGCGCGGCGCGCTCTTCCCCCTGCCCGCCGGTGCAGACCAGCGCCACTTCGGCCTTGGCCAGACCCTTCAGATGGGCGGGTTCGGCCAGGAAGTCCGGCACACCATCCAGCAAGCCCAGGGAACGAGCGACTGCTTCGGAATTTCGCATGGAACGCCCGGCCAGCGCCACCTTGCGGCCAGCGGCCACACCGGTGACGGCGGCAGAGGCCACACGGGCCACGTTGGTGGCAAAGCAGCAGATGGCGATCTGCCCCTTGCGGGTGGCAAACAACCGGGCAAAGGCGGCGCGGACCTGCGCCTCCGACGTGACCGGCATATCCTTGTGGGCATTGGTGCTGTCGCACAGCATGGCCAGCACGCCAGCATCACCCAGGCGACGCAGCTTTTCTTTGTCGGTCGGCTGACCGATCATCGGATCAGGATCGAACTTCCAGTCACCGGTATGCAGCACCGTGCCAGCCCCGGTATGGATGGCCAGGGCCACCGGCTCGGGGATGGAATGGGTCAGCCGCACCGTATCGATGCCGAAGGGGCCCACCTTGAAGCTGGAGCCGACAGTGAACACATGCCGGGTCACCGCATCCAGATTGTCCTGCTCTTCCAACCGGCGGGAGATCATGCCCATGGCAAAGGGCGTAGCCCAGATCGGCACGTTCAGCGCAAAGGGCCACAGGCGGTCAATGGCGCCGATATGGTCTTCATGCGCATGGGTGACGATCAGGCCCAACAGCCGATCACGGATCGGCGCCAGGAACGTGGGGTCGGGGACGATGGCGTCCACGCCCTCATGCCCCTCATCAGGGAAGCTGATGCCGGCATCCACCAGCAGCCAAGCCCCATCATGGCCATAAAGGGTCCAGTTCATGCCGATGCGACCCAAACCACCCAAGGGCACAACCAGCACTTCGCCACGACCGGGAACCGGCCAGCGCGAACCGAAATCAGAATATCGGTTTAGGGGAATAACCTTGGACGCGGTGGTCCCAACATCTTCCCGACGGTCCGCCACGGACCCGATGGGGGCGTTGGCGGTTTGGTCCGCATATGCGGAGCCTAGCAAATCTTTATTCATAGGTGGGTTAGGTATGCGGGACCGTCGGCGAACTGTCAATCAACCAAACGGTCCCGCATCCCTGCCCCGCCCTGGGGGCGGGCATCACCCTGCCGATGACGCCACCGACCAGCAGACACCGAACGGGTCGCGCAACTGACCATACCGGTCACCCCAGAACTGCCTTTCCAGCGGCATGGCCACTTCTGCGCCTGCCGCCACGGCCCGGTTCCACCAGCCATCCACATCCTCGGCGACATGGATATGCAGGGTGAAGCTCTGTGGCGGCTGCAACGGATGGCCATATTCGGGAAAGGCATCGCACAACAATAAAGAGCCGCCATTGATATAGAGATGGCAATGCATCAGGCGCTTGCCATCCTGGGCCGGCATCCGCGCCACCTCTTCGGCCGCGAAGGCCCGCTTGTAGAAATCGGCCGCCGCACTGGCATCACTGACCACGATATGCGGCACCACGCCCCCATATACGGGCGGGTTCTTTGGGGTTTCGTCCTGCTCGCTCATCGATCCATCCTCCGTCTACGCCCCCTTCCCTTCGGGCGGCGTTCCAAGGACGGCAGACATCCTATCGGGCCGACAGGGTGTCGCAAATATTTTCAGGAAGTCGCCAACTGATCCAGATATTGCCGAATTTGCGCAGCCTCTGCCGGGGTGCGCGCACGGGCGATGGCCCGGTCGAAGGCAACCCGCGCCTCCCCATGCCGGTCCATCTGCATCAGAAAGGCACCCCGCACCCCGTGATAATGGAAATAGCCGTCCAGCCGGTCGGCCAGCGGATCGATCAGATCCAATGCCGCCGCCGGCCCCGCCACCTTGGACAGAGCCACCGCCCGGTTCAGCGTCACCACCGGCGACGGCTGAATCTGTTCCAGCCCCCGGTAAAGCAATTCGATCTGCAGCCAGTCGGTTTCCGGGGGACTGGCGGCACTGGCATGAAGGGCCGCGATGGCGGCCTGGAACTGATAGGGGCCGCGACGGCGATGGCGCACCGCCTTGTCGATCAGGGCCGTCCCCTCCGTGATCATGGTGCGGTTCCATAACCGCCGGTCCTGCGCTTCCAGCAATATGATACCGCCATCGGCATCGAACCGCGCCTTCTGGCGGGCATGTTGCAACAGCATTAGTGACAGCAGCCCCATGATCTCCGGTTCCGCCGGAAACAGGCGCAGCAGCAGCCGGGTCAGGCGGATGGCCTCGGCACATAACGGCGCCCGGTCACGCAGTTGCTCCCCGCTGGCGGAATAGCCCTCGTTGAACAGCAGGTAGAGCATGGCGGCAACGCTTTCCAGCCGCTCCGCCCTTTCCAGCGGGCCGGGTGTCTCAAAGGGCGCATCGCCGGCCCCGATACGGCCCTTGGCGCGGGTAATGCGCTGCTCCATGGCGCTGTCGGACACCAGAAAGGCGCGGGCGATCTGGCTGACCGACAGGCCGCAGACAATGCGCAAGGCCAAGGCGATCTGCTGCGTGGCCGGCAAATCCGGATGGCAGCAGATGAACAGCAGGCGCAGCACATCATCCCGGTAATCGGCATTATCCAGCCGGTCGGCCAGCGGCGTTTCCGCATCCTCCAGCTCGGACAGCAAAGCCTCATCCGGCAAGGGTTGCTGGCGGGCTTGGCGCCGCACATGGTCCAGCGTGACATTGCGGCCCACCATGATCAGCCAGGCCACCGGATCGCGCGGCGGTCCATGGCGCGGCCAATGACCGAGCGCGCGCAGGCACGCTTCCTGAAACGCCTCCTCCGCCCGTTCCAGATCGCGGAAATAGCGCAGCAGGGCGCCCACCACCTGGGGCCTGGCACAGATCAGGGTGCGGTCGATCCAGGCAGGATCGGGTGGTTCGGCGCTCATGACCCGCCAACCGCGCCCGGCATGAACAGCGACAATGGCCGCAACTCATAACAACCATTCGTGCTGCTGGCCCGGGCCAGTTGCTGGGCGGTTTCCACCGCCTCTTCCAGCCCCTCGCAATCCACCACATAGACGCCCAGCAACTGCTCCTTGGTCTCCGCAAACGGGCCATCCAGCACCAGGGCTTCCTTGCCCTTGCGCACCGTGGTGGCCGCCGTGGTGGGCAAGAGCCGGAAAACGGGGCCCAGACGCCCGGCTTGAGTCAGCTTTTCCGTCACCACCGACAATTTGGTGATGACGGCATCATCCTCCTCCTTGCTCCAGGAGCCGACGACATCCTCATTGTCATAGCAAAGAATGGCGTACAACACGGCACTACCTCCCTCGTTCTTATCGTCTCCAAGGACGCTGGATCATGCCGGATGCCGACAAGGGGAGCGGTAATTTTCCAGTTGCTCAAGCCAGTCGCGCCGCCCCCAGCAGATCGATCGCCAGATCATCCAATATTTTCTGTGACAGGCTGGTATTGTTGAGGATAACCAAGGTCTCTGCCGTGTCCAGCCGATGTGCCAACACCGAGCGGAAACCCAGGCTATTGCCTGTCTCCCAGGCGTATCGGCGGCGTTGGCCGTCAACCATCAGCGGCTTGATCCGCCCCCCCAAGGCATATTCGTCGATCAACGGTGTCAGCAACGCCTGCCGGCTGGCCGCTGACAGAAAGCGGCTAGCCAGGGCACCATCTGCGCCCCGCAGCAGGTCAGCGGCTGTCGAATAATAGCCTCCCGCCGCCGCCATGTAAGGCTGTCGCGCCTGTTCGCGCCGTTCAAGCGGACTGATTGAACGGTAGGAAACAGCCGTATCCGCGTCGGTGGCATAGGCCATATCCGCGCGGGTCTGCCGCAGGCCAAGCGGATCCAGCACCAAATGCCTTATCGCCATCTCAAATGGCTCACCGGTTACTTTTTCAATAATGCCCTGAACAATGATCCAATTGGTGAGGGCATAATCAAACCGGTCCATTGGCTGGAAAAGGGCATCACCCTGGCAGAAACGACGAATGGCGGTTTCCGTATCCATGGGCGTCTGGAACAAGGACGGGTCCGCCCGCGCCATGGTGATGAACTGGTTTGGAATACCGGAAGCATTGCACAGAAGATGACGTAGCTGGACCGCATCCCCCGTATCCTTACGAAAATAAGGAAGATAGGTGATGATGGGGGCTTCCAGGGATAAATGTCCGCGGTCCACCAGCCGCAACACCGCCAGTGCTGTCAACCACTTGGAAATGGATGCAACGCAACAGGCCGTGTCGCCCCGAAAAGCCAAGCCTTTTTCAATATTGGCAAAGCCGATGGCCTGCACATGATTAATCCGCCCACCCTGCCCCCGCATGATCACGCCATAGAACGGATTGCCGGATAGGAAGGCGTTCAGTTTGTCATTCGGAAATGTCGGGGAGGACGCCACGCCGTCGGGAACCGCGACAACAAGCCCCGACATAGTGGCCAAACCACCGATAGATGCCAATAGCTGACGCCTTAACATCCGCCCCTCCCCCATTTCCATGATGGAACAAAGTAGCCGGCGGATAAAAATGGACCAAGCGTTGGCCCCTGTACCGGACCCTGATTGGTCCCATCAATCGGGTCGCCATCAAATTAAACGGCCCGATCCTGCTGGATCGGGCCGCGCAAAAAGACAAGCTGCTAAGCCATTGCCTCAGAACGGAATTTCATCGTCCAGGTCGGCGGCCGGGCTGGGCCGGCTGGCACCGCCGCCGCCACCGCTACGCGGAGCGGAAGCACCACGGCTGCCGCCGCCATAGCCACCACCGCCGCCGCCGCCGCCGCCGCGATCCTCATAGCCGCCGCCATAACCGCCGCTGCCGCCACCGGCACCGCCAAAGTCGCCGCCACGGTCATCATAACCGCCGCCGCCGGCAGCGGCCCCCATGCCGCCGCCTTCACGGCCATCCAGCAGGGTCAGCTCACCACGGAACTGGCGTAGCACCACTTCCGTCGTGTACCGTTCCTGCCCCTGCTGGTCCTGCCACTTGCGGGTTTCCAACTGGCCTTCGACATAGACCTTGCTGCCCTTGCGCAGGTAACGCTCGGCAATGCCGGTCAGGTTTTCGTTGAAAATGACGACGCTGTGCCACTGGGTACGTTCCTGACGTTCGCCGGTGGCGCGGTCCTTCCAGGTCTCCGACGTGGCGATACGCAGGGTACAGACCTTGCCACCATTCTGCAGGGAACGGACCTCCGGGTCTTTACCGAGATTGCCGATCAGGATGACCTTGTTGACGCTGCCCGCCATGTGTCGCTCTTTCGCAAATAGGATCAGGCCCCGCATGACCGGGGCCGTTCGTGCCGCACACTATAAGACCAGGCCGGTTCATTGCCACTGGATTAAATACCGATTTTGCGAACAATACAAGAACATTGCAATGCGATACAGAACGGGGCATTCTGCTGCTCATCGTATGCACCCGCCAGAGCGGAGGTTCCAGCCATGACCGGCACATCCCCCTCCCCCGCCTTTCCGGATGTGGAAAGCGCCCTGCTTGCTGCCGCCCTGGGCCTGCCGGAGGTGGCGGCGGATTTCCCCTGGGGGGAACGGGTTTTGAAGGTGCGGGGCAAGATTTTCTTGTTCCTGAATCAGCGTGGCGATGCGTTGCGCCTGTCGATGAAACTGCCTTTCTCCCGCGATTTCGCGTTGGAAATGGCGGAGGCCAGCCCCACCGGCTATGGGCTGGGCAAGGCCGGCTGGGTCACCTTCATTTATGGGGAGGGCACGGCACCGGATGCCGCGCACCTGATCCACTGGATGCATGAAAGTTACCGCGCCGTGGCGCCGAAGAAGCTGGTGGCCCAACTCAGCCTTCCCGCCTAGCAGCATCGCGGTGGCTGCACCTTGGCAAGCCGGCCAAGTTCCTTATCTTCTCCGCCTGACATTGATCGTTGCCCGGCAAGCCACGGGCCTGGAGCCAGACCGACCGCCATGAACAAATATATCTCCGTCCGTGGTGCCCGCGAGCATAACCTGAAGAATGTCGATGTGGATCTGCCGCGCGACAGTCTGGTGGTCATTACCGGCCTGTCCGGTTCCGGCAAATCCTCGCTGGCCTTCGATACAATCTATGCCGAGGGACAGCGGCGCTATGTGGAAAGCCTGTCTGCCTATGCACGCCAGTTCCTGGAACTGATGCAGAAGCCGGATGTCGACAGCATTGAAGGGCTGTCGCCCGCCATTTCCATCGAACAAAAGACCACCAGCCGCAATCCCCGTTCCACCGTCGGCACGGTGACGGAGATTTACGATTATATGCGCCTGCTCTATGCGCGCATCGGCATCCCCTATTCCCCGGTCACCGGCCTGCCCATTGAAAGCCAGACGGTCAGCCAAATGGTGGACCGTATCCTGACCATGCCGGAGGGCACGCGGCTTTACCTGCTGGCCCCCATCGCGCGCGGCAAGAAGGGGGAGTTCAAGAAAGAACTGGCGGAGCTGCGCAAGCGCGGTTTCCAGCGCGTCAAGATCGATGGCGAGTTGATGGAGATCGAGGATGTGCCAGCACTGGACAAGAAGCTGAAGCACGATATTGAGGTGGTGGTCGACCGGTTGAAGGTGCAGGCCGATCTGGGCAATCGGCTGGCCGATTCCATTGAAACCGGGCTGGAACTGTCCGACGGGCTGATCTTCGCCGAAAATGCGGATAGCGGCGAACGCACGGTGTTTTCCGCCAAATTCGCCTGCCCGGTCAGCGGCTTCACCATTGAGGAGGTGGAGCCGCGCCTGTTCAGCTTTAATAACCCGTTCGGTGCCTGCCCGGCCTGTGACGGTCTGGGGTCGAAACATTATTTCGACCCCATGCTGGTGGTGCCCGACGAACGGTTGAGCCTGCGGGAAGGCGCCATCGCCCCCTGGGCCAATTCCACCTCGCAATATTACCTGCAGACCCTGGAAAGCATCTGCCGCCATTTCAACAGCACTGTCGACCTGCCCTGGGAGAAGCTGCCGAAGGAGGTGCGGGACACGGTGCTGTTCGGGTCGGGGAAAAGCCCGATCACCATGCGCTATGATGACGGTATGCGCGCCTATGAGACCAAGAAGCCGTTCGAGGGTGTGGTCAATAATCTGGAACGCCGCTGGAAGGAAACGGAAAGCGCCACGGTGCGGGAAGAACTGGGCAAGTACCAGTCTTCCCAGCCCTGCGAGGTCTGTAGCGGCGCCCGCCTGAAGCCGGAAGCGCTGGCCGTGAAGGTGCGGGGCCAGAACATCGCCGAAATCACCCGCCTGTCCATCCGCAAGGCAGGGGAATGGTTTGGCGAACTGGATGCGCACTTGACGCAGAAGGAACGCGATATTGCCACCCGCATCCTGAAGGAAATCAACGAACGGCTGGGCTTCCTCAATAATGTCGGGCTGGAATATCTGGCGCTCGACCGCGCGTCCGGTACCCTGTCAGGCGGGGAGAGCCAGCGAATCCGTCTGGCGTCGCAGATCGGTTCCGGCCTGACCGGCGTGCTGTATGTGCTGGACGAACCTTCCATCGGCCTGCACCAGCGCGATAATGACCGGCTGCTGGCCACGCTGAAGCGCCTGCGCGATATCGGCAATACCGTCATCGTCGTCGAGCATGATGAGGATGCCATTCGGGAGGCCGATTATCTGGTGGATATGGGGCCAGGGGCCGGTGTGCATGGCGGCACCGTCATTGCCCAGGGCAGCCCGGCGGAGGTGATGCAGCACCCGACCAGCCTGACCGCGCAATATCTTTCCGGCCGCCGTCAGATTGAGGTGCCGGCGGTGCGCCGCCCCGGTCATCCGGGCCAGTTCCTGGAGGTGGTGGGCTGCCGCACCAACAATCTGCGCGATGTCACCGCCCGCATCCCGCTGGGCACCTTCACCTGTGTCACCGGCGTCTCGGGCGGTGGCAAATCCACGCTCGTCATTGAAACGCTCTACAAGGCGCTGGCAAAGAAGCTGATGGGTGCGCGCGAGCATCCGGGCGAGCATGATGCCATCCATGGGTTGGAAAATGTCGACAAGGTGATCGATATCGACCAGTCGCCCATCGGCCGCACCCCGCGTTCCAACCCGGCAACCTATACAGGCTGCTTTACCCCCATCCGCGACTGGTATGCCGGTTTGCCGGAATCGAAGGCGCGCGGCTATGGGCCGGGGCGTTTCAGCTTCAACGTCAAGGGCGGGCGCTGTGAGGCGTGCCAGGGCGATGGCGTCATCAAGATCGAGATGCACTTCCTGCCCGATGTCTATGTCACCTGCGATGTCTGCCACGGCAAGCGCTATAACCGCGAAACCCTGGAAGTGCTCTACAAGGGCAAGAGCATCGCCGACACGCTGGATATGACGGTGGAGGAAGGGGCAGAGTTCTTCCGCGCCGTGCCGTCGATCCGTGATAAGCTGGAAACGCTGGATCGGGTCGGGCTGGGCTATGTGAAGATCGGCCAGCCGGCCACCACCTTGTCAGGTGGTGAAGCGCAGCGCGTGAAGCTGGCCAAGGAACTGGCCCGCCGCTCCACCGGCCGCACCATCTATATCCTGGATGAACCGACCACCGGCCTGCATTTCGAAGATGTGCGCAAGCTGCTGGAGGTGCTGCACACGCTGGTGGACCAGGGCAACACGGTGCTGGTGATCGAGCATAATCTGGAGGTCATCAAGACCGCCGACTGGATCATCGATATGGGGCCGGAGGGTGGGTCCGGCGGCGGCCAGGTGGTGGCCGCCGGCACGCCGGAACAGGTGGCCCAGTCGGGCGCCAGCCATACCGGCCATTATCTGGCCCCCTACCTGAAGGCCAAGACCCAGGTCGCCAAAGCCCCGGCGACCAAGGGGCGCAAGAAGGCGGCGGTATAATGAAAAAGGGCGACGCCGCCGGCGTCGCCCTTTCCATATCAGGGGCATTGAACGCAGACGTCTCAGCGCGTCCGGGGCTTGGCGCCATCCGCCAGTTCCGCCTTCAACTCGCGGATACGCTTCTCCATCGTATCGCGCAGACCGGGCGTCGGCTTCGGACCCAGGGCGGCCAAGGCGGCTTCAAGCTGCAGCAGCGCCTTGCGTTTTTCCACATCATTGCGCTTCAGGGGCTTGTTATCGCTGCGCTGTCCATCCATCGCACGCATGGTGAAATTCCTTATTCTTCAAAGCTCGTCTGGAGGAAACGAAAAAGCCCCGGCCAGAGGGCACGGGGCTTTTTTCCGTCCGACCAAATGGCCATCAAGTAAACCATCTGGCTCTGCCAAGTCTTCCAAGGCATTGCTTGGAAGGGATTGGCGTCCCCAACGGGATTCGAACCCGTGTTACCAACGTGAAAGGCTGGTGTCCTAGGCCTCTAGACGATGGGGACGTCGTCGGTGGGCGGTTAATTAGCCGGGGCAGCCGATCAGATCAAGCAGTTTTTTTATATTTTACGCATAACGCCCATGCTCTCTACATGGCAAAGCATTCATCATCAGCCAACGGTTCAATCGCCATAGCGTTCCAGCGTCCACCCCACCCGATGTTCAAGATCGCGAATGATGTTGACCGAGGGTAGGGTCTTCAACACGCGATGGATGGCGGCCAACTGGGCCAGCACCACGGCGTGACGCGGGCGCGCACGCAGATATTCCACACGGAACTTGATAGCGATCTCCAGCCCCTGGGCCAGATCGGCTTCGCGCGCGCGCAGCAGGCGTTCCTGCCCTTCCTGCTCCAACAGCTTGCGCACAGTGGTCAACAGCAAGGCAGCCGCCATGGCCACCCCCTGCTCTTCCTCCGTGGGGATATGTGCCATATCGGGTTCCACCCGCAATTCGGCCCCCGGCCGCTCCTTGCTCTGCCTCGTGGGCAGCACGCTCAGGCAATCATGCAAGGCCGCGTCAGCAAATATATTAACGGCCGTCATCACCCGCGCCCGGGCTTCCGACAACAGCCTCTGCCATTCGGCATCGGCACTGTCGCGCGTTTCCTCCGCCAATCCCCTGATCATCAGGCCGGCATCGGAGAGCAGGCGGGCACTGGTCAGCAGCCAGACGCGCCGCCCCATCCCCGCATGGCCACCGCCCTGGCGGCCAATCTCCGACAAAGTATGGGTCAGATCAGAAAAAAGCCTGGCAGGGATCAGCCGGGCCGGATTGTCACTGCCCGTATTCGACATATCCTGCGACAGCAGACGCACCAGCCGCAGCGCCTGGAAAGGCTGGTTCAACAAGGCGATCAGGCCGAAGAAGAAATACTCCACCAACTCCGTGCCAAGATTATGCAGGTTGAGATAAGCCGTCCGCGCTGCAATCACCGCCGCCGGGGTGAAATCCAGTATGCGTGAGGGAGCCCTCACCCCAGCCGCGCGCTGGATGCGGGCCAGAGCAGGGGAAAGATGCGTATGCAGGCGCATCAGCACGCCGATCTCCCGCATGTCGGCTAAAGCGCGCTCACCGCCCAGCATGGCCGCCAGTTCTCCGCGGTGACCATAAGAGCGCTCCGCCTCCCCCAGGATGGCCAGGGTGGCATCCCCGGCGGCCAGCACGCCCCGGTCCACAATCGTCAGCAGATCATCCCACCGCTGTTCGTTCACCGCCTTGGCATAGTCAGCCTCAATGGCTAGCAGTTCTGTCCGGTGGGGAGAATTGGTCAGCACCCGCCACCACGGATTCAGCAATTGGCGCGGAATGGCGGCCTTACGCTTCTGTTCGGGCGAAGGGCCATCGAAAAGATAAATTTGTATGGCGCCACAAACAGCGCGCTGAAAGGTGGAAAGGCGGGGCGGCTTCAGTTCCCGCAGGCGTGGCCGCAAACTATCCAGTATCTGCTCGTCGGCAGTGTTGCCATGTTCGACGGCCCTGGCGGTTTCCACCGCACGGGCGACGCGCAGCAGGGCCGTTTCGTCCAAGCCTTCAAAATGGGCGCGCAAACGCGATAAAGCCGGTCCGGCCTCAGGCTCCGCCGGCTTTTCCAATCGCTCACGATCCAGCGGCGCATCAGCCGGCTTCATCGTCATGACGAGTCCAAATCCCCCACCCGCGTTGACCGTTCGACTGGGCGATCCGCCCGGCCCGCCCCTGACCCGGTTTCGGATCAAATACCTATCGGTAACACTTATCCCAAAGTATAGGGGCTTATGATCATTTTGTCTGTATCGAACTGCGTCAAGACTATGACATATGGAGAACTGCGTTCACCTTGCAACAATGAAGTTCCGATGGCGTTTTCGTTAAAAACCATGGCCAGCGGGCGCAGCATCATCGATCAGCAGTTGGACGCCATCATTGCCATTCCAACGGTCAGGCCGCAGCGTGCCAGCCAAATGCATCGGCATCCCGCCGGACTGCAGCAAGGCTATGCCCAAATCACTGTCCAATGCACGGAAAGCGATTGATTTCAACCGGCTGCCGTCACTGCCCGTCAAGATGCAGCGTACATGGTTGGCACCCACCACATCGGCCTTCACAATACGTGCATCGGTGATGGCGAAGCGGGGTTCTGAATTGCCGGTCCCATAAGGGGCCAGTTTTTCCAGATGGCGCATCAATTCCGGATTGGCACCCCGAACCGACAGGGCGCCATCCAGGTTCAGGCTGGGCACCAGCGGCCCCAGGTCGGATAATTGCGCAGCGATGCGCTCCCGCAGGAAGACGCGCAAATCGCCCAGCTTCTCCCGCTCCACCGTGAATCCCGCCGCCATGGCGTGACCGCCACCGGCAACCAGCAGCCCCGCCTGACGCGCGGCAATCACAGCCGACCCCAGATCAACCCCGCGCACTGACCGGCCGGAGGCCTTGCCCAGCATCCCATCCAGCGCCACCACACAGGCCGGCCGGTTGAATTTCTCCTTCAGGCGGGAGGCGACAATGCCGATAACGCCAGGATGCCAGCCCTCCCCCGCCGCCAGCACCAGTTCCGCCGAACCATCCGCCGACTCTACTTGCGCCATGGCTTCTTCCAGCACGACCGCTTCGATGGCACGGCGTTCGGCGTTGAATTCGTGCAGCTCGCGGGCCAATTGCGCGGCTTCTGCCGGATCTTCGGTGGACAGGATGCGGGTGCCCAGATCGGCCCGCCCCACCCGCCCCCCGGCATTGACGCGCGGCCCGATGATATAGCCGGAGCAATAGGCATCCAGCGCATCCTTCACACTGGCCACATCGGCCAGGGCTGAAATGCCGGCATTGCCGCGCTTGCCCATCACCCGCAGCCCCTGCGCCACATAGGCACGGTTCAGGCCGACCAGCGGCACCACATCGCAGACCGTGCCCAGCGCCACAATATCCAGCCAGCCCATCAGGTCGGGTTCCCCCACGCCATTGGCGTAGAAACCCGATCCCCGCAGCGCCCGATTGATGGCAACGATCAGCAGGAAGGTCACCCCCACCGCCGCCAGGGTGACAAGCGGCCCGCCCGCCGGCTCATCCAGCCGGTTGGGGTTGACCACGGCGGTGACATCGGGCAGGCGCGGTTCAGCCTTATGGTGATCGACGACGATCACCTCCAGTCCCGCTGCCACCGCCCCGTTCAGCGGGTCAAAGCTGGTGACGCCACAATCCACCGTCACCACCAGCTTTACACCCTCCTCCTTCAGCCGCAGCAGGGCCGGCAGGTTGGGGCCGTAGCCTTCCTCGATCCGGTCGGGGATATAGACGCGCAAGGGCCGCCCCAGCGCCCGGAAGAAGCGGTGCAGCAAGGCGGTGGAGGTAGCGCCATCCACGTCGTAATCCCCGAAGACGGCCACCTTCTCCCCATCCCGGATGGCACGGGCCAGCCTTTCGGCGGCCTTGTCCATATCCTTCAGCACCGACGGGTTGGGCAGGAAGGCGCGCAGGGTGGGCGACAGGAACCGTTCCGCCTCCTCCAGCCCCACCCCGCGCGCCGCCAGCAGCCGGCCCACCAGTTCGGGCAGGCCGAAGCTCTGTGACAGGGCAAGCGCCATACGGTCATCCGTGCCACGCGCCTTCCAGCGGCGGCCGGTGATGGAGCTTTCAACACCAAGGAAGGCAGGTTCGGTCATGGCAACAATCAACAGGCTTCAGGAATGGAAAATCCCTCCCCCGCGGCAGCGGGAGAGGGATCAGCATCATACAACAAACAACAGATCAGCCGATATCAGCGCTTCGGCTCAGGGATCATGCTGGTCTTGGTACGGAAATTGTGGTGTGCCTCAACATAGCGCACAGTACCGGACTTGGACCGCATCACCACCGAATGGGTGATGGCCCCGCCGGCAAAGCGGCGCACGCCGCCCAGCATCGGGCCGGTGGTCACGCCGGTGGCGCAGAACATCACGTCACCCTTGGCCAGATCATGCAGGCCGTACTTCTTGTCCAGATCGGTGACGCCCCAACGCTTGGCGCGCTCCCGCTCGGCATCGTTGCGGAAAATCAGGCGGCCCTGGAACTGCCCGCCGATGCAGCGCAGGGCGGCGGCGGCCAACACGCCTTCCGGCGCACCGCCGGAGCCCATATACAGGTCGATACCGGCGGCCGGCTGGGCCGTGGCGATCACGCCCGACACGTCACCATCGCCGATCAGCATGATCCGCGCACCGGCTTCACGCACCTTGGCAATCAGCTCGGAATGGCGCGGGCGGTCCAGGATACAGACAACCAGCTCCGACACGTCGGCGCCCTTGGCCTGGGCCAGATTCTTCAGATTATTCTCAACCGTCTCGTCCAGATCGACCACGCCATCGGGCAGACCACCACCGACGGCGATCTTGTCCATATAAACGTCGGGCGCATTCAGGAAGCCACCGGCCTCCGCCATGGCGATGACGGCCAGGGCGTTAGGGCCGCCCTTGGCGCAGATGGTCGTGCCTTCCAGCGGGTCCAGCGCGATGTCGATCTTCGGGCCGTTGCCGGTGCCGACCTTTTCCCCGATATAGAGCATCGGGGCTTCGTCGCGCTCACCCTCACCGATCACCACAGTGCCATCGATGGACAGCGCGTTCAGCGCCTTGCGCATGGCATCGACAGCGGCCTGGTCGGCCGCCTTTTCGTCGCCACGGCCCATCAGCAGCGAGGCGCTCAACGCGGCGGCCTCAGTGACGCGGACCACTTCCAGCGCCAGGTTCCGGTCCATCACCAGGGAAATGTCGCCCTTGGGATTGCTGCTCATTGTTGGTTCCCCTCCACGAAAACGCCGCCGGTCTTGTGCTTGTACGGGCCGGTCAGCGTCAGAAATCCTCGATACGGATCATGCGCGGCGGCTCCAGCACGGCGTCAAGCGCCCCGATGGCGGCCAAGGCACTCTGCATCGCCGCCTCATCGGTTTCGTGCGTCGTCCACACCACGGGCACCGCCTCACCGGGCGAACGGCCACGCTGCAGGAACGCCTCCATCGACACATGCTGGTCGCGCAAAGTGGCGGCAATATCGGCGATCACACCCGGCCGGTCCACCACCATCAAGCGGACATAATAGCGCCCCTGGCGCCGGCTGATCGGCGAGGACACCAGCGGCGCCAGTTGCTCCGCCGGCACACCGAAGGTGGGGGTGGAACGGCCACGGGCAATATCCACCAGATCGGCCACCACAGCAGATGCCGTGGGGCCGGCACCGGCGCCACGGCCCACCAGCACCACCTTGTCCACGAAATCGCCATCGGCCACCACGGCGTTGAACACGCCATCCGTGGCCCCGATCGGGCTGTTGGTGGGCACCATGCAGGGATGCACCCGCTGTTCAATGCCGGCATCCGTGCGCCGGGCAATACCCAGCAGGCGGATGCGATAGCCCAATTCCTGGGCGTAATTGATGTCCAGCGCGGAAATGTGGCGGATGCCCTCCACATGTACCGAGGCGAAATCCACCTTGGTGCCAAAGGCCACCGCCGTCAGCACGGCCAGCTTGTGCGCGGCATCCACGCCATCAATATCGAAGGAAGGATCGGCCTCCGCATAACCCAGACGCTGGGCATCGGCCAGCACATCGGCAAAGTCGCGGCCGGTGGTCCGCATCTCCGTCAGGATGTAATTGCAGGTACCGTTGAGGATGCCATGCACCTCACGGATATTGTTGCCGGCCAGCCCTTCGCGCAGCCCCTTGATGGCGGGGATGCCGCCGGCCACCGCCGCCTCGAACGCCAGGGTCAGGCCGGCAGACTCGGCCGCCGTGGCAAGGGCCGAACCGTGATGGGCCAGCAAGGCCTTGTTGGCCGTCACCACATGCTTGCCAGCCGCGATGGCGGCTTCGACGGCGCGCTTGGCGATACCGTCGGAGCCGCCGATCAGTTCCACAAACACGTCGATCTCGGGATCAACGGCGAGCGCTGCCGCATCCTGGTACCAGCGGACGGACGACAGGTCGACGCCACGGTCCCGCGAGGCATCGCGGGCTGACACGGCGGTCACCTGCAAAGTCCGGCCGGTGCGTTGGGTGAGCAGCTCGCCATGGCTGGCCAGCAGCTTCAACACACCACCACCGACCGTTCCAAGGCCGGCGACACCGATACGCAGGGGTTTGGCAACACTCATGCTGTGACGTCCTCAGTCAGCGGAAACGGAGACGGGGGAAACGGGGGCATTGGCTTTACGAACGCGGTCCAGGAACAGCTTGATGTTCCGGGTGGCCTGACGGATGCGCTGGGTATTTTCCACCAGACCGAAACGCACATGGGTGTCGCCATATTCGCCAAAACCGATGCCGGGGCTGACCGCCACCTTGGCTTCCTGCATCAGCAGCTTGGCAAATTCCAGGCTGCCCAGATGCTTGAACGGTTCGGGAATTTCCGCCCAGACGAACATGGAGGCATTGGGTGACACCACCGGCCAGCCGGCCTGCTGCAACCCTTCCACCAGCACATCGCGGCGCTGCTTGTACATCTCGCGGATTTCCAGCACGCAATCCTGCGGGCCATTCAAGGCGGCGGTGGCCGCCACCTGGATGGGCGTGAAGGCGCCGTAATCGACATAGGATTTGAACTTGGCCAGCGCGCCGACCAGCTTCTTCGACCCCACGCCAAAACCGACGCGCCAGCCCGGCATGTTATAGGTCTTGGACAGGCTGTTGAATTCCACGGTGATATCGCGCGCTTCCGGGATCTGCAGCACCGACGGCGGCGGGTTGCCGTCGAAATAGATCTCCGCATAGGCGATATCGGACAGGATGTAGATGCCGTGCTTCAGGCACAGATCGACGATCGGCCGATAGAAATCCAGCGTCACCGTCTGACCGGTCGGGTTGGCGGGGAAGCTGACGATCAGGGCCGTCGGCTTGGGCACCGAATGCTTGATGGCGCGTTCCAGCGCCGGCACGAAATCGTCCAGCCCGTTATTCACCGGGATATGGCGCAGCGCCGCACCGGCCAGCATGAAGCCGAACGGATGAATCGGGTAGCTCGGATTCGGCACCAGAATCACGTCACCGGGGCTGGTGATGGCCTGGGCCAGATTGGCCAGGCCTTCCTTGGAACCGATGGTGACGATGGCTTCCGTCTCCGGGTCGATATCGACATCGAAGCGGCGCTTGTAATAGGCGCTGATGGCCTTGCGCAGGCCGGGGATGCCGCGGCTCTGGCTATAGCGGTGGGTCTTGGGGTTCTGCACCGCTTCCACCAGCTTCGCCACGATATGCGGCGGGGTCGGCTGGTCGGGGTTGCCCATGCCCAGATCGATGATGTCCTCCGCAGCGGCCCTAGCTCGCGCCTTCATCGCGTTCACTTCGGCGAACACATAGGGCGGAAGCCGCTTGATGCGGTGGAATTCAGCGTCGCTCATGGACCTGGCACCGGTTGGAAGATGTAGGGGCGAAATATGTAGCGCACCGGCTTTCGCCGCCGCGACATGATTTTACAGGTTGAACCGATTTGCTGCCATGAATGGAAGGGATGGCGGCAGAAAATTCACTTTTCTGTCTTCCCACCAGCCGCACCAGCCGTGCCGCTGGTGGAAGGCAGAGAGGTCGGCACGGGCGGTGGGGCATCCGGCAGGCTGGGGATATCCACGGTTGGGGCCTGCGGCGCGGCCCCGGTGGCGCGCAGGGCATCGCCCACGCTGGTCCCCTGCTCCCGATCCAGGGTCAGCCGATCCATCATGGCCTGCCGCTCGATGGGGGATGAGAATTCCTCCGGCCGGGCCGGCACGGCGGCAAGATTGGCGGCCCCTTCCGCCCTGGGATCAGCGCGGCGAATCGCCCGGGCGCCCGTCAGCACGCGGGTGGGGTCGCTATCGCCGATGGCTTCCTTGGTGGCCGGTGCGGGCCCATCGTCAAAAACGATGTCCGGCAGGGGCACACGGGCGCAACCCGCCATGCCCAAGGCGGCCGCCAGGGCCAGCCCCCCCAGCAGCAACGAAACATTCTTACGGATAGGGGATGATGGGTCGGTGAAAATCATGGCCGGATCGTGTATGAAAATGCCCGTGTCGGCAACCTTAAGCCTGATCCTGAGGGAAGAGGCAAGGAAAGCCGCATTGCCTGAACGCGTCTGCCGATAATCAGGCCAATAAATTATGTCAGGAAAGAGTTGGGGTCCGTTCCAACCAGTTTTGAGGAAAGCGCGAATGGCTGAACCGCAAGGGTCCGAAATCAAGATCCCCGATCCCGTGGAAATGTCGCGTCACATGGCGACCATCGCGGAACAGAGCCAGCGGCTGGTGGCGGAATTCCTGAAACGGCAGGGCGATACCGGTAGCGGCGCGCAGGATGCCATGCATATCGGCGCCGCCTTTCTGGAAATGACGGCGCGCATGATGGCCGACCCGGCCAAGCTGATGCAGGCGCAATGGTCGCTCTGGCAGGATTACATGGCGCTGTGGCAGCGCACCACCCAGCGTATGCTGGGCCAGGGTGCTGCCGGCCCGGTGGCCGCCCCCGCCAAGGAGGATAAGCGGTTCAAGGACAGCGCCTGGGATGAGAACACGCTGTTCGACTATATCAAGCAATCCTATCTGCTGACCGCCCGCTGGCTGCAATCCACCGTGCGGGAGGTGGAGGGGATGGACGACAAGACGGCCAAGAAGGTGGATTTCTATACCCGCCAGTTCGTCGATGCCATGGCCCCCAGCAATTTCGTGCTGACCAACCCGGAAGTGCTGCGCAAGACGCTGGAGACGGGTGGCGAGAATCTGGTCAAGGGCCTGGAAAACCTGCTGGGCGATCTGGAACGTGGCAAGGGCCAATTGGCCATTTCCATGACCGATTATTCCAAGTTCAAGGTGGGCGAGAATATCGCCGCCACCCCCGGCAAGGTCGTCTATCAGAACGACCTGATGCAATTGATCCAGTATGAGCCGACGACGGAGCAGCAGTTCAAGCGCCCGCTGCTGATCGTGCCGCCCTGGATCAACAAGTTCTATATCCTGGACCTGCGGCCCAGCAATTCGCTGGTGAAATGGCTGTGCGACCAGGGCCATACGGTCTTTATCGTCTCCTGGGTCAACCCGGATGAGAAGCTGGCCGACAAGACCTGGGAAGATTACATGAATCTCGGGCCGCTCTCGGCCCTGGATGCCATCGAACAGGCCACCGGCGAGACAGAGATCAATGCCATCGGCTATTGCATCGGTGGCACGCTGATGGCCTCCACGCTGGCCTATATGGCCGCCAAGGGCGATGAGCGGATCAAGAGCATCCTCTATCTGGTGACGCTGACCGACTTTACCGAGCCGGGGGAACTGTCTGTCTTCATCGATGAAGAACAGTTGGCCGCCCTGGAAGAGAAGATGAACAGCCAGGGCTATCTGAATGGCCAGTCCATGGCGACCACCTTCAACATGCTGCGGGCCAATGACCTGATCTGGTCCTTCGTGGTCAATAATTACCTGTTGGGCAAGGATCCCTTCCCCTTCGATCTGCTGTACTGGAATTCCGACGCCACGCGGATGCCGGCGGCAATGCACAGTTTTTATCTGCGCAACATGTATCAGCGGAACCTGCTGGTGCAGCCGGGCGGTATCAATATCAAGGGCGTGCCGATCGATCTCAGCCAGATCAAGGTGCCCACCTTCATGCTGTCCACGCGGGAGGATCACATCACCCCGTGGAAATCCACCTATGCCGCCACCCAGCTTTATGGCGGGCCGGTGAAGTTCGTGCTGGCGGCATCCGGCCATATTGCCGGCGTGGTCAACCCGCCGGCCGCCAACAAATATTCCCACTTCACCAACACCAAACTGCCCAAAGACCCTGAGCAGTGGATGGCCAGCGCCAAGGAGGTGCCGGGCAGTTGGTGGCCGGAATATGCCAAATGGCTGCAGAAATATGCCGGGGCCAAGGTGACAGCCCGTATCCCTGGCGAGGGCAAGCTGAAAGCCATCGAAGCGGCCCCCGGCTCCTACGTCAAAGCCCGGGTGGTGGAATAAAAAAGGGCGGGGGTGCAAGATGGCACCCCCGCCCTTTTCCTTTGAAAGCGGCCACACGGCCGCAGTCAGCTATTCAGTTCGGCATCCAATTCAGCATCCCGCACGGCGCGCTGCTTTTCAATGCGCCGCGCCATGAAGACGGACACTTCGTACAGCAGCAGCATGGGCACGGCGAGGCCCACCTGGCTGATCACATCCGGCGGGGTCAGAATGGCGGCGGCAACGAAGACGCCGACAATGGCATAACGCCGCTTGGACGCCAGCCCGTCTGCCGTCACCAGCCCGGCCCGGGCCAGCAGGGTCAGGATGACCGGCAATTGGAAAGCCAGACCGAAGGCGAAGATCATCGCCATGATCAGCGACAGATAATCCGCCACGCGGGTTTCCGCCTGTACCGCCAATGTTGTGGCCGTCGCTTCCACCTCGAAAGAGAAGAAGAATTTCAGGGCCAGCGGCATGATGAAGAAATAAACCAGCGCCGCCCCCAGGGCGAACAGCACCGGTGTCGCCACCAGGAAGGGCACGAACGCGCGGCGTTCATGCTTGTAAAGGCCGGGGGCGACGAACTTGTAAACCTGCGTGGCGATGATGGGGAAGGCCACCATCGCACCGGCCCAGAAAGCCACCTTCACCTGAGTCAGGAAGAATTCCTGCGGGGCGGTGAAGATCATGCGCCGTTCATGCGCCTTCTCCCCCAGCGCCTGCACCAGCGGGTGCATCAGCAACTGATAGATATGGTCGGCCACTGTGAAGCAGAGCAGGAAGGCGACAATCAGCGCGCCCAGGCTCCACATCAGCCGGTTCCGCAGCTCGATCAAATGTTCCAGCAGCGGCATCCGGCCGGCTTCGAGTTCATCTGGGATATGGGGATCGGTCACGGCCGCTCACCTTGGGTCTTGGGGGCTTCCACCGGCTTGGCTTCATCCGCAACGGCGAAAGGTGCCGGCGTCGCGGGCTCCACGGATGGCGCAGGGGGCGGCGGCGGCTGTTCCAGGGGCTGCAACACCGGCTCCACCTGCACCGCTGCGGCGGGGGAGGCGACCGGGGCGGGTTCCAGCGGGGTGACCGGCGGCGCGCCGGCCGGCGGCAGGGCAATCGCCGCCAGATCGGCATCCTCCTCCGGATCGGGAAGTGCCGGCTTGGCCGGGTCAGCCGGGTTGGCCGTGCCGTCCGCCGGCCCGCCCAGGGGCTCACGCAGCTTGCCATCCGGATCGATGGCCTTCTCCAGCTCCTGATTCAGATTGAAGCTGCGGGCCTGCTCCACCTGCTTGCGCAGTTCATCCAGTTCCGCCTGACGGACCATGTCGTCCACGTTGTTCTGGAACTCGCGGGCCAGTGCGCGGGCCTTGGCAACCCACTTACCCACCGTATGCAGCGCCTTGGGCAAATCCTTGGGCCCGATGACGACCAGCGCCACGACGGCGATGACAGCGATTTCGGACCAGCCGATGTCAAACATGATGGATCAGACTTCCCCGTGGCGGGTGAACGGGAGGATAGCGCCGACAGTTCACGGTTTCGGCGCCGACTCGTCCTTGGTTAGCGGGACGATGGGGGATGGGGCAACCTTATTGTCGATAACGGGGGCCTGCGTCATTGTCGCATCCGCCGGGGCCGGGGCATCGCCCTCCCCTTCATTGCCCTTCAGCCCGTCCTTGAAGTTGCGGATACCTTTGCCGAAATCGCCCATCACCTTAGGCAATTTGCCGGCGCCGAAGATCACGCCGACAATCAACAGGATAACCAGAATCTCTGTGATACCCAAACTCATGACGGTTCCCTCGGGCTTGGCACCACCGGCTTTGCGGCGGCGCGGGATGATGGCAGAAAGCCCCCTTCCCCGCAATCAAGGCCGGAAAACATTCATGTTTCGAACCAACCGGCCTATCGCGGAAAAATGAAAGCCTGTTGCCGGTCCAAGGTGACGGAGACATGGGTATCATCCGCGGGCAGAAAATGGCCCGGCATCCGGGCGTGCATATGGTGCGGCTTGCCCTCGGCATCCAGTACCCGCAGATGCACCAGACTGGCGCGGCCCAGCAGGCGGGATGCCTCCACCCGCGCCAGATTGGGCACCCCGTCACTACCCAGCCCCTGCTCCACCGCCGACAGGCGCAGCCCTTCCGGCCGGATCAGGACGGCAACCGCCGCCCCTTCGGCATGACCGGGGGCGCTGAGGCAGCCGATCGGCGTATCGACCCGGCCACCCCGCACGGTGCCCGTCAGCCGGTTCACCTCCCCGAAGAAGCTGGCGGCGAATTCATCCACTGGCCGGGTGTAAAGTTCGGTGGGGGAGCCCAGTTGCACCAGCTTGCCATCCCGCATCAGGGCAATGCGGTCGGCCAGGAACATCGCCTCTTCCGGATCATGGGTGACGATCATCGTCGCCGCCCCGCTTTGCTTCAAGACATGCAGGGTTTCGTCACGCACGGTTTCCCGCAGCCTGGTATCCAGGCCGGAGAAAGGTTCGTCCAGCAGCAGCACGGCGGGCTTGGGGGCCATGGCGCGGGCGAGCGCCACGCGCTGCTGCTGCCCGCCCGACAGGGCGTCGGGAAAGGCATTGGCATAGGCTTCCATGCCCACCTGCCGCAATGCCGCCAGCGCCCGTTCCTTCTGCTCCGCCACCGGCAGACGGTTCAGGCCGAAGCGCACATTGTCCAGCACCCGCAGATGCGGGAACAAGGCATAATCCTGGAAGACCAGCCCGATGCCACGCTTCTCCGGTGGTACGGAACGGCCGGGGCGAGCGATCACCTGCCCGTTTACTGATACCTCCCCCTGTTGCAAAACCTCCAGGCCCGCCGACAAGCGCAGCAAGGTGGATTTGCCACAGCCGGACGGGCCGACCAGACAGACGATTTCCCCCGGACCGATGGACAGGCTGACATGATCCACCGCCCGCTTGTTGCGGTAATCATGACTGACATCGGACAAGGACAGCGCCGCCAGCCGATGAGATGCCACAGCGGCGGCCGGGGCTGCCGCATCCAGGGCGACCGGGTGCGGGGCGGTAGGGCGGGTGCTGTCGGCCAGATTCAAATCCATACCGGACAAGGCTCTCTGTTGGCGCGCGGCGGAGCGCGGAACACCGGAATAGAACAGAATGATTAGGTAGGGATCAGCGCAGGGAATTGCAAATCATTATTAATTGACCGCCCGGAAATCGGGTGGGGATGGCCGTTCCATCCCCACCCGCAACGCACCCTCAGCCCAACTGGCCCAGGGCGGCGGCCAGCTTGGCCCGAACGGTATCAGCCTCGGCGCGGCGCTCGCGCTGTTCCTCGATCACCTCTTCCGGGGCCTTGTCGACGAAGTTCTTGTTGGCCAGCTTGGCGTCGATCTTGCCGATCTCCTGCTCCAGCTTGCCAATCTCCTTCGCCAGACGGGCCTTCTCCTTCTCGATATCGATGAAGTCGGCCAGCGGCAGCACCAGGGTGGCCTCGTCCAGCACGGCCTGGGCGGAACCCTTGGGCGCTTCGGCGTCCGTTGCTTCCACACCGGACAGACGCGCCAGACGCAGGATCAGGTCGCGGTGGGTCGCCAGCCGCCGTTCCGTCTCTGCGTTCGCCCCCTTCAGCAGCAGCGGCAACTGGGCCGAGGGCGGCACATTCATTTCCGACCGCACGGTGCGGATGGTGGAAATCAGCTTCACCACCCATTCCATTTCCGCCGAGGCGGCGGCGTCGATCAGCGCCTCATTGGCCAGCGGCCATTCGGCACTGATCAGGGTCTTGGTCAGACCGCCCGTCTTCTCGTTCAGCTCTTCGGTGATGAACGGCATCACCGGGTGCAGCAGATGCAGAATCCGGTCAAACACCCAGGCGGTGGTGGCGCGGGTCTCGGCCTTGGCGGCCTCATCCTCACCATTCAGGATCGGCTTGGTGAATTCCAAATACCAGTCGCAGAAGCTGTTCCAGGCGAACTGATAGATGCCGGCCGCCGCCTCATTGAACTTATAGGCGTCCAGCGCTTCCGTCACGCGGGCGGATGCCTGCTGGAAGGCGGCGATGATCCACTTATTGACCGTCAGACCCACCTTGGCCGGATCGAACCCGGCCACCGGGGCGACCTGATTCATCTCCGCATAGCGGGCGGCGTTCCACAGCTTGGTGGCGAAGTTGCGGTAACCTTCGACGCGGTTGACCGCCAGCTTGATGTCACGGCCTTGCGCGGCCATGGCCGTCAGGGTGAAGCGCAGGGCGTCGCAGCCATATTGGTCGATCACGTCCAGCGGGTCGATGACGTTACCCTTGGACTTCGACATCTTCTGGCCCTTTTCGTCGCGGACCAGGGCATGGATGTAGACGGTCTTGAACGGCACATCGCCCATGAAATGGATGCCCATCATCATCATTCGGGCAACCCAGAAGAAGATGATGTCGAAGCCCGTCACCAGCACATCGCCGGGATAATAGCGGCCCAGTTCCGGCGTCTGTTCCGGCCAGCCCAGCGTGCTGAACGGCCACAGCGCGGAGGAGAACCAGGTATCCAGCACGTCACTGTCGCGGGTGAGTGCAACCCCCTCCCCGGCCAGCGCCTGGGCTTCCTCGGCGGTTTCGGCGACGAAGACATTGCCTTCGCCATCATACCAGGCGGGGATCTGGTGACCCCACCAGAGCTGCCGGGAAATGCACCAGGGCTGGATGTTGCGCATCCATTCGAAATAGGTGTTTTCCCACTGGCGCGGCACGAAGACGGTCTTGCCCGTCTCCACCGCCTCAATGGCGGGCTTGGCCAGCGTGGCGGCATCGCAATACCACTGATCGGTCAGCCAGGGCTCGATCACCACGCCGGAGCGGTCGCCATGCGGCACCGTCATCTTGTGCGGCACGATCTGTTCCAGCAGTTCCAGCGCTTCCAGATCGGCGACCACCTGCTTGCGCGCCGCAAACCGGTCCAGCCCGCGATAGGCTTCCGGCACCGGTTCGCTGAAGGCTTCCAGGCGGCCATTGGCGCCGGGCTTGTAGCCTTCGAACGAGTCCACGATGCGGGCATCACGGTCCAGCAGATTGATCAGCGGCAAATTATGCCGGCGGCCAACCTCGAAATCGTTGAAATCATGGGCGGGGGTGATCTTCACCGCACCGGAACCCGTCTCCGGGTCGGCATATTCATCGCCCACAATGGGGATCAGGCGGCCGACCAGCGGCAGGCGGACGAACTTGCCGATAATGTCTTTGTAGCGCTCATCCTCAGGATGCACAGCCACGGCGGTATCGGCCAGCATGGTTTCGGGCCGGGTGGTGGCGACCACGATATAGCGGCCCGGCTCCCCCTCGATCGGGTAGCGGAAGTGCCAGAGATTGCCGGCAACCTCCTTCTGCTCCACCTCCAGGTCGGAAATGGCGGTGTGCAGCTTGGGGTCCCAGTTGACCAGCCGCTTGTCACGATAGATCAGGCCCTGGCGGTGCAGTTCCACGAACACCTTGCGGACGGCCTTGTTCAGGCCCTCATCCATGGTGAAGCGTTCACGCGCCCAATCGGTGGAAGCACCCAGGCGGCGAAGCTGGCGGGTGATGGTGCCGCCGGATTCGGCCTTCCATTCCCACACCTTTTCCAGAAACTTCTCACGCCCCAACTGCTGGCGGGTGATGCCTTCCTTACCCAGATTGCGCTCCACCACCATCTGGGTGGCGATGCCGGCATGGTCGGTGCCGGGCTGCCAAAGGGCATCCTTGCCGCGCATCCGCTGATAGCGAATCAGAATATCCTGCAAAGTGAAGGTCAGCGCGTGCCCCATATGCAGGCTGCCCGTCACGTTGGGCGGCGGCATCATGATGGTGTAGGGCACCTGATTGCTGTCTACATGGGCGGCGAAGGCGCCGTCCTTCTCCCAGCGTTGGTAGTGATTCGATTCCACATCGGCGGGGGAAAAGGTCTTTTCCAGCATGACCGGGCCTTCAGATGACAGGGTTGGCACAGTTGATAAATGGAAAGGGGCGGCACCGTCCAGGCGCCGCCCCCAAACTTTCGTGCAATGCGGGCCGGCGCGTCAGTCGAGTCCGCGCCGTACGACCCGTTCAATCTCGCGCTTGACCAGCCGCTCCACCATGGTGGGCAGGTTATCGTCCAGCCATTCGCGAATCATCGGCCGCACCAGATCATAGACAATCTGTTCGACTGTGGTGTCGGAGCGGCCGACCGGTCCTTCACCATGGATGGACGGCCCGCCACGGCGGAACCCGGCCAGACCGGAGGCAAAGGCACGGCTGGCCGCATCGGCGGCCTGATCGGAAATCAGGCCATCATCAATGGGCAGCGGCCGACGCGGCGGCGGCGGTGGGGGGGGCGGTTCGAAGAACGAGGACGGCTCATCGAACGGCTCCGTCAGCTCCAATGGCGGCTCTTCCTCCGGCTCCGCCATCACAAACGGCTCCGGCTCCTCGAAAACGGGGGGCGGCGGAGGCGGCGGTGCAGGGGGAGGCGGTGGCGGGAGTGGAGGTGGAGGCGGCGGCGGTGGGGGGGGTGGAGGCGGCGGTGCAGGGGGAGGCGGCGCCTCCGCCTCCGCCGGCGGTGCGTCGCTGTCTTCGGAAATGATCCTGCGGATGGAAGCCAGGATCTCTTCCATCGACGGTTCTTGTGACGCGCCTTTATCGACCATCTCGCCTATAACCCGAATTCAACGAATTGGCCGTCAGCCTAGGGCAGAAACGGACAAATTTCCATGAGCTTGATGAAAAATGGGGGGCAGTTTGCCCCCCATTTGCGCAAATTCCCGGAAATACTGTCGGATCAATCAGCCGACAGGCTCCAAAGCTTGTTGCGCGTGTTGTTGTAATGCGCCTCGTAATCATAGGTCTTGACCGGCAGACCCAGGCGCCCGGCGGTCAATTGACCGGTGGCGGACAGCACCTGGAAGATCGCCACGATCTCATCACGCTCGGCCTGCACCAGATTGACCTGGGCATTCAGATATTCCTGCTCGGCGTCCAGGGTATCCAGCACCGTGCGCGAACCCACAGTGGCTTCCTGGCGCACGCCTTCCAGGGCAATATTGGCCGCGCGCACCTGTTCCTTGCGGGACAGGATGGAGGCGCGGGCCGTCACCAGTGCTTCCCAGGAGCGAATCCCGCTTTCCCGTGCCTGACGCACCGCCTCGTCAATCTGGATGCGGCGCTGCTGGGCCGTCTGCTTGGCCTGACGCACACGGGCATTGGGCTCACCCGCAGCATAGACCGGAACGGTAACGCGCGCGACGATGGAACCTTGGTCCAACTGCCCCATGGTCCCGGGTTGATCCCAGGTACGGCTGTAGGTGCCGACCACGGAAACCGACGGCAACAGCTCACCGGCCGTGGCATCCACGGCCGCATCCGCTGCGCGTTCAGAGAATTTGGCCGCCAGAACGGATGGATTGTTCTGCTCCGCCATGGAAACCGTCGCTTCCAGCGACTTCGGCAATTCCACCGTCGGCGCCGGCTGGGTCAGCTTTTCCGGCGACTGGCCCATCAGGCGGGCGAACACCGCCCGGCTGGCATTCAACTGGCCTTCAGCCGCAATGCGGTTGGAGGTAGACAGCGCCAGACGCGATTCGGACTGGCTGACATCGGTGCGGGTGATTTCACCCACACGGAACCGGTCACGCGATGCTTCCAACTGGCGGCGCAGCACCTGCTCGTTATTGATGTTCAGTTCCAGCACGGCCTGATCGCGCACCACATCGCAATAGGCGGCGGCGGCGGACAGCAGCACCGACTGTTCGGTGGCCACCAGCGAGGCGCGCTGAGCCTGGACCAGCGCTTCGGCACGGTTCAAGGAGGCGATGGTGCGACCACCACGATAGATCGGCTGCACGACCTGGGCGCTGACCGACTTCTGGTTCCACAACAAATCGGCCGAACCGCCATCCTGCTTGTAACGCCCAATATCACCGGAGGCGGACACCTGCGGCAGGAAGCCGGAGCGGGCCTGCGGCACCAGTTCATCCGCCGCGCGCAATTCGGCACGTGCCGCTTCCAAGGTGGGGTTGGCCTGATAAGCAAGCGCCAGCGCGTCATTCAGCGCCTGCGCCTGGGCCGGGTTGATACCCAGCCCCACGGACAGGGCCGCCAGAGGAAGGGCGGTGCGCGCCAGACGGCGCAGGATCGGCTTCAGACGAGAGGCTCTCATTGTCAATACACCTTCATCGAGGGGTCGATCCGCCGGGCCCAAGCGTCGATCCCGCCCGCAATATTGATGGCCCGGTCGAAGCCCTGCGCCCGCAACCAAGTGGTAGCGTGCGCACTACGCATTCCATGGTGGCACATTACCGCAATATCACGATCCTGCGGTAAATCGCCGATGGCACCGGGCAACTGCCCAAGCGGAATGTGAAGGCTGCCGGGAATGGCGCAAAGCTCCACTTCCCAGCCTTCCCTTACATCCAGCACGACAATGTCGCCCTGCCGGAGACGTTCCGCCAAATCATCCACTGCCAGTTCAAAGTCAGTGATATCGCGCACAGATGACCCCAACCCTTAATCGATCAGAAGGCAAAAGCCGCCTTCGGCTCCATCCCCGGCAGCAAGGCGGCCGATGCATCGAACAGGGTGCGGCTGGAGATGGTGCCGCCGATCTTCTGATACAGGCGGGCAACTGCCACCCCACTTTCCGGCAGCAGCACGGTCACCAGACGGCCACCTTCGGCCAGTTGATCCAGCAACGTCTGCGGCACGGCGGCCACAGCACCTTCCACAATGATCACATCATAGGGCCCCTGCTTGGCCCAACCGGCAGCCAGATCACCCTGGACAATGGCGGCATTGTCCACGCCCAGCGTCTGCATGGCCTGATTGGCCTGCGCCGCCAGGGTTGCGTCCGATTCTACAGCCACCACGGTAGCGGCCACATGGCCGATGATGGCGGCGGAATAGCCGGTAGCGGTGCCGACATCCAGAACCAGATCAGTGGCGGCGATGCGCGCTTCCTGGAGCAGGCGACCCAGCACCATCGGCTCCAGCAGGAAGCGGCCATTGCCGACCGGAATGGCCTTGTCCACATAGGCGACGCCGCGCAGCGCCGTGGGCACGAACTGGTCACGCGGCACGGCCAGGAAAGCATCAACCAAACGCTGGTCACTGACCTTGTTCGGCCGGAGCTGGCTTTCGACCATGTTGTAGCGGGCGGCGCTATATTCCGTGGTGGCGATCATGGGGGTCGTTCGCGCGTGGGGAAAAGGAAGGATGAGAGGGTACCGGCAAGCGGCACCCCGACGCTATATATCCGCCCCATCCCCGGAACACAATGTTGCGGGCGCACCCAAAACATCATGCCATGCGCAATTCTTTGTTTCTGGTGCTTGACCGCATCGGTAAAGCCCGTCTATATACCGGCCCCACGCCGAACGGTCTTCGATGGCTCCGACGTGCGGCACCGTTGGCGCGGTGGCAGAATGGTGATGCAACGGACTGCAAATCCGTGAATCCGGGTTCGATTCCCGGCCGTGCCTCCAAATTTCGGCGACAAGCCGTTGAAAAGCCCGCCCTTACCGGCGGGCTTTTCTATTTCCACCCTCTGTTATTCCAGCCCCCGGCGCAGCGCCTGGCGCAAATCCGCCGGCAGATCCGGCTGGTTCAGCAGCATCGGGGCGCGCAGCAGGGCGATCAGCGACATGGAATCGGTGATGTCGCCCCGCAGCGCCATATCCAGCGCTTCACGCAGGGGAAGACGGCGCAGGGCCAATTGTTCGGTCCCCTCCGGCTCCGCCTCTCCTTCCGTCAGGCCCCAGGCCACGAAAACCCCACCTTGTTCATCGCAAACGCTGTTGGAGAGGGCCACCTTGTGGATCAGCATCAGGTGCGCCGCCCGCAGCCCCGTCTCCTCCCGCAATTCACGATGCGCGGTATCGGCAAGGCTGGTGCCCAGGGGACAGCCCCCTTCCGGGATTTCCCAGCTATAGGCATCCAACGAATAGCGAAACTGGCCGACCAGCCAGGTGCTGCCATCATCAGCCACCGGCAGCACCCCCACCGCATGGTTGGCAAAGCGCACAACACCATAGATGCCGGGCGCCCCATCAGGCTGCTGCACCTCGTGATGTTCCAGCTTGATCCAGGGATTCTCATAAATCCGGGTACAGGACAGGGTTTTCCAGGGATTATCGTGGTTAGGCACAGGAGGCGGCTTTCCGTAAAAAGCTGTTTGACACGAAGCAATTATGTGCCTGGCAGGGGAGCCATCGCCAACAGCTTTGCAGAAAAATCAAAAAAGTACGAAACAGGGGTTTACAAAGCCGTCGGGGGTTGGCTATAAGCCCGCCCACCGCACGATGCGGCGCCGGCGACGGTGCAGCAACAAGCGTCTGATCCCAGGTAGCTCAGTGGTAGAGCAGGCGGCTGTTAACCGCCCGGTCGGGGGTTCGAATCCCTCCCTGGGAGCCAATTGGCAGGAACCGAGATGAAAATCTCGGTTCCACCCTTGGTAAGAACTTGTTTTACTGTATGATCACGCGTTGATGCGCACTGATCCCAGGTAGCTCAGTGGTAGAGCAGGCGGCTGTTAACCGCCCGGTCGGGGGTTCGAATCCCTCCCTGGGAGCCAATGATAAGGGGCTGAAGCAGCAATGCTTCGGCCCTTTTTCTTTTTCCGACCTTCAGCCCAACGGACACAGATACGCGCTGCCTGCCTCAAAGCTGGTCGTAAAGTGTCGTCTCCCCCACCGCGTCGGCCGAATCGCGTAATCCGCCATGGCGCTGCCATTCCCCGCACCAGTCGGTGAAGTTGGTGATGGGGAAGGAACCGGCCGGCGAGCGGTCGGTCACCACGGGTGGAAAGCGGCGACAATTACCCTTGGGTCCGCGTTCCCGCACCCCATGACCCAGCCAGAACCGGCAGGTATAGCAATTATCGCCGCGACGCACGTTGGCTCACTCCATCCATGAAATCCGGCCCATCTTATCATGATTCGACGTCGGAGGGGCTTTTGGGGCTATCGCGCTCCATATCCGATTGTCGCTCGGGCTTGGCCTTGCGCAAATCCTCGGCATGGGTCGCGTAATAGACCTGGATATCGGCATTCAGATTATCGCGGCGGTCGGCATCGGTGGGGGAGATATCACCCCCGCTCAGACGCTGGAACTCCTGTACCGCCTGTTCCAGCTCCTGTTCATTCCTGATCGGCATCATCCCGGCTCCGGTCTGTGGTTCTCCTTCAAGAACCCCAGCCGGTGCCATGCGGTTCCGTTAAGCCAATAGCGTGTCAATCGCCGAGCGGCTGCGCAGCGTGCGGTGAACCGGGCAGCTATTGGCGATGTCCAGCAGCCGCTTGCGCTGGCCCTCATCCAGCCCGCCTTCAATGGTGATGTGGCGGGTGAATTGGTCGACCTTGCCGCCGGCATTCTCCGTCGTCTCCCCCGGCAGGGCGTCACGCTTGGCATGTTCCACCCGCACGGATACACGGGAAAGCGGCCAGCCCTTGCGGTTGGCATACATCCGCAGCGTCATGGAGGTGCAGGCACCCAGCGCCGCCTGTAACAGCTCATAGGGGTTGGGGCCCGTGCCGGTGCCGCCATCGGCGGTCGGTTCATCGGCGTGGAATCGGATGCCGGCGGCCTGCACCAGATTGACAAAGGCCCCCTCCCCCGTCTCCGACACGGTGACGGGGCCGGCATGTTCCACGCCGGCCGGGCGGGCCGAGGGCAAATCCAGCTTCAGGCTGCGCTTGGCCCAGGCGGCCACGGTCTCCGCAATGAAATTGGTGGTGCGCTGGTCGGCGGCCAGATGGCCCGCCCCTTCCAGGGCGATGAAGCTCTTGGGATGTTTGGCCAGCGACAAAATCCGGTCAGCCTCCGCAATCGGCACCACCGGGTCACGCGGATCATGCAGCACCAGCAGCGGACGGCCCAAAGCGGCGATGGCCGACTCCATGTCATGGCTGGCCACGTCCGCCACGAATTCGCGGGTGATCGGCATTTCCCGGTCGCCGACATTCAGCGGCACCCGCCCGTCGCGGGCCATTTCTGCCTCACGCCCGGCGATCTTGCCCAGCAGCGTATGCGGGCCAGACGGGCTGTTCAGCGTCACCACGGCGCCGACACTGGGCAGGTCGCCCGCCACGCGCAGCATGGCCGCCCCGCCCAGGGAATGGCCCATCAGCAGACGGGGGGGCTCCAGCTCCTGTGTCAGAGCCGCTGCAGCGGCCAGCAGGTCAGCCACATTGGTGGAAAAGGTGGTCTCATCAAAGGCACCACCACTATTGCCCAGCCCAGTGAAATCGAACCGCAGCACCGCGAATCCCCGATCCGCCAGCCCCCGGCTGATCCGGGCAGAGGCGTGGTAATCCTTGGAACAGGTGAAGCAATGGGCAAAGATGGCCGTGGCGATGGGCCGGCCCTCCGGCAGGTCCAGCCGGCCGGCCAGCGTGGCCCCTGTCGATCCCGGAAAGTTGAAATCCTGCGTCACGCGCGCCATCGTGCCCTCACCAGCGTTTCATCTTGCGACCCGCTCACGGGCCCGTTGACTGCAAAGCTGGCCCGCCTGCCCCGCCCTGTGCAACCCCCCTTCGTATTTTCCCGCCACGCCGGATGATCATGACGCACGAAACCTTCCCCCGCCCCTACCCGGTTCTGCCAGGCATCACCAGCCCGAAGCGGGTGAAAACTGTGAAATCGGAGACCATTCACAAGGGCTTCATGGAATTTTCCAGACAGACCCTGCAGCATGAAAGGTTCGATGGCGGCATGACCCCGGTGATCGAGCGGGAAATCTGCCATCGCGGCCATGCGGTGGCGGTGATCCTCTACGACCCTGCCCGCGATGTGCTGTTGATGATTGAACAATTCCGCGCCGGGGCGGCAGCCGCCGGGCTGGACCCGTGGCTGCTGGAATTCGTCGCCGGCATGGTGAAACCTGGTGAAGCCGCTGCTGAGGTGGCCGCGCGGGAGACGGAGGAGGAAGCCGGTTGCACCCCGCGCGACCTGCGCCGCATCTTCACCACAATGCCCAGCCCCGGTGGTTGTACCGAAGTGGTGGACATCTTCTTCGGCTATGTTGACGCTGAAGGGCTGGGGGGGCTGCATGGGCTGGAAGATGAGGTGGAGGATATCCGCGTGCATCTGGTGCCCGCCGATCTGGCCATTGCCCAGATGGATGCCAACCGCATCACCAGCGGCTTTACCCTGCTGGGACTGTCCTGGTTCGCCCGCCACCATGCGGCACTGAAGGCGGGCCTTGCGGAGAATGCGTTGCAGGGCTGAGACGGCGGGGGTTAGGTTTTTAACAACCTCGCCCCATATGGGGTGCCGACATTCTACACATGAACAAGGGCACAACGCCGTGGATATACGCAACGGCTTCATCGACAGCATCGGCCACACCCCGCTGATCCGCCTGAAGGGCCCGTCGGAAGCGACGGGCTGCACCATTCTCGGCAAGGCGGAATTCCTCAATCCCGGTGGGTCGGTGAAGGACCGGGCGGCACTCGCCATCGTGCAGGATGCGATTGAACGCGGCCAACTGCGCCCCGGCGGCACCATTGTGGAAGGCACGGCCGGGAATACCGGCATCGGTCTGGCCCTGGTGGGCAATGCCATGGGCTTTCGCACCGTCATCGTGATGCCGGAAACGCAGAGCCAGGAAAAGAAGGACATGCTGCGCCTGTGCGGGGCCGACCTGCGGCTGGTGCCGGCCGTGCCCTTCAAGGATCCCGGCAATTATGTGCATGTCTCCCACCGCATTGCAGAGGAACTGGCGCAGACGGAACCCAACGGCGCCATCTGGGCCAACCAGTTCGACAATCTGGCCAACCGGGAGGGCCACCGCCGCACCACCGGCCCGGAAATCTGGCAGCAGACGGACGGCAAGATCGATGCCTTCACCTGCGCCACTGGCACCGGCGGCACGCTGGCCGGCATCGCCCTGGCGCTGAAGGAACGCAACCCTGAAGTAAAGATCGTGCTGGCCGACCCGATGGGCTCGGCGCTTTACGCCTGGAAAAAGACGGGCGAACTGAAGGCCGAGGGCAATTCCATCACCGAAGGCATCGGCCAAGGCCGGGTGACGGCCAATCTGGCCGATGCGCCGATCGACGATGCCGTGCAGGTGACGGATGAGGAAGCGTTGCCCATCGTCTTCGACCTGCTGAAGAATGAAGGGCTGGTGCTGGGCGGTTCCAGCGGCATCAATATTGTTGCCGCCATGAAGGTGGCCCGCCTGCTGGGGCCGGGCCATACCATCGTCACCATCCTGTGCGATTACGGAACCCGTTACCAATCCAAGCTGTTCAATCCCAGTTTCCTGCGCGAAAAAGGTTTGCCGGTTCCCGACTGGCTGTCCTGATATCACCCCTTGATGGAGGTCCGCCCATGGCGCTGCTGTTCCGTGACGATCCCTACCTGAAACAGGCAGAGGCCACGGTGGTGGAAAGCGGGGCGGACGGCATCCGGCTGGATGCCACGCTGTTCTATCCCAATGGTGGCGGCCAGCCCGGTGATACCGGGCGGATCGATTGGGAGGGTGGCAGTGTGGCGGTGACCGACACGCGCAAGGCGGTACCGCTGGTGGAAAACGGTCCCGATGTTTTGCACATCGTGCCCGCCGATTCCCCCCTGCCCCCGCCCGGCACAAGCGTCACCCTGCATCTGGATTGGGAACGCCGCCACCGGCATATGCGGATGCACACCGCCATGCATCTGCTGTGTGCCGTGGTGCCAGGGGCCGTGACCGGCGGGCAGGTGGGGGCGGAGAAATCCCGGCTGGATTTCGATGTACCTTCCGCCAGTCTGGACAAGGACGCGCTGGAAGAAAAACTGAACGAGCTGATCCGGGCCGACCACCCGGTACGTGAACGCACCATCACCGATCAGGAAATGGCGGAAAGGCCGGAACTGGTGCGCACCATGTCGGTCAAGCCCCCCACGGGCAGCGGCTCGGTGCGGCTGCTGCAGATCGGCACCGATGATGCGATGGTGGATTTGCAGCCCTGCGGCGGCACCCATGTGGCGCATACGGGGGAGATTGGCCCGATCAGCATCGTAAAGATCGAAAATAAGGGCAAGCAGAACCGCCGCGTGGTGCTGGGCTTCCGGGATTAAGGGACAGTTTGCATTCCAATCGCCTATAAAGGACAGATGGATATTACGTTTCCTCCCTCTCTCCCGATAGGAACGAACATGGCCGTGCCCGCGCTGACCGATCCGCTGGTGTCCCCCCTCTGGCTGTTGGGGGTGCTGGGCCGGCCTGATGTGAAACTGGTGGATGCCTCCTGGCACATGCCGGCGGCCAAGCGCGATGCCAAGGCCGAATTTGCGGCCAAGCGTATTCCCGGTGCCGTGTTCTTCGATATTGACGGGATTTCCGATCCGGATACCGACCTGCCGCACATGCTGCCCAGCCCGCAGGGCTTCGCCAACGCCGTCTCGGCCCTGGGCATCGGCTCGGCCGATACGGTGGTGGTCTATGACAGCACTGGCCTGTTCAGTGCGGCGCGCGCCTGGTGGATGTTCCGCGTCTTCGGCCATGATGCGGTCTATGTGCTGGATGGCGGCCTGCCCGGCTGGATCGCCGCCGGCGGCGAACTGGCCAGCGGAGAGCCGGCGATCCCCACCCCCGCCGCCTTCCGCGCCCAGTACCGGGCAGACATGGTGCGCAGCGCCGATGATCTGAAAACCAACCTGGAAACCGGGGCGGAACAGGTGCTGGATGCCAGGGCCGCTGCGCGCTTCACCGGGTCCGTACCGGAACCACGCGCCGGCCTGCGCAGCGGCCATATACCCGGTGCCCGCAACCTGCCCTTCAATGAGCTTCTGGCCAGCGAGACCCAGCAGATGCTGGAGGGAGAGGCCCTGCGCGCCCGCTATCTGGCGGCGGGGATCGACCTGTCGCGGCCCGTCGTCACCTCCTGCGGCAGCGGGGTCACCGCGGCCGTGCTGGCGCTGGGGCTGCACCGGCTGGGCGTCAGTGACGTGGCGCTTTACGACGGTTCCTGGACCGAATGGGGTGGGCGCGAAGATCTGCCGCTGGCAACGGGGGATGCCGCATGACCAACGCCGTCCCCCTGGATGGCCCGATACCGCCGGGCCGGATGCGCACCACCGTCACCTATCTGGAAATGACGGCCAAGCCGGCCCGCCGCCAGCGCCCGCATCCGCATGAAAAGCTGGCTCTGATGCGGGCGGAAAACTGCACGCTGTCCTTCTACCGCTATCTCTACAACAATGTCGGCCAGGACTGGCTGTGGTGGTTCCGCCGCGCCATGGATGACGCCACGCTGGATGCCATCATCAAAGACCCGGCGGTGGAAATCTATGTGCCCTATGTCAACGGCGTGCCCGCCGGCTATCTGGAACTGGACCGGCGCACGCCGGGCCAGTGCGAGATCGGCTATCTGGGTCTGCTGCCGGAATTTATCGGCCACGGCATCGGTGGCTGGCTGCTGGACTGGGCCATTGAAGCGGCCTGGAATGGGGCCGGTGTGGAAAAGGTGACGGTGAATACCTGCACGCTGGACCATCCCCATGCCCTGATGACCTATCAGAAGGCCGGCTTTCATCCTGTGGGCCAGATGGAGAAGGAAGAGGATGACCCCCGTGTCACCGGCCTTATCCCCCGCCATGCCGCCCCCCATGTTCCCCTGATCCTGCCGCCCGAAGGCTGAGAGCGTTCCCGATGAGCACCGATAACAGCGCCAAGCAGACGACCCGCCTGATCCATGCCGGACGCCACCCGGAACGCCATGCCGGGGCGGTGAATGTGCCACCCTTCCGCGCCTCCACCGTGCTATTCCCCGATCTGGCGGCACTGGAGGATTACGATCCCTATTACCGCTCGATCCGCTATGGTCGCACCGGCAACCCCAGCAGCCACGCCTTTGAAGAGGCGGTGACGGTGCTGGAAGGCGGCCATGGCGCGGTTGCCTATGGTTCTGGCGTGCAGGCCATCAGCTCGGCCCTGCTGGCCTTCACCAAGGCCGGCGATCATATCCTGATGGTGGATACCGCCTATGGGCCCAGCCGGACCTTCTGCGACGGCATCTTGAAGCGGGCGGGGGTGGAGACGGAATATTATGACCCCGGCATCGCGGCGACCGACCTGAAGGCGCTGCTGCGCCCCAATACCAGCGTGCTGTTCATGGAATCGCCCGGTTCCCAGACATTTGAGCTGCAGGATGTGCCGGCCCTGGCCGCCGTGGCGCGCGAAGCCGGCATTGTCAGCATGATCGACAATACCTGGGCCGCCGGCATCCTGTTCCAGCCCCTGGCCCATGGGGTGGATATCACCATCCAGTCGGCCACCAAATATATTGGCGGCCATGCCGATGCCAGCCTGGGCGTCACCGTCACCGCCAGCGAGGCCCATTGGCTGAAGCTGAAAAAGGCATCGGTGGAGCTGGGGGCCGTGGCGGGGCCGGATGATCTGTTCATGGGGCTGCGCGGCCTGCGCACCCTGCCCACCCGGATGCGCCAGCATCATGAAACCGGTCTGATCCTGGCCAACTGGCTGGCCGAACAGCCGGAGGTGACGCGGCTGCGCCACCCCGCCCTGCCCGGCTGCCCCGGTCACGCGATCTGGCAGCGGGATTTCAGTGGCGCCTGCGGTTTGTTCGCCTTTGAAATGAACCCGGTGCCCAAGGCGGCCCTCGCCGCCATGGTGGACGGGATGCGCCTGTTCGGCATGGGCTATAGCTGGGGTGGCTTTGAAAGCCTGATCCTGCCCTGCGACCCCAGCCGCATCCGCACCGCCACCCGCTGGCAGGGCGATCAACTGATCCGCCTCCATGCCGGGCTGGAAGACCCTGCCGACCTGATCGCCGACCTGAATGATGGTTTCAACCGCCTGCGCAAGGCCCTGTAATCATGACCACCGCTTTCACCCCCCTGCCCGATTCCGCCATCGATTCCGTGCTGGCCAAGGTGCGCTTCACCGCCGATGGGCTGGTGCCCGCCATCGCCCAGCAGCATGATAGCGGCGAAGTGCTGATGATGGCCTGGATGAACGCGGATACCATCCGCGAAACCCTGCGCAGCGGGCGGGCCTGTTACTGGTCCCGCTCCCGCCAGGCCTTCTGGCGCAAGGGCGACACCTCGGGCCAAGTGCAAAATCTGGTGGCGTTGCGGGTGGATTGCGATGGCGACACGCTGCTGCTGCTGGTCGACCAACTGGGTGTCGCCTGCCATACCGGCCGGCGCTCCTGTTTTTACATCGAAGCACAGGCAACGGGGCCGGAAACCATCGCCCCGGTGCTGATGGACCCCAATGCGCTGTACGGCACCGCGCCCAGCGGCAGCAGCTTCTGATATGTGCAAAAGGATAGGGTGATGGCGGGGCCAACCCTGGCAACTGGCGGCGAAGGGCCCGAGCCCCTATGCTGTTTCCGGTAGTACGACCATGCCCAGGTGTTGAGACCCGATGAAAGAGCTGCGCTGCATCCTGTTCACCGATCTGGAGGTGCTGGCGGCGATCCTGGACCGTCGCCGCAAGCTGAACGAGGCGCTGCCCGACGGACAGGTGACCGGGCTGCGCCTGGAAATGAACCAGGGCACCCGCTGCACCTTGCTGGTCAATGGCGGCAAGCAGAGCTTGGCCATCCCGGAAGCAGAGCTTCAGGCGTCCTTGCTGGCTTATTGCATGACGAAAAAAGTGCCGCTGCCGGCAGAGGCCGATAAAAGCGTCTACCTGATCCGGGGGCGCGCCACCTTGATGATGACGATGAATTTCAACAAGAGTGCGCGGCTGGTCAGCATGGTGGAAGAGCGCGCCGACAGCGTGGCCCACTGACAGCCCCACTGAGGCCGGTGCACCGTATCATACCAATCTCCCTTGATCGTGACCGATCAAGGGAGATTTTGCGTTCCCTCATGCGCCGGGCGGGCGCATCCGCGCCCTTGGCTTGCGGCACCACGCGGTGCCGGGCCGGCGGTCGCCGGCCTCCACCCCGCCTAAAGGTCAACCTTTAGGCGGGGTGGTATCAGTCCCGCCCGCCACCGGGCGGCCTGCGCCGCCGCCAGAGCCGGGGCAGCATACTGATCACCGCAATCGGCACCACGATCACCGCCCCTGTTGCCACATAGGGCCAGGCCCAACCGAACAGGTCAGCCAGCATCTCCGGCAGGGCGGCAGCGGAATGCAGCGCGCCGCGCAGCAGGTCGTACGGATCGATCCGCAGCCACGCCAGCAACAGCCCCACCAGCAGGGACCAGATCAGGATATTGACGATCAGTTTCATGCCTTTGCTGTACCCCACGCGCTGGGAAACCGCAACGGCGCGCCCGGATCACCCCATCGGAAATAGATCGAATTTTACGGTAATCTGCGATGCAGATTATTTTGCAAAAAGAAAGAGGCGGCGCCCTTGCGGCCGCCGCCTCCCCGTCTTTTCTGAAACTGCCCCGCTCTTCTTAGAACAGACGCAGGATGGCCTGCTGCGACTGGTTGGCCAGCGAGAGACTGATCGTGCCCAACTGCTGACGGGTCTGCAACAGCAGCAGGTTTGCACCTTCCTCGTTCTGGTCGGCCTGGACCAGCTTGTTCCCACCCTCGGTCAGAACGTTGGAGAACTCGCTGGTGAAGTTCTCGCGGTTCTGGATGATGTTCAGGTTGGTGCTGAGGCCCTGCGAAGCCGACCGCAGGGTCGCCGTGGCATAGGTCAGGCTTTCGACCGCTTTGTCGATGTCCGTCCGGTCCAGGAAGTTGTTCTGGGCATAGTCCAGACGCAAGCCCTGACCATCGGTCTGCACATTCACCGACTGAACGGTGATGTTGTTGGTGTTGGACTCGTTCAACTGAACGTTCAGGTCATTCTCGGTATTGGCGTCGGTGCGCTGTACCGTGGTGATATTGGCCGAGTCTTGGCGTGCCGCAGACTGCATCAACGTGGCGGCATTGACATCGAAGCGCACGGTACCAGAGGAGAAGCTCAACGCATTCTCGCCTTCCGCCAGCTTGGCATTACCGCGGGCATTGCTGCCCGAACGGCTGACCGTGACACCATTGAGGTTGGTGGCCGACACTTCGATATCGACATTCTTCTGAATGACCGATGTACCATTGGCGGCCGTTTCCAGCTTGTCCAGATCGGCCCGGTTCACGTTGAAGGAAACAACCGTGCCAGAGGTGAAGCTGACAGAGATGGCCTTGTCCGCCGCGTTGGTGGTGGAGGCACCAACCTGGAAGCTGACAGCCGTACCGGTGTCGACCACCCCGGCAATCGTAAAGGTGCCATTATCAGCCGAGGCATCAACCGTAAAGCGCGTCGAGTCAAGACCGGCCTGAACGGCAGCAGCCAGCTTGTTCGCCACGGATTTCCGCCGGGCATCCGGGCTCAAGTCCAGCTTGCTGCTGCTGTCCACCACGTCTTCTTCGGTGGCCTTATAGGTGAAGGTCTGACCATTCACCGCCGCAGTGAAAGTATCACCCGCCTCAATCGCCCCATCAATCTTGATCATGGAGACCTGAGGAGTACCCTCCGTCCCCGGCTTTTCGGTGCTTGCCGTGGCCGACTGACTATTGTCAAAGAACCGGATGGTGCGGCTTTCAGAGCCTTCCGTCACCACCACGGTCCGTTCGCGTCCTGCCTTGCCACGCATTTCGATCGAAACGTCGGCAAAGTTACCCGCGGTGTTGGACAGCTTGCCCGACACTTTCAGGGAGCTGAGGCCGCGCTTGTCTTCAGCGGTCGAAATATCAGCCAGATCAGCGCTGATATTGCCGGTACCGCTGACCCGCACAGAATAGGTATCGGCGGAAACCACATTGGTGACGCGGCTGGCCGACAGGCCGGAGATGGTGTTGACCTGCTGGCGGCTTTCAGCCGTGCTGTCCAACGTGCGACCATTGCCGACCAGCAGGTTCTTACCGGCATAACCGCTGTCGCGGGCGATCTTGTCGATCTGGTCCTTGATGGTGTTGAACTGCGTGGCCAGCGACTTGCGGGTGGCGATGGATTGCGGGTCGGTGCCCAGGCTGTTATAGGCCGAGGTGGTCAGGCCCTTTGCCTGCTCAACCAGCTTTTCGATGGCAGTGATGCCCTTGTCGCCCGCCTGGATCGTGCTGATCGACTGACCCATGCTTTCCTTCAGCTTGGTCAGGTCACCCGCACGGGTGCTCAGGCTCTTGGCGGCAAAGAAGTTGGTGGGGCCATCCAGGGCGCTGTTGATCTTGTTGCCGGTGGACAACCGGGTCTGGATCGACTCAACGCCTTTGTTGGTCTTCTGCAACAGCAGCAGGTTGTTACGCATACCTGCGGTCAGCTGGACATCACTGCTCGACATCATCATCTCCTTTTGAGCGCTACCGAGGGACCGTTTAGGCCCCTAATCGATTCTCGTGGACACCGTTGGGCGCAGGGTGAAAGCCGTTACCGTGGAAGACGCCGGGTGCGATGCAGGACCGGCAGTTTCGGGTGCGGATCGGGCTATCCGTCGTGCTGATCGCGGAAATCAGGTTTGGCACAGGCTTTGCGCCTGTAGGCTGTTCCTGCACCGCTGTCCGCTCGACGCCATGGTCCAGAGTTCCGGCTCTTCCTATGCTGAGGTGGACACGAAGGGTTTCGATCCCACCTAAGCAGGAAGCGTGCCAAGTGCCAAACAGCCCCGATTTCTATACTTTCGGATAGGATTTCCGCCGAAACTCACCACGAAGGGGGGAGATGGGGGGAAAATGAGTCCCAGTGGCCGTACCAATCCCCAGTGGGACGATTCTGCCTAGCCCGGCATTTCCTGCCGGGGGACCGGTTGGAAACCGGCATGAAAAAAGCCCGGCCTGTTCAGGTCCGGGCTTTTGCAGGCGGGTGGGGATTTGACCCCAACCCATTATCTTTGGCGACCCCTGCTGGATTTGAACCAGCGACCTACCGCTTAGAAGGCGGTTGCTCTATCCAACTGAGCTAAGGGGCCGTCCTGGCAGGCGCCGTCGTCAGGACGGCCCCGCAATGGTCAAGATCAGAAACGGCCAATGCGCGGCCGGTCGGTACGGAAATTGTCCGCATAATTACGCGGGATCACCCGACGCTCGTGCAATTCCGCCACATCGGCATCCCAGCCCTTCTTGGCGCAGAAGGCCAGTGCCTCTTCCTTGGTGGGGAAGGAGACGCGCACCTGATTCAATGTATCGCCAGAACTGGTCCACCCCATCAGCGGTTCCGGCCGGCGCGGGGTGGCCAGCTCATATTCCAGAACCCAGGCGCCCGTCTTGGCGCGGCCAGACTGCATCGTGGTCTTGGCGGGCTGATAGATGCGGACCTTCATGATGTGCCTGCTGTGATCTAGGGTGGCGTCCATCGGGGGGATGGTCGGAGCGAGAGGATTCGAACCTCCGGCCTGCTGGACCCAAACCAGCCGCGCTACCAGGCTGCGCTACGCTCCGTAACCAGGGGTGGGGAATACACCACCCTTTTGCCGGGGGCAAGCCCAGGATACCGCCTACGCATCTTATGCATGGCGTTTCGTTGGTTGCCGGGTGAACAAACTGCTCGGAGCCATCACCAGCAGATTGCCTGCCAGGGCCAGAACCAGCCCGGCAATGCCGGCCGGCGTCCAGTGATACCCCTCGAACAGGGTGGAGATCAGCAGCGCCACCACCGGCGTCATGATAGCGACATAGCCAGCCCGATCCGCCCCGATCCGGCCGAGCAAGGTGAAATAGCAAAGAAAAGCCGCGATAGAACCAAACAGGGCCAGATAAAGCAGGGACAGCAGATAGGGCGCCGTCAGGTTGACGCTGAAATCAGCCCCCCGCGCGGCCGCCAGCACCAGCATCAGCGCGGCCCCGGTCACCATGCCCCACCCGGTCAGGGCGATCAGCGGCATCCCGCGACGTCGGGCGGTAGAGACCACCATATTGCCCAGTGACGCACTGTAGTTGGACAGCATCATCAGCCCCAGCCCGGCCAGGGCACCGCTGGCCAGCGTTCCGCCATCCAGTTCTGGAGAGAACAGCAACAACACCCCGACCAGCCCCAGGCAGCCGCCCAACAACACAGCCGGCCGCAAGGGTTGTTTCAGAAACAGCCGGGAGTTCAGCACATTCATCAAGGACAGGGCCGATCCCGCCACGGCAACAAGCCCGGAGGGCAACAACACCGTCGCCTTATAGACCAGGAGATAATTCAGGGAAAAATTCAGCAGCCCCGCCCCGGCGATCAAATGCCAGGTACCCCGCGCCGGCCACAAAGCCTGCCGGCGCAATACCAGCCACCCCAGCAACACCGACCCGGCCAGCAAAAAGCGGTAGCCGATGGAAACGGCAGGATCGACTGCCCCCAACTGAAAGGTGATGGCGTACCAAGTCGATCCCCAAATGAGAATCGTGATGAGGAAAAGGGCGATATTCAACGGCATGACAAGACAGAGTCCCTGCGGGGCCGCAGATCGCGGCCACCCTTCCCTGGCTATAGCCCCGGCGACAGCCGGTACCAATCCGATACTTGTCGCCGGGACATTTTGCCGGGATCGGTCAGGCTTCCAGGGTCAGTTGATGCGTTTCCGGCACCATGGCCTGCAGGGCATGGACATAGGCGGCAATTTTCCTCGCCTGTTCGGAATGCAGTTCCAGCAGCCGGCGCATTTGCTGGGCCAGCTTCACCGCCTCCGACGCGGCCGGGCCGCCATCATCTTCCCCGCCACTGATGGCAGACAAGGTGATGGCCAGCGGATCGGCAGGCAGAGGCGGGGGTTGCGCTTCCGGCTGGGCCTGGGGCTGAGGTTGCGGCTGGGGGAATGTCTCCTGCCGCCCTTCCGGGGGTGATTGCCTGTCGGCAAAGCGGTCCAGATTACCACGGATACGGTCACGCTGTTCAGAGGTGAGGTCGGGAAGCTCCTCCACCTCATCCATCACCATATCGATCAGACGCTGACGCAGGCTGCGGCCCTGGCGGGCGTCACGCTCCCCGGTTGCCTGGGCCGCCACCTTGGACACGCCCGCCACCCGCCGCTCCCGCGTGGGGGGCGTCGCATTCACCGGCAGGCGCTGGATCGGTGGCGTGTAGAGAACCATTCCCGATTCTACCATGACGGACAGGGGCAGAGTTCCGCCCTTTCGGGTTAGGCACCGGCCCACCTTCCGTCATGCACGCATGGCGACGACCTGATCAGCCGGGACGCTTCACCCCGAAGGCCGGGTGCAGCAGCCGGTCACCGGCCCGGATGCCCAGACGGGCACACAGACCGCCATTCAGCTCCAGCACGGCCAGCGCCGGGCGGGAGGATGGCAGCGGGGTGGTGTTGCGGGGCTTGCCATGCTGGATATTGATGATCACGCCCTTTTCATCAATGAAGATGATATCCAGCGGGATCAGCGTATTCATCATCCAGAAGCTGAGCGGCTGTTCCACCTCGTACAGGAACAGCATCCCGCGATCATCATCCATATGCTCGCGGTACATCAGGCCACGGGCCTGCTGTTGCAGGGTCAGCGCCAGTTCGATGGTGAATTTGTGGCGGCTACCGCCCGCCGTCTCCACCACCAGCGTATCTTCCTGCAGACCGGTCTGCGGCCCCTGTTCGGCCAGGGCCGTGGTGGGCAAGCTCAAGACCGGCACAGCCAGCGCCAGCAGGAGGGCGGGTAACAGGCGAAGGAACAGACGCTGGATCATGGTGTCTTTCCAAAAAGGCGGCTTTCCCGCCTGATATCACAGATCGCGGGTCGCGGCTGCGACCATCCTGATCTCATCGCGCACGGGCCCTTCGCGGGGGGCATCATGCAACCGGTCGAACCAGTGGGCGGGGGGCTTGCGGCCTTCCCGCCGGTCCCAGGTCAGGCCGCGCAGCACCGATACCGCTTCCGGTGTCAGGGGCGTACTGGCCGGGTCAATCCCGCACAATACCGCCCAGATGCCGGCCCAGGCACGGCCCACTGACCAGGGGTTATAGCCGCCGCCGCCCACCACCATGGTGCGCGGCGCCAGCCCCAGCAGTTCCGATACCGCGTGCCAGAGACCCCGGTTGGAGAGGCTGAGGCGCGATAAGGGATCGTCGGCCAGCGCATCCGCCCCGGTCTGGATCACCATCGCCTGCGGGCGGAAAGCGCTGGTCAGCGGGATCAGCGCCTCTTCCACCAGAAAGCGCAACTCGCTGTCATTGAAGCTGGCGGGAACCGGCAGGTTACGCGCCATCCCGCCTGCCCGATCCTCAACCTTGCCGGTATAGGGCCAGCGCTCCGCTTCATGGATGGAGACAGTCAGCACCCGCTCATCATCATGAAAGGCATCCTGCACCCCATCGCCATGATGGGCGTCCAGATCGATATAAAGGATGCGCTCCAGCCCCTGATCCAGCAGGGACAGGATGCCCAGCACCGGGGCATTGAAGAAACAAAAGCCGCTGGCCCGGCCGGGCCGAGCATGGTGGGTGCCGCTGGCGGGGCTATAGACAACACCGCCATCGCGCAACAGCTCGGCCGCCTGGATGGCCGCACCGGCGGCGACGGCGGGGCGGCGATACATTTCCGGGAAAACCGGGTTTTCCAGCTTGCCCAGCCCATAGCGCTGGGCGGTTTCCAGATCGACCCGCTGATCCCGCTCCGCCTGCCGCACTGCGGCGATATAATCGCGCGTGTGAAAGCGGGCGAGCTGCGCCTCCGTCGCCATCGGGCTGTCCAGATAGCGGGATTCGTCCAGCCAGCCCATGGCGCGGGCCAGATCCATCGCCACCGTCACCCGGGGGATCGACAGGGGGTGTTTCTTGCCATAGCTGGAATGGCGATAAATCTCCCCACCCAGAAACAGCGGACGCAACGCCGCCGAGGGTTTCGGCAGCGGTTCGGGCGCGGCATCAACAGCCGCAGGCGGGGCGACGGGTGCATCCAGCATCATGGGCATAATCCTATGCTGCGCCGCCACATGCTGACAATGGTGGCCGTTACCCTGCCGCCTGGGCTTAGCCCATCGTTCAAGTCGCTTGTTCCCCTGTCACGGCAATGCAATAACCCAACATTCACTGGGGGGAGCCGATGGGCGGCTGAGAGGTTCCGTGCCGGAACGACCCCTGGAACCTGATCCGGCCAAGACCGGCGTAGGGACAGTGAGACAAGATGCCGCCGGGCGCCGATCCGCATTCTCCCCCCTCTCCCGCCATCCAGATCCGTCAGGCAAGCCTGGAACTGGGCGGACGTCTGCTGTTCGACGGGCTGGAACTGCATGTGCCGGCGGGCCGATTCTGCTGTCTGCTGGGCCCCAGCGGGGTGGGCAAGACCACGTTGCTGCGGCTGGTGGCCGGGCTGGCCGCTCCCCAGGGCCAGACAAGCATCATTGCCGGTGATGGCCGGCCGCTGGCTGGTCGCATCGCCTGGATGGGGCAGCAGGATTTGCTGCTGCCCTGGGCCAGCGTGCTGGATAATGTGATGATCGGTATCCTCCTGCGCGGCCGCCGGCCCGACAGTGCCGCACGGGAACGGGCCCTGGGCCTGTTGCAGCAGGTGGGGCTGGCCGACCGCGCCGGCGACCGGCCG
>CALRQC020000026.1:0-89083 GCA_943370215.1 Azospirillum sp. RU38E
TTCCTGTCATCGGATTGCGTGTCCTGCGGGGCCTGCGTGCAGGCCTGCCCCACGGCGACGCTGATCGAAAAATCGGTGGTGGAGATCGGCCAGCCCGAACATTCCGTTGTCACCACCTGCGCCTATTGCGGGGTCGGTTGTTCCTTCAAGGCGGAAATGCGCGGGACGGAGCTGGTGCGCATGGTCCCCTATAAGGATGGCAAGGCCAACCGGGGCCATTCCTGCGTCAAGGGCCGCTTCGCCTGGGGCTATGCCACGCATAAGGAACGTATCCTGAAGCCGATGGTACGGGCGAAGATCACCGACCCCTGGCAGGAAGTGACCTGGGATCAGGCGATTGCCCATGTGGCCTCGGAATTCAAACGTCTGCAGGGCCAATATGGCCGCAACGCCATTGGCGGCATCACCTCGTCCCGCTGCACCAACGAAGAAACCTATCTGGTGCAGAAGCTGATCCGGGGTGGTTTCGGCAATAATAATGTCGATACCTGCGCCCGCGTCTGCCATTCCCCCACCGGCTACGGGTTGAAGACGGCGTTCGGCACCTCTGCCGGTACGCAGGATTTTGACTCCGTGGAGCACGCCGATGTGGTGGTGGTAATCGGGGCCAACCCCACCGATGGCCACCCGGTTTTCGGCTCCCGCTTGAAAAAGCGGTTGCGCCAGGGGGCCAAGCTGATCGTCATCGATCCGCGCCGGATTGATCTGGTGCGCCAGCCGCATGTGGAAGCCTCCTTCCATCTGCCGCTGCGTCCCGGCACCAATGTGGCGGTGCTGACGGCCATGGCCCATGTCATCGTCACCGAAGGGCTGGCGAATGAGGCGTTCGTGCGCGAACGCTGCGACTGGGAGGAGTTCACCGACTGGGCGGATTTCGTCTCCGATCCGCGCCACAGCCCGGAGGCGGTGGAACAATTCACCGGCGTGCCGGCGGACCATCTGCGCGGTGCCGCCCGGCTCTATGCCACGGGCGGCAATGGGGCGATTTATTACGGGTTGGGTGTCACCGAGCATAGCCAGGGTTCCACCACCGTGATGGCCATTGCCAATCTGGCCATGGCCACCGGCAATCTGGGCCGGGAAGGGGTGGGGGTGAACCCGCTGCGCGGGCAGAATAATGTGCAGGGCGCCTGTGACATGGGGTCGTTCCCGCATGAAATGTCAGGCTACCGCCATGTGGCGGATGATGCGACGCGGGAGATGTTTGAAAATCTCTGGGGTGTGACCCTGGACAATGAACCGGGCCTGCGCATCCCCAACATGCTGGATGCCGCCGTCGGTGGCAGCTTCAAGGGGCTGTATGTGCAGGGGGAGGATATTGTCCAGTCCGATCCCAACACCACCCATGTCGCCGCTGGCCTGTCGGCGATGGAATGTGTGGTGGTGCAGGATCTGTTCCTGAATGAGACGGCGAATTACGCCCATGTCTTCCTGCCCGGCAGCACCTTCCTGGAGAAAGACGGCACCTTCACCAACGCCGAACGCCGCATCAACCGCGTGCGCAAGGTGATGCCGCCGCGCAATGGGGCCGGCGGGCCGGGGCTGGCGGATTGGGAAATCACCGTGGCCATCGCCAATGCCATGGGCTTCCCGATGAATTACAAGCACCCGGCGGAGATCATGGACGAGATCGCCGCCGTCACCCCCAGCTTCAAGGGCGTGTCTTACGCCAAGCTGGAGGAATTGGGGTCGGTGCAATGGCCCTGCAACGACAAGGCCCCGGAAGGCACGCCCGTCATGCATATTGGCGGCTTCGCCCGTGGCAAGGGTAAGTTCGTCATCACCGAATATATCCCGACGGATGAGAAGACGGGGCCGCGCTTCCCCCTGCTGCTGACCACCGGGCGCATCCTGTCGCAATATAATGTCGGCGCGCAGACCAGGCGCACGGCCAATACCGTTTGGCATCAGGAAGATCGGCTGGAAATCCACCCGCATGATGCTGAACAGCGCGGTGTGAGGGACGGGGATTGGGTACGGCTGCAGAGCCGGGCGGGGGAGACGACGCTCAGGGCGCTGATCACCGACCGGGTGGCACCGGGTGTCGTCTACACCACCTTCCATCACCCGATGACCCAGGCCAATGTCGTCACCACCGATTATTCCGATTGGGCGACCAACTGCCCGGAATATAAGGTGACGGCGGTGCAGGTATCGCCCAGCAATGGCCCCTCTGACTGGCAGGAGCGCTATCAGGCCCATGCCGACCTGTCGCGCCGCATTTCTGGCCATGCGAGTGCGGCGGAATGAGTGATCAACCTCTCCCCCAAGCCGTAAGGATAACCCCCGGTCAGGCGTGGCGGGCGGGGGAAATGCAGCCGCATCAACGCCATCTGGCCGAGGAAACCCCGGTTGCCTTCAGCTATGACGGGGCTGCCCATGCGGTGATGATGGCGACCCCGGCAGACCTGGAGGATTTCGCGGTCGGTTTCAGCCTGACCGAAGGCATCATCGATCAGCCCTCCGCCATCCGGGAACTGGAGCTGGTGCCGGTTCCGGATGGCGTGAACCTGCGCCTGTGGCTGGAACCAGCGGCGTCGGCACGGGCGGAAAAACGCCGACGGCGGCTGGCCGGTCCTGTCGGCTGTGGCCTGTGCGGGATTGAGAGCTTGGCCGAAGCCAACCGTGCCTTGCCCAAGGTGACAGCGGAACCCCGCTTCACCCCGTCCCAGGTGACGCTTGCCATGGCGCAACTGGCGGCGCTGCAGCCGCTGAACCAGCAGACCCGCGCCGTCCACGCTGCCGCCTTCTGGACCGCCAATACCGGCATCGTTGCCGTGCGGGAGGATGTCGGGCGGCATAACGCGCTGGACAAGCTGGCCGGCGCCCTGGCACGCGCCGGTATCTCCCCGGCTGCCGGCATCCTGCTGCTGACCAGCCGGGTATCGGTGGAAATGGTGCAGAAGGCGGCCAGCATCGGCGCACCTGTCATCGCCGCCATTTCCGCCCCCACCGCCCTGGCCGTGCGGCTGGCGGATGCGGCCGGCATCACCCTGGCCGCCATCGTGCGCGGCCCGGAATTTGAGCTGTTCACCCATCCAAATCGTATTGACGGAAAGGCAAAGGCCGATGTCGCCTGACAAGCTGGTCAGCATGGCCAACCAGATCGGCAAGTTCTTTGCCACCCAGCCCGGTGACCAGGCCGCCGCCGGCATCGCCGACCATATTCGCAGCTTCTGGGATCCCCGGATGCGCCAGACAATTCTGGCGCATCTGGATGCGGGTGGACAGGGGCTGGACCCGCTGGTGCGCCAGGCATTGGAAAGTCTGCGCATACAGGCGTGAGGTTTTGGCACCTCGCGCCCCCGGCACGGTGCGCTATAAGCGCCGGCCGCAAGTGACTGAACAGGCAGGAAACTGGACCAGGAGGCGTGAAACGATGAGTGCTGCCAATCCCCCTTATGATACGGACGGCGTGGGCCTGCTGGATAAGCAGCGCATCATCGCCCAGCCCGGCTTCAACCGCTGGCTGGTGCCACCGGCAGCCCTGGCCGTGCATCTGTGCATCGGCATGGCCTATGGTTTCAGCGTCTTCTGGCTGCCGCTCAGCCGGGCGCTGGGCGTCACGGCCCCGGTCGCCTGCACCGACCTGAATGTCTTTTCGGCCTTGTTCACCACCAGTTGCGACTGGCGGGTGGCCGACCTGTCGATCATGTATACGCTGTTCTTCGTCTTCCTGGGCTGTTCGGCGGCCGTGTGGGGCGGCTGGCTGGAAAAGGTCGGGCCCCGCAAGGCCGCCTTTGTCTCCGCCCTTTGCTGGTGTGGCGGCATGGTGATCGCTGCCTTCGGGATCATGACCCATCAACTCTGGCTGATGTGGCTGGGCTCCGGCGTCATTGGCGGGATCGGGCTGGGGCTGGGCTATATCTCGCCGGTCTCCACCCTGGTGAAATGGTTCCCCGACCGGCGCGGCATGGCCACCGGCATGGCCATCATGGGCTTTGGCGGTGGGGCCATGATCGGCGCGCCGCTGGCCGACATTCTGATGAACATGTTCCGCAGCCCCACCAGCGTGGGCGTGTGGCAAACCTTCCTGGTGATGGCGGCCGGCTATTTCGTTTTCATGGTGGCCGGGGCCTTTGGGTATCGCATTCCGCCGGCCGGCTGGCGCCCGGATGGTTGGGCCGCACCGCCCCCAAGCGGTAAGGTTATGATCACCCATGGCCATGTGCATCTGCGTGATGCCCATAAAACCAAGCAGTTCTGGCTGATCTGGGCGGTGCTTTGCCTGAATGTCTCTGCCGGTATCGGCGTGATCGGCATGGCGTCGCCCATGCTGCAGGAAATCTTCGCTGGTTCGCTGATCGGCGCACCCGATGTCGGGTTCAACGCCCTGGATGAAGGGCAGCGCAAGGCGGTGGCGGCGATTGCCGCCGGCTTCACCGGCCTGCTGTCGCTGTTCAATATCGGCGGCCGCTTCTTCTGGGCCTCGCTGTCCGACAAGATCGGCCGCAAGGCGACTTACTTCACCTTCTTCGCCCTCGGCATCGTGCTTTATGGGCTGGCCCCCTGGGCGGCCCATGCCGGTTCTGTCGCCCTGTTCGTGGCCTTCTTCTGCATCATCCTGTCCATGTATGGCGGCGGCTTCGCCACCATCCCCGCCTATCTGGCGGATATTTTCGGCACCCAGTTCGTGGGCGCCATCCATGGCCGTTTGCTGACAGCCTGGGCCACCGCCGGCATCATCGGGCCGTTTGTCGTCACTTTCATCCGCGAAGCCCAGATCGATGCCGGCGTGCCGCGCGATCAGGTTTATGATTTCACCATGTATATCCTGGCCGGCATGTTGGTGCTGGGCCTGCTGGCCAATCTGGCCGTGCGGCCGCTGGCGGAGAAATGGTTCATGCCCGACAGCGAGGTGGCGGCGCTGCAGGCATCGGCCCGCGCTGCGGCTGCCCAGCAGGTGACCGGTTCGTTCGGCATTGGCAAGGGCGGGCTGGATGGCAAGGCGGCCCTGGCTTGGCTGGCGGTCGGTATTCCCATCATCTGGGGCGTCTGGGTCACCTTCCAGAAGGCGGCCGTGCTGTTCCATTAATCGGTTGGGGGCAGGTGCCGGCTGGTGCCCGGCCCCTGCCCCCAAGCGGTAAGGATGCGGAAAAGCATCGTCATCCGGCGGAACTGGCGATAGAACAGAGCCCAACGCCAATCCTGCCATGAGGGTTCTATGTTCGCTCGTCTTGCCGGTTCGCTGTTATTGGGGATGGTGCTGGCCATGGCACCCGCCCTGGCCCAGGCGCAGACCAGCCCTGCCGCTCCCGCCGGCCAGACCAAGCAGGCCAAGGTGGAGGGCTTTCGCAATGCCCGCTTCGGCATGACTGAGGAAGAGTTGCGCAAGGCCATCGCCAAGGATTTCAACCTGACCGGTGACGCGGTGCAGAAGGTGGAAGACCCGGCGGAACGCACCACGGCCCTGCTGATCAAGGTCAAGGATCTGCTGCCGGACAGCGGTGTGGGCGTCATCGCCTACATCATGGGCTACAAGTCCAAAAAGCTGTTTCGTGTCAATGTCATCTGGGGCCGGGAGGCCGGATCGGACACCAAGGCCGAAAATATCGTCTCTGCCGCCAATGCCCTGCGTAATTTCCTGACGGATCAAGGCTATAAGCCGGACACGCTGGTGTTGAACCATCCCCTGGGTGGCGACAATGTGCTGGTGTTTCAGGGCAAGGATAACCAGGGCCGCCTGACGGAACTGGTGCTGGGCATGATCACGGAAAAGGCTGACAAGCCCAATGCCCAGCCTGTGGTGAAGGGGGCGAATCTGCGTCTCTCTTATGTTGAAAAGCCGACCGCGCCCGATATCTACCGTATCGATGGCGGCTTCTGATTGGGGTGATATCCTTACGGATTGGGGGATTCTAAGGGATTGTTTTAAAAAGAAATTGTGCGGTGCATTAAAAATCAGCAGCCTCTGTGAGCCGGATCACAGAGGCTGTTTGCGTTTGCCCTGATAAGTGTGGCAATCGAAATGTACCCTTCGGTACAGTATCTTTGCGCCGGTCCTATTGCGATGGTGATAGGGCAGACAGCGCAAAGAGGCCTACCTGTATTGCCGGATGCATGATACATCCGGCATCGGATGTAATTTGACGACCGCGCGTCCGGCGCGGGAAACGACCGATCATTGGGGATCACAACACCATGCCCACCCTCTCCCGTCTCAAAGGGCCGCTCGCGCTCGGTAGCGTCCTGCTGTTACTGACCGCCTGCGGTAAGGAACAGCATCCCATGGGTCCGATGGGGCCAGTGGAAGTGGGGGTGGTCACCCTTTCGGCCAAGCCCTATACCCTGACCACGGAATTGACCGGCCGCATTACGGCCTTCCAGGTGTCCGAGGTGCGGCCCCAGGTCGGCGGCATCATCAAGAAGCGCCTGTTTGAGGAGGGCAGCAATGTCCAGGCCGGGCAACCGCTCTACCAGATCGATCCGGCCACCTATAAGGCCGCTGCCGCCGAGGCTGAGGCCAAACTGAAGAGCGCCCAGGCCCAGGCGGTTGCCACCCGCGCCAAGGCGGAGCGTTATCGTGAACTGGTACGCGTCCGCGGCGTCAGCCAGCAGGATTACGATGATGTCGTCGCCACGCTGGGCCAGCAGGAAGCAGCCATCGCATCGGCAAAGGCAGCCCTGGACACGGCGCGGATCAATCTCGGCTATACCGAGGTAAATGCGCCGATCGCCGGCCGTATCGGCCGCTCACGCTTTACCGAAGGCGCCCTGGTCACCGCCGGTCAGGCGGACATGCTGACCAATATCACTGACCTGTCCAAGGTCTATGTCGATCTCACCCAGTCGGCGGAAGAGATTTCCGCCCTCCGCCGTCGGATTGCCAATGGCCAGTTGGCCATGCCGGAAGGGGGCAAGCTGCGGGTCACCCTGCTGATGCCCGACGGCAGCGAATATGCTGAGGCCGGCACGCTGGATTTCTATGAAGTCACCGTTGACCAGACGACGGGCATGGTGACCCTGCGCGCCACCTTCCCCAACCCGCGCCAGGAACTGCTGCCCGGTATGTTCGTGCGCGCCCGTGTGGAACAGGGTGTGATGGCTGACGCCATTCTGGCGCCGCAGGTCGGCATCCAGCGCATGGCCGGTGGCGCTGCCATGGCCATGGTGGTGGGTGCCGATAACAAGGTGCAGATGCGCCCTGTGGAGGCGCATCAGGCCATCGGTGACCAATGGCTGGTGACCAAGGGCCTGTCCGCCAATGACCGTATCATCACCGAAGGGGTGCTGAAGGCGGCCCCCGGTGCGGAGGTGAAGCCCGTCCCGGCCGGCCAGAAGCCGGCCGCCCCTGCTGCCGGTGCTGCGCCCCAGGGCCAGGCCCACTGATCGGAGCGCCGCATCATGGCAAAATTCTTCATCGACCGCCCGGTCTTCGCCTGGGTGCTCGCAATCATCGTCATGTTGGCGGGCGCGATTTCCATCATGCGCCTGCCAGTCGAACAATATCCGGCCATCGCGCCGGTAACCATTTCGGTTACCACCTCCTATCCCGGTGCTTCGGCGGAGACGCTGGAACGTACCGTGACCCAGGTTATCGAGCAGAATCTTAAGGGTATCGATAATCTGCGCTACATTTCCTCCACCAGCGACAGTTCTGGTGCTGTCTCCATCAACCTGACCTTCAATGCCGGTACCAATGGCGATATCGCCCAGGTGCAGGTGCAGAACAAGGTGCAGCCGGCGCTCGCCAGCTTGCCGTCAGAGGTGCAGCAGCGCGGCGTCGTCGTGGCCAAATCGTCGGCCAGCTTCCTGATGGTGGCAGCGTTTGTTTCCACGGACGGGCGGTTGAACGATGCCGATATTGGCGATTTTGTCGCCTCGCGCATCCAGGATCCGATCAGCCGCGTCAATGGTGTGGGCAGCATCCAGGTGTTCGGTGCCTCCTATGCCATGCGCATCTGGCTGGACCCGAACAAGATGACCAGCTATGGCCTGACCGTGGCGGAGGTCTCCGCTGCCATCAAGGCGCAGAATGCCCAGGTCTCGGCCGGTCAGATCGGTGGCACGCCCTCGCCCAAGGGCCAACAGCTCAACGCCACCATCACCGCCCAGACCCGCCTGCAGAAGCCGGAGGAATTCGGCGCCATTCTGGTGCGCACCAACACGGATGGTTCTACCGTTCGCCTGCGTGACGTGGCGCATGTGGAGCTGGGTGCCGAAAGTGCGGATTTCATCTCCCGCTATAACCGGATGCCGGCTGCCGGCCTTGCCGTCAACCTCGCCACCGGTGCCAATGCGCTGGGCACGGCAGAGGCGGTGAAGGCAGAGATTGAAGCGTTGCGCCCGTCCTTCCCGGCCGGGGTGGATGTGGCCTATCCGTTCGAGACGACGCCCTTCGTCAAGCTCTCCATCCATGAGGTGGTGAAGACGCTGGGCGAAGCCGTGGTGCTGGTCTTCCTGGTGATGTACCTGTTCCTGCAGAGCTTCCGTGCCACCATCATCCCCACCATCGCGGTGCCGGTGGTGCTGTTGGGCACGTTCGGCATCCTGGCGGCGTTCGGTTTCACCATCAACACCCTCACCCTGTTCGGCGTGGTGCTGGCCATCGGCCTGCTGGTGGATGATGCCATCGTCGTGGTGGAAAATGTCGAACGCGTGATGGCGGAGGAGGGGCTTTCCGCCCGCGAAGCCACCCGCAAATCCATGGAGCAGATCACCGGCGCCCTGGTGGGTATCGCCATGGTGCTGTCGGCGGTGTTCGTGCCGATGGCCTTCTTCCCCGGCTCCACCGGCGTGATCTATCGCCAGTTCTCCATCACCATCGTCTCTGCCATGGCCTTGTCGGTGCTGGTGGCCATCGTGCTGACCCCGGCAATGTGCGCCACCATCCTGAAAAGCCAGGCGCATCACGAACGCAAGGGCTTCTTCGGCTGGTTCAACCGGACCTTCGACCGCAGCAACCGCCGCTATGTTTCGGTCACTGACCGGCTGGTGAACCGGCCGGTGCGTTACCTGCTGTTGTTCGTGGGCATTGTGGGTGGCCTTGCCTTCCTGTTTAGCCGCCTACCCAGCTCCTTCCTGCCGGAAGAAGACCAGGGCATCATCTTCGCCCAGGTGATGACCCCCTCCGGCTCCACCCAGGAACGCACCCTGGAAGCCGTGAAGAAGGTGGAGGATTATCTGATTGGTCAGGAGGGCAAGTATATCAATGGCGTCTTCTCCATTGCCGGCTTCTCCTTCTCCGGTCAGGGCCAGAATACCGCCATGGTGTTCGTGAACCTGAAGGACTGGAAGGAGCGTGGGAATAAGGAAGGTCGCGCCCAGGCCATCGCCATGCGCTCCATGGGCGCCTTCATGATGACCATCAAGGATGCGTTGGCCTTTGCCTTCACGCCCCCGGCGGTGCTGGAACTGGGCAATGCCACCGGCTTTGACCTGCAATTGATCGACCAGGGCGGTGTTGGCCATGCCAAACTGCTTGAAGCCCGCAACATGTTCCTGGGCATGGCCGCCAAGAACCCGATTCTGGCCAATGTCCGCCCCAACGGCATGGAAGATGCGGCCCAGTTGAAGGTTGATATCGACAAGGTGAAGGCCGCTGCCCTGGGGCTCAATCTCGCCGATGTCAACAGCACGCTCAGCAATATGTGGGGGTCGGCCTATATCGATGATTTCGTCGATCGGGGCCGCGTGAAGCGCGTCTATCTGCAGGCCGAAGCCCAGTTCCGCATGTTGCCGAAGGATCTTGATCTGCTGCATGTTCGCAATGCGGCAGGGGAGATGGTGCCTTTCTCTGCCTTCGCCAAGGCTGACTGGGTCCATGGGCCGGTGCGTCTGGAGCGTTTCCAGGGTAACTCGGCGATGAACATCCAGGGCCAGCCGGCACCGGGCTATTCCTCGGGCGCCGCCATGGCGGCGGTGGAGGAGATTGTGGCCAAGCTGCCGCCGGGGATCGGGTTGGCCTGGACGGGCCTGTCTTACGAGGAACGTCTTTCCGGCTCGCAGGCCCCAGCGCTCTATGCCATCTCGCTGCTGGTCGTCTTCCTCTGCTTGGCAGCCCTCTATGAAAGCTGGGCCATCCCGGTATCGGTGATGCTGGTGGTGCCGTTGGGCGTGCTGGGGGCGGTGATCGCCGCCACCCTGACCGGTCTGCCCAATGACATCTACTTCCAGGTCGGCCTGCTCACCACCATTGGTCTGTCGGCAAAGAACGCGATCCTGATCGTGGAGTTCGCCAAGGAATATTACGAGAAGGGGATGGACCTGATCCCTGCTACGCTGGAGGCGGCGCGTCAGCGTCTGCGGCCGATCCTGATGACCTCGCTGGCCTTCGTGCTGGGTGTGACGCCGCTGGCCATTGCCTCGGGCGCTGGCTCGGGCAGCCAGAATGCCATCGGTATCGGTGTGGTTGGCGGCATGATCTCCGCCACTATGCTGGCTATCTTCTTCGTGCCCATCTTCTTCGTGGTGGTGGAGAAGCTGGTCCTTCGTTTGAACCGGTCGAAGCGGCAGGAAAACCCCGCCGTCCGGGAGGGCTGATCCGATGAGAACCCATGCCAAACTTGCCCTCACCCTGCCTTTGACCCTCTGGCTGGCCGGGTGCAGCCTGGCACCGGAGACGGTGCGGCCGGAAACCGGCGTTGCCAGTGCCTGGCCGGCATCCGCCGGCCCGGTGATGGCGGCCGATCAGAAGGCCGCCGCCATCGCCTGGCAGGAATTCTTCCGCGATCCGGCCCTGAAGGGCCTGATCGAGCGGGCGTTGGCCAATAATGCCAACCTGGAAGAAGCCGTTGCGAATGTGGAACGAGCCCGTGCCCAGTACCGCATCAACCGTTCCGACCTGTTGCCGAAGCTGAATGCCGGCGTGTCGGCCAGCCGGCAGGGTGTGCCGGCGGCCAGCTCCAGCAATGGCCGGTCCATGGTGACCGAACAGTACCAGGCCAATCTGGGCATCACCGCCTTTGAGCTGGATTTCTTCGGCCGGGTGCGCAACCTGTCCGATGCAGCCCTGCAGACCTTCCTGGCTACCGAACAGGCGCAGCGGGCGACCCAGCTTGCGCTGGTGGCGGAGGTAGCCAATGCCTGGCTGACCCTGCTGTCGGACAAGACCCTGCTGCGGCTGACGGAAGACACGCTGAAGGCCCAGCAGGAAAGCTATGATCTGATCAAGATCGGCTTTGACCGGGGCGTGCGCACCCAGTTGGAACTGAGTCAGGCGCAGACGACGCTGGAAAGCGCACGGGCCAATCAGGCTCTCTATCGTCGGCAGGTGGATCAGGACATCAATGCCCTGACCGTGCTGGTCGGTGGCCCGGTGGATGCCGGGCAGGCCACGCTGGTTCCGGAAGACGGTACCTATATGCTGCCCGACCTGCCAGGGGGGCTGCCGTCGGACCTGCTGGTGCATCGTCCAGACGTTTTGCAGGCGGAATATTCCTTGCGTGCCGCCAATGCCAACATCGGTGCGGCACGTGCGGCCTTCTTCCCCAGCATCTCGCTGACCTCTTCCATCGGTACCGTTTCGGGCAGCTTGTCGAATCTTTTCGATAGCGGAACGAAGGCATGGAGCGTGGCTCCCGCTGCCACGCTGCCGATTTTCGACTTCGGGGCCAATGAAGCGAATCTGGGGGTGGCCAAGGCCAACCGCGATATCGTGGTGGCCCAGTATCGCCAGACCGTGCGCACCGCCTTTCAGGAGGTGGCCAATGGTCTGGCAGCACGCGGCACCCTGACGGAGCAGTTGCGGGCCCAGGAAGGGCTGGTAGCGGCGACGCAAACCAGCTTCGACCTGTCCCGGGCCCGCTATGAACGCGGGGTGGATGATTATCTGACGGTACTGGATAGCCAGCGTGCGCTCTATGCTGCCCAGCAGAATCTGATCTCCGTGCGGCTGCAGCGCCTGTCCAATCTGGTGACGCTTTACAAGGCGCTGGGGGGCGGCACGTTGGCCGGTGGGACGGCCACGGTCGATGCCACGCCGTGAGCGAGCTGAAGTCCGCGATCCCCCCGGCTGGGCGTCGTCCCAGCCGGGGGGAGAAGCGCCGTCGGGCAATACTGGACGCGGCCAGTATCGTTTTCCTGCAAAAGGGCTATGAGAAGGCGAGTCTCAGTGAGATTCTCACCCTCTCAGGCGGATCGCGCGCCACCATTTACCAACTGTTCGGCAACAAGGATGGCCTGTTGGAGGCCATGCTGGTGGAATGCTGTCAGGCGGTGCTGGCTCCGCTGTCGGCTGATGCTGTCCGCTCCCGCCCGCCGGAGGAGGTGCTGCGGGAAATGGCGGTACGATCCGTGGATGTGCTGCTGTCACCGGCCAATCTGGCTCTGACGCGTGTGGTATTGGCAGAGGGCCGCAAATTTCCCCACCTTACCCGGGTTTTCCATGAGCAGGGCTTTGTGGAGGGCAACCTGATGCTAGGTGCCTATCTGTCGGATATTTCCCGTGGCGGCGCCTATCACATTCCCGATCCGGAACGATATGCCCGCATCTTCTTCAGCATGGCCTGGGGGGATGCCATGTTCCGGTTGGCAGCCGATATGCCCGATCCGCCCACGCGGGAAGAGGTGCTGGGCGATGTCGAGGTGGCGGTACGCATTTTCCTGGAAGGTATCCGGGCGGACGGCACGGCCTTGCCGGCTGTTTCAAAGGGCCTGTAAAGCTGGTCTCTGCCCGGCGTCGCCACCACCGGGCAGAGCTGATTCGCATCTCTGTGTTGCAACGCAACAGGTCATTCTGCGACGTTGCTGATATCCGGTCGATGCAATGCAACGGTTGCAGTGATGCCCCGGGGGTAAATCATGGCTCAACCCATCTACGCTACATCAGAGATAAGTCAAAAGTCGTGAACAAGCCCGGATTTAGGCTATTCCCTCACCGGAATGGCTTATGTCCTCGAAGCAGAAGGGGGATGGTTTTGTTCCAACCGGGTTGGAACATGCCCAGGAAGTTGTATCTTTCAAACTCCGCTTTTAATGCAGACGAACCTTGAGCTAATGTCTTCACCAGAAGCGGTGGCTTGTGGTAAAGCAGGCTTGCTTCGGCACTGCGGAACGAAGGGGCGGACCGCGGATAAACGGTAAAGTCGTTCTCCCGATTGGGGGACTTGGCGGCGCTTGGGCAGATTTGCACAAGTGACGGCGGGATTCTTCGGTCGGCGGGGGACAATTCGTAAACCCGCGCAAAAGGTGGGCAAATTGAATTATGCGATAGCAGTTGTCTTGCAGGTCGCCCTGTCTGCCCTGATCTGCCTCAAGGCCCCCCAAATCGGTACGTTGCTGGGGGTGATGGACAAGCCTGATACGTTCCGCAAGTTGCACCGGGGTGCTGTTCCGCTGATCGGCGGTCTGGCCATCCTGCTGCCTGCGGCTTTCATCGGGGTTGGCCTCTCCGCGATGGCCGGTGAATGGTCTCACTGGGTGATTGTGCCGACCGCCACGGTCCTGTTCATCATGGGAATGATGGATGACCGGGCTCATCTCCCCCCGGCGATCCGTCTGTCGGTGTCGCTGGTCATGTTTTCGCTTGCGGTGATACTGTCACCGCATCTGGCGATTGAGACGTTGAATTTCGGTGAAAATACACTGGTGACCATGGCGCCGGTGGTGGGGGCCGTGCTGACAATCGTCAGTCTGGTCGGTTTCCAGTACGCCTTCAATATGAGTGATGGCGCCAATGGGGTTGCCAGTGGCGCCGCCATGATCTGGGCCTTGTTCTTCTTCTTCACTGGTACCGGGGTACTGGCCTGGCTGTCGTTGCTGTTGTTCTTCGGCGGCTCGGTTTTCCTGTACTTCAATATGCGCAGCCGCATATTCCTGGGTGACAGCGGTGCCTATGGCATCTCTGCGGTGATTGGTCTGTTGGGGCTGGCGATCGTCAGCCAACCAGGCAGCAGCCTGACCAATATGCAATTGATGGGGCTGTTTCTGCTGCCGGTGCTGGATTGCCTGCGCCTGATCGTCTCCCGTACGCGGGCTGGGCGCGCGCCGTTCTCTCCGGATCGCGAACATTTGCACCATTATCTGCTGCGCTGGTTGGTGTCGCCAATCCGCACGGCCGTCGTTTATTGGCTGATGGTGGGTGTGCCCAACTTGTTGGGCATGTTGGTTGGTGGTCCGGCGGGCTTCATGCTGACCCTTGGCCTGACCTTGATGATTTATCGTGCTGTCATTGCACGTACCGCTCTGGTGCCGGCGTCAACCCCGGCGGCAATCAGCGGGGAGGCCCGATAAGCCGATCAGGCGGATCGCGATGCGCTCATCGGGGTATCGACCTATCTGATCTATCGCAAAGCAAAGGGCCGGGGCAGCAGCGCCCCGGCCCTTTGCCATTTCTGTCGCCTCTCCGTCGGTCCCTGCCCTGATCTGGTCTTAGAGCCGGGTGCGTTTAAACGGAAACGCACCCGGCTTTAAGTCCTTGTTCAGCGAGCGGATTCACGCTCCAAAGCGATCCCGCTTTTCCGCGATCCGCTCTAGCAGGGGCCGACAACTGCCAAAGGGGGAGAGAGAGCCTCATCCAGAACGTCCGGCACCCGTCAGGTTTCATCCTGGGCGGGCCAAGCGGGGCGGTTGGGTCAGCAGGGCGGCCGTGGCAAGGCCGATTGCGAGCAGCAGCAGGGGGACGGTCCAGAACGGGTTGCCCCAGACAGCCAAGGCGGCCACACCGTAGAGGGCAATGGCCAGCAGCAGCTCTGCCACCAGAACCAAATAATTGCCTTGATAGCGTTTCTGGAAAGCTTTGCGTCCGCCTTCCACCGGCGCTTGGCGCATATCCAGCAGCAAGAACAGCAGGATGGCCAAAACCCCCGTCAACCAGATACCCACTGCTGCTGCCCCGTGGGCCGTCAGCAAATAGAGGGTGACGGCGCTGAGAATGGCCAGTGAGGGCAGGCCGGCAGCCAGGAGCTGATCAAATAACAGCCGCATCCGTGGCACCGGGGCTGTGATGAGCAGATCTGGTGCATCCTCCGCCACCACGGCCAACCAGACCAGGGCGCCGGCGAACAGGCCCAAGGTGGGGGCAATCACCAGCCATCCCATATTCAATGACGTGCCCGCCATCGTGGTGATGGTCTTTTGATGGAGGGAAAGGCCCATGGGCACGATCATCAGCCCGATGGAAAGAACCTGGGTCAACAGGGCCGGGTCACGCCAGATCAGCCGCCATTCCTTCAACAATACGGACCAGGTGCGGCTCCGCACGCGTAGACCCATTGGCCGGTCCTTGCGGCGGCGGGGGGTGACATCCGTCGCCCCTGCACTGGCCGCCAGCCGCAAAAAGGCCGGCCCGCTGAACCAGCAAATGGCGGCAAAGCCGCCGATACCGACGAGCAGCAGGATGGCAAGCGGGATCGGCTCCCCTGCTATCGCCGCCCCCAGCCAGCGCGTGGCAGCCGCAATCGGCGTATCGGCCAGCATCAAGGCGGTCTCCATGCCGGCGCGGGCACGCTCCCCGGTGCCCTTGCCATTCATGTTCGTCATCTGCCAAGCCAGCGCCCCGCCGATACCGACAATGCCGGCTGTCACCTGCGATACCGTTCTGGCCCGCCGCGGTCCCAGTATGCGCACCAGCCAGAGCAGCAGCAGGAAGGAAAGCGACAGGGTGATCAAGCTAAGGGTGGGTAAGGTCAGATAGCCCACCAGCCAGCGCGGTGTAATAATGATGGCCCCGCCATTGATGAAGGGGCCGGTGAAAATCAGGACGCCGGCCGAGAGCGCAATCAATGTCCCCATCAGGCGCACCGGTAGAATGACGCGCGGGGAGAGGGGGGAGGAGAGCAGCAGGTCGTAATCCCCGCGCGTGTAGAGCCCATTCGCCAGCAATTGCAGGGCGATGGCGATGTTCATCGCCACCATGAACAGGCCGGTTCCGCCCAGCACCAGATGGAGCGCCGGTTTCGGCAGGTCCATCTTGGCGAAACCGAAGGCGGAGACGATGCCGAGCCCCTGCAGCACCAGCAGCAGCACAATGGAACTGGCGATCATCCAGGCCCCGTTCTGCTTGGTGCGGAAGGAAAGACGCAATTCGTGACGTAGCAGCCAGGGCAAGGAACCGGGGCGCAGTGTTGGCAGCATCAGGCAGCCCCCCGCGTGGACACCAGATCCAGGAACACCTCTTCCAGCGTGCCGCCACTGCGGCCGGCCTGCTGCCGCAGGGCGTCCAGCGTGCCCTGTGCCACCAACTGCCCATGCTGGATGATGCCGATCCGGTCCACCAGCCGTTCCGCCACCTCCATGATATGGGTGGTCAGGATGATGGTGCAGCCCGCCCGCGCCCGCTCCAGCAGCAGATCCTTCACCTGTCGGGCGATGGCGGCATCCAGCCCGGTCAAGGGCTCATCCAGGATCAGCAGGCGTGGATCATGGATCAGGGCACCGGCCAGGGCGGCCTTCTGCTTCATGCCGCGGGAAAAGCCTTCACAGCGTTCATCCCGGTGGTCCCACAGTTCCAGCCGGGTCAACAGCCTTTCCGCCTCTGTCCGGGCGTGGGTGGCATCAATGCCCCAAAGTCCGGCGACGAACTCCAGATATTCCAGTGGTGTCAGCTTGTCATACAGCATCGGTTCATCCGGCAGCCAGGCGATCAGGCGCTTGGCCTCCACCCCCCGGCTTTGGGTATCCACCCCGAAGACCGAGATGCTGCCGGCATCCGGGCGCAGCAGCCCGACCACCATTTTCAGGGTCGTCGTCTTGCCGGCCCCGTTGGGCCCCAGCAGCCCATAAAATTCACCCGGCTGGATGGAGAGATCGATCCCCTTCACCGCCTCCTTCGCGCCGTATGACTTGCGCAAGGCACGGATATCCAGGGCAGGGCTTGCGGAATGATCAGACATGACTGCAACCCATGTGGTGTAAGGCGACGTTGGATGGTAGCCAAAACACTATCTCGGTACAGCATAATTCACCAGGACGCCCCGCTTCGCCATGCCGACAAAAGAAAACCGCCGCCGGGCGGCCCGGCGGCGGTGGTTCTGTCTGATCATGCCAGTGCCGGTAAATTCCAACTCTTTGGAATTTACCGGTTTCTGGGGATTGGCCGCAGATCAGGCGGCTTCGGCGTCAGCGGCAACCTGCAGCTTGATGATCTGGTCGGGGTCTTTCACCTCGCCATTGCGGCCCTGGCCGCGCTTGATGGCGTCCACATGTTCGATCCCGTCCGTCACCTTGCCCCAGACCGTGTACTGACCATCCAGGAAACGGGCATCGGCGAAGCAGATGAAGAACTGGCTGTCCGCACTGTTCGGGCTGGCGGCGCGCGCCATGGAACAGGTGCCGCGCACATGCGGTTCCCGGCTGAATTCCTGCGGCAGGTTCTGGCCCGAACCGCCGGTACCATCACCACGCGGGCAGCCGCCCTGCGCCATGAAGCCTTCGATGACGCGATGAAATTTCAGCCCATCATAAAAGCCTTCGCGCGCCAGTTCCTTGATGCGGGCGACATGCTTGGGCGCCAGATCCGGGCGCAACTCAATAGTGACGCGGCCGCCGGCCAGGTCGAGATAAAGGGTGTTTTCCAAATCCATCTTTTCGGTTCCTTGGTCGGTGTTCTAGGGGCCGGCGCGCACAATAGCGATATGATGGGCGGATGAGAACCGGCGCGTTATGCGTTGCCGCTGCCTATTTCTTCTGGGGCTGGGGAGCTGTCGGGACCGGCTTTGCCTCTCCATCGACGGCCAGCCAGGCGCGGATGATGCGATCGGGTTCGGTCACGCGGCCGTCTTTTTTGACATCGCCCGTCTTCAGCCGGTCGATCAGCTCCATACCCTGGGTCACCTTGCCCCAGACCGTATATTTGCGGTTGAGCTGTGGTTCTGCCCGCATCAGGATGAAGAACTGGCTGTCGGCGCTGTCCTTGTGCATTCCGCGCGCCATGGAGACGGTACCCCGCTCATGCGGCAGGTCGGATGCTTCCAGCATCAGATAACGGCCTGTGCCGCCGGCACCGTTGCCGCGCGGATCGCCCGTTTGTGCCAGATAGCCCTTAAGCACACGATGGAAGGCCAGACCATCATAGAAGCCACGCCGCACCAGTTGGCGGATGCGGGCTACGTGCAGCGGTGCCACATCCGGCCGCATGGTGATGGTGATGCGCCCGCCGGCCAGGTCGAGATAAAGAATATCCTCTGGCTTGGGCTTATAGGTGGGGCCAGCCCCCGCCGGCAGGGCAAGTGCCAGGGCCAGGGGCAGCAGCAGTAGCAGGCGGCGAAGCATCGCCATGGTTCCTCCCGAACCGATGTTCTTTCCATCCCGACGATAACGGCCGCTTCCTTGCAAGGGAACCCTTGGTATTATCGTTTTCGTTCGGGCACCGGGCGGCAGCATCTGCCGCCTTGGCATTCCCTATCCGGTCGATCCGGCAAAGGATGAAGGGGCGGATGGTGCGGCGATATCGGGCTTGGGCGGCGGCGGGGCTGGCCCTTCTGGGGGTGGTGATCTTCCTGGCGGGTCGGCAGATGCTGCCGGGGCTGGTGGAGCGTGCTCTTACCCAGGCCATATGGGCCGAGGGGTTGACCGGTGCCCAGGTGACGCTGACCGACCTGGCCGCCGATCAGGCCAGCGGCACCTTGTTGCTGGATACGCGCTGTGCCCCTGCTTGCCGTACCCGCTTCACCGCCGGTTACAGCCTTGCCGGCCTGTGGGGCCGGCGGTTGGATATGTTGCTGATCAGTGACCTGTCACTGTCCGGCTGGGTGCCGCCTCCCTTGCTATCCCCTGGACCGGACCGCTGGCTATGGCCGGCCATCCAGGTGCGGGATGTTGCCCTGCCCCTGCCGGACAACCCCCTGATTCCGGTTTCCCTGCAGGTGGCGGAAGCCACCCTGACCCCGGTTCCCGGCGGGGGCTGGCGTGGGGTGGGGCAGGGCCGCCTGTCCGCTGGTGGGGTGGCGCTGGCCGGCTTGGCGATGCAGGGGACGTTACTGCCGGGGCAGCCGCCGGATCTGCAGGTGACGGCCACCCCGGCTGGCAACGGCCCACAGGCTGACGGGACGCTGCGGGTCCGCTTTCCCGCTGGCGGGCTTCTCCCGGTGGGGGAGGGGAGCTTGAAGCTGGACAATCTGGCGCTATGGGGCCTCTCTCCCCTGCGGTTGGAGCTTTCTGCCCGATCCGGTGCGGATGGTGCATTGCTGTTGAACGGCGTGCTGGACCTGCCGACGGGGCCGACTGCTTCCGGTTCCTTGCGGGCTGGTCGTATCAGCGTGTCGCTGACCGGCAGCACCACCCGGCTGGAGGGGCAGGTAAGCGCCGCGGGGATCGGCATTCAGGACGGTCCCCCCGATAACCGCGCCGACCTGCCCCTGCTCCTGACCCAAGGACCGCAGGGCTGGCGGGTGGAAAGCCCGACAGGTGGTTCGCTGTTCCTGCCGGCCTTGGGCGTGGCAGCCCATGGTTTGGCCCTGACCGCACCGGCGGAGGGGGGGAATATGGTGCTATCTGCCGACAGTTTGCATCTGGGCGGGCCTGCCCCGCTGCTGGTGCCGCTGCGCCCCCAACTGCGCCTGGAGCGGGAGGGGGAAAAGGGGCAGTGGCTGGCCTATCTCTCTGCGCCCGATCTTGACGGGCACCCGTTGCTGCGGGGGGAGGCGGCGTGGCAGGCCGGCGGCGAGTCCCGGCTGTTACTGGAAATCCCACCCCAGACGCTGGCGCCGGCTGGCAGGTCGCTGGCTGACCTGTCCCCCTGGCTGGCCCGCTGGCTGAATGAGGCCAAGGGGCGCGTCGGGTTACGTCTCACCTATGCCCAGAATGCCGCCGGCATTACCAGTGCCGCTCATTTGCTGCTGGATCAGGCGGGTTTTGCCTGGCATGGCGGACGGGTGGAGGGGCTGTCCGGTGTGCTGTGGTTCGATAGGTTGTCCCCACTCGCCATGTCTCCACAGACGCTTTGGCTGGGCCGGCTGCGTGCCGCCGGTATGGTGTTGGACGGTGGGGCGGTGACCGTGGAACTGCCGGGCGATGGTCATCTGGATGTTGGACCGGCGGTGTTCAGTTGGTCTGGTCTTTCCCTGCAACTGGCGCCCAGCCGTTTTGATATGGGCAAGGCGCCGCCGCCTTTGGCCCTGACCCTGCCCGCCAGCCCGGTTGGCACGGTGCTGGCGGTCTTGGGCCTGACCCCGCTGATGGCGGAGGGCACCATCCGTGGCCACATTGATTTGCCGCTGGATGGCCAGTCCTTACCGCTTGGGGGCCTGCAGGCGGATGGTGCGGGGCGCATTGCTTGGCAGGGTGGGGAGACAGTGCCTGCGTTCCTGGACCCGCAACGCACCGACAGTCCGGCCCTGGTGGCGGCCGCTTTGCGTCACTACCAGTTCCAAGAATTGAGACTGACCCCCGATGCTGACGGGCCGGTATTGCGGCTGGAGGGGGCCAACCCCGATCTCTATGGTGGATTCGCCATGGGGCTGACACTGCATATTCGCCCCAGGATTGCCGCTACCCCCCGCAGCCGCCCGCCAACCATCGATGCGGCAGTGACGGCCTATACCGAGGGGCAAGGCCCCTGACCCTCGGTATAATCTGTGTGTGGCGCGCTCGTCAGGGGAAGCGGCAGACTTCCCCGGTCACTTCCACAAAGGAACGAGCGCCGGCGCTGACCGTGAGCTTCACTTCCTTGTCAGAGGCGATCAGCGAATGGTGCAGGGGGAGCACACCGGAAATTTCCTGCGCCGGGGCATCGCCATTGCTGACGCGCAGGGTGACCGGCTTGGATGGGTCATACCAGGCCTCCGGGCTGCCGCTGGCATTCCGGGCCGGCACGCCTTCGCCGGTCAGAACCAAGCTGCCATCGGCGAAGGCGACACTGGTATTGGCCCCGCGATAGATGGGGGTGGGCAGCACGAAGCGCTTGGTTTCCGGCCGGGTACAGGAGCGCGGGTTGCTGGCCTGTTCCAGGATGAAGGCAATACGTTCCGGCTTCACCCCTTCGGCCAGCTTGCGCGACAACAGTTCTGACAGCCGCGCCAGTTCCCCACTGGGCACCTCACGCTGCAGCCGGATTTCCAGCTCCTTGGTCTTCACCTCCAGCGACTGGGCGATCTGCTGCAACTGCCCGGCACGCCGTTCGGCCTTGTCCTTGGCGGCGGTGGCATTGGCCAGTTCCTCCTGCATGGAGCCCTGGCGTGATTTCAACTGTTCAACCCCGACCAGATAGGAGAAGCCGGCCACCCCGCCCAGCACCAGCAACCACAGCCCCAGCTTGATAATCCGGGCCCAGAAGCGGCGGCGGTACCGCCGGTGATGGTCATAAAGGCCGTAGCTCATGTCGTCGCCACAATCCGGCTGGGGTGAAACGAAAAGGGGGGAACCCGTCCCGGAACCTAATCAGCCGCATGGCGAATTACAAGCGGGGTGCGGGGGGTGTCGGGATTGTTAAAGCAATTTCCAAACGGGTTGTTTAATCGGACGTAGCATATCCAATTTAGTGTGACCGATCCCATCGTTTCCCTTATCATGATAGGGTCTTCATCCTGCTTTCGACGGTTTTCCAAAAATGTCATTTGCATGGGACGGTTCATCGCGGCGTCGCGCCAGCAGTTTCACTTCCGGCCTTTTGTTGCTTTTGCTCGGTTTTCTGATCAGCGTCGCCGCCGCAGGGGCTGAACTGACGGAGCCGGCGCGTGGCCCGGTCCCGTCATGGGTGGTGCCGCAGAAATTGCCGCCCCTGCCCAAGGATGCCGGTGAAAAGCCGGTCACCATCCTGTTGATGGACCAGCAGAGCCGTGTCCAGCCCGACAGGACATTCCATTACACCGAAATCGCCCTGCATATCGGTACGGCACAGGGGCTGGGTGCCGGAACCGCGACGACACAGTGGCTGCCGGAGATCCAGAAGGCGACGGCCCATAAGATCACCATTCTTCGGAACGGCAAGCCCATCGACATATTGGCGGGTGGTCAGCGCTTCAACGTGGCCAAGCGTGAAACCAACATGGAAGCGGCTGTCCTGAATGGCGTTTTGACCGCCAGCCTGTTCCCGGAGGGGCTGCAGGTCGGCGATACGCTGATCGTCGCCTTCAGCACGGAAGAAGCGGATCCCCTGCTCCCCGGCCGGATGGAGTTTGTGGGGCCGGTGTGGCTTGGCCTGTCTGTGGAACGGGGGCATATGCGGGTCGAGTGGCCGGTAGACCAGAAAATCAATATGAGCCTTCCGCTCGGCTTGCCCTGGGGGAAGGCGGTGACGCGGCAGGGAATGACCAGCATCGAACTGACCATGGACAAGACGGAGCCGGTACCTTCCACAGATGCCGCACCCGCACGCTTCCTCTTCAAACCTCAGTTCCAGTTCGGCACTTTCACCTCTTGGCAGGAGGTTGCCACAAAACTGGCCCCGCTTTACCAGCAGGCATCCCAGTTGCCGCCCGACAGTGATCTTTGGGCAGAGATCCGCCGAATCAAGGCGGCATCAGACGATCCGGTCAAACGCACGGAGGCTGCACTGGCCCTGGTGCAGCAGCAAATCCGCTATGTCGCCCTGATGATGGGCACCGGCCGGGTGTTGCCAGCGGATGCACAGTCGACCTGGAGCCGCCGCTTCGGGGATTGCAAGGGTAAAACTGCCCTGTTGCTGGCCCTGTTGCCTGAATTGGGTGTAACCGCGGAACCGGTCTTGGTGCAAACCCAGATGGGGGATGGGCTGGACCAGCGTATCCCGATGCTCGGTTGGTTCGGTCATGTGTTGGTGCGGGCGACGATCGGGGGGAAAAGCTATTGGCTGGATGGTACCCGCCCGGCGGACACCAGCCTGGCCCTGTTGCGGACGCCGGATTTTCGGTGGGGACTGCCACTTGTGGCAGATGGCGGGCCCGGCCTGATTCCCATTGAAGCAGCGCCATTGACTGTGCCGGATGATGAACTGTCACTGACGCTGGACATGTCGGCCGGGCTGCAGGTGCCGGCCAAGGTGAGTGGTGAAAAGCTGCTGCGGGGCGACCGTGCCTTCCTGTTCAATCTGATGCTGACCAGCGCTGCCTCCAATGCCCGTGAACAGATGTTGCGCAGCTATTGGGGCGATATTTTGCGTACGGCGGAATTCAAGGAACTGACTTTCCGCTTCGACCCTGCCGCCGGCGAACTTCTTCTGAAGGCTGAGGGGACTGCGACGTTCAAATGGCCTGAGGACCGTTTCCGGCTGACGGGTTTGGCTTCCCCCCTGGATACTGACCCGGAACGGGAGCAGGGGGACAAAGAAGCGCCCGTCACCATTCCTTATCCAACCTATACGCTGACACGACAGAAGGTGCTGTTGCCGGCGAAGGTCGGCACATTCCGGTTGGAAAATGGTGAAGAGGTGAATGAAACCTTCGGCGGCCATGCCTTTACCCGCAAGGCGATACTGGACGGAAATGTCGTGTCGGCGGAGGCAAGTTATCGCTCCCTGGTGCGGGAGATTCCCATTGAGGAGGCTGTTGCCGGAGCAAAACGACGCAAGTCACTGAATGACAAGAAGCCGCAGATCGTTTCACCGGAATTTTATTCGGTGACGCCGGAGGACAAGAAGGCACTGGTCACAAGCAAAGAAAAAACGACGTCAGCCCTGCTCGGGAAGGCCGTCGTCCTCCAGTCGGAGGAAAGGTTGCAAGAAGCGCTCGCCGTGTTGGATGAGATTATTGCCCTGAACCCGAATGTTGTGGCGGCCAAGGCGTTGCGGGTCTCCGTCCGGATGCAGATGCCGAATGCAGATTATCCAGCAGTCCAGCGGGAACTGGATAAGGCCTTTCAGGAACATCCCGACGATCCCATGCTGTTACGGATGCAAAGCGATCTGTTCTGTTTCCAGAACCGCTTTGCCGAATGCTTGGCGATTTTGAGCCGTCTGATTGAGAAGGACGCCAATCGGCCTGATCTGTTGGACGCACGGTCAGATGTTTATGAAAGGATCGGGGACTCGGTTCATGCTTTGGAGGATTTGGAGAACGCTCGGAAATCCACGCCCTTCAAGAAGGATGACCGGCTGCGCTTGATCGCCCTGTATGAGCACATGGGACAATATGATGTTGTGGCGCGGGAAATCGACGCATTGATCCGGGAGGAGCCTGGTGATGCGGAGGTTTTACGGTTGCAAGGGAACCTCTATGCCCAGCAGGGGCGGTGGGAGGAAGCTGATCGCGCCTACACAACCTCGCTCGCGCGGGAAAAATCGTCGGGTACCTATCTTGCCCGCGCGGTGCGGCGGGCCCCCGACGATCTGACCGGCCACCGCGCTGACCTGGAAGCCGGGCTCGCCGTTGCGCCGGATGAGCCCAACCTGCTTTATGCCAAGGCCCGGCTGTTGGCTGAGAGCAAGGATATGGCGGGGGCATTGGCGATTCTTGATCGGCTGGTGGAAAAATATCCCGACAACAGCCTGATCCGCGCCCGTCGTGGCGTCATTCGGACACAGTCCGGTGATCGGGAGGGGGCGGACAAGGATTTCATTGCTGCCCGCATGGCGGCGAAGCTTCCTGTGACCTTTGTGGCGCTCTGCGAGATGAAGGCTAAGGCCGGGGTCGCGTTGGAAAGTGCGGTGGCGGATTGTGATCGGGCGCTGGCCGTCTTTGCGGAACAGCCCGAAGCACTGGCGGCCCAGGCACTGATTCTGCTGCGACTGGATCGGCTGGACGAGGCGCTGGCCGGCTATGATCATGCCCTGCGTCTTAAACCCAATTTCAGTGATGCTCTGTGGGGCCGGGCCATCATCTGGGCCCGCAAGGGCGATAAGGCCAAATCCGCTGCCGATCAGGTGGCGGCGAGGAAATGGAGCACCCATATCGAAGCAGAGTTTACCCGCGCCGGGCTTACCCTGTAGTCATGGGGGACTGGGTGCCGCCGGTCGCCACCATTGCGCCCGGCGGCCACACCGGCTAATTTCGCCGCCGGCCCTCCCTGTTCAGGAATGCATTGATCATGAGCTTCGCCGTCATCGGTATTTTCGTCGCCGCCAGCGTGCTGGCCGGCATCTGCATTGCCGCCATCAAGGCACCGGAAGGCGATGGCGATCATGGTCACGGCCATGGTCACCATGGGCATGGCCATCACTGAGATTGTTCTGACAGGCCGGCGGGCTGATCCGCCGGCCTGATCCTGACGGCGCGCCAGAAGGTGAGCCCGGCGGCTGCCCCGAACAGCGCAATAAATGCCAGGGTCACCATCCCGGCCGGACTGCCCATATCTGGAAATCCTGCAAAGGGCAGAGGCACCAGCAGCCCGCCTGCAGCGGCGCAATGCCGGGGGGTGAGGGCAACCCGCCTTATCAAGAGCGCAAAGATGGTGGCGCCAAGCATCAGCGTCAGGGGGATGGAAAACGCGGCGATCAGGGCATAGAGATGAAGCAGTGCCAGCAGCGTATCAGGTTTCCATAGCCCATCTTGTCGACTGAATACATCCAAAGACTGGTAGAGTCCCATGATTGGGATCGCGGCACCTGCGGCTACCGCGCCGGCGGCCAGAAGGCCCAGAAATACCCGTGATCGTCGATAGGCGCTTTGCATGGTCATGGCGGAATATCCCGGCAGTTATTTCACCAGCCGCAGCAACTCCTTGAATTCCGGCCGGTCATAGCGCTCCAGCCATTCGAACACCACCATCTCCGCCGTCACCCGTTCAACCCCGTGATGGCGCAGCCGATCCAGTGCGGCCGCCTTGTCGGAGGGGTGGCGTGAGCCGACCGCATCCACCACCACCGCCACCTTCAGTCCCAGGGCTGTGAGCCCCAGGGCCGTCTGCAACACGCAGATATGCGCCTCTGTGCCGCAGAGCAGCACCGTCCCACCGGCCGCGGCCCAGGCCAGGAAATCGCCCTGGTTGCTGGCGGCAAAATGCACCTTGCCGAAACGCAGCGGCACCAGGGTGGCCAGCCGGGCGGTGGTGGGGCCGATGCCGGCCGGGTTCTGTTCCGTGGCGGCGAGCGGGATCCCCAGCCGATGGGCGGCGCGGGCCAGCAGCTCGCACCGGGCCACCACCTGTTCGGCCCCATCAATGGCGGCCAGCAGCCGGTCCTGCACATCAATGATGACCAGCCGGCTGTTCCCGGTCAGTACCAACGGGGTGGGGGCGGAACGGTCGGCGGGGCCGGACATGGGCGTGATCCCTTCTTGCAAGGCCGCCATGCGGTGGCAGGGACGGCGCTGTGAGCCGTGTCACTGAGGTTTGGCGAGGGCCAGGTTAAAGCTTCACCATCCTCGCAGATGATCTTAACAGGAAACAGGGCCATGCGCCGCTTGTCATTGGCGGGCACGGGATTGCTGCTGCTTCTCGCTGCCTGCACCACCGCTCCCATCACCCCCGCGGGTACCGCCCCGTTGCAGGTGGCCGATGAACATCCTGGTTTTGCCGGCTGTGCCGCCTTTGTGCAGGCATCATACCCCGGCGCCCCGGCGACCGATGCCCGTGCCACGGCCTTGCAACAATGTCTGGCCCGTAGCGCCGGGACCAAACAACTGGCTACACGGTTGAGCTGAGAAGCGGATTTCCCTTGCGAAAATGAATATTGACAATTCCGCAGGTGGCGGAAAATCAGACATATCCAGGTATGTGGCGTCGCTAAATTTCAAACGATTGCAGACCAAAACAAATTTGAAATCTATGTGAACAAATACTGTCACGTTTGGGGCTTATAAGCCGCCTTGTCCCGGCGGCCCCTGTGGCTGTGGGGCTATTGCCAATCCGACCCCACAGGTTGACCGATGCACCGGACTTTCCTGCTGCGCAGCGCTTCCGCGCTGGCACTTTGCCTTGCCTGCGTTCCGGCCATGACGGCCTTCGCCGATGTCGCCCCCGCGACGGAGGAGATGGAAGAAATCGTCGTTACCGGCACCTATAGCCGCAGCCTGCAGGCCGCCCGCGACGTGAAGCGCAATGCCGACAAGGTGGTGGATTCGGTCTCCTCCGAAGATATCGGCAAGTTCCCCAACCAGAATGTGGCCGAGGCGCTGCAACTGGTCACCGGCATCACCATGACCCGCAGCCGCAGCGAGGGTCTGGATATCGCCGTGCGTGGTCTGGCCTCCAACTTCCAGACCACCCAGTTGAACGGCCGCTCCATCGCCGTGAACGAGAATGTGGAAAATGGCGGCGTCAATGGCCGTCAGTTCCGCTTCGACGTGCTGCCGCCGGAACTGGTTTCCCGCATCGATGTGGTGAAGTCCCCCACGGCCGACATGAATGAAGGCGCCATCGGCGGCAATATCGATGTGCGCACCGTGCGCCCGTTCGATCTGGGCACCACGGTCAGCGGCACGGTACAGGGCAGCTATTCCGACCTGCGGGAAAAGACCGATCCGTCGGCTTCCGGCATCGTTTCCTGGGTCAATGACGATAAGAGCCTGGGCCTGCTGCTGGCCGGCTCCTACATGAAGCGCTCCGTCCGCCAGGACCGCGAATACAGCACCGGCTTTGAGATCAAGAAGGGCTGGTCCTCCCTGTTCGGCGGCGATACCTGGACGCCGACCCGCATCCGCCCGACCATCGAGCAGGAAGACCGCAAGCGCTACACCGTGGCCGGCGCCCTGCAATGGCAGCCGGATGCGCGTTGGGAAACCAATGTCGATCTGCTGTTCTCCCGTCTGCGTAACGACTATGACGAATACGGCATCGATATTTACCCCGGCGACAGCGCCGCCAAACCGCGCCCCGGCAGCTTCACCATCAAGAATGGTACCCTGGTGAAGGGCACGTTCGATAACGTCTTCACCATGGCCTCGCGGGAGACCTCGGGCCAGCGCCATGACCTGTACGTGGCGGGCCTGAACCAGAAATTCACCAGCGGTGACGGCTGGATCGTCGATATGGATGTCTCCTACTCCAAGGCGCATTCGATCAGCGAAGACCCGATCTCCCGCACCCGGTTGCAGACCTATCTGCCGCTGACCATGGATTTCACCCGTGGTTACAAGAATGCCTATGATCTGATTACCAGCACCGATCTGAACAACCCGGCCTCCTATGTCGGCCGCCGGCTGGAATATCGGATGCAGGACAGCAACGATACCGATTGGGGCGGGCGTCTGGATGTGACGCGCGAACTGAATATGGGGCCGCTGGCCAGCATCCAGGCCGGTGCCGAATATCGCAAGCGGGAGCGTGATTATTTCCGCCGCGACATCACCAGCAACACCGGTGTTGCCAATGTGCCGGGCGGCAGCTTCTCCAGCGACCTGTTCGACAGCTTCCCCTATAGCGACTTCCTGTCCGACTATAGCGGCAATTTCCCGCGCACCTGGCTGGTGCCGGATGGCAAGGCCTTCTTCGCCAAATACTGGAACAAGGCGCTGGAAAGCACGGCCCTGACGGCGGCCGACAAGGCCAACAGCTTCAATGTGCAGGAAGAAATCTGGGGTGGCTACGCCCGCCTGAATATGGAGACGGAGCTGGGCTCCATCCCCGTCAGGGCCAATCTGGGTGGCCGTCTGGTCAATACCCAGCAGATTTCGGCCGGCCATGCCAGCAATGGCACTACCGCCACCCCGGTGCGGTATGAGAAGGACTATACCAAGTTCCTGCCCAGCCTGAACGTCAAGGCCGACCTGACCGACGATCTGGTGGGCCGGTTCAGCGTGGCCCGCGTGCTGACCCGCCCCAACCTGGGCGATATCGCCCCGCGTCTGACCATTTCCAACGATGCCCCCACCGGCAGCGGTGGCAATCCCAACCTGAACCCCTATCTGGCCACCCAGTATGATGCGACGCTGGAATGGTACTTCGCCAAGGATGCGGCGCTGACCGGCGGCGTCTTCTTCAAGAAGCTGGATAGCTATATCACCGCCCGCAACACCCAGATCGACGTGCCGGGCCGTGGCGATATCCGCGTCACCACCCTGACCAATGGTGGCGATGCCGAGGTGCGCGGGTTTGAACTGGCCTATCAGCAGGTGATGAGCTTCCTGCCGGCCCCGTTTGACGGGCTGGGCGTGCAGGCCAATTACACCCATGCCGATGTGAAGACCGAATTCGTCACCGGTACCCGCACCGTGCGTGACCTGCTGCCGGGCTTGTCCAAGGACAGCTATAATCTGGTTGGCTTCTATGAGTTGGGGCCGTTCGGCGCCCGTGCCAGCTATTCCTGGCGCAGCGCCTATATGAGCGGGTTCGGCAACGAGGTCAGTTCCGACACCAATGTCGATGATTTCGGCACCCTGGATGCCAGCCTCTCCTATGCCGTTACCGAGAATATCACGGTGACGCTGGAAGGCACCAACCTGACCGGGGCCGCCATCTACAACTATGGCAATGACAAGAACCAGCCGCGCGAGATTTATTACTATGGCCGTCGCTATACGGCCGGCGTGCGGGCGAAGTTCTGATCAGACGTATCGGCGGGCCGCATCTGCTGCGGCCCACCCTTTATCTCAGAAGCCGGCCGGCTGATCGCCTGCCGGCTTTTCCCATTCCATGATGTGGAAATAGGGAACGCGCCGATAGCGTTCTTGCATATTGGCTTTTCCCCCAGTGGGCAGGGGTTCAGCAAAATGCCGCAGGATCAGGCCCTGTTCCAGAAACAGCGCCATATAGCGGCTGAGCGGGCGGTGCCAGTTGCGGATGCGGATGCCGCGCCACTCCACCCAATGGGCCCGCTCCTCCAAATAATTGTCGATGATGTAATGCTTGCCGCCCTGGCCGTCATCAACCCAACCATCGGGTAGGCCGGCGGTGTTGAAGCTGGTCAGGTTGGCCAGCAGCAAGCTGCCGCCGGGGCGCAGGGCCGCCACCATGCGCGGGATGGCCGTATCAATGTCCGGAATATCGATCAGGCTGAGATAGCTGACGACAAGATCGACGCTGCTGTCCGGCACCTGCAGGTTTTCCGCACTTTCCAATCGGTATTCGCCGGCCGGGTCCAGTGCCTTGGCCCGGTCCAGCAGGGCGCGGGTCGGATCAATTCCCAGCGTGCGGATACCCAGATCACGCATCATCCGGCAGAAACGCCCTTCCCCACAGCCAACATCCAGGGCCGTTTTGAACCCGCGATCACGGATGCGGGCCAGCATCGGCGCATCCAGCACGAAGCGACGGCCGAAATCCCCGCCTTCACCCATATCATGGATCCAGGCGGCGGCCGATCCGTTCCACCCGTTCTCCGTCATTCTCCACTCCCACTCCTGGTCACCTCATGACGGGAGGCATACCGCAATCCATCATTATTGGCATTGCACGTTTGTGCATGTTTGTCCTTGCTGTCGCTTCGTGCTTGAACGATATTCCGGGTGATAACGATTGCGATGCGTCCCTTCCCATGGCTAACCTGCCCATCCTGCCTGAAGAACGACACCGTCTGATCCGTCAGCGCCTGGAGGCGCAGGGGCGGGTGCTGGCGGTCGATCTGGCGCGTGACCTCAATATCTCCGAAGACACGATCCGGCGTGATCTGCGGGAACTGGCGGCGCAGGGCCATTGCCAACGTGTCTATGGCGGGGCGCTGCGCCTGTCGCCGGCATCGGGTGACCTGCAGACGCGCCAGCGCCAGAACCCGGAAGGCAAGGCCCTGGTGGCGCGCCGGGCGGTGGGGCTGGTGCAGCCGGGGCAGGTGCTGTTCCTGGATGCCGGCAGCACCAACCGTGCCATTGCCGAGGCCTTGCCCGATCATGCCGATTTGACCGTGATTACCAACGCCCCGGATATCGCGCTGGCCCTGGCCGGCCGGCCGGGCTTTACGGTGATCCAGGTGGGTGGCGTGCTGAACCCGTCTGTTGGGGGCACGCTGGGCGCGCGCGCTGTGCGGGAGGTGGCGGATTATGCCACCGACCTCTGTTTCGTGGGCGTCTGTGCCGTCTCCGCCGAAGCGGGTTTGCGCTGTTTTTCCCTGGAAGATGCCGAATTCAAACGCGCCGTGATTGCCGCCAGCCGCGCCGTGGCGGTGGCGGTGACGGCGGAGAAGGTGGGAACGGCCGCTTCTTTCCATGTCGCCGATCTGGCCACCATCGATCATCTGATCGTCGGTGGGGAGGTGCCGGATGCGGCACTGGCCCCCTTGCTGGATGCCGGCCTTGTCATTCTCCAGGCTGCCGCCTGACACCCGACGATCTGTTTTGCCCAGGACCATCATGACTGCGCTTTCTTCCCCGGTTCCCGCCCCTTCCGCCGCGCAATTCGCCACGCGGCTGGTTTTTCTGGTCGCCGGCTTTGGCACGGCGACATGGGCGCCGCTGGTGCCATTCGTCAAATCACGCATCGGCATGGAGGCGGGCACGCTGGGGCTGGTGCTGCTGGCGCTGGGCGGCGGCTCGATCCTGATGATGCCGCTGGCGGGGCAGTTGGCGGCCCGGTTTGGCTGCCGCGCCACCATCATGGTCTCCGGTCTGATCGCCACGGCGATCCTGCCCCTGTTGGCCATCGCGCCCAATCTCTGGTGGCTGGTGCCGGGCCTGTTCCTGTTCGGGGCCAGCATCGGCACCATGGATGTGGCCATCAATGTGCAGGCCATCATTGTGGAGCGGGATAGCGGGCGGCCGATGATGTCGGGCTTTCATGCCCTGTTCAGCCTGGGCGGCATTATCGGGGCGGCGGGGATGGCGGCCATGCTGGGGCTGGGCGCCTCCCCGCTGGTGGCCACGCTGACCATGCTGGTGGCGATGGTTGTGCTGCTGTTCCTCTCGCAAGGGGGGCTGCTGCCCTATGGCAGCAAGTCGGACGGTCCGGCCTTTGCCCTGCCGCGCGGCATCGTGCTGCTGCTGGGGATCCTCTGCTTCATCAGCTTTCTGGCCGAGGGCGCCATGCTGGATTGGAGTGCGGTGTTCCTGACCGGCACGCATCAGGTGCCGGCGGCCTATGCCGGCCTGGGCTATGCCGCCTTTGCCGGGGCCATGACGGTGGGGCGTTTCCTGGGGGACCGGATCGTGCATCGGTTTGGCCCTGTCACCGTGCTGTCGGCGGGTGGTTTCATCGCCGGGTTGGGTTTCATCGCTGCCACCCTGGCCCCGGTCTGGGAGTTGGTGCTGGCCGGCTATGCGCTGGTGGGGATCGGCGCGTCCAACATTGTGCCGATCCTGTTCACCAGCGCCGGCCGCCAGCGCGCCATGCCGGAGAGCCTGGCCCTGCCGGCCGTGTCAACCCTTGGCTATGCGGGCATCCTGGCCGGCCCAGCCGCCATCGGCTTTGTCGCCCATCTCAGCAGCCTGTCCATCGCCTTCCTGCTGCTGGCTGTCGGCTTGATCGGCGTCGGTGTGGGCGGGCGCTGGTTGCGCCGGCTGTAAACCCAGCAGCAACAGGGAACGGGCGGCCAGCGGGTGGGCCTCACCGGCTGGCAGCACGCCATCCGTTTCCGCCGCCGTGTCCAGCAGCACCTGCCAAAGCGCGCCACCCGTCACTGTGGGCAGGGTGAAGGACACCGCCTCGTGGTGCGCGTTCAGCAATAATAGCAGGGTGGCATCGCTGCCCGGCCGGCGGATGCCGGTGGGCTGGGCCCGGCCATCCAGCAACATGCCCAGGCAGCGGGCATGGGGATCGTGCCAATTCTCCGGCACCATTTCCGTCGCCGCCGGGGTCAGCCAGGTGACATCCTTCACATCCAGATCGGGATGCTGCTGCCCGGTCAGGAAGCGGCCCCGGCGCAGGATCGGGTAATGTTGGCGCAGCGCGATGCAGCGCCGCACGAAATCCCGCAGCGCCTCCCCCGCCGCATCCACGCCGGCCCAATCCAGCCAGGTCGTCTCGTTATCCTGGCAATAGGCGTTGTTGTTGCCCTGCTGGCTGTGTCCGAACTCATCGCCCGCCAGGATCATCGGTGTGCCCTGGGAGAAGATCAGCGTGGCCAGCAAATTGCGCTTCTGCCGTTCGCGCAGGGCCATTATGTCCGGGTCGTCGGTCGGCCCCTCCGCCCCATGGTTCCAGGAGAGATTGTGGGAATGGCCGTCGCGCCCCTCCTCCCCATTGGCATCATTATGCTTGTCGTTATAGGAGACGAGATCGTTCAGGGTGAAGCCATCATGGGCGGTGATGAAATTGACCGAGGCATGGGGCCGCCGGCCCCGCCGGTTGAAGACGGAACCGCTGGCCGTCAGCCGGTCGGCCAGTTCGGGCAACTGGCCCTCGTCCCCCTTCCAATAGGCGCGCACCGTGTCGCGGAACTTGTCGTTCCATTCCGCCCAGCCGGGCGGGAATCCCCCCACCTGATAGCCGCCGGGACCGCAATCCCACGGCTCTGCGATCAGCTTCACGCGGGACAGCACCGGGTCTTGCCGGCAACTGTCCAGAAAGCCGCCGCCTTCATCAAAACCATAGGGCTCCCGCCCCAGAATGGTGGCCAGATCGAAGCGGAAGCCATCGACATGCATTTCCTCCACCCAATAGCGCAGACTGTCGGTCACCATCTGCAGCACGCGCGGGTGGGACAGGTTCAGCGTGTTTCCGGTGCCGGTTTCGTTGATGTAATAGCGCTGCTGGTCCGGGATCAGCCGGTAATAGCTGGCATTGTCGATGCCCTTGAAGCTCAGCGTCGGGCCCAATTCGTTGCCTTCGGCGGTGTGGTTGTAAACCACGTCCAGGATCACCTCCAGCCCGGCATCATGCAACTGGGCCACCATATGCTTGAACTCGCTGATCCCCCCGCCGCTGGTGGAATAGCCGGGTTCGGGCGCAAAGAATCCCAACGAATTATAGCCCCAGTAATTGCGCAGGCCCTTGTCCAGCAGGGGCTGATCCTGGGCGAAGGCGTGGATGGGCATCAGTTCCACGCTGGTGACGCCAAGTGCCTTCAGATAATCCACCACCTCTTTCACCGCCAGCCCGGCATAGGTGCCGCGCAGGGCGGGGGGCACCGCGGGGTGGCGCATGGTCATGCCCTTTACATGCGCTTCGTAAAAGATCGTGCGGTCCCAGGCGATGCGGGGGCGCCGGTCACGGCCCCAGGTGAAGGCGGGGTCGATCACCCGGCATTTCGGCATATGGGGGGCGCTGTCCCGCCGGTCGAAGCTGAGGTCCAGTGCGGAATGCCCCATGCGATAGCCGAAATGCGAGGGGTGCCAGTCAATCCGCCCCACCAGCCCCTTGGCATAGGGGTCCAGCACCAGCTTGTGCGGGTTGAAACGGTGGCCTTGCTCCGGCGCGAAAGGGCCATGCACGCGATAGGCATAGACGGCCCCCGGCCGGGCATCGGGCAGATAGCCGTGCCACACCTCGTCCGTATATTCCGGCAGGGTGATCCGCTCCAGTTCCCGCTTGCCGCTGCTATCGAACAGGCAGAGTTCCACCTTGGTGGCGTGGGCGGAAAACAGGGCGAAATTCACCCCCAACCCATCCCAGGTCGCCCCCAAGGGGTAAGGAAGCCCTTCGGTGACGCGCGACGAACGTTTCACAATGGCCATGGCGGCAGGCTCCGGGTCGGGTTGTCTGGCTGCCTGCGAACAACCCGATATGGGGCCGGGTGTTCCGCTGCGGCCCCAATCGGCAAGCCGGATCAGCTAGGTGCACCGGTTGGTCCATCGCGTCGCGGGCAAGGCGGATGAACAGCGTATCGAGATTGCGGCCTGCCGGTCCCCTTATGGTGGGGGTGACTGACGCCATAGTCCCTATGGCCAAACCACCATGCGCATTTCCAGCTTTTGTGTTTGAGAATTGTTTGCATTATAAGGGCGGATTTGATTCGGGAGCAGACAGATGCAGATGAAGACGAAGCTGTGGGTCGGGATCGGGCTGTGTGTCACGCTGGGCGGTGCGCCGCTGGTGGTGCAGGCACAAGATGCCCATGCCGGGCACCAGGGCCATGGCGCGCCTGCCACGGCCGCGCAAGGTGGGGAAGGGGGCGAGCTTGGCGCCTTCAGCGATCTGTCGGAAGACCAGCAGTTGATGGGTTCCCTGGGCCTGATCCGGGGGCATCTGCATGTCGGGCGGGAGCTTTACACCGGCGGTCAGGCCAGTGCTGCCGTGCCGCATTTCCTGCATCCGGCTGAAGAGATTTATGAGATCGCCCGCCCGACGCTGGAGGCGCGCAAGGTCGGCTTTGACAAGCTGCTGGATGAACTGGTGGCTTTGGCCCGCAAGAACGCGCCTGCCGCAGACGTGGCCAAGGCGCTGGACAAGGTGGAAGCCGCCCTGACCAAGGCGGAACAGACCATCGCCAAGGGAGAGGTCAACAAGCCGGGCTTCCTGGTGCCGGTCATCACCCAGTTGCTGCGCACTGCGTCGGATGAATATGCAGCGGGTTTTGAGGATGGGCGCATCGTCAGCCCGGTGGAATATCAGGACGGGCGCGGCTTCTACACTGTCGCCAATGCCTATCTGAAAAAGCTGTCGGCCGCCATCGCGGCGCATGATCCCAAGGGCAACAGCGCCGCCGCCATGGAAAAGCTGGGTCCGGTCTGGGGCACGCTGGTGCCGCCGACCGGCCCGGCCACCCCGCCGGGTGAGGTTTCCGCACTGGTCTCCAACGTGGAACTGGCGATCAACCGTCTGCGGTGATAGGCAAGCGGGCATATTGAGGGGGAAGGGGATCGGGTTTCATGCGTTTGTTGCGTCACGCCGTGTTGTGCCTGGGCCTGGCCCTTGCTGCCGGTACCAGCGCTGGCCCGGTCCTCTCCGCCACCAGCCCCACGTCCCCGCCTGTGCTGACCGACTGGCGACGGCCCGACAGCGCGCCTTTCCCGCCGGATAATCCCTTTTCCCAGGCCAAGCTGGCCTTGGGGCAGCGCCTGTTCAACGACAAGCGCCTGTCCGGCAGCAATACACAGTCCTGCATATCCTGCCACAGCCCGGCGATGGGTTTTGCGGACGGGTTGCCGCTGGCGGTGGGGGAGGCGGGCAAGGCCGGGCCGATGCATACCCCCACCTTGTGGAATCTGGCCTGGACCGAACAGCTTTTCTGGGATGGCCGGGCCGGTAGCCTGGAGAAGCAGGCCCTGGGCCCGATCGCCAACCCAATTGAGATGAACCAGGATCTGGCCAGCCTGCCGGGTGAACTGTCCGGTGATGCCGATCTGTTGGCGGCCTTTGCCGCCGCCTTCCCGCAGGAACCGCGGATCACCCTGGACAATATCGCCAAGGCGATTGCCATTTACGAACGCACCCTGGTATCGCCGGAAACCGCGTTCGACCGCTATGTGGCCGGTGATGCACAGGCCCTTTCACCGGCAGCCAAGCGTGGCTTTGCCCTGTTCGCCGGCAAGGCCGGCTGTGCCAATTGCCATAAGGGCTGGGCCTTCACCGATGGCGCCTTCCACGATATCGGCCTGATCGGCACGGGGCCGGGCCGTGGCGGGGTGGTGGGGCACAAGGAACTGTTCAATAGCTGGAAAACCCCCACCTTGCGGGAAATCGGGCGCACCGCCCCCTATATGCATGATGGCTCGATCCCGGACCTGGAAGGGGTGCTGCACCATTACGTCTCCGGCATCATCGATCGGCCCACCCTGTCGCCTGACCTGCCGCGCAAGCTGGATCTGACCCGCCAGGAACAGGATGACATTCTGGCTTTCCTGGCGACGCTGGATGCGGCCCCCGACGCAGCACCGGTCAAGGTGGCCGCTATAGCCGCCGCTGATCCGCTGGCGCCTGCTGCCGGTACCGCGCCGACGCGGGTGGAGGTGACGCAGCGGGACACGGCCTTCTCCGTCCCTGCTGTGCGGTTGAAGAAGGGGGGCACGCTGGTCATCCATAATGACGATACGCGGGTCCACAATATCCGCGTCTTCTCCGCCGACATGGATTACGACAGCGGTGTGCAGGATCCCGGCCAGTCGGTGGAAGTCCTGTTCGACCATGAAGGCCGTTTCCGTGCGGTCTGCAATATCCACCCCAAGATGCGCCTTGGGGTGGAGGTGGTGCCGTAATCGCAAGAGCCGGGGATCATGGCCCTTGCGATTACCCGTGCCGCTTGCGGTCACTCTTCCGCGTGTGGCAGCACGAAAGAAAGGGTGGCCAGATGTTCATCATGGTCCACCAGCTTGGGCTCTGCCGGGCTGGCGACATAGGTTGCGGCGATAACGTTCAGACCCTGGTTCCGTAGGGTCACCGTCACCACGCCATCGGCGTCGGTCTTCTGCGGTTCCTGGTCGGGATCGGTCACCAGATCGCGCTGCACGGACACGCCGGCCTGCGGCTTGCCCTGGAACAGCACACGCAGCTTCAGCGGTTTGCCCATTTCCGTCGGGATCGCCTCCAGCGGTACCACCTGCAGCGTGTGGCCGGGCAGGGCCGGCATCGGCTTGGTGGGCTGGCCGGTCAGATGCACGGCATATTTATAGGTATGCTCGGCCCGCACGGCATCCGGTACCTTGTCCCGCCCGGCATTGTGCCATTTGCCGTCGGGTGCCTTGGTCCAGTTGCCATTATCCATGATGGCGGCCAGGGCCACGGCCGGCCCCTTGGATTCTGCCAGCACGATGGGGCCGGCGGCGCGCAGGGCGGTGTCCACCGGCTGCCAGTTGGCATCATAGCCGGTGGTGGCTTTGATCAGCGGCAGCCGCTTCACCATGTCCAGGTCATCGGCGCCGATGCCATAGATCAGTGCGGTCTGCTTGGCGCGCTGGGCGAACCAGATGCCATGGGCCTCTGCGGGGATGGTGGCGGCAAATCCGGTCAGCGTGGCCACTGCCAGGGCACTGCGCATCAGTTTTTTCATATCCCGATCCTGTCCATCCGGGGCCTGCTTGTGCCAAGCGCCATCGCCGACCTGTGCCCCTTGTCTGAAAAGTTTAGACCAGGCTGAGGGTATGATTGCCGGAAAAGCCGGGGGAGAGACGGAATTTTCCACTGAAGGCAATGACGATGCGGCCAGATATATCGCACGTCGCACGGGGGCTGTATATCCCATATATTGAAATACTATTCCTTAATATGAATTTTTTATTGACTTCCCGACAACTCTCTCATACTCAGACAAATATAACAAAAAGTACGGGAGGACCGATCGCAAGATCGGCGCACCTAAAAAGGTGCCTATGCAGTTGCAGTGACGTTCCAGCCGGTCAGGCTGGTCATTCCCTTGTTGCATCTTAACCGCCCGGCCCCTGAAACGGGGCCGCATGGGGGGGGGGTATGTGCGGACGGGGGGGACTGGCCGTGTCGGACCGAAGCCAATAATCAACAATCAAACCCGTCCCTTAGAGGACGGATGCGGCATAGGGGAGGACCAGAATGCTCCAGAACCGTGGGCGTTTTTTCCCATTCAACCGTTCCAGCGCCTCCATACTGGCGCTGGGGATTGCCATGGCTGCGGCGGCCCCCGCCATTGCCGTCGCCCAGGAAGCGCCGCCGGCCGAAGGGGCGCTGGACGAGATCATCGTTACCGGCTTCCGCGCCTCGCTCAACAGCGCACTGAACCAGAAGCGCAACGAGACGGCCGCCATTGACAGCATCGTGGCTGAGGATATCGGCAAGTTCCCCGACAGCAACCTGGCGGAATCCATGCAGCGCGTGCCGGGTGTGGCGCTGGCACGCGGTGATGGTGGGGAAGGGCGCAACATCTCCGTCCGGGGCTTGGGTGCAGCCTTCACCCGCGTCCGCATCAATGGCATGGAAGGCACCTCGCAGACCGGTTCGTCGGATATCTATGGCGCCGGCAATGCCGGGCGCAGCTTTGATTTCAATGTCTTTTCCACAGAAATCTTCTCTGCGTTGGCCGTGCGCAAGACGCCGTCGGCAGATACGGAGGAGGGATCGCTGGGCGCCACGGTCGATCTCAGCGCGCCTAAGCCATTTGACAGCCGGGAAAAGACGGTGGTCACCGCCACGTTGAAGAGTGTGTATAATCAGGTATCGGACAAGTCAGACCCCCGCGCCTCCCTGCTGGTGTCGCACAAGTTCGGCGATCAGGAACAGTTCGGTGTGCTGGGTTCCTTCGCCTATCAAAAGCGCCATATCCGGGAGGTCGGCTATTCCGCTGTCGATATCCTGTCGGCCAACACCAATGGCCTGTTCTGCTCGCCGCTGGGTGTGACGCCGATCTATCCCAATGTGCCGGCCAAAGGCTCTTCCAGCACAATGTGTTCCACCAACAACCCGCGTACCGGGTCGGTGGATGCCTATAACACCATCCTGGGCTTGCGCCGGGCTGACCAGCCCAACACGCCGGGCAGCGGGGCCTTCCTGCCCCGCATCCCGCGTTACCTGAATTCCGAACAGGATCAGGAACGGCTGGGCGCCAGCCTGACCCTGCAATATAAGCCGGACGAGATGACGGATATCTCGCTGGATGGGCTTTATTCCCGCTTCGATGTGACCCGTCGGGACAATTACATTGCCGGTCTTTCCTTTGCCCGTTCCATCACCAACAATGGCCAGCCCATGGTCTCGGTACGGGATGCGAAGTTCGACGATAAGGGCTCCCTGGTCTATGGCGTCTTCGACGGGGTGGATGTGCGATCCGAAGGGCTGGTCGACCGTTTCGTCTCCAGCTTCAAGCAGGCCAATCTGAATTTCCGGCATGAGTTCGACAATAATTTTGAAATCAGTGGCTTGCTGGGCTTCAACCGGTCGGAGCTGGATGGGCGCAAGCGGTTCCAGACCTTCATGGATGTCATTGACAGCGATAATTTCACCATCGATTACCGGGATGGTGGTTCCGTGCCGAAGCTGGGCTTCGGCTTTGATGTCGCCAATCCGGCCAATTTCCTTTATGGCCCGGCCGGGGCGGATGGCACGGTGACCGGCGGTTTCAGCCCGCAGGGCCGCCCGCTGACCCAGAAGACCGACAATCTGACCGCCAACCTGAACCTCGCCTACCGGCTGGCGGATGGCTATACGCTGAAGCTGGGCGGCCAGTTCCGCGAGAGCGATTATGTCGCCACGGCGGTGCGGGAATATCTGTCGGATGTGCAGGTGCGCAACCTGCCCGCCGGCACCAGCCTTTCTTCCATCACCCGCCAGATCAAGGGGCTGGATGATCTCTGGGGACATAATGCCCCGGCAAGCTGGGCCGCCATCGATCCGGAGAAATTCGCCAAGCTGTTCGATACCGACAGCATCCGTACCTGTGACGAGAGCTGCGGCGGGGCCCGCACCCGGGTGAAGGAACGGGTGAAGAGCGCCTATGTGATGGGTACCTTTGATCTGACCGATCACCTGCCTCTGCCGGTGCGCGGTGATCTCGGCGTGCGCTACGTGAAAACCACGATGGACACCTCGGGTTACATCACCGTGGCACCGCCGGCCGGCACCAGTTCGCCCACCAATCTGGTCGGCCGGCTGGCGGAAGCCAGGAACAGCTATGATGATTGGCTGCCCTCGGCCAATGTGGTGGTGGAAGCGGCGGATGATGTGCTGCTGCGCTTCTCTGCGGCCAAGGTGATGGCACGGCCGGAACTGGGGGTCTTGACCCCGACCAGCGGGGTGACCGCCACCACCCGTGTCGGCAATATCAACAACCCCTATCTGGACCCGATCCGCGCCAACACGTTCGATGCCGGTGTGGAATGGTATTTCCGTCCCGGCTCGCTGCTGTCCTTTGCCTATTTCTACAAGGACATCAAAAGCTTCATCCAGAATGTCAACAGCCAGGCCCCCTTCAATACGCTGGGCCTGCCGGCGGCCCTGCTGGAGGGAACCAACACCTCGCCGAACGAGATTTTCACCATCTCCCAGCCTTTCAACACGCCGGGTGGGCCGCTGAAAGGGTTTGAGGTGAATGCCCAGATTCCCTTCACCTTCCTGGAGGACAGCTTCTTCGCCAATTTCGGTATGCTGGCCAATTATACCCGCGTTTCCTCCACCATCGATTATATCCTTGCCAGTGCCGGGGGCGTGCCGACGGTGACCACCAAGGCCGATCTGATCGGCCTGTCGAAGAACACCTTCTCCGGCACGCTTTATTACGAGGATGAGAAATTCTCCATCCGGGCCACGGCCAATTACCGCGACAGTTTCATTCGCGGCATCCCGGCCTCCCCCGGCAGCGACCTGCAGGGCAATGCGCCGACCCTCTATGTCGATGCCTCGGCCTCCTACAATCTCACCGATCAGGTGAAGCTGATCCTGGAGGCGACCAACCTGACGGATGAGCAGAACCGGCTTTATATCGACAGCAAGCGCAAGGATACGCTGTTCGAAACCCGGATCGGCCGTACCGTCACGGCCGGCGTGAATGTGAAGTTCTGAAGCGTGTTTTTTGTCCTGGCCCCCGGATCAGGGGGCCAGGAACTGGCGGACATGATTCAGGAACAAGGGCAACTGGTCATGGTGGGGCCAGTGGCCGGCATCGGGGATGGTGATATTGCTGGCCGTCTGGAACAGGTCCAGCACACCATTTTGTGCCGGATCCTCCAGCCAACTGTCGCTGCCCCGGATCAGTTGCGTGGGGCAGGTCACTGCCGACCAGACGTCACGCAGATCCTCCAGCCCAATGCGGGCCGGATAGGCAGCGCGGACATAATTGTCGAACTTCCAACTGAAGCTGCCATCCTCATTCTGATGCGCCCCATGGATGGTCAGGTGTTCGGCCTGGGCCGGGGTCAGGCGGTTATTTTCCGCCTGCATCCGGGCCGTCGCCTCTGCCAGGCTGGCATATCTGCGCGGGGGGCGGGCGGCCAGCGTGTGGACGGTATCCACATAATCCCGCATCCGGGTGGCATAGCTGGAGGGTTTTTGCAGGGTCTGCCATTGCCAGGTGCCTTCCACCACCACCAGCTTTTCCACCAGTTCCGGGTAGAGGCCGGCCAGCAGCAGGCTGGCAGCACCGCCAAAGGAATGGCCGATGACATGCACCTTGGGCCGGGTGCGCTGGCGCAGCAACTGCACCAGATCGGCCACCACATCGCTGGGTGTATAGCCACAGCCGGGTGCCCAGGCGCTGTCACCATGGCCGCGCAGGTCGGGTGCCAGGATGTGGTAATCGGCGGCCAGTTCCTGTGCGGCCCAATCCCAACTGCGGCAATGGTCACGCCCGCCATGCACCAGCAGCAGCGTCGGCCGGTCGGGCCGGCCCCATTCCACATAATGCAGCCGCAGCCGGTTGGCGAAATAGAAGCGGGAAACAGGGGTGGTCATGGCGGCGCTTCCTCAGGCTGGCAATAAGGGGGATCAGGGCAGCTTATTGTCGAACATTCCCATGGCATAGGCCACATGCAGGGCCAGCGGCGCCATCCAGGCCACCAGCGGGATGTAGAACCAGACCGTCTCCGGCGTCAGCAGGAAATTGACCGGTACCAGCACCACGGCCATCGCCATATAGGCCAGCATATGGTTGATCAGCGCGCTGCGCCGCTGGCGGCTGCGCTGGGCATCCTCGGCATTGGCCTGCGGGTCCGGTCGCATCATTTCCTCCGTCATCATTCTTTCCGTCGCCATTGCTTGTACCGGATCGCCCGCCGGGGCTAGAAAGGAAAAGTTCCAGGGCTGGTTACCGGGGTTTGATGATGGATCTGAACGCGATTTTCACCGATGCCGTGGCGCGGCAGAACCAGGGTGACTGGCCGGGGGCGGAGGCGCTTTATCGCAAGATCGACAAGAAACAGCCGGGGCTCGCGCCCGTCTGCTGGAACCTGGGGGTGGTGCTGAAGGCGCAAGGGCGTTGGGCCGACGCGCTGGACGCCTTTCAGCGCACCGGTAAGGCCGATCCGAAATATCGCGGCCTGCATTTCAATATTGGCCTGTGCCAGCAGAAGCTGGGCAAGATGGAGGCGGCGGCGGTCAGCTTTGCCCGTGCGGTGGAGGCGGAACCGGAAGACCCGATCAGCCGCTTCAACCTGGCCGCCGCCTATCGTGATCTGGAACGGTTCGAGGAGGCGGTGTTCCAGGTGGAACGCGCCTTGGAATTGAAGCCCGGGTTCCTGGATGCCGAACTGCTGCGCACCAAACTGCGCACCCGCATGTTGTCGCTCTGGCATGTGCCGATGGTGAATGATGCGCCGCGCAATGATGCCTATGAGGCGGCGATCCAGGCGCATGTGCGGCCGGGCGATCTGGTGCTGGAAATCGGCACCGGTTCCGGCCTGCTGGCGATGATGGCCGCTCGCGCCGGTGCCCAGGTCGTCACCTGCGAGGCGGTGCCATGGATCGCCGATGCCGCCCGCCGCATCATTGCCCAGAATGGCCTGTCCGACCGCATCACCGTGGTGAACAAGCTTTCCACCGCCTTGCAGGTGGGGGGCGATCTGCCGCGGCCGGCCGATGTGCTGCTATCGGAAATCATTGCCAGCGACTTCCTGTCCGAACGGGTCATCCCGGCGGTGGCCGATGCCAAGGCGCGGTTGCTGCGCCCCGATGCCCGTATCCTGCCACAGCGGGGCGGGGTTCGGGTGGCGCTGGCCGGTGGGGCGCTGCTGGAAAAGCACCTTTATACCGGCCTGACCAACGGCTTCGATCTCAGCGGTTTCAACCGGCTGTTCCCGCGGGCCGCCCGTTACGATGCACGGTTGGTGCAGCCCGAGCCATTGTCTGAAGGCGTCGATCCGTTTTGGTTCGATTTCACCGCAGGGCCCCTGCCGATGCAGGGGCGTGTGGAATTCACCCTTACGGCAACGGTGGCCGGTCGCTGTGCGGCGCTGGTGCAATGGATTTGGCTGGATTTCGGTCAGGGCATCATGTTTGAGAACAGCCCCTTCCAGGACAGTCCCGCCAGTGGCTGGCAGCCGGGCTTTTTCCTGTCCCCCACCCCCTTCGTGGTGGAAGCCGGCGACCCCGTGCCCGTTGCCGCCATGCATGATGGGGTGAATGTCTGGTTCTCCCTGCAGGTCTGAGGCCAGACCGCTGCCTTGTTGTCGCCGCCCCTTCGTGGACGGAAATGGAGATGGTTTCTGCCCCATCCGCTGGTTGCCCGCGGCACATGATGATGGCCATCTGGCGCTGTAAAGCGTGCATTTTGCAGATGTTTTTGGCCTTCCATATCCGGTGATTTGGATTATCACCCCGCCATCTGGCGGGAAACGTTCCCCTATGCTTTGGGCGTAATCCATAAGATCTATATTTTTTCATAGATATGATCACGCGCTTAATGGGTTTGTCACAAAATTCAACCATTTTTATTATGTATTTACTGTCAAAAAATAAAAATTAGAAAATTTTTATCAAACAAATAAGGATAAGTTGGCTGATCTGGCGATTCTAGTGACGTCTAAATGTGTGTGTTGTGCCTATTGACTTTTAAATTGACTTAACCTCTATGGATGGATAGCGCGAAATCCAACGATATGGGGCATTAACGTGTTTACCAAACTTGAAATTCTCAATAGCTCTGCGCATCGTAATCTTCACGTTCTGCCAATTTCGAATTTCAAGTTCGCAGCGTCCATCCATGTCGCCTCCATTATGGTGCATGAATTCAACCGGGCGACCGCGACCTATCCGATCGTTTTCGTAGAGGATGAGGAGCAGGATGCGTTCATGCCGGTGGTCCTGCTGGGATTGGAGCCGGGGCGCAATCTGTTCGTGGATGCGGATGGTCGTTGGAATGCGACCTATGTGCCCGCCATCATCCGTCGCTATCCTTTCTCCCTGGCCCAGTCGGGGGATGAGAAGTTCTTCAATGTCTGCATTGACACCGGCAGCGACCTGATCAACGAGACCGAAGGTCAGCGCCTGTTCGATGAGGAAGGTCAGGCCGCCCCGGTCATCGAACGTATCAAGGCCTATCTGACTGAGCTGCAGTCGCTGGCCGCCTTCACTCAGGAATTCTGCGCCGAATTGAAGGCGATGAACATGTTCAGCCCACTGAACATGAAGGTGATGGATGGCGATCGCATCCGTAACATCTCCGGCGCTTATGTCGTGAATGCGGAACGGTTGAATAACCTGTCTGACAAGAAGTTCCTGGAACTGCGGCAGAAGCGCTACCTGACCCCGATTTACAGCCATCTGACATCGTTGGCGCAGATCGAACGGTTGGTGCAGTTGCGCGACGGCCTGTCGGCTTCGGTTCCCGAGGTTGCCGATACGGCTGAGGTGGAGCCGGCGCCGCACGCGGCGGAATGAGGCAGGGGCCGGGCAGCCCCGCCACAAGGATGGACGGGGCTGCCGTTGGGGTGGTGAGCGGATGGCAAGCGGCGGCGGGGTCGCTTCTGGCATGTTGGGGGCATGATGCGTAAGCAGGGTCTGGGGTTCAAGGGTGCGCTGCTGGTCAGCGCACTGCACTTGGCGGTATCTGGCCCGGTTCTGGCCGATGATACCGTCATCACACCGGAACGGGCCAAGCGGCCGTCACCCGTGGCGGCAAATGTCCGGCCGGCTGAGGATGCGCTGGCTCCGGCTGTGGGGGAGGGGGAAATCCGCCTCAGTTCAGCCCTGCTGGTATCGTTGGCGGTATCGCAGAATGCCCGCTCCATCTCCAGCGCCGTGGCGGCGGAAATTGCGGGTGCTTTGTCCGACGCGGAACGTTCCCTTTATGAGCCGACACTGGCGGTGGAATATCGCTATAACCGTGATTACACGGAATATGACGCGTTGGATGAGGTGATCCGCGCCACCAAGCTGTTTGACCAGCGTGCCCATAATGGCAGCATGGGGATTGAGGGGCTGGTGCCCTATGGTGGCCGGTATGAGGTCAAGTACAAGCTGGTGGGTACGCGCAGCGACAATGTGATTAAGGCCCGCAAGGAGGATGCCGAATACAAGGCAACCTTCGAAATTACGCTGCGTCAGCCGCTGTTGCGCAATTTCGGCGCCAACGCCACCCGGTCCCGCCTGATGATCGCGCAGAAGGACCAGGATGTCGCCTATGAGCAATATCGCCTGAAACTGCTGGAGGTGGCTGGCGACGCGGTGGATTCCTACTGGTCGCTCTATGGGGCGCAGGAAACGGTGTCCCTGCTGCGTGGGTCGGTGGCAACGGCGGAAAAGCTGGTCCGTATGACGGAGCAGATGGCCGATGCCGGCCGCGCGCCCCGCATCAGTATCGATGAGGCCCGCGCCGGCCTGACGGCGCGTCAGGTGCGGTTGGCCCAGGCGGAAAAGGCCCTGGCCGATGCTGAAACCCGTGTCTGGACCCTGTTGAACCTGCAGCGGCAGGGCAAGCTGGGCGATCTGGCTGTGCGGGCTTCCGAGCGGCCGTCGCGTGGGGCTGCCGATGCGGTTGCCTGGGATGCCAGCGTGGCGCGCGCGCGGGAGAACTGGCCGGAATATGCCATTGCCAAATTGCAGATCGAACGAGAGACGATCCGCGCCGACTATGCCGAGAACCAGGCAAAGCCGGATCTGGATCTGGTGGCCAGCTATTCCACGCCGCGGATCACCGACAGCCCGTTAATATCCAGCCGCAACGCCCTGCACGCCGATTATAATTCCTGGTTCGTCGGTGTGACTTACAAGATGCCGCTGCTGGGCAATGGGCGGGGCAGCAACGAGGCCAAGGCCGCCAGCCTGGGTCGCCGCCGCGCCGTGGCCGATAGCGAGGCCACCGATGTGGCTGTCACCAACGCCATCCGTTCCCGCATTGATGCGGTGCGCAGCAACCAGAAGCAACTGGCTGAGAATGAACGCGCCGTCACCCTGCGCCAGGGCCTGTTGTCCGCTGCGGTGGACCAGTTCGAGAAGGGCCGCATCAGCCTGAAGGAAGTGCTGGACCGGGAAGACGAATTGCTGGAAAGCCAGCGGCTGAATCTGGCTGCCCATGTGGAACTGGATCGCGCCTTTGCTGCCCTGGACATGGCGGAAGGCACGCTGCTGCAGCGCTACGGCATCAATGCTGTCTCCTCACCCGACCAGCGGGGTCGCTGATGCGTGCGTATCTGTGCCTTGTTTTGGCACTATTGCTGGCCGGCCCGGCGGCGGCGGAGACCGTTGCCAGCTTCCGTGGCATCACCGAACCGGTGCGTGACCTGTCGCTGGGCGTACCGGTGGATGGCATCGTCCGCGACGTTCCGGTGAAGGAAGGGGATACCGTCAAGGCCGGTGCCCCCTTGCTGCGCCTGGACGCAAGGCTGGAGGAGCTGGAGGTCAAACGCCGTCAGATCCTGCGTGACGACGGCGCCCGGCTGGAGGCGACCCGCCAGCGGCGCGACATTCTGGAGGGGCTGCTGAACTCGGCCCGCAGCCTGTACAAGGGCAGCGGTTCGATCAGCGAGACGGAATTGCGGCGCACGGAGCTGGAATATCTGGAAGCCGCCGCCGCCGTGCGCTCGCTGGAGGCTGACCGGGCCCGGTCGGGCGTGGAATATGATATTGCCAAATCCGATTTTGATCGCCGCACGGTGACCAGCCCCATCAATGGTGTGGTTGTATCCGTGATGGTGGATACGGGTGAGCGGGTGCGCCGCGATGATGCGGTGGTGCGGGTGGTGGACCAGTCCAACTGCATCTTCACCGTGAATGTGGAGGAACCCTTTGCCCGCACCATCAAGCTGGGGGACAGCCGCCGGGTGGAAGTGATGTCGGGTGAACAGGTCATCCCCGTGGAAGCGCGGGTGATCTTTGTTTCCCCCGTGGCCGATCCGGCCAGCGGGTTGGTGCGGATGAAGCTGGAATTTGCCAATCCCGATGGCCGTGTGCGTCCCGGTCTGCCCGGTCGGATCGCGCTGCAGCGCCCGGACGGGCCGTCGGCCGAGAAGCCGGAATAAGGGGGAAGCGCCCGGATGTCGGTTGTTCCCCTCAGCCCGGAAGCCGGTGGCGGCGGTCACGCCACCATTGACGCCCTGCGCGCCCTGCGCCGCGATGTGCTGCCGGATGATCAGTTCTGGCAGCGCTATCTGGCGGGCGTTGCCGCCCTGTGCCGGGCTGAAGCCTGCCTGATCCTGGTTGATGCCGGTGAGGGGAACTGGGGGCCGATGACGGAGGCGGCCCCCCTGCTGCATGGGCATGATGGGGCGACCCTGATTGCGGCTGCCGGCGTGCTGCTGCCCCGTACCCTCTCCCACGGTTACGCGGTCGATCGGCTGCGGGCTGGCGATGGGGCGGTCGGGCAGATGATCTTGCTGCTGGTCCGGCTGCCCGGTCTGGCCCGTCCCACCATTCTGTTGCAGGTGGTGGAGGCGCGCAGCCAGCAGAAGGTGAACGAAGCCGTGGTCCGCGCCCTGCTGGTGGCGGACATTCCCGGTCTGCGCGCCAACCCCATGGTGGCTGAGGCGGAGACGGTGCCGCATCTGGTGCAGGTCATGGATATCATGGCCGTCACCCAGTCCAAGGACAGGTTCGTTGCCGCCTGCATGAGCGTTGTCAACATGGTGGCGGCCAGTTTCGGCTGCTCCCAGGCCAGCATCGGCTGGGTTCGGGGCAATGCCGTGCGGGTACGGGCCATCAGTGGGCTGGAACGGTTTGAGAACCGCACCAGCACGGTGATGGAGCTGCAGGCCGTCTATGATGAGGCGGCCGACCAGGATGCGGAAATCCAGTGGCCGCCCCCGGCGACGGAAGCGCTGATCACCGCCGCGCATCATCGCGCGGCCCGCATCTGGGGTGTGGATCATCTCTTCACCCTGCCGCTGCGCCGCGACGGGCAGGTGGTGGGCGTTCTCTGCTGTGAATGGGTGGGCGAGGCGCCGGATATTGACGGGCTGCGCGCCCTGCGCCTGCTGGCCAGTCAGGTCTCGCCCTGGCTTTATCTGCTGGAGGCAAGCGATGAATGGTGGGGCGGCCGCCTGCTGCGCCGGCTGGATCGCTGGCGCCACCAGTTCATCAAGCCCGAACATGTCGGGCCGAAATCGCTGGGGGTGATGGCGGCCCTGTTGCTGCTGTTCCTGTTGGTCGGGCGCTGGGATTACCGGGTCGATGGCACGGCCCAGCTTTCCACCGATCATATGGCCATCCTCTCCGCCCCGTTTGATGGCTTTGTGGAGGCGGTGCCGGTCCGCGCGGGCGATCAGGTGCAGCAGGGCCAGGATCTGCTGAAACTGGACACGCGGGAGATGCAGGCCCGCGAGTTGGAGAGCCTGGCCGATCTGCGCCGTCAGACGCGGGAGGGGGAGAAAGCCCGCGCGTCCAGCGATCTGGCGGAAATGCGCATTGCGGAGGCCAATGAACAGAAGGTGCGCACGCAGTTGGACCGCGTGCGCTATTACCTGTCACAAGCCACCATTCGGTCCCCCTTTGACGGGGTGGTGGTCGATGGGGACCAGAAGCGGCTGATCGGCGCCCCGGTGAACAAGGGCGAAGCCCTGATGCGGGTTGTCCAGGTCCGCGACATCTATCTGGAAATCCGCGTCAGCGAGCGCGATTTCCAGGAGGTGAAGGTCGGTGACAAGGGGGAATTGTCACTGCTGACCCGGCCGGACGAAAAGATCGCCTTTATCGTTGAACGGGTGCTGCCCGTGGCGCAGGTGGAGCCGGGCCAGGGCAATGTCTTCATCATGCACGCGAAATTTCCCGATGCGGCGCGCGACTGGTGGCGCCCTGGCATGAGCGGGGTGGCGAAGATCGAGGCGGGGCGGCGGTCGATCCTCTGGATCCTCACCCACCGTACCCTTGATGCGCTGCGCCTGTCGCTGTGGTGGTGAGCCATGGCACGCCGGACCTTCAGTGACTCCTGGTTCCGTGTAGCTGAACTGCGCATCGGGTTGCGTACCGGTATCCGTGCCCGGCGCCAGCGCTTCCGGGGCGATGATTGGTACATTCTGCACGATCCCTACAATAATGAATTCTTCCGGCTGCGCCCGGCGGCCTTCCGCTTTCTCTCCGCGCTCACCACTGAAAAGACGGTGGAGGAATTATGGGCGGAGATGCTGGATAGCGACCCCACGGAAGCGCCGGGGCAGGAAGAGGTGGTGCAGCTTCTGGCCCAACTTTATCAGGCGCGGTTGCTGCATGTGGATCGGGAGCCGGATATCGACGGCATCTTCGACCGCTATGTCCAGCACAAGCGGATGGAGATGCGGTCCAAGCTGCTGTCGCTGTTCTTCATGCGGGTGCCCCTGTGGGATCCGGACGGGTTCCTGCGCCGCATCCAGCCCTTCACCCGGTTCCTGTTCACGCCCTGGAGCCTGCTGGTCCTGGGATTGCTGATGCTGCTGGCCGGCAAGGCTGTCTTCGACAATCTGGATCAGTTGCTGACCCAGTCGGCCGGTCTGTTGTCGCCGGGCAATCTGCCCTGGCTGCTGGTCATCACTGTGCTGCTGAAGGGGTGGCACGAGCTGGGGCATGGCATTGTCTGCCGGCATTTCGGCGGGGAGGTGCGCACCTTCGGCATCATGCTGATGATGTTCATGCCCGTCCCCTATATGGATGCCACCAGCAGTTGGGCCTTCCGCTCACACTGGCAGCGGGCGCTGGTGGGGGCGGCCGGCATGATGGCCGAACTGCCGGTGGCCGCCCTGGCGGCCCTGGTCTGGGCCTATACGGGGGATGGGGCGGTGAACGCGCTGGCGTTCAACACCATGATCATCGCCTCCATCTCCACCCTGATTTTCAATGGCAACCCGCTGCTGCGGTACGATGCCTATTACATCCTGTCCGATCTGGTGCAGGTGCCCAATCTGTATGATCGGGCCAACCGGCAATGGTTCCATTGGATCGAACGCCATGTGTTCGGGGTGCGAGAGGGGATCAGCCCCGCCGATAGTCCGGGGGAGGCGGTGCTGCTGGGCCTTTATGGCCTGCTCTCCACCCTTTACCGGCTGGTGATTGCCGTTGCCGTGGTGATCTATGCCGCCGACCGGTCCTTGTGGCTGGGGTTGGGCGTGGGGGTGCTGTCGGGCATCGGCCTGATCGGTATGCCCCTGGCGAAACTGCCGAATTATCTGCTGTCCGGCCCCAGCCTGGCGCGGCAGCGCCATCGGGCCATCACGGCGGTGGCCGGCTTCGCGGCCTTTCTGGCGGCAACCATCTTCCTGTTGCCGCTGCCATATTCGGTGGATGCGCATGGGGTGGTGGAATCCGACCATTACCAGCGGCTTTACGCGCTGGAGGGTGGCTGGCTGCGCGATATCCTGGTGGGCAATGGCCAATGGGTACAGCCGGGTGACCTGCTGATGCGGCTGGACAATCCCGAGCTGCTGTTCGAGCAGCGGGAACTGAAGGCCGAGATGGTGGAGACCGAAGCCATTCTGGCCAATGCCCATTCCCGCATGATGGCCGACGTCGCCCCCTTGCGCTCCCGGCTGGAGACGTTGCGTGAAAGGCTGGCTGACGTGGAAAAGCGTGTGGCCCTGCTGGAGGTGCGGGCTGAACAGGCCGGCATCTGGGCGGCACCCGGCCTGCAGCAGCGGCTGGGCAGCCTGTTGCCGCGCGGCGGACAGCTTGGCCTGATCGTCGATCCCGCCCTTTACCGTTTCGTCGCCGTCATCCCGCAGGCTGATGCCGCCAGCCTGTTCGACGGGCCGGTCGATGCGCGGGAGGTGCGGCTGAGCGGCATTGCCGGCTGGTCGCTGCCCACCCAGACCACCACCGTCATCCCGGTGGAACAGCGGGAATTGCCGTCCGCCGTGCTGGGCTGGCGCGGGGGTGGTGATATCCAGGTCAGTGACCAGGAAGGCCACGGGGAGATCGCGCGTGAAGCCTTCTTCCAGGTGATGGTGCGGTTGAAACCGACGGAGGCGCCGGGCCTGTTCCATGGCCGGTCCGGTCGGCTGCGGCTGCAGCTTGCCCCCCGCACCCTGGCCCAGCGCGTCGGGCGTGCCGTCGACCAGTTGATGCAGAAACGGTACCGGCTATGACGGCATTGGCGCGTGAATATGGCCATGGTCTGCTGGCCCGTCCGGCCCGGCTGGCGTCCGGGCTGGATGTGCTGGCCGACAATCTGGCTGGCATGATCCGGCGTCGCCGCTTCGGCCTGAAAAGGCTGGGCCGCATGGCCGATGCGGTGATGTCCGCCATGGAGGCCCTCACCCCCCTGCCGGAGGAGGCGCTGCGCCAGCGCATGGCGGCGGTTTCTGCGGATGTCGCGCTGGCGGGCCGTCTGCCGCTGCGGGAACGGCTGGACCGTGACGCCGCCGCCCTGGCCGTGGTGGGGGAGGTGGCCGCCCGCGCGCTGGGGATGCGTCCCTATCGGGTACAGTTGATCGGGGCGCTGGCCATTGCCAGCGGCAATGCCGCCGAACTGGCGACGGGGGAGGGTAAGACGCTGGTGGTGGGGCTGGCGGCGGTGCTGGCCGCCTGGACCCGCCGCCCCTGCCATGTGGTCACGGCCAATGATTATCTGGCGGGGCGCGATGCGGAACTGATGCGCCCGCTCTATGATGCCTGCGGGGTCAGCGTTGGCCATATCGCCGGCACCATGGACCCGCCCCGACGCCGCTGGAACTATAATTGCGATGTGGTCTATGCCACCAGCCAGCAATTGACGGCGGATTTCCTGCGCGATCAGTTGGCGCTGGGCGGCATCATCGACCCTGACCGCCGGCTGATCCGCCGGCTGGGCGGGGAGGCGGTCGTGGCCCAGCCGGTGATGCGGGGCCTGCACACGGCCATTGTCGATGAAGCCGACAGCGTGTTGATCGATGAGGCGGCAACCCCGCTGATCATCGCCGTTCCCCGCCAGGGCAAGGACTTGCACGAGGCCAGCGGCATTGCCGACGGGATTGCCCGCGCCCTGGTGGCGGGTGTGGATTACCGGTTGGATGAGCAGGCCCGCCTGCTGGAACTGACCCAGGCCGGGGAACTGCGGATTGAGACGCTGGGCCGCACGCTGCCCCCGCTGTGGCGCGGCAAGGCAAGGCGGGAAGAACTGGTGCGCCAAGCCCTGACCGCCCACCATTTCTATCAGCGCGACCATCATTATGTGATCCGCGATGACAAGGTGGTGATCGTCGATGATCTGACCGGCCGCTTCATGGAGGATCGGTCCTGGAGCTATGGGCTGCATCAGGCGGTGGAGGCCAAGGAAGGGGTGCCCATCACCGACCAGACGGCCCCGCAGGCCCGGCTGAGCTTTCAGGGCTTCTTCCGGCTTTACCGACGCATGGGGGGTGTCAGCGGCACCTTGCAGCGGGTGGAAGGGGAATTGTGGCGGGTTTACCGGCTTGGCGTGGTGCGGGTGCCGCGCCGCCTGCCGTCCCAGCGCCTGCATCTGCCGGCCCGCGTGTTGCCCGACAGTGCCGCCAAGTTCGATGCGGTCGAAGAGGAGATCCTGCGGGTGCATGGAACGGGCCGGCCGATCCTGGTCGGTACCCGGGCCATCGGCACCAGCGAGGCGCTGGCCGCACGGCTGGCGGCGCGCGGTATCCCCTGCCAGGTTCTGAATGCCCTGCATGAGACGGAGGAGGCGGCGATTATCGCCGCCGCCGGCGAGAAGGGCCGCATCACCATTGCCACCAACATGGCCGGTCGCGGCACCGATATCCGCGTGCCGGCCGACATGCTGGCCCTGGGCGGCCTGCATCTGATCACCACGGAGGCCAATGAGGCCCAACGGGTGGATTGGCAGCTTTACGGCCGCGTCGCCCGCCAGGGCGATCCCGGCTCCGTCCAGCCGTTCCAGAGCCTGGGTGACCCTTTGCTGGAACAGGGTGCTCCCGCCCTGATCTGCCGGCTGTTGCGTCGCCATCTGGGGCGGCGCTTTGGCGTACCCCTTGCCCTGCTGGGTTTTGCGCTGGTGCAGCGCCGGGCGGAGGCGAAAGCCGCCGCCAATCGCCGCCTGGTGCTGAAGATGGATGACTGGCAGGAGAAGTCACTGGCCTTCGCTGGTGCAAATTAGTCGTTTTGAGTCCTTAAATCCCTTTTGTTTTAACGTGTTAAAGCAAAAGGTGCGCTTCATGTATGTTTAGTTGTGTGCTATCCTTGTGGATAGTTCTCAATACCCCTTTAGCTAGTCTTGCTGCGCTGCGGTCCAGGAGCTGTTGATGTTCAGTGTCGATCATATCAACCGTCGTGTTCGTCGTGTCCTGTCCCGTCTGCGTCGTCTTGGCAACAGGGGGGGCGCGCAGTGGGGCCACCGGCGCGGACAGGGCGTGACCGGTGGCGGTCGACGCCGGCGTTATTCGGCCAACCCGTTCCATATCGAGAAGCTGGAGCCCCGGCTGCTGCTTTCCGCCGATGGCATTTTCGGGGCGCAGACGGCAGCCTTGATGACGGGGCAGGCCCGTGCCGACCTGGACAGTCTGAACAACCCGGCCCTGATCAGTGCCAATGGTGCCGCCGGTCTGGTGGCGATGGATGCCAGCCGTGCGGCTGTCAACCCCGATACCGCTGTTGAGAAAGCCGACATCAAGGCGGATCAGGCGCCACGCGACGCTATCACCTTGGCCCTGACCCCTGACACCGCCAAGCAGTCCTTGGCGGTGGGGAATGTCACCGTCAGCACCAGCATCGACAACCAGGCTGATCTTGGGGCCGGGGCCAGCCTGCTGGCCACCCCAGCCGGCCAGTCGGCGCAGGCGCAGCAGGGGAACGCGCTGGGGCAGTTGTTTGATGGTACGCCGGTGACGGTCAGCTTGCAGGGGGATGCCGGCAGCCGTCTGGGACTGTCCGCCGCCGACAGCCAGAAGGCTGTCGCCAACAGCATCAATCATGGCGTGCTGGATCTCTCCTGGTTCTCCGGTGACGTTTCCGTGGTGGTCAGCGCATCCGGCGTGGTGCGTATCGGGGAAACCCCGCTGGATGTGACCGCCGATGGTCAGCCCGGCCTGGATCTTGGCTCGTCCTTCATTGAGGTGCGGGGTGTTTCCGGCCTGATCCTGGGTGGCGGCAATGATCAGGTGATCGTCGAAGATGGCCGTGCCTCGCCCTTCAGCCTGGATACCGGGGCGGGCCGCGACCGGCTGGCCCTGGCCAGCGGGGACGCTGACTGGATCATCTCTGGGGAAGGCAGCGGCAATGTGCGCGCCATTTCCTTCCGGGGGGTGGAAGATCTGAAGGGGGCCGCCGACAGCCAGGACCAGTTTATCCTGAAGGCCGAAGGCCATCTTCTGGGGGTGATGGATGGTGGCGCGCGTGGCTTTGACACGCTGGTGCTGGATGGCGGCAATTATAAGTCATTGGTGTTCGAGGCGTTCAGCCCCGCTGACGGGATCATCAGCCGGGATGGCGTGACCGTCAGCTATGCCGGGCTGGAACCGATCATCGATAACACGGTGACGGTCGATCGCGTCATCACCATGACCAATGGTGATGATACGGATGCCAAGTTGGCCAAGGCGGGTGACAAGCTGATCCTGTCCGGCAGCACGTTTGAGGACATCACCTTTATCAAGCCCACCAACTCCCTGACCATCCGGGGGCTGGATGGCAAGGATGTGGTGACGCTGGACAGCCTGGACCTGGGCGATACCAGCCTGACGGTGGAGGCCGAGCGTATTGTGGTGCTGGACAGCGCCACCATCACCGGCAACCGTGATATCAACCTGCGGGCCGATGCAACCGCCTCCGGCACTTTTGGGCGTGGTGTCAATCTGGACCTTTCCGCTGGCATCAGCATTGCCGGCACCATCCGGATTGCCGGCGATCTGATCGCCGCTGCCAGCGTGGATGGCGATATCTCCATTCCCGCCAAGGGCGATTATGATGCAGCCGACAGCCACGTGCTGGCCGGCGCCACCGCCACCATCACCGGATCGGCCGTGCTGCAGGCACGGTCTGTCAGCCTGACCGCACTCAACAGCCAGTCGCTGACCATTGACAGCCGCCCCCGCGACGGTGGGACGACCAGTATCAGTGTGACCAACAATACCCAGGCCAGTGTGCTGGCCGGTGCCCGCATCAGCGTGGGCAGCAATGCGGCCGGTCAGGGGCTACGGGTGGCGGCCAGCGATGATACGGCCATTGCCGTCACCGTGATGCTGGATGACAGCAACATCAAGTCTCTGAACGGGTTTGACAGCTTCAAGTCCAACATCACCCTTTCGCGCACCACGGCCGCCCTGCTGGGTGGCGATGGGGCGGTCACCAACGTCGGTGCCATCAATGGCGCGGCGGTGGGGGCGGTCAGCCTCTCTGCCCTGTCTGGTGGGGCGGTGAAGGCCCTGACGGCCTCGCGCCTGTCCGGCAGCAACAGCATCAATATTGCCACCGACGCGGTCAGCGCCACGGTCGCCAACAGCGCCGTCAATGCCAGCGCCCTGACCGTGACGGCGGATGGGGCGGTTGAGGTTTCCTCCAAGGCCAAGAAGGTGGATACCAAAGCCACGGGTGCCATCAGCGCCCAGGTGGCGAACAGCACGGTGAATGTCGGCAGTGGCAGCGTGACGGTGCGGGCGACCGACAAATCGGTCTTCCTGGCCCATTCGGCGGATTTTGAGACCGATCCCAACCTGCTGGTCAGCATCAATCTGGGCCTTGCCCAGGCTGACAATACGGTTGCGCGTGGGGTGACGGCCAGCGTGTCGGGCTCTACCCTCTCGGCTGGCACTGTGACGGTCACTGCCAGCAATGAGGCCACCATGGTGGCCAAGACGGATGCACTGGTACTGTCCCGCGTGCTGTTGCAGCCGACCAGTCTGGGGTATGGCGGTTCCTACGCCTGGAACGCGGTTCAGGGTGATGTGCAGGCCACGATTGTGGATAGCACCGTCACGGCCGGGTCCGGTGGGTTGCATGTCAATGCCGATGACACGCGGGTGATCGACGCAACGACCGATGTTTCCGCCGCCTCCACCGGTGCTGCCAGTGCCAGCCGGGCGGAGGCCGTGGCGTTCAACAGCCTGGGTATTGCCCTTTCCGACGGTTTCTTCGGTAATCTGACAGAGGCGCTGGGCAGCGCCACCCTGTCCACCGACAAGCCGCTGGTCGCCGCCCGCATCACCAATTCCAACGTCACCAGCACCGGCGATCTGGCCGTGTCGGCCGATTCTGCGGCGGCCATTAATGCGACGGTCAGCAATACGGCCGTCAATATGGGGGCCCTGTCCGTTGCCTCTTCGCTGATCCTTTCCAGCAACCGGGTGCGCGGTGGGGCCGAGGCTTTGCTGGCTGGCGGCAATAGCGGCAGCACCGCCAAAGCCGGCGGCAAGAGCAGCGTGACGGCCAAGGACAAGGCCGATATCAACGCTAATATCAAACTGACCACCATTGCCACCGACCAGGAGAATGGCCGTCGGGGTCGTGCGGCCGCGCGGGTGGCTGAGTTGCTGGGCACCAGCCCGGCCCCCACCCTGGCATCCAGCCAGGGCAGCGTCGCCATCAAGTTCAATGACAAGGTGACGCTGGCTGATGAGCATAAGGCCGGCGGCAAGCCCGGCACCACTTATGTCTATCTGGGGCGGGCGGCAACGCTGGACCTGTCCAAGCAGGATTACAATAATCTCGACCTCTGGAAGCCGGTGGTGAAGACCGATCCGCTGCTGGCCGACGGGATGGATGCAACCGCCGCCCGCACCACGGCAAGTGGCAGCACCATTGCCCGCAACCAGATCGCTGGCGGCGCCCGGGCGGCGGTAAGCGATGTCACCCTGGCCACCGGTTCACTGAATATCGACGCTTCCGCCTCCGCCCTGATCACCGCCACCACCGATGCGGTGGTCAAGGCGGTGGATGTGGGGCTGGTCAGCCTGATGGGCCCGTCCGTCGCCAGCAATGGTGTTTTTGCCGTCAATGCCGTCAATGGTGGGGCCAGCGCCACGCTGTCGGGCAGCACGCTCACGGCCAGCGGCGATGTCAATGTCGCGGCGGCCAACAGCGCTACCATTGAGGCGGTCAACACGTCCGTTATCCAGTCCAACAACGCTGCCGGCATCGTGCTGGCCTATAATACGGTTGGCTATAACGCCCCGTCGCTGCTGGGCACCACGCTGGATGCTTTCCTGGGGGATGGTGTCGGCACCGCCACGCCTGCTGACACAACGGCCAGCGTGACGGACAGCAACCTGACGGTGGGCGGCAGCCTTTCTGTCACGGCTGAAAACAAGGCTGGCATCAAGGCTGATGTCAGCAATGAAGCAACCGGTGCCTCTTTCGCGCTGCTGGGGGGGGCGGCCTTCTCCAGCGCGCTGACCTTGTCGGTCAATGCGGTTGCGGGTGCGGCGAAGGCTGTGATTACCAACGCTGCGGCCCGTGACATGACGGTTGCCGGCAATGTGGCGGTGTTGGCCGATGACCATGTTTCTGTTCAGGCAACAGGCATCCTCAAAGCCGTCTCCAGCACCACCAACGATCCGGAGAACAGCCTGCTGGGCGCCTTGGCCAAAACGGCGGCGACCTCCTACAATTACAGCTCCCTGTCCGGTGTGCAGACGCTGAAGAAGGGTCAGACGGTGCGTGTCGCCTCTGGCCACCCGGCAGGCGGGGTGACGACGGCGGTTTATCGCTGGGTCGGCCCCAGCGGTTCCACGATTGACCTGGGCACGGAGAACTACGCCGACAAGACGCGCTGGGTGCGGGCCGATGTGCCGTCTGCCCGCGATGCCTTGCCGGAACTGACGGAGCTGACCGGATCGGTGGCGGTGGCCACTGGTGCCATCATCATGCGCAACAGCGTGGCCGGCGGTGCCATGGCCGCTATCCATGACTTGCGCCTGAAGGCCGATGGTAATGTCAGCCTGTCTGCCAAGGAACGGGGAACGCTGATCGCCTATGCCGATGGTGTCGCCTCCTCCAAGGCCTCCTCTTATTTTGCCAAGGGGGCATCGGTGGCAGCGGGTGGCATCATTGCTACCAACAGCCTGTTGGGCGCGGCCAGCGCCAGCGTTACCGATGGCAGCGTGCAGGCGCGTGACCTGAAGGTCGGGGCCGATACCACCGCCACCCTGGATGCCACCGCCACCATGTCGATGAAGGCGGATGCAACGACGGCGGGTGCCACTGTTGCCTTCAACCAGTTGGGCTATGGCCCCCGCAACCTGCTGACCTCCACCCTGGATGCGCTGCTGGGTACGGGCATTGCGACGGCGCAACCGGCCAACGCAGCGGCCTATATTGAAGATGTGCGTCTGGATCTGAAGGGCGATCTGACGGTCTCCGCCGCTACCAACAGCCTAATCAACGCGACAATCAGCAATGCCGCGACGACGACGGCCTCGGCGCTGTTCGGGGCCAGCGGCGCCTCTTTCAGCGGCTTGCTGGCCAGCAATCTGGTGAGCAGCCGGGCCGATGCCTATGTGCGCCAGACGAAGGCGACGTCGGGGGAGATGTCGGCGGCGGGTGCGGTGTCGGTGACGGCGACGGACAGCGCGCGGATCAATTCGAACACCAAGATGGTGTCGTCGACAACCACCAGCAATGATGGCGGCGTGGGCTTGGTGAACAACCTGTTCAACAAGGGCACGGCAGTTGATTTCCTGAGCAGTGACGGGACGCAGAAGGTGCGTTTCGGCTCTGTGGCGCGTGTCGTCTCCGGCCATAAGGCCGGTGGGGACGAGAATGCGCTGTACAAATATCTGGGTCAGGAACAGCAGATTGACCTGACAGCGACGGATTTCAGCAACCAGGACCTGTGGCGTCTGCTGAAGACGACGCAGTTGCTGCCGACGGGCTTCAATATCAGTGATTCCAACGCCGTTGCGGTGGGCGGGCTGGTTGTTCGTAACGAGGTGCGGGGTGGTGCTGCGGCCAAAGTGACCGATGTGACGGTCCGGGCAGGCTCACTGTCGGTGAAGGCGGACGAGAAGGCGAATATCACGGCGACGGCGGACGCGCTGACCCAATCCTTCGGCGGCAGCGCCTATGGGTCGGGCACCAACATTGCCATCAATGGGGTGATCGCCACCAATGCGGTGCTGTCAGAGGCGGTGGCACAGATCGCCCAGGCGCAGGTGACGGCGACGGGCGATGTGGCGGTGACGGCGTTGAACGACGCGTCCATCGCGGCCGACACCAAGGCGGTGATCGAGACGGGCAACGGTGCCGTTGGCGTGACGCTGGCCTTCAACACAGTTGGCTATGTGCCGCAGAACCTGCTGACGGGGACGCTGGATGGTCTGCTGGGGACCAATATCGGCACCCAGCAGCCGGCGCGCGTGCTGGCCAGCATCACCGACACGACCCTGGATGTGGGCGGCAAGCTGTCGGTGACGGCGGATAACAAGGCGGTCATTACCTCCACGGTGGGCAATGATGCCAGTTCGGCGGCGTCTGCCCTGTTTAATGCGTCGGGCTTTGCGGTGAGCGCGGTGGTGGCCACCAATATGGTGAGCGGCCGGGCCGAAGCCTATATCGATTATAGCGGTGAAAAGGCCGGCACGCCCAAGGTGGGCGGCGATGTGGCGGTGACGGCGACCGATGCCTCCTCCGTTGCTTCGACCAGCAACGTGAAGGCTATTTCCAGCACGACCAATGATGGCGGCGCCAGCCTGGTGGGCGGGCTGATCAATGAGGCGCTGAACACATACGATTACAGCTCCTTGTCTGGCGTGCAGCCGCTGAAAAAGTACGAATCCGTGCTGGGCATCAAGTCGGGTTCGACCGTTCGTGTGGCATCTGATCACACGGCGGGTGGTGTTCACGGTGGCGTTTATCAATGGCTGGGTGCTGCAACCGCGCTGGATCTGGGCAAGGAGAATTACGCCGACAGAACCCGGTGGCGCCGCATCACCAATCTCGACCCCGGTTCCATCATTCCCAATATCGGCAATGTCACGGCGTCGCCCTCCATGGGCGTTGGCGGGCTGGTGGTCCGCAATGATGTGGTTTCCGATGCCAAGGCGACGATCAACAATACCAATCTGACGGCGGGTGGTTCCGTTCTGGTGAATGCGCGGCTGGCGGCTGAACTGCTGGCGCTCAGCACCGGTATCGCCAGCTCTTCCGGCGGGAGCGCCTTTGGCGAGGGCAAGTCGCTGGCCATCAATGCCATGGTGGTCACCAACACGGTGCTGAGCAGTGCGGCGGCCGGCGTTACCCGCAGCAACCTGCGGGCGGCGGGGAATGTTTCCGTGCTGGCGGAAAACAAGTCTGCCATTGATGCCAAGCTGACGGCCACCATGCAGACGGGGCGCGTCGGGGTCAGCGCCGTGCTGGCCTTCAATGCCTTGGGCTATGAGGCGCAGAACGTCCTGTTCAATACGCTTGATGCGCTGTTGGGCACGGATATCGGCAAGGCCAGCCCCGCGAAGGTGGTCGCCTATATCGAGAACAGCAATGTTGAAGCGGGGGGCGATCTGACGGTGAAGGCCACCCTGGCCGCCCAGATCAATGCGACCAACAGCAATGCCGCTTCGTCCAACGCCTCTGCCCTGTTCGGGGCAACGGGCGGGGCCGCCGGGCTGGTGCTGGCCTCCAACATGCTGGCCACCGATGCCGATGCCCATATCAGCGCCGACGCCGGAAAGGCGCAACCCGTCAAGGCCAAGGGCGCCTTGACCGTGGCTGCCAGCGACCAGTCGGGGATTTACTCCAATGTCCGGCTGGTCGCCAACTCCGTCACCACCAATGATGGCGGTGTGAGTGTCATCAAGGGGGTGGTGAACAAGCTGTTCCCGGCCGAAAGTCGCCTGGATGCGGAGAAAACGGCCTATCTGTCGTCCGATGGCAAGCAGAAGCTGAAATTCGGCGATATGGTGCGGGTGGCCGGTGATCATGATGCCGGTGGCGATCCCGGCAGCACATTCGTCTATATGGGTGAGGATGGAGAGGTCGATCTCTCCAACGCCAATTATAATGATACAGGTTACTGGAAGAGCAATGCCGCGTCCCGGATCGTACCGGCCGGCATCAATTTTGGCAGTTCCGATGCCAGTGCTGCCGGTGCGCTGGTGGTGCGCAATGATATGCGTTCCAGCGTCAAGGCGCGGATAGAGAATACCAGTGCCGAGGGTGGTTCCCTTACCATTGATGCAAAGAACAGCTCCCGCCTGCGGGCGCTGAACAATTCCGAGGTCAAGGCCTCTGGCGGCGGTTGGAATGGCGATGGCGACGAGGCCGGCAAGAATCTGATTGTCGCCACCAATCTGGTGTTGAGCGATGTGCAGGCGCTGGCCAAGGATAGCAGCCTGACAGCGACCACAGGTGACGTCGCCGTCACGGCGCTGAATGACAGCCGCATCAACGCCAAGAATTTCAGTTCCACGGCCACCGGTGATACGTCCATCGGCGCCACCCTGGCTTTCAACACCATTGGCTGGCAGGCCCAGAACATCCTGTTCACGGTGCTTGACACCCTGATGGGTGGCAATGTGCTGGCCAATGCGCAGCCGGCAAACGTCAGCGCCCTGGTGCAGGACAGCAGCATCGGCGCGTCCGGTAATGTGGCGGTGACTGCCCGCTCCACCGCCAGCATCACGTCTTTCGTGTCGAACAAGACCGAAAGCAACGAGATGGGCTTTGGTATCGGCAAGGACACCAATGTTACGGCCGGTGGGGTGACGATCTCCACCAATATGGTGAACAGCAACGCGACGGCAGAAATCCGCAACACCGCCCAGCGTACTGTCACAGCCAAAGCCGGTGATATCTCGGTAACGGGCGACGACAAGGCCAGCATCAAATCCGACATCACCATCATCACGGTTGCCTCTGCCTCCAGCCTTCAGGGCATCACGGTGGTGAATGAGGCGCTGCTGGATATCCTGGGCATTGATTACACCGACCGGTCGGGTGTGCGTGGTGTGGGCCAGGGCGATATCGTTTTGCTGGATGCGGTTGATTATACCAGCTCCCAAGCACCGGAAACGATCAAGAAGGGTGATCGCGTCAAGCTGGATTTCGATCTGAAGGGGGCCAAGGCCGGGTATATATTCGACTATATCGGCGAGACGCCGCTGACCGGCAGCGATGTGCTGGGCGAAACCGATTTTGCCGATACCAAGCTGTGGCAGCGCGTTAAGGGTGATGCCGGCGGTGCCTATGTCTTCATCCCGGTGAATACCGAGCGCCTAGATCTGTCGATCCAGGATTATTCTGATATGAGCCGCTGGGTGCCGGTCAGCAAGATCAATCCGGACAGCTTCCCGGTGGGTGTGCCGCAGAATTTCAAGCAGACCAGTGCCAATGCCATCGGCGTGCTGCTGGCGCGCAACGATGTGCGGGGCAACGTCAATGCCAATGTGCAGAATGCCCGTCTGACGGCCGGTGGGGATATCCTGGTGCAGGCGCTGGAACGCGCCTCCATTCTGGCGACCGACAGCAGTGATGTGAAGGCTTCCTCCGCCAATCTGGTGGGCAAGGGGGCATCCTGGACCATAAACGGGGTGATCGCCACCAATCAGGTACTCTCCGGGGCGGCGACGACGGTCAGTGACAGTGCGCTGACGGCGGGGCATGACGTGCGCGTCAATGCGGCCAACAGCTCTGTGATCAAGGCGACGCTCGACAGCCAGATGGAATCCTCCGGCTTCGGTCTCGGTGCGACGATGGCCTTCAATGCCGTCGGCTGGGATGTTGTCAGCATGTGGGCCAGCGCGGCTGAGGCTCTGACAGGGCACGCCCTGGGGACCGAACAGCCGGCCAGCGTGCTGGCCACGGTGGACAAGACCACAATTGATGCCGGCCATACCGTCTCGGTCACGGTGCAGAACAATGCCGCGATTGATGCCGCCATCCTGAATGCCGGCAAGAGTGCGAATTTTGCCCCGAAGGGTGATTCCACCACGCTCACCCTCGGCGCGGTCATTGCCATGAACCGCGTCAGCACCAAGGCTGATGCCCACATCGCCGATACGGCCAGCCTGACGGCCAAGGCGGGGGACATCGCGGTTACGGCTGATGATGTCAGCCGAATCCTGGCGGATGTGACCACCTCCAGCGTGGCGATCGGCGCCAACCTCAGTGGTGCGTCAGGGGTTTCCCTGGGGGGGGCGATTGCGCGCAACCAGATCGACCGCGACCAGCAGGCCTATCTGGCCCGTGTGGGCAAGGCGGAAACCAAGAACGGCAATATCACCGTCAAAAGCACTGGCAATGCCGGCATCGATGCCAGCACCACGGCGACGGCCATCGGCATTTCTGCCGGTGTGAAGTCCAGCATCGGCGTCAGTGGTGGTGGCGCCATGGGCAGCAACATCATTGGTGGCCGCACCAACGCCTTCATCCAGGACAGCGCCGTCGCGGCTGGCGGCAGCGGCAATGTCAACGTGCTGGCGTCGGACAGCTCGGCCATTGAGGCGCTGACCCGTGGGGCCGCTGCTTCGGTGTCCATCAGCGGCCAATCCGCCCCGGCGGCAGCGGTGGGCCTGGCGGTGGCGTTCAACACCATCGGTGCCGATTATGTGGAGGTACCGGCCAATTATACCAGCGCCCAGCAGGTTCTGTTGCTGAAGAAGGGCGATCTGGTGCGGGTGGCCACCGGGCCGCTGGCAGGCAATGTCTATCGCTATCTGGGTGACAATCTGGCTGCTCCGCAACTGGGCGCCCAGAATTATGGTGACCGTACCCTGTGGCAGCAGGCCGATCAGTTGGCCGATGCGCAGCAGGTCTATGCCTATACCCGCAACAGCAGCATCGATGCGGCTGGTGATCTGAAACTGGCGGCGGATAACAACGCCTCCATCTCTGCCGTCGTTCTTGCCGGTGCTGTCTCTGTCGGCGCTTCCACCGGCGCGGCCGGTACCGGTCTCAGCGCTGCCGGTTCCTATACGGAAAACAGCATCCGCATTGATGCACGCGCCTTCATTGATGGCGATGCCAAGGGTGGCATCAAGGCGGGCTCCGTTTCGGTTACCGCACGCGACGGCAGCAGCCTCAACGCGGTGGCGGGGGCGGCTTCCTTGTCGGCCGGGTTGAGTGGCAGCAACGGGCTTGCCATTTCCCTGGGCCTGTCACTGGCCTATAATGACATTACCGGCGTCACCGAAGCCTATGTGCAGAATGTCGGCAGCATGACCACCAGCACGGGCAACGTGACGGTGGCGGCCACGGCAAGCGGGCGCAAGCTGTTTGATCTCAACTTGGCGGGCCTGGGTCTGAATGCGGCGGCCCTGGATGATGCCACCAGCCGTGACAGCGATGATGCCGCCACCGGCAATGTCAATGAATATGAGGTTGATGGCGCCGCGGACGCGGCCACCCTGCGCACATTGGCCACCGGGTTGCAGCAGGCCGGTTTGCGGCTGGCGGCCAGCGATACGGTGGGGATCAACTGGACCCACACCACGGCCGACGGCACCATCGCGGTGAAGAAGGGCCAGACCGTCAAGCTGGAAACAGGCTATGCCAAGGGTGGCAGCGGCGGTCGGGTCTATGAATATATCGGCACGGACGGCACGCTGGATCTTTCCAGCGCCAACTTCGCCAATACCGCGCTTTGGCGGCTGGTGGAGCCAGCGCTGAAGATTGCCCAGTTGGAGGAAGGAAAGGCCTGGCAGGTCATTACCGCCAATGGCACCTCCTATGTGCTGCGCCAGTCGGCGACCAATCCGGGCCTGCTGGACGTTTCTGCCACCAACATGAATGTGGTGGCGGCCGCTGCCGCCATTTCCATCGGGCTGGGGGCCAGCAACGGGGTGGCCGTGGCCGGCGGTGGCGCCGTGGCGGTCAACCGCAACCTGTCTGAAACCAAGGCCAGCCTGCGCAGCAGCACGGTCCGCGCGGCCGGGGATGTAACGCTGGACGCTGCCAGCACCACCCGGCTGGGGGCGACGGTGGTTTCCGCTGCGCTGTCGGCGGGCGGCGGCGGCAGTGCCGGGGTGGGCGTTTCCATCGGCGTGGCCGTGGCGCGAAACTATATCGGCGTCGGCGAATATGGGGCGCAGTTGGGGTCGGTGCGGGCGGATATCATCAGCAGTGCCGTGGATGCCACGGGCAAGCTGCTGGTGAATGCCAATACCAATCAGGCCATTGGCGCCTTTGTGCTGGCCGGATCTGTGGCCATCGCCGGCGGTGGCACGGCCGGCGTGGCGGCGGCCGGATCGGGCGTGCTGGCGGAAAATCGCATCGGGGCCGCTGTGGCGGCCACGATTGATGGCGGCATGGCCGATGGCTACAAGGCCGCTTCGGTCAGCGTGACGGCATCCGATACCTCCACCATCCGGGCCTTTGCCGGGGCGGCCTCCCTTTCGGCGGCGCTGGGCGGTACGGCGGGTGTCAGCATTTCCGTCGGTGTCGCCCTGGCGCGCAACAGCATCGACAGCACGGTGGATGCCTATATCCGGGGGGCTGACAAGGGTGTGACGGCGCGTGGCGGTGATGTCACCGTGGCCGCCACGTCCAAGGCAGCGATCACCTCGGCTGCCGCTGCTGCCTCTCTGGCCATCGGGCTGGGCGGAACGGCCGGTGTGGCGGTTTCCGGTGCGGGCGTGGATGCCCAGAACATCATCGGCACCGGCACCAGCGCCTTCATCCAGTCCAGCAATGTCAGCGCCGCCGCCAAGGTGGATATCGACGCCGTCAACAGTTCGGCCATCGACGCCACGATTCTGTCTGCCGCCATTGCGGCGGCTGGTGGCGGCACGGCGGGTGTCGGCGCGTCCATCGGCGTGTCGCTGGCCCGCAACATCATCGGCTACCGTACCAGCGACGTGGCCTTCACCTATACGACGGCGCAGGAGCCGGCCCGCATCAACAAGGGTGAGCGGGTGAAGATCGCCAAGGGTGCGCGGGCGGGCGAGATCTATGAATATATTGGCAAGGATGCCATCGTCGATCCGGGTGAGGCTGACGGCAATTACCTGCTGACGCAGGATTACGGCAATGCCAACCTGTGGCGCCGGGTCGATCTGGTGGAGGCTCTGACCCCCGTTCATGCCTATGTGAAGGATAGCAGCGTCAAGGCGGGCGGGGCGCTGACCATCGACGCCACCGCCGACCAGTCGATCGATGCCACGGTGCTGGCCGGTTCGGTGGCGGTGGCCGGTGGCGGTGTGGCGGGTGTGGGCTTGGCGGGTGCCGGTGCCAATGCGGAAAACCGCATCAAGACCGATGTGCGCGCCTATATTGACGGCGATGGTGCGGCCGGCATGGATGTGCTGGGCGTCGGTGTCACCGCGCGCGATACGTCCCTCATCGACGCCACGGTGGGGACCGCTTCGCTGGCAGCCGGGTTCGGCACGGTAGGTGTTGCTGTCTCCGTCGGGATCAGCCTTGCCTCCAACATCATCGGCAATGTGGTTGAAGCCGGCATCAGCAATGCCGATGCCTTGAAGGCGGGTACGGGCGGCGTGTCGGTGCTGGCGCAGGAAAATGCGACGATCCGGGCCACCAGCGTGGCGGCCTCTGCCTCTGCTGGGGTCGGGCTGGTGGGTGTCGGTTTTGCCGGGGCCGGGGCGGATGCCAATAACCAGATTGACACCAAGACCCGTGCCTACATCACCGACAGTGCTATCACGGCCACCGGTGCGGTGACGGTGGATGCCGTCAACAGCGCCACCATCAAGGCGACCATCGCCTCTCTGGCCGCCGGGGTTGGCGGCGGCAGCGTCGGGGTGGGTGTCGCCATCGGTGTGGCGACGGCGGAAAACCGCCTGGGCGGCAATGATGGGGCCGTGGTCTCGGCCATCGTCCAGCGTAGCGCGGTGAAGTCGGCGGGCAACCTGCAGGTCACTGCGCGCAACAACGCCCTGATCGACGCCACCGTGGATGCCGGCTCGCTGGGCATCGGCGGGGGGGCCGTGGCGGGTGGGGCGGCCGCGTCCGGCACCAACAGCACCAACCTGTCCGCCGCCGAGGTTACGGCAGCGGTGCTGGACAGCACGGGCAGCGGCATCGTGCTGGGGGGCGGGCTGATTGTCCGCGCCACCGATGACAGCACCATCACCACCGATACCCGTGCCTCCTCCATTGCGGCGGCCTTTGGTGCGTTCGGCGGCTCCGTGTCGCTGGGCATCGCCCTGGCCGATGCCACCATCCGTAACCGGCTCAGTGCCCGGGTGGAAAATGCCCGCGTCACCGCCACAGGCGACAGTGTGGTGACGGCAACCGACAAATCCACTGTCAATGTCGATGCCGCCGCTGCCGCTGTGGCGGCCACCGCCGCGATCGGCTTCTCCCTGGCCGGTGGTGGTGCCAATGCCACGGGGACCATCGCCAATAGTGTGCTGGCCAATATTGGCGGCTCCACGCTTGATCTGAAGGGTGACCTTTCGGTCAGCGCCAAGGGCCAGACCAGCGGCCATGCCAAGGTGAACACCACCGCCACCAGCCTGGGCCTGATTGCTGCCGCGGCTGCCGGCTCGGTGAGCAAGTTTACCGCCACCTCCGATGTGCAGGCGCTGATCGGCACCAGCACTGTGAAGGCGGCAGAGGTGGAATTGCTGGCCAATGGGGTGAATGCCGGGTTGACCGACAGCACCGGCTTCTCCGTCAGCACCGGTGTCAGCACCGGCGTGTCGGAGGCAAGCAGCACCAGCACCGGCCGCATTGCCGCCCGGCTGGGCGACAATGTCACCCTGAGCGGTGACCTGCTGCGTATCCGGGCCGATGGCAAGGACACGCTGCTGGCCCGCAGCCAGGCCAGCTCTGGTGGTCTGCTGGTGGCCGCGGCCGGTACCACGGCCAAGACCCTGACGAACATGGATGTTCAGGCGGGTATCGGCAGCGGTGCCACCGTGACGGTCGGCAGCCTGGATGTGAACGCTGTTCACGACAAGGATATTGACGGCCGGGCCGATGCTTCATCCCTGGGGTTGGCGGCCGGTTCGGGTGCCGGTGTGGCCAATATCGTGGCGGGTGACACGCTGGTGGATATCGGCGCCAACGCCCGTATCACGGCGGCCAATATCACCATCGGTTCCTTCAACACGGTGCTGAAGGATCGTTACAACGCCGAGAACAACCTGACCTCCGGTTCGGCCGGGCTGGGCGCCCTGACCGTGCTGTTGAGCCAGACGCTGATCGGCACGGACAAGCACCGGCTGGGCGCCAATATCAACATTGCCGATGGTGCCAGCCTGACGACGACGGGCACCAACAGCACCCCGTCTCGTATGGATATCGCGGCCGGCATCGATGTGGATGCGACCGACAGCGTGCGCATCGATGGGGTTTCCGGCCTTGGCCTGTCCTATGGCAAGTCGCAGATCGAAGCGCAGACGCAGGCCAATGTGAATATTGGCAAGGCGTCGCTGACCAACCGCAGCGGCGACATCTATGTCACCACCCGCAGCACCTCCAATGTGCGGCCCAGTGCAAACCTGTTCACCGCCACGGCGCTGACCGGCTATGCCGGGGCGGACGCCCATGGCGTGGTCGATGCGCTGAACCGGGTCAATACCGCAGGCGCCAAGATCCTGGGCGGCACTGTCTATCTGCAGGCAGGCCTGGACCGGAATGGTATCGTCAACCTGCTGGATGGCTACGCCAATACAGAGGTGACAACCGTTTCCCTGCTGCCGGCCATTGCCGATCCCGATCCCAAGCTGACCATCAACGAAACCAATCTGGTCAATGTCGGGGCGGGCTCCAACATCCAGTCGCTGGGCAACATCTATCTGCGTTCCCATGAAGGGTTGGGCGGGGATGAACGCGGTACGACGTCCGGTCAGATGATGTCGCTGTCCCTGGTGCCCTATGGCAGTTCCCAGAAGGACCGTACCGTCGTCAACGCTTCCAACAAGGTGGAGGTTGATGGCAGCGCTGCCGTGCAGGCGGCACTGAACAATCAGGCTGTCATTCAAGTCCGGCCCATGAATGTGGGCGGCGTGGCCCAGCTTGATCCCGCCCGCATCGGCACCCGCCTGACGGCGGCGGAAATGGCGGCGCTGGGCCTGGATGCCACCATCCATTATGTCTATGCGGCGCTGGACCTTTCCAATCTGGCTGGCAATACCGATGCGCAGGCGGCCTATCAGGCGCTGGACGGCAAGTTCTATGTCATCCGTCCGGAAGATGTCCCCACGCCCAAGCTGACCTATGCCAGCCTGGGCAACATCCTGCTGGAGCGTCTGAACGCCATCAATGGCTGGATCGAAAGCCACGCCAACAACAAGGAGGCGGTCGCCCGCTATCAGGCTCAGAAGGAAGAGGTGCAGCGCGCCCTGAAGGAACTGGGGCTGGTGGAAACGGTGAAGCTGGAGGATGGCACCACCCGCGAGATCGTGAATGAGGAACTGGACCAGCTTTTCCTGGACTTGCCGGATGTCTATGCCGCCCCCGGCTCCATCTTCATCGATGCCAAAAATACCCGCGCCGCCAGCATCCAGCCCATGCTGGGCAAGCAACTGTCGGCCCGCGCCGGTGCCAGCATCAATATCCTGAACAGCACGCCCTTTACCCTGCGTGTGAAGGATGCGGTGATTTCCGATACCAGCCGGGTGGCTGTGGTGAATGGCCGGTTGGTCACCTTCACACCGGGCAATATCTATCTCAACGATGCCGCATTGACCGATACCGGCGCTGCTGGCGCCAGCACCATCACCATCGTGCAGGATGCGCTGCCGGCGGCCCAATATGATCTGGGCAAGCTGCCCATCTTCTCCGGCCAGCAGGATCTGCTGGTGCTGGGCAATGTGGTGAATGAGGCGGGCAGCGTCACGCTGCGCAACATGGAAGGCAGCGTCGAGGTTTCCGGCCAGGTGCGTGCCGGCACGCTGGATATTTTCAGCGCCGGCAACTTCAACCTGAATGTGGATGGTTGGGCGCATGTGTCTGATCCGCGTCAGTACGCCGATCTCAGCTATGCCCGCAACCTCGTGTTCAACCGCAACGAGGAAACCAAGACCTACACCTTCGCCAAGCTGCAGGATTACCCCGACCTTTATGAAGGGGTCGAAAAGCCCTCCAGCATCTTCGCTGTCGGTGCTGTCAACATTACGGCCCAGTACATCAACGTCAATGGCACGATCCAGAGCGGTCTCAGCGAAGCCACGCTGAATGTGGCTGCCAGCTTCAGCCCCACCAAGACCTCCAGCTTCCAGGAACTGACCAAGGACGCCAACAACAAGAATGTCATCAGCACGCTGGCCGGGATTGATTTCGGTGCTGCCAATGTGCCGCTGAACGGCTATTTCGACGCGGCCCGCAACGCGATTGTGGTGGAAAAGATCACCGCCAATCCGGGCCGCATCACCCTGACGGGTCAGGTTCTGTCCACCGGCAATGGCAAGTTGCTGGTGGCCGATGGCTCCCCGCGCATCGAGATCAACAACCGCAGCCGCTACGATCTGGTGCTGGAAGGGGTGGATGCCGACAATACCCAGGCCGGCCTGATCACCATCGTCGATAGCGGGACCCTGACCAAGACGGAATACGCCTTCCGCAACGACAAGGTGGAGGAGACGCGCTACAAGGGCACCCTGGTGCAGGATGGCGCATCCAGCCGCATCGATTACAAGCAGGATGGCGGCATGGCCGCCCATGGGCTGGACGAGAAGATCGAGTTCAATCCGCGCGCTGGCCAATATTATGTCTGGACCGAAGGTCAGGAAGCGACCCAGATTGAAAAACGCCACTATGAGAAGACCAGCTTCAACCTGATCGGCTTTGACTGGGACTTCCTGGTGCCGGATGATTCCTATAGCAGCCGCGATTTCATCTTCCGTGACCAGAAGCCATTGCTGGAATCGGAATCGCTGCTGGTGGAAGGGGACAAGCTGCTGCCCAGCCAGGCGGTCGGCAACGCCTATTCCGTCCAGTATGAATACCGGATGGATGAGACGGTGGATGTCATCAAGGGCACCACGCAGGTTCTCAACCTGAAGGACAATTACGTCTATACTTATGTCGGCACCAATGCCGATGTGAAACTGCCCGACCAGAATTACAGTGATACCGCCCTGTGGAAGCGTGGCGATGCGCCACTGTCGGCGGCCGATGCGGCCAGCTTCCAGAACATCGCCCAGAACAAGTTCAACAGCGATTTCATCAATCGCACGGTTTCCACCCGGAGCTGGACGACGGGCGGCGGCTGGCTGCGCAAGAAGACCATCCATACGGAGGTCACCTACATTACCGGCGTGAAGGATTATTATACCCACACGCTGGCGGCCAGCTACGCCATCCAGATCGGTCAGGCCAAGCCGGTGGGCAAGGATGCCGGCCTGTTCGTCAACACCACGGGCAACCTGACCATTGCCGGCGATGTGCGGGTCACTGACGGCGCGGTCAGCAAGGCCGGCAACACCACGGCCAATGCTGATATTATCCTGACCGCTGGCGGTTCGGTGAAGACGGCCGACGGGGTGGCCATCTATGGCGATGCCCCCGTCGTCAAGTCGGGCGGTGAGGTGAGCCTGAGTGTGGAGGGCAACAAGGGTCTGGTAGAGGTGGAGGCGCAGGGCAATATCGCGCTCACCGCCTTCTCCCTGGACAATGCCAGCAGCTCCCTTTCCATCGGCAAGGTGATTTCCGCCCAGGGCGATGTGCGGATCAGCGCCGAACATGGCATCAATGGCAGCAAGGCCACCATCAGCGGCAATATCGTGCAGTTGGATGCGTCGGCTGGCTTCATCAATGCCAAGCTGGACAGCAATATCCTGGGGACCGGCGGCTTTGCCGCGCGTGGTGCCCTGGGGGTGGAGATTACGGAGACCAGTGGCGATCTGGTGCTGATCGCCCCGACCCTGTGGGACGGCGACATCTCGGTGGAGGCGGCCAAGGGCAATGTGCTGCTGACGGCGGCCGACGGGTCGATCCGCGACGGGATCGACGAGGTGGCCGCCAACCGCAGCGCCGATGCGGCGCTGCGCACCAAGCTGGATCAGGCCGGCATTTCCCAGTTGCGGCGTGATTATGCGCTGTCGCCGGGGCTGGCCCGCTTCCTGTTCCCGCATCTGGATGTCCGCGCCTCCGATGGCAATGGCCAGACGGAGCAGGTGAATGTCTCCGGCGTGGAGGTGAAGCTGGTCGCCAATGGCGCCACCGGTCAGGTCGGGCGGGTCTCCGGCATCACCGTCATCAACAATCCCGCCAATTTCGAGGCGTTGACCACCGAACAGCGCCAAGCCCTGGCCAATGCTGGTGCCGGCGACATTATCGGTGTCAGCTACGAGCTGTATGAATATGTCGGTACCGACCGCAACACCGACCTGACCCGCATCACCCCGGTTTCCGGCACCACGCTGGTGGCCGATCTGGCCAGCGGCAACGTCTATCGCTATGTCGGGGCGGCGGGACGCGAAGTGTCGCTGGCCACTGTTGATTATGCCAAGAGCGCCGATTGGGCACTGGTGAAGGATATCACCTTCGCCAGCTTTACCCAGTCGCCCCAGGAAGGGCGCTATTACAGCGACTACAAGAATGCCGATCAGTTCGCTGATGCCGGCCAGTGGCGCCGCATCACCACCGACATTGTGACGGGGACCGACCGCAAGACGGTGCAGAACGCCTCCCTGGCCACCGGCAACACGGTGCGGGTGCAGTATAGTTCTGCGGAATACGGCCTCTATCGCTATATCGGCCCGGCCGCGACGGTGGATCTGGCCAAGCAGGAATTCAGCGATACCAGCCGCTGGGTGCGTCTGACCGCCGATCACAACACCAATGACGGGGTGGTGGCTCTGAAGAAGGGTGAGCTTGTCGCTAACCGCTTCACCATCGAAAGCCTGACCCTGCAGGTGTTCGACGATATCGATGTCACCGCCACGGGCACCGTGTCGGCCATTGGTGACAAGGTGGCGCTGCAAAGTGCCGGCAATCTGAAGGTGGGCAGCATCGTTGGCGGCGGGGATATCCGCGTCATTGCCGATGGTGACATCACCCTGGATGCCGGCGGCGAGATGCTGGCCCGCAAGGCCAACTCCAACATCTATGTGGCAGCCACCGGCTCGCTGCATCTGAATTCCGGTTCCGCCATCAGCGCCGGTGCGGCCTTCGACACCGCCAGCGGCACGCCTGTGCCGGTGCTGACCGGGGAACAGGCCACCTTGCGGCTGGTCGCCGGGGACGAGATGTATCTGGGCGGCTCGCTGTCGGCCAGCCGCACCATCACGCTGGATGCCGGCAAGTCCACCGATGATTTCGCCAGCTATTTCGACAGCCTGCCGGGCCGGAACATCACCAGCCTGGCGCCGGATGCGGCGACGGCCGCTGCCCTGGATAAGGGGAATGTCGCGGCCCCGGTTGCCGACGCGTTGTCTGCTGCCGGCAAGTCGGTCAGCGGGCTCAGCGTGCGCACGGTGGAAGCTGGCAAGCGCTGGGTGCTGACGGCCGGCGATGGCAATCGCTATATGGCGGTCATGGAAGATGCCAATGGCGACGGCGTGGCTGAGAGCCTGCGCCTGCAGACGGCCCATGTGCTGACCGGTCAGCGGGGTTATGGCATCCTGCTGACGGGGACCATCACCACCCTGTCGCGCGATGCCGATCTGTCCTTGCAGTCCAAGGATGATGTGATCATCCGTGGCAATATCAATCTGGCCAATACCGGATCGGACCTGACCCTGGAATCCCACAAGTGGGTTTACTGGGAAGGTCTGTCCAATGTTGCCGGCAATATCGCCATTTACGGTGGCATCGACCGCAATGGCCTGGAACTGATCGATAAGAACGGGGCCAATGCCGCCGGGCAGAGCGTCTATATCGACGCCACCTCCAATCTGGTCACCACCGGGGCCGGCACCAATGTGCTGATCGCCGGGTCCAAGGACGTGGCTGTTTACGGCAATATCGTTGCCGGTGGCCGCCTTGGCACCAATGGTGTCACCTATGCAGGGGCGGATTCCGCCGTCACCATCAATGCCGGCCAGCAGGTGATGATCGCCGGTGGCGTATCGGCGGCTGCCGCCGTCAATCTGTCCGGTGGCAAGGCCGGCAGCGATGATGCCGGCCTGTCCGTGCTGGTCACCAGCACCGGGGGCCTGACCAGCGGCGGGTTGGCCAAGTCCACCCAGTCGCCGGGCGTGCGCGTGGTGGGTGCCGATGATGTGCGCATCATGGGCCGCATCCTGGCCGGCGCAGAGGTCAGCCAGAACCTGGATGACAAGGGTAACCTGCTGTCTGAAACCATCACCTGGTCGCGGACCCCGGCCACGGCCCATCTGCAGGCCGGCGGGGTGCTGTATCTCGGCGGTCTGGCCACCACGCAGGCGGGCGGTACCACAGAGGTCGGCGGTATCGTCCGCGCCAACAACCGGATCGAACTGGTGGGGACCGGCGGCATCCAGATGCCGGGTGGCGCCGAACTGATCGTTACCGGCCGTGACGGCAGCATCGATATCCTCAGCGGCGTCAACCCGTCGCTGCTGGGCCTGATCGTTGCCGGCGGGGATGTGCAGGATGTGCGCGATGCGGCCGGCAATATGCTGGGCCGCCGCGTGACCCTGGAAGATGGCCAGTCCACCATCCGCATCGAAAGCAAGGCTGGCCTGACCATTGGTCAGGATATCTCTGCCGGCCGCAGCATTGATCTGGTGGCGGCGGGCAGCATTGACCTTCAGGGCTCTGCGTCCCTGACCACCCGGTCGGCCCGCAGTGCGGTGACGCTGACCACGCCGGGCTCCATCAACATCATGGCCTCCGGTTGGGCGCATGAACTGGCGGCGATGGGCTTTGTTGCCACCGCCGATGGCCGGTTGGCCCAGGATGTCACCCTGAAGGTCCGTGTGCAGAAGGCAGGGCAGACGCTGGAAGCCGCCATCCTGGTGGCTGCGGCCGATACAAAGACCAACAAGGGCTTGGCCGATCTGGTGGCCGATGTGCAGGCTGCCATCGCCAAGGCGCTGTGGACGGTCACCGCCTCGGATACCGGCAGCCCGGCCGTGGGCAGCAAGCTGGCCACGGCCAGCGATGTGCCGGAATTGACGGCCCGCCTGCGCGATGGCCGGCTGCTGCTGACCAGTTCCTATGACTTCTCTCTGCTGGGCGGTTCCTCCCAGGCCGCCCTGCTGGGTCTGACCCAGCTTGCGGGGGCTGATGTGGCTGCCAATGGCCGCTATGCCATCAATGCTTCAACCCAGGACAGCACGGTCCTGCTGCAGGCGGGGGCCACGGGCACGCTGAAGGTCGATGGCCATGTGCTGTCGTACCGTTCCCTTGCTTTTGCCCCGGATGGTGCCAAGGGCGGCAGCCTGCAGCTTGGTGCCTCCGGTGTGCTGGAGAGCCTGTCCGGCACTGTCGTTCTGGCGCCGGCTGCTGACAGCACCATTGCCGGTACCATCATTGCCCGCGGCCGCAATGCGGATATCGAGATCAATGCCACGGCCGGTCTGACGCTGACCGGCAGCCTGATCGCCCAGGATGATGTGCGCCTGAATGCGCGCAGCATCACCACCGGCCCGACGGCCAGCATCCAGACCCTGGATGCCGATGGCCGGATCGAACTGGCAGCGACCGGTGACGTGCTGATCAACAGCACCATCGGGGGCGTGGCAAACCCCGCCCTGCGCCTGTTGTCCATCACCAGCACCACGGGCAATGTCACCATTGCCAAGGAAGCAGGTCGTCTGATCACCGGGGCGGAACTGCGTATCGATGGTGAAACTGTCAGCATCGATGGCGTTATCACCAGCACGCGCCTTACCCCCAGCACGTCGGATTACGAGGTATCCATCACCTCTGGCACCATGGCGGTGGCTGGCAGCTTCAACATTGCCGGTTCGCTTTCGCTGACGTCGCGCGGGGTGCTGCGCATCACCAATTCCGATCTGGCGCTGACCGGCAGCGGCCAGCGGCTACGTCTGGCCTCGCAAAGCGATGTGCTGATCGGCAATACCGCCCCGCAGGCCGGTCAGGCCCAGGGCAATGCCGTGGTGATCGCGGTCAAGGGTGATCTGGAGATCGAGGCCGGCGGCAATCTGGTTGTGGGTTACAACGCCTTCGTTCTCTCCAGTGTGGATGATGCCAACATCACCCTGACCGGCGGCAATATCGACATTGTTGGTGTCGTCGCCGCCGGCCAGACCATGCGCAGCGATGGTTCCCAGGCCTGGACCGGCCGCAATGGCAGCGTGAAACTGAGTGCTACTGGCCATGTGGCGTTGGGGGGCGACGGGTTGGGCGCCCAGGGGGCGATCACCAGCCAGGGGGGCAACCTGCTCTCCTCTTCCAGCATCGCCATCCGTTCCGGTGCCGATAATGCGGGGCTGGGTTTTGTCCTCTCGGAGAAGTCCGCTGTGCGGGTGCTGCCCGACGGGGATGGGGCCTTTACCGCCACGGCATCGGCCAACATCTCTTTGCTGACCGACGGCAATGCCCAGATCATCGGCGCGATTGCCGCCGACAAGGGCGATGGCGAGGTGTCGCTGACCAGCAATGGGCTGATGTATCTGGGCGGTCTGATCAGTGCCCAGCAGCAATTGACCGTGGTGGGTGGCAACCACTCCTCCGGGGTGGGCCTGCTGGTGCGCGGTGTCACCCAGACCAGCCAGAGCGGCTGGGACGGGGCTGGCCAGATCTCCACCTCTTCGACCGGCCGCATCACCCTGCGGTCTGCCGACAAGATCCAGATCGATGGACGCGTCGGCGTCACCCGCACGGTGGATAATGTCACCCGTGCCGTGACCGACAAGATCGATATCGGCAGCGGCAGCACCGGCGTGACCATCAACGGAACTGTCGACGCGGCCAACCGCATCACCGTCAATGGCGGCAATGTCACCGTCAATGCCGGCGGGCGGGTGCGTGCTTGGGCAACCGGGTCTGAAACACGCATCCAGGCGGCGGATACGCTGCTGGTGGCGGCGGCCAAGGACGGCCTCAATCCCGGTCAGGTGCGGGCGAACGCCCTGGTGCATCTGATGGCTGGCCGTCTGTGGATGGCGGGGACGGTGCAACTGGATGCGGCGACCGGTGATGCGCTGCTCAGCGCTTCCAACAGCGTCACCGTTACCGGCAATATCGAGACGGAAGACCGGATCGATATCCAGGCGGGTGTTGACCTGTCAGGCACGGCGCTGGCCACCGTGGAAGCGGGTATTGCCGTTGCCAATCTGACCGGTGGCACCATCACGCTGCGCAACCAGGGTGTGCTGTCGACGCCCGGCACGGTGGCGCTGCGGGCTGGCGGGGATGTGAATGTTAATGCCGATGCCAGCGTCGCGGGGACGCGCAGCGTCTCCACACCGGTCGTGGTGACCAAGCAGCGCACCGTGCAGATTCAGACCGGCACCCGCGATGTGGCGATCGGCACCATCAATGTGTCGGAAATCACCTGGGTGGATACGGCTGTCACCAAGCAGGTGGGCACCGAACGTGTGCAGGTGGGTACCGAATTCCACACGTTGGATGCCACCCTGACCCAGGTTGGCTATTTCAATGCCGCTGGCGGCACCTTCCGGGAGTACTTTGTCGAAGGACGGGATTACCGGAATGACCAGATCGATTGGGCCGGCATTTCCGCCAAGCTGGGCCTTACCATCGTTGCCCCGTCCGGCGATTACACCAGTGCCAATTACAAGCAGTTCCACGAACTGACCAATGACCAACAGGCCGTGGTGCTGGCAGCACTGGGCTATATGCCGCTGTTCGACTTCACCTATGCCAATGCCCAGACCACGCGCACCATCAACGGTGTGACCACCACGGGGGCCTGGACGCCGGATTGGGCGTCCAACAGCCAGGTGATCTACCGCGTGGATGTGGATGGTTGGCGCGACCGCTTCATCCGGATGCCCCAGGGGTCACAGGCTGATGTGCTGCGTGTGGTCACCCAGGGGGAAACCAAATACCTGACCGGCGATACCACGCTGGACGGTTCCAACAATGGCGGCCGCTTCGTCACGGCCGATCAGTTGCCATTGACCGGCAATGGCGAACTGGTGGCCCAGTACCATGATGCCGCTTCGCTGGATTACACGCAGAAGGGCTCCACCCTGGTCGGGGCGACCAGCAATAACGGCGCGGCTCCGCACACGACCACCAATGCCTATACAGGTGCCACCAGCACCGCCAATGTCGGCAGCAAGTGGGGTGACCGGATTGAGGTGAAGGATACCGACAACACGGCCGCCTATTGGGAGACCAGCTATAAGAATGACACGGGCAACCGTATCTTCACGGTTGTCTCTACCGACGCGGTGCTGGGCAGCGGGAATGTGACGCTGGAGCGCGCGCCGGAATGGACCTATGCGCGCAACGACAGCGGCACCACGCAGATGGCCGATCCGCGTGCCGGCCAATCGACGGCCAGCCGCGACACCAACACCGTTTTGATCCCGCGTGCCTATGCCGCCGCGCTGACCGGCGATACGGCCTCTCTGGTGATGACGGGTGCGACCACGCACAATGATGTTCTGGTGGGTCGTTATGCCTATTGGGACCGCTGGGTTCATATTTTTGAGGATGAGCAGGACGACGACAATGAAAGCGGCGTCCGCGACGATGGCATCGATGACGAGGATTATCCGAAATTCGACCCGACCCTGTTTGATGGGCTGCAAGGGCTGAAGGACGCCAAGTATAGCGGCTTCAGTCTTTATGACTGGATCACCTCACCGCGGTTCCATAACCGCCCCGACCTGCCCACCGACTATGACCAGTATAAGGTGGAAGGCTGGGTGCATTATGACACGTTCTTGGGCATCAGAACCGGTGACTCCCATTTCTTCGACGTTTCTGCCCGGAACAAGATTCTGGTCAACATCACCGAGGACCAGCACGATTACACCTATGACTGGACCTCGACGACCAAGGATGTGAGGGTCCAGCGTACCCAGCAGACCTATCAGATGGTCGGCAATAGTGCCGCCATCTACGATTACCGTCCCGTCTATGAAACCAACACCACCCAGGTGGCGGTGGAACAGACGCGCAGCCTGACCAAATATGAACAGCAGGCCGTGCTGTCGCCGCAGACCCAGCTTTATTCGGAACGCGATCTGGTGGATGGCGGGCTGCGTCCATCCGCGTCCTTCGGGGCGAATTCCATCACTGCGGGCACGGTGACGATCGAAGCTGGCGGCAACACCAGCATCAGCGGGATGTTGCAGGCGACAACCGGTTCCCTGAGCGTCACCACCGGCCGCGACCTGGGCGTGCAGGGCGTGGTGCCGGACGGGGCTGCCGCCAATACCCTGGCATCCCAGTCCAAGCTGATCGCCAAGGATCAGGTTTCGCTGACCATCGGCCGCAATCTGGACCTGGCTGAATCCTCCCTGGTCACCACCACGGCGACCAATGGCAATGTCACCATCAGCAGCACCGGCAACGCGGTACTGGGTGGGGAGATTGAAACGCAACAGACGGTGATGGTGAAAGCTGGCGCCGATATCAACCTGAGCGGCCGGGTGGAGGCGCAGAACAGCGTCACCATCTCTGCCGGCGATGCCAGCCTGTCACCCGGCGGCTTTGGCGGTATTACAGGCGACGTGACGGCGGATATCCGTGCCACGGCTGTCGGCGGCGACATCACGCTGCAGACGGGCCAGTATGGCGGTAATATCCGCCTGGATGGGTCGGCGCTGACAGCGCAGGACACGGTGCAACTGACCGCCCAGTCCGGCACCATCGTGGCCACCACGACCGGCGAGGCCGGTATCACCGCCAGCCAGGCGGATAGTGCCGCCGTCATCCATGCCAAGCTTTTGCAGGCGACGGCGGAACGCGGCATCGCCGTGGGCACGGCGGTGGATGATCTGGATCTGACCCTGACCAGTGCCGGTGACATTGTGATCGGCGAGGCTGATGACGTCACCCTGCGGTCGGTCACGGCGGCTGACGGTGCTGTCATTGCCACCATCAATGGGCGCGCCACCGTGGCATCCGTGCGCACGCTGGGCACCAGCGACCGCAATGATATCACCATCACCACCCGCCGCGTTGGCAACGCCGATAATGATATCACCCTCGCCAATGGCGGCACCCTTTCCGCCGGCGGTCAGGGTGATGTCAGCCTGGATGCCTGGGGTTCCATTACCAACAGCGCCAACGCCATCAAGGCCGACGCCCTGACCATGACGACGCAGGGTGCTGTCGATGTGAAGACCGACGTGGCCAGCCTGTCGGTGACGACGAACGCGGCAGCCAACGTCTCCATCCAGCAGGCGGCGACGGCCCTGCTGGTGAACAACGCCAGCATCCTGAATGGGTCGTTGACCATCAATGCCGGTGCCGGTGTTGAACTGGTGGATGTGCGGCTGCGTACCAATGCCGATGCCAATGACGTCACGGTGACGGCGCAGGGCGATATCGGCGTGCGCAGCATCGTTGCCGGCGTTTACGCCAAAACGGCGGGTGATGTCCCGACGGCAGGCGGCGGGGCGGATAATGGCGTCACCTCGCTGGGCGATGTGACGCTGACCTCCGTGACCGGCTCCATCACGGAGACGTTCACGGATGCCGATGTGGATCTGGTGGCGGACCGGCTGACCCTCTCGGCCGCAACCGGCATCAGCGGTCTGGAACTGGCGGTCAATACGCTGGCCAGCGTCCGCACCACCAGCGGCGATATCATCCTGTCCGATGTGGACGGGGTTGGGGAACGCACACCGGGTCTGAAGGTGGAATCCGTCTCCACCGCGCTGACCGGTGGCTATAGTGTTTCGATCACCGCAGCCAATGCCCTGATGGTCGGTTCCACCACCGCAACGGCGCCTGCCATCACCGGCGATAAGATCAGCCTGACCAGCAGCGACGGCAATGTCCAGGTACTGCGCCCGACCAGCGGTGAGGCCCTGTCATATACCAGTGCTGTCAGCTTCAACGCCGGCAAGGTTTTGCAGCTCTACCGCTTCTTTGAAGCGCCGGAGACGGTCAGCTACCGTGCCGGTTCCTATTTCGATTTCGATCTGCCGGCCACCATCACCTCCAACAACATCATTCTGGATACCGGTCGTATCCTGACGTTCGATGGGGTGTTGACGGCCCGTAACCGGCTGGAACTGGCTTCCGGCACCAATGTCTTCGTCAAGGGGGATATCCGCGCCATCGGTGGCGGGACTATCGACAAGCTGATCATCCGTGCGGCGGGGGATCAGGCCATTTCCCGCGCGGTGGATACCAACGCGGCCGGTGTAGGGGCGCTGAACCTGACATCGCAGGAAACGGGCTTCATCAACCTGCAGGTCACCGGCATCGACGCCACCAATTTCGAACTGCGGGCCAAGCGGGATATTTTTGTCGATACCGTGGACAATCTGACCCTGACCGGCTTCATCGGGGGTCTGGAAGGGTTCGACCCCGCCCGGAATGTCACCCTGGATACGGAAGGCACGCTGTCCGTGCTGGGTGGCATCGTCTCTGCCAACACCAGTGATGGCAGGATCACCCTGCGTGCCGATGCCATCAGCACGGCCACCAGCGCGGTCTTCATCGCCAAGGGCCTGGATGCGCAGGCGCGCGGGGCCATCGGCCTGAATACGCTGGTCGGGGAATTGTGGGCGGTCTCCACCGGTACCGGGGCAATCACCGTCAATGAATCCGATGCTATCGATCTGCGCACGGTGAAGGCCAATGATGGTGGCATCTCCATCATGGCCGGTGGCACGCTGAATGTGCACAATGTCTGGACCGTGGTGGACGCGGCAGCCAACAACATCACCCTGCGCACCACCGGTGACATGAATGTCGACCGGGTGGAAGCTGGGGAGGCAGCCGGTGCGGAGAAGCAGCACGCCAGCGTCACGCTGGATGCGGCCGGCACCATCGCCGAGATGGCGGATTACGACAATAACGCTGTCGATGTGGCGGGCCGTACTGTCACCATCCTGGGCACCACCACGGCACCCCCGGTGCTGGCCACCACCACCAACGGCTTTGGCACCGGGTCGGAACTGGAGATCCTGTACACCGCCGCCACCGGCGGTCTGGTGACGGGTGCAACCACAGTGACCAGCACGCCCAGCATTCCCAGCAGCGGTGACGTGCGCCTGGTGATGCCGGACCGCGCGCCGGGCCCGCTGACCCTGACCGCCAATGACGGCGGCAGCCTGACCATCATCGATCTGAAGACCCATGATGGCGACGATCTGACCCTGACCGCCACCGATGATCTGGTGGTGGTGGTGCCGCTTGATGTCGGCAGTGGCGACATCACGCTCAACGCCACCCATGATCTGACCCTGGGCGGCAAGGTCACGGCCAGTGACCTGACGGTGACCGCCGGTGGTAATCTGACCATGACCACGGCGGTGCATAACCTGAACGCCACGGTGAATAACGGGGCCAACCTGACGGTTTTCCAGACCGGTGATCTGGTGGTCGATCGGCTGAACCTGAGCGGCGGCGATGTCACCATCGCCGCGTCGGGTACCGTCACTATCAATAATATCATCGGCAATGCCGGCACCGTGCGCATCACCACCAGCAGCGGCGATATCGTCATCACCGCGCTGCCGGGGGCCGGTTTGGTGGTGCTGGATTCAGCCGGCGGGGTGCGCGCCACGCTGGAGGCGGACAGCCTGTCCATCACCGCCAACGGTGCCATCAATGTGGTGGAAAGCGACGGCGTGGTGATCGACAACATCACCCAGAAGGCGGCCGGCGCTGCCATCGATGTCCGCACCACCAGCGGTAACCTGACCGTCAACGGTGCGCTCAGCACCACGGCGGGGGCCGCCATCAATCTGCGCTCCGGCAGCAGCGGCAACCTGTCGCTGAACCAGACCGTCAGCACGGTTGGCGGCAATGTCAGCCTGATCGCCGGCGGCAACCTGTCCCTTTCTGCCCAGGGTGATATCAGCACGGGCGGCGGTGCCGTCAACCTGACCGCCACCGGCACCGTGTCGCTGACCCATGAAACCTATGTCGATGCCGGCAGCGGTGAAATCGACGTGGTGGGCGGCGGCAATGTCAGGATCGGCAAGCTGCGCAGCACCACCACCGGGGAGGTGGAGGTGCGCAGCACCGGTGGTGCCGTGCTGGATGCGGGTGACAGCCCGCCCGATATCGATGCCGGCAACGCGCTGGTGACCATCAGCGCCGTCGATGGTATCGGCACCACCGGCACGCTGGAAATCAATGCCGGCAAGCTGCGCGTCAGCAATAGCGGCACGGGCGTCATCGCGCTGGAAGAGGTTGATGGCGTTGAGATTGAACAACTGACCCAGGGTAGCAATGGTGCTGTGACGCTGACCACGCTGGCGGGGCGTATCGCCATCTCCGGTGCGGTCAGCACCCAGACCGGTGCACTGACCTTGACGGCAGGTTCTGCCACCAACGGCGGTATCCTGGTGGCTGGTGCCATCACCACGGCGGGTGGGGCAGTCAACCTGACCGCGCAGTCCAACAACATCACCCTGAAGGACAGCATCCGCGTTGCTGGTGCGGGCAATATCGCGTTGGTCGCTGATGCCGGTTCCATCCTGGTGGATCAGGCTGCCGCCGGCTGGCGGAGCAGCGCTGGTGTTTTCGATTCCCTGATCGAAAGCAACCTGGCGAATGGCACGTTCGATGTGGATGTGGTCACCGGCCGTATCACCATCGCGCGCAACGCCGATACCAGCCTGAACGGCACCGTTCTGCGTGAAGCGACTGCCCCCTATGTCCGCACTACGGGCGGGGCGCTGACCTTGAAGGCGAAATCGGCCATTGGTGCTGCGGTTGAAGGCTTCAGCTTCAGCCCGCTGTCCCTGGTGGTGGATGCGCGCAGCGTGTCGGCCCAGTCGGCCGACCGCGATGTGGTGAAGGTTCTCACCCTGTCCGGCACGTCGGTGGGCGGCAACGGGGCCAACGGCTCCCGCGCTGGCGCCACCAATGTCAGCGCGCTGGGCGGCGGCACCATCACGGTGGACAAGGCCATCGATGGCGCGGGGCAGAACATCGTTCTGCAGGGCGATGATTTCAACATCCAGGACAGCCTGCGCAGCGTCGGCGCCGATCTGGTGATCCGCCCGCGTCAGACCGATCGCACCATCGTCATCGGCAACATCACGACGGTGCCTGGCTCCTCCCTGCAGGTGGATAATACGGAAATCGGCAAGATCGGGGCTGGCTTCAAGCACATCATTTTCGGCAGTGACCAGGGGGCGCATACCATCCTGATCGGGGATGCCGGCGTGACGGGCGACCGCGTCACCTTCACCTCTGATCTGGTGTTGAAGACGCCGCAGAATGGCGGGGAAGTCCATATCGATGCCGATCTGATCGGCACGAAATCCTCCCTGCAGATCTTCGGGTCCGGCCATACCGTGCATCTGGATGCCAACATCAACCAGGATGCCAATGTCGAGATTCAGGACTCCATCGCAGTCACTGGCAACCGCACCATCAGCGCCGGGGGCAACATCACCATCGGCTCCACGGGCAACTATGTGCTGCGGGGCAATGGCACCGACGGGGGCGATTATCTGACGCTGACCGCCGGGGCCGCTGGTGACATCACCATTGGTTCCACGGTTGGTGACAATGCCAATCTGGTAAGCGGCCTGACCGTTACGCGGGCTGACGATGTCAGCTTCCAGCGGGCTGTCACCGTGGTGGGCGACCTGACCATCAATGCAACCGGCAACGTCGTCTTCTCCGACGCGGTGACGGTGACGGGCAAGCTGACGATCCAGGGTGCCACCTCGGTGACCTTCGCACGGGGGCTGACCGTCGGCGGCGATATCCTGATCGCGGCGAACGAGATCGACTTTAATGGCGGTGTCGGCTCCGTCCGCACCAGCGGTGCCGGCAGCATCACCCTGCGCACTGCCACCTTGTCCAACAATGTGGAGATCGGGCGTCTGGATGACAGCACGGCGGAGAATACGCTGAACCTCAGCTCCGACGATATGCGGGCGCTGGCGGATGGCTTCTCGCGGCTGACCATCGGCTATGGCGACAATATCCAGCCCTTGCTGGCCAGCGGCAATGTCCGTATCGGTGCGGTGGATGGCGGGGGGGCCACCTTCCACGATGTCACGGTGATCCGGGGGCAGAATATCGAGGTTGCGGACCTGGCCGATAGCGGCTTTGTGTTGAAGACCGACGATAATCTCAGCCTGCAGGCCTATCGCAACATCACCATTAAGAACAATGTGGTGGTGGGCGGCTATGGCGATGAAACCCACCGCCTGTGGCTCTATTCGGTGGCGGGTGCCGTTCGCCAGCAGGATAGCGGTGTCGATGCCCGTAATAGCGAGGCGATTGAGGCCCATGACCTGGAGGTGCGGGCAACCGATGGTGTCAATCTCGGTTTCCTGGCGGTTGACAATATTGATGTCACCGGGATGGGTGAGGGGAATATCACCCTGAACCAGTTGGCGGCCGGTGGTGATGTGGCCGTGGTCAACCTGGGCCAACTGGCCGAGGCAGCGGCCGGCAATATCAACCTGACGGCGGAAAATGGCACCATCCATGTGCTGTCCCGTGGGGATGAGGCCACCGTGCGCGCCAATGGCGCGGGCGATATCACCATCAATTCCAAGCGCAAGGACTTGCTGGTGGATGGTGGTATCCGTTCCACCACCGGCACCATCAAGCTGACCGCTGCCAACAAGATCACCATCAATGACCGGGTCTGGACGACAGAACAATCCGCCATTACCGCCACGGCGGCGGCGATTGACGTAACGGGCCGGGTTTCCAGTGAAGGTGGCCTGGTGACGGTGAAGGCGACGGCCGGGGATATCACCATGACCGGCAATGCGATCATCCGGTCGGTTGATCCGGTGCGTGATGATGGTGCCGTTACCCTGACCGCATCCCGCAATGTGTTGCTGACCGTGGTGGAAGCGGATGGGGAAACCCGGATCACTGCCACCGACGGGTCGATCCTGGACAATCTGACCGGTGAAGCCCCGAACCTGCGGGGAGGCACCGATCTGGCGGTACTGACCGCCGGGCGCGGCATTGGCACGCCGACGGAGGATATCGACACCCAGATTGACCGTCTGGCGGCCAAGGTCAGCACCGATGGCGGCCTCTATGTCCAGGAAGTGGATGGGCTGATCATTGAATCCGACGGCGTGGTCATGGCCGGGGCCGGTGGCAATGTGGTGATCCGCACCCAGGACGGCGCCCTATCGGTCGTTGGTGACGTCATCACCCGCGGGGCGGTCGGCAATGTCCGCCTGGAAGCGCGGGAGAAGGCGGAAGCCACGGATGCCACCGTGACGATCGATGCTTCCGTCACCAGCAGCCAGGGCCATACGAGCCTGTTGAGCGATGACGACATTGTTCTGGTCAATGGTGCCCAGGTGGTGACCAATGCCACCGGCAGCAGCATCGACATGCAGGCAGCCGGCAACATCACCATGGCGGATACCGCCTCTGTGCGGGCCAGCGACGGCCGCATCCTGGTGGATGCCGGCGCCACGGTCACGCTGGGCGCGCTGGAAGCCGGCAGCGGGGAGATTGGTATCATCGCCCGCACGGGTGATATTCTGGATGCCGGTGCGCCGGGGGATAAGGGTGTCAATCTGGCGGCCGGCAATGTCAGCCTGGTGGCTCAGGGCCGGATTGGTAGCTACAACAACCATATTGAGACCAGTGCCGGCACGCTGGCGGCCAATGCCGTTGAAGGTGCCATTTTCATCGCTGAAACCGACGCCTTGACCATTGGCGCGGTGACGGTGGATGTGGATCGTGTGGCGGTGGACGGCACCACCCGTAATGTCAGCGATCAGACGCGCAGCGATGTGGAGGTGACCACCGGGCATGGTTGGGTGGTCATTCAGGCCGGTGGCGGCATCACCGTCACCGATGGGGCCGATGGTGACCGCCAAGGTATCCGCATGGGCGGTCAGGGGTCGGTTCTGCTGGTTGCCGGGGCTGATGATCTGGTGCTGTCCAGCGGCGTCACCCTGTCCGGTGGGGATTTGAGCCTGATCGCCAGCCAGGGCAGCGTGCGCCAGGCTGCTGCCGGAGACATCACCGTCACCGGCAAGGGGACGGTGGATGTCCAGGCTGCAGCCGATATCGTCATGGCCGACGGGGTGCAGGGCATGGGCGCGCAGACGCGCACCGATGGTGGCAATATCCGTTACGTGGCGGGTGGCAACATCACCGTGGGTCTGTTGGATACAGGCTCGGAAACGGCCGGCACCATCGGCCTGTCGGCAGGTGGCAGCATCACCGATGGCAATGGTGATTATGAAAACCTGCGGGCTGCCGCCGTGCGGATCAGCGCCACGGGTGCCGGCACCGGCGCTGACCTGCTGGAAACCCGGATCGGCACGCTGGCGGCCGCTGTCGGGTCTGGTGGCCTGTTCATCCAGGACGCCACCGATCTGACGCTGGGAACGGTTTCCGTTAGCGTCAACCGGGTCATGGCGACGTTCGGCAGCACACCGGTGGGCGATGCCGCCATCTCCGATGTGATGGCGACGGCTGGCGGCAGCGTCGTGCTGGTGGCCCAGAATGATCTGGTTCTGGCGGATGGTGCTGATGGCGACAGCCAGGCGGTCACCGTGACCGATGCGGGCAATATCCGGCTGGAATCGGTAGCGGGCACTGTCCGGGTTGATAATGCCATCCTGGCGGGCAGTGGCGTAGTGACGCTTGTTGCGGGTGGCGACGTTGTGTTTGCGGATGCAGGCGACGTCACGCTGTCGGGTTCGGGCACGGTGACGGCGGAAGGTGGCTCCGTGCTGCTGTCTGGTGGAACGGTGCTGCGGACGGGCGGCGGCACTGTCGCGCTGACGGCGCGGACGGGTAATGTGCAGCTTGGCACGCTGGATAGCGGGTCGGCGGGTCGCATTTTGGTGACGGCGGCGGGCAGCATCCTGGATGGCGATACGGCGGTTGACCTTGTTGCCGGTTCGGCGGTCTTGTCGGCCACCCAGATTGGCAGCGCGTCGGACGCGCTGGAAATGACGGTGGGCGCCCTGGCCGTTTCGTCGGGTACGGGTGGCGCATTCCTGCGCAGCACGGGGGCGGTGACGCTGACCCGGCTGGATACGGGGGTTCGGCGCACCGGCCGCGATGGCGTGGTGGTGCAGGGCACTGGCACGGCCAGCGGTCTGGTGACCAAGGGTGGCCCGCTGGTGCTGGCGGTGGAACAGGGCGATCTGGTGATCGATGGTGGCATCCAGGCTGCCGGCGGTGCCAACCTGCTGCTGTCGGCACTGGCTGGGGATGTCCGCGTCACCTCTGCCCTGTCGGTGACGGGTGGCGGCAGCCTCAGCCTGTCGGCAAGTGCAGCGGTGCGGCAGACGGCGACGGGTGATATTGCGGTGACGGGCGGCGGCACGCTGGATGTGTCGGCCGGTAGCGACATCGTGATGGAAGCCGGGGCGGAAAGCCTGGCTGACGGGACGGCGCTGCGCTATGCGGCGGGTGGTTCCATCACCCTGGGTCTGGTGGGAACTGGTTCGCAGGTGGCGGGCACGGTCAGCCTGCTGGCCGGTGGTTCGGTGCTGGACGGCAATGGCACGGCGGTCAATGTGACGGCGTCCGGGTTGCGGCTGGTGGCCGGGAACGGTGCCGGTGCGGGCGATGCCATCGACCTGTCGGTGGCGACGCTGGCGGCGCAGGTGGGTTCGGGCGGTATGGTTCTGTTCGAAACCGGCGATCTTGCCACCGGAACGGTGGGCGTGACGGTGGACCGGATCGGTCTGGATGGCGGCAAGACCAGCCTGAGTGATGCGGCGATCAGCGATCTGGTGGCCATGTCGGGCGGTGACATCCGTATCCAGGCCGGCGGTTCGCTGACCGTGGCCGATGGGGCGGATGGCGATGGCGTGGGCGTGGTGGCGGATACCGGTTCGGTTCTGCTGGATGCCCGGTCGGGCGATCTGGTGCTGAACAGCGGCGTCACCCTGTCGGGCGGTTCGTTGAGCCTGCACGCCGGTGGTCTGGTACGCCAGTCGGCGGCGGGTGTGCTGTCGGTTGCCGGGGCTGGCACGGTGGACCTGTCCGCCGATGGCGGCATCCGCATGGATGCGGCTGCGGTGACGCGGACGGCGGGCGGGGATATCCGCTATGCCAG
>CALRQC020000027.1:0-88480 GCA_943370215.1 Azospirillum sp. RU38E
TGGCGTGGTGCCGACCATTCCCGGCCCCGCCCGCATCACGCTGACCCGCCCGGCCTTGCTGGACAGCCGCGCCATCGCCCTGCTGATCACCGGCGATGCCAAGCGCCGCGTGCTGGATCAGGCGCTGGAGCCGGGTCCGGTGGAGGCGCTGCCCGTGCGTTCCGTGCTGCACCAGGATCTGGTGCCGGTTTCCATCTGGTGGGCGCCCTGAACCCCCGCGGGGTTGCCTGACCTGACCATGTCCCCGGGGTGGGGAGAGTTCCGTCATGACCATTGATGCCATCCGCCGCGTCACCGACCGTATCGTCGAGCGCAGTGCTGCCGGCCGCGCCACCTATCTGGCGCAGGTGCGCGCTGCCCAGCAGCAGGGGCCGCGCCGCGGCACGCTGGCTTGCGGTAATCTGGCGCATGGTTTCGCTGCCTGCGCCGCCGACGACAAGGCCAAGCTGAAATCCGGGGCAGAGCCTAATCTGGCCATCGTCTCGGCCTATAATGACATGCTGTCGGCGCATCAGCCGCTGGAACGCTATCCGGCCCTGATCAAGGAGGCGGTGCGCAAGGCTGGCGCGGTGGCCCAGTTCGCCGGTGGCGTGCCGGCCATGTGCGATGGCGTGACCCAGGGTCAGGCCGGGATGGAACTGTCCCTGTTCTCCCGCGATGTCATCGCTATGTCGACGGCCATCGCCCTGTCGCACAATATGTTCGACGGCGCGCTGTATCTGGGTGTCTGCGACAAGATCGTGCCGGGCCTGTTCATCGGCGCGCTGGCCTTTGGCCATCTGCCGGCTTTGTTCGTGCCGGCCGGGCCGATGACGTCCGGCCTGTCCAACCCGGAAAAGGCCAAGGTTCGCCAGTTGTACGCTGAGGGCAAGGTCGGCCGCGACGCGCTGCTGGAGGCGGAGTCGCAGAGCTATCACGGGCCGGGCACCTGCACCTTCTATGGCACGGCCAATTCCAACCAGATGATGATGGAGATCATGGGGCTGCATCTGCCCGGCTCCAGCTTCATCCACCCCAACACGCCCTTGCGCGATGCGCTGACCATCGCCGCGGCTGAACGCGTGGCCAAGATCACGGCGCTGGGGGCTGATTACACGCCGCTGGCCGACATCATTGATGAGAAGGCCATCGTCAATGCCATGATCGGCCTGATGGCCACGGGTGGTTCCACCAACCACACCATCCATCTGGTGGCGATGGCCGCCGCTGCCGGCATCACCATCGACTGGCAGGATTTCAATGACCTGTCGGCGGTCGTGCCGCTGCTGTCCCGCGTCTATCCCAATGGCGTTGCCGATGTGAACCATTTCCACGCGGCGGGCGGGATGCAGTTCGTCATCTCCGAACTGCTGGATAATGGCCTGCTGCATGGTGATGTGAAGACCGTGGCGGGTGAGGGCGGCCTGGATGCCTATCGCCAGGAGGCGTTCCTGGATAATTACGGGGCGGCCACGTGGCGCCCGGGCATCAAGGTTTCCGCCGATACCAAGGTGCTGCGGCCGGTGGCCGATGCCTTTGATGCCACGGGTGGCATCCGCCTGCTGACCGGCAACCTCGGCCGTTGCGTCATCAAGGTTTCGGCGGTGAAGCCGGAACATCGCATCGTTGAGGCGCCGGCCCTGGTGTTCGATGGCCAGGATGACATGCTGGCCGCCTTCAAGGCTGGCAAGCTGACCGGCGACGTGGTGGTGGTGGTCCGCTATCAGGGGCCGCGCGCCAACGGGATGCCGGAACTGCACAAGCTGACCCCCTCGCTGGGCATCATGCAGGACAAGGGTTTCAAGGTGGCGCTGGTCACCGATGGCCGCATGTCCGGTGCTTCCGGCAAGGTGCCGGCGGCCATCCACGTCACCCCGGAATGTCTGGCCGGCGGGCCGCTGGCCCGGGTGCGGGATGGGGACATCATCCGCCTGGATGCCGAAGCCGGCACGCTGGACGTGCTGGTGGATGCCGCCGAATTCGCCGCCCGCGATGTGGTGGTGCCCGACCTGTCGGGCAATGAATGGGGCATGGGCCGCAATCTGTTCGGTGCCTTCCGTGGTGTGGCCACGGGGGCGGAGCAGGGCGGCAGTTGCTTCACCGCCAACCCGGTATAACCTCTACGCAGTTGGATAAAGCCTCAATGACCACCGATATCGCCCATATCTGCAGCCTTGCCCCTGTCGTTCCGGTCATCATCATCGACCGGCTGGAAGATGCTGTGCCGCTGGCCAAGGCGCTGGTGGCCGGCGGGTTGCCGGTGCTGGAAGTCACCCTGCGTTCCCCCGTCGCGCTGGATGCGCTGGCGGCCATGGCGGAAGTGCCGGGTGCGGTGGTCGGTGCCGGCACGGTGGTGCAGCCCTCGCAGGTGGATGCCGTGGCCAAGGCCGGCGCCAAGTTCATCGTCAGCCCCGGCACCTATCCGGAGCTGGTGACGGCGGTGCAGGATAGCGGCATCCCCTATCTGCCCGGCGTCGCCACCCCGTCGGAAATGATGGCCCTGCTGGCCCGTGGCATCCGCCATCAGAAGCTTTTCCCGGCCACGGTGGTGGGCGGGATCGACATGCTGAAGGCGATTGGTTCGCCCCTGTCGCAGATCCGTTTCTGCCCGACGGGCGGGGTGAATGCCACCAATGCCAAGGATTTCCTGGCCCTGCCGAACGTGATGTGCGTCGGCGGTTCCTGGGTCACGCCCGCCAAGCTGGTCGCCGCCGGCGATTGGGCAGGGATCGAGGCCCTGGCGCGCGAGGCGGCTTCGCTGAAGCGCCCGGCCTGATCTGCTTTACCCGTTTTCAGTCCTCACGATCGCCGTTTCTCCGGTCATTTCGCGGCGATCGACCTTGTGGGCGGTCCAGGGGCAACCCTGGCCGCCCATCTTTTTTTCAGGACTGATCCTTCCAGATAGATTTTGTTGCCTTGTCACAGCCATTCCGAAGCGCCACATTCGTTGCGAGTGATTTGCGATTGGAAGCAGGCGGCAGAATGACCGAGCCCCCCCAACGTCCCCGCTGGCGGCTGTTCTATCTGGCTTTGGCCTATATCTGCGTCGGGCTGGGTATGGCCGGGGCTGTGCTGCCCTTGCTGCCCACCACGCCCTTTCTGCTGGTTGCTCTTTGGGCCTATTTCCGTTCCCACCCGGAGAAGGCGCAGAAGCTTCTGGAACATCCACGTTTCGGCCCGGCGCTGCGCGACTGGCGGGAGCAGGGGGCTATTCCCACCCGCGCCAAGATCGCCGCTGTTGCCGTGATGGCGCTTTCCTGGCTGATCGTCTATCTGACCGCCCCCCACCCGGCTGCCCCCATCGTGGTTGGATTGATCCTGTGCTGTACGGGCACCTTTGTGGCCACGCGCCCGTCACCCAAACCGCGTGAAGGGCGGGTAGGGGGTCGGGATCAGCCAGCATCAGAGGGGCCGCTGGCCTGATGCCGGTCCGCTCATCCGCGATCTCCGCGACCCATCCGCGCATCGGGTTAGGGGTGGTTTTTTGTTGCCCCCTATGGCGGGGGTGACATGCTATTATCACTTTCGTCTGAAGTGGCGCCGCCGCGCCGCCGGCCCTGATGGCCATTGTTTTGGAGCCTGGTTCACACGTGACTGCCCCCAGCGATCTCGACCGCGGCGATACCGCGGCCCAGTCGGACGATATTGTCTACCCCGCCATGATCCCCTTTCTGCTGGTCCATCTCGCCTGTCTGGGCGCGATCTGGACGGGCGTGCATTGGCAGGATGTGGTGCTGGCCCTGGTGCTTTACGGTGCCCGCATGTTCGGCATCACCGGCGGCTATCACCGCTATTTCTCCCACCGCGCCTACAAGACCAGCCGGGTCATGCAGTTCCTGCTGGCCTTCCTGGCGCAAGCCTCCGCCCAGCGCGGGGCGCTCTGGTGGGCGGCCAAGCATCGGCATCATCACAAATATTCCGATACGCCGATGGATGTGCATTCGCCCAAGCATAAGGGCTTTTTCTATGCGCATCTGGGCTGGATCTTCACGCCCAAGCATGACACGGCCGATTACCGCACCATCGGCGACCTGACCAAATATCCGGAACTGGTCTGGCTGGATCGGCATTATTATGTGCCGGCCATCGTGATGGGCTTTGCCACCTGGGCCTTGTTCGGCTGGTCGGGCCTGATCGTCGGCTTCTTCTGGAGCACGGTGGCGCTGTATCACGCCACTTTCTGCATCAACTCCCTGGCCCATGTGGTCGGCCGCCGCCGCTACCTGACTGGCGATGACAGCCGTAATAACTGGGCGCTGGCCATCGCCACCATGGGGGAGGGCTGGCACAATAACCACCATGCCTATCAGTCGGCCGCCCGCCAGGGCTTCCGCTGGTGGGAGGTGGATACCTCCTACTATATCATCAAGATCATGCAGGGCCTGCGCCTGGTCTGGGATGTGCACGAGCCGCCGGCGTCGGTGGTGCGCAACGAACAGCGTCTGGGCACCAAGGTGATCGAAACGGCGGCTGCCCAACTGGCCGCCAGCTTCCAGATCGAGAAGCTGACCGCCCAGGTGCGCGACGCCCTGGCCCATACCCCCACCCTGGCGGAAATTGAAGAAAAGATGCGCCAGGCGTCGGAGAATGCGAAGACCCGGGTGGAGGCATTGGTCGCCAACATTCATCTGCCGCACATCCCGACGACGGAGGAAATGCGCCAGCGTGCTTCCAATATGTTCGTCCGTACCCCCAGCATGGATGAGATTGTGGAACGCGCCCGTCAGATTCTGATCGCCAATGTCTGCACGCGGTTAACGGCCAGCCCGGCCTGACCGGCAGCCGCGTTACCGTCTCTGATATCGGAAGCCCCGGCCCCTTGCCGGGGCTTCTCCGTTACGACTACCCCTCTCCCTTTGCTTTTACGCTTTCCCTTCCTTGCGCCGAGCGGTAGCTTGTGCGCCATTGGGGCGACCGTGCTTACTGTGGAAACGTGATGATGACCCGCTTTACCCGTCTTGTGATTCTGTCTGCCGCGTTGGTCGCCGTTCCCTCGGCCGCTTTTGCGCAGTCCGCCGCTGAGTCCACCCCTACCTCCCAGGCGTCGCCGGACATGCAGGTCGCCCAGGCGGGGAAGAAGGAACATAAGGCTTCCGGCAGCGCTGCCGGCAACCGCGCCTCCGTTTTCTCGGCCGGCCGGCTTTATCCCGCCCTTGGTGTGGCTGGCGTGGCCGCTGTTGGTGTTCTTGCCGCTACGCTGGGCGGTGGCGATGACGAGGCCGGCGCACCGGTCAACACCTCAACATCGACCTCGACCTCAACTTCCACAGCGACCAGCACGCGCTAAAACAGGATTTATGATCCCTGCCTCCCTCGGGGGGCAGGGATTTGATTTCCGACGTCGGGAATATCAAACCCGCTTCTGGTACTGCTTGACGTGCACGGGTGCACCTCGGCCTGTCGCCAATCGACCGGGAGCCTGAAATGTTCGATCAGCGCCTTTTCACCAAGGCTTGTGATCAGCAGGGCACGTCCCGCTTGGGCCTTGGTCAGCCACTGCATCTCCAGCAGCCGGCTTAACAGGATGGCACCCAATCGCCCGGCCAGATACGGGCCTCGTTCGCTCCAATCCAGGCAGGTTCGGCATAATGGGCGCTTGCCCGGCATCGTCGTCTGCCCAATTCCTAAAGCATCGAACAGATATCGGCCCGAGCGGGTGATCTGACCCGCCCCATCATCCAGGATGATATGGCCATCGGCTTGAAGCTGGTCGGTGATGGCGACGGCGAGCCGACCCGCCATATGGTCGCCCATCGGGGCGGCGATCGGCGTGCTGCTGCTGGGCGAAACCCTGGCTTCCACCGCCTGGGCGGGATTGGCCTGTGTGCTGGCAGGGGTTATTGCCATGACGCTGCCGGCACGTCGCGGCGCGGCGGCTTGAAGGCGGGCGAGCGGGCAGAAAGGGAACTTTCCGCCACAGCATCATACCTTGATGTTGACGCCCTTCGTCGCCTCCTCCCGTGTCGCCATGTTTCCATCGAGGGTGGTGAAATATTTTGCCGATTTTGCCAGTTGATCGGGGTGCAGGCCCATGGCGGTAAGTTCTGCCCACATGGCGGCAGGATTTGCCTGCTGTCGGTATTTATCGGTAATATTATCAATCGTCTTTTGCTGGTCGGCGCTGACGAAGGGCATGTAGCCGCGTTCGTTGGCCGGCAGCGCCATCTGGAAAGCCAAGGGTGGATCGCCCTCCTGGCCGTAAGGACGGCCATGCGTCTGCTCAAACTCTTGTTGTCGCTTGCGGATTTCATTGTTTCGTTGCGCGTCATAGGCTGCCCGGTCCTTCTTCAGGGACGCCATTTCCTCCCGCTGCTGGTTGGCCGGATCAGCCGCTGCAGTTTCTTTGCCGGTGGTCGGCGTCGGGGTGCTGCTGTTGCTGACAGGGGACTTTACCTGCAACCGCGAAAGGATTGCTGAGGGCGAGAACATAGAGTTGATGTTCATGGAGCACGTTCTCCCGCCTGAGATATTTTATGTCGGAAGACAAGCAACTTCTGTACCGTCGAAATTCGAACCAACGGCGAGCCGGCAGCAACAGGTCTGCCGGTCCTTCATCGACTGCTTTTGTCTTTGGGCCGCAGAATTGTTGACGCCGTGGCCCCCGCTGCTACCATCCGGCGGAATTTCGTCGGGCTGTGCGGCAGGTTGCCGCCTTTCCGCCGTGTTTAAGGCATAGAAGGCCGGTCATGCAGGCCGGTTGGGAGTGGGTTGATGGCGGTTGATGGGGCGGCGGCGGTTCTGCCACGGGCGCGGATGATGCGGGTGATCGGGATGGTGGCCTTGGTTGCCTTCATCCTGGATCAGGTGTCCAAGCAATGGGTGCTGTCCAGTGTGCTACCGTGCCTGTCGGGCCCGACAGGGCCTGCATGTGCTGTCAATTCGCAGTTTATCGAGCTGACCTCTTTCTTCAACCTCGTCATGGTATGGAATTTCGGCGTCAGCTTCGGCCTGTTTGCCAGCGGGGCGGACCTGATGCCCTATGTGCTGATCGCCGTGTCCCTGCTGATCAGCGGTTTGCTGATTGCCTGGGTCTGGCGGGGGGCCACCCGGCTGGCCGCCCTGGCGGTTGGCATGGTGGTTGGTGGTGCCATGGGGAACGTGATCGACCGGCTGCGTTTCGGGGCGGTTGCCGATTTCCTTGACTTTCACGTCGCGGGCTGGCACTGGCCCGCATTCAATGTTGCGGATGCCTGCATCGTTGTCGGCGTGGGTCTGCTGTTGCTCGACGGCCTGTTGTCGCCGTCGCAGTCGCGTTAATCTACGTTACTTGCGCTTTGAAAAGGTACGGATCGGACCATGGGTGTGTACAAGCAGATGCGTAACGCCGTCCCGGCCCTGGCGCTGATCGCCGTTGCAGGGTCGCTCTCCGGTTGCGGCCTCCTCGGCAATCGCGGTGCGCCGGATGAGTTCCAGGTGGTGTCGCGGGCCCCGCTGGAGGTGCCGCCCGATTTCAACCTGCGTCCGCCGCAGCCGGGCAGCCCGCGCCCGCAGGAACTGGAGCGTGATACCCGCGCCCAGTCTTCCATGTTCGGCGCCAGCAGCGCCGGCACGGGTGCCTTGGTCGATCCGCGCACCAATCCGGCGCAGAGCAAGGGCGAAGGCGCCCTGCTGACGCTGGCCGGTGCCGATCAGGCCAACCGCGATATCCGCGCCATTGTCGACCGGGAGAATCCGGGCGTCGTGGTGGCAGATAAGAGCCTGATTGACCGGCTGCTGTTCTGGAAGGATGGCGCCCCGAATCCGGAGATCGTGCAGCCCGGCAAGGAGCCGACGATCACCCGCAAGGAAAGCACGGCAAAGTAAGGTCCGCTGCGGCCCTGCGCTTAAGGGCGTCTGTAAAAGTGAAAAGCCGCCGGCCCGCCCGGCGGCTTTTTGCTTGTGTGAACGGGATTTAATGCGCGTTAAGCGTGGAATCGCTTGGCGGGTCGCTTTGCCGGCGGCACACTGCTGCCATTCGTGGCCGGGGCATTTACCCGGTCATGACCGTTGCTGGGAGGTTGCAGTATAGTGAGAACCCATCCCGTCACCCCGGCCCGGCGCGGGGCCGGGCGGCGCTTGCGGGCGCTGGCCACCGGTGCAGCGCTCTGCCTGCTGTCGGCCGGTATCGCCGCCCCTGCCATCGCCCGCGTCTTTGACCCGGAAACCTTCACCCTGTCCAATGGGATGCAGGTGGTTGTCATCAACAACCCGCGCGCGCCCGTGGTCAACCATATGGTGTGGTACAAGGTCGGGTCGGCCGATGAACATGCCGGCAAATCCGGCATTGCGCATTATCTTGAACATCTGATGTTCAAGGGCACGTCCAAGCTGAAGCCGGGGGAATTCTCCCGCACGGTGGCCCGCAATGGCGGGCGGGACAATGCCTTCACCTCCACCGACTATACGGCCTATTTCGAGAATATCGCGCGGGACCGGCTGGAGCTGGTGATGTCGATGGAGGCCGATCGCATGACCGGCCTGAAACTGACCGACGCCATCACCCTGCCGGAACGCGACGTCATCAAGGAGGAACGGCGCCAGCGGACGGATAACAACCCGTCGGCCCGCCTGTATGAACAGTTGGCACCGCTGCTGTTCGTGCATCACCCCTATGGCACGCCGATCATCGGCTGGATGCATGAGATCCAGGGGCTGACCACCAAGGACGCGCTGGATTTCTACAAGATCCATTACGCGCCCAACAATGCCATCCTGGTGGTGGCCGGCGATATCACCGCCGCGCAGTTGAAGCCGCTGGCCGAAAAGACCTATGGCAAGCTGAAGCCGGTGAAGGATATCCCCCCGCGCGTGCGGGTGACGGAGCCGCCGACGGAAGGGGCACGCCGCATCAGCCTGACCGACGCCCAGGTACGCCAGCCAAGCTGGATGCGACTGTGGAAGGCCCCCAGCTATAATGAGGGCGGCAAGCAGCACGCCTATGCCCTGCAGGTGCTGGAAACCATCATGAGCGGTGGGGCCACCAGCCGGCTTTACAAGTCGCTGGTGGTGGATCAGCGCGTCGCCACCAGTGCCTCCATGTGGTACGAGCCGACGGCGCTGAACCTGGGCAGCATGGGGCTTTCCGCATCGCCGGTTGCCGGCGGCAAGGTGGAGGTGGTGGAACAGGCGCTGGAATCCGAAGTTGCCAAGCTGCTGAAGGATGGCGTCACCGCGCAGGAGGTGGAGAATGCCAAAACCCGCCTGAAGCGCGATGCCATCTTCGCGCGCGACAGCTTGCAGGGCCCCGCCTATGCCTTCGGCCAGGCCATGACCACCGGCCAGACGGTGGCCGATGTGGAGGCCTGGCCTGAGCGGATTGCCGCCGTGACGGTGGAGCAGGTGAACGAGGCCGCCCGCGCCGTGCTGGCGCAGGATAATCACGTCACCGGCATCCTGCTGCCTGACCCCAATGCACCCCCCATGCCCGGCGGTGCCGCCCCGGCGCTGGGCAAGCCCAATATGAGCACCGGGTACAGCCCGGACAGCCTGATCGGCGACATGCTGGGTCGGGAGGTCACGCCATGAGGATCACCATGCTGTTCCGTCGCACAGCCCTGGCGTTGGCCAGTGCCTGCGCCCTGTTTGTCGGCTTGGCGCTGCCGGCTGCCGCCATCGATATCGAAAAGGTGGTCAGCCCGTCGGGCGTGGAAGCCTGGCTGGTGCGTGACACCAAGAACCCGATCATCGCCATCCAGTTTTCTTTCGAGGGTGGCACGGAACTGGACCCGGCCAACAAGCTGGGGCTGGCCATGCTGACCGCCAGCACCCTGGATGAAGGGGCGGGCGATCTGGATTCCCAGGCCTTTCAGGGCAAGCTGGAAGATAACTCCATCTCGCTGGGTTTCGCTGCCGGCCGGGATGAGTTCGGTGGTTCCCTCACCACCCTGCGGGAGACGAAGGAGACCGCCTTCGATCTGCTTCGCCTGGCGCTGACCAAACCGCGCTTTGATAGCGATGCGGTGGAGCGGGTGCGCGGCCAGATGATTGCGGGCTTGCGCCGGTCCCAGGCCGACCCCGGCTATTGGGCGCAACTGGCCCTGTCGGAGAGCCTTTTCCCCAACCATCCCTATGGCCGGCCCCAGCGCGGCACGCTGGAAACGCTGCCGGCGATCACCCGTGACGATCTGGTGGCCCTGACGCGTACCCGGCTGGTGCGTGACGGGCTGAAAGTGGCAGTATCCGGCGATATCACCGCTGCCGAACTGGCCCCGGTGCTGGACCAGATTTTCGGCACGCTGCCAGCCAAGGGTGAGCGCGCCCCGGTGGCGGATATCAGCCCGGCCAATGCGGGTCGCACCATCGCCGTGCCCCGCCCGATTCCCCAGACCATCATGGTGATGGCCCAGGAAGGTTTGCGCCGCAATGACCCGGACTGGTACGCGGCCACGGTGCTGAACTATGCGCTGGGTGGTGGCGGCTTCTCCTCCCGCCTGATGGACGAGGTGCGGGAAAAGCGCGGCCTGACCTATGGCGTGGGTTCCGGCCTGGCGCCCTATGACCATGCAGCATTGATCAGCGTCAGCGGCTCCACCATGAATGAGAAGGCGGGCCAAGCCATCGACCTGATCAAACAGATTTGGGGCGAGGTGGGGAAGAACGGCATTACCGAGGCCGAACTGAATGACGCCAAGACCTATCTGACCGGCAGCTTCCCGCTGCAATTCACCAATAACGGGGCCATTGCCGGCCTGTTGCTGTCGGTGCAGCAGGAAGGTTTGGGCATCGACTATCTGAACAAGCGCAATGACTTGATCAACGCCGTGACGCTGGCAGACGTGAAGCGTGTTGCCGCCCGCCTGCTGGACCCGGCCAAGCTGACCACCGTGGTGGTGGGCCAGCCCGCCGGCGTGAAGCCCGATCAGCAGCTTTACGCCACCCCGGTGAAAGGGTGAGGTCGGTGCGGCCCCGGTGAATGCCGGGGCCGCGACTTCTATTGTTCGCCATCTTTCCGCCCGAGCACTCCTTGATATAGCATCAAGGTATCGGGGGGATTTCCATGCTGCATCCATCCAGTGCCAGGGCATGGCCCTTTCTGGCGCGTTTCATTGACCGCGAAGCCCGCTTCGCCCAAGCCGCGGCCGCGCGGGGCAGTTTGGCCCTGGCAGGGTATGAGTTTCTGCGTTTCGGGGTGAAGTCGGCTCCTGGTTCTTGCTGATGATGCTGTCCTATGTGCTGGTCACGCTGGTGCGACGTCCGGTTTCATTTCAATTGCCCTATGGCGATCGGGTGCGGTTACATACCGGCTGATGCAAACCAGCCGGAAAGGCGGATCAGGTGAGTGAGGCGCGGCCGATTCAGAAGGTGACGCAGGAGCAACTGGACCAGTTGGTCAAGCGGCATGAAATGTTCCGCAACGCCCGCATGGGCGGGGCACGCGCCGTATTGACCAATTACGATCTGTCCGGGCTGAACCTTTCCGGCCGCGATCTGGCCCATGCCGATCTCACCGGGGCCATCCTGCGGCGGGCCAATCTGGCTGGCGCCAAGCTGGATTGCGCCACCCTGTTCGCCGCCGACCTGCGTGAAGCGGATATGACCGGTGTGTCATTGGTGAAGGCCGATCTGCGTGGTGCTTGCTTGCGTGGCGCCGACCTGTCCGGGGCCAATCTGGTGAATGCCGACCTGCGTGATGGCTCCCTGGCCGAACGGACGGCCGATGGCGGTTTCAAGGTACTGGTGGTGGATCAGGACAGTCCCACCGACATGCAAGGGGCCCGGTTGGCCAATGCCAACCTGTCCCAGGCCAAGTTGTCGGGTGCGGTGGCGATGCATACCGATTTCACCGATGCGGTGATGCGGGGTACCAAGCTGGTACGCGCCAATCTGCGCAACGCCACCCTGAACGGTGCCATTCTGGAAGGCGCGGACCTGTCCGGTGCCGATGTGCGCGGTGCCAGCCTGAAAGGGGCGGTGCTGACCGGGGCGCAGATGGTGATGACCGAGTTGGGCGGGGCGGACATGGAAGGCGCTTTGACCGACCGGCCGGCCGGCAAGCCGCAAAGCGATCTGCCCCGCCCGCTGGAGGAACTGGTGCGGCTGCACGCGCTGTGGGTGGGCAGTGCCGGTCAACAGGGGCTGGCGCTGGACCTTTCTGGTTTCGATCTGCGGGACAGCACGGCCCTCTCCCATGCCTGTCTGACACGGTTGAGTGCACGGGGGGCCATTTTCTATGGGGTGGACCTTTCGGCCGCGCAAATCCAGGTCGGGCAATTGCAGGATGCCGATCTGCGTGGTGCCAACCTGTCTGCCGGTGATTTGCGAGGCATCAGCCTGAAGGGCGCCAATCTCAGCAATGCCAACCTGTCAGGGGCCAATCTGGCCTATCTGCAGATCAATGATACGCGCATGGTGTGCGGCGACCTCTCGGGGGCCAAGCTGCGCCATGCCGACCTTTCGGGGGCCCGGCTGTTGCGGGCCAATCTGGCCGGGGCCGATCTTTCCTTCGCCAATCTCCTGCGCGCGGATTTGAAGGGGGCCGACCTGTCGGGCGCCAAGCTCGCCGGTGCCAAATTGCGGCGGGAGCAGTTGGCCGAGGTGGTGGGGTTGAAACTATAAAAAAGGGCGGCCCCGTCGCCAGGGCCGCCCGTTCTTCTATGCCATGATCCAGGCGAGTGGCTATTACAGCCCCTGCGTCGCCATGGCCGGCATCATGATTGTGTTCTCCTCTCCGCTGCGCAGGATGGGCAGCAGGGGGGACAGAACGGGCCGCACGTCGGCCAGCGCATCGGCTGCCATGCGGGCGCTGACGGCAGCGCGCAGGTCGCCCACGCTGACCTCACCCGACATCAACTTCATCACCATTTCCAACGGGCTGCGCTGGGCCGGGTAATTGATCATGAACAGGCGCTGATCCTCGCTGACGCCCAGCGCCTCACGCACCAGCTTGATCGCCACCTGATAGCCGCCCAGCGCGTCCACCAGCCCCAGTTCCTTGGCTTGCCGCCCGGTATAGACGCGACCCTTGGCGATTTCCCGCACCTTTTCCAGCGGCAGCTTGCGCCCTTCGGCGACACCACTGGTGAAGGCGCCGTATGTGGCATCCAGGAAGGCGTTCAGCTTGGCATCCTGTTCCGGGCTGAAGGGCGTGTTGGCCGACCACATGCCGGCATTCGCACCCCGGCTGAACGGGGCGAAGTTGACACCCACCATGTCGGTCAGGCCCTTGGTCACCATCTTGCCGGCGACCACGCCGATGGAACCGGTGATGGTGGCCGGCTGGGCGACGATCTTGTCCGCCCCCATCGACACCCAATAGCCGCCCGACGCGGCAACAGCGCCCATGGAGACGATCACCGGCTTGCCGGCGGCCTTGGCCTGCAACACCTTGCGGCGCACCACCTCCGACGCCACGGCGCTGCCGCCGGGGCTGTTGACGCGGAACAGGATGGCCTTCACCTGCTCATTCTCGATTGCCTCGTCAAAGGCAGCGGCAATGGTGGTGGCGCCAAAGCTCTCCGACCCGGACAGCGGATCGACATTGGATTCGCCGCGCATGATGGCGCCTTCACCCACGATGACCGCCACGACGGGGGAATTATCGGTGGGCAGCTTCATCTTGCTGGTCGCACTGGCGATCTTGGCATAATCCAGCACCGAAACCAGTTGCGCCACACCATCGCCCTTGGGGGCCTTCAGCGGCTGGTCGGCGGGGGGCGGCACCTGGCCGCTGGCCTTCAGCAGGGCCCAGGCCACCGCCTCATCCCAATAGGCCAGCCGGTCGACCAGCTTGGCATCCAGGGCGGCCTTGTCCAGCAGCGGGGCATTGTCCACCGCGCGGCGCACGGCATCCAGCGCCAGCCCGCGATCAGCGGCCACGCCGGCCACCCATTGTTCATAAAGATCGCCCACCAGTGCATCGGTGGACTCACGGTTGGCGGCCGACGGCCCGGTTTCCGTATATTGCTCCGCGAAGGTCTTATATTCCTCCCGCTTACGGAATTCCGGCTGCACCTGCAGCTTGTCCAGCGTGCCGCGGAAGAAGGTCAGTTCCGCCTGCATCCCGGTGATGCCCAGATCGCCCATGGGCTGCAGCCAGATCTGCTCAAACGCGCTGGCCAGATAATAGGGCTGCATCCCATTGCCGGTTTCACCGAAGCTTTCGGCATGGACGATGGCGAAACGCCCGGTCTTGCGGAAGGCGGCGATGGCATCGCGCAGTTCCTGCGACTGGGCAAAGGGGAAGGCCGGGTTGCCGGTGCGGGCGATGATACCCTTCACCCGCCCATCCTTGGCGGCGTTGTTGAGCGCCATGATCACCTGGCTCAAGGTGGCACGACGTTCCCCGATCAGGCCAGAGATGGGATCGTTGGGGGGGGCCTCTGCCAACGGCTTTTCCAGGTCCAGTTCCAGCACGATATTATCGGGCAGGCTGGGGGCGCGGTTGGAGAAATGGATGGCGAGCCCGATGAGCAGGCTGGTGGCCAGCACGCCCAATAGACCCAGAATGGCGAAAACGCGGACGATGATACGCATGAACCTCATCCAATGGCTTGGGGCAAAACGGGAATAAACCTTTCCCCTTTGCGACAGAGTAAACGGGCGCGTCGTGGGCCGCCAGCGATGAAACCAATTGGTTACGTGCCGGGGCTGCCGCAAGCATCAAGACCCAATCTTTATTGTCCGCCGGAGCGGGGCCGATTATCGTCCGCTCATGCCCGCGCCCGATTTGCCCATCATCCTGCCCCTGCCGCCGCTTGACCCGGCCACCGCCTTTGCTGACCTGGCGGGGGAGGGTGGTGCCATGCTGCTGGATGGCGGCGCGGCGGATCAGGGCCGCGCCCGCCATAGCATCATTGCGGCTGATCCGTTCGCCTGGCTGGAAGCGACGGGCAGGCTGGTACGCCGCGACGGGCAGGCTGTGGCGACCGATCCTTTCACCGCCCTGGCGGACCTGTTGCGCCCTTTCAGGCGGCGCGTTGTCGCCGGTCTGCCGCCTTTCCAGGGCGGCGCCGTGGGCTTGCTGGGTTATGAGCTGGGGGGCTGGCTGGAACGGTTGCCGCTGCCGCAGGGCCAGGGGTTGGACCTGCCGGATATGGCGGTCGGGTTCTATGACACGGTGGCTGTGTTCGATCACCAGACGGGCCAGGGTTGGGTGATCAGTGGCGGGGAGCGGGAGCCGGATGCCGCACGCCGGCCCGCTGTGGCAAGTGCCTTGGCGGAACGGTTGCATGGCCGGTTGTCGGCAACGCCTGCTGTAACGCCAACGGCGGGGCCGATTCTGCGGGCGCCTGGCTGGCAGGCGGAATTCACCCCCGCCGCCTATCGTGCCGCTATTGCCCGTGTTTTGGATTATATTGCCGCCGGCGATATCTATCAGGCGAACATGACCCAGCGCTTCCTAGGCCGGTTGGCACCGGGGGTTAGCGCCTGGGATGCTTATCGGGCATTGCGGCCGCGCACCGCGTCCCCCTTTTCGGCCTTCCTTAATCTGGGCCGGGGCAGGGCGCTGGCGTCCGGGTCACCGGAACGATTCCTGGCACTGGATGCCGAGGGCCATATCGAGACACGTCCCATCAAGGGCACCCGCCCGCGCCATGCTGACCCGGCGCAGGATGCGGCCTTGGCCGCCGAACTGCTGGCCAGCGAGAAGGACCGGGCCGAGAATCTGATGATCGTCGACCTGCTGCGCAATGACCTGTCCCGCGTGGCGGAAATTGGCAGTGTTGCCGTGCCCAGCCTGTGGGGGTTGGAAAGTTATCGTACCGTCCACCACCTGACCTCTGTGGTGACAGCACGGTTGCGGTCCGGCCTGGGGCCGATTGACCTGCTCCGGGCCGCGTTTCCTGGCGGCTCCATCACCGGGGCCCCGAAAATTCGCGCCATGGAGATCATCCATGAGCTGGAACCGGCACGGCGTGGTGCCTATTGCGGATCGGTTGTCTGGATCGGCTGGGATGGGGCGATGGACAGCTCCATTATTATCCGTACCGCGGCCATTGCGGGTGACCTTATCCAGGTGCAGGCAGGTGGTGGAATCGTGGCAGACAGCGATCCGGAGGCCGAGTATCAGGAAAGCCTGACCAAGGCCCGTGCCCTTTTGACCGCCTTTGATCCCGGCATGGTCTGGCCGCCCACCGCCGGGCTGGCCGCACCGGGGGACAGGAATGCGGGGGAGGCGGCATGAGCAGCATCTGGCTGAATGGCGAATTCCTGCCGGCGGACAAGCCGGCTTTGTTGCCCAATGACCGGGGGCTGACCCTGGGTGACGGGCTGTTTGAGACCATTGCCGTGAAGGCAAACACCCCGTTGCGGCTGGCGGCGCATTTTCAGCGGCTGCGTTCGGGGGCTGACTTTCTGGGGCTGACCGTGCCTGTGGCTGACGAGGCGCTGGCCGTCGCTGTGGCGGGGATTGCGGCTGCCAATGGGCTGCATGATGCAGCGGTGCGGTTGACCTTGACGGCGGGGCCGGCCCCACGTGGTTTGCCGCGTGCGGCGGTATTGAACCCAACCCTGTTGTTGACCGCAGGGCCCTTGCCGGGTGATTTGCCGCCGGCGCGGCTGATCATCGCCACCCGCACCTGCCGCAATGAACATTCCCCCCTGTCGCGGCTGAAAACGCTGAATTATCTGGATAGCATCATCGCCCGTAATGAGGCGCAGGTGCGTGATGCCGACGATGCGATCTTGCTGAACAGCCGTGGGCAGGTGGCGGAGGCCAGTGCCGCCAACCTGTTCGCCCGCATCGACGGCCATTGGGTCACCCCGCCTGTTACCGACGGGGCTCTGCCGGGCACCATGCGCGCAGCCTTGTTGAAGGCTTGGGGCGCACGGGAACAGAGCCTGTTGCCAGCCGATCTGGATCGGGCAGACGAGATGGTACTGACCACCGCACTGGGCATTCGCCCTGTCCGTGCCTTGCTGGGCTGAAGGCGTTCCAGCTACCCGGCGGCTTTCACGCGGCCTGTCAGAAAACGTAGCTCGAAAATATTGGCAGGCACGGGGGGCGAGACAAGATAGCCTTGCAGCGTCTGGCAATTCATGGCGCTCAACCAGGCCCGCTGTTCCTCGGTCTCCACCCCCTCGGCCACGATCTCCAGCCCCAGGCGAAGCCCCAGCTCCAAAATAGTGGCGGCGATGGCGGCATCACCGGGGACGGTGGCCATCAAGGCCCGATCGATCTTCAACTCCGTCAGCGGGATACGCCGTAGATGGGAGAGGGAGGAATAACCGGTGCCAAAGTCATCCATGGCAATGCCAACGCCAATCTCCCGCAGCCTGTGCAGGGTGATGAAATCGCCGCTCGCCTGGTTCATCGCTGCCGTTTCGGTGATTTCCAGTGTCAGCAGGGCGGGGGGCAACCCACTGAGCGTCAGGGCGTTGCGCACCTTGTCGGGGAAGCTGGCATCGGCCAGTTGTCGGGGACTGACATTCACCGCCACATTCAGATCGCCATGGCGCTGGCGCCAGAGCGCCGCCTGCCGACAAGCGTCGCGTAATACCCATTCCCCTATCGGAATGATCAGGCCGGTTTCTTCCGCAACCGGAATGAAATCCGCAGGTGAGATATCCCCTTCATCGGTACGCCAGCGTAATAAAGCTTCTGCTCCCTGTAGAGACAGGTCATGCGGGCTCATCTTCGGCTGATAGAACAGCACGAACTCTTCGCGCAGTTCAGCAACCCGCAATCTTGCCTCGGTTTTCAGCCGGCTGATCGCCTTCTCCGACATTTCGGCGGAAAACATCCGCCAGCCTGCCCCGCCGGCGGCCTTGGCCGCATACATGGCAATATCTGCGGAACGCAGGATGCTGGCACTATCCTCCCCATCGCCGGGCCAGATGCCGATGCCGATGGAGGCACTGACATGCAGTTGCTGACCAAGGATTTCCAGCGGCCGGGCGATCGCCATCAGGATGCGATCTGCCACCTGGATCGCTTCTTTGGGCTCATGGACCTCTTCCACGATCACCAGAAATTCATCACCCCCCAGGCGGCCGACCGTATCGGAACCCCTCAAGGTCTGCGCCAGGCGCCCGGCAGCGGCCTGCAACAGCCGGTCCCCGACTTCATGTCCCAGACTGTCATTGATGGTCTTGAAACGGTCCAGATCCAGGAAAAACACGGCGATGCCATCCCCGCTTCGCCGGGCGCGTGACAGGGCATGGTCCAGCCGCTCCAGCAATAAAGCGCGGTTGGGCAGGCCGGTCAGCGGATCGCGTGTGGCCAACTGGCGCAACTGTTCATGGGAGTTGTCCAGTCGTTCCAGCGTTTCGTTGATGCGCTGGGTCAGTCGCCCCAACTCATCCTGTTCATGTCCAACGGGAAGTGGCAGACGCTTGTGGCTGCGGCCACCGATATCCAGCATGGCGATATGCTGTTCCAATGCCAACAGGGGGCGGGTCAGGAAACGATGGAACACCAGTGTCAGGGCCAGTCCCAGCAACAGGTTGCGCAACAGACCGCTCAGCAGGGTAGATGTTACGAAGGCGATATAATCGGCTGACAGCCGGCTCATATCGAAATGGATGCGCAGTACCCCGATAGGGGGGCGGCTTCGCCCATCGGGTTGCGGGCGGTAGAGGGGGCGGTCGCTGATACGCAGATCATCAAAAACCAGCCAGCCCATCGGATTGGTTGGGGCTTGCCCTGTTCCGCCGTTGCGGAACTGCCGCCATAGCGGCTGCTCCGGGGTGAGCAGGATCTCCAGCCCGTCGATGGCACCGATGGAAAGGGCCGACAGACCGATCTGTTCGGCCAACCCTTCATCGACGTTCCAGGCGGCAGTGGCCGCACCACCTTCCAGCAGATCCAGCATCTGGCTTGCAAGATCTGCGGCCTTGCTGCGTTCACGCCAAGTGGCCCAGGCCACCTCCAGTATCGACAGGGACAGGCCGATCAGACAGGCTGCCAGTACGGCCCTTGCCGCTTGCCGCGCTGCCAGTGATTTGGCCAGATTGCCAAGCATCCTTGTCGGTTCCGGATATTGCCGAAGTGATGGGTACGCACAGCGCCTGACCGACCAACGTACCCCAAGTCGATCATAATCGACCTGAGAACGCCGGGAGGGCAGGTGTATGGGCAGAGGGGATAATGGACCAAATCCATCACGCCAAAAATATAACCGGTTGTATAGGAAATACTTTTGGTGGCGGTCTGGGCAATGAAAAAGGGCCACCTTTTCAGGCGACCCTTTTCCAATGATGTCGCCCCGTTTGGGACGATTGCCTGAAAACCGCAGCTTGTACCACGTTGCCGTTGAGCGGACCGATCATTGGGCTCAATCGCCAGCGCCGTCTCTAGCGGCTTGGCTTGCCGCACGTGGTATCAGTTCCCGATGAATTCTGATCATCGGGAACTGGTATTAGCTGGCAGTCTTCAGCTTGCGGAAGCTTGCCCACAGCGGGGTGGGGTTTTTGTCCAGATCGAAAGCCCGGGCCGTCTTCGGGTCCATGCCCTGGCGTACACATTCCAGTGTGAACATGTTAGTCTGGGCCGGGTCAAGGCCATACTCGCGGCAGGCCGTATCGAAGCTCTGCTCAAAATCCGCGCTGCTCATTCCATATCACCGTACAAGCGTGTCTCACCCGAAGGGCTGCCCCATGGTCGCCCGTTCCCTGTTGCACCTGCGAAGCCGGCATTTTAATGAGCCGGAGATGGGAAGGTGTTGATTGGGAAGTAAGGCACCCTTCGCTGACAGAACAATCCTTCCGCCCTTCCGTTGCAATGGCGAAGAACGCAGGTCCGCTTTCTCTTCTGCGGGGGCAAGGCCGACAGACGGTCTTCCGGGTCGATTCGGGGGGCAAGTGGTAGAAAGCGATTAAATGCCGATCTCCTTGCCTGCCTTGTTTTGAACAATCGGCTGGTAGACGCTTGCCGTTAAGGATTGATGAAGGGCGGTTTCCGGAAAGGCGATCATCAGTATGGGGTATCATCCCTTTACCTTTTGCCCGGCTTAGGTCCATTCTTTCATTACACATGGGTGGAAGCGCCCTCAATCTGGGGCTACCCAGCGTGCCGGCCGGGTTTGACAGAAATCGAACCGGTACCGGAAGTAACAAGCCGTCCCTTGGGTGTGCCGGCACGGGCACCAGGATGACGGCGTGGTTCTAAGGACAAGCGTGACGACGGCCTTGGTTTGGCCGGTCGGGTTCCGGTTGTGAAGAATATCCCAATGAACGCGCACTGCCCCTTGCTTCGTTATGGGCAGTCAACAATCTGAGTCAGGTACAGAAGTTTTCACAGCGTGACGAAGGGACATGCGGTGATGTGCTTCCAGAGGGCCAGGGCGGTCGTACCCGGCCGGCGGATTTCCGCCGGGGTGGCGATTGCGGGCTTGAAGGACGGCACGAAGGGGTGGCACGCCGCCATCCATTCCCTTCCACGAATTGCCATAAGGGTCGTCCGCGTTTGCCCGGGCGCCGCCGCTGCCAGCCCCCGCTTCGCCCCCTGTTGGAACCGCCACCGGTCCAGCAATATCCGGCCTTTACCCGATGGCCGGACCGGTTGCCGATGAAGGAGAGTGCTCATGAGCTTGGTCACGGACCTGTTCGCCAGCTACGCCAGCACCTATGAGAGCCGTCGCGATATCGAGATGTCGCTGTCCGAGTTCCTGGAGGGTTGCCGCGACGAACCGCTGCGCTATGCCAGCGCGGCGGAACGCTTACTGGCCGCCATCGGCGAACCGGAAGTGATTGATACGGCAAAGGATGCGCGGCTGGCCCGCATTTTCATGAACCGGACGATCAAAGTCTATCCGGCCTTCACTGAGTTCTTTGGCATGGAAGAGACGATTGAGCGTATCGTCGGCTTCTTCCGCCATGCGGCCCAGGGGTTGGAGGAACGCAAGCAGATCCTCTATCTGCTGGGCCCGGTGGGCGGCGGTAAATCCTCGCTGGCCGAGCGGCTGAAGGCGCTGATGGAGGAACAGCCGATCTATGTATTGAAGGCCGGCGACCAGATCAGCCCGGTCTTTGAAAGCCCGCTGGGCCTGTTCGACCCGACCAAGATGGGGACGGTGCTGGAGGAACGGTTCGGCATTCCGCGCCGCCGGCTGACCGGCCTGATGAGCCCCTGGGCCTTGAAGCGGCTGGACGAATTTGACGGCGATATCCGCCGCTTCCGCGTGGTGAAGCTGCGCCCCTCCCGCCTGCGCCAGACCGGCATCGCCAAGACCGAGCCGGGTGACGAAAACAACCAGGATATCAGCAGCCTGGTCGGCAAGGTCGATATCCGCAAGCTGGAGCTTTACAGCCAGAATGATCCCGACGCCTACAGCTATTCCGGCGGCCTGAACCGGGCCAATCAGGGGATGCTGGAATTTGTCGAAATGTTCAAGGCGCCGATCAAGATGCTGCACCCGCTGCTGACAGCGACGCAGGAAGGCAATTATATCGGCACGGAGAATATCGGCGCGCTGCCCTTCCAGGGCGTCATCATGGCCCACAGCAATGAGGCGGAATGGCAGAGTTTCAAGAACAACAAGAATAATGAGGCCTTCATCGACCGTATCTGCGTGATCAAGGTGCCTTATTGCCTGCGGGTGACGGAAGAACAGCGCATTTATGAAAAGCTGATCAGGACGTCTGAATTGTCGGCGGCCCCTTGCGCGCCGGCAACGCTGGAAATGCTGGCGCGCTTCACCGTGCTGTCGCGCCTGCGTGACCATGGCAATTCCAACCTGTTCAGCAAGATGCGCGTCTATGATGGCGAAAGCCTGAAAGAGACGGACCCCAAGGCCAAGACCCTGCAGGAATATAAGGATGCCGCCGGGGTGGATGAGGGGATGAACGGCATTTCCACCCGTTTTGCCTTCAAGGTGCTGGCCAGCACCTTCAACTATGACAATACAGAGGTGGGGGCCGATCCGGTCCACCTGATGTATATCCTGGAACAATCCATCAAGCGGGAGCAGTTCCCCGACGAGACGGAAAAGAAATATATTGAGTTCATCAAGGCAGAACTGGCCCCGCGCTATGCCGAGTTCATCGGCAACGAAATCCAGAAAGCCTATCTGGAAAGCTATCACGACTATGGTCAGAACCTGTTCGACCGTTATGTCGATTATGCCGATGCCTGGATCGAAGATCAGGATTTCAAGGATCCCGATACTGGTCAGTTGATGAACCGCGACCTGTTGAACCAGGAGCTGACCAAGATCGAGAAACCCGCTGGCATCGCCAATCCCAAGGATTTCCGCAACGAGGTGGTGAAATTCGCCCTGCGTATGCGGGCCAATAATGGTGGGCGTAATCCTTCCTGGACCAGCTATGAGAAGTTGCGGGACGTCATCGAGAAGCGCATGTTCAGTCAGGTGGAGGAACTGCTGCCGGTGATCAGCTTCGGGTCGAAGAAAGACAGCGATACGGAGAAGAAGCACAGTGAATTCGTCAACCGGATGATGGCGCGCGGCTATACCGAACGTCAGGTCCGCCGGTTGGTGGAATGGTACATGCGGGTGAAGCAGGCTGGCTGAGGCCGTTCCTTGGGAAAAATCCCCGCCACCGGCCCCGATCGGGGCCGGTGGTTGAGGAACAGGAAAGGCGCCCGCCATTTCCGGCCTACCGGAAACCGGCGAATGCCAGTGAAAGGACGGTGCAACCTTGTTCACCATTGTTGATCGACGCCTGAACCCTTCCGGCAAATCCCTGGCCAACCGTCAGCGCTTCCTGCGCCGGGCCAAGGAGCAGGTGATGCGGGCCGTGCGCGATGCCTCCGCCAAGCGGGGCATCAAGGATATCGATATGGGCGGGGATATCAGCATCTCCCCCGACGGTATCAAGGAACCGACCCTGCAGCGCTCGTCCAGCGGCGGGGCGCGGAATTATGTCGTGCCCGGCAACAAGGAATTCATGACCGGCGACAAGATCAAGCGCCCGCCGCAAGGTGGTGGGGGCGGGCAGGGCAATGAGGGGGCCGATGATGGCGATGGCCAGGATGAATTCCGCTTTGTGCTGAGCCGGGAGGAATTCATCGATCTGTTCCTGGAAGATCTGGAACTGCCCGATCTGGCCAAACGCAAGCTGGCGGTGACCGACAGCCTGGATTGGCACCGGGCCGGCTATTCCGTCTCCGGTTCGCCGACCAATCTCAACCTTGTGCGCACCATGCGCAATTCGCTGGCCCGCCGCATCGCGCTGAACCGCCCGACGGGGGATGAGATCAAGGCCCTGCGCGTGGAGATCGACGATCTGGAGCGCACGGGCCGTGACCGGGTACGGCTGGAAGAGGCGCGTGAAGAGCTGGCCCTGCTGCTGCGCCGCACCCAGCGCATTCCCTATATCGATCCGGTGGATGTGCGCTACAACCGGTTCGATGCCACCCCGCGCCCGGCCGCCCAGGCGGTGATGTTCTGCCTGATGGATGTCTCCGGCTCCATGACGGAGCATATGAAGGACTTGGCCAAGCGCTTCTATATGCTGCTCTATCTGTTCCTGACACGGCGTTACAAGCATGTGGAGGTGGTGTTCATCCGCCATACCCACAAGGCGCAGGAGGTGGATGAGGAGACCTTCTTCTACAGCCCCGAAACCGGCGGCACCGTGGTGTCAACGGCACTGGAGGAGATGCAGCGGGTGGTGGAGGCACGCTTTCCGCCATCGGAATGGAATATCTATGCCGCGCAGGCCAGCGATGGCGACAATGCCCTGTCGGACAATGGCAAGACAGCGCAGTTGATGAAGGAGATCATCCTGCCGATCTGCCAATACTACGCCTATATTGAGGTGGGGCAGGATGGCATGTCGCCCGGTCTGGCCTATGGCGGCGGGGTGCGGGAAACTGATCTCTGGCGCACCTATAAATCCATCGCCGAACCGGTGCTGGCCATGCGCCGGGTGACACAGCGGCGGGAAATCTACCCTGTCTTCCGGGAGCTGTTTGCCAAGGACGGGGTGGCGCAACAGGCGGAGGCCGGCGCATGAGCATCATCACATCATTGGGCAATGTACTGGGTGGCGGCGCTGCCGCTGGCGGCGAACCGCTCTATCAGGGGGCGGACTGGGATTATGACAAGGTCCGCCGGGTCTATGATGCCATCGAGCAGGTGGCGGTGCAGGATCTGGGGCTGGACACCTATACCAACCAGATCGAGGTGATTACGTCGGAACAGATGCTGGATGCCTATTCCAGTATCGGGATGCCGCTCTTCTATAAACATTGGTCCTTCGGCAAGCATTTCGCCCGGGACGAGGCGATGTATCGTAGCGGCCAGCGCGGGCTGGCCTATGAAATCGTCATCAATTCCAACCCCTGCATCAGCTATATCATGGAAGAAAATACCATGACGATGCAGACGCTGGTGATTGCCCATGCGGCCTTCGGCCATAACCATTTCTTCAAGAACAACTATCTGTTCCAACAATGGACCGATGCCGACGGCATTCTGGATTACTTGTCCTTTGCCAAGGAATATATCGCCAAGTGTGAGGAACGGTTTGGGCATGTAGCGGTGGAGCGGGTGCTGGATGCCGCCCATGCCCTGATGAACCATGGCGTCCACCGCTATCCCCGCCGCCGCACGCCCGACCTGCGCAATGAGGAGCGCCGGGCGCGGGAGCGGGAGGAACACCGGGAGCGCACCTTCAACGACCTCTGGCGCACCGTGCCGGGCAAGGCGGGTGCGGCCAGCCCGCTGTCGGACCGCGACCGCCGCCGCGCCATGCTGGAACTGCCGGAGGAGAATATCCTCTATTTCCTGGAGAAGAAGGCGCCGCGCCTGGATGGCTGGCAGCGGGAGTTGCTACGCATCGTTCGCCACGTGGCGCAATATTTCTATCCCCAGCGCCAGACCAAGGTGATGAACGAGGGCTGCGCCACCTATTGCCATTACCGCATCCTGCAAACCCTGCATGAGCGTGGGCAATTAACCGACGGCGCCTGGATGGAGGCGATGCACAGCCACACCAATGTGGTGTTCCAGCCGGATTTCGACGACCGGCGCTATGGTGGCATCAATCCCTATGCGCTGGGATTCGCCATGATGCAGGATATCGAGCGTATCGCCAGCAACCCCACGGCGGAGGATCGGGAATGGTTCCCCGATCTGGCCGGCCGGGGCGATCCGATGGGCGCGCTGCGCCATGCCTGGGCCAATTACCGGGATGAAAGCTTCATCCTGCAATATCTCTCCCCGGCGCTGATCCGCAAATTCCGCCTGTTCCATGTGGCCGATGATGCGCGCGATCCCGAAATGAAGGTCGCCGCCATCCATGATGAACGTGGTTATCGCGCCGTGCGCCACGCCCTGGCGCGACAATATGACATTGCCTGGGCGGAGGCCGATATCCAGATCGTCGATGTCGATCTGGTGGGGGATCGCCGGTTGATCCTGGAACATCGGGTGCTGAATCAGGTGCTGCTGGATGAGGCGTCGACCAAGGCGGTACTCCAGCATCTGGCCGATCTCTGGGGCTATGAGGTGGAACTGGAGGAGGTTGATCCCGCCACAGGCGCCCGATTGAAGAGGCACACGGTACCGCCCCGTCGCGTTCTGGGTAGCCCGATTTAAACATCTGATCTGTCACTTGTATCCATAGGGGCCGTCATGCTTTGGCCACCATTTGCCGCATAGATTGGCTGGTCGCCATTGAACGGCCTTGCTTTGCTGGCGGCTGATTGGCAAACAGGCGGCTCCCTATTCTTGTGGATCGAAGTGGCAGGCATGATGCGGCGTCTTGCAGGTTTCCTGATGGTTCTGGCGGTGGCCGGCTGCGCGACCAAACCCCCACCCGCGCCGCCGGAGGCGGCAGCTCCGCCCCCGCCCCCTGCTCCGGCAAAGCCAACCAGCATTATCATGGATGCCGGCGATCTGGCCGCTGTTCAGGGTGCGCTGCGTGAGGTGGGCACCAAGCCGGTGGATCAGGTGGTGGGCTGGGCCAACCCCCTGTCCGGCAAGCGCGGGGCCGTGAAGGTGTTGCGCGATGGCTATGATGGACAGAATCGGCCCTGCCGTGAGTTCCATTCGGTGGTGATCCTGGATGACATGTATCAGCACACCACGGGTTTCCTCTGCCGCCAAACAGATGGCGCCTGGGAAGTGGTGCAGGCGCGGGAATATCCGCTCTACACCCACCGTCAGTAAGCTGACGCCTCTACAGCCGAAGGGTTACCGATGCGGCGTATTATCCTTGCCACCACCGCCATTGTCCTGGTCGCCATCGGCGCGGCCTTCTGGCTGGTGCCGGGCGGGGATCGTCCCTCAGCCCCTCTGGTGACCGTCCCGCCACCGCCCCCACCCCCGCCACCGATTATGTCGGTGGCGCTTAAAGGCGGACCGGGCGGGCTGTTGCCAGTGGCCAACCCCGATGCCCTCACCCTGTCGGATGAGGGGGTGAAAACGCTGGTTGATTTTGCCCGCCGTACCAACAGCCAGGCGCTGCTGGTCTGGCAGGCGGGGGCCTTGCAACTGGAATATTATGATCCGGCCTTGCAGCCGGGTGACCGGCTGGAAGCGGCGGGATTGATGCCGGGTCTGCTGGCTCTGCTGACCGGCATTGCATTGCAGGACGGCACCCTGGCCGGGGTTGATGATCCTATTGCCCGCTACCTGCCGGAATGGGCGGGGGATGCACGTGGACGCATTACGGTGCGCCACCTGTTGGAAGGCAGCAGCGGCCTGACGCCACCTGTCACCCCCCCTGGGGACGATGCGGCAGCGTGGACATTGTCAGCCGAATTGGCGGTGGAGCCGGGGACGCGGTTTGCCCCCAATGCCTATGAGGCCCAGCTTCTGGGGCTGGTACTGTCACGTGCCCGCAACCAGCCGGTGGCCGATTATCTGGCGGCCGCCTTCTGGCAGCCTTTGGGGGCACGCGATGCCAGCCTGGAGGCCGGCAGCCGAACGGGTGCCGTTTATCTCCATTGCTGCATGAAGGCGACGGCACGCGATTGGCTGCGTCCTGGTCTGTTGTTGCTGGAAGATGGGCGTGCGGGTTCCGGCACGTTGGTACCCAAACCCTGGTTGGATCTGATGCTGCGACCCAACGGCCATTCCCGTAATGATGGCTGGCGTCTGCGCCTGGGTTGGCCCTTTGATCAGAAAGGGCCGCTGGCCACCAAGATCCCCTTTGCCGAGGGGGATACGGTTTTCATGGCCGGGGAGGACGGCAGCCGCCTTTACATCACCAAGGCGCGCGAACTGGTTATTCTGCGTCTGGGTGCGCCGGTGGCGGGTTGGGACGAAGCGGCGCTGCCTAACTTGGTGTCCCGTGCCAGCACCCTGACAGCGGCGGAACCGCGCACGACCAATGGTATGAAAGTCCAGAAGGCTCATGATCTGAATGGCAAAGTGCCGATGCCACCGATCACAAAGCCGCCGCCGATTCCCAAGGTGACCGTGGAACCGCTGGAAAATTATCAGCAAGGGGACGTTACACCTGCTGATAAACCGTTGACCAACGTACCAGCGCCGGCTTTGCGTCAAGAGGATCAACGCTGAGCCGACATTCGTTGGTTCGGCTGATACCACGTTTTCGCGGTCGTAACCGATCACGGGGCGCCAACCGCCAGCGCCACCTCCGGCAATCGCCCCATACCAGATTCCGATGAGGTCTGCTCACCGGGATCTGGTAATAGGCATCCACAAAAATGCTGAGGCAGTAGCCGTCAGCCTCCAAGGGTCATTGTTCATGACCTTGGCATCATATCCCCTCGGCATCCGGCGCGGCCCCGCAGCGTTCGGCTACCTTAGATATATAGTTGTTATTTTGATTTATAAGCACGCAACTGTTTGTTGAAATCCGTGGCAAGCTTTTCCATACGCGCCGAAGCATCATTGTAGCGCTTGGTCCAGTCGCCGCCGCTCTTGCCTTTGCCCTCGAATTCCAGACAAGCAAGAAATTCTTGTGTTTCCGCCACATAGGCCTTCACCGCCTTTTGGGCGGCAACCATGTCAGCTTCAGCGGCTGAGGCACCGTCCGGCACCGCTGGCGGGTCTTTCAGCGTACACTCGGCATGTGCGGCGCCCGAGATAATGAAGCTTGCGATCATCACTGCCAACGCAGTCGCCATTTTCATATCGTGCAGCCCCTCTTCTTATTGCAAAGCAGCATGGCTGTTGGTGAATCAGGCAAGCAAACCCCGCACCCGACGGGTTTAAGCGGAACGTTCGATATGGTTACCAAGAAAGGTTAAGACAACCTTTCTAAACGTAACTTCCAAGGGGTTAACCTTAACACATCTTGGATAATCGACCGTTAGTGCTAATCCGCATCGAATTCGGTAGATACGCCTACAATTTCCCAACAAGCTCGTTTATACCTATTCGAAAGGATGGTGTCAGGGCAAGCGCCAATCCCATTTGGGAACAAGGGGATTAATATAAAAATTTATATAATTCCCTTGCCTTGTTTGCCTGACGGGAGCCACAGCGCCCAAACAACAAGGGGGCGTAAAAGCAAGGTACCACTGTCTGGTATGGTATCTGCAAAAGGGAAGGTCGAGTGGAGTAGGTTGCGTTGCTGAGAAGGACAGGAAAGGTTAGTCGAGATGAGCAATTTTAATCGGACCATGCGGCCGGTCGGTAGCCCCGCTCCGACCGGGTCTGGCGGGCTTTTCAGTAATTGGTCAATCAGCCGTAAGATCACGTTTGCCATCGCTGTGCCGATTATTATCGGTCTCGGCGCCGTGATCGCCCTCAGCGCCTCCGCCATGCGTTCGTCGATGTTGGACCTTTCCAAACGTTCGGAAAGCCAGGTCACGGAAATGATGGCCGCGCAGATGTCTGCTGCCGTTCGTTTCAAGAACGCTGACGCCATTGCCGACAGCTATGCTGATCTCGCCACGGCCAAGAGCACCAGCCTTGCCTTCGTGCGCGTGCTCGACTCTGATGGTGAGGCGCTGATCGAATACCCCAGCAAGGATAAACCCCTGCCGGCCGGTATGAGCCCGTTCGATCCCTCCAAGGTTCAGATCTCCAAGGCCGTCAGTGACGTAAAGCTGCTGGACCAGGGTGATTTCCTGGTCGTGCAGGCGCCGGTGCGCGCCGGCGCCAACCGTGATCAGGTTGGCACGTTGACGGTGGCCTGGAGCCGCGCCAACCTGCAGGCTTCCATTGCCGATGCGGTGATGGGTAATACCCTGATTGCCCTGGTTGTTCTGGCGGTGCTGATCGGCATCCTGGTGGTCCTGCTGCATAAGATTGTCGGCGCGCCGCTGAAATCCATGCAGGATGCCATGTCCAAGCTGGCATCCGGCGACCTGACGGTGCAGGTCACCGGCACCCATCGTGGTGACGAAATCGGTGCCATGGCCCAGTCGGTTCAGGTCTTCAAGGACAACGCGCTGGAGATGGATAACCTGCGCCGCCGCCAGGAAGAGGCGGAGCGTCAGGCCGCCGTCGAGAAGAAGGCGGCGATGGAAAAGCTGGCGTCCGATTTCGAGAACTCCGTCAAGGGCGTGGTTTCCGAAATCTCCGGCGCATCCAGTCAGGTCCAGTCCACTGCCGAAGGGCTGTCCGCTTCGGCCGAGGAAAGCCGCGCCCAGACCAGCGCCGTGGCTGCCGCCACGCAGCAGGCTTCTGCCAATGTGCAGTCGGTTGCCAGCGCCACCGAGCAGTTGGCCGGTTCGCTGGCGGAGATCAGCAACCAGGTCAACACCTCAGCCCGTATCGCCCGCGATGCCGCCAAGACGGCCGAGAAGACCAACGGCACCGTGCAGTCTTTGGCGCAGCGCGCTCAATCCATCGGCGACGTGGTGAAGCTGATTTCCGATATTGCCAGCCAGACCAACCTGCTGGCGCTGAACGCCACCATTGAAGCCGCGCGTGCTGGTGAAGCCGGTAAGGGTTTTGCCGTGGTGGCCTCTGAAGTGAAGAGCCTGGCCAATCAGACGGCCAAGGCAACTGAAGAGATTGCCAGCCAGATCACCACGATGCAGGACGCGACCAAGGAGGCCGTGGACGCCATCGTCGTGATCAGCCGTACCATCGCCGAGATCAACGATATCTCTGAAACGGTGGCCGGTGCGGTGGAAGAGCAGGATGCGGCGACCAAGGAAATCGCCCGCAATGTTCAGCAGGCTTCCATGGGTACGATGGAAGTGACGCGTAACATTGAAAGCCTGGAGGACGTGGCGCATCAGACCGGTACGTCGGCGACCGATATGCTGGGTGCGGCGCGCAACATGTCCCGCCAGTCCGGTGAGTTGGGGCGTACTGTTGACAAGTTCCTGGCCCAGGTGCGTAGCGCCTGACCAGACTCGGGCGGCGGGCCTCTGTCCGGTTGCCGCCCGAGCGTTTGAAGTGCTTTCCTGTTTCGCCCCCGCACCGTCAGGTGCGGGGGCTTTTCATTGCTGTTTGTGTGGTGCATCCTTATGCGGGAGGAACCATGCGACTTTATATCCTTACCATATTGATTTTAACGACCTGCCTGACAGGTGTGTCTCCCGTGTGGGCGGGAGAGGCTGCGGGCCCCTTGGACCGGCTGGAGCAAGCCTTTCTGGACCTCCGGATTCGGCTATGGCCCGATGATCCGAACGTTCGCTTGGCGCGTGCCAACCAGCTCTATCATATGGGGGAACTGGACGCGGCCTTGCTGGATTATGACCGGGCAATAGAGCTTCAGCCCTCACCAGCAGCCCATATGCGCCGTGCCTATGCCCGCAGGGATCATTCTGACGATGAGGTGCGAAACGGGGCCTATGACGATTTAGCGGCCGTTTTGGATGAATTACCGGATTTCGCTCCCGCCATCGAAATGCGGGTGATGATGCGCATCCAGGATGGTGCCTATGAAGAGGGTATTGATGAAATTGATCAATTGTTGGAGCAACATCCAAACGCCGATATGTTGCTACAGCTACGTGGTGATTTGTCTGAAGCGGCGGGCCGATCCCCGGATGTGAAGGACATGTTGGTCGAACTGGTGGAAAAGCAGCCTTCGCCAAGCCTGCTCAACCATCTTTGCTGGGTGCGGGTGACACGGAATATCGAGTTGTCACAGGCGCTGGAGAATTGCGATGCCGCCCTGGCCGAATCTCCAGAATTTGCCGAGGCGCAGGATAGCCGGGGTGTTGTGTTGTTGCGACTGGGGCGCCCGGCGGAGGCGATTGCCGCTTTCAACAACGCCCTGACGGAAGAACCCGATATGGCGCCATCGCTTTATATGCGGGGGCTGGCGCGTCTCTGGCTTGCCCGTCAAGACCCGGCGGAGACCGCCCTGGCCGAGGCCGATCTCCAGGCCGCTCTTGAACTTGATCCGGAGGTGGAAGAGGATTATCGGGCCTATGGGCTGACCCGCCAATGGGCCTCAGGTGATTGAATTTTCACGTAAACTTCATGCCCGCCCCATCAACCGGCCGTTACAGTCAGCACCCTGACGGATCATCCGGTTGATGGTGGAAATATCGATGTCGCGTAAAATCTTGGCGCTCGCCGCCCTTACATCCCTGTTGCTGACCGGTACGGCGGGGGCCTTTGATCTGGAAGCCCATCGCGGCGGGCGGGCATTGATGCCAGAAAATACCCTGCCGGCCTTCGCCAATGCCATTGCGCTCGGCGTGACGACGCTGGAACTGGATACCGGCATCAGCAAGGATGGCACCCTGATCATTGCCCATGAACGGCATGTGGATACCCATCTGGCCCGCGGTGCCGATGGGCAATGGGTGACAGCACCGACGCCGTCCTGGCACAGCCTGACCCTGGCGGAAATTGCTCGCTATGATGTTGGCCGCATCCGCCCCGACAGCGATTATGCCAAGCGGTTCAGCCGGCAGCACTCCATTGACGGCACACGCATTCCAACCCTGGCCGCCCTGTTCGATCTGGTGAAGGCCAAGGGGGCCGATCAGGTCCGCTTCAATATTGAAACCAAGATCGACCCGACAGCACCGGCCGACACGGTGGAGCCGGAGCCGTTTGCCCGCGCGCTGGTGGATGCCGTGCGCAAGGCCGGGATGGAGAGCCGTGTGACGATCCAGAGCTTTGACTGGCGGACATTGCAGGTGGTGCAGCGCATCGCGCCGGCGATTCCCACCGCCTATCTGACCATTGATGATCCGGAGGAAAGCAACGTCACCGGGCCCAAGGCAGCGGCCTGGACGGCCGGCTTTGCCCCGGCGGACCACGGCGGCAGCGTTGCGGCGGCGGTGAAGGCGGCCGGTGGCAGAATCTGGTCGCCCTATTACCGTAACCTGACGAAGGAACGGGTGGCCCAGGCCAAGGCGCTGGGCCTGCAGGTGCTGCCCTGGACCGTCAATGATGCCGACACCATGCGCCAGCTCATCGACTGGCAGGTGGATGGCATCATCAGTGACGATCCGGTGTTGCTGCGCCAAGTGGCGGCGGAAAAGGGTCTGGCCCTGCCGGTGGCCGGGCACTGACCCTTAAACCAGCCAGCGGGACGTGACGGGCGGCAGTTCACCGCGCCATTCCGCCACTTCCTTGGCCACCTTTTCCAGGGCCCGTTGATCGCGGTAGCGTTTGCGGGCCCGGTTATTGTCGCCCTTGACCAGCATATCCTGCAGGCGGGCCGCGACGCGCGGATCGCCAATAATGACCTGGCGCCAACGTTCAAGGCGCAGCTCCGCCACGCAATCAACGATGGCTTGGGTGGCGGGCCGGCGACCCAGCTTGATCGCCACCGATGCCAGCCGGGCGGCGACCGATGATGCCACATCATGGGGCATCAGCGGAAAAGCCGCCTGCACGGCCTCTGCCAGACTGGCGCGCAGATCCTGGCCGCGCTGGCGGTCATTGCGCGTGCTGCGCTTGGCGGCGATTTCCATGCGGCGGGCACTGTGGGCCAGCACATCGGCCACCACCTCCGCCCCATCCGCATCCAGCCAGAGAATCGGGGCATCGCTGATACGGTCCCGCACGGCGGCGGGCAGGGCAGGGTGATCGCCATCCGCCTGCAGTACCAGTTCCAGCTTCAGCAGTGATTTCAGTGACCGATCACGCCCTTCCTGGCCGGCCAGCCACTCGGCCAGCGGCAAGGGGGCCTGTTTGGCCAAGCTGTCCAGCGCCTCCAGATCGGCGCCGGTCCAGCGCCTTCCATGCAGCAGCCGTTCGGTGCGTTCACGCAACAGGGCACGGGCCTGATCGCGCGGCAGGGCCGGTTCCTGCTGCGCCAACTGCCAGACATCGCCGGTCAGCCGGCCCAATGCCCAGCCACCATGGCTGGTGATGGGCGTGTCGGTGGTGAAACTGCCATCGGGCAGGTTCCAGCGATCGCTGACCCGCAGCAGGCCGCGTTCATCCAGCAACGCCTCCCCACCGGGGGAACGCTGGATGGCGGGCCATTGCGCCACCAGGGCGGCCAGCCCGTCCGGCATGGCGGACGGGCGGTTCAGTTCACCTAAGCGGAGCGCCCTGGTAAAATCGGTCACCTCAATACCGCCCTTCGATGGCATCAATGAAGCGGCTGAACAGGTAATGGCTGTCCTCCGGTCCCGGGCTGGCTTCCGGGTGATACTGCACGGAGAAGACCGGGCGGCCCTTCAGGCGGATGCCTTCATTGGTGCCATCGAACAGGGAAATATGGGTCACCTCCACATCATCCGGCAGGCTTTCCGGCAACACGACGAAACCGTGATTCTGGCTGGTGATCTCCACCACGCCCGAGGCCAGATCCTTCACCGGATGGTTGGCGCCGCGATGACCCCTTTCCATCTTCTCCGTCCGGCCGCCGAGCGCCAGCGACAGCATCTGATGGCCAAGGCAAATACCGAACACCGGCTTGCCGCTATCGACGATGGCCTTGATGGTCGGCACGGCATAGGTGCCGGTGGCGGCCGGGTCGCCAGGGCCGTTGGACAGGAACACGCCATCGGGGTTCAGCGCCAGGATATCGGCGGCGGGCGTGTCGCCCGGCACCACCGTCACCTTGCAGCCCGACGCCGCCAGGCAGCGCAGGATGTTACGCTTGGCACCGAAATCCATCGCCACCACATGGTGCTTCGGCTCGGTCTGCTTGCCATAGCCGGTCTTCAGCGACCAGATGCTTTCATCCCAGCCATAGCTCTGGCGGGTGCTGACATCCTTGGCCAGATCCATGCCTTCCAGGCCGGGCCAGGACTTGGCCAGGGCCAACAGCGCCTCCAGGTCGAACTTGCCATCGGGCGCATGGGCGATGACGCCGTTGGGCGCACCGGCGTCGCGGATGCGCCGGGTCAGGCGGCGGGTGTCGATCCCGCTGATCCCGACAATGTCGTGCGATTGCAGCCAGTCCACCAGATGGCGCGTGGCGCGCCAGTTCGACGGCTCCGTCACATCGGCCTTCAGGATCAGGCCGCGCGCCACCGGCGTCAGCGTCTCGATATCCTCAGGATTGGTGCCGACATTGCCGATATGGGGGAAGGTGAAGGTGATGATCTGGCCGGCATAGGACGGATCGGTCAGGATTTCCTGATAGCCGGTCATGGAGGTGTTGAAGCACACCTCGCCCACGCGATGGCCGGCGGCGCCGATGCCGCGCCCCCAGAACACCGATCCGTCTGCGAGAACCAGAACGCCGGTGGCTCCGGTCGGGGCGGGCGCGTGGGCGGGGGAACCCATCGACGGGGTGTCGGTCATCGGCGGCGTACCTTATGATCAGTGGCGATGCCCGGGGGCGGGCACCAGAAAATGGTTGGCCACCCGCTGAAAAGCGGGGCGGCCTGCCCGCGGGGCGTCGCGTCCCATCATTCGCCCGTTGGGTTTACACCCGATGGGCTGTGGCAGGTCGCGCCGATACCGCGCGCCGGCCTGGGCCGGAACGGTTCGGCCGTTGAAATAGACAATCGCGTTACAGCGGTCAACCCGACCTGCGCGCGCCCCTGCTGCGCGTCGCCATGCAGGGGGTAATCATACGATCGTTTCCTGGCGGCGTTTCCGAACGGCTGGCATTTGATGCTTTTGTTGTCTAATCTTCGCCTCTGTTTTTGCAGGATCAACCCATAGCAACCCCGAGGTATGTCATGTTGCGTCAGACGCTGAACGAGGCCCTGAAGGATGCGATGCGCGCCAAGAACCAGCGCACCGTTGCCACGGTGCGTCTGATCATTGCCGCCCTGAAGGATCGGGACATTGCCGCCCGTGGCCGTGGCCAGATGGATGGCGTGGACGATGCCGAAATCCTGGCCATGCTGCAGACCATGGTGAAGCAGCGCCGTGAAAGCATCGTCATGTATGAACAGGGCGGGCGCCAGGAACTGGCCCAGCAGGAAGCCGAAGAAATCACCGTCATTGAGAATTTCCTGCCCCAGCAACTGGATGAAGCCGCGACGCGGGAGGCCATCGCCGCCCTGATCGCGGAGATCGGCGCCACCGGCGTGAAGGATATGGGCAAGGTGATGGCCGAACTGCGCGGCCGCTTCGCCGGCCAGATGGATTTCACCAAGGCCAGCGCCATCGTGCGCGAAAAGCTGGTGAGCTGAGAGAGAACGCATTGACACGTATCGTTCGGCTGGTACCGGGGGATGAAGGGCGGCTGGATGCCTATCTGGCCCGCCACCCGGCTACGTCACTGTTCCTGCGCTCCAACCTGCGCCGCGCCGGGCTGGTGGATCAGGGGCAGCGCTTCCAGGGCCGTTATGCGGCGGCTCTGACGGCGGAAGACGATATTGCCGGCGTCATCGCCCATAGCTGGAACGGCAATATGCTGATCCAGGCACCGCCTTTGCTGGCGGTGGAACTGGCCCGCCATCTGATGGCGGATGGCGATCGGCCGCTTCGTGGCCTGGTTGGGCCCTTGGCGGAGGCAAGGGCTGTGGCGGAGGCATTTTCCGAACTATCCTTCCAGCGGGGCGGGGCGGAGGATCTGTTTGACCTGTCGCTGGATCGGCTGGTCGTCCCGTCGCTGCTGAGCAGCGGTGCCTGTGATTGGCGACGGGCGACGCAGCAGGATATTCCCCTGCTGGCCGGCTGGCGGGTGGATTATTCTGTGGAGGCGCTGGAGGCAGTGCCGGATGCCACCCTGCGGGCGCAGGCAGAAGCCGATATCGCTGCCGGCGTGCAAGCGGGCGATGTGTTTGTGTTGACCCGGGCCGATGGGGCGATTCTCTCCATGGCCACCCATAATGCCCGCATTCCCGATACGGTGCAGATCGGCGGGGTCTGGACCCCGCGCGACTTAAGGGGCCGGGGCTATGCCCGTGCTGTGGTTGCCGGTGCCCTGTTGGCCGCCCGCGACGATGGCGCGCGGCTGGCGGTGCTGTTCACCGGCAAGGAGAACGAGCCGGCGCGGCGCGCCTATCTGGCGCTGGGTTTCCAGATCATCGGTGACTATGCCATCCTGCTTCATTGAAGCGATGGGCTGTGGATAACTCAGCAACCTGGGGATAAGTCCGCTGCCACATGGCGCGGCGGCTGGTGCATGTTGTATGGTCAACGGCTGATCTGTCTGCCCGTTGATGGGAAGTCCGCCTTCACATGGCCCTGCCGCCGCAGTTTCTGGAAGAGTTGCGCACCCGCATTTCCGTATCGGAGGTGGTGCAAAAACGTATGCGCCTGATCCGCGCCGGGCGAGAATTCAAGGCGCCCTGTCCCTTCCATAATGAGAAGTCGCCCAGCTTCTACGTCAACGACCAGAAGGGCTTTTTTCACTGTTTTGGCTGTGGTGCCCATGGCGACCAGATCGGTTTCGTCATGCGCTATGACAACCTCTCCTTCATGGAGGCGGTGGAGAATCTGGCGGGCGAAGTGGGCATGGCGGTGCCCAAGGCCACCCCGCAGGAGCGTGAACGGTTCGAGCGGCAGAAATCGCTCTATGATCTGGTGGAACGCGCGGCCAAATATTACGAGCAGCAATTGTTCAGCCACGGCGGCCGCATGGCGCTGGATTATCTGCGTCGGCGCGGGCTGGATGGCGAGGGCATCGCCCGCTTCCGCCTGGGCTACGCGCCGCAGGACGGGGCGGGGCTCTATGCCGTGCTCACCGAGGCCGGCTATGGCGAGGCCGACATGATCGAGGTCGGGCTGTTCAAGCGGCCCGAAAACGGCAAGGCGGTCCGTAACTTCTTCTGGAACCGGGTGATGTTCCCCGTCACCGACCGGCGGGGTCGGGTGGTGGCCTTTGGCGGGCGCGTGCTGGAGGGGGACGGGCCGAAATATATCAATTCGGCCGAAAATCCGTTGTTCCACAAGGGGCACATCCTTTACGGCATGTCGCGGGCGCGGCAGGCGGCGGCCGATGGTCAGTCGCTGATCGTCACCGAAGGCTATATGGATGTGATTTCCTGCGTTCTGGCAGGGTTTGAGGGGGCGGTGGCACCGCTGGGTACCGCTCTGACGGAAACCCAGATCCAGGAGCTGTGGAAACTGGCACCGGAGGGACGTCGCCGGCCCATCCTCTGCTTTGATGGCGATAATGCCGGCCGGCGGGCGGCGCAACGGGCGGTCGAACGTATCCTGCCGGTGCTGACACCCGAAGTATCGGCCCGCATCGCCTTCATGCCGGAAAAGGAAGACCCGGACAGCCTGATCCGGGGTGGCGGCAAGGCGGCGTTTGAGGCGGTGCTGGACCGGGCCCTGTCGCTGGAAGATTTCATCTGGGAATATGCGCGCCAGGGCAATGAGCCGCGCACGGCGGAAGGCCGGCTGACCATTGAAAGCACCATCAACCAGTTGACCGACGCCATCGCCGACAAGTCGGTGCAGTATAATTACCGCGCTGCCCTGCGCGATAAATTGCGTGCGGCCATCCGGGGGGCGGGCTTTGCCGAGGGTGGTTCGCGCGGCTTTGGCGCTGGCGGCGGCCCGCGCCGACAGCGGCCGGGTGAAATCCCCGTCAGTCATTTGTGGGACAAAAGCCATCGCAGCGGCGCCATCCTGACCGATCCGCGCCGGCGGGAACGCTGGCTGCTGGTCACGGTGCTGCACCATCCCGCCCTGTTCGAACAGGTGGGGGAGCAGTTGGGGCAGGCGGATTTCAGCGATCCGGCGCTGGAAATGCTCCGTCAGGCGCTTGTTGCATGTCTGACGGCCGAATCAGCACTTGACGCGGACGGCTTGAAGCGCCACCTGTCTCTCCGCGGCTTTCAAGAGACGCTGGATAGTCTGCTGAGTGCAGACGCGCCGAAGTTTGCGCAACCAGGAGCGTCCATCGAAGCGGCGAAGAGTGGCTGGCAGGAGGTTTGGTTAGGCTCCGAGGTGACATTGCTTCAGCAGGAACTGCGGGAAGCCGAGCGACGTTTCGCTGAAACTTTCAGCGAAGCCGATTTGGCACGCTTACGAATGCTTCAACAGGAAGTGCTGAACCGCCAGGGGCATACCAATGATCCTGATCAGGATGGGGGATGAGGGCACATGCCGGTGGGTGTCGGTGCCAATGTTACCTGTCCACGCCAAAAAACTGTGTCTTGGCCGACACAGTCGTATGTCACTCTTTGATTTTGTAGCCAGGACAGAGATTGGTGGATGACCGGGCACTTGCCCGAGTCGTCCATTTGCGTTTACCGGTGGCAGCCTTGAAGGTACGGGGGCAGCGAGCGAATGGCGACTAAAGCGGCGCAGACGGCGGAAGTGTCGGAGCAGCGTGAAGAGGAAGCGAACGGCCCTCTGATGGACGGCATGGCAATTGCCGTCAAGAAGATGATCGCGCGGGGAAAGGAGCGTGGCTACGTCACCTATGACGAGCTGAACGCGGCCCTGCCGCAGGACAGTTCGTCTTCCGAACAGATCGAAGACACGATGGCGTTGCTGTCCGAAATGGGCATCAATCTCGTCGAGGCGGAAGAGCAGGAAGACAATAGCGGGGAGTCCGGTGACGGCGAAGGCCGCCAGTCCGGTAACCTGGATGATGACGATATCGGCCGTACCGATGACCCGGTGCGCATGTATCTGCGCGAAATGGGTTCGGTGGAGCTGCTGTCGCGCGAGGGCGAAATCGCCATCGCCAAGCGCATCGAAGCTGGCCGGGAAATGATGATCGGGGCGATTTGCGAATCGCCACTGACCATTCAGGCCATCATCGAATGGCATCAGGCGCTGCAGGACGGCAAGATGCTGCTGCGCGACATTATCGATCTGGATGCTTCCTATGGCGTTGACCCGGAATCGGGTGAACTGCCGCCGGAAGCGCTGGACGGTCCGGCAGCCGACCGCGAGGAAGAGGAAAGCGAGCGCGCCGAGGGTGAAGGCGAGGGTGCAGGCCCGGCCGGCGAGGGCGAGGAAGAGGGCAATGTCTCCCTTTCCGCCATGGAAGCCGAGCTGAAGCCCAAGGTGCTGGAAACCTTCGGCAAGATCGAAGAAGCCTATGAGCGTCTGCACAAAATGCAGGAGCTTCGTCTGGCGGCCTTGCAGCGGGGCGAAGAGGTCAAGGGCGCAGACAAGAAGTACGAGAAGGTGAAGGCAGAATTGACCGAACTGGTCAATTCCGTGCGCCTGAACAATGGCCGTATCGAACAGCTTGTCGAACAGCTCTATGCCCTGAACCGCAAGCTGCTGGGCTTTGAAGGCCGTCTGCTGCGTCTGGCCACCGATTGCCGCGTAAAGCGTGAAGACTTCCTGCAGCATTATTACGGGTCGGAACTGGACCCGAACTGGCTGGACCGCTGCAAGAACATCTCCAAGGCGTGGGGCCGCTTTGCCGAGCGCTCCTCGCAAGAGGTTGCCCGCGTTCGGGAAAATATCGGTGACGTCTCCACCCAGGCGCGGTTGCCGATCGGTGAGTTCCGCCGCATCGTCTCCACCGTTCAGAAGGGCGAGAAGGAAGCCAGCCGCGCCAAGAAGGAGATGGTGGAAGCCAATCTCCGTCTGGTGATCTCCATCGCCAAGAAGTACACCAATCGCGGCCTGCAGTTCCTGGATCTGATCCAGGAAGGCAATATCGGCCTGATGAAGGCGGTGGATAAGTTCGAATACCGGCGTGGTTACAAGTTCTCCACCTATGCCACCTGGTGGATCCGGCAGGCGATCACCCGGTCGATCGCCGATCAGGCCCGTACCATCCGTATTCCCGTGCACATGATCGAAACGATCAACAAGCTGGTGCGCACCAGCCGTCAGATGCTGCACGAGATCGGGCGGGAACCGACACCGGAGGAACTGGCCGAGCGGCTGATGATGCCGCTGGAAAAGGTCCGCAAGGTGTTGAAGATCGCCAAGGAGCCGATCTCCCTGGAAACGCCGATCGGCGACGAGGAAGATTCGCATCTGGGCGATTTCATCGAGGACAAGAACGCCGTTCTGCCCCTCGATGCCGCCATCCAGGCCAATCTGCGGGAGACCACCACCCGTATACTGGCCACCCTGACTGCCCGTGAGGAACGTGTTCTGCGGATGCGCTTCGGCATCGGCATGAACACCGACCATACGCTGGAAGAAGTCGGCCAGCAGTTCAGCGTGACCCGCGAGCGTATTCGCCAGATCGAGGCGAAGGCGCTGCGTAAGCTGAAGCACCCGTCGCGTTCCCGTAAGCTGCGCAGCTTCCTGGATACGTGATCGGTTCGGTTATGCCCCTCCCCGTCCGGCAACGGGCGGGGAGGGGAGGGGATACGAAAAACCCCGCCTGGGCGATCAAGCCCGGCGGGGTTTTTTCGTTTAGGCGGGTGTTGGAAATTTACAGTGCTAGTACCGCATAACCCAGACCACTGACCACAGTGATAATCGCCAATAGCTTGGCCAGACGGGCCAGTCTTTTGCCCAGGGGGGCGGGATTATCATTGGCGGCAGTTGGCGCCCGCCAGAGAAAGACGGGTGCTGCGAACATGGATTGGGCGTTACGGGCGGCCCACAGGGGGCCGCCCGCTTTATGCTGGCTATTCAGCCGCTCAGCCACGCTCGTTCAGCGAGACGAAATCCCGCGTCACGTGACCGGTATAGAGCTGACGCGGACGACCGATCTTCTGGGTCGGATCCTCAATCATTTCCTTCCACTGGCTGATCCAGCCGACGGTACGGGCCAGCGCGAACAGCACGGTGAACATGCTGGTCGGGAAGCCGATCGCCTTCAGGATGATACCGGAATAGAAGTCGACGTTCGGATACAGCTTCTTTTCGATGAAGTACTCATCGGAAAGGGCAATCCGCTCCAGCTCCACCGCAATGTCCAGCAGCGGATCGTCCTTGATCCCCAGCTCGGCCAGGACTTCCTTACAGGTCTGCTGCATGACCTTGGCGCGCGGATCGTAGTTCTTATAGACCCGGTGGCCAAAGCCCATCAGACGGAAATTGTCGTTCTTGTCCTTGGCGCGCTTGATGAATTCCGGAATGCGATCAACCGACTTGATCTCTTCCAGCATCTTCAGCACGGCCTCGTTCGCACCACCATGGGCGGGGCCCCACAGGGAGGCAATGCCGGCGGCGATACAGGCGAACGGGTTGGCGCCCGACGAACCGGCCAGACGGACGGTGGAGGTCGAAGCATTCTGTTCGTGATCGGCGTGCAGGATGAAGATCTTGTCCATCGCCTTGGCGATGACCGGATTCACCTTGTACTGCTCGCACGGGACCGCGAAGGTCATGTGCAGGAAGTTCTCGGCAAAGCCCAGATCGTTGCGCGGATAGACGAAGGGCTGACCGACCGAATATTTATAGGCCATGGCAGCAATGGTCGGCACCTTGGCGATCAGCCGGTGCGACGCGATGATGCGCTGGGTCGGGTCATTGATGTCGGTGCTGTCGTGGTAGAAGGCCGACAGGGCGCCGACGACGCCGCACATGATGGCCATCGGGTGGGCATCGCGGCGGAAGCCACGGAAGAAGTTCGCCAACTGCTCATGCACCATGGTGTGGCGCGTGATGGTCTGTTCGAACTTGGCCTTCTGCTCAGAATTCGGCAGCTCGCCATTCAGCAGCAGGTAGCAGACTTCCAGGAAGTCGCTCTTTTCCGCCAACTGCTCGATCGGATAGCCGCGGTGCAGCAGCACGCCTTCATCGCCATCGATGTAGGTGATCGCCGATTCGCAGGAGCCGGTCGAGGTGAAACCCGGATCGTAGGTGAAGCAGCCGGTGGCCGCATAGAGCTTGCGGATGTCGATGACATCCGGCCCCGTCGCGCCGTGCAGGATGGGCAAGGTCACTTGCTTGCCGTTCCGGTTATCGATCAGGGTCACCGTATCGGCGGTTCCATCGCCCGCCGTCTGGGGAGTCTGGCTCATATCGGCACGTCCTCAAGGTGTTCTTGGGTGGGGCGGCTGCCCCGGGGTTCTTTTTAGGTGGCGGAGTGTAGTTGCGCGGCGCAGCAAGCGCAACGCAACTGCATCAAATTATCCACCCCTGGCGACATCTTCCAGCCGCACCAAGGTCTCGGCGCGACCAAGAATTTCCGCCACCTCGAAAATAGGCGGCGAAACAGTGGAACCGGTCAGGGCGGCACGCAGGGGCTGGGCCAGTTTTCCCAGCTTCAGACCGGTGCGTTCGGCATGGTCACGCACGATCTGTTCCAGTGCGGCACCGCTCCAATCGGGCGATGCGGCGAACGCTTCTGCCAGCGCCGCCAACTGCGACCGTGCCTCGGCCGTCAGCAGGGCCGCTGCCTTGTCATCCAGGGCAAGCGGCCGGTTGGCAAACAGATAGAGTGAACCGTCTGCCAATTCCAGTAGGGTTTTCACGCGCGGCTTGAAACCGGGCACGGAACGCAGCAGCCGTTCCTTCTCCGCGTCCGTCAGGGCGCGACCGATCTTGGCCTCGATGAAGGGGCTGGTCAGGGCCACCAGCCGCGCATCATCGGCCTCCCGGATATAATGGGCGTTCAGGTTCTCCATCTTGGCGAAGTCCAGCCGGGAGGGGGAGCGGCCGATCCCTTCCAGCGTGAACCATTCGATGGCCTGTTCGGTGGAGATGATCTCCGCATCGCCATGGCCCCAGCCCAGACGCAGCAGGTAATTGCGCATCGTCTCCGGCAGGAAGCCCATGTCGCGATAGGCCTCAATCCCCAACGCCCCATGGCGCTTGGACAGTTTGGCCCCGTCCGGCCCATGGATCAGCGGGATATGGGCAAATTCCGGGGCCGCCCAGCCCATGGCGTTATAGATCTGGAGCTGGCGGAAAGTGTTGGTCAGGTGATCGTCACCGCGCACCACATGGGTCACACCCATGTCATGGTCATCCACCACCACGGCCAGCAGATAAGTCGGCGTGCCGTCGGAGCGCAGCAGGATCAGGTCATCCAACTGGCTGTTCTGCACCCGCACTTCGCCCTGCACATGGTCATTCACCACCGTCTCCCCCTCACGCGGGGCCTTCAGGCGGATGGCGGGGGCGATGCCGGCGGGGGCTTCCGACGGGTCGCGGTCGCGCCAGCGACCGTCATAGCGCGGCTGCTGACCGGCGGCCTTCTGCGCCTCCCGCATCGCGTCCAGTTCTTCCGGCGTGCAATAGCAGCGATAGGCGGTGCCGTTGGCCAGCATTTCCGCCACCACTTCGGCGTGACGGTCCTTGCGCTCGAACTGGCTGACCGCCTCGCCGTCCCATTCCAGGCCCAGCCATTTCAGCCCATCCAGAATGGCATCGACCGCAGCCTGGGTGGAACGGGCGCGGTCGGTATCCTCGATCCGCAGCAGGAAGGTGCCCTGATGGTGCTTGGCGAAAAGCCAGTTGAACAAAGCCGTGCGGCCACCGCCAATATGCAGAAAACCGGTGGGGGATGGTGCGAAACGGGTGACAATTTTCATGATTAATACAATCTTCTGCGGGTAAACCAGTCCGTTGCCGGCAGATGTAGCACAGCAGCGGGCCTTATGCACCGTGACGGTCATCACCAATGCGGCAAGGCACGCACATAAGAATAGCGGGGCCCTTCCCCTGGACAGGGACGGGCTGGTCACCCTTGGCGCTGGTACGGCGACTGATGGGGGCGCTGCTGGCTGAACAGGGCCAGTGGTTGCTGTGGATACCGGTTACCCTGGCGCTGGGCATTGGCGGTTATTTCGCCCTGCCATTGGAGCCGCCCCTGTGGCTGGTGGGTGCGCTGGCGGCTGGGATGCTGACTTTCAGTCTGGCCCTGGCGCTGCGCTGGCCGTTGGCAGGGCGGCTGATGGCGATCCTGCTGCTGGTCCCCGCGTTGGGGATGCTGGCCGGTACGTCACGGACGCGCATGGTTGCTGCCCCCATGTTGACGGGTGCCAAGGGCCCCACTGTGGTGACCGGTCGGGTGGTGGCGCTGCAGAAACAGGAACATGATCTGCGGTTACAACTGGCTGAGCCCTGGATCGCGGCCGTCCCGCCGGCTGATACGCCGAGGCATCTGACCGTGCTGTTACGCCCCGGCGACGCGCTGCCGCCCTTGGGCGAAAAGGTGCGCATCTGGGGGCGTGTCTCTGGCCGTGGTGGCCCGGTGGAACCGGATGCGTTCGATTTTCGCCGGTATTCCTATTTCCAGGGCATCGGTGGCAGCACCGTGGCTTATGTACGGATCGAGCGGCAAGGGCAGGCGACTGCGGCCGATGGCGGAGACTGGGGCCTGTGGCTGGAAAGGCTGCGCCAGACCATTGCGCTGAAGGTGGAGGCGCGGCTGCAGGGGGGCGCTGCCGGGCTGACCACCGCCCTGCTGAATGGCGATTCCAGCGGCATTCCGGATGCTGATCTGGTTGCCATGCGGGTTTCCGGGCTGCAGCATCTGATCTCCATCTCTGGTCTGCATGTCGGGCTGGTGGCGGGGCTGGTATTCCTGCTGGTGCGCGGGGGGCTGGCGCTGTGGCCAGCCGTCGCCCTGCGCCAACCAATCAAGAAATATGCCGCCGTCACGGCCTTGGCAGCCGCCTTTTTCTATATGCTGATGGTGGGGTCGCCGGTGCCGACCCAGCGGTCGGTGCTGATGACCGGTATCATGCTGCTGGCCGTGCTGGCCGATCGCAATCCGTTTTCCCTGCGCGTCATCGCGGCGGCGGGGGCGGCCGTGCTGCTGGTGCAACCGGACAGCCTGACCGGCCCCAGTTTCCAGATGTCGTTTGCCGCAGTCGCGGCCTTGATCATGGTCTATGACGCCCTGGGACCTTGGTTGGCGCGACGACGGCGGGAAGGCGGCGGGGGCTGGGCCGGCAAGGCGGCGGGTTACACCGGCGGGCTGATCCTGACCTCCCTTGTGGCCAGTCTGGCGACGACGCCCTATGCCATCTATAGTTTCCAGACGGTGGCCAATTACGGGCTGCTCTCCAACATGATTGCCGTGCCGTTAACCAGTTTCTGGGTGATGCCCTGGGGTTTGCTGGCGTGCTTGTTGATGCCGCTGGGGCTGGAAGGTTGGGCGATCACCGCCATGGGGTGGGGGGTGGAAGGGATTTTATGGACGGCGCATCTGGTGGCTGGCCTGGCTGGTGCCACGCTGACCCTGCCGGTCATGCCGCTCTGGGGTTTGGTGGCCTTTACCCTGGGTGGGCTGTGGCTGGGCATCTGGCAGGGGCGTGTGCGCTGGTGGGGGATCGTGGGCATCCTGATGATGCCACTCAGTTTTTTGTTTTTCATCCCACCCGATGTGCGGGTGGATGCCGATGCCGGGGTGATCGGAGTTCGCACGGCCGATGGCGGGCTGCTGGTTTCCACCCGGCAGCGGGCGCGCTTTGATAGTGACGCCTGGGCGTCACGTGACGGGTTGCCCGATCCGCCCCGCCGCTGGCCCAAAACAGGCAGCCCGAAGGATGGGTTGAGCTGTGCCGGTGCCATCTGTCTTTATCGGGCGAAAGGACAGGTGCTGGCGCTGATCGACGATCGGGAAGGGCCGGTTACTTGCCCGACCGGGCCGCTGGATGCGGTCATCAGCCTGCGTGAGGATGCAGCGTGTCCGGCCCCCCTGATCATCCGGCGGGATGATATCCTGCGCCAGGGCGCTCATGCCCTGCACCTTTCGCCATCCGGGATCAGGGTCGAAACAACAAGGCCGCACCCGGGGGCGCGGCCTTGGCAATAACAATCCTGGCTTCAGCGGATCAATAGCCCGGCGGGCGCTTGGCCGTCTGCACCTTCTTGGGCAGTGTCAGTTCGGATTTCTGCTGGGCATAGGCCACAGCGATGCGGGCGCCAACGGCGGCATTGTTCAACAACAGGGCGCGGTTGGCGGTCAGGCTGGCACCGTCGGTCAACTCTTCCATACGCTTCAACAGGAACGGCGTCAGCGCCTTGCCGCGCACGCCCTGGGCGTCCGCCTCACTGACGGCCCGCTGGATGGCGGCTTCCACCGCTTCGGCATCCAGGGCGGCGGCATCGGGGATCGGCACACCGACCACCACGCCGCCACCCAGACCCAGCAGCCATTTGGCGCGCAGCACGCGCGCCACCTCGTCCGGCGTGTCGCAGCGGCCATCCACCGGCAGCGGCAGGCTGGCGGTATAGAAGGCGGGGAACCGGTCGGTGCCATAGCCGATCACTGGCACGCCCTTGGTTTCCAGATATTCCAGCGTGCGCGGCAGGTCCAGGATGGCCTTGGCCCCGGCGCAGATGACCGCCACATCGGTGCCGGCCAGTTCTTCCAGATCGGCAGAGATATCCAGCGTGGTTTCCATGCCACGATGCACACCGCCAATGCCGCCGGTGGCAAACACGGCAATGCCGGCCAAGTGCGCGGCAATCATGGTGGAGGCCACCGTGGTGGCGCCATCGGCATGTTGGGCCAGAGCCAGCGGCAGGTCACGCCGGCTGACCTTGCGCACACCCGGCTGGGCCAGCCGTTCCAGATCATCGTCGTTCAGGCCGACGCGGATGCGACCGTCCAGCACGGCGATGGTGGCCGGGATCGCCCCTTCAGCCCTGACCGCCGCCTCGATGGCGCGGGCGGTCTCCACATTGGCCGGATAGGGTAGGCCATGGCTGATCACGGTCGATTCCAGTGCCACCACGGCCCGGCCCTGCTTCAACGCCTGGGCGACCTCGGGATGGATGGAAAGGAAGTCCTGCATCTGTCTCTCCTGCTTTGCGGCGGAGAATGCCCCCGCGCCGGGCGGCAAAGCAAACGCGGAACGGAGGCTGCAAGGCTGCTTCCCGCTTGCCGCAACCCAGCTCTGCGGTTAGCACTGGAACCTATGGTGCCGGCGGCAAGACCGGCCCTGAAAACGGACAAGGAAGGCAGTATGGCAAACCAACCCATTGGACAATCCACGGGCGGCATTCTGGGCGCAATCGAGCGGGTGGGCAACCGCCTGCCCGACCCGGCCAGCCTGTTCCTGATCGCCATCATCATTCTGATCGCCCTGTCGGTCCTGCTGGCCGGCATGGGGGTGTCAGCCACCCACCCGGCCAACGGCAAGGAAGTGGCGGCGGTCAGCCTGTTATCGGCGGAGAATATCCGTCGCCTGTTCACCGACATGCCGACCATTTTCGCCAGCTTCCCGCCGCTGGCCATGGTGTTGCTGGTGATGATGGGCGTGGGCGTGGCGGAGAAGACCGGGTTGATCGGTGCCTCCCTGGGGGCGCTGGTGCGGGCCATGCCGAAAAGCCTGCTGACCTTCACGGTGATTTTTGCCGGTGTGCAATCCAGCCTGGCCACCGATGCCGGCTATGTGGTGCTGATCCCGCTGGCCGGCCTGATGTTCCACAGCGTGGGGCGGCATCCAGTGGCCGGGATCGCGGCGGCCTTTGCCGGTGTGGCGGCGGGCTTCTCCTCCAACCTGCTGGTCACCGGGTTGGACCCGCTGCTGGCCGGCATCACCCAGGCGGCGGCCCGGCTGGTCGATCCGGCCTATGAGGTGCCGGTGACGGCCAACTGGTATCTGATGGCGGCCTTCGTGCCGCTGTTCAGCCTTGTCGGCACTATCGTGCTGGATCGGTTGGTGGAACCGCGCCTGCTGGCCACCGCACCGGTGCCCGCCGGCCATGTGGTGACGGTGGAAGCGGTGACAGAAGCACAACAGGCGGCGGAAAGGCGGGGCCTGCGCTTTGCCGGCGGGGCGCTGCTGCTGTGTGTCCTGGCCATGCTGGCCGCCGTGCTGCCGGAAGGGGCCATCTTCCGTGATGCCAAGGGGACGGTGGAACCGTTCCTGAAGGGGCTGGTGGCGATGCTGTTCGCCATTTTCCTGATCATCGGCATCGCCTATGGCATCGGCGCTCGCATCATCCGCAATGACAAGGATGTGGTGCGGATGATGGGCCAATCCATGGCCGATATGGGCGGCTATATTGTGTTGGCCTTCTGCTGTGCCGTGTTCATCGCCCTGTTCGGCTGGTCCAATCTGGGGGTGATTCTGGCCATCGAAGGGGCGGAGATGCTGAAGTCCGCCGGCATTGTCGGGCTACCGCTGATGCTGGCGCTGATCCTGGTGTCGGCCCTGATCAATATTCTGATCGGCAGTGCGTCCGCCAAATGGGCCATTCTGGGGCCGGTTTTGGTGCCGATGCTGATGCTGGTGGGCGTCAGCCCGGAGGCAACGCAGGCGGCATACCGTGTGGGTGACAGCTTCACCAACCCGATCACACCACTGCTGCCCTATTTCCCGCTGATCCTGATCATGTGTCAGCGCTATGTGCCCGGCTTCGGCATCGGTTCGCTGATCGCCACCATGTTGCCGCTGGCGCTGTGGATGGGCTTTGCCGCCGTCGCCCTGTTCTCCGGCTGGGTGATTCTGGATCTGCCGTTGGGGCCGGGGTCGGTCATTCATATGAAGGCGGGTTGACCCGGGGCGGTTGGCGGAAATTGTGACAAAGCCTATATCAAGGACATGACCATGCCAGCCGCCTCTCCCCCGCCGCCCGACAGTTGGGTGCGCCCCTGCCCGCCGGAACAGGGCGGGGGCCTGTGGGTGGAACCGGGCGGGTTCCATGTTGATCCCACCCGTGCCGTCACCCGTGCCGTCATCACCCATGGCCATTCCGACCATGCGAGGCCCGGCCATGCCCATGTGCTGGCGACCCTGCCGACGCTGGATATCATGCGGGCAAGGTTGGGGGCGGGGGCGGGCGGCAGCCTGCAAGCGCTTGCCTATCACCAGCCGTTGCGCATCCATGATGTGACCGTCACCCTGGTGCCGGCGGGCCATGTGCTGGGCAGTGCCCAGGTGGTGCTGGAATATCAGGGTAGCCGGGTGGTGGTCTCCGGTGATTACAAGCGCCGGCATGATCCCACCTGTGCCCCGTTTGAACCAGTGGCTTGCGATGCCTTTATCACGGAGGCCACCTTTGGCCTGCCGGTCTTCCGCCACCCGCCGGCAGCGGCGGAGATTGCCCGGCTGCTCCATGCCGGGCAGGTGTTCCCGGAACGCTCGCTGGTGGTGGGTTGCTACGCGCTGGGCAAGTGTCAGCGGCTGATCGCCCATCTGCGGGAGGCGGGCTATGACAAGCCAATCTATCTCCATGGTGCCCATCTGCCCCTATGCGAACTGTATCAGCGCCATGGCGTCGATCTGGGCGATCTGCGCCCCGCCACGGTGACGGGGAAGGAGGAGATGCGCGGCGCCATCGTGCTGGCCCCGCCATCGGCCCTGATGGATAAATGGGCCCGCCGCCTGCCGGACCCGTTGATTGCTTATGCGTCGGGCTGGATGCGGGTGCGGGCGCGGGCCCGCCAGCATGGGGTGGAAATGCCGCTGGTCATCTCCGACCATGCCGATTGGGATGAACTCTGCGAGACCCTGCAGGATGTGGCCGCCCCGGAAGTTTGGGTGACCCATGGCGCGGAGGAAGCGCTGGTGCATTGGGCCAATCTGAATGGCTTCCGCGCCAGGCCCCTGCATCTGGTCGGTTTCGGCGATGAGGAGACGTGAACCATGGAACGGTTCGCCGCCCTGATCGATGCCTTGGCCTATCAGCCTTCCCGTAATGGCAAACTCCGCCTGCTGGTGGATTATTTTGCCCAGACACCGGACCCGGATCGCGGATATGGCTTGGCGGCGCTGACTGGCGGCCTGTCCTTTGCCGCCGCCAAGCCGGCCCTGGTGCGCGAACTGGTGGCGTCGCGCACCGATGCCACCCTGTTTGCACTCTCCTATGATTTTGTTGGCGATCTGGCGGAAACCGTGGCCCTGATCTGGCCGCAGCGGCCCGGCAGTAACCAGCCTTCACCGGCCCTGTCGGAGATCGTTGCGGCGCTGGCCGGGGCCAAGCGGGCGGCGGTGCCGGGCCTGATCGAAGGTTGGCTGGATGGGCTGGACGCCACCGGGCGCTGGGCCCTGCTGAAGCTGATCACCGGCGGGATGCGCATCGGCGTGTCGGCCCGGCTGGCCAAGACGGCCCTGGCCGATTATGGCACGGCGCACGGGGTGGCCGTGGATGTGGATGCGATTGAGGAAATCTGGCACGGGCTGACCCCGCCCTATCAGCCGCTGTTCGCCTGGCTCTCGGGCAGCGGCCCCCGCCCGGATGTGGCCGGCACCGGCGGTTTTCGCCCGATGATGCTGTCCCACCCGCTGGAGGAGGGGGATTTGGAGAGCCTTTCAGCCGCGGATTTCCGCGCTGAATGGAAATGGGATGGCATCCGCGTGCAGCTTGTGGCGCGCGGCCAGCCGGGGGCGGCGCGGATTTACAGCCGCACCGGCGACCAGATCGCCGCCACCTTCCCCGATGTGGCGGCGCATATGGGCTTTACCGCCGTGCTGGATGGGGAATTGCTGGTGGCCCGCGATGGCCGCATCGCCCCGTTCAACGACCTGCAACAGCGCCTGAACCGCAAGCAGGTGACGGCGAAACTGCTGAAGGACTATCCGGCCTGGGTGCGGCTTTACGATATCCTGTTCGACGGCGATGAAGACCTGCGCGGCCTTCCCTTCGATGAACGCCGCGCCCGACTGGAAGGCTGGTTTGTCCGCACCAACCCCACCGGCATGGACCTGTCCCCCTTGCTGGATTTCAGCCATTGGGAAGAACTGGCGGCCCTGCGCCTGAATGCCCGCGACAGTGCGGTGGAAGATGGCGCCATCGAAGGGGTGATGCTGAAACGGCGCGACAGCACCTATGTCGCCGGTCGCCCCAAAGGCCCCTGGTTCAAATGGAAGCGCGGGCCGCTGGTGGCCGATTGCGTGCTGATGTATGCCCAGCGTGGCCATGGCAAACGCTCCAGCTTTTACAGCGACTACACCTTTGGGGCCTGGCGGGGCAATCCTGGGGACGGGGGCGAGCTGGTGCCGGTCGGCAAAGCCTATTTCGGCTTCACGGATGAGGAACTGGCCCAGATCGACCGCTGGGTGCGCAACCATACCAGCAACCGTTTCGGCCCGGTGCGGGAGGTGTCACCGGGGTTGGTGTTCGAGGTGGCGTTTGACAGTGTCCACCCGTCTGCCCGGCACAAGAGCGGCATCGCCATGCGCTTTCCCCGCATCAGCCGCATCCGCTGGGACAAACCGGCGGCGGAGGCGGATCGGCTGGAGACATTGGAACGGATGGTGGTATCATGACCGCTCGGCAGAAACCGGGGGATGCCCATGTCAGGTTGGTGGGGAAAGGTGGCACATGTCGGGCTATCCGGGCTGGCAACCTGTATGGGGGGCCTTCTCGTCATCTCGTTCTGGCTGGCTGTCATGACACATGGGCGGGAGACGGTGGAACAAGCCATGGAGACGCCGCTTATCATTTCACAGCCTTACATGGTGGCTCCACCTTGTCCGGGCGTTTTTTTCTCTTATGAAACGCCCCCACCCCGTCCGAAAAAACGCACCCATAGATCCCGCTAAGTATTTCGGGCGGCTGTTCGGTCTTTTCCCCGACGCTTGCCTCCGTCCCTCGTTCAGAAGTCGACACCCATGCAGCCCGCTAAATCCCGCGTCCTGATCTATCCCGCCCAGAAGGTGCCGCCGGCCAGCATGACGCTGGCCATGGCGGAGCTGGAGAAAATTCCGCCGACATCGGTGCGTGGCGGGCGCGTTTGGGTGCGGCTGGCCGGCCTTGTCGGGGTGGTGATCGGGGCGCTGATCATTCCCGGTTATATTGTCGCCATTTCGATGGGCTATCAGCCGCTGGAGCCCCTGCAGGGCAAAATCCTGATGATCATGCCGCCGTCGGAAAAGGCGCCGGAGCCCCATCTCCCTACACCTTGACGCAAAGCCGGACAGATTGTTCCGCGCATCTCTGTCCGGCGATTGAATGAAGTGGAAAATCACTCTCAATATCGCTGCATTCTGTCAGGCATTTTCAGGGAATGATTATTCTTCTCAATTTCAACGCATAAAGAATAAACACATAACCATTCATCAGCGGAATCTACTGCTTTTGCGCCTCCATTCGTATGGCTTCCACCAACTGCTCTTTTTATCCTCAACGGACGAAAGAGGGTGGTACTGCCGGCATTGAGTTGCAGGTCAAAGCCACCCGGTCATAAGGGCGGTGGTGGTGGGATGATGAAGCTTCGTGGCCGGCTTTTCGGTCTTTGCGCGCTGATGTTTTTATCCTCTCATACGGTGCTGGCGCAGGACTGGACGGCGGATGTCGCCGTCGTGACCGATTATGTTGATCGCGGGCTCAGCAATTCCGGTGGCAAGCCGGCGCTGCAGCTTGGGCTGGCCCGCGCGCTGGGGGATGGGTTCACGCTGGGTACCTGGGCCTCCACCATTGGTGAAGGGCAAGGAAACAACTGGTCAGAGGTGGATTTATACGCTGCGAAAGACTGGCAGATCGGGGATGCCAAGCTTGAACTGGCAGCAACCTGGATCGGTTATCCCGGCGCCCCCGCCAGCAGCGACGCCAATATGTGGGAGTTTTCCGCCGTACTTCACCAGCCGGTGACGGAGCGTGGTCAGATTGGCTTGGTTGCCATTGCCACGCCGGACAATGCCGGCCATGCCGGTGATGCGCTTTATCTGGCGCTGGAAACCGAATGGCGCCTGGATGACAATTTTACCTTGTTTGGCCATGTCGGTCGGCAATGGAACCAGCGGGAAGACCGGGCGGGTGCCGATTACAATGAATGGGCGGTCGGTCTGTCCTACAGCATCAATACTGTATCCCTATCGCTGACCTTCTCCGATACCCCTGGGCTGGACAGGGCGGATTCACCCGGTCCCTGTGGCAAGCGGCTGGTGGCCGGCCTCACCTGGCAACCGCAATGGTGAGGGAAGGCCCGGCGGGGCCTTCCCGTCAACGGTTCTATACTCAGCGCTGTGGGGCATGACGCCTGGTCATTACGCCGCCAGTTCCTGACAACCATCCACCAGTTGCGGCAGCCGGGCCAGGAAGGCCTTGGCCGTTGCCTCGTCCAGTTCAAAGGCGGCGTGCAAATGACGGTCGGTGGCCTTCAACCCATGGAAGGGCAGGCGCAAACCGTCCAGCACCAGCACCCCGCGCGCCGTATTGGCGTCCAACCCGGCCAACGTCACCCCAGCTTCAGAGATGTTCTGCACCCGGACCCGTCTTTGTCCGGCCTTGGTTTCTGCCGTGGCGTCGCGGTCCAGCACGAAACGGCGGGCCGGGCGCTTCTCTGCCTCCTCGGCGGATTGGCGGACCACCCGCACCAGGGTGCCACGCAGCGCCGTCACCGCCTCGGCCAACCCATGCGAGGCCGTGCGCACCGTGCCGGCGGCATTGTCAGTGCTGACCGCTTCCTGTGACACCTCGGCAATGCGGGCGGAAACCTCGCGCGCTGCCTGGGCCGTCTGCTCCACATTGCGGGCAATCTCTGCCGTGGCGGCCGATTGTTGCTCCACGGCAGCAGCGATACCAGCGGACACCTCGTTCAGTTCGCCCACCCGCTTGCCGATATCATGCACGGCGGCCAGCGCGCGGTCGCGGACATGCTGGATTTCACCGATGCGGTGGTTGATATCTTCCGTTGCGCGGGCGGTCTGGCCGGCGAGATTTTTCACCTCTCCCGCCACCACGGCGAAGCCCTTGCCGGCTTCGCCGGCGCGGGCGGCTTCAATGGTGGCGTTCAGGGCCAGCAGGTTGGTCTGGGCAGCAATATCGGCGATCATCTGCGCCACATCGCCGATCTGGGACACGGCGCCAGCCAAGGCATCGATGGCAAGGACGGCTTCGTTGCCAGCCTGCACGCTACGGGTCGTCGCTTCGCTGGAATGGGCGACCTGACTGCCGATCTCCTGGATGGAGGCGGTGAGTTGGTTGGTGGCGCTGGCCACCGTCTGGGCATTGGCCAGCGCCTGGGCGGCGGCGGTGGCCACACCCTCGGCATTGGCACCGACGCGGCGGGCGGCCGCAGCCATGCGGTCGGCCTCATCCTCCATCATGTGGGTGCGTTCGGAAACCCGGTCCACAGCGCTGCCGGTCTCGCGTTCCACCGTATCGGCCATGGCGGCCAGGGCTTCCAGGCGACGACCTTCAGCGGCGTGGCGCTCTTCTTCCTGCGCGGCCCGCAGCGCCTCGGTTTCTGCCAACCCATCGCGGAAAACGGCGACGGCGCGGGCCATGGCGCCCACATCATCCAGCCGCTGGGTGCCATCCACGCTGCGCGACAGGTCACCTGTGCGCATCGCGTCCATGGTTTCCCGCAGCGAGCGCAGGGGCCGCAGCAACCGGGACGTGATGGCATGGCCGCCCAAGGTGATGGCCAGGGCGATCAGCGCACCACCGGTGATGATCCAACTCAGCGCCCGATTGAATTCTGCGAACAGGTCGGCTTTGCGCAGGCCGACGTAAAGAATACCGATGGTCTTGCCACCAGCATCCTTGATCGGGTCATAGGCGGCATAATAACGCTCACCCAGGATGTCCACTTCACCACGATAGGGCTGGCCCAGGCCGAGTACGGCGTCACGGGCCTTCCCATCGGCTAGTTTGGTACCAACAGCGGGTCTGCCATCGGCACCGGTGACATTGGTGGCGACGCGGACATCGGCCTTGAACAGGGTGACGCGGCCACCGGTGACGCTGGCGATGGACTGGATCAGGGGTTGGTTGTCGTCCAATGCCGTGTCACCGGCGACCAGCTTGCCATCCTTCAGGCCGGGTGCACCTTCGGCCCTCACCACATTCCAGGCGAGCTGCATGGAAAGTTTCTGGGTGGCATGTGCGTTGCGTTCCATGGCAATGGTCATCTGCTGATCGGCAAATCCCAGGATCAGGGCGCAGAGCAGCAACAGGCCGAAAGCGTTCATGGCAGCCACCTTTGTGGCCACCGGCAGGCGATAGATACGGTTCACAGGCCTTCCCCAACATGTCGTCGTTCCATGTGGGAAGGTTGGCGCCTGGAATGATTTACCCGCCTTGATTTAGGTCAAGCTTATCCCCCCATGCAGGGCAGGGGCCCGTGCAGGGGGGATCTATTACCCGCCTGATGGTCAGTCACGCTCATCTTTCAGGATTTCGCCGCTACGGGCATCCACCAGCAGTTCGCGGCGCACGCCCTGGCTATCGCGGGCTTTTACCTCGAACAGCTTGTCGCTTTTGCGCTCCACCTCGCGGATTTCGGTATAGCCCTTGGCTGACAGGTGGTCGATCACCTGGGTCATGCCCATCGGTTGGCCTTGCGGGGCGGCCGGGGTGATGGCCGGGGTGGCGGGAGCGGCACTCTGGGCCAGGGCGAAACCACCCAGCGGCAGGGCCACCAGACCGGTGGCGAGCGTCAGGGCGGCAATTTTCAGATTCCGGGTCTTCATCTTCGTCTATCCTCGCGCTTTGCAGTGATACAGATTTCGTTTTCCCGCATCTGCGGGGTTGGTCAACGCCGCACCGGCGGCAGACCTGCTGCCGCCGGCCTCCAATCCACCAAAGGTCAAATCCTCAGTGGCTTGGTATGAAACCCTTTCTGACGTATCGGCCCTGAACCGATGCTGAATGGGCTGTTCATCGGCCGTTCAGCTTCACGCCTTCATATTGGTTCACATGCGAAACCTGTTGCTCCCCCTGGCCTTGTTGGCCGTCACCCTTTTGGCCGTACCATTGGCACCCATGGCGGCCGGTGATGACAGACCCGACCATGACCGCGCCCGTACTGCCTTGCAGCGGGGGGAGGTGCTGCCGCTGCGCGATATCGTGGCGCGGGCGGAGGCGGCCTTTCCCGGCCGCCTGCTGGAAGTGGAGCTGGAGGAAAAGGACGATGCCATCGTCTATGATATTGAACTGCTGTCCCCGGATGGCCGGCTGATCAAACTGCGCTACGATGCACGCACCGGCACCCTGCTGAAAGCCAAAGGGGCCGGGTTGACTGAACCGAAGCATGGACATGGGGCGGAGAAGGATTGATGCGCCTGCTGGTGGTGGAGGATGACCCGCAACTGCGTGAGCAGTTGCGTGCCGTATTGGAAGCCGCCCCCTATGCCGTGGACACGGCGCCGGATGGGGAGGAGGCGGCCTTCATGGGGGAAACCGAACCCTATGATGCGGTGGTGCTGGATCTGGGCCTGCCCAAGCGCGACGGGCTGTCGGTGCTGCGGGGCTGGCGGGCGGCGGGACGCTCCATGCCCGTGTTGATCCTGACGGCGCGCGGCACCTGGCAGGAAAAGGTGGAGGGCATGGACGCCGGGGCCGATGATTATCTGGCCAAGCCTTTCCGGATGGAGGAACTGCTGGCCCGGGTACGTGCGCTGATCCGCCGGGCCGGTGGGCAGGCGGCAGCGGAAATCACCTGTGGGCCGGTGGCGCTGGATACCCGCGCCGGGCGGGTGACGGTGGCGGGCCAGCCGGTGACGCTGACAGCGCATGAGTTGCGCGTACTCTCTTACCTGATGCATCACCAGGGCCGCGTCATCTCCCGCACGGAATTGACCGAACATGTCTATGCCCAGGATTTCGATCGGGACAGCAACACGATTGAGGTCTTTATCGGCCGGCTGCGGCGCAAGCTGGGGGTGGATGTGATCCATACCGAACGCGGTCTTGGCTATCGGTTGGCAGCGCCCTGATGGGGCGCGTCGGTTCCCTGGGGCGGCGCCTGCTGGCGTTGGCCGTGATCTGGGTGCTGCTGGCGCTGCTGGTGGCCGGTGTCGCCCTCACCGACCTGTTCCGCAGCCATGTGGAGGCGGATTTGACCCGCGCCATGGAACAGCATCTGGACCAGTTGACCGCAGCGCTGTCCCTTCAGGGGCAGGGTGATGCGCGGCGACTGGTGTTGGCACGGGAACTGAGCGACCCACGTTTTGAACGTCCACTGTCGGGCCTTTACTGGCAGGTCTCGCAAGCGGGGGAGGTGCGCTTGCGCTCCCGCTCCCTGTGGGATCAGACGCTGCCGGAAGGCGGCGCGGTGCCGGCGGATGGTGTCTTGCATTTGCGTCGCGCCGTTGCGCCGGAGGGGGGCACCGCGCTGATCTGGGAACGGCGGGTTAGCCTGCCGGATGGTGACCAACCGCTGGATATCGCCGTAGCTGCCAATGCCGCCGCCCTGGAGGCAGCAACGGGCAATTTCGCCCGCGTGCTGGCCCTGTCGCTGGGTGTGCTGGCGCTGGGCCTGCTGGCGGCGGCCCTGGTGCAGGTGCGGCTGGGGCTGGTGCCGCTGGATCGGCTGCGCGCGGCCTTGGCCGACCTGCGGGCTGGGCGGTCGACGCGGGTAGAGGGGGCCTTCCCGTCAGAGGTGCAGCCGCTGGTCGATGATCTGAACCAGGTGCTGGCCGATAATGCCGACATGGTGGACCGTGCCCGCACCCAGGCCGGCAATCTGGCCCATGCCTTGAAAACCCCGCTGGCGGTGATCGCCAACAGTACCCAGGGCATGGCCGATGCCGACGCCGCCCGGCTGATTGCGGCGGAGACGGAGCGGATGCGCCGCCAGATCGACCATCATCTGTCCCGCGCGCGGGCCGCGGCCATGGCGCGGGGGGCGGGCCTGCGCACGGCGGTGGTGCCTGCCCTGGCCGGGCTGGCGCGGACCATCCCGCGCCTGCACCCGGATCGGGATATCATCATTGATCAGCAAGTGGCCGACGGGCTGATGTTCCGGGGGGAGGGGCAGGATTTGCAGGAAATGGCCGGCAATCTGCTGGATAATGCCGCCAAATGGTGTGCGGGCCGAATCCGGCTTTCTGCTGCCCCGGCAGGCCCCGGCCGGTTTTGCATCATCGTGGCCGATGACGGTCCGGGCATTCCGGCCGACAGACGGGCCGCCGTGCTGGCCCGTGGCACCCGCCTGGATGAGGCGGTGCCGGGCAGCGGGCTGGGGCTGGCCATTGTCGATGATCTGGCCCGGCTCTATGGCGGCTCGCTGGAGTTGGAGCAGGATGCGGCATTGGGCGGACTATCCGCCCGCCTGACATTGCCCTGTGCGTGAAGGAGCCTTGAGAAGAGATGAGTGGAAGCGACAAACAGCATCATTATGCGATCAACGTCACCTGGACCGGTAACCAGGGGACGGGTACCAGTGGCTATCGCGCCTATTCCCGCGACCATCTGATTGCGGCAGGTGACAAGCCCGCTATCGCCGGCTCGTCCGATCCCAGCTTCCGGGGCGATCCAGCACGCTGGAATCCGGAGGAATTGCTGCTGGCATCCTTATCGGCCTGTCACAAGCTCTGGTATCTGGGGCTTTGTGCCGGGGCTGGAATCGTGGTCACGGATTATCAGGATACGGCCGAAGGCTGGATGGTGGAACATCCGGGCGGGGAGGGGCAGTTTACCCGCGTGCTGTTGCGCCCCACGGTGACATTGGCCAAGGGGAGCGATGTGGAAAAGGCCCGCCATCTACACCACACGGCGCATGAGAAATGCTTCATCGCCCGCTCGGTGAATTTCCCGGTAGAGGTGGAGCCTGTTTTTCTGACGGCTGGATAAGGGGCTTACCCTTTAATCCCATTACCGATAACCCATCCTTCGAAAGTGCCCAGTTGGCGATGTCAGTTCCATGCCCAGCAGGTCGCGGTAAAACAGGATGGCACGGTCAAGGTCGCTGACCGCCAGGGTGATATGGTTCAGGCCACGAATGCTCATTGGTGGCTCAGCAATGCCTGTTCCACAGCGCGTCGCAATCTGGCTGGCATGGCGGGTTTGCCCAGCAGCACCATGCTGGCGGCCTGGGCCTGGTGCCTTGCTTGCGTGCTCCCGTCGCCGGTCAGCAGCAGGGCCGGCAAGGGGCGTCCATAGCCGGTGCGCAGGGCCAGCACCAGATCGGGGCCGGAATCGCCGCCCGGCAGATGTAGATCGGTGATGATCAGGTCCGGTTCACGACCGGCCAACTCCTCCTCCAGTTCTGTCCGGCTGCCGCCAATGGCGGTACGGTATCCCCATTCCTGCAACAGCATTTCCAGGGCGGCCAATTGCAGCCGGTCATCCTCCAGCACCGCCACCAGGGGGCTGGTCGGAGTCGCTTCTACCGTCGGCACGGGGACCGGTGGGTTCATGCCGTGTCGGCTGGCCAGCAGGCTGACGCGGCAGCCCTTGCCGGGCTGGCTCTCCAGGCTTACCCGATGACCAAGCGCTTGAGCGCCGTGCTGTACGATGGCGAGCCCCAGCCCCAAGCCACGCCGCCCCTGGCCCGCTTCGTCCAACTGCACGAAAGGCTGGAAGATGCGCTGCTGATCGTCCGGGGCGATGCCGGGGCCATTATCCCAGACCTCCAGTGCCGCCAGATCCCCCCGCCGCCGCGCGCCCAGCAACACCTTGCCACCGCGTCCGGCGTGGCGCAGGGCATTGCCCAGCAATTGGCGCAGCAGCCTGTCCAGCATCATGCCATCGCTTTGCACCGTCAGCCTGCTGGGCACATGGCGCAGGCGTACATCCAGGCTGGCCGCCTGATCCTGATGTTCCTCCACCAGCCGCGCCAGCAGTGGGGCCAATGGTACGGGACCGGGGGAAAGCTTGGCGGTTCCCGCCTGCAGGACCGAGAGGTCCAGCAGGCTGCCCACCTGATGGGTCGCCGATTCGGCCGCATCACTCAGGCGCTGGATCAGTTCGCCCTGGCGCGGATCGGCGGCTTTGCCTTCCAGCAGATGCAGGAACAGACGCATGGCCTGGAAGGGCTGGCGCAGGTCATGGTTTGCCTTGGCAAACAGGGCCGTACCCGCCTGTTGGTCGGATGGGGGCTCCTGCACAAGGTGGCCGATGCCGACCAGCCCGCTGATCGAACCATTCTCGGCCCGCGTCGCGGCAAGGGAAAGGCTGACAGGCCGGAACGCTCCCTGAAGGGACAGACGGACGGTCAGCCGCCGGGGCAGCCCATCGGCCAGCACGGCCCGTTTTGCCGCCAAAACTTCTATCGGGGCCCCGGCATCTTCCATCTGCCCGTTCCAGCCGGCAAAAAGGCCCCGTGCCTGAATATAGTGAAGTTGGGTGTTCTGGACGAAATCACCGCTTCCGCCTTCCCGCAGCGCCGCGTCATAGGCGGCTTGCACAGCCGTGTCGGTCAGGCTGTGACCGGCCGGGGACGGGGCTTTATTTGGCATGGGGGCGGGCTCCGGCGGAACGGGTGGGGCGCGTGCTTTTTGCCGACCAAATATGATGTCAGCAATACAAGACGGGAAGTCCCTGATCGGCATTCAACACCGCAGGCCGGTATGCCGTTCCGTCCGACTCAGCCGCGAATGCGATTATCCAGCCGCTCATCCTCCAGCCCCGCCGGCTCCTGATGGATGGCGAACTCCGCTGTGGGGAAGGCGGCTTTCAATTCTCTCTCGATCTCGTCGGTAATATCGTGCGCCTGGGCCAGGGTCAGGTCAGGGGCCAGTTCCAGATGGAACTCGATATGCTGGCCCAGGCCGGTGGAGCGGGTGCGCAGATCATGCAGGCCGCGCGCCTGATGGTGGGCCAGTACCAGTTCCTTCACCGTCCGGCGGTCCTCGTCCGGCAATTCCCGGTCCATCAGCACGTCTAACGCCGTGGTGACGATGCGGCTCGCCCCCCAGACCAGGAAGCCGGCAATGCCCAGGGCGAACAGCGGATCCCAATAGGGCCAGCCGGTCCAGGCCGTCAGGCCCAACGCGACGATGACGGCGGCATTCATGAACAGATCGCCGCTATAATGCAGGCTGTCGGCATTGATGGCCATGGAGCCGGTGCAGCGGATGACGAAGCGCTGAAAGCCCAGCAGCAGTGCCGTCATGGCGATGGCAAACAGCATCACCCCGATGCCCAGCCAAGTTTCCCCCACCGGGCGCGGATCGACCAGCCGTCCGATTCCCTCATAGCCCAGAAACACACCGGAGCCGGCGACGAAGGCGGCCTGGGCCAGGGCTGCCAGCGGCTCCGCCTTGCCATAGCCAAAACGGTGGGCATGGTCGGGCGGGCGCAGGGCGCGCGCGACCCCCAGCAGGGTGACGACGGAGGCCAGCAGATCCACCGAGCTGTCGATCAAGGATGACAGGATGGAGACGGCATCCGTCGCCATATAGGTGGTGAGCTTGGCCAGGATCAGCGTCATTGCCACGGCGACGCTGGCATAGGTGGCGCGGCGGCGCCACTTGTCCAGCGCGCCGGTATCAGTCTCGACCATCTCACCCCTGCCGGAACTTACGGATAGAAGCGCTGCTTCGCCCATTCCCCGTCGGTGCGGGTGAAGACGATGCGATCATGCAGGCGGAATTCCCGATCCTGCCAGAACTCAATATAGTCCGGCACGACGCGGTAACCCGACCAGTGCGGCGGGCGCGGGACGGGCTGGCCCTCATAACGGGCCTCCACCGCGCGGATGGCCGCTTCCAGGGTCTCCCGCTGATCCAGCGGGCGGGATTGCTGGCTGGCCCAGGCGCCGATCTGGCTGCCGCGCGGGCGGGACGCGAAATACTCATCCGCTTCCTGCGGGGTGACCGGCTCCACCAGCCCTTCGATCCGCACCTGCCGGCGCAGCGACTTCCAATGGAAGGTCAAGGCTGCGACAGCATGGGCGGCCAACTGGTCGCCCTTGCGGCTCTGCATATTGGTGAAGAAGGCGAAACCGCGCTCGTCAAAGCCCTTCAGCAACAAAATGCGCAGCGAAGGGCGGCCATTTGCTGCTACCGTTGCAACCGACATGGCATTCGCGTCGTTTACCTCGGTGGCTTCCGCCTCGGTGAACCAGGTTTGGAATTGGACAAAGGGATCGGTGGCGTCTGCAAGGGACATCGTGGTGATCTTTGTCATAGTTGCGCCTGAATTTCGGTGGAGGATAAGCCCTGTTGAACGAATGTCCATGCCTCCCCCCGCATGGCTGTGTTCGCCACTTTCCGCGTGGAGCCGCCTGTCGGCCGGCCCCCGCCGCGTGTAAGCAGGCGGACCCTTCCCCAGGGGGGGCATATAAGATGAGGTCAAAAATGCTGAAGAAGGTCGTGATCGCCACCGCCATGGTGGCCATGCTGGCGGGGTGTCAGAACAGCAATGCCGGTCAGAAGCAGACTGGCGGCGCCGTGCTGGGCGGTCTGATCGGTGGTCTGGCCGGCAGCCAGATCGGTGGCGGCTCGGGCAAGCTGTGGGCGACCGGTGCCGGTGCTGTGCTGGGCGCGCTGCTGGGTTCGGAAATTGGTGCGTCGCTGGACAAGGCGGATCGTGCGGCGCTGGAGCGCAACACCTATCAGTCCTTCAATGCGCCGCTGAACCAGCCGATCGTCTGGGATAATCCCAACAATTCCAACCGCGTCATCGTGACCCCGACGGCGGAAGGCCGCCAGCAGGGCACCGGTGCCTATTGCCGCGAATACCAGCAGACGATCATCGTTGGCGGTCGCAGCGAGCAGGCTTTCGGTCGCGCCTGCCAGCAGCCGGATGGTAGCTGGAAGATCGTCAGCTAATATGCAGGCCGGGCGGGGCTGGCCGGTTTCATGCCGGATCAGTCACCGCCCGGCACCCCCCTTGTGCTTCCCTTATACGCATGGACCGAAATGGTTCCGCGCGGTGTGCTTGACCAAAGCCGGGCGCGCGGTAGGATGCATGGTTTGAAACGTCCTATTGCTTGTGGTGACCATGCGCGATCCCTATGTAGTCCTTGGTGTGACGCGGAGTGCCTCCGCCGACGACATCAAGCAGGCTTTCCGGCGCCTGGCCAAGCAATACCATCCGGATGTCAATCCCGGCCGTCCGGACATTGAACTCAAGTTCAAAGAGGTCAACGGCGCCTACAGCCTGCTGTCCGATCCGGATAAGCGGGCCCGCTTCGACCGGGGTGAGATTGATGCCAGCGGGGCCGAACGGCCAGACCGTAGTTTCCGCCGCGCCTATGCCGGCGCTGGTGCAGGCCGCGAGTCTGGTAGCCGGGCCGGGGCTGATCCGTTCGGTGATGATGATCCGTTTGCTGAATTTTTCAGCGGTGCCCGCAAACGCTATTCGGCGGGTGGCGCTTCCGGCGTGAAGGCCAAGGGGGCGGATGTCAGCTATTCCGTCACCGTTCCCTTTACGGATGCTTGCCTGGGCACCAAACGGCGCCTGACCCTGTCGACCGGCAAGACCATTGATATCAATGTCCCGGCCGGCACCAAGGATCAGACCAAGCTGCGCCTGAAAGGGCAGGGGCTACCGGGGTTGGGCGGTGCCGGGGCGGGGGATGCGATTGTCGAAATCCATGTCGATAACCACCCCTTCTTCACGCGTAAGGATGATGACATTCATCTGGATGTGCCGGTGAACCTGCAGGAAGCGGTACTGGGTGCGGCCATCAAGGTGCCGACGCTTGATGGGCAGGTGGCCGTGAAGGTGCCGCAAGGGGCCAATAGCGGTACGGTGCTGCGCCTGAAGGGCAAGGGCATCGTCAATGCCGAACGCAAGGTCACCGGTGATTTCTATGTGAAGCTGGTGGTGATGCTGCCGGAAAAGCCGGATGCGGAACTGGCAGGTTTCATCGAGAAATGGGCCAAGACGCATGATTATGATGTGCGGCGGAAGCTGAACCAGCCAGTCTGACCGGTATGGCGATACCGTCATAATCCCGTCATGAAGGGTCATGCCAGCGGGTTGCAATGCAATTGTCGCATGGCGCCTCCGGTATCAACCCGATAAGTGCTCTAACGGCATGTCCGCATCAAAGCCACCTTCAGGGTTGAAGGTGGCTTTTTTGTTTAAAATCAATTTGTTGGCGATATTGTTCGTTTTTAACCCTTTATTACAGCCTATCCGGTTGATCGGCAGGCGGGGCGGCCCTGCGGCCACCGGTGGGGCACGTCATCAAAGCGTAACATTGTTGTAGTATTTGCTTCGCGCAGCGCCGCTATGGTCCCGGCACCCAGCAGGGACATTGACCTGGATGGATGTCTCCATTCCAGGGTGCTGCCCAATAAACCGGAGGCCATTGCTGTGACCACCAAGAAGCTCATCCTCGCCGCCGTTCTCGGCGCCGTTTCCGCCGTCGGCCTGGCCGGCGCGGCCGCTGCCCGTGACCAGATCCGCATCGTCGGTTCCTCCACCGTGTTCCCGTTCACCTCGACCGTTGTCGAGCGTTTCGGCCAGACCACGAAGTTCGGCGCCCCGATCCTGGAATCCACCGGCACCGGCGGCGGTATGAAGCTGTTCTGCTCCGGCGTTGGCGCTGATTTCCCGGATGCCACCGGCGCTTCCCGCCCGATGAAGGCTTCGGAGTTCGACACCTGCCAGAAGAATGGCGTGGAGCAGATCACCGAGCTGGTCATCGGCTATGATGGCATCGGCTTCGTGCACTCCAAGAAGGGCGCGGACATCAAGCTGACCAAGGCCCAACTGTTCCAGGCTGTTGCCAAGGAAGTGGAAGTCAACGGCCAGATCGTGTCGAACCCCTACAAGAAGTGGTCCGATATCGACAAGTCCCTGCCGGCCGACGACATCGAAATCCTGGGCCCGCCGCCGACCTCTGGCACCCGCGACGCCTGGGTTGAGCTGGTGATGGAATCGGGCTGTAAGGAATTCCCGGCCATCAAGGCGCTGGATGCCACCCGTCACGCCGCCGTCTGCAAGACCGTGCGTGAAGATGGCGCCTATATCGAAGCTGGCGAGAACGACAACGTGATCGTGCAGCGCCTGGAAGCCAACCCGAAGGCCTATGGCATTTTCGGTTACAGCTACCTGGAACAGAATCAGGACAAGCTGAAGGGCGTGGCCGTCAATGGCGTGCTGCCGACCTATCAGACCATCTCCTCTCAGGAATACCCGATCTCCCGTCCGCTGTTCGTCTATTTCAAGAACCAGCACATGGGCGTGATCCCGGGCCTGAAGGAATTCATCGCCGAATACGCTTCTGAGCGCGCCATGGGCTCCGAAGGCTATCTGGTCGACAAGGGTCTGATCCCGCTGCCGGATGCCAAGCGCAAGGCTTCCGAGCAGGCCACGCTGAAGCTGACCCCGATGGCCAAGCCGGCCTCCTAAGGCAAGGCTGTCATCCGGTATTGGGTTCCCGCGGCGCCTTCCGGTCGTCGCGGGATTCCCGTACCTAGGTGACGATGATCTCCCTTCGACTGCGGACGGGTATCCTTCATGTCAGCCACGTTCACCGTCGGCCTGCTGCTGCTGCTTTCCCTTATCGGCTATGTGATGGGGCGCAGCCGGGCCGTCACCGTCGCCGGCGGTAGCATCGCCACCCTTCATTCTGTTCCCAATTACTATGGCAGCTATGTGGCGCTGTGGGCGGGGCTTCCCTCCCTGGTGCTGGTGCTGTTCTGGATGTCGCTACGCGGGCCGGTCATTGACTGGCTGGTGCTGGACGGTCTGACCCAGCAGCAGATCACGGCTTGGGCGCAGGTGATGTTGCCGCCGAACGATTTGCAAAATCTGCTGGCCAATATCGCTCAGGAAACGGCGGCTCTGACAGAGACCCACCGTCAGTTGTTGCTGATCAACATCAACAATCTGGCAGCCGGCCAGGCGCAATATGTAAATCCTGCGGCTGTTCAGGCGATCCAGCCGGCGGCCGATCACCTCAACAGCCTGCGCAGCTTGTCCAACTGGACATTGCTTGCCGCTGCTGCCGCCTTGTCGGCCGGTGCGCTGGGATATTGCTGGTCGCGTATCAGCCCGGCTTTCCGTGCGCGCAATAATGTGGAGCGGATCGTCACCGGGTTGCTGATCCTCAGCTCCACCATCGCGATTTTCACCACCATCGGCATCGTGCTGTCGCTGCTCTTCGAGAGCCTGCGCTTCTTCGCCAAGGTGCCGGTGACCGAATTCCTGTTCGGCCTGCATTGGAGCCCGCAGACGGCCATCCGCGCTGATCAGGTCGGCTCCTCTGGCTCTTTCGGTGCCATCCCGCTGTTCACCGGTACGATGCTGGTTGCCGTTATTGCCATGGTGGTGGCGGCCCCGGTCGGCCTGATGTCGGCGATTTACCTGTCCGAATATGCGCCCAAGCGGGTGCGGTCGCTGGTGAAGCCGGTGCTGGAGATCCTGGCCGGCGTGCCCACCGTCGTTTATGGCTTCTTCGCCATTCTGACGGTTGCCCCCTTCGTCCGCGATATCGGTACGGCACTCGGGCTCAATGTCTCATCCCAGAGTGCGCTGGCGGCTGGTGTGGTGATGGGCGTGATGATCGTGCCCTTCGTCTCATCGCTGGCCGACGACGTGATCAATGCGGTGCCGCAATCTCTGCGTGACGGTTCCCTGGGCTTGGGTGCAACCAAGTCGGAAACCATCAAGCAGGTGGTATTGCCGGCGGCACTGCCGGGTATTGTCGGTGCGCTGCTGCTGGCCGTCAGCCGGGCCATCGGTGAGACCATGATCGTGGTGATGGCGGCCGGTTTGCAGGCAAACCTGACGCTGAACCCGCTGGACAGCGTCACCACGGTGACGGTGCAGATCAAGTCCATCCTGGTCGGTGACCAGGAATTCGACAGCGCCAAGACCCTCTCGGTGTTTGCCCTTGGTCTGGTGCTTTTCGCCGTGACGCTGGTTCTGAATGTCGTCGCCCTTCGCATCGTCCAGAAATACCGGGAAAAATATGACTGAGATCGCAGAGCCGATGCAGGCAGCCGCTCCCGTGTCCGCTTCCTTCCACACTGGCGACGCCGCCATGAAGCGCCTCCGCTCGCGTTATGCAGCGGAGCGGCGTTTCAAGATCTACGGTATCCTGGCGATCTCTTTCGCCTGTATCATGCTGGTCATCCTGCTATTCACCTTGCTGAAGGGCGGTGTCAGCGCCTTCTGGCAGACGGAGATGCGGCTGGAAGTCACGCTGGATGCCGCCATCATTGATCCGCAAGGCACGGGCAATCCGGCCGATTGGGATCGCGGTGCCCTTCAGACCCTGGCCAACAACGCCATCTATAAGGAATTCCCCGAGGTTGAGGGGCGGTTGGAAAAGCGGGACCTGCGCGGCCTGGTCAGCCCGGTGGCCGGCGTCTTCATCAGCAAGATGCTGGACAAGGATCCCTCCCTGGTGGGGCAGACGGTGCAGCTCTGGCTTCCCACCTCCGATGGTGTGAACCAGATCATGAAGGGCGGTATCGACCGCACCCTGCCGGAAACGCAGCGCACCATCAATGACCGGCAGCTTGCCTGGGTCGACAAGATGCAAGCCAATGGCCATCTGAAGACCGCCTTCAACAGCACCTTCTTCACCTCTTCGGACAGTAACTATCCGGAACTGGCGGGTCTGTTTGGCGCGGCGATCGGCACCTTGCTGACCATGACGGTGACGCTGCTGGTTTCCCTGCCTGTGGGCGTGGCGGCAGCGGTCTATCTGGAAGAGTTCGCGCCGAAGAACAAGCTGACCGACCTGATCGAGGTGAATATCAACAATCTGGCGGCCGTGCCTTCCATCGTGTTCGGTCTGCTGGGTCTGGCGGTATTCCTCAATTTCTTCGGGATGCCGCGTTCGGCCCCGTTGGTTGGTGGCCTGGTACTGGGCCTGCTGGTGCTGCCCACCATCATCATCGCCAGCCGTGCGGCACTGAAGGCGGTTCCGCCCTCGATCCGTGAGGCGGCACTGGGCATGGGGGCGTCACGTTTGCAGGCGATCACCCATCATGTGCTGCCGCTGGCCATGCCCGGCATCATGACCGGTACCATCATCGGCATGGCCCATGCCGTGGGTGAAACGGCACCGTTGCTGATGATCGGCATGAATGCCTTCGTCACCCAGGCACCGACGTCGGTGCTGGACAGTTCCTCGGTTCTGCCAGTGCAGATTTTCATCTGGGCGGACAAACCGGAGCGCGGTTTCGTTGAACTGACCTCGGCCGCGATCCTGGTGTTGCTGGCCTTCCTGATCACGATGAACGGTGCGGCCATCTGGCTGCGCAAGAAGTTCGAACGGCGGTGGTAAGAAAATGGATACGACGACCCTGACCAAGAATACGGAAGCCGTCTCCACGCAGCCGGTGAAAGTCTCCGCCCGCGACGTGAAGGTGTTCTACGGCGCCAAGCGCGCCCTGCACGGCGTCAATGTCGATGTCTACCAGAATGAGGTTCTGGCCCTGATCGGCCCCTCCGGCTGCGGCAAGTCGACCTTCCTGCGCACGCTGAACCGGATGAACGACACGATCGACATCTGCCGTGTGGAAGGCCAGATTCTGCTGGATGGTGAGGATATCTACGATCCCAAGCTGGATGTGGTGCAACTGCGCGCCCGTGTCGGCATGGTGTTCCAGAAGCCAAACCCGTTCCCGAAGTCGATCTATGACAACATCATCTACGGTCCCAAGCTGCATGGCCTGGCCACCCGCAAGGATGAGTTTGACGAGATTGTCGAACGTTCGCTGAAGCGCGCCGGCCTGTGGAACGAGGTGAAGGACCGCCTGCAGGAGCCGGGAACGGGCCTGTCCGGTGGTCAGCAGCAACGCCTGTGCATTGCCCGCGCTGTGGCTGTCAGCCCGGAAGTCATCCTGATGGACGAGCCCTGCTCGGCCCTGGACCCGATTGCCACCGCGCATATCGAGGAACTGATCGACGAGCTGCGTGAAAGCTTCACGATTGCCATCGTGACGCACAACATGCAGCAGGCAGCCCGCGTCTCCCAGCGTACCGCCTTCTTCCATCTGGGCGATCTGGTGGAAGTGGGTAATACGGAAGAAATCTTCACCAATCCGCGTGATGAGCGCACTCAGGGTTACATTACTGGCCGTTACGGCTGAGTTTGGCCAGCGACGCCCCCGGCTTGGCCGGGGGCGTCGCGCCCGATTTTCCGGGTCGGCGCCGCCGATCCCTGGTCCTGCCCGTCAGCCCGCTTCTGCGGCCTGAAAAAGGGCAGATGCCTGCACACCAGCAGAGGGGCCGATCATGGTCACCGAACATACCGTCAAATCCTTCGAGCAGGAGCTTCAGCGCCTCTCCAACCAGATCGCCCAGATGGGCGGCGTGGTTGAAGCGCAGGTGGAGGCGGCCGTGCAGGCCGTCGGGCGCCGCGATGTCGAAGGTGCCACCAAAGTCATGCAGGGCGATGCGCGTCTGGATGAGTTTGAACGCCAGATTGAGCATGATGCCATCCGGATGCTGGCGCTGCGCGCGCCCGTGGGTGTTGATCTGCGCGAAGTTCTGGTCGCGTTGAAGGTTTCCGCCGATCTGGAACGGACCGGCGATTACGCCGCCAATATTGCCAAGCGTTCCATCGCGCTGGCCCAGTTGCCGGTGATGCGTCCCGCCACCGCCATCCCGCGCATGGGCCGGCTGGTGCAGGAAATGCTGAAGGAAGTGCTGGATGCCTATATCGACCGCGATGTCGAAAAGGCGATCGCCGCTTGGCACCGGGATGCCGAGCTGGACGATCTCTATACCAGCCTGTTCCGCGAAGTTCTGACCTATATGATGGAAGACCCGCGTAACATCACCCCCTGCACGCACCTGCTGTTCATTGCCAAGAACCTGGAACGCGCGGGTGATCATGCGACCAATATCGCAGAAAACATCCATTATCTGGTGAAGGGACAGCCCCTGAACGTCGAGCGGCCGAAGGGCGATCGTTCCAGTTTCACCGTGTTGGATGCCGACGTCATCGTCGGTTCCACTGAACAACTCTAATCACCTTCGTTTGCGCGTCCCCCCGACGTTTGACTGGAATCGCTATGAACTCCGCCTTGAAGCCGTTGATTTTGGTTGTGGAGGACGAGGTCGATCTCGTCACCCTGCTGAGCTACAATCTGGAGCGCGAGGGTTTCCGCGTCATAACCGCCAATGACGGGGAGGAAGCCCTGTTGCTGGCCGACGAGAGGACGCCGCACCTGGTGTTGCTGGACTGGATGCTGCCGCTGATGAGCGGGCTGGAAGTTTGTCGTCAGCTCCGCCGCAACCCCAAAACCCGTGACATCCCTGTCATCATGCTGACAGCGCGGGGGGAGGAGGCCGACAAGGTGCGCGGCCTGAACAGCGGGGCGGATGATTACCTGTCCAAGCCTTTCAGCCCGACTGAGCTGGTGGCCCGTATCCGCGCTGTATTGCGCCGTGCGGCCCCGGCCCTGGCGGAAGAGATGCTGCGCTTCTCCGACATCTCCATGGATCTGGCGGCCCACCGGGTGCGGCGCAGCGGTCGTGATATCCATCTGGGGCCGAAGGAATTCGCCCTGCTGCGCCATTTCATGCAGCATCCCGGCCGCGTCTTCTCCCGCGAGCAATTGCTGGATATCGTCTGGGGCCATGATGTCTATGTTGAGCTGCGGACGGTGGATGTGCATATCCGGCGGCTGCGCAAGGCATTGAATGAGACGGACGATCAGGATGTGATCCGCACCGTGCGTTCCGCCGGCTATGCGCTGGATACCAAGACGACGATGTGATTCCAGGCGCTGCCTGGATGAAGAATGGGAACCCCATCGGATCGCCCTATGTTGCCATTGGCACAAGGGCTCTTTCCGATGGGGTTTTTTCATGAAACCTGTTCTGGCTGCCTATGGCGGTGGTTTGCTGCTGTTCCTGGCGTTGGATTATCTCTGGCTGGGCCATCTGGCCCGCGATTTTTATGCCCGCCAGTTAGGTGATCTGTTGCGCAACCCGCCACAATTGGGCATCGCGGCCTTGTTCTACCTGGCCTATGTCGCCGGGATCGTCTTTTTCGCCGTGCTGCCGGCGCTGCGCGGGGGTGGCGTTTGGCAGGCAGCCCTTTATGGGGCGCTGCTGGGTCTGCTGGCCTATGGCACCTATGACATTACCAACCTTGCCACCATCCGGGGATGGCCCTGGACCGTGTCCCTGGTGGATATGGCCTGGGGCACCGTTGTTTCCGCCACGACAGCGGCGGCAGGTTATCTCGCGGCGCGATGGCTAGGGTAGGGGGAGGGGCGCTTATCCCGCCTTTTTCACGTCGCCTTCCACGGCGGCCTTCACCGCCGGCAGCAGCACCGTGAAGGTGCTGCCCTTGCCAACCTCGCTATCGATGATCAGGCGTCCGCGATGGCGGTTGACGATGTGTTTGACGATGGCCAGCCCCAGCCCGGTGCCACCCAGGGCGCGGGAGCGGGCCGGGTCGACGCGGTAGAAGCGTTCGGTCAGCCGGGGCAGGTGGGTACGGGCGATCCCTTCACCCCGATCGGTCACCGCCACGCAGATGGCGGGCCCACGGGTAATCCGCCCGGCAAGGGCGGCATTGCTGCCCATGCTGGTGCTGGCATTGTTGGGATCATTGATCGACAGGTTGACGGTCACCTCCGTCTGTTCCTTGCCATATTTGATGGCATTGTCGATCAGGTTCTGGAACACCTGGGACAATTGATCCTCGTCCCCGATGACCGGGGGTAGGGCGGGCGGCCCCTCGATCCGCAGCTTCACCTTGCGGGCGGCCGCCCGCAATTCCAGTGTGGCAGCCAGATTGCGCACAATCTTGGCTACATCCACTTCTGACGTTGGCGGGGTATGCTCGTCCATCTCGATTCGGGAAAGCGAGAGCAGGTCATTGACCAGCCGCGACATGCGGTTGGACTGGTCAAACATGATGCCCAGAAACCGTTCATGCGCGTCCCGGTCATCCTTGGCCGGTCCCCGCAGGGTTTCAATGAAACCGATCAGGGCGGCGAGCGGCGTGCGCAACTCGTGGCTGGCATTGGCCACGAAATCGGCCCGCATCTGTTCTGAGCGTTTCAGCAGCGTAATGTCATGCAGGGTCAACAGAACCTGGCGGGGGCCATCGCTGCCCAGCGGCTGGAACGGCTTCACCCGCGCCTGCAGGGTGCGTTCCACCGGCACCGGCAGCAGGATTTCCACGGTGCGGGAGGCACCGCCACCCAGCACCGCATCCACCGCCTCTAAAAGGGTGGGGTTGCGCACGCTGCCGGCCAGATCGCGCCCCACCATACGTTCGCCGAACAGGGCGCGGGCCGCCTGATTGGCGCGCAGCACATCGCGTTCGCCGGAAAGCAGGATCAACGGATCATGCAGGGTTTCCAGCACAGCTTCGGCCGCTGCCGCGCGGCCGGCATCGGCGCCATCCCGGTCCAGCCATTGCTGATGTGAACGGGCCAGCGCCCCCGCAATGGCAATGGCGGAGATAGAATCGAATGCAGGGGCGGCGACGGGTTTTTTGGCCTCTCCCAACGCATCGGCATAATGAACCAGACGGTTGGTGTCGCGGTAGATCAGCCGGAGAATCGTCAGGGCAGCGGCGGTGACGAACAGGATGATGCCGCCACCCGCCAGCAGCGACAAACCGCCAGCAAAGATCAGCGCGATGGTCGCGATGATGGTCGGGGCGGCCAGCAAGAGGCCGATGATCGTGAACCGCACAGGACGGACCAGTTGCCAACCTCTAACCACATTAAACCGTCCGTTCAGACCCGTTGTTTCTTGTTCACCCGTCGGCGGGTGGGACCGGAGAAAATAGCATCCCCGGCCCCGGCCCGTCTTCGGGATCACAGAAACTTAATATGTCACCTCACCAGCGCATCATGCGCCGCCATCACGGCGGCGGTGGTCAGGTCGCTGGCATTGGCGCCCATCTGCACCACCTGCACCGGCTTGTCCATGCCGATCAGCAGCGGGCCGATCAGCGTGCCGCCGCCAAACTTGTGCAGCAGCTTGGCGCCGATATTGGCGGCGTGCAGGGCCGGCATGATCAGCACATTGGCCGGACCCGACAGGCGGCAGAACGGGTAAAGCCGCTTCATCAGCTCGTAATCCAGTGCCACGTCGGCCGACATTTCACCATCATATTCAAAGTCGACGCTGCGCCCATCCATCAGGGCCACGGCTTCCCGCACATGGGCGGCGCGTGCCCGCATCGGTTGGCCGAAATTGCTGAAGGAGAGGAAGGCGACGCGCGGTTCATGCCCCATCTGCCGGGCCATGCGGGCCGACTGGATGGCAATATCGGCCAACTGTTCGGGTGTGGGCCGTTCATGCACCGTGGTGTCGGAGATGAACACGGTCCGCTGGCGGGTGGCCAGAACCGAGAGGCCGAAGACAATGTGATCGGGTTCGGGATCGATTACCCGCTCTATATCCTCAAAACTGACGGAGAAGCTGCGGGTCAGACCGGTGACCATGGCATCGGCCTCGCCGGTTGCCACCATGCAGGCGGCGAAGACATTGCGGTTCTGGTTGACCATGCGCTGTACGTCGCGGTGTAGATGGCCATGCCGCTGCAGACGGCGATAGAGAAATTCCGTGTAACGCTCGTTGGTTGGCTGGCCGAAGCTGGAATTCTGGATTTCCAGCGGCTCGATCCCCGCCATCCCCAGGCTCACCAGCTTTTCCTGGATCACATGCTCGCGCCCCACCAAGATGGGTGTGCCATAACGCCCCGACCGGAAGGCGATGGCGGCACGGATGGTGCGTTCCTCTTCCCCTTCGGCGAAAACGACGCGCTTGGGATTGTTGCGCACCCGTTCGGAAATGATCTGCAGACTGTCTGCCGTGGGGTCCAGGCGCAGGCGCAGGGTGCGGCGATATTCATCCATATCGACGATGGGCTTGCGTGCTACCCCCGTATCCATCGCCGCCTGGGCCACGGCAGCGGGAATGGTGACGATCAGGCGCGGGTCGAATGGCACCGGGATGATATATTCCGGGCCATAGCGCAGACGGCGGCCGGCATAGGCGGCATCCACCTCATCCGGCACATCTTCGCGCGCCAGGGCTGCCAGCGCCTTGGCGGCGGCGACCTTCATCGCATCATTGATGGTGCTGGCCCGCACATCCAGCGCGCCGCGGAAGATGTAGGGGAAGCCCAGGACATTATTGACCTGGTTGGGATAATCCGAACGGCCGGTGGCGACGATGGCATCATCACGCACGGAGGCCACCTCTTCCGGGGTGATTTCCGGATCGGGGTTGGCCAGCGCGAAGATGATCGGGTTGGGCGCCATGGATTTCACCATGGCGGGCGTCACGGCACCCTTGGCTGAAAGGCCGACGAACACGTCGGCGCCCTGCAGCGCATCGGCCAGGCTGCGGGCATCCGTCACCACGGCATGGGCCGATTTCCACTGGTTCATGCCCTCGGTGCGGCCCTTCCAGATCACGCCCTTGGTATCGCAGAGCGTGACATTGCCGGGCGGCAGGCCCATGGCCTTGAACAGCTCCGCACAGGCAATGGCGGCGGCACCGGCACCGTTGATCACCAGCCTTGTATCCTCAATCCGGCGGCCGGTCATTTCCACAGCATTGAACAGGCCGGCCGCGGCGATGATGGCGGTACCGTGCTGGTCATCATGGAAAACCGGAATGTCCATCAACTCGCGCAGGCGCTGTTCGATGATGAAGCAATCCGGCGCCTTGATATCTTCCAGATTGATGCCGCCAAAGCTGGGGCCCAGATAGCGCACCGCATTGATGAACTGTTCCACGTCGCGGGTATCGACCTCCAGGTCGATGCCATCCACATCGGCGAAGCGCTTGAACAGCACGGCCTTGCCTTCCATCACCGGCTTGGAGGCCAGCGCCCCCAGGTCGCCCAGGCCCAGCACGGCGGTACCGTTGGAGATGACGGCAACCAGATTCCCCTTGGCCGTGTAATCATAGGCCAAGCTGGGATCGTCATGGATTCGCAGGCAGGGCGTGGCCACACCGGGGGAATAAGCCAGCGACAGATCGCGCTGCGTTGCCATCGGCTTGGTCGGCGTCACCTCCAGCTTGCCGGGCCTGCCACTGCTATGCAGCAACAGGGCCTCTTCCTCGGTGATGCGCTTCTCGATACCGGCCATTACGTCACTCTCCTCATTATGCTCGCATCCCATTGGGGGGACGGATTGCGGGCATGGTAGCGACCGAAAGCTGCGTGTACCAGCAGTGAAGATGCGAGAAAATTGCGCAGGTGCTGGCCGTCAGGTGGTTAACGGCACCCCGGTGGGGGCCTGTTGTGTGGAGAGAAAAAAACTGCGATCATCACCGGATGGCTGAACCGACATCGATCTTCGACTGGGTGGATGAGGAGCGCTTTGCAAGCGCCATCGCCGAAGCGCGCGCCGATTTTGACGCCGGACGCACCGTACCGCATGAGGTGGTGGCGGCGTGGCTGCTGGAACTGGCCGCCGCCATTGAAACCGGTGCGGAACGCCCGCCACCGCCACTCTCAGGCAAATAGCTTCCATGGTGGAATGGGCTGAGACGGCGCTTGCCGATATCGCGGGCCATGCCGGCTATGTTGCTCAATATAATCCCTTTGCCGCTGCCCGTGTCGTCCGTTCGCTTTATGCCGCCGGCAACAGCCTTGCCACCTTCCCCCGCCGGGGGCGGGCGCGGCCCGATGGGTTGCGGGAACTGACCGTCGTTCCGCCCTATGTGCTGGTCTATGAATTGACCGGCGATGCCGTTCGCATCCTGCGTATCTGGCACGGTGCGCAGGAGCGGTGAGCGGCGGCGCGCGCACCACTGCTCTTGACAAGCCCCGCTCCCTTGCTGGCACGATGCGAACGAGCGTGCTAAAATGCTGCCCAACCGATAATCCGATAAGGGAGAGCCTGCCAATGTCCGTGCCCAGCCTGTTCAAGGGGAAGCTGTCGCTGCCCGTCATCGCCTCGCCGATGTTCATCGTCAGCTATCCGGAGCTGGTGCTGGCTGAGTGCAAGGCCGGCATTGTCGGCACCTTCCCCAGCCTGAATGCCCGCCAGCCGGGCCAGTTGGATGAATGGCTGGGCCGCATCACGGCGGAATTGGCAGATCATGCGGCTGCCCATCCGGGCCAGCCAGTGGCGCCGTTCGGGGTGAACCTGATCGTCCACAAGTCCAACACCCGGCTGCGGGAAGATGTGGAACTGATGGTCAAGCACAAGGTACCGCTGATCATCACCTCCGTCGGGGCGCCGACCGGGATTGTTGAGGCGGTGCATTCCTATGGCGGGCTGGTCTTCCACGATGTCACCAATATCCGCCACGCCAAAAAGGCGCTGGAGGTGGGTGTCGATGGCTTGATCCTGGTGGCCGCCGGGGCCGGCGGCCATGCCGGCACGCTGTCGCCCTTCGCCCTGTTGACAGAGGTGCGGGAGTTCTTTGATGGGCCGGTGGTACTGGCCGGCGCCATCTCGTCCGGCGCCTCGGTACGGGCGGCCGAGGTGATGGGGGCGGATTTCGCCTATATCGGCACCCGCTTCATCGCCACGGCGGAGGCCAATGCCGCTGATGGTTACAAACAGATGCTGATTGACGGTTCGGCAGCAGACATCGTCTACACGCCGATGTTCAGCGGCATTCCCGGCAATTATCTGGGGCCCAGCATCGCCGCCAATGGCCTGGACCCGCAGGCGATCAGCGGCGGGCAAGCCGACCCCAACCTGTCCATCGAGGATTGGTCGAAGAAGAAAGCCTGGAAGGATATCTGGTCCGCTGGCCAGGGCATCGGCACCATCCATGATGCGCCCACCGTTGCGGAACTGGTGGTACGGATGCAGGCGGAATATCGGACCGCTGCCGCCAAGGGCAGCGATTTCCTGTGACAGGTATGACCAGTTCCCGATGAACAGAATGCATCGGGAGATTATATGGTGCCAAGTCTCCGTGATCGGTTCCGATCACGGAGACTTGGCATAATGTAGGGGTGGGGGCTGTAAGGGTGCCATTCCTACATTATGCTACGCGCTTTCTTATTCCATCAGCCGGGTTTCAATGTCCCGCGCCGTCCATTCATCCAGTCCAAGCCGGGCGGCCAACATGGCCAGGAATGCGCGTTCTGCCGGTGTGTCCACATCAATGGCCAGGAAGGCGGCGCCATAGACCTCTGCCGCTGTCACCGGGTCGCGCACGCGGGCAACCAGCGCGTCCAAATCCACCGGCTGGCGCATCAGCCGGTCCAAATGGGCCCAGTCCTGCCGGTCAGCTCCCGATTCGCTAAGATAATTTTCCAGCCGTGCCCGTTCTTCCGCCTCCAGCACGCCATCGGCCTTGGCGGCCGCCACCATCGCGGTCAACAACAGGTCGGTATCCGTCAGGTCGGGGGTATGGCCTTGCCAGGGTCGTTGGAAGGGCGGCTGGTGACCGCTGCCATAGGATGGGTGCGGCGGCGGCGGGGCATAGCCCTTGTTGCCGCCCTGATTCTGCCGCTGGCGATATTGTTCATAGGCGGCCATGCCGATGCTGGCCAGCAGTGCCAACCCACCCTTGGAGCCCAGTGCTTTGCCGGCCATACTACCCAGCCCGCTGCCGCCATAGCTGTGCTTGTATTTCTTCTTCTTGCCGCCCAGCACATGCCGGGACAGGCCCGATTGCAACAGCGAACCCAACAGTTTTTCCAGGCTCATCTTTGTGATCCTTCCCGTTCCCGCCCATGATCGGGGGCAGAACTGCCAATGCTACGCATAGATGGGAAGGGCAGGGGCCTTTGTCGCCCCCACCAAAGGCCTGATCCACCTTTCGGCGGAAGGGGTAGATAAAAGAAAACGGCGTCCGGGGACAACCCGGACGCCGTTTTCCTTTACGTGATCATCGACCCCGCCACGATCAGTCCCGGATCGGGGCCACGTCTTCTTCATCGCCGCTTTCATAATCCGGCACGTGCACGTCGGCCTGACTCAGTTCCGGACGGCCACGGCGGGCCCTTTCCAAAGCTGATTCCAGTTCACGCTGGGTGCAAAGGCCCAGCAGAACCGGGTTGCGCGCCTTGATGTTGGCGGCATTCCAGTGCGTCTTGTCGCGCACGGCAGCAATGGTCGGCTTGGTGGTGCCGATCAGCTTGCAGAGCTGGGCATCCGACAGTTCCGGGTGGGCCTTCAGCAGATAGGCCACAGCATCCGGCTTGTCGCCGCGCTTGGTCACCGGCGTATAGCGCGGACCCTTGGAACGGGCCACCGGCTGCGGCAGATCCTGATGGCGCATCCGCAGCTTCAGATCCTGATTCTTTTCCGCGCGGGCGACTTCTTCCGCCGTCAGTTCGCCGCCGGCCACCGGGTCGCGGCCGACCATGCCAACCGCCACCTCGCCATCGGCGATGGCCTGCACCTCCAGCTCATGCATCCCGCAGAATTCTGCGATCTGCTCGAAGCTGAGACCGGTGTTCTCGACCAACCAGATGGCGGTGGCCTTCGGCATCAGGGGCAGTGCCATGCTTCCTCCTAAAACGCGACGCCGGGGGATGCCCCGGCACTCTTAAATGCCTGCGCAAACGCAAAAGCCGCCCGTCGTGCGCGGGAGGGGCCCCGCGCAGCCAACCGGACGGACAAGACAGCGTGCAAATCACCTATAGCGTCACGCCGCCCGACAAGCCACGGGATTTTTAGCTCCCGGTCAGGGGATCAGCACTATTTTCCCGATATGCCCGGATGTTTCCATCAGCCGATGGGCACTGGCGGCCTGTTCCAGCGGGAAGCGGGCGTGGATGACAGGGCGCACCCGGCCCGCCGCCACCAGCGGCCAGACATGGCGCTGCACCGCCGCCGCCAGGGCGGCTTTCTGTGCCACCGGCCGGGCACGCAGGGTGGAACCGGTCAGGGTCAGCCGCTTCAACATCACCGGGGTCAGATTGATTTCCGCCTTCGGTCCGCGTAGAAAGGCGATGGTGACATGGCGGCCATCCGGTGCCAGGCATTCGATATTGCGGGGCAGGTAATCACCGCCCACCATATCCAGCACCACATCCACGCCGCGCTTGCCCGTCAGTTCCTTGATGACGGCGACGAAATCCTCCCCCCGGTAATCGATGCCGCGATCGGCCCCCAGTGTTTCGCAGGCCCGTGCCTTTTCCGGGCTGCCGGCGGTGGCATAGACGGTGCTGCCCAGCGCCTTGGCCAGTTGGATGGCGATGCTGCCAATGCCGGACGTACCGCCATGCACCAGCAGGCTTTCACCCGGCTGCAGGGCGCCGCGTTCGAACACGTTCGACCAGACGGTGAAAATGGTTTCCGGCAGGGCGGCCGCTTCCTCCAGGTTCAACCCATCGGGGATGGGCAGGCATTGCACGGCGGGGGCCGTGGCATAGTCGGCATAGCCGCCACCGGCCAGCAGGGCGCAAACCTTGTCGCCGACCTGCCAGTCCTTCACCCCGTCACCCAGGGCGGCGATGGTGCCGGCCACTTCCAACCCAGGAATATCGCTGGCGCCGGGCGGGGGCGGATAATGGCCCTGGCGTTGGAACACATCGGGCCGGTTCACCCCTGCCGCCTGGACATGGATCAGCACCTCCCCCGCCGCCGGGGTTGGCACCGGGCGTTGGGAAGTGACCAGAACCTCTGGTCCGCCGGGCTGCTGGATTTCCACCACGCGCATGGTCTGGGGTATCGGCATTTTTTCTCTCCTACCGGGCGGTTGCGCCGCTATGGTGGCATAGCGCAGAATGGCGGCGTGCGCTGTGCGCTATTTCGCAGCAAACGGGCGGAGAAGGGGAAAGGGCCATGGGTTTTGATCTGGATGAGCTGTTGCCCACCAAAATCCCGAAAAAGCCAGTGGATTTGAACGGCCTGTCGATCAACGACCTGCAGGATTACATTGCAGCGCTGGAGTCGGAAATCACCCGTGCCCGCGATATGATCCAGAGTAAACAGGCCTCCGTTGTCGCCGCCCAGGCGTTTTTCAAGAAATAGGCGGGCGGCGACAGGCTTCCAGCACATAGACCCGGATGGCGCTGGACAGGTTGCCAGTGCGCGTCGCGTCAATCCGTTCCACCAGCGCATTGACGGCGATGTTCTCCGCCGCCGCCAGTTCCTTCAGCACCTCCCAGAACGGTTCTTCCAGCGTCACGCTGGTGGGGTGGCCGGCGATCATCAGGGAACGTTTTTTCACCTCGGTCATGCCCAGCCGCCCCCCGGTCTTAAGTGTCTGTCTGGAAAATTATCCTGTCTTTCGAAACCTTGCCCTTTCTCGACCGTCATTCCCGCCTTCGCGGGAATGACGGTTAAGAGATTGGAAAAGAAGTGAAAGTTCTTGGATGGACTCTTACGTCAGATGCTGGCGTTCCAGATAATCCCGCGCCTGCATTTCCATCATGCGGCTGACGGTGCGCTGGAATTCAAAGGCATGGGTGCCCTCGGCATAGATGCGTTCCGGTGCCACCTCGGCAGCGATCACGGCATTCACCTTATGCTCATACAGCGCATCGATCAGGGTCATGAAGCGCTTGGCCTCATTACGCTGGGCGTCCGACAATTTTGGCACATAATCGATCAGCACCGTGTGGAAATGCGTGGCGATGGCCAGATAGTCACCGGTCCCCAGCGGCTTGGCGCACAGATCATCAAAGCTGAACCAGGCCACCCCACGCGCCGCGCGCGGCACCGCCACCTTGCGGCCCTGCACCGTCAGTTCCACCGGTTCCGGGGCCTGCCCGTCGGTCAGATCATCAAAGGTGCGCTGCATGGCGGCACTGCTGGCGGGGCCCAGCGGGTAATGATAGACCTTGGCGCCCATCAGCCGGGCCAGCCGGTAATCCCGCTCCGACGCCAGATGCAGCACATCCAGCTTTTCCTTCAACAGGGCGATGAAGGGCAGGAAAAGCTGTCGGTTCAGCCCGTCCTTGTACAGGTCATCGGGGGCCCAGTTGCTGGTGGCCACCATCACGATGCCCTGGTCGAACAGGGCGGTGAACAGCCGGCCCAAAATCATGGCATTGGTCACGTCGGTGACGTGGAATTCATCAAAACACAGCAGCCAGCCCTTGGCGGCGATCTGTTTGGACAGTTCCACCACCTCATCCCCACCCTTGCGGGCAACGCTGCCTTCCCGTCGGATGGCGTGCAGCCGTTCATGCACTTCCAGCATGAAGGCATGGAAATGCACCCGCACCTTCTGTTCCACCGGCACGGTTTCATAGAACAGATCCATCAGCATGGATTTGCCGCGCCCGACATCGCCATAGATGAACAGCCCCTGCGGCGCGGGATCGGGCCGGCGGGTCAGGCCGAACCGGGCGCGCCAGCCGGTCTGGCCGCTGGCGGGCTTGTAATCCTTCAGCGCGTGCCACAGGCTTTGCAGCTTCTCCGCCGCCAATTCCTGGGCGGGATCGGCCTTCAGGGTGCCGGTGCCCCGGCGGGCGCGGTAGACGGAAAGGGGGCCTTCGGTCATCGGCTTCTGCTGCTCTGCGGCGTAACGGGCTGGGGATACCTAACGGGTCGGCCCCCCTGCCTGCAAGCCCCCTGGGCCTGGACCCTGCCTTGCCCGGCGGGGGAGGCAGGGTCTCCGGTGGGCGTCAGGGCTGGCGGGCGGCCGCCATCAGCGGGGCCCAGTCACCCAGCCCGTAACGGGCCAGCAGCCGGCTCAACGCGCCGCTGCGGCGCAGGTTGCGCACCCCTTCATCCAGCTTGCGCGCCTGTTCCGTTGCCGCCGGGTTGCTGGGGGCAAAGGCGATATAGAGCGGGGTGGCATGGTCGATCTGCTGGATTTCCACCAGGCCATCCATACCCTGGGCGGCCAGCGAATATTCCGCCACATTCATATCCTCAATCACCGCATCCACGCGCTTGGCCAGCAGTTTGCGCAGGTTTTGCACGGTGACATCGTCGCCGGAAAGCAGGTCCACCTTGTCGCGGTTGGCGGCGATATAGGCATCCACCTCCTCACCATAGGAATAATCCTGCACGGCAGCCAGCTTCAGGCCGGCCAGGCTTTCCGGCCCCTTGTAACGGAAATTGCTGCCGCGCCGGGTGATGATGACATTCACCGACATGCCGATCGGCTCTTTCCCGAAGATGAAGCCCTTGGCCTCCTCCTCGTTGGCACCGGCCACCGCCTCCAACTGGCCTTCCCGGGCGGCCTCTACCGCCCGGCTCCATGGCATCAACTGGTAATCCAGCTTGTCCTTGCCGAACACCGTCTGGGCGATTTCCACCATATAACCCGGCTTCTCATCCCCTGGTGTGCAATTATAGGGGCACCAATTATCCGCACGCAGGCGAATTGTGCCCTCTGCGGCGGCTGGGACTGTGCCGGCCGCGATCATCATCATGCCGATCAGAAGGTTCCTCATGATTGTTTCCCCCAGCCAATTCCATCACTGATGGTGCCAGGATTTTATTTCGATTATACGGCTGGTTTTGCGACATAACCGAGTGTCGCCATCCCGTTATTCCGATTGCAACTTTGGCCCGGCTGGGTAATCGTGGGCAGATGGTTCGGCCCCCTAGGCACTTCTTCCGCCCCTACATCGCATGACCGACAAACCGGACAGGCCCGCCCGCCCCGGCGCCATGGTGGCCTATGAGGAGGCCAAGCGGCTGGCTGTCAGCCCTGATCCGCGGGTGCGGGCTGATCTGGCGACGCGGCCCGATCTGGCGCCGGAACTGCTGTTCTATATGGCGGATGATGACGACCCGGCGGTGCGCCGGGCCGTGGCCATGCACGAATCCACGCCGCTTCAGGTGGCGCCCCGGCTGGCGCGCGATCGGGATGTGGATGTGCGTGTCATGCTGGCCCGCCGGCTGGCCCGTGCCCTGCCACACCTGTCGGTGGCGGAAAGTGTGGCCCTGCGCGATATTGCCCTGCACGCGCTGACCATGCTGGCGGCTGATCAGGTGGTGCGGGTGCGCGCTGCCGTGGCCGGCGCGCTACGCGATGTCGCCGTCGCCCCGCCGGCCCTGATCGCCACCCTGGCGCGTGATGTGGCGCGGGAAGTGGCGGAACCCATTCTGCGATCCTGCATCAACCTGCCGGATCAGGAACTGATCGCCATTGTTGCCGCCCAGCCGATTCCCTGGGTGCTGGAGGCGATTGCCCGGCGTGAGAAACTGTCCCCCCCGGTGGCTGATGCGGTAGCCGCCCAGGGCGACCGGGTGGCCACCGCCACCTTGCTGGCCAATCCGGGGGCCAGCCTGTCGGACCAGGGGATGGATGGTTTGGTGGAAGGCCGGCTGGCGGTAACCCAGAATCCGGCGACCATCATGAAGTCGCTGCTGCCGCCCGGCCTGCTGGGCCGGTTGTCCCGCATCATTGATGACAGTGTACGCGGCGAACTGGTGGCGCATGGTTTTGACCGGGAGGACCGGCAGGAAATCGTCGCCGTCACCCAGCGCCGGCTGGAATGGGCACGCGATTATGTGAAACGGGAACCGGCTGACGCCAAGGCCTTGCGTCTGAAGGCAGAAGGCCGGTTGTCGGAAGAGGTGGTGTGGGATGCGCTGTCCTGGGGCGACAAGGGTTTCGTGCGCGCGGCGCTGGCGCTGCGTGCCGACCTGGCGCCCGATCTGGTGCAGCGCATCATTGATACGCAGAGCGCGCGCGCCATCACGGCGCTGGCCTGGCGGGCCGGGCTTTCCATGCGTTGCGCCCGTCTGCTGCAACTGAAATCCGGCCTGCCGCCCACGAAACTGCTGAACGCCCGTAACGGTGTGGATTACCCGATGACAGAGGAACAGATGCGCTGGCAACTGGGCTTGTTCGGGGTGGAGTAGGGGGCTGGGACGACATGCCCCGTGTCGCTTTGTCAGGACGGGCGGTCGCTTTGCATTAAGGAGGCCCCGGCTTTTCAGCCGGGGAAAGGATGTCTTCACCGTCACCGTGACGGTGCGTGAATTTGTACACGCTTCAATGAGGCCCCGGCTTTTCAGCCGGGGAAAGTCCCCCTGTCGGAAGACGCTGCATTGTAAGGCAAATTGCCGGTCTTTGCGAGCGGGTCCGAAAAGGAAACGAAAAACGTCACGGAAAGGGCTGGTTCCCGTTTTCACAATGTCCAAGACCCAAACCATCTCAATGGCTTGCCGGCTTGCGAGCGGGTGCCGGGGTTTCCAGGGGTACCAGGCCGCTCGCCTATCCCTGTCGGCAACAGCATAGCCGGTTCCGCCGCGCAGGGGAAGAAGCCGTCGCCAATTACACCGGGTCAATCCACCGTCTGGAACGGATTTTCCCCGTCACGGCTTTCCACCTCGATCACCCAGAGGTCGGGGTCGCGCTTGGTGTGGCGGTCGATGAAGGCAGTGGCCTCCATCTCATCCATCAGGGCACCATTGGCGCCCGGCACCCAGCCCAGCTTGCCGGACAGGTCGCGGCCCTGGGTGAACAGCCGGTTGCCCTGGCCCAGCACGGCGACTTTCAGCAGGATCAGCCCCCCCTCCCGATCCCCCTTGCGCAGCACATAGGCACCGATACCGGTGCTGTTGCAGCGGCGCAGGCCGGCCTGCACGATCAGGTGGGTGGGCAGGCGGTCTTCCATGGGATTGGCTTTCCGGCAGGATGGGGATCGACTTCAAACGCCCGTTGGCTTCAAATGGGGCCGACGAGAGATCAACAACACCATGCGGACCCGATGATGCAAGAGCCAGTGATGTTCAATCGCGCCCTTCTGACCAATGATGACGGGATCGATGCCCCCGGTCTGGCCGCCCTGGCGGCGGCGGTGGCCCCGCTGGCGCGGGAAATCTGGGTGGTGGCGCCCGAACATGATCAGAGCGGGGTGTCGCGGGCGCTGTCGCTTTACACCCCGCTGCGGCTTTATCCACGGGGGGAGCGGCGCTTTGCCGTCAGCGGCACGCCCAGTGACTGTGTGGCCATGGCACTGCGGGTGGTGATGGCAGACAACCCGCCGGATATCGTGTTTTCCGGCATCAATCGCGGCGCCAATCTGGCCGATGAGGTGGGTTATTCCGGCACGGTCAGCGGGGCGATGATGGCGCGGCTGCTGGGCGTGCCGGCCTATGCCGTCAGCCAGGCCTGGCGCGACCGGGAGAATGTGCGCTGGCACACGGCCATCCAGGCGCTGCCCGCTGTGGTGCGCCGCTTCGGCCCGGCCCCGCGCACGGTGTTGAACGTGAATTTCCCCGATCTGGCGCCAGACGAACTGACCGGCCTGTCCATCACCCGCCAGGGCCAGCCGGGGTCCATGTCGGTGGAGGTGGAACAGCGCAGCGATACGCGGGGCTATGATTATCACTGGCTGGCCCTGCGCCGCCGCCAGGGGGCACCGACACCCGATGACAGCGACATTGCGGCCCTGCGCCGGGGGGAAATCAGCGTCTGCCCGCTGGGCTTTGATTTCACCGATGAGGCCATGCTGGAGGAACTGCGCGCAGCGGGGGGAATTTAAAAATAAACGGCCCGCCGGAGGGTGATCCGGCGGGCCGTTCTGGATTGCCTTGGGGACGGCTTGCTTTGATTACTTCTTGCCGTTCTTGGAGGTGTGCATATCGGCGGCGTCCATATGCATCAGCTTCCGCAGGAAGGGGCTGACCAGGGCGACCAGCACGGCGATCACCGTGGCCCCGACGAACAGATCCCAGAACACGCCGCTATAGACCGGCAGGCTTTCCTGCGCCGTCATCACCTTGCCCGGTTCCGTGCTGGTGCTGGCCAGGGCCGCAACCCAGCCGGCCAGGAAATGCGCCCCGGCAGAGGCCAGGAACCAGACGCCCATCACCATGGCGGTGATGCGCGCCACCGACAGGCGGGAGATCATCGACAGGCCCACCGGCGACAGGCACAACTCACCCGTCGTGTGCAGCAGATAGCCCAGTGCCAGCCAGAACAGACCGGTCTGCGCATCCTCCCCCGCGAGCGAGGCACCGAAGACCAGCGCGCCGAAGCCCAGGCCCACCTGCAGGATGGCCAGCGCGAACTTCATCGGGGTGGACGGCTCCCAGCCCTTCTGCGCCAGCTTCACCCAACCCCAGGAAAAGACCGGTGCCAGCAGCACGATGAACATCGGGTTGAAAACCTGCACCACCGACGCCGGCACAATGAACAGACCGAAGAAGGAGCGGTCGGAATTGCGGTCGGCGAACAGGGTCAGCGAGGTGCCGGCCTGTTCGAACAGGGTCCAGAACACCACCGACAGACAGGTCAGCACCAGCACCACGACCATGCGGTCGCGTTCGATCTTGCTGCACTGGGTCAGGCTGAACCACAGGATACCGGCCAGCACCACGGCCACAATCACCAGCAGCAGGCTGCCGACGACAGCGTGCCATTGCACCAATTGCCAGTTGATCAGCACGGCGGCCAAGGCGCCGACATAGATCATGGCTTCGCGTGACAGGCCGATGGCGGTGCGCGCCTTCAACTGCGCCGGATTGGGCGGTTCGGCATTGCGGTACCATTGGGTGCCACGGGCAAACACTATCAGGCCCGCCACCATGCCGATGCCGGCCAGGCCGAAACCATAGGCCCAGCCATAGGTTTCGCCCAGATAACCGCAGGCGATGGTGGAGAAGAAGGAGCCCAGATTCACACCCATGTAGAAGATCGTATAGCCGGGGTCGCGGCGCGGATCATCCTTGCTGGGATAGAGCTTGCCCACCATGGTGGAGATGTTGGATTTCAGGAAGCCGACGCCGACAATGATGAAGGCCAGCGACAGGAACATGATCTGATCAAAAGGCGACTGGCGGACGATGACGCCGTCGATGATCTGGGCCGGGCTGCCCTCGAACGCCATGCCGATATGGCCGCAGACCAGCAGGACGGCACCCAGCATCACCGCCTTGCGGTTGCCCAGATAACGGTCGGCGATGACGCCGCCGATCACCGGCATCGCATAGTTCAGCGAGGCATAGCTGGCATAGATGAAGCCCGCCATCTCGTCGCTGTAAAGGAAATGCTTGACCAGATAGAGGGTCAGCAGGGCGCGCATCCCGTAAAAGGAAAAGCGCTCCCACATCTCGGCAAAAAACAGGGGGGCCAGACCACGCGGGTGGCCGAAGAAGCCGCGCTCCGGGTCGTTAGAGATCAAAGCCATCGTCGCCTTGCGGGTGATATATGTCCGAAGGCGCGGGCTATATCATGTTTGATGGGTCTGGAATACCGGCTTTGCGGCGGTGACATGGCCCTTCGCAGGCGCGGGATGAGCGATGTTCAAAAGGATTTTCAGTAAAATCCATACCCAATGGGGTGGTGTATTGAAACAATAACCCCATGGATTGGCGCATCTTGAAATAAATCACTGAAAACGCCAATCCAGGCAGGTGCAGGCGGTCGGATTTTTTTTCACGCGCCCGTCATGCATCAGACAAAAAACGGCCCCGTTTCAAAGCTGCTGCCCCGGCCCAACCTGTCGGCATGGGAGACCAGCCAGGAATCGGCGGCACTGCGGCCCATATCCCGCAATTCACACAGGAAACCCCAATCGCCGTTCAGCTTGCTTGAAACACCCAGTTCCGCCATGCCGGCTTCACTTTCCACCATATGCAGATGGATGGGGCGCAGGCCGCTTTCCGGCCCGATGCGCCCGTCGGCCAGCAGTCGGTTGACCAGTTCAATGGAACGGAGTTCACGGTAGAAGGTGGAATTGAAGCTGATTTCGTTGATGCGGTCGATGATGGCGCTGGGGGCACGGGGCAGTTCCGGCCGATGGATGGGCGTGACCTGGACGATCATCACATCGGCCGACTGGCAATGTTTCACCAACGGGTCGATCACCGGGTTGCCCATATAGCCGCCATCCCAATAATGTTCGCCGTCGATCTTCACGGCCTGGAACAGCATAGGCAGGCAGGCGGATGCCAGCAGGCATTCCACCGACAGTTCCTGCCCGGCGAACACCCGCAACTGGCCCCGGTTGACATTGGTGGCGCTGACGAACAGGCGCACGTCGGTGGCCCGGCGCAGCAGGCTGAAATCCACCAGCCCTTCCAGCACATCATGCAGCGGGTTCAACCCCATCGGGTTGAACTGATAGGGCGACATCATGCGCACCATCATGTCCAGCCCGGCATAGATGGGGTTGCTGTCCAGGTTGGGGCCGCTGCCAAAGGGGGACAGCCAGGGCTGTGAGAAAGGCCCCAGCGCGTGCGACTTGGCCACCCGTCGCCATAACCGCTCCAACAGCTCCCGCGCTGCCTGTGGTCCGCCGGTCAGCAGGCCCTGGGCCAGCAGGGCGCCATTCATGGCACCGGCGGAGGTGCCGCTGATCCCCTCCACCTCCAGCCGCCCATCCTCCAGCAGCCGGTCCAGCACACCCCAGGTGAAGGCGCCATGGGAGCCGCCCCCCTGCAGGGCCAGATTGACGCGATGGCGGGTGGGCACAGCAGATGGCTGCGCGGCGACGGGCGCGGAACGGCGGCCCGGCGTGCGCGGGGAGGGGGGCTTGGTCATGTGTCAGTTGTCTTTATAGAGATTATTGCGCTGTCCAGCCGCCATCGACGGGCAGAGACGCGCCTTTGATATTGCCAGCGGCTTCACTGCACAGGAAGACGGCCAGATCGCCCAATTGGTCAGGTGTGGTGAACTGGCGCGACGGCTGCTTTTCGGACAGCAGCTTTACCTGTGCCTCGGCAACGGTAATATTTTCCCGGGCGGCCAGCGCGTCGATCTGCTTCTGCACCAGGGGGGTCAGCACCCAGCCGGGGCAGATGGCGTTGCAGGTGATGCCGCTTTCCGCCGTTTCCAGCGCCACCACCTTGGTCAGCCCGACGACGCCATGCTTGGCGGCGACATAGGCGGCCTTCTGGGCGCTGGCGACCAGACCATGGGCAGAGGCAATATTGATGATGCGGCCCCAGTTGCGCGCCTTCATGCCCGGCAGCACGGCCTGGGTGCCATAGAAGACGGCGGACAGGTTGATGGCGATGATGGTCTCCCACCGTTCCGCCGGGAAATTCTCCACCAGGGCCGTGTGCTGGATGCCGGCATTGTTGACCAGAATGTCAACGGCGCCAAAGGCCTGCTCCGCACTGGCCACCATGGCGGCGATCTGGTCGGGCTTGCTCATGTCCGCGGCGGAATAGAGCGCCTTGACGCCGAAATCCGCCTCAATCGCCTGACGCTCCGCCTCAATCTCGGCGGCATCGCCGAAACCGTTCAGCATGATGTCGGCCCCGGCGGCGGCCAGCTTGCGGGCGATGCCCAGCCCGATGCCGCTGGTGGAACCGGTGACGATG
>CALRQC020000028.1:0-88084 GCA_943370215.1 Azospirillum sp. RU38E
TGCCCGATACGGGCAATGCGGTGCGGCTGGGCATTACCGGGGTGCCGGGGGTGGGCAAATCCACCTTTATTGAGGCGTTTGGCCTGCATCTGATTGCCCAGGGGCTGAAGGTGGCCGTGCTGGCCATCGACCCCACCAGCCAGCGCACCGGCGGTTCCATCCTGGGCGACAAGACGCGGATGGAGTTGCTGTCGCGCGACCCGCAGGCCTTCATCCGCCCGTCGCCAGCCGGCGGCACGCTGGGCGGGGTGGCACGGCGCACGCGCGAAGCCATGCTGCTGGTGGAGGCCGCCGGTTTTGATGTGGTGATCGTGGAAACGGTGGGGGTGGGCCAGTCGGAAACGGCGGTGGCCGATATGGTGGACCTGTTCCTGCTGCTGCTGCCCCCTGCTGGCGGGGATGAGCTGCAGGGCATCAAGAAGGGCATTGTCGAGTTGGCCGACATGATTGTGGTCAACAAGGCCGATGGCGCGCTGGCCACCGCCGTTCGCCATGCGGAGGCGGAATATCGCCATGCCCTGTCGCTGCTGCGCCCGGTCAACCCGCTTTGGCGGGTGCCGGTGCTGTCCTGCTCCGCCCTGACGGCCAAGGGCATCGATGCGGTCTGGGAGCAGATCACAGACTATCACCGCCTGCTGGGGGCCGACGGGTCCGGCGACATCGCCCGCCGCCGGGCCGAACAGGCCCGCGCCTGGATGTGGAGCGAGATTGAGGAAAGCCTGGCCGATGCCTTCAAGGCGGAACCGGCGGTAAAGCGGGAACTGCCAGCATTGGAACGCGCCACCGCCACCGCCGCCATCACGCCGGGTGCGGCAGCCAAGCGCCTGCTGGCGCTGTTTCGGCGGGGGTAGGGGCTTTTCTGATCCCCGCTGTTCTTTCCTGCAACCTCTCCCCACCGCACAAGCAACGATCTTTCCATCCGGCAAGCCCCCATTTCACGCGCGGGGGCCGGTTCTGCCTTGCAATCAGGTGGGGTGACAGCGGCGGTTGCGCTTGATACGAAACCATTCATGTCGAACGCGACCGTCACCCCCGCCAGCGCTCCGCGCCGTGCCGTTGTTGAACGCACGACGAAGGAGACCCGTATCCGCGTCGCCGTCAACCTGGACGGCACCGGACAGTACAAGGTTTCCACCGGCATTGGTTTTCTGGACCATATGCTGGAACAGCTCTCCCGCCATTCGCTGATGGATCTGGAGGTGGAGGCCGAGGGCGACCTGCATATCGATTTCCATCACACCACCGAGGATAGCGGCATCGCCATCGGTGAGGCGGTGATGAAGGCGCTGGGCGACCGTAAAGGCATCCAGCGCTATGGCGACGCGCTGATCCCGATGGATGAGACGCTGACCCGCGTGGCCATCGACCTGTCCAACCGGCCCTATCTGATCTGGAAGGTCAAGTTCACCCGCGACAAGCTGGGTGACATGGATACCGAACTGTTCAAGGAATGGTTCCAGGCCTTTGCCCAGGCGGCGGGTGCCACGCTGCATGTCGAAAACCTGTATGGTGAGAATAATCACCATATTGTGGAGAGCTGCTACAAGGCGCTGGCGCGTGCCTTCCGTGCCGCGGTCGAGATTGACCCGCGCAAGGCCGATGCCGTTCCCTCCACCAAGGGCGTGCTGGGCGGGTCGCTGTAATCCCGTTCTTAACGCTGGTCATACGAAGGCGTACCCGATGACCGAGACCGTCGCCCTGATCGACTATGGTTCCGGCAACCTGCGTTCCGCCGCCAAGGCGTTGGAACGCGCGGCGGCCGATGCCGGGCTGAATAGCCGCATCCTTGTCACCGCCGATCCGGCCAATGTGGCCAAGGCCGACCGGGTGGTGCTGCCCGGCGTGGGGGCCTTTGGCGATTGCCGCGCCGGGCTGGATGCGGTGCCGGGCATGGTCTCCGCCCTGTATGAGGCGGTGATCGTGCATGGCCGCCCGTTCCTGGGCATCTGTGTCGGGATGCAGTTGCTGGCCCGGCTGGGCCGCGAGCATGGTGACCATGCCGGCCTGGGCTGGCTGGATGCAGAGGTAGGGCCGCTGGCCCCCAGCGATCCGGCGCTGAAAATCCCGCATATGGGCTGGAATGAACTGCACCTGCAGGCCCCCGCCCATCCGGTGCTGGCCGGGCTGGCAGAGGGCACGCACGCCTATTTCGTGCATTCCTATGCCATGCGCGTGGCGGACCCGGCGCAGGTGCTGGCGACCTGTGATTATGGCGGGCCGTTCACCGCCATTGTCGGGCGGGACAATATTGTCGGCACCCAATTCCACCCGGAAAAAAGCCAGCAGGCCGGCCTGACCCTGATCGCCAATTTCCTGCGTTGGCGGCCATGAGCGACAGCACAGCCCCCAAAACCGCCACCAGCGTCGAACAGGTCACGGAATTCCGCCGGGTCGACCTGATGGACCTGTATGACGCCACCGAGGCCGCCATCCTGGATGGCGGCGGGTTCGGCTGGGTGATGCCGCCGGAGCGCGAGGTGCAGGAACGCTATTGGAAGGGTGTGCTGGCCGTGCCGGAACGCAGCCTGTTCATTGGCCGGCTGGATGGTATTGTCGCCGGGTCGGCCCAACTGGTGCGCCCGACCCGCAATAATGAGGCGCAGAGCTTTGCCTGCAGCCTGACCACCTCCTTCGTCGCCCCCTGGGCGCGCGGGCATGGGCTGGCGCGCAAGCTGACCCAGGCGGTGATCGATCAGGCGACCAAGGAAGGTTTCCGGCTGCTGAACCTGGACGTGCGCGACACCCAGCACAGCGCCATCCGGCTTTACGAGAAGATGGGCTTCATCCGCTGGGGCACGCATCCGCATTATGCCCGCGCCATGGGCCGCGATATCAGCGGCCATTTCTATTACAAAACCTTGGAACAGCAGGGGGGCGGGGAAAACCCGTCCGGGGAGCCTTAAGCCATGATCCTTTTTCCCGCCATCGACCTGAAGGACGGCAATGCCGTGCGCCTGCTGCGCGGTGAGATGGAACAGGCCACCATCTTCAATGCCGATCCGGCTGCCCAGGCGGAAAGCTTCGCCGCCCAGGGCTATGAATGGCTGCATCTGGTGGATTTGAACGGTGCCTTTGCCGGCAAGCCCGTCAATGGCGCGGCGGTGGAGGCCATCCTGTCCCGCGTCTCCCTGCCGGCCCAGTTGGGCGGTGGCATCCGCGACATGGCCACCATCGACTATTGGCTGTCGCGCGGCATTGCGCGGGTCATCCTGGGCACCGTGGCGGTGAAGAACCCGGCCCTGGTGAAGGAAGCCTGCAAGACCTTCCCCGGCAAGGTGGCCGTGGGTATCGATGCCCGCAACGGCTATGTCGCCGTGGAAGGCTGGGCAGAGACCAGCGAGCTGAAGGCGCTGGATCTGGCGCTGAAGTTTGAGGATTGCGGCGTGGCTGCCATCATCTACACCGATATCGACCGCGATGGCGCCATGGGGGGGGTGAATGTGGAATCCACCGCCGATCTGGCCAGCCACCTGACCACGCCGGTCATCGCGTCCGGCGGTGTCTCCTCCATCGCCGATCTGGCGGCGTTGAAGGAGGTGGAGGAGACCGGCATCATCGGCGTGATTTCCGGGCGCGCGCTTTATGATGGCCGCATCGATCCGGCGGCGGCACTCGCTCTGCTGCGCGGGGAGTAAGGCCGATGCTGAAGGCCCGCATCATCCCCTGTCTGGACGTGAAGGACGGGCGCGTCGTCAAGGGCGTGAATTTCGTCGATCTGATCGATGCCGGTGATCCGGTGGAACAGGCCCGCGCCTATGATGCCGCCGGTGCGGACGAGCTGACCTTCCTGGACATCACCGCCAGTTCCGACAACCGCGACACCATCTATGACGTGGTGCGCCGCACCGCCGAACAGGTGTTCATGCCGCTGACCGTGGGTGGTGGCGTGCGGGTGGTGGAAGATATCCGCAAGCTGCTGCTGGCCGGGGCCGACAAGGTGTCGATCAACACCGCCGCCGTCCACCGCCCGGAATTTGTGCGCGAAGCGGCGCAGAAATTCGGGGCCCAGTGCATCGTGGTGGCCATTGATGCCAAATCGGTGGAGCCGGGGCCCAACGGGGAACCGCGCTGGGAGATTTTCACCCATGGCGGGCGCAACCGCACCGGGCTGGATGCGGTGGAATGGGCCAAGCGCATGGCCGAATATGGCGCGGGCGAAATCCTGCTCACCTCCATGGACCGTGATGGCACCAAGCAGGGCTTCAATCTGCCGCTGACCCGGGCGGTGGCCGATGCGGTCAGCATCCCGGTCATCGCATCCGGCGGCGTGGGCAACCTGGATCATCTGGTGGAAGGGGTGAGGCAGGGCCATGCCTCGGCCGTGCTGGCCGCCAGCATCTTCCATTTCGGCACCTATTCGATCCGCCAGGCCAAGGAACATATGGCCGCGGCAGGCATCCCGGTACGGCTGTGATACCAAGAGCCATGGATCATGACTCTTGGTATTTATAAGTTCCCTCAAGTGCCGGGCGGCGGCATCCGCCGCCTTGGCTCACGCGGGCACGTGCCCGCGGGCCAGCAGTCGCTGGCCTCCAAGGGGCATGAGACATGCCCCTTGGCATAAGCAGAACGGAAAACACCATGGCAAGCAGCAAGGATAAGCCGGTGAATGGCGGCGGTGCCGCTGTGCTGGATGAAGTTTATCAGACCATCCTGGCCCGCAAGGGCGGCGATCCGGAAAGTTCCCACACCGCGCGCCTGTTCGCACGCGGCCGCGCCAAGATCGCCCAGAAGGTGGGTGAGGAAGCCGTGGAAGCCGTGATCGAGGCGATGCGCGGCGACAAGGATAAGCTGGCCGACGAATCCGCCGATCTGTTGTACCATTTGCTGGTGCTGTGGGCCGATGCCGGGCTGGAACCGGCGCAGGTCTATGGCATCCTGGAAGGGCGCAAAGGCATCAGCGGCATCGTGGAAAAGAAAAGCCGCAAGCCCGCCTGAGGGGCGGTGACGCCATCTCCGGTCTTCGCCATAGTGGGCAAAATAACAGCGTTTCAGCGGAAGGATATGCCCCTTGATCTATGATCGCAGCAACATCTTCGCCCGCATCCTGCGGGGGGAAATCCCCTGCAAGAAGGTCTATGAAGACCCCTATGCGCTGGCCTTCCACGATATCAACCCGCAGGCGCCCACCCATATTCTGGTGATCCCCAAGGGGCCCTTCTGCTCCTTCGCGGATTTCAGCGCCCAGGCGACGGAACAGGAAATCACCGGCTTCATCCGCGCCGTCGGGCTGGTGGCACGTCAGGCCGGGCTGGATGACAGCGGCTATCGCCTGCTGGCCAATCACGGGCCGGACAGCCACCAGGAAGTGCCGCATTTCCATGTGCATATCGCCGGCGGCCGCCCGCTGGGCAAGATGCTGGCCTGAGGCCGATATTTCCGGCGGCTCCTGATCCGTGCCCGGGTGCCGCCGGTTGTCTTGAAACTACCAATATATGCATATCTGATTATTTTATTTTCGGAAAATTCTCGCAAAACAGGTGCGGTGAAGCGCCTGTTTTTACGCATTATATCTCAATAATTTAAGTAGTTAGGGTTTGATATCCCTTTTCCTTTTAGGAATTTAATACATTAATAATAAAAATACATAAATTTTGTTACAAAACATCGTTATTCGTTGATTTTATACATTGTTCACTCATCATTACCTTCACTTCCTGCATATATGAATAGGGCACGGAAATGCGTGTTTCCCACCGGCTTCTGATCCCGGTTGTTATCCTGTCCCTGGTCACCCTGGCTGTCTTTGCCGTGTCGGCCGTCGGTTTTCGGCAGGAAAAACAGGCCAATATCAACATGGTCCGGTTGGACCTGATGCGTTACCACGCTGGCGAAATCCGCTCTCTCAGCCGTGCGGTCCAACGGGACACGCTGAACACCCTTGTTGAGAGTGGCGAGGACCGCAAAACCTATGCGGAGCGGGCGACCAAACGCATCAAGGAACTGAATGCACGGGTCGACCATCTGGTGGGCGTCATGGGCGCGGAAACCGCGGCCCTGCAGATGGAAGGCTTTGCCCCGACCCAGCGACAGGTGATGGCCAGCCTGACCCGGGTGATTGATGCGGCCCTGGCGGGCAATATTGCCGCCGCCCATACCCTGTTCAACGATGAGACACGGCCGGCGGAACGCGCCGCCTCCAAGGTGACCGACAGCTTTGTCGAGGCGATGGACAAGCGGATCGATGCCGCCACCCAGGAGAGCAGGGCCGTTGCCGCCCTGGCTGAACGGGCGCAGATGATCACGGCCCTGGCCGGGATCATCATCGGCGTCGGTCTGGCCCTGTTCATCAATCGGCGGGGCGTCAGCCAGCCGCTGGCCCATCTGACGACGGCCACCAGTGCCATTGCCGCCGGTCAGTTGGACACGCATATCCCGGCCCAGGAACGGCGGGATGAGTTGGGGGCGCTGGCCAGTGCCCTGCTGGTGTTCCGCGATCAGGCCCGCGCCAACCACGATCTGGAAGAACAGGCCGCCCTGGCCCGCGCCGCTGCGGCCCAGCAGCGGCGCCAGGCCCTGCAGGCCATGGCGGATACGGTGGCCCGTGAAACCAATCGCACGGTTGAGACGGTCAGCCAATCCACCCGGATGATGGGCCAGTCGATGCAGCACCTGTCCAGTCTGGCTGCCAGTGTGGCCGATGACAGTGCCGCTGTCGCCTCGGCCAGCGCCCAGGGGCTGGCCAATGCCCAGGCGGTTTCCAGTGCGGCTGAGGAACTGTCAACCTCCATCCAGGAAATCAGCGGTTCGGTCCAACGGGCCGCCAGTGTCATCAGTACGGCCGTGGCCGGGGGTGACCGGGCACAGGAAACCATTGCCAGCCTGTCACAGGCGGTGGACCGGATTTCGGAAGTGACCGTCCTGATTGGTGAAATCGCCCAGCAGACCAATTTGCTGGCGCTGAACGCCACGATTGAGGCGGCCCGGGCCGGCGATGCGGGCAAAGGCTTTGCCGTGGTGGCGGGAGAAGTGAAGAGCCTGGCCAACCAGACGGCGCGGTCAACGGAGGATATCACCCGGCAGATCAGTGACATCCAATCCGCCACGCGCGCCGCGGTGGAGGCGATGGCCAATGTCAGCAGCCATATTGACGATGTGAATGGCGTCGTCACCATCATCGCCGCTGCGATGGAGGAACAGGGGGCGGCGACGCGGGAAATTGCCCGCAATGTCAGCGAGACCAGCCGCGCCAGCCTGGAAGTGACCGAACGGATCGGCAATGTCAGCCAGGGGGCCGGCGAGGTGGATCAGCGGGCGGGGGAGGTAAGCCGAACCATCGCTGTGATCTCACAGGATATCGGCGCCCTGCGGGACACCCTGATCCAGGTGGTGGAAGGGGCCAGCAAGGCAGCCTGACCACCGCCCTTGCGGCGGTGGTTGCTGGGAAACCAGAGCAAAGAAAAATATCCGGGATGGTATCACCATCCCGGCAGATCATCAGGGCTGAAGGGAGAGCCGGTCAGACGACCGGCTGTTCCTGTTCGGCCTCATTGCCATCCACCTCGTCGCCGTCATCGCCCTCTTCACCGTCGAAGGGGCTGCCGCCGGCGGGGCCATTGTCATAGCGCGGGTTGTTCTGGCGCTGACGGGCTTCCTGCTCGTTGATCTGGCACATGATGCGGAAATAATGCTCCGCGTGCTGGAGATAATTCTCCGCAGCAATGCGGTCGCCCGACGCCTGGGCATCACGCGCCAGTGCCTGATACTTGTCATAAACCTGGAAAGCATTGCCACGGATGCGTACATCCGGACCATTGCTGTCGTAATTCTGCTGACGCTGCGGCCCATTCTGACGGCGATTGCCGCCATTATTGTTGCCACCACCGCCGCCGCCACCATTACCACCGTTGCCGCCGCCGCCATTATTACCGCCGCGGCCGCGTGAACGCCGTGTATTCGGTCCTTGTCTCATTCGCTTTGTGCTCTGGCCCCTGGAGTTTCCTGCCCTCGGACTGTCGGCGTTTTGGCCCATGCCTGTTCTTGGCGATTGACCATTTTCAGGGGACACATTTGCCCCATGCCCCCTTGGGCACGCCCCAAACCCTGGTCCCGAGGGCTGTCATGTCGGCAGGCGCCCCACGCGCGGCTGCCGCATGAGCCGGACCCTAGCGGGTGTTGCGGCCTATTCCAACAGGTTTTTTTCGCTGGCCTGGGCTGGCCATTCACCAACCGCCACGCGGTCACGCCCGCCCAGATCGCAAATGGTGGCCACAGCGTCCAATCCGGCCGCCCGGAACAGCTCCGCCACCGCCGGTCCCTGGTCGGCGCCATGTTCCATTGCCACCAGCGCGCCAGGGGCCGCCAGCCGAGCCAGATCGGGCAACAGCAGCCGGTAAGGACCCAGCCCGTCCGGTCCGCCGGCCAGCGCCCGCCAGGGTTCGAACCGCGCCACCTCCACCTGCAGACCGGCAATATCGGCATCGGGGATATAGGGCGGGTTGGAGACGATAATGTCAAAGCCCCCTCCCCCCAGCGCCGTCGCCCAATCCCCCGCCAGAAACTGGGCGCGCTCCCCCAGCCCCAGCCTGTGGGCATTGCCGCGCGCCACGGCGGCAGCATCGGGCGACAAATCCACCCCCACCCCGGACGCCGTGCCATATTCAGAGAGCAAAGCCAGCAGAATGGCCCCTGTCCCGGTGCCAAGATCAAGAATACGCCATGACCGGTCACGGCTTGGCCGACGCTTCAGCACGGTTTCAACCAAGGTTTCCGTATCCGGGCGGGGGATCAGGGTTTCCGGCCCCAGCCGCAGTTCCAGGCCCCAGAATTCCCAATTGCCCAGGATGCGCTGGACCGGTTCCCGCGCGGCCCGCCGTTCCACCAGCCCGTCAAAATGCGCCAGCCGGTCGGCGGGCACGCGCAGCCCCTGCGGCCGGCGCAGGCGGCTGGTGGGGATACCAAAGGCTGCTTCGGCCAGATAGAGCAGGTCCAGCCGCGCCTCCTCCACGCCCAGCGCTGCCAGCCTTGCCTCTGCTGCCGCCAGCAGGGGGGAAAGCTCCACATCGTTCGACATGCTCATTTCCTTGATCCCGCTTCCCGCAACCGGGCCAGGGCGGCGAAGGGATGGTTTTCATCCACCGGCGGGGCGGCGCGCTGGCGTTCCGCCTTGGCCTGGGTGGGGCGACGGCGCACCCAGGCGGGCGGCGATGGCGCCTCCCCCTCTGCCGGGGGGGGCTGGCGACGCTCGCGCCAGCCCAGTGCGGCCAGGATACCCGGCAATTCATCATTGGCGCAGGCCGCCAGCGGGGCCAGCCGGGCCAGATCGCTCAAGCGTCCATCGGCACCGCTGCGCCGCGCCAGTTCAGCCTCCAGCCGATCCACCATATCCATGCGGATGGCGCGCGGCCCCACCGGCAGATATCCTGCGGCCAGCAGCAACCCGTCGGCCAGATCCGGCCCGCGTGGCACGGAAATCCGCCCCGGCGGCGGCACCGGGGCCGGCAGGGGCGCCCCTTCCCGCACGGACCAGAGCAGGGCCAGCAGCGAAGCCGGGCGCGGCTTGGCGAGTGCGGGCAGGAAGACGCGGCTGAAGCCCAGCCGCACCCCATGATCGTAAAGCTGTTTGCGGGCGGGCTTGTCCAGGCTGTCGATCAGCGGGTCCAGCACCGGGCGGGGCAATTGCCCTGCGGCATCGGCCAGTTGATAGGCGATGCCGCGCGCCGGGCCGGACAGATCGGCATCGCGCAGCCGCAACAGGGCGGACAGGTCGCGCTTTATCCGTTCCTGCACGAAATCCAACAGTTTTTGCCGCGCCCGGTCACGTTGGCTGCCATCCAAAAGATCATTGCTGGTCAAACGCACATCCGGGTGCAGCAGGTCGCGCCCTGCGGCCAGCCGGGCCAGCGGCACCTCCTGCCAGCGCAGCACCCCGTCGCTGCCCAGCGCCAGCGTGTCCGGCCCTGCCGCTTCCAGGGCTGCCACCCGGCGCGCCACCTCTTCCCGCAGCACGCGGCGGGCGGCGGTCATCAGGGTGGGGCGATCATCCTCCCCCACATCGGCTTCCATGGTGAAGGACAGGCCCGTCAGCGCGCCGACCCGGTGGCCTTCCACCATCACCACGCCTGCCGTATCGACATGGCCCAGCAAATCGCGCCCGTCGCGCAGTACCTTCACCAGCCCGGCCGATCGCTTGTCGACAAAGCGCTGGGTCAGCCGTTCATGCAGCGCGTCGGACAGCTTGTCCTCCACCGCGCGGGTCAGCCCCTGCCAGTGGCGGGCATCCTTCAACCAGTCGGGCCGGTGGGCCACATAGGTCCAGGTGCGCACATGGGCGATGCGGGCCACCAGCGCATCAATATCGCCTTCCACCTTGTCCAGCCGCTGCACCTGGGCGGCGATGAAATCGGTGGGCAGCCGCCCGCCCGGCGCCATCAGATGGTGATAAATCTGGGCCAGCAGCTTGGTATGGGCATCCGTCATGGTCTTGCGGAAATCGGGGATCTGGCAGACCTCCCAAAGCTGTTTCACCCCGCCGGGCCGGCGGGTCAGTCCCATCAACTCGCCATCTTGGGCCAGCGCCTGCAAGGCCAACTGGTCATCGGCTGGGCGCGCGCGCAGCAGCAGGGGCGAGGGGGGCCGCGCCTCCAGCGTGCGAATCAACCCCTCCACGGAGCGTAAATCCAGGTCAGAATTGCGCCAGGTCAGGTTGGTCAGCGGCTGGAATTCGTGGTTTTCCACGGCCTGGATGGTCTGTTCATCCAGCGGCGAGCAGTCCCAGGTGGTGCCAAAGGTGCCGTCACTCTGGTGGCGGCCCGCCCGGCCGCCGATCTGCGCCACCTCTGGTGCTGTCAGCCGGCGGGGGCGGTGACCATCGAACTTGGACAGCCGGGCAAACCAGACATGGTCCACATCCATGTTCAGGCCCATGCCGATGGCGTCTGTCGCCACCAGATAATCCACGTCCCCGGCCTGATACATGGCCACCTGGGCATTGCGGGTACGGGGGCTGAGCGCCCCCATCACCACCGCCGTGCCGCCGCGCGAGCGGCGGACCATTTCGGCCAACTGATACACTTCCGTCACCGAAAAGGCGGTGATGGCGCTGCGCGGCGGCAGCTTGGTCAGCTTCTTGTGCCCGCCATAGGTCAGTCGGGAGAAGCGGGGGCGGGAGATGATCTCCACCTTGGGGATCAGTTTCTGGATCAGCGGGCGGATCATGTCGGAGCCGAGGAACATCGTCTCCTCCCCGCCGCGCGCGTGCAGCAGCCGGTCGGTGAAGATGTGCCCGCGCTCATCATCGGCGCAAAGCTGGATTTCATCCACACACAGGAACTGCACGCTGCGGTCCAGCGGCATACTCTCCACGGTGCAGACCCAGTAACGCGGGGAAGAGGGGATGATCTTCTCCTCCCCCGTCACCAGGGCGACATGCGCCTCCCCTTTCAGCTTCACCAGCTTTTCATAGTTCTCCCGCGCCAGCAGGCGCAGGGGAAAGCCGATCATGCCGGTGCGATGAGCGGCCATCCGCTCCATCGCCAGATAGGTCTTGCCGGTGTTGGTGGGGCCCAGCACGGCAATCACCCGGCCCTGTTGGGTGGCAAGCGGGAAGGCCGGATGGACGGATGGCGGATGCGCGTTCATACCCCTATGGATGGGCGGGCCGGCGCGATAATGCAAGAGGCCCCGCGATGGCCCCAGACCCGCCATAGAATCGCCACGCCAGCCCACCATTTCAGGTTCCATGCGACAGATATTCCGCCATATCACCCGCGCCGCCCCCGCCCTGCTGCTGGTGGCCGGGCTGTCATTGCTGGCCCCCCAGGCGCTGGCCCAGGCCACCCCTGCCGGTGCCGCCAATCTGGAACGGCTGATCCAGGACCGGTTGAAGGCCGCCACCAGCAACGAGCCGGACCAGTTCCGCCTGGAAAGGGTGCCGGAGGTGCAGGTGACGGCCCAGGGCGACGTCTACGCCGTCAGCCTGCCCAAGCTGCGGGTGCTGACCGATGGCGGCTGGCTGCTGGAAGCCCCGGTGGTGGAGGCGGAGGTGAAGCCCCTGCCCGATGGCGGCTGGGATGTGGAAGCCAGCATCCCGCAACCGCTGTCGGTGTTCAGCGAACGCGGCTTCCGCGCCGGCGATCTGACCATCGGCCAGCAGAAACTGCACGCCCGCTGGTCAGGCGATGGCTATCTGCTGAATGCGGCCGACCTGTCCCTGGCCAATGTCGCCTTCCACCCCACCAGCGGGGGCGGCCTGTTCAATCTGGCCAGTCTAGCGCTGAAGCTGGAACCGGCGCGCGTGACCGGTGACGCCTGGACGGGGATTTTCAATCTGGCCCTGGGCGGGCTGAACTTTCAGGCTCCAACGGGGATGGAGAAGATCACCCTGCAGAAGCTGCGCCTGCGCGGCGATGCGGCGGGGCTGGATCTGACCAAATTCGCCCAGGCCAGCCGCATCTGGCGGGGCGGTGGCCTGCCCACCGCCAACCAGTTGGAACGGCTGGCCACGGCCCTGAAGCTGGAACTTGATCTGGCCGGTTATCAGCAGGTGCATAATGATGGCCGCCGCACCAAGCTGGACAGCGGCGGCGGCACCTTGGCGCTGGATGGCTTGTCCGGCGACCGGGCCGGGATGCGGCTGGATTGGCGCCATGCCGGGCTGGACCGACGCGGCGCCGATATCGATCCTGCGCAGGTACCCGCCACGGCCGATATTGCCTTGAATGGCACCCACCTGCCACCGGCCCCGCTGCTGGCAGTCCTGGCCGCCTATGCCGGCGATCACGCTGACGGACCACGCAAAGCCACGCGCGAACAATTGTTCGCCGCCATGCAGATGGCAGGCTCCACCCTGAATATTGACCGGCTTTTCTTGAAAAACCCCCAGACAAGCGTGACCAGTAATGGTGCTTTCAAGTTTTCCAGCCAAAATCCACGCGGCATGACCGGGCAGGCCGATTTGTCGATGAGTGGTATCGACCGGCTGATCGCCGCCATCCAGGCCGCTGGCGGGTCAAAGGCGGCGGGCACGGCCATCGCGCTTTACGCGGTGCAGGGGTTGGGCCAGCCGGAACAGGGGGCGGATGGCATCAGCCACCGCTATCAACTGCAAATCCTGCCCGATGGGCGGATCATGCTGAATGGCAATGACATGCAAAATGTGGCCGGCCTGCTGACCCGATAATACCAAGGGTCATGGGACATGACCCTTGGTGGCCAGCGACCGCTGGCCCGCGGGCACGTGCCCGCGCAAGCCCAAGCTGCCGGAGGCAGCGCCCGGCGCTTGAGGGCGCAGGTAAATACCAAGAGCATGATCCATGGCTCTTGGTATAAGAGGGGGTAACATGAAAAACCCCGCCCGGCAGCCGCTGGGCGGGGTTTTTCATGGGCTGGCCACCCCCACCCCCAAAAAGGGATGGGGGTGGCCGTGTCCCGATCATTCCGCCACGCCGCTATCGGCTGCCGTCGGGCCCGAGACATAGGCGGGGGCCTTGGCGGCGGTGCCGGTCAGCACCTCCACGGTGCCGGAAAGCTGGCCACCATTTTCCACTTCCAGCGTGCCATAGCGGATATTGCCCTGGATCTTGCCGGTGGCGCGCACCTTCAGGGTGCCCCGCACGGTGATATCGCCTTCAAAGCGGCCACCAATATCGGCATCGTCGATTTCTACCGAACCCTTGAACAGGCCGGTATCGGCGATTTCCACGATCCGGCCGTCGCGCAGCTTGGCTTCCACCGTGCCTTCCACCACCAGCACGTCGCAGGCGGCAATCTCACCCGACAGGCTGATATCGCGGCCGACGATCAGCTTGCGCATCTCCGTCGCCGGGGTAGCGCTGTCACCGCTGGGGGTGGCGCGCTTGGGCGGGGTGCCGGGGATATCCACCACGCGGCGCGGAATGTCCGACTTCAGCGCCGCACCGGGAGCCGTACCGGGGGCGGGACTGGTGGAGAAGGGCGTGTTCATCGATGGCCTCGTACTGGTTTCAGAACCCGGGCTGGGCGTGGTGGGGCTGACGAAAGGCGAATAGGCGCTGCGTTCCCCGGTTGCGGGGGATGCCGGGGGGACGGGCGGTTCGACCGCAGCCGCGAAACCGGAACCGCCGCCGCTTGCCGGCGCCGGCTCAGGGACAGGCGGTGGCGGTTCCGGCTTGACGGGCATGGTAGGCGGTTTCTGGCGTCGGAACATGGTGGAAGAGTCCCTGATCTCGCGTCAACGGGCGGTACTGGCGCCCCGGTGATCGTGCCTGCAAATGGTTATCACATCTCCGTCCGACGCACATCCGCCGCCGGCGGCAAGGAACGTCGGATCTGTTCGAAAAGATGCACCATGAAGGCAGCGGCCACGACGGGCACGACAAGATTCACGATCGGCAGTGACGAAATAAAGGCAATAATGACGCCTGCCGCAAAAAGTCTCAGCTTTTCCCGCGAGCGTAGCCAGCGCACGCCCTGTTTGTTCAGCCGCCGCGCGGCCACCAGTTCGTAATATTCCCGCCCGATCAGATAGCCATTGACCAGGAAATAGACGAACAGATTAAGGACCGGCACAAAATAAAGCGGCAGGGCCACCAGGTTCAACAGCAGCACCAATCCCAGAAACTGCAGGCTTTCCAGAACGGAACGCCAGAGCGGAATCTCCTGCGCCGGCCCCAGATGGGGGTAATGCCGGCGCTCCACCGCCTCCACGATACCATCCAGCATCAGGGACGAAATGGCCACCGTGACAGCGGGGAACATCATCCAGGCCAAGAACAGCCCGGCCACCCCGCCCAGCAGGTCGATTCCCGTATCCAGCCATGGGATATCGAAAAAGCTGGTATGGGCCAGCGCCCAGCCAAACCCGCCCAACAGCAAGGCGAACAGAACAAGGCTGCCCAGGATGGACAGGATGATGGTGCGGGTGAATGCCTTGTCCGGCAATTGCAGGATGGCGCGTGTCAGATGGGCAATCATCAAGTCCTATGCATCCCCGTCAGCCATCCATGCGTCGCAAATGTCCATATGGGTATCAGGCCGCACTTGCCGCAAGGGCCACGATGTCTATACTCGCCGCCAATTTACCTGATTTTTGGAGAATCTTCGTGACGACTGCGTATGATGTCGTGGGTATCGGCAATGCCATCGTGGATGTGATCGCCAAGGCTGATGAGGCGTTCCTGACCGCCAATGGCATGGCCAAAAGCGGGATGCGTCTGATCGACGCCGCGCAGTCCGAAGAACTGTACAACAAGATGGGGCCGGGGCTGGAAATGTCCGGCGGGTCGGCCGGCAACACCATGGCCGGCATTGCCGGCCTGGGTGGCAAGGGCGCCTTCATCGGCAAGGTCGCGCATGACCAGTTGGGCAAGGTCTACCGCCACGATATCCGCGCCGTCGGCGTGCGCTTTGACACGCCCGACCTGACCGATGGCACGCCCACCGGCACCTGCCTGATCCTGGTGACGCCGGATGCGCACCGCACCATGAACACCTTCCTGGGTGCCTGCCAGTTGCTGACGCCGGAGGATATCGATCCGGCCCTGATCCAGTCGGCCCAGGTGACGTACCTGGAAGGCTATCTGTGGGATCCGCCGGCCGCCAAGGAAGCCTTCCTGAAGGCCGCCAAGCTGGCGCATGAGGCCGGGCGCAAGGTGGCCCTGTCGTTGTCCGATGCCTTCTGCGTGCATCGCCACCATGAAAGCTTCCTGGAACTGGTGCGCGACCATATCGACATCCTGTTCGCCAATGAAAGCGAGATCACGGCCCTTTACGGCGGCGATTTCGACAGCGCCGCCGCCGCCGCCCAGCGCGATGTTGAACTGGTCGTACTGACCAAGGGCGAACAGGGCGCCTATGTCTTCACCGGCGGCCAGCGCTACCATGTGGATGCCGAGCCGGTGGCCCAGGTGGTGGATACCACCGGGGCCGGTGACCTGTTCGCTGCCGGCTTCCTGTTTGGCTATACCAATTGCCGTGACCCGGAAAGCTGCGCCCGCCTGGGGGCCATCTGCGCCGGTGAGATTATCAGCCATTACGGCGCCCGTTCGGAAGCCAATCTGGCCGAACTGGTGAAGGCCAAGGGGCTGTAAGCGCTGGCGCGTTGCGTTGTGCGGTTGAAAGGGGGCGGTCCGATGGGGCCGCCCCCTTTTTTCGTTTGGGGAGAGGCGTTCCTCACAAAAACAGCGTCAACACCCCTGTGTAACCATAGAGCTGCGCATTCGATATCTCCCCGCCGGCGAAATAGCCGGTCAGGGGGAAATCGCCCAGATGCTGGCGGATCAGGCCCAGTTCCACCCCATCGGTGCCGAACAGGTTGCGGCCACGGGCCACGCAACTGATATAGATGCCGCCCTGCACCGGGCCGGACAGACGGCGCTTCACCTGTTCCAGCATCCGTTCCAGGTCCGCCAGGGCCGCATCGCGGTCGCGGCGGCAGAACAGGATGGGTTGGCCATTATTGAGGTTTTCCCCAATGGCAATCCAGCCGCGCTCCAGATCAATGGCGGTCAGATTACGCATCAGATAATCGCCGCGATCAAAACCCTGGATGGGCAGGCCGGCAAAGACCAATCCACCGACACGCCGCAGATCGCCTGCCAGTTCCGGGCCGATATCCTGCTTGAAGACATCCAGTGCCGGCCTGCCGTCAATCTCCATCACCACATGTTTTTCGGCGCGGGTGATGGTGTGGATGCCGCCCAGAACAGTTGACCCTTGGGTCAATCCGGTGACCACCGGGACGTCGGCATCGAACAGCACGCCACCCACGCCTTCACCGCTGACCAGGGGGCCGGCGGCCAGTGCCTGTTCCCCCCGTGATGCCGTCAGCCCACCGACCAGGAAACAGCCGGTTCGCCCAGCCAGATCGGTCAGCAGATCGGGCAGCCGGGCATGGCGCGGATCGCCATGCACCAGCCCCAGCAGGGGCGCATGGTCGCGCAGCCAGGGTTCCAGGCTGGACAGCGGCACGGTGGCGTCGGTCAGCGGCGGCAAGGCGGCAAAGCTGCCTTCGTCGAACCGGCCCAGCAGTACCGACACGGCGGGCTGGTCGAACAGTTCCACCGATCCTGCACAGACACCCAGCCCCACGGTGCCCACCCAGTCGCGCACGCCGGTGACACCGCGCAGCAGGGTGACAATGCTGGAAAACTGGTCGGCCAGCGCATCGGTGACATAGACGATGCCCAGATTGGCACCTTGGATCAGGGGCAGCCCATCCAGACAGGCCTTGGCGGCCTGCGACCAGTCCGGCCCGATGCCCAGGCTGCTGGCAAAGCGGGGGGTCTGCACCGGCATATCTTCCATGATCACTCAGCCTGCCTTCTTCATCTTGTCCAGCACAGCAATGACGCTGGGCAGAATATTGCGCACGATCACCGCCACACCTTCCTGTGTCGGGTGCATCCCGTCTTCCTGGTTCAGTTTCGGGTCCATCGCCACCCCTTCCAGGAAGAAGGGATAGAGCGGCACATCATGCTGTTTGGCCAGTTCGGGATAAATGGCATCGAAGCGGCGGGCGTAATCCGCCCCCAGATTGCGCGGCGCCATCATGCCGGCCAGCAGGGCGGGCACGCCGCGTTGTTTCAGCTTGGCCAGGATCTTGTCCAGGTTTTCCCGCGTGGCGGCGGGGTCGATGCCACGCAAACCATCATTGGCCCCCAGTTCCACGATCACCAGATCGGGCTTGTCCGCCAGCAGCCAATCCAGCCGGGCCAGCCCGCCGGCCGTGGTCTCGCCCGACACGCCGGTGGCGGGGGCCACCACATGATAGCCCTTATCCTTCAAGGCCTTTTCCAACTGACTGGTGAAGGCGGCCTCACGCGGCAGCTTGTACCCGGCGGAAAGGCTGTCCCCCAGCACGATGATCTTGGTGGGGGCGGCCTGTTGCGCCGGAGCCGGGGGCGCTAGCGCGAACAGAATGAACAGCAGCAGCCCGAAGACGGCAATCATCCGGTTGAATAAACCCCAGGGGCATGAACCATGCCCCTGGAAGGCCGGCGACTGCCGGCCCGCGCCCGCGTGGGCGCGCAAGCCAAGCCGCCGGATGGCGGCGCCCGGCGCTTGAGGGAGCATCGAAAAACCAAGAGCCATCATTGGTGGCTCTTGGTTTTTCACACCCTGAGAGCCATATCGCATCACACTATCCAACACGCGGGATTCCCTCATGGCGCAGCCCATTTCTCCGGCCGAGTCCGTTGTTGCCCTTCGGCAGGTCCATCTTAAGCTGGAGAGTGAGGCCGGCCCCGTCAACATCCTGAAAGGTATCAATCTGGTAGTGGGGCGGGGGGAGCGCGTGGGTGTGGTGGGGCCCAGCGGGTCCGGCAAATCCTCCATGATGATGATTTTGGGCGGTTTGCAGCCGCCCAGCAGCGGATCGGTGCAGGTGAACGGCCATGAACTGACCCGCATGGGGGAGGATGATCTGGCCCGTTTCCGCCGGGACGAGGTGGGGATCGTTTTCCAGTCCTTCCACCTGATCCCCACCATGACGGCGCTGGAGAATGTCGCCATCCCGCTGGAATTTGCCGGCTTGCCCGATGCGTTCGACCGCGCCCGGCGCGGGCTGGAGGCGGTGGGGCTGGGCCACCGGCTGACCCATTATCCGGGCCAGCTTTCCGGCGGCGAGCAGCAGCGCGTGGCCCTGGCCCGCGCCTTTGCCCCCGAACCGGCCCTGCTGCTGGCCGATGAGCCGACGGGCAATCTGGATGGCGATACCGGGCGCAAGGTGATTGACCTGATGTTCGGCATGGCCGAACGCCACGGCACCACCATCGTGCTGATCACCCATGATCCGGCCCTGGCCGAAAGCTGCGACCGGGTGATCCGGCTGGTCGATGGGCTGATCGTCGATGACCGGGCGGGGAGTGTCGCACCATGAGCGTGACAACCCTGCCCGGCCAGGCAACGGGCGGTCGTCCTGCCGCCGGACCGCTGGGCCAGCTTGCCATGGCGCTGCGCATTGCCCGGCGGGAGTTGCGCGGCGGCCTGTCCGGCTTTCGCATCTTCATCGCCTGTCTGGCCATCGGCGTGGCGGCGATTGCCGCCGTGCAGTCCATTTCCGCCGGCATCACCGACAGTTTGCAAAGCGATGGCCGCGCCATCCTGGGCGGCGATGTTTCGGCCCGCATCCTCTATCGAGAGGCCTCACCCGAACAGTTGCGCTGGCTGGCCGAGCGGGGGGAGGTGCTGACCAGTGCCGAGATGCGGGCCATGGCGCGCGACCCCGCCGATAGCGGGCAAAGCGCGCTGGTGGAGCTGAAATCCGTCGGCCCGGCCTATCCGCTCTATGGGCAATTCCAGATTCAGGGGCCGGATGGTCAGCCGCAGGTGGTGGATGTGCAATCCCTGCTGGCCGCCCGCGATGGCAGCTTCGGCGCGGTGATTGAGGATACGCTGGCCACCCGGCTGGACCTGAAGACCGGTGCCAAGGTGGCGGTCGGTGAATTGACGCTGGAGGTGCGGGGCGTCATCGCCGCCGAACCGGACAAGGCGGGATCGGGCAGCTTCTCCCTGGGCCCCCGGATGATGGTGTCGGAAGCGGCGCTGAAACAGACAGGCCTGATCCAGCAAGGCAGCCTGATCACTTGGTCCTATCAGGTGAAACTGAACAATGGCGTGACGGTGGATCAGTTCCGCGATCAGGCCAAGGCAGAGATGGCGGACGCCAACTGGCGCCTGCGTGATTACACCAACGCCGCCCCCGGCCTGACCCGTTTCATCGACCGGCTGGCCCTGTTCCTGACCCTGGTGGGGCTGACGGCCCTGCTGGTCGGCGGGGTGGGCGTGGGCAATGCCGTGCGCGCCTACATGGATACCAAGTCCGCCACCATCGCCACGCTGAAATGTCTGGGCGCGCCGGGCGCGCTGATCTTCCAGGTCTATCTGATCCAGATATTGGTCCTGGCATCGGTCGGTATCGTCCTCGGCCTGATCGTGGGGGCCATAGTGCCCTTGTTGACAGGCCACGCCCTGGCGGGGTTGCTGCCCATCACCGCCCGCATCGGGCTGTATCCGGGGGCGCTCGCCATTGCGGCGGGCTTTGGTTATCTGACGGCCCTCTGCTTCTCGCTCTGGCCCTTGGGCCGGGCGCGGCAGGTGCCGGCGGTGGCCCTGTTCCGCGATCTGGTGCAAAAGGCCCATGGCCGTCCGGGTGCGGCCTATCTGGCCGGTATTGCCCTGTCCGGGCTGGCGCTGGCCGGGCTGGCCGTGGGGACGGCGCGGGAACAATTATTCGCCGCCGGCTTCGTTGCCGGTTCCCTGCTGGTGCTGGCAGCCTTCTGGGGGGCCGGCTGGTTGATCACGCGCGGGGCGCGGGCGCTGGGCCGGCCCAAGCGCCCGGTGCTGCGGCTGGCGCTGACCAATATCCACCGGCCCGGCAACCCCACCAGTGCGGTGGTGCTGTCGCTGGGGCTGGGCCTGACCGTGCTGGTGGCCATCGCCCTGATCGAAGGCAATTTCCGGCGCGAGGTGCAGGAGAAATTGCCCGTCGACGCGCCGTCCTTCTTCTTTGTCGATATCCAGGGCGATCAGGCGGACACCTTCCGCCAGACCGTGCTGTCGGTGCCCGGCGCCCATGACCTGAACATGGTGCCCAACCTGCGCGGCCGCATTGTTGCCGTGAATGGGGTGGAAGCCGAACAGGCGGTGAAGGACAAGGCCAATGCCTGGGTACTGAATGGCGACCGGGGTGTCACCTATCAGGCGGCAGCGCCCAAGGATGACATGGTTCTGGCCGGCCAATGGTGGCCGGCGGATTACCAGGGGCCGCCCAAGCTGGCCATCTACAAGGATATCGCCACCACCTTCGGCATCGGCCCCGGCGACCGGATGACCCTGAACATCCTGGGCCGCGATATTGAGGGCGAAGTGGCCGTGGTGCGGGAGATTGACTGGGAAAGCATCGGCATCAATTTCACCCTGATCTTCTCCCCCGGTGTGCTGGAGGCCGCCCCGCAGACCTATCTGGCCACCATCAAGGCCGATCCGGCCTCAGAAGCCACCATCCAGCGGGAGGTGGCGCGGCGCTTCAGCAATATCAGTGCGGTACGGGTGAAGGATGCGCTGGAAACCATTTCCGGCATCCTGGGTAATGTCGGCGTGGCGGTGCGGCTGACGGCGGCGGTGACGCTGGTGGCCGGCACGCTGGTGCTGGCCGGGGCCATCGCCGCCGGGCACCGCCGCCGTGTCTATGATGCGGTGGTGTTGAAGGTGCTGGGGGCCACGCGCGGCACGGTGCTGCGCGCCTTCCTGCTGGAATATGGCTTGCTGGGGCTGGTGACATCGGCCTTTGCCGGGCTGCTGGGCACGCTGGTGGCCTGGGCGGTGCTGACCAAAGTCATGGATTTCGGTTTCACCTTCCTGCCGCAGTCGGTGTTGTTCACCACCGTGCTTTGTACCGGCATCACCCTTACGTTGGGCTTTATCGGTACTTGGCGGGCGTTGAGCCAACCGGCGGCACCTTTGCTACGCAATGACTGAGGCGACCTGTTTTTTCTTGTTTTAATCTTCCTTCCCCATGATGCTGTTGCGGTGGTATCTTGAAAAGAAATGCCACCCACAACCGTCATGTTGAATGTTGATAAAATAAACCTATCAATAAGCGGGGTTCGGGGATGGAAACGGTGGACGAGGCGCTGAACGCCAAGTTGATTGCCTGCTGGCAGGCAGCGCTGAATACCGACGACCCGGAGGAAAGTCAGCGCTGGGTGGATATGGCCGAATGGTTGAGCCATCGCGGTGACAATCCGCTGCCGCCCCCGCCTGAAGCCACCAACAGTCGTCGCCGGGAGAATGATGAACGCCGCCGCTTTCCCCGCGTGCCGGTGCGCAGCCCCGCCTTGCTGGCCCTGAAAGGCAGGGTGCTGCGGGGGGAAACGGCAAATCTTTCCCGCAGTGGCGCCTGTTTCGTCTTTGCTGATCAAAATGATCTGGGAGAGGGGGAGGCGGGCAGCTTCACCGTGCAAGGCTGGCTGGAAGACCGCCCGGCCCTGGTGGTTGCCGTCGAACCGGGAATGCTGCGCCTGCGGTTTGCGGATCGCTGAGGTCGTTCGCCCCCTTTCCCCGCCGCCGCCCTTGGTTCATCCTGCGGATAAACAAGGGGAATGCCGATGACCAGCGACAGCGATTATCCGCGCACGGCGCGCGGCAGCAACCTGTTCGACAGTGACACCAACCTGATCCGGCTGCTGGAACGCCGCAGCCCGCATGTGTTGGAAGCACATGAGGGGCGGTTGTCGGAATTCGGCGCCTGGGCCGGCGGGCCGCTGGATGAACAGGCCGAATATACCGACCGATTCGCCCCGCCCCGGCTGGATGCCTATGATATTGACGGCAACCGCCGGTCCCGTGTCATCCTGAACCCCGATTACCGCGCCTGCCATGCCGAGGCCTATCGCAGGGGGGCCGTGGGGCTGGCCTATCAGCCGGAAGGGTTGGGCCCGACGGGGGCGCCATCGCACATTGCCTGTTTCACCATGGGCTATATGCTTTCCCAGGCCGATATCTCCATCCATTGCCCGGTCACCATGACAGGCGCCGTGGCCTATGTATTGGACCAACTGGCCCCGCCCGCGGTGCGGGGACGTTACCTGCCGGAACTGGTGCGGATGGATGGCAACGCCCTGTCGGGCGGCACCTGGGCCACTGAATTACACGGCGGATCCGATGTGGGGGCCAGCACCACGCGGGCTGAGGCGCGTAACGATGGTTTCCGCCTGCATGGCATCAAATGGTTCACCAGCAATGCCGGTTCCGGCCTGGCGCTAGCCACGGCCCGACCGGAGGGCGCGGAGCCGGGCGGGCGCGGGCTGGGCTGCTATCTGGTGCCCAGCCATCTGGACGATGGCACGCCCAACCATTACCGCACCCGCCGCCTGAAGGAAAAGGCGGGCACGCGCGGGCTGGCCACAGCCGAACTGGACCTGGAGGGCGCCTTTGCCCTGGAAGTGGCGGCCCCGCCCGATGGGTTGAAGGTGATGATGGCCGCCCTGGAATATAGCCGCATCCATAACGCTGTCGGGTCCGCCGGGCTGTTGCGCCGGGCCTTTCTGGAATCCGCCGGCTGGGCCGGGCACCGCACCGCCTTTGGCCAGACGCTGCGCCATTACCCGATGGTGCAGGACCAGTTGCTGGATATGCAGATGGAGCTGGAGGCGGCCACCGTGCTGTCCTTCGAGTCGGTCTTTGCCTTCGATGCCCATCTGGCCGATCCCGACCAGGGCGATGACTGGCTGCGGCTGGTGACGGCGCTGGCCAAATACCGCACGGCGGAACAGGCAGTGACGGCCTGCCGGCAGGCGGTGGAGATGGTGGGCGGCAATGGCTATACTGACGAAATGCCGACATCGCGTTTCTACCGCGATTGTCTGGTCGTGTCGGTCTGGGAAGGACCGGCCAATATCCAAGCCTTGGAACTGCTGCGGCTGGTGGCGGGCAAGCGGGCCGGCGACCAGATCTTCCTGGCCCGCATGGGTGCCATCCTGGCCGATCTGCCCAGCCCCAACCGTGAACCCGCCGCCGATGATGTGACCGCCATTCTGGAAGGGGCGCTGGAGGAATGCCGCGCGGCACTGGCCTTCCTGCGCCGCAATCCCGGCCAGGGGCCACGCCATGGGCGGCGTCTGTTGTCGCTGCTGGCCGATACCGCCGCCGCCGCCCTGCTGTGCGAGGAGGCGGTGGCCGACCTGGCCCTGGGCGACCGGCGCAAATGGCTGGTGGCCTGCCGTTTCGTGCGCAAGGTGCTGGGCAAGGCCGACCCGATCAGCGCCGATATCGACCCCGCCAATGCTGAATTCGACGCCGTTCTGGCCTATGATCCGGTGGATTGATGCCAACCGGTCGAAAGCCTGACCTTTGACCGATATGATGGCACCGACCGGCGACCCGGCGCTCGTGCGTCGCAAGCCAAAGGTGCCTCATGCGCCCGCCCGGCGCATGAGGGGGACGGGTATAGCGACCAACAGGAACGGCATGGCTGTTTCCACATCCTTTTTCGTTGCCGAACCCCCTCCCCTTCGCCGAAACTTTCGTCCATATGTTGGCGGAACCATTTGCCGCTGACCGTTTTCTTTCGGAGCCGACCCATGCCATCCCGCCTCGAACAGCTCTGTGTCCAGAAGGGCCTGAAGATGACCGAACAGCGCCGCGTCATCAGTCGCGTCCTGTCCGACAGCCAGGACCACCCGGATGTGGAGCAGGTCTATCGGCGGGCCATTGAGATCGATCCGCATATCTCCATCGCCACCGTCTATCGCACCATGCGCCTGTTTGAAGAGGCCAACGTGATCGAACGGCTGGATTTCGGCGATGGCCGCGCCCGGTATGAAGAGGCGCGCGATGAACACCACCACCATCTGATCGATGTGCAAAGCGGTGAAGTGGTGGAGTTCTCCAACGAGGATCTGGAAGTCATCAAGGAGAAGATCGCCGATGAGCTGGGCTATAAGCTGATCGGCCACCGGTTGGAACTGTACGGTGTTCGCAAGGATCGTCAGATCTCCCAGCCCCAGGCCGGTGGTCTGGCCGCTGCAAAGAAGATGTGATCCATGCGCCGCTGCGGCACAGGCAATCGTGAGAGCACGGGCGGCGATGGCGATTGCTGCCGTCCCGCCGTGACCCGCGCCTATCGGGAGATGCGCGCCAGTGGCGCGCCGGAGCCTTATTGCCTGGACGCCGCAACGGCGGTTTATCGCTGGTACCATCCGGAAAGCACGGAACCGGATGCCGTCGGTATCGTCTCCTTCTGGATCGCCGACGGCCGCCGTCATTGATCAATAACGATCAATGACGGTTGATATTGCCTCTGCATTTCTGCTTTTCAGCAAATAAAACCCCACCCACCCTTTGGGCAGGCAATCGGCGAGCGACAGGCGCTCTGCCGGAAATTACCTATCAGCAGTTGCCAACAACCGGGCTGTTGCCAAGGTCTGCAAAGGTCGGATGGGCCGAAACGGGGCGGGGGGCAGACCGGGCCGCCGCGCGGGCCGCATCATCAGCCGCCAAGGCCGCCAGGGCCAAAAACTCTGCCAAATCCTTCATTTGGCTGCGCTTCGCGTCAATCACCAAGCTTTCCAGGCAGCGCTTGATGGCGATCGCCACCTCCTGTTCACGATTGCTGGTGCTGTTATCCGCGTTCAGCATCGAGTTTGCATAAGTCATATGAGTCCCCCCGGCCATCGCCTAGCCATGTCGATTACCTCACTAAGACGACTTTACATAAAATCGATCGATTTTGATAGCTGTAAACGTATTAATATTTCGTTTTACAGGTCTTCAGAGTAACACCTGCTTTAACGCCATGCAAACAAACCCTGGTTGAATTGCGAGACAGGTAGCTTCTCGCCTTAGGATTTATTAGCCTCACTTGACCGGAAGATGCTGTCCGTAGAGAAAATATGCCGGTTTCATCTGTATGCATCTAAGATTGTTTATCAATCGTACGCATACTATTTTATAGTAACGTTTCAGTCCTATGACGCTGACCAGTACGACTCAGGTGACCCCAGCGGCGTCAGAGCAGGAGCAGGCCAGGAAACACCAAACTCCCCCCAAGCTGCCAGTTGCAGCTTGGCCGACAGGTGCCTATATCTGCTTTGCGCCAGGGTCCGATCATGGACCCTTGGGGTTTGGCCGGGTACGGCCATATATGGATGCAGCAAAACCCATGGGGATCGCCCCTGCGGTGCCGGAACAGAATCGGGCCGCGGGCGTTCTGCCGGAAACGAGAGGTCGTCATGAGCAAGGTTATCGGGATCGATCTGGGCACCACCAATTCGTGCGTGGCCGTTATGGAAGGCACGCAGGCCAAGGTCATCGAAAATGCCGAAGGTGCGCGTACCACCCCGTCGATGGTCGCCTTCACGCAGGGCGGCGAACGTCTGGTCGGTCAGCCGGCCAAGCGCCAGGCCGTCACCAACCCCGACAATACGCTGTTCGCGATCAAGCGCCTGATTGGCCGTCGCTTCGATGACCCGGTGACCAAGAAGGACGCCGCCCTCGTTCCCTATCGGATTGTCTCCGGCGGCAATGGCGACGCCTGGGTCGAATCCCATGGTGAGAAGTACAGCCCCAGCCAGGTCAGCGCCTTCATCTTGCAGAAGATGAAGGAAACCGCTGAGGCTTATCTGGGTGAGAAGGTCACCCAGGCCGTCATCACCGTGCCCGCCTATTTCAATGACAGCCAGCGTCAGGCCACCAAGGATGCCGGCCGCATCGCCGGCCTGGAAGTGCTGCGCATCATCAACGAGCCGACGGCCGCCGCCCTTGCCTATGGCATGGAAAAGAAGGGTGCCGGCACCATCGTCGTGTACGATCTGGGTGGTGGTACGTTCGACGTGTCGATCCTGGAAATCGGCGACGGCGTGTTCGAGGTGAAATCCACCAATGGCGACACCTTCCTGGGCGGTGAGGATTTCGACGGCAAGATCATCGATTACCTGGCCGAGGAGTTCCAGAAGGAGCAGGGCATTGACCTGCGCAAGGACCGTCTGGCCCTGCAGCGCCTGAAGGAAGCCGCTGAAAAGGCCAAGATCGAGCTGTCCAGCTCCGTCCAGACGGAAGTGAACCTGCCCTTCATCACCGCCGATGCGTCGGGTCCGAAGCACCTGAACATCAAGCTGACCCGCGCCAAGCTGGAAGCCCTGGTGGAAGATCTGGTGCGCCGCACCGTCGGCCCCTGCCAGGCGGCGCTGAAGGATGCCGGCCTGAAGGCGTCCGAGGTTGACGAGGTGATCCTGGTCGGCGGCATGACCCGTATGCCGAAGATCATCGAAACCGTGAAGCAGATCTTCGGCAAGGAGCCGAACCGTGGCGTGAACCCCGACGAGGTGGTGGCCATCGGTGCGGCCATCCAGGGCGGCGTGCTGAAGGGCGACGTCAAGGACGTGCTGCTGCTGGACGTCACCCCGCTGTCGCTGGGGATTGAGACGCTGGGGGGTGTGTTCACCCGCCTGATCGATCGCAACACCACGATCCCGACCAAGAAGAGCCAGGTCTTCTCCACGGCGGAAGACAACCAGTCGGCCGTGACCATCCGCGTGTTCCAGGGTGAACGCGAAATGGCCGCCGATAACAAGATGCTGGGCCAGTTCGACCTGATGGGCATTCCGTCCGCCCCGCGCGGTGTGCCGCAGATCGAAGTGACCTTCGACATCGACGCCAACGGTATCGTCAATGTGTCCGCCAAGGACAAGGCGACGAACAAGGAGCAGACCATCCGCATCCAGGCCTCCGGCGGCCTGTCGGATTCCGACATCGACAAGATGGTCAAGGATGCGGAGGCGCACGCCGCCGAGGACAAGAAGCGCAAGGAGCTGGTGGAAGCCCGCAACCATGCTGACGGCCTGATCCATTCCACTGAGCGCACCCTGTCGGAAAATGGCGACAAGATCGCCGCCGCCGACAAGAGCGCGGTGGAAGCCGCCATCGCCGATCTGAAGTCGGCGCTGGGTGGTGAGGATGCCGCCGCCATCAAGGCCAAGACCGATGCCCTGACCCAGGCTTCCATGAAGGTGGGTGAGGCGCTGTACAAGGCCGGCCAGGAAGGCCCCGCCGGTGCTGCCGGCGCCGGTCCGTCCGACGATGACGCCCCCGCCGGCGACAAGGTGGTCGATGCTGACTTCGAGGAAGTCAACGACGATCACCGCAAGAAGGGCTGATCCCCAGCCTTTCCCTCGGGCGCGGGGGGCGGGACCGCCGGTTCCAGAATGGCGCGGGCCCGCCCGGAAATCTCCGGGCGGGCCTGTTGCATGAAGGGACAGGGCATGTCAGATGTTGGAATGTTGCGGATCCGGCAGCGGCACACCATTGTGAGCAGCCGGACCGGTTGGGAAGGGGCTTGAGGCCGCCATGTCAAAGCGCGATTATTATGATGTTCTGGGCGTTCAGAAGTCCGCCAGCGCGGATGACCTGAAAAAGGCCTATCGCAAGCTGGCCATGCAGTACCACCCGGACCGCAACCAGGGTGACAAGGCCGCCGAGCAGAAATTCAAGGAAGTCAGCGAAGCCTATGACTGCCTGAAGGACGAGCAGAAGCGCGCCGCCTATGACCGGTTCGGCCATGCCGCCTTTGAAGGCGGTGGGGGCGGGCGCCCTGGTGCCGGGCCGGGCGGCTTTGATTTCGGCGGCGGTTTCGCCGACATCTTTGACGAGATGTTCGGCGAATTCATGGGCCGTGGTCGTGGCGGCGCCCCGGGCCAGAGCAATAACCGCGGCAATGATCTGCGCTATAATCTGGAAATCAGCCTGGAGGATGCCTTCAAGGGCAATACCACCCAGGTGCGCGTGCCCACCAGCGTGATGTGCGATCCCTGCGGCGGGTCGGGGGCGGAGGCGGGCAGCAGCCCCACCACCTGCACCACCTGTAATGGCGCCGGCAAGGTGCGGGCCCAGCAGGGCTTCTTCACCATCGAACGCGCCTGCCCCACCTGCGGCGGCGCTGGCCGGGTGATCAAGGATCCCTGCCGCCATTGTGGTGGCCAGGGCCGCGTGCGCAAGGAAAAGACCCTGCAGGTCAATATCCCGGCGGGCGTGGAGGATGGCACCCGCATCCGTCTGGCCGGCGAAGGGGAAGCGGGCCTGCGCGGCGGCAGCCCCGGTGACCTGTATATTTTCCTCTCCCTGGCACCGCACCGCTTCTTCCAGCGTGACGGGGCCAACCTGCATTGCCGGGTGCCGATCCCGATGACGGTGGCGGCCCTTGGCGGCAATGTGGAAGTCCCGACGATTGAGGGGAACCGCGCCAAGATCAGCGTGCCCGCCGGCACCCAGACCGGCCACCAGTTCCGCCTGAAGGGCAAGGGCATGAGCGTGCTGCGCAGCCCGGCACGCGGCGACATGTATATCCAGGTGGTGGTCGAAACGCCGGTGAACCTGACCAAGCGTCAGCAGGAATTGCTGAAGGAATTCGATAAGGAGGCCGAGGCCGGCCATAACCCCGAATCGGAAGGCTTCTTCGCCAAGGTCAAGGAACTCTGGGCCGATCTGAAAGACTGATCGGCAGGTGTTTCCCAGCAAAAAGCCCGGACGGTGCTGCCACCGTCCGGGCTTTTTGTTTATACCAATCTCCCTTGATCGTGACCGATCAAGGGAGATTTTGCATTCCCTCAGTCGCCGGGCGCTGCCTCCGGCAGCTTGGCTTACGCGGGCACGTGCCCGCGGGCCGGCAGTCGCCGGCCTCCAATCCGCCAAGGGTCAAACCCTCGGCGGATTGGTATTATCTGCGGCAAGGCAGTCGCCCCTCACTCAAACCGGTGCGGCACAAACCGGGAGCTGTTGTGGGTGATGACGTTGGTGTCTTCGCGGATGCCGATGCCCCGGCATTCATCGCCCACCATCCAGGAACCGATCACGGCATAATGGTCCCGCATTACCCCCTTGGCATCCGGCCCTTTGGCGGACGCAACGGGTGACCATGCCTGATAGACATAGCCCTCGTTCCCATAGGGGCCGGCGGTTTCCAGTTCCGGGCGGCCGGTCAGCGCACCGCCCGGCCCCAGGGTGGCGACGGAGATGTTGGCCCCTTCGCGGCCCAGCAGCGGCTTGGCCACCACGCGGGTGCCGGGGGCAAAGGCGCGGCGGTCGAAATGCGCCTCCACCAGATAGGGGTGATAGGGGTACATCTCCCACAGGATGGCCAGCAGACCCTTGTTGGAGAGCAGCATCTTCCAGGCCGGCTCCACCGCGCGGATCTTGTCGCCCGCCACCAGATCCAGCAGGTTGCCGCCAAAATCATCCGTCACCAGCCATTCCCACGGCGTCAGCTTGAACAGGCTGGTGATTTCCTGGTCTTCCAGATCGGTGAAGAAGGACCGGCTGGACCGGTCCCAGGGGCTGGTCTCCGTTGTCCAGCCAATATCCGACAGGGCGATGGATTTGGTGGCCAGCCCGGCCTCCGTCGCCGTATCCTGGATGTAGCGCAGCGTGCCCTCATCCTCCGTATGCGGCATGGCGCAGGTCAGGTGCAGGGCCAGGAACTGTTCATGGGCCCCGCGCCGCCCGTCATCGGCGGCCAGCCGGCGGTCAGCGCGCAGCAAGCCGCGCCAGGCATCCACCAGCCCTTCATGGATGGAATTGAACTGGTCGCCTTCCGGGAAGACATCTTCCAGCCAGGCCCATTGCGCCACCGCCGCCTCATACAGGCCCGTCGGCGTATCGGCGTTATATTCCAGCAGCTTGGGCATCCCATCGCCATGGTTCGCCCCGCCATAGGCCAGATCGAACCGGCCATAGAGGGAGAATTCCCGCCCTTCCTGCCGTCGGGCCCAGGATGCCTCGATGGCGGGCACGGCACTGGCGGGGATGTTCAGCAGCGGATAGAGCTTTTCCTTGATGATGCGCTGGGCGGCGGAGATGCACATCTTGTGCAGTTCCACACTGGCCTCATCCAGCAGATCAACCTCTGCTTCGCTGAGCAGCCAATAGGCGCTTTCATCCCAATAGATGCCGGTGGGGTCTTCCGGGCTGGGGATGGTGTGGAAATCAAAGCCCAGCGCTTCCATCTTGGCACGCCAATCGGGGCGGGGACGGATCGACATACGCTGCATGATGGGTCACATCCTGGAGAAAGGGTACGGCGGTCAGCCGCCGCCGCTGAAACCTGAACCGCTGAAGCTGGAGGAGGATTTGCCGAAGCCGCCGCGCGTGGTGGTGCGCGAGGGCGTGCCCACCTGGCCGGATTTGCTGACCGTGGTGGAAACGGTAGTCGGCACCGACGACCGGCTGAAACTGTCGCGGGAGCCGCCGGACCAGCGGCCGACATCGGCATTGCCGCTGCGCATATAGCCGTCGCGGTCCACATAGACCGGCCGGGGATAGTAATATCCCCGGCTGCCCCCGCCGATATAGCCGTAACTGGATTGCGGCTGTAAGGCGCGGGCCAGCATGAAGCCCATCAGGGCCGGCACGAAGACGTTGGAGACGCTGCCATCGGGCTGGGCGACCACCGTAGACTGGCAGGCCCCTGCCCCCATCTGCGCCTCGCACGTGCTCATGTCATTGAAGCGGGGAGCGTTCTGCTGGTGCAACTGACGCGATTGTTCAAACGCCGCGTTGCATTCCTCCGCACTGAATTCCACCTCACACGCCTGCACGGAGGAAAAAATCTTCGCCTCCGTCTTCTGGGCATCGTCATCGCCGCAGGCCGCCAGCATCACCGCCGCCGCACTACCCACCAGCAAGGTAGAGATATAGGCGGACCGGCGACGCTTGCGCGGCGGCGGCGGGGGGGCGGGGTGCTGGCTGTCGGTCATCGCGGCAACTTCTTTCTTGGGCGGTATCGGAAACGGGCTCAGCCCTGCTTGCCGGGCCAGGGCAATGCGGCAGGATCGGCCGGGGCAGCAGCCGGTGCCGGGGCGGCCAGGGCGGCCGGCTTGCCGGACAGGCGGGCCAAACGTTCCTGAACAGAGGCACCACCGGCACCGCTGCTGTTGCCCACGGCCTTCAATGCGGCTTCGATATTGGCATCGCCCATATTTTCGCTGGTCCGGTTGGACAGGTCGGTCAGGGCCTGGGCCTTCATGCGGGCGGCTTCGGCATTGGTGCGGGCCTGCTGGGCGCGGCGCTGCATGGCATCCACCGCCACGGTCAGCTTGGAGCCCTCCCCTTCACCGCGCAGGCCGGCCACCTGGGCGGCACGGTTGGCGCGTTCCTTCTCCCGTTCTTCCTGGATCTTGGCGCGTTCCATGTCGCGCTCGGCCTTGGTCAGGGCGGATTTGGCCTCTGTCAGCATCTTGGCCTTTTCACGGTAGGCCTGTTCGGCCTCCGCCACCAGCGCCTCGGCCTCATCGGCTTCCCGTTCCTCGATCAGCACTTCGCTTTCCAGCGTTTCCAACTGGGTCAAAAGATTGGCCAGGCTGGATTCCAGGCTGGCGCGCTTCAACTCATCGGTGGTGCCGGCCAGCAGGCTGTTGAGATGTTCGGCGGCGGCCAGACGGCGGTTATAATTCTCCCGCGCTTCCACGGCTTCCTTGCGTTCGCGCTGCAGCTCCACCCGCAGGTTGGCCAGCAGCTTACCGGCCTTATCCAGGTCGGTTTCCATCACCCGCAACTGCGCGGTGGAGGCACTCTTGGGGTCCAGTTCGACCAGTGCATCCACGATCTGCCGGCCAACCTTCTCACCCTTGACGCCCAACAGCGTGCGGAAGAACTGCATCATTGCTGACAACTCCTGAATGAAGACGCGAATGCGGTATCGGATGCAGCAGATGTGGGAAGCCGCCAATCCGCGCAAAAGGGGTAAACCACACCAAGGTTAGTGAAAAATACCGCTGGTGGGATCAGACTGACAGCGCACCGGCATTGAGGATGCCCATGCCGATCGAAAAGGCCGCCAGCGTGATGCCATAGCCCAGCCGGTCTTCCTCGATCCCCTGGCGGAAACCGGGCAGCTTCAGGCAGACAATACCAAACACCGCCAGTTGGCAGACAAGGGCCACCGCACCCCACATCAACAGGTCCAGCACCGCGTAAGTACCCGATGCGATGGAGAACAGGGCAATCGCCATGCCGATGACGGTGCCGCCCAGGCTGACCGCCGCGGCGGTATTACCCTGGCGGATCAAGGCGATCTCCCGATAGGGGGTGATCATCATATAGAGGGTCACCGCCACCGCCAGCAGCGCCACAGAGGTGCCGAGGAAGGTGAAATAGAGGGGAAGGGTTTGCAGCATCGTCCCTGTCGCTCCGTCCAGATGCCGGCCATGACGGCGCGGCGTATTTTGGCGCGCAGGGTAACCATTCTCAGGATCGGTTGCAAAGGTGACGAAGGGCAGACCCTGAAAGTAGGGTCAGTTCCGTCGGTCCGCCACCGCCGTCATGGCCGTCATCACGCCGCGCCAATCCGCCACCAGCCGCCGCAACTGGTCCTTCACCACCAGCAGGATGACAAGATCGCGCGGGCGGTCGATACGGGGATAGGTGCCAAAGGCGCCGGGGCTGGAAATGATGGGGCAGGAACCATCGGATGCCGCCGTTTCGCACCACAGCCCCACGCCGTAACCGGCCAGCGACTCCGCCGCGTCGGGCAGGCTGAGCCGCTTGGCACCGGCCGACAGGTTGCGCTCCATGGCGGCAAAGGCGCTTTCCGGCAGGATACGGCGCCCCGCCGGGCTCAGCCCCTTGGCCATGATCATGGCCAAGATGCGTTCATAATCCTCCGGCGTGGCGATCAGCCCGCCGCCAATCCCCCATTTCTCACCCCAGCGGCAGGCGGACGACAGGCCCAGCGGATCGGCGATGCGGCGGCGGAACAGGCTGTTCCAGTCCGCCCCGCCCGCCTGTTCCACCAGAAAACCCGCCACCTGCATGGACAGGCCGCCATAGGCGAAAACACTGCCCGGCGCGCCGGACAGTTCCAGGCCGGGCACGGCGCGGGCGGCATCGGCCGGCGTGGCATAGCGCCGGTCCAACCGCCAGGGGCCAGGCGTGGGCAGGCCGGACGTATGGCTCATCAATTGGGCGAGTGTGATGGCGGCGGCCGGGGTGCCCTTCGGGGCAATACCGGCCTCCCCCAGCGTCAGGTCCAGCCGCAGCCGGCCTTCAGCCACGAAAGACATGACCAGCAGCCCGGCCACCCATTTGCTGGACGAAGCCACCGGCACCAGGGTGGCCGGGCCGATATTGCCGAAATAGCCACGATAGAGCGTCTGCCCATGGTGCAGCGCCACGGCCGCCACCCCATCCAGCCCATGGCGTTGAATCGCCGCCTCGATCAAGGCGGTGATATCCTGCAGGTCCACCAGCGGCGGCGCTGCGGCAGCCCGCAGGGGACGGGGCCGCCCCGCCGTCAGCAAAACGCCAAGCGCCGCCGCCTGGGCCAACAGCCGGCGGCGATCCAGAAACTTGGACGAAATGGACGCCGATTCCATGGATATCCCCCCTATCAGGACAAAGCCGCTGGTCCTGATACGGGGGGAAGGGCTGGTTCCCTTTACAGAATGAACTTCGACAGGTCGGTATTCTGCGCCAGCCCGTCCAACTGTTCACGCACATAGGCGGCATCGATGGTAATGGTCTGGCCGCCCTTTTCGGTGGCGGAGAAGCTGATCTCCTCCAGCAGCCGCTCCAGCACCGTGTGCAGCCGGCGGGCGCCGATATTTTCCACCGTGCGGTTGATCTCCGCCGCCAGCCGGGCCAGCTCGTCGATGGCCTCGTCAGCGAAGACGAGATCCACCTCCTCGGTCTTCATCAGCGCCACATATTGCTTGATCAGGCTGGCTTCCGGCTCCGTCAGGATGCGGCGGAAATCGGCCTGGGTCAGCGGGGTCAGGTTGACGCGGATGGGCAGGCGGCCCTGCAGCTCCGGCAGCAGGTCGCTGGGCTTGGCGATATGGAAGGCGCCCGAGGCGATGAACAGGATATGGTCGGTCTTCACCGGCCCATGCTTGGTGGCCACCGTCGTGCCCTCGATCAGCGGCAGCAGGTCGCGCTGCACGCCTTCGCGGGAGACATCGCCGCCGCGCGCCTCGCTGCGGGCGCAAATCTTGTCCACCTCGTCCAGGAAGACGATGCCGTTCTGTTCCACCGCATGGATGGCGTCGGCCGTCACCTTCTCATTATCCAGCAGCTTGTCGCTCTCCTCCGCCATCAGCAGATCGTAGCTTTCCGACACGCTCATCTTGCGGGTCTTGGTGCGACCACCGCCGAACGCCTTGCCGAAAATATCGCCCAGATTGACCATGCCCATCTGGGCACCCGGCATCCCCGGCACCTCAAAGGCGGGCATCCCCGGCACGGCATTGTCGGCCACCTGGATGTCGATTTCCTTATCGTTCAGGCTGCCTTCGCGCAGCATCTTGCGGAACTTGGCGCGGGTATCGGGGGATGCCCCATTGCCGACCAGCGCATCCAGCACCCGTTCTTCGGCCGCCAGTTCAGCCTTGGCCGCCACTTCCTTGCGCAGGCGCGTGCGGGACAGGCCGATGGCAACCTCCACCAGATCGCGGACGATCTGTTCCACATCGCGGCCGACATAACCGACCTCGGTGAATTTGGTGGCCTCCACCTTCAGGAAGGGCGCATGGGCCAGCTTGGCCAGACGGCGGGCGATTTCCGTCTTGCCGACACCGGTGGGGCCGATCATCAGGATGTTCTTGGGCAGAACCTCATCCTTCAGGCCGGCATCCAGTTGCTGGCGGCGCCAGCGGTTGCGCAGTGCGATGGCGACCGCGCGCTTGGCCTCATTCTGGCCGACAATATAGCGGTCCAGCTCGGAAACGATCTCACGCGGGGAGAAGGCATTGGCCAGGGGGGACGGTGTGGTCATGATGTCACATCTTCTCCAGCGTGACGGAATGGTTGGTATAGACGCAGATATCGCCGGCCACCTTCATGGCCCGCCTTGCGATGGTTTCCGCGTCCAGCCCGTCGATATCGATCAGGGCGCGGGCGGCGGCCAGCGCATAGGAACCGCCGGAACCGATGCCGATAATGCCGTCCTCCGGTTCCAGCACATCGCCATTGCCGGTGATGACCAGGGAAACATCCTTGTCCGCCACGGCCATCAGGGCTTCCAGCCGGCGCAGGTAGCGGTCGGTACGCCAATCCTTGGCCATTTCCACTGCCGCACGGGTCAACTGGCCCGGATGCTGTTCCAGCTTGGCTTCCAGCCGCTCGAACAGGGCAAAGGCATCGGCGGTGGCGCCGGCGAAACCGGCCATCACCGAGCCACCGGCCAGACGGCGCACCTTGCGGGCATTGGACTTCATCACGGTCTGGCCCATGGAGACCTGGCCATCGCCGGCAATCACCACCTGCCCGCCCTTGCGGACGGAAATGATGGTGGTGCCGTGCCACTGGATCGGATCATGGGGGTTGGATTGGCTCATCGCTTGGGTGCTGCCTGAGTAAACGAAAACGGTCCCTGCTATGTGGGCAGCCGGGGTGCTACGTCAAGAAGGCAGAAACGCAAACCGGCGGTTGCAGGGAGCAACCGCCGGTCATCAACCGCGAATACCAGTTCCTGATAAGCAGAACTCATCGGGAACTGGTCCGGCGGCACTGGTGCGCGCCCCCCTGATCAGTTCCGATCAACAGGGACGGGGTATCAAGATTACATGCGCTGCTGGTCGCCCGTGCTGGCGAAAACGCTGTGCAGGAACCAGGCGATCAGGGTGAGCAGCAGCAGGAAGCCACCCCAACGGCGATTGACGCTCATCACGCCCAAGGCCGTGGCAATGGCACCGCCATAGAGGAAAAACGACTTCTTCATGATCAATACTTTCCCGGATAAAGGGGCAACCCCGGCGGCGCGCGACATTGGACGCGGGCTTGAAGACCGGTGATGGCCACCCGAATAGCGCAGGCACCCGGCAGGCGGGTGCCGATGTGGCAGAGATTCAGCGGGAAAGGATAAAGGGCGGCCCGGTGGGTTGGCGCGGGCCGGTGCGGATGGAACGCGCCACCCAAAGCAGGCACGCCCCCAGCAGCAGCAAACCGGCAAAGCCGGGCAGCGGCAGGGTGGGGGCGGTGATGGCAAGCGCAGGCCCACCGGCGGAACCGAGCGATGGCGGGGCCGGTTGTTCAGCCGTGCTGACCGCAGCCAGCACGGCATGGGGTGGGATGGCACGGCTGGCACTGCTGCTGGCGCTGGCGCCGGCCCGCTCCCCATCGCCCCCTGGCAACCCGGCCAGCCCCAGGCCACCGGCCAGGGCCAGCAGCAGCAACAGCATTGCTGCCTTGGCCCGCTCCGGCCCATGCCGCAGCAACCGCGCCAGTTGCGCGGAAAGCCTGTCGGAAGGGGGCGGGGCGGATAGGGTCACAGAAAGGGGCCTTCAGATCGCCGCTCTTACGTCATCCCGACACAAGCCGGGCGGACGAAAAAATCGATCCTGCAAACTCGGTTGAAAACACGCCCCAACACATAGTCACCCCTCTAGCCCCGCGCAAGGGCGATACCGTTTTGCAACGCCATCGCCATCTTGTCGGCTTTGGCACGAAAGGCGGCGGCGGCATCGGGCACAAACAGCCGATCGGCCACCATGCCGAACAGCACCAGCCAGCGGGCGAAATGGGACGGCCCCAGCCCCTCGATCATGGCATGGGTCTGCATCGGGCGGCCATCATAACGCGCGGTGGCCAGCATCACCGAGGACCAGAAATCATGCACCTTGCGCAGATGGATAGCCCAGGCGGCCTCCTCCTCCCCCACCATACGCAGGAAGATCGGCCCTAGCACCGGGTCGCGCCGCGCCTCCCCATAGAATTCCACGATCAGGGCGGCGATGCTTTCATCGTCAATGCGGTCATAAGGCATGAGCGGGGCCAGCGGCAGGAAGGAAGAAGGGCTGCCTGCTGCTATAGCATCCGCCTGCCTGACACCAGATGACAAAAAGCCCCCACCTTCTTCACGGCGGGGGGATGAGGGGTGCTTGGCAGCCGACATCACCCCGCCCATATACGAAGGACATGGGTTGGCCGCTGGACCTTGGCCGGATTCCATGATCATGATCGTTTCAGGGGCAGATCCCGCCCCATCATCCGGGAGCTAACGCCGCGCCGTGCCCGTCCATCGGCTGCTGATCTTATTGCTGAGCCTGTCCGTCCTGCTGCTGGTGCCCACCAACAGCGGGGAGGCCACGGCTGCACCGGCGATCCAGCAGATGGCAGTACCAGCCGCCGCCGCTGACGATCCCACCATCCCCACCCAGGATGATGATGATGCCCTGCCCGTGGCCACGCTTTGCGCCGCGGCGGAGGCCCCTGCCCCAACCCCGTTCAGCGATGATATCGGCGGCGATGGCCTGCCGGCGGAACCGGGCAGCAGTTGCCCGTTGCGCCGCCGTATCATCGCACTGACCATTGGCGGCGCCCCGCCCCCCAACGGCGGCCACCTCTGCACCCCCTGGCCCACCGGCCCCCCCTCTCTTTGACAAGCTATGCGCGGCAGCCCTTGGCTGAACTGCATACCTTGCCATGCCCGAAATCCATTCAAATAAAACTAGCACTGGACACATATCCGGTAACGCTTTTATTTTACCTTTTTCAAAGTATTCGATTGAGAATTTCTTTTATAATTTTTGTTTTTACTGTTGACCAACCGCCAAAATGAGCGCATTCACTTACTTGTCCTGTCATTATTTTACAGGATCCAACTGCCAAGACTTAAACGCCCGCCCTGGTTTCCAGGTGCGGGCTTTTTTTTGCCGCCATCCATGGGGCAAATGGAAACGGGGGCGGGTGTGTCATCACCCGCCCCCGTACCGCTTATCTTCATATCCCTGATGCCCGACGGCCCAGGGCGGCATTATTCCCCAGGGCCGGGGCCCAGCGGTTCGCGGCCACGTGTGGCCTGGGGCAGCAATTCCACAATGGTCAGACCCAAGCGGCCATCCACCACCACAAGTTCGCCGCGCGCCACCATGCGGTCATTGACGAACACGTCGACCGGATCACCCACCACGCGTTCCAGATCCACCACATCCCCCGGCCCCATGCGCAGCAACTGGCTGATCCGCAGGCGGCGACGGCCCAGGCGGACCGAAACCTGCACCGGAACCGACATGACGGAGGAGCGGTCGATATCGTCGCCGGACAACAGGTCATTCATGATGGGGGCTCCGGCTCGGGGCGTGGGCGCCGCCCGCCGGGCGGCAAGGTGTGAACTATAGCGGCATTGCCGCCGCCCGGCCAAGCCCGGAACGGAAAAGGCCCGGCCCCGCATCAAGCGGGGCCGGGCCCTGGTCGGGCAGATGGGGTCCGGAAGGAACCGGAAGCCTGCCGTCTTATCAGCGGGCCGTGCTGGTGGCCGTGCTGGTGCTGGTGGCCGGCGGGGTGCCGCCAGCCGGTTCATCATCATTTCCGCCGGAAGCGGCAACGGCGATGATACCGACAGCAGCGACAGCACCCACCACGGCGGCGGTGGTCAAGGAACCGCTGGCGGCACCAACGGCCCCGGCCCCGGCAGCGCTACCGGTTGCCTGGGCCGGGGCCGTGCTGTTCTGCTGCGCCAGCGCCGGCAAGGCACTGCCAGCGGCGAGAAGGACCGCGAGCGCGGCGGCGATGGAACGACGCATCTGCTTTTCCTATATCCTGTGGAGCGCCCGCCAGGATGACGTGCGCATGGGGTTCAAGACGAAACCCTGCCACAGATAAACGCCTGAAAACTGTGATCGGACGGGGACAAACTAATATTTTTTTGATTAGCCCAAAAGGACTATGGCCCCGCAACAGGGGCTGCCCGCCCCCTGATCGCCGCCTGAATGGCTGGATGCCAAAGGCCGATATTGGCCGTGGGACCAGCGGCGATATTCAGGCCGACCACCCGCCATTCCCCCCCTTCACGCAACAATACGGGCCCACCGCTGGTACCCCGGCTGGCCGAACAGCCATGGATCAACAGGCGACTGGCTGCGGTTTCCCGCACCTCCCGCAGGGGGCAGTCGCGGTCCACCATCAGCAGATGCGCGCGGTCCTGGCTGAAACCCGCCACGGCCACCGCCTGGCCGGCCGCAGGGACTGTCGCTTGCCAGGCCAGGGGCCGCACGCCGGCATCGCCCGACAGACGCAGCAACGCCCAGTCGTGCCCCAGGCTGGCAGCAGGGTTGGTACCATCATAGCCTTCACCCACCTGGACCGACTCCACCGTCAGGTGGGTACGGTAGTCCCCCTGCGCATAGCCGAACAGCACATGCAGGGAAACCGCCTGCAGCAGCCGGCGGGTTCGATGATTATAAAGACAATGCGCCGCCGTCAGGACCAGACGGGGCGCCACCAGGGTACCGGTGCAACGGCTGCCGATATTGGTCTGCACACGGGCAACCGCATTCCAAGGCGGGCTGTTGATATCGACGATGCGTCGGGAATCATCAGCCGCCACGCCGGGCGCGCGCAAAGGCGGATCGGTTGGTGCTGCCCTGGCAGGGCAAAGGCTGAACAACAACAAGCCAGCCAGAACAGCCGAACACAGGCGCCTATGGAGCCACCCGCGCCGCATCAAAAATGGCCATCGGACCCACCCGGATCGCCGGTCAGCATCATCCAGATGGCGTAATAGAAAATGCCGGCGAACGGCAAGCCGACCAGAAGCCCGAGGGCCATGTAGATCACATACATCGCTGATATTATCCGTGGATCGGACACCGTTGGCAGTTCGGCATCGGGGGGACGGTTTGCCGTTCCAGTAACCCCACCGTACCAACGGTCGAACAACCATGATGGGGTGGCACCTGCCTCCGGCACCCAGACACCATGGTTGAGCACATTGTAATGATGTTCCAGTCCCACCGCCAGCCTGCCCTGATGCCGCACCCCCATGCATAAGCGGGGGGAAAGAGGCGTCAGGGGAGTATCATCCGCACGCTGCCCGCAATTGTCACAGCCCTCATCCCCCGGCACCCTTGTTGCGCCGCCGGGATGGGGTTGTTAAGAGAGAGGCAGATCATTCCGGCAATACGTGCCCCTGCGGGGGAACAGCGCCGGCATCGGAAGGGCTGGGGCCAAACCGGCAGGGGAGCCATGGCGGATCATCACGGGCGATCACAGGATATGCGCGACATGGCAGGGGCCGCTGCGGCGGAACCGCCGCCTGTCGCCGGCCCCCGCCATGTCGGCGAATGGTTACGCCAACAGCGCGAGGCGCTGGGCTATGGCCTGCCGGAACTGGCCGCCGGACTGCGTATTCGCCAGCACTATCTGGAAGCGATTGAGGAAGGGCGCTGGGGCGACCTGCCCGGTCAGGCCTATACGGTGGGTTTCCTGCGCACCTATGCCCAGACGGTGGGATTGGATGCCGGGGCCATCGTGCAGCGCTTCAAGCAGGACGCGGCAGGCCAGGATCAGGCCCAGGAACTCTATTTTCCTGAACCGGTGAATGAAAGCCGGGTGCCGGGTGGTGCGGTGCTGTTGATTGCGGCGCTGCTGGGCCTGCTGGTTTACGGCGGCTGGTACACGCTGTCGGCCACCGACCGGTCGGTGGGCGATCTGGTACCGGAATTGCCGGAGCGTCTGTCCAAACTGATCTATGGGGAGCAACTGCCGACTCCACCACCGCCGGAACCCACGACCACCCAGATGCCCGCCGGCCAGGTGGAGGCACTGGTCGGTGGCTCCAGCCCCACCGCTCCGGAGATCGGCGCCAATGGCTCGCCCCCCGATTCTTCCCTGCCACCGGCCGGCCCGGCCAGGACGGCTGCCGATGCCGCCATGCCCGCCACCGACACCAGCCCCACCACCCAGATGAGCGAGGAAGAGAGCGAGGTGCCGCAATTGCCCGACCTGGGCCAAGGGATGGCGCCGCCGCCGCCCACGGATCCGGCCGTGCCGGAATCGGAACCGGTGGTGACCACCGATGCCGCCCCGCCCGCCGGCACCACGCCGGCGCCGAAGCCCGCCATTGCCACCGATGTGCCGCCCAGCGGCCGGGTCTATGGTCTGGCCGAGGGCAATGTGCGCGTCACCATCCGCGCGCTGGAGGATAGCTGGATTGAGGTGAAGGACGGCAAGGGCACGCTGTGGGCGTCGCGCGTGCTGCGCCGGGGTGACCTGTTCCGCGCGCCCGACGTGCCGGGGCTGGTGCTGAATACCGGCAATGCCGGCGGCCTGCTGGTCACGCTGGATGGGCGCGATCTGGCCCCGCTGGGCGCCAAGTCGCAGGTGATGCGCGGGGTGCCCCTGACGCCGGAGGCGTTGACCGGACGCTGACGCCGGAGGCGTTGACCGGTCGCTGAACGGCAGGGCTGAAGCAAGTGTAAGGCTGGGGCGGGCCGGGCATACCGGTACCGCCCCTTGTTTTTGCCCGGCCGATGGCCGATTTTCAGCAGCAACAGTTCCCTTCATGAAGCCACGGCCCGGACGCCCATCGCCATGACCGCCGATCACAGCCACCACCGCCCCTGGCGCCAGATTCTGCGCCGCAAGTCCCGCCTGATCCATGTCGGGTCGGTGCCGGTGGGTGGCGATTCGCCCATCACCGTGCAGACCATGACCAACACGGTCACCGCCGATGCCAAGGCCACGATCGAACAGATCCGCCGGGCGGAGGAGGCGGGGGCCGATATCGTCCGCGTCTCCTGCCCGGATGAGGAAAGCACAGCGGCGCTGAAGGAAATTGTCGCCGCCGCCCGCGTGCCCATCGTCGCCGACATCCATTTCCATTACCGCCGCGCCATCGAGGCGGCAGAGGCGGGGGCCGCCTGCCTGCGCATCAATCCCGGCAATATCGGCAGCCATGAGCGGGTGCGCGAGGTGGTGCAGGCGGCCAAGGACCATGGCTGTTCCATGCGTATCGGCGTCAATGCCGGCAGCCTGGAGCGCGAATTGCTGGAGCGCTTTGGGGAGCCCTGCCCCGACGCGCTGGTGGAAAGTGCCCTGACCCACGCGAAAATCCTGGAAGACCATGATTTCCGCGAATTCAAGATTTCGGTGAAGGCGTCAGACGTCTTCATGGCCGTTGCCGCCTATCAGGGGCTGGCAGAGGCCTGTGACTACCCGCTGCATATCGGCATCACGGAGGCCGGGGGCCTGCGCGCCGGCACGGTGAAAAGCTCCATCGGGCTTGGCATGTTGCTCTGGTCCGGCATCGGCGACACGATCCGCGTCTCGCTCTCCGCCGATCCGGTGGAAGAGGTGAAGGTCGGGTACGAGATGCTGAAAAGCCTGGGCCTGCGTCGCCGGGGTGTGACCGTCATTTCCTGCCCGTCCTGCGCACGCCAGCAGTTCGACGTGATCAAGACGGTGGAGGTGCTGGAGGAACGGTTGTCCCACATCACCACGCCGCTGACCGTTTCCGTCATCGGCTGTGTGGTGAACGGGCCGGGGGAGGCCACCATGACCGATATCGGCCTGACCGGCGGCGGCAAGAATACCCACCAGATCTATCTGGGCGGTATCTCGGCCCACCGGCTGAAGGACCAGGGCATTGTCGACCATCTGGTCGGGCTGGTCGAAGCCAAGGTGGCGGAGATCGAAGCCGCCAACAAGGCGGCGGAATAAAGCGGGTTCATTGGCGACGGAGGCGGCTTTGCGCAACGGGTGGGCCTTGGCCCTGGCTGGTTTCCTGCTGTTGGCGGTGCCGGGTGCCCTGGCTGCCGATCCCCCCACCCCGCAAAGCCTGCGCACGCCGGGCAAGGGCGCGCCCGATCCGATCGGCGGCTATGCCAATGGCTGCATCCGGGGGGCGGCGGAATTGCCCCCCGATGGGGCGGGATATCAGGTGATGAACCTGTCCCGTCGCCGCAACTGGGGCCACCCGGACCTGCTGTCCTATCTGCATGATCTGGCGGGCAAGGCCAGTGCGGAAAAGCTGGGCCGGCTGGCCATTGGCGATCTGGGCATGGTGCGCGGCGGGCGGATGCCCACCGGCCATGCCAGCCACCAGATGGGGCTGGATGCCGATATCTGGTTTGTGCTGGACCTCCCCCCGCTACCCCCGCCGGAACGGGAGCGGGAGGATTTCGCCAGCATGGTGGATGCCAAGGCCCAGCGGGTGGACCCCGGCCGTTTCGGCCCGGCCCAGGCCCGGCTGCTGCAACTGGCGGCCGAAGACAGCCGCGTGTCGCGTATCTTCGTCAACCCGGCCATCAAGCTGGCCCTTTGCCAGCAGACGGCCGGCGACCGGGCCTGGCTGGCCAAGCTGCGCCCCTGGTTCGGCCATGCCGCGCATTTCCATGTCCGCCTGTCCTGCCCCGCCGGGGCCGGCCAGTGCGAGGGGCAGGAACCGCCGCCGTCCGGCGATGGCTGCGGGGCGGAGTTGATGAGCTGGTTCGCCCCGCCCCCACCCAACGCCAAGCCACCGGCCCCGCCCAAGGCACCCCCGCCGCCGCCCGCCGCCTGTCTGGCGCTTTACGCCGAACCTTGAGCCTTCCTGATCTGCGACTTGCCGTGCGGCTTCCCTCATGCCTAAAGTTTGTGCCGGGCGGCCGGGCGCAGGCTGTCCGGGATGTTGGCTGCAAGGGACGTCGTGCATGAACCCGCCTCACCGCCCGCAAGTCCCCCCTGCGCGTCCCCTGATCGGGCGGCGCGCCCTGCTATCGGCTGGCGGTGCTTTGCTGGGCTGGGGATTGCTGCGGGGGATGCCGGTGCGGGCGGCCGGCGCCGGTGGTGACGTGGCGTTGAACCGCTTCTTTGCTGAAACCTTCGCCGCCCAGGTGGCCCGCTCCCCGGAATTGCGGACCTGGCTGGGCCTGCCCGGCGATCAGAGCGGTTGGGACGATCTGTCAGAGGAAGCCCTGGCCGCCGATGATGCCAGGCTGACCGACGATCTGGCCCGGCTGCGGCGGGATTTTCCCGCTGCCACCCTCTCCCCCGCCAGCCGGCTGAACAAGCTTCTATGGGAATATCAGGCCGAGGAAAGGCTGGGAGAGGCGCGCTGGCGCGGCAATGCCTATCCGGCCGACCATTTCAATGGCCGCCATGGGGAGATCATCGATCTTCTTTCCACCTATCACCCGCTGCGTGATGCCACCGACGCTCAGGCCTGGATCGCGCGGGTGCGTGGGATCGCCCTGCCGGTGGATCAATTGATCAGCGCGCTGGAGCGGCGGGCGGCACTGGGCGTCATCCCGCCGCGTTTTTCGGTGGAGAAAAGCCTGCAGGCGGTGCGCACTGTGCTGACCGGCCGCCCGTTTGAGCCCGAGGGTGAAAGCGACTCGGGCCTGCTTTCCGGCTTTCGCAACCGGCTGGGGCGCACAAACCTGCCCCCGGCGGAACAGGCAACGCTGGTCGCCGCCGCCACCCAGGCATTGCGGGAGGGCTTTACACCGGCCTGGACCCGGCTGTCGGCAGCGCTGACCCATCTGCTGGAACAGGCCGATGACCGCGACGGGGTGTGGAAGCTGCCGCAGGGGCCGGACTATTACCGCTGGTGCCTGAAACGCCATACGACCCTGGACCTGGAACCGGAAATGGTCCATGCGCTGGGCCTGCAGGAGGTGCGGCGCCTGCAGGAAGAGATGGTGGCGGTGAAAAGCCGGGTCGGCTTTAACGGCGATCTGATCGCCTTCAACCAGTTCCTGCGCAGCGACCCCCAATTCTATTTCCCCAATGATGAAGATGGCCGCGCCGGCTATCTGGCCGGCGCGCGGTTGATTCTGGACAAGGTGAAAGGGGCGCTGGACGGCCAGTTCACCCTGAAACCCAAGGCCGCCCTGGAGGTACGGCGGTTTGAGCTGTACCGGGAGGGCAGCGAGACCATTGCCCGCTATTCCCCGCCGGCCAGCGACGGCTCCCGCCCCGGCATCTATTACGTCAACCTCTCCAACATGAAGGAAATGCCGATCTGGCAGATGGAGGTGCTGGCCTTCCATGAAGGGCTGCCCGGCCACCATATGCAAATGGCCCTGGCGCAGGAAATGACCGATCTGCCGGAATTTCGCCGGCATCAGACGCACACAGCCTTTGTTGAAGGCTGGGGGCTTTATTCCGAACGGCTGCCCAAGGAGCTGGGCTTTTACGCGGATGCCTATGCCGATTTCGGGCGGCTCAGCTTCGAACTCTGGCGGGCGATCCGGCTGGTGCTGGATACCGGCATCCATGTGAAGAAATGGTCACGCCAGCAGGCCATCGACTATTTCACCAGCAATTCCGCCTTCACCGCCGAGGTGGCTGCGCGGGAGGTGGATCGCTACATCGTCTATCCCGGTCAGGCCTGCGCCTATTATCTGGGCCTGCGCAAATTGCTGGAATTACGCGAAAAGGCGAAGAAGGAGTTGGGCCACGCCTTCGATATCCGGGGCTTCCACGATACGATCCTGGCCAATGGCTCCGTCCCGCTGGGCGTGCTGGAACAGGTCGTGGAAGGCTGGATCGAGGGACGGCGGGGCTGATCCTTCGCAGCGCAGCTTTGTTGTCTGCCTGTTCCCTCAGCGCCGGGCGCCGCCATCCGGCGGCTTGGCTTACGCCGCATGGGCGGCGGGCCGGCGGTCGCCGGCCTCCAAGGGGCATGAACCATGCCCCTTGGTACAAGCCCCTGGCAGGAAATGGCGCAGACAGCCACCTATTCAGCGGCACCATTGCGATATGACACCCTGATATAGCCCCATCCGCAAGGAAATGCCCACCCGGCAGCGGTAAAATTGCGCAAAGGCCCCAACCGACAGAGAGGGGGCAAGGGAGGAACCCATGCGCGACGAAACCGACTTTGCCAGTGCCGTGGCCGCCAGCGGCAAGACCGCCAGCCGCCTGCGTGGCAATTACCGCCAGGTGGCGGATGATTACAGCATCGACCAGGGCTGGGAACATTACACCGCTGCCGACCATGCGCTGTGGCGGGCGCTCTATGACCGGCAGGCGGCCCTGCTGGCCGATTATGCCGCGCCGGAATTCACCGCCGGGCTGGCCCGGCTGGATGCGCGCGAGGCCATTCCCGATTTCCGCCGCACCTCCGACCTGCTGGACCGGGCCACCGGCTGGCGGCTGGTGGCCGTGCCGGGCCTGATCCCGGAGAAGGAGTTCTTCGACCATCTGGCCAACCGGCGCTTTCCCGTCACCAACTGGCTGCGTCAGCCGGCGGAGATGGATTATCTGGTGGAACCGGACGTGTTCCATGATTTCTTCGGCCATGTACCGCTGCTGACCCATCCGGTCTTCGCCGATTACCTGCAGGCCTATGGCCGGCACGGGGCCACCGCCATCGCGGCCGGGGGGCTGGAGCCGCTGGCAAGGCTTTACTGGTACATGGTGGAATTCGGCCTGATCAACACCGGCGACGGCCTGCGCGCCTATGGGGCGGGTATGCTCTCCTCCCACGGGGAAACCCGCTATTGCCTGGACAGCCCGCAGCCGCACCGGGTGGGGTTCAACCTGGAACGTGTAATGCGCACCCGTTACCGTATTGATGATTATCAACAGTCCTATTTCGTCCTGGACAGTTATGATCAGCTCTTCAATGCCACGGCCGGCGATCTGCTGCCGCTATTCGCCAGGGTCCAGGCGCTGCCAGCCCTGGACCCGGCAGAGACAGCGCCTGGAGACCGGCTGTTTTCCCCGGTGCGGCGGCAATAGGCAAGGCTGCCCAGCCATTTATTTCCTTTGTGATCAAGCACAAGGGGTGTCCGTTGTGACACCCCTTTTTGCTGTCTTCATCCCCCCGCCCAAGGTCGGGGTTACTGACTTGCGGAAGATATTTCAGAATAATTAACGCCGGATTTCATAGACAAGAAATCAACAAATATTTCCGGTAATTACCTAATCTCCACACCTAACGATCTGTCTGTTGCAGTGATGTCACAGCGATTTGCAAAGCGTCAAATCGTTAAATGTCGCGCTTGTGAGCCGTAACAACACTGTCATTTTACTGTAAGAAACGAAGTGCCCACGATAGGGCAACATCCTGGGAGGATACACGATGAAGTTGAAGTCCGGTGCCACCAAAGCCTTGTTTGCCGGTGCCGCGCTGGTGGCAATCTCGACCACGTCACCAGCCTTCGCCCAGCAGGCAGGGGACGTGGATGCGCTGAAGGCCCAGGTGAAGGAATTGCTGGCCCGCATCGAAAAGCTGGAAAAGGCGCCCCCTGCCGCAGCACCCGCCGCTGCCGGCTCGGCCAGCGGCGTTACCACCGCGCCCAAGGATATGCCGCTGGTTTCTGCCAGCGCCTTCAAGGCGCCGCAGATCGTGCAGTCTGGCAACAGCAAGCTGAAGCTGACGCTGACCGGCTGGGTCAACCGCATGGTGACCTATGCTGATGACGGCGTGAGCAACGATTTCATCTTCGCCGATAATAACGGTTCTTCCACCCGCATCCGCTTCACCGGCGTGGCGAAGCTGAATGATGAATGGAGTGCCGGCACCGATATCGAGCTGGATGCGATTTCCGCCAACAGCCGTTCCACCGGCCTTTACACCGACAGCGGCGCCTTTGCCTTAACTGAGCGCAAGCTGGAATTCTACATTGAGAGCAAGAGCCTGGGTCGCCTGTGGGTCGGCCAGGGCGACACCGCTTCCAACATCAGCTCGGAAGTGGACCTGTCCGGCACGGCCAATCTGGGCGGCTACTCCGATATCGGTGCCACCTTCGGCGGTATCGGCATCCGGGCCAAGGGCACCAAGGCCACGGTCGGCACGGTCAACGGCCTGTTCAGCAACCTGGATGGTCTGCACCGCGAAGACCGGGTGCGGTATGACACGCCCAACTTCGCCGGCGGCTTTGTCGGTTCCACCAGCGTCACCCAGGGCGGGGCGATGGATGCGGCCCTGCGCTATAATGGCAAGATCGGCACGACCATGGTGGCCGGCGCCATCGCCTATGCCAATTCCGACAGCCGCGATCTGGCCGGCTTCGACTTTGGCAACCAGTATAACGGCTCCGTCTCCGCCCGGCTGGAAAACGGCTTCAACGTGACCTTCGCCGCCGGTATGCGGGAACAGAAGGTCGGGTTCGACACCAATTTCTGGTACGGCAAGGTGGGCTATCTCGCCAAGCTGAACGATCTGGGCACCACGGCCTTCTCGGTGGATTACTTCACCCAGGATGATTTTGCCGTGCGCGGCGCCAAGGGCAAGGCCTATGGCGCCTATGTGGTGCAGGTGATCGATGCCCTGTCCACCGACCTCTATGCCGGTGTGCGCAACCATCAATATGATCGGCCCAACGTCTCCTATTACGACGCCCTGGCCATCATGACCGGTGCGCGCGTCCGCTTCTGATCATCATTCTGGTGAAATCCGGCGTGGTTTTGCGACAGCCACACCGGATTTCCCCCCTTGCCCGGCCCTTTGCCAAGGCCGGGCTTTTCTTATGTTCCCTCAGACGCCGGGCGCTGTCTCCGGCCGCTTGGGCTTGCGCGGGCACGGCACCCGCAGGCCAGCGGTCGCTGGCCGCCAAGGGTCATGTCCCATGCCCCTTGGTATTGCCCGGTTGACGCGCCCGGCAGACATGCTATGTCCCCAACACGATATTGAATGCAGCAGGCGGGGTTGGCGTGACAGGCGGCTTGAACGGGTGGCAATGGACGCTGCTGGTGCATTTCGGGCTGGCGGCGCTGGCCTTCTGGCCGGCAACCCGGCTGCTGACCCGGGCCGGACTGCCGCGCGGTTGGGTGGCCTGGCTGGTATTGCCGGTGCTGGGCTGGCCCATCTTTACCAGCCTGCTGGCCTTCAAGCCCTGGCCCACCCTGCCGCCGCGGCCGGAAAAGCTGCATCCGCGTGAAAGACTGCGCCGCGCCCGCGCTGCCGCCGCCCAGAAGGGGAAATAAGCCATGCCGGTCTTTGGTGACAGTGTGGAACTGTTCCTGTTTCTGCCCGGCTGGCTGGCCACACTGATCGTGGTGCTGTCCATTACCTGGACCATCTGCATGGCCGGCATCGCGCTGGGCAAGATCGGGCGCAACCCGCTCTGGGCCCTGGTGGTCTTCCTCTGGTTCCCGCTGCTGACGGCGGGCCTGTGGTACATGGCGCTGGCCCGCTGGCCCCGGCTGGACCAGAAGCCGCCAGCGGGTTGATACCGATGCGGCGGGCCGGTCGGCATCCCTATCTGGACCATGACGGCCCCATCGCCTTTGCCCATCGCGGCGGCGGGCTGGAAGCGCCGGAAAACAGCCTCGCCGCCTTTGCCCGCGCCATTGATCTGGGCTTCCGCTATATCGAAACCGATGTGCAACTGACCGAAGACGGCAGGCTGATCATCTTTCACGATGATGTGCTGGACCGGTTGACCGACGGAAAGGGCCGGGTGGATGCGCTGCCCTGGTCCGCCATCGCCCAGGCACGCATCGCCGGGCGGGAACCGATCCCCCTGCTGGAAGAGGTGCTGGAACGCTGGCCGGACCTGCGCCTGAACATTGATCCCAAAAGTGACCGGGCCGCCTTGGCCCTGACGGCGATGCTGCGCCAGCATGGTGCGTTGGACCGGGTCTGTGTCGGTTCCTTTTCCGGGGCACGGCTGGCCCGGCTGCGGCACGATCTGGGGCCGGATCTCTGTTCCAGCGCCGGCCCGGCCCAGGTGGCGCGGGTCTGGTTCAATGCGCGCGGCCTGCCGCTGGGACCGCCGGGCAGCGACTGCCTGCAGGTGCCAAAGCGCCACCATGGCCTGCCCATTGTCACCCCCGCCTTCATCCGCACCGCCCACCGCCACGGGTTGCCCGTGCATGTCTGGACGGTGGATGAAGAGGCAGAGATGGAAAATCTGCTGGAAATGGGCGTAGACGGGCTGATCAGCGATCGCCCCAGCCTGCTGCGCAACGTACTGCACCGTCGGGGGCAGTGGCGGGGATAACCCCAAGGGTCAGCCTTGGTGCGGCGGCGACCGCCGCAGCGATAGGTTCTGATCACGGCAACGGAGTATAAGCGCGCGCCCTCAACCCGGCCGGAACACCAGCCTTGCTTCCGTGCCCGTGGCGTTGCGCATCTCGAAACTGGCCTCAATCTGCTGGGCCAGCAGTTTCACCAGCCGCAGCCCCAGGCTATGCGTGCGGGCCAGATCGAAACCGGGTGGCAGACCGACACCATCATCGCTGACGATGACGCAAAGCTGGTCGCCCTCCACCGGCGTCACCACCAGATCGATCCGGCCGCCATCGCGGCCGGCAAATCCATGTTCCATGGCATTGCTGACCAGTTCGGCCACGATCAGGGCCAGCGGCACCATCTTTTCCGACAAGAGCGGCAAAGGCGGCGCGCTGACCTGGCAACGGACAGCTTCCACCCCGGCCGCTGCCAGCAGATCATCAGCCAGTTCACGCAGGAACAGGGGGAAATCGCTCTGGGCGCTGTTGGGATCATGCAGACGGCGATGGATACGGCCAATCAGGGCCAGCCGTGCCGCCGCATCGGCCAGCACCCGCCGCGCCCCCTCATCCTTGATGTCCGCCCGCTGCAAGGCCAGCAGGGCAGAGACGAGCTGCAGATTGTTGGAGACACGGTGCTGCAGCTCGGCAAACAGCACCTCACGCTGACGTGCATGGTCCAGTGCCATCTCTTCTGCCCGCAAGGCCCGTTCCCGCTCCCGCCGCAACTGGGCCAAGGCAAGCCGGATCAGGTGGATGATGGCGATATCGATGGCCACCACCAGGAAGAAGAAGGACAAGGCAAAGGCGTTCGGTCCATCCAGGGTGAAACCCCAGGCTGGCGGCATGAAGAAAAAACAGGCCGCCAGGCCCGAAAGAATGGCGGCCAGGATCGCCGACCACAGGCCAGCCGTCAGGGCGGTGAGGATGACAGCCGGAAAATAGGTCAGGAACGGATAACCCGCCGGCATGAACGGATCCGCCCATAGCCGCAGTGAAGTGGCGATAAACACGCTGATGACCGCGAAGCCATAGCGATAAAACGGCGAGCGCCGCCGCTCGTCGATAAGATGCAAGGCTTTGCTGATCAGGGCCATGGAGCGCGGCTGGACCTTTTTCGAAAATCGTTAAGGCGGGGGGGGTACCCCTTTTTGTCCATACCAATATGGGGCAGCAGCAGGCTGTGATAAATCATGTCCGGGGAAATTTAATCGTCGGCAGCAGCCTGCTCCCCCATGGCGCGCCGCGTCTCATCATGCACCGCCTGGTCATGGCCGGAGCGGTTGGAGAAGAAGACCAGGGCCATCAGCCCGCCCCCCACCACCAGGGAACCCAGGCCGCCCAGCACCAGGGCAATGATGCCATGCAGGCTGATCGGCTGCCCGTCATCCACCTGTCCCCAGGCCAGCACACCCGTGGCCACGGCCAGCACCAGCAAGGCCAGCAGGCAGGCAATCACGATTTTGGCGCCACCACTCATCAACCATCACTCCCCAGGTCGTCATTATATCGAGTCGAGATCGGCTTCTTGGTATCACGAAGCCGCCACCTCGCCAGCCCTTTTGGAAAAGCTGGGTTGCAAGCACCCTGTGGCCAAGGGGCGGAACTGGACAGGGGGCCGGGCTGTCGCTAACGTCCGTGCCCGGTTCAACATAAAACCGTGGCGGATATTTCCCATGAAGAGCGGCGTGAAGAAAGTCGTGCTCGCCTATTCCGGTGGCCTCGATACCTCGGTGATCCTGAAATGGCTGCAGGAGACCTACCGTTGCGAGGTGGTCACCTTCACCGCCGATCTCGGCCAGGGGGAGGAGCTGGAGCCTGCCCGCGCCAAGGCCGAGCTGCTGGGCGTGAAGCCGGAAAATATCTTCATCGACGATCTGCGCGAAGAATTCGTGCGGGATTTCGTGTTCCCGATGTTCCGGGCCAACACGCTGTATGAAGGTACCTATCTGCTGGGCACCTCCATCGCCCGCCCGCTGATCGCCAAGCGCCAGATCGAAATCGCCAATCAGGTCGGTGCCGATGCCGTGTCCCATGGCGCCACCGGCAAGGGCAATGATCAGGTCCGCTTCGAGCTGGGCTATTACGCCCTGAAGCCCGACGTGACGGTGATCGCGCCCTGGCGCGAATGGGATCTGAACAGCCGCACCCAGTTGCTGGAATTTGCGGAAAAGCACCAGATTCCCATCGCCAAGGACAAGCGCGGCGAGGCCCCCTATTCCACCGACGCCAACCTGCTGCACATCTCCTACGAAGGCAAGGCGCTGGAAAACCCGTGGGTGGAACCGGACGAGGACATGTTCACCCGCACCGTGGCCCCGGAAAAGGCCCCGGATGAAGCGGAATATGTCGAGATCGAATATGTGAAGGGCGATGCCGTCGCCGTGAATGGTGTGAAGCTGTCGCCGGCCAACCTGCTGACGGAACTGAACCGTCTGGCCGGCAAGCATGGCATCGGCCGTCTGGATCTGGTGGAAAACCGCTTCGTCGGCATGAAGTCCCGTGGCGTGTATGAGACGCCGGGCGGCACCCTGCTGTCCATCGCCCATCGCGGCATGGAAAGCATCACCCTGGACCGCGAGGCCATGCACCTGAAGGATGAGGTGATGCCCCGCTATGCCAAGCTGATCTATAATGGCTTCTGGTTCAGCCCGGAGCGGGAGGCCCTGCAGGCCCTGATCGACAAGACGCAGGAACGCGTCAATGGCGTGGTCCGGCTGAAGCTGTTCAAGGGGTCGGCCCGCGTTGTCGGCCGCCAGAGCCCCAACAGCCTGTACCGGCTGGATTATGTGACGTTCGAGGCTGACAGCGTCTATAACCAGAAGGACGCGGAAGGCTTTATCAAGCTGAACGCGCTGCGCCTGCGCCTGAACAAGATCGCCAAGGATCTGTGATCCCTGGCCCCCTGCCGATGGGTGGGGGGATGGTCAGTTCTGATGAAACCGCCCGCTTTCCGTCATCGGAGGCGGGCGGTTTTGTTTTGGGGTGACAGTCATGGTGGGGGCGCATTGCCTTCTCCGGCCCCAATCCCCTCCACCGGGCGCAGCACGGCGTCGTCCGGCAGCTCAATGAAAAAGCGTTCGGCCAGCAGGGCGCGGAATTCCGTCTCGTCGCTGATCTGCCGTTCTTCCACCAGCACCCCATCCAGCCGCCGCCGGTACTGGCCATTCAGCAGCGTATGGCGTTCCCGCAGGGTGGTGCGTGATGCGACGCGGTTCTGCACGAAACGGGAACTGGGGTGCGTGGCGGTGAAATGATTGCCGAAGGCCAGATCAGCATCCACCACCGCCTCATCCCCGAACCAGTAGAGCGCGAACCATTCCCCGTCACGCAGTGTCTCCAACTCCCAGCCCGGTGACCAGTCGGATGGGCGCAGGCGCCAGCGCTCCCCACCGCTGTCATAGTCGCCGGCGATCAGCGGCAGCGGTTCGGCCAGGCAGGAGCCGCCGAAGCCGACATCGGTGATGTAATCCTGCCCCTCCACCGCCACCAGCAGCAGCAGATGGCTGCGCCCGCCCGGCTCGCCCCCCATGCGCACCCGCGCCAGCCGGCGGCGGGGGGTGAAGCCGACGGCTGCCAGGGCCAGCGCCAACAGGCTGTTCTGTTCAAAGCAATAGCCGCCGCGCCGCTGCCCCACCAGCTTGGCGCAGATGGCCTCCGGTTCCAGCCGGATCGGCCGGCCCATCTGGATATCCAGATTCTCAAACGGGATATGCGCCGTATGGCCCTTATGGATGGCATGCAGCCCAGCCAGATCGGCCAAAACCGGGGTGTTCAGCCCGATGCGGGCCAGATAGGTGGAAAGATCGAACATAGGCTGTTTTCCCCTACTTGGCCCGTTCACGCCGCCGGCGGCTGCCAGGGGTCATAGGTGCCGAAATGCCAGACATGGCCTTCCGGGTCACGGATGGTGAAGGCGCGGCCGCCATAGCCGGTATCGATGATACCGCCTTCCAGCGGCTCCACCCCCGCCCCACGCACCCGATCCAGCAGCCCGTCCAGATCATGGATGATGAAACAGAGACAGGCGGCCCCCAGCCCATCTGGGGTGGGGGCGCGGAAACCATACTGGTCCTGCTTGTCCGATGACAGCATCACCATGCCCGCCCCCAACACCAGTTGGGCATGAACGATCTGCCGTTCCGTCTCCCCCGGCACCACCAGATGCGGCTGGAAGCCGACCACGCGGGTCAGCCAGTCAATGGCTGCCCTTGCGTCGTGATAGCGCAGGCAGGGTGTCACCAGCCCGTTGCGCGGGCTGGGTGAGGTGGATTCCATGGGCATTATGCGCCTCCTGGGAATGCGGGTGGCCTCCCCGCCACCTTCCCCTACGTCAGCATAATATTGGCAGACTGGCCAGCGCCCCTTCCGCTACGATAGCTTTTCCTATATGCACGCCATGAAATCGTACCGGCCCCCCGCTGGCGCGAGCGCTAAACATGCTTGGTTGAGTTGGAGGTTCAAGGTGAAGGGGCTTAAGCCGCTGCTGATATCCGGCAAGGAAGTGCTGCCGCTCGTTGAAGGCGGCAAGGGCATTGCCGTGTCCAACGGGCAAAGCTCCGGCGCCTGGGCGGCGGCGGGCGGTGTCGGCACCTTCTCCGGCGTCAATGCCGACAGCTATGATGCCGATGGCAATATCCTGGATCAGGTCTATCACTCCAAAACCCGGCGCGGCCGGCATGAGGAGCTGATCGCCTATGGCATTCAGGGGGGCATCGCCCAGGCCCGCATTGCGCATGAAATGTCGAACGGCGAAGGCCGGCTGCATGTCAATGTGCTGTGGGAAATGGGCGGGGCGGAGGAAATCCTGCACGGCATCCTGGAAGGGGCGCCGGGCCTGGTGCATGGCGTGACCTGCGGCGCCGGGATGCCTTACAAGGTGGCGGAAATCGCGGCCAAGTTCGGCGTCTATTATTACCCGATCGTCAGTTCGGCCCGCGCCTTCCGCGCCCTGTGGCTGCGCGCCTTCAACAAGTTCCCCAACCTGCTGGGCGGCGTGGTCTATGAAGACCCCTGGCTGGCCGGCGGCCATAACGGCCTGTCCAACAGCGAAGACCCGCAGAAGCCGGAAGATCCCTATCCGCGTGTTGCGGCGCTGCGCCAGATGATGAACAGTTTCGGCCTGACCGAAACCCCCGTCATCATGGCCGGCGGCGTCTGGTGGCTGTCGGAATGGGAACATTGGCTGGATAATCCGGAAATCGGCCCCGTGGCCTTCCAGTTCGGTACCCGCCCGCTGCTGACCCAGGAAAGCCCGATTTCGGAAGCCTGGAAGCAGCGGTTGCTGACGCTCAAGGCCGGCGATGTCTTCCTGAACCGCTTCTCCCCCACCGGCTTTTATTCGTCAGCGGTGCGCAACCCGTTCCTGGAAAACCTGCGCCAGCGCTCCGATCGGCAGATCGCGTTTTCGGTGGAACCGGTGGGCGAGCTGACGGATGAGCTGGCTTTGGGCCCCCGTGGCCGCCCGGTCTATGTCACCAAGGCCGACAAGGACCATGCGGAAGGCTGGATTTCTCAGGGCTTCAGCACCGGGCTGAAGACGCCGGACAATACGCTGGTCTTCGTCACGCCGGACGAATCGCGCCGCATCCTGAAGGATCAGGTGGATTGCATGGGCTGCCTGTCGGCCTGCGCCTTCTCCAACTGGTCGCAGAATGAGGAAGGCACCACCGGCCGCCGCGCCGACCCGCGTTCCTTCTGCATCCAGAAGACCCTGCAGAACATCTCCCATTCCGAAGATGTGGAAAACCAGTTGATGTTCGCTGGCCACAACGCCTACCGCTTCGCCAGCGACCCCTGGTACAAGGATGGCTTCGTGCCGACCGTGAAGCAGTTGGTCGACCGCATCGCCAGCGGCTATTAAAACGCCTGTCTGCTGGGTGGTACCCGGGGTCATGATCCATGCCCCCGGTGAGGCCAGCGATCATTGCTGAGCGCGCAAAAGGGGCCCCGCCATTGGCGGGGCCCTTAGTTTTTGGGGAAGAGATAATCAAGAACGAGAACCTGAAAGGGTTCCGCCCCCGGCCCCTGCCACCCGCCAAGAGGGGCGGGGGAGGCGGGCCGGCATGGGCCGGGGACGGATACCCTGATCGCCAAAACCGATGGTCGGACGGGTGGGCGCCGTCCGCCGTCAACCCGATGCCGATGGGGCGTCGTATCGGGTGGCGATATTGCTTATACGTCACACTCAAGAAAAACCTTCGCCGCTGTTGCAATTTTTTTCGGTCTTTTTTATGCAAGAGGGCAGGCCCCGGCCGACAGCTTCCCGAAGACCTGCCCGTATAAGTTTGGGCAGCCGAACATGGCCGCACATCCAGACGGCCCTGACGGGAAAAGGTACCTGGCGGGGCACATGGAACCAAGGTGTGACGATGAAGGTTGCCGTGCCGACTCCCAAGGATGCGGTGGAGCCGTTGCTGGATGACGACACGCTGTTGGCCCGCATTGCCAACGGCGACAGGGCGGCGTTTGCTGTGCTGGCCAACCGGCACACGGCGCGGGCTCTGGCCGTCGCCCAGCGTATCCTGGGCAGTGCCGGGGAAGCGGACGAGGTGGTGCAGGAAGCCTGGGTGCGTGTGTGGGCGCGCGCCGGGCAATGGCAGGCGGGCGGCAGCGCCCGTTTTTCCACCTGGCTGCACCGGGTGGTGGTCAATCTCTGTATCGACCGCCGCCGCCGGCCGGGCTTCGCCCCGCTGGAGGATGCACCGGAAATGGCCGATCCGGCACCGGGTGCGGAATCGGTGATTGCGCGGCGGGAAATGTCGGCACAGATGGCATCGGCCATGGCCGACTTGCCGGAACGGCAGAGGGCAGCCATTTCCCTGTGCTATTATGAGGAGATGAGTGCTGCCGAGGCGGGACGGGTCATGGAGCTTTCCGTCCCCGCCGTCGAGTCGCTGTTGGCACGGGCACGACGCGCCTTGCGCGGTCGGCTGGCGGCGATGGGGGTCACCGGGGTGGGGGAGAATGAAGGATGAACCGAACAGACAGGATGGCTGAACCCGAAACGGGCGCCATGGATTTGGCCGCCTTTCGGGAGATGCTGGACATGCATGGCGCGGCCATGCGGCGCTGGCCGGCCGAACAGCGCGCGGCCGCGCAATCGCTGCTGACCCGTTCCCATGCGGCGCGGGTGGCCTTGCGGGAAGCGGCGGCGCTCGATGCGCTGCTGGATGCCATGCCGGCCCCGCAGGTGGATGTCGCCCGGCTGGACCGGGTGGTGTCGGGCGCGCTGGCCGCCTTGCCGCTGCCGGGGCCGGCGGTCAACAGCAACCGGAAACCGCAACGCCCGGCCCCAGGCAGGGGCTGGGGCCGGCTGCTGGGGCTGTTAGGGGGGCTGCTACCCTCCTCTGGCTGGTCGCGCGCCGCCAGCCTGGCCAGTTGCACGGCCTGCGGCCTGCTGGTGGGGATGCTGACACCGCTGCACGCCAGTTCCGCCAGCACCAGCCCGTTGGCTGCGGCCACGGCGTCCCGCCCTGCGGAAGAGACGGCGAACAGCCTTTCCGCCCTTTTCCTGGCCCCCTATTCCCTGGAAAGCCTGTTTGAATGAGCGGCCAGAACCTGTTGCGGACTGCCCTTCTGGGGTCGGTCGGCCTTAACCTTTTCCTGCTGGGCATGTTGGTGCCGGACTGGCTGGGCCATAGCCGGCAGCCGGCAGCGGGCCCTGGCGGCCCCGCCATCACCGGCGCGATGCCGGGACCGGCACGCGATCTGATGCTGTTTCGCCAGTCGCTGAACGACCTGCCCCCCGCCGATGCGGATATCCTGCGGGACTTGCTGGAAAAAGGCGGCGGCCGGTTCAGGATGGCCGGGCCGGAGGTGCGGGGCCAGTTTGAAACCATGCTGGACCTGATGAAGGCGGACCCGTTCGACGCCCCGGCCCTGCTGGCGGCGTTCGAACAGCTTTCCGCCAAGCGGGACGCGCTTGACCGGGCGCGGGTGGCGGAGGTGGTGGAGGCATTGGCGAAAATGTCGCCGGAAGGCCGCCACAAGCTGGCCGAGTCCCGCTTCTCCCGCCGCCTTGTCGAGGGCGGTGGGGCGGAGGGGGCCCCGCGTGACGGGATGGAACCACACCCCGGCGCCATCCCGATGAACCGCGACCACATGGTGAACCCACCGCCCCCACCACCGGGGGAGCCGGTGCAGCGGTAATTGCTGCCGGGCCGCTCATTGTCTGCCTGAAAAGTTATCGTGCTTTTCGACCCCTTACCATCTCCCCCACCGTCATTCCCGCGAAGGCGGGAATCCAAAATCCGCGCTGTCGTATGGATTCCCGCCTTCGCGGGAATGACGGTTAAGTGAGAGGCCTTCCCCGATTGCGCGGGGGAGGCAGGGAAGTGACAGGCGGGTCAATCTACACAAGCGCGGAACGAAAAAGGGCAGCAGCCCCTCCTACCCTTTCTTCGGTAACCCGCGCGCCAGCGGGTGGTGGCGTTCCACCGTCTGTTTCAGCCGTTCGCCGACCACATGGGTGTAAATCTGCGTGGTGCCGATATCGGCATGGCCCAGCATCTTCTGTACCGAGCGCAAATCCGCCCCATGGTCCAGCAGATGGGTGGCAAAGCAATGGCGCAGCACATGCGGGCTGACCTTGGACGGGGGCAGGCCCGCTTCCATCGCCAGTTCCTTCAGCAACTGGCCGAAACGCTGGCGGGTCAGCACGCCCGCCGCCGCGCGGGAGGGGAACAGGTAATGCTGCTGCTTGCTCTCCCGCCCCGGCGTCATGAAATAGGGCCGGTCGGGCAGATATTCTGTCAGCGCGTCGCGCGCTGGCACGGAAAGCGGCACCAGCCGTTCCTTGCCCCCCTTGCCGCGCACCACCAGGGCGCGGCCATCGCGCATCAGCGCTGCCACCGGCAGCCCCACCAGTTCGGAGACGCGCAGGCCGGTGGCATAAAGGATTTCCAGCAGGGCATTCAGCCGCCGCCCCTCTGGCGCACCCCGGCGGGATGCTGCGGCCAGCAGGGCCACCACATCCGCCTCCCCCAATATCTTGGGCAGTGATCGGCCCTGGCGTGGGGTGTCCAGCACAGAGGCCGGGTCTTCTGCCCGCACCCCTTCCGACACCAGGAACTTATAATATTGCCGCAGGGCCGACAGCCGCCGCGCCACCGTGCGCACGGATGATTTTGCCTTCACCTGATCGGCGGCCAGATGGTCCAGATATGCCCGCAGATCGTCGCTGCTGGCCCGGTCCAGTGCCGGGCGGGCATGGGCGGCCAGAAAGGCGGCAACATCGCCCAGATCGCGGCGATAGGCATCACGCGTATTGGCCGAGGCGGCGCGCTCCGCCACGATCATGTCGAGAAACCCATCCACCCAGGGCGGCAGCGGGGCCGGCGCCTTGCGCGGGCGGCCAGGGCGTGCCTTGGCCCCGGCCGGTTTTTCCCCCGTTGTCGCCATGGCTCAGCCGACCGGACGCAGCAGAGTGGCCATGGCTTCCACCGCGATGCGGCGGGCCTGATCCTTCAAGCCGGCACGGTTGAGATTGGCGACAATCTCGGCAATATCCGTCGCCGCCGCACCCGCCACCCCCTCCGGCCCCAGCAGCGCCACCGCATCCAGCCAAGCCGCCGCCTTGGATTTGCCGCCCACCGGGCTGCCATCGGCAAAGGGGGGCTGCGGATCGGGCGTGCGTTCCAGGGCCGACAGGATCAACAGCACCTGATCGGCCTGATCACGCGCAGCATTGCCGCCCAGATCGCGCAGCCAGCGGGTCTTGTCGATCTCCACCTCCCGCACCAGCCCATAGGCGGCGGCCAGCGGCCAGAGCCGGGCAAAGGCCCCTTCATCCTTGTTGGCGTTGTAATCATCGCGGGCCAGGGTGATCCAGGGGGCCGCCGCCTTGGGATCATCCTGCAGCAGGGCCAGCCGGGCCACCAGCGGGGCCACCACGGCAAACCCCACCGTCAGGCGGAAATCCGCCGTCTGTTCCAGCAGCAGCCGGCCATAGGTGCCGGCCTGCTGGCTGGTGCTGGCGGCCACCATGCCGGCCTTGAACAGGCCGGCCTTGGCGGCGGGGGTCGGTTCGGCGCGCAGCGCCTTCACCAGTTGGGCGCGGAACAAGGGGGTGGCCTTGCGGGCCGCCGCTGCCGTCATGGCCTTGGCATCACCGCCTTCCACCTGTTCATAAAAGGCGGCCAGGGCCGCGGCCTCTATGCCGCCCAGCAGGGCAGCGCGTTCGGCAAAGCCCACCCGCTGCACGAGCGGGATTTGCTCGGCCCGCGCCAGGGCCGCCAGGGGACCGACAGCGCCCACCTTCAGATCCGGCGGGGGCAGGCGGCCGGATGCCAGCATCAGCGCCAGTTGCACCGGCGTGGGGTCCGTCACCCCCTTCACCGGGGTCTTCTGGGCGGCGGCGGCAGCCTCCGCCAGACGGAAGAAGATATCGTCCTTGTCGCCCTGTTCGCGCAGGATATCGGTGCCCAGCAGGGCCATATCGGTATTGCCGGCCGCGATCTGGCAGACCATCTGCCATTTCTGCCAGGAGGTATGGTTGAACCGGCCGAGCAATTCGCCGACACGGGTGCAGGCCCGGTCGCGGTCGCCGGCCAGCCAGGTCAGTTCCGCCCAGGCCGTGGCCGTCGCCTCGTCCTTCAACGGTTCGTTGGTCATGTCCAGCAGGGCATCGGCCCCGGCCAGATCGCCAATGCGGGTCAAGGCCTCCACCCGCAGGGCGGCCAGGCTGCGCGCCGCCGGTTCCCCAGCGGGCAGGTCCGCCACGCTTAACAGCAGCCGGCGGGTGCCGTCGCGCAGGGCGGGGGAGGACAGGCCGGCCGGGATGCCGGCCAGCAGCGCTTCGGCCTCCACGCGGGAGGTGCCGGCCCAGAGATCGGCGGGGAAGCCGCCCTCATTGGCGCGCAGCGTGCCCACCCCATCGGGATCGGGGGCCTTCAACTCCTCCACCATCATGCCGCTGGGGGCGCGGGGGCTGGGGGCATTGGCAGCCGCATCGCCGCCCGCCCCGTCAGCCGGGGGAGTGTCCAGCGGCAGGGCGCTGCGCCCGACCCCATCGGTGACAGGGGCCGCCAGCGGATCGGGCGCGGGGGTGCCCGGTGCCGGAGAGGTTGCCGGCGACGGATCAGCCGGCCGGGCCTGAGGGAACAGGGGCACAGGCGCCCCCGATTGCGCCAGGGCAGGGCCGGCCAGCAGGCCCAGCGCCACCCCGGCCAGCAGCAGCGCCCGCACCGGCGCCCTGCGGCGATCAGCCGAACCGGTCATTCGGTATCACCCGTTCCACCGGTTGCGAGGGTGCCGGCATGTCCCAGGTGGCCAGGAAGGCGAAACCACCCACCCCCGTAACCAGGATCAGCAACAGCAGGATCGACAACAGCTTGCTCATGAACAACCGGTTCCAGGCGCGCCACGGAAAAGGAACGATCCTGCCCCCGGCGCGTCGTAACGGGGGCCGATCGGGCCGGTTGCCGGGCCCCCGCCACAGGGGCGGGGCCGGCCCCCCGGCCTTGGGGGATGCGGATGGCGGTCGGCCCATGCTATGGAAACCGCCGACACCGGCCAAGCCAACCCCGCCACCATACCGCCCGGTGCCGGGGCTGGCAACGCTGCCACATTCCGGCCGCCTTCATTGGATCAGAAAGCCCATGTCCGCCAAAAGCTCCGGCCCCGCCATTCCCAAGACCATCGTGCTGATCGGCCTGATGGGGGCCGGCAAGACCAGCATCGGCAAGCGGCTGGCCGCCCGGCTGGGCCTGCCCTTCGTGGATGCCGATCATGAGATCGAACGGGCTGCCGGCTGCACCATACAAGAGATTTTCGACCGGTTCGGGGAGGCGGGGTTCCGCGATGGGGAACGCCGTGTCATTGCCCGGCTGCTGGAACAGCCGCCGGTGCAGGTGCTGTCCACCGGCGGCGGTGCCTTCATGGATGCGCAGACCCGTGCCATGATCCGCGACCATGGGCTGTCGGTCTGGCTGCGCGCCGACCTGGACCTGCTGGTCCAGCGCACGGCCCGGCGCGACCATCGGCCGCTGCTGCGCCAAGGCGAACCACGGGAGGTTCTGGGCCGGCTGATGGAAATCCGCTACCCCGTCTATGCCGAGGCCGACCTGACCGTGGATAGCGACGACAGCCCGCCCGACCAGACCACCGAACGGGTGCTGGCCGCCTTGCGCACCCATCTGGCGCTGGGGGACGGGGTTGCAGCCGATGGGGTTCCCATCACCGCCCCGGATGCCTAATCTCACTCTATAAGAATATTACACTCCCCTGCCCGGAAAGTGCCCTTCCATGTCGCACCCCAGCACCAACCGCTGCATCGTTCCCGTCGCCCTGGATGACCGCGCCTATGACATCCATATCGGTGCCGGCCTGCTGGCCGATGCCGGCGCGCTGATCCAGGCGGTGGTGCCAGGCCGGCCGCTGGTGGTGCTGACCGACAGCCATGTGGCCGAACGCCATCTGGCGCCGCTGCAGGCCTCCCTTGTCGCCAGCGGCGCCCGGGTGCTGGAACCGGTGGTGGTGCCGGCGGGCGAGGCGTCGAAGGAAATGTCCCGTCTGGGTGAGGTGATGGACGCGCTGCTGTCGCGCGGCATTGAACGCAAGACGGTGCTGGTGGCGCTGGGCGGCGGCGTGGTGGGCGACCTGGGCGGTTTTGCCGCCGCCATCGCGCTGCGCGGGCTGGATTTCATCCAGGTGCCGACCACCCTGCTGAGCCAGGTGGACAGCTCCGTCGGGGGCAAAACCGGCATCAACAGCCGCCATGGCAAGAATCTGATCGGCGCCTTCCACCAGCCGCGTCTGGTGCTGGCCGATACCGATACGCTGGCCACCCTGCCGAAACGCGAAGTGCTGGCCGGCTATGCGGAAGTGGTGAAATACGGGCTGATCGACAATCCCGGCTTCTTCCAATGGCTGGAAGAACAGGGCCAGGCCATCGTTGATGGTGATCCCGCCCTGCTGGCAGAGGCCATCCGTGTTTCCTGTCTGGCCAAGGCCGCCATCGTGGCGCAGGACGAAAAGGAATCGGGCCTGCGCGAGTTGCTGAACCTGGGCCACACGTTTGGCCATGCGCTGGAGGCAGAGGCCGGTTATGGCGATGCCCTGCTGCATGGCGAAGCGGTCGCCATCGGCATGGTGATGGCGTTTGACCTGTCGGTACGCATGGGTCTGTGCCCGGCCGAGGATGCCGCCCGCGCCCGCGCCCATCTGGCCGCCGTCGGCCTGCCGGTGACGGCGGCGCATCTGGGCGGTGGCACCTGGACGGCGGAAAAGCTGCTGGCCCATACGGCCAAGGACAAAAAGGTGAAGGATGGCCGCGTCACCTTCATCCTGGCGCGCGGTATCGGCAAGGCGTTCCGCTGCGCCGAGGTGGCGCTGGATGATGTGAAGGCGGTCTTCGCCGCCTCCCTGGCCGGGTGAGGATGACATGGCCGCTGCTCCCTTTTCCATCCCCCGCCTGATTGGCCATCGTGGGGCCGCCCGTCATGCCCCGGAAAACACGCTCTCCGGGATGCGCACCGCCGCGCTGCAGGGGGCGCTGTGGGTGGAACTGGATGTGAAGCTGACGGCGGACGGCGTGCCCGTGCTGCTGCATGATGATGATCTGGACCGCACCACCAACGGCCATGGCCCGGCGGCGCAAGTCGATTTTGTCGAGATGCGCAAGCTGGATGCCGGTTCCTGGTTCAGCCCCGAATTTCGCGGCGAAAAGGTGCCGACCCTGGCAGAGGCGATCCAGGCGGCCAGCCTGCTGGATCTGGGCCTGAACCTGGAAATCAAGCCCTGCCCCGGCCGCGATGAGCAGACGGCAGGCGTTGCCCTGTCGCTGGCGCTGGGCCTGTGGCCGGCCGACCGGCCGCCGCCGCTGATCAGCAGCTTTTCCGTGGAAGCGCTGGCAATGGCGAAAACCGTGGCCCCGCACTGGCCGCGCGGTTACCTGATGGATGAGGTGCCGGCCGATTGGGCGGAAATCGCCGACCGGCTGGATGTGGCCACCCTCAATATCAATGCGAAACGGGAAAGTGCGGAAAGCATCGCCGCCTTCCGTGCCACCGGCCGGCCGGTGCTGGCCTATACGGTGAATGACGCCGCCGAGGCGCGCCGCCTGTTTAGCTGGGGCGTCAAAAGCCTGTTCACCGACACGCCCAAGGGCCTGCTGCAGGGGCTGACCGGCCGGGGCTGAGAGGCCACCCACACCGCAAGAAAAAGGGGGGCGAATGACCGCCCCCCCTTTACACTTACTCGCCAAACACGCGGCGGAAAATCGTGTCCGCATGTTTGGTGTGATAGGCCAGATCGAACACATCATCGATCTGCGCTTCGCCCAGATGCTGCACCACATCGGCGTCGGATTTCAGCATGGTGCGGAAATCCTTGCCTTCCAGCCAGACCGGCATGGCATTGCGCTGCACGGCGCGATAGGCATCCTCGCGGCTCATCCCCGCCTGGGTCAGGGCCAGCAGCACGCGCTGGGAATTATGCAGGCCACCCAGCATATCCAGGTTCTTCTGCAGATTTTCCGGATAGACCACCAGCTTTTCCACCAGACCGGTGGCGCGGGCGAGCGCAAAATCCAGTGTCACGGTGGCGTCGGGGCCGATCATGCGTTCGACCGAGGAGTGGGAGATATCCCGCTCGTGCCACAGGGTGACATTCTCCAAAGCCGGGGTGACATAGCCGCGCACAATGCGGCTCAGGCCCGACAGGTTTTCCGACAGCACCGGGTTGCGCTTGTGCGGCATGGCGCTGGAGCCCTTCTGGCCGGGGGAGAAATATTCCTCCGCCTCGCGCACTTCAGACCGCTGCAGGTGGCGGACTTCGGTGGCCAGATTGTCCAGCGACGCGGCGATGACGCCCAGCGTGGCAAAGAACATGGCGTGACGGTCGCGCGGGATCACCTGGGTGGAATGCGGTTCCACCGAAAGACCCAGCTTTTCCGCCACATATTCTTCGACGAACGGGTCGATATTGGCAAAGGTGCCGACCGCACCGGAAATGGCGCAGGTGGCGATTTCCGCGCGGGCGGCTTCCAGGCGCTTGCGGTTGCGGGCAAAGGCCGCGTAATGGCCGGCCAGCTTCACGCCAAAGGTCGTCGGCTCGGCATGGATGCCAGGGCTGCGGCCGATGGTCGGCGTGTATTTATGTTCCAGCGAACGGCGCTTCAGCGCATCCAGCAGCTTGTCCAGATCGGCCAGCAGCAGGTCAGCGGCCTGGGTCAACTGCACGGCCAGACAGGTATCCAGCACGTCGGAGCTGGTCATGCCCTGATGGACGAAGCGCGCCTCCGGCCCGACATGCTCGGCCAGATTGGTCAGGAAGGCGATGACGTCGTGCTTGGTCTCACGCTCGATCTCGTCGATGCGGTCAATCTCCCAGGCCCCGCGCTCCCACACGGCCTTGGCAGCCTCAGCCGGGATCACCCCCAGCTTGGCCTGCGCATCGCAGGCATGGGCCTCGATTTCGAACCAGATGCGGAACCGGTTTTCAGGTTCCCAGATGCGGGTCATTTCGGGGCGGGAATAGCGGGGGATCATGGTCGTCAGCCCTGGCGCGAGAGAGGTGGCGGGAAAGGCGGGGCGGACCATAAGGGCAAGCATCCACCCTGACCAGTGCCGGACGGGACAGGGTGCCATGTTCCTTGGCTTTTACATCTTCCCTCCGGTGCCGGGCGGGCACGTCTGCCCCCTTGGCAATTACACCGGCAATCCATCCAGATGCGGATGCCGCCAGCGATGCAGGGCGGCGCGCAGGGACTTGGCGAAATCCTGCCGTTCCGGCGGGGAGAGCGCCCGCCCCACCACCAGATGCCGTCCATGGGAAGAAAGGGTGATCTGGCTGTGATGGCCGGGCGGATCTTCCAGGCTGACGCGCAGCCAGGTGGGCTGAAAGGTCCAGCGCTGGCGCCGCCTGGCCTGCACCCGTTCCACCAGCAGCCGGCTGCTGGTCAGTTCCACCCGTTCATAATCGCTGGCACTGCGGTAACTGGCCTTGAAGGCCAGATAGAGCAGCAGCACATCCAGCCCCATGAAGCCGACAATCGGCCAGGCCCCGGACAGGAAAAACGCCAGCCCCACCAGGGTGCTGGCCGCCGCCACACCCCCCATCAGCCGCCGGAACCCCTGGGGACTGAGGCTGCGATGGGGATGGATGGTGGCTTGAAAAAACACACGCTCCTCCACCGGGGTCAATGTCTCCCCGGCGCTGGCATCCCTGTCCGGTGGGCGGGAAAGATCGGGCGCTGCATCATTCATCAGGCCAAAATATAGCGGAGCGATATTCCAGGGCAACGGGGATAATTGCGGGCACCGCCGGGGCTGGCTATGGTGCCCCTCACCCCCCCTGACCGCCCCCGGATGCCAGCCTTGAAGCGCGCCGCCATCGACGAATTCTTCCGCCGCCTGTCCGCCACCAACCCGCATCCGCAGACGGAACTGGAATATTCCAACCCCTATACGCTGTTGGTGGCGGTGGTTTTATCCGCCCAAGCCACCGATGTGGGGGTGAACAAGGCGACAAGGGCTCTGTTCGCCCTGGCCGACAATCCTGCCGCCATGGTGGCATTGGGGGAGGCCACGGTGCGCGACCATGTGAAGACCATCGGCCTGTTCAAGACCAAGGCCGCCAATGTCATCCGCCTGTCGCAGATATTGCTGGAAAAACATGGCGGGGAGGTGCCGAAGCGGCGGGAGGATCTGGAAGAATTGCCGGGCGTGGGCCGCAAGACGGCCAATGTGGTGCTGAACACCGCCTTCGGGGAGCCGACCATCGCCGTCGACACCCATATTTTCCGCGTCTCCAACCGCACCGGGCTGGCACCGGGCAAGGATGTGGAGGCGGTGGAACAGGCCCTGCTGAAACGGGTGCCCAAGACCTACCGGCTGCACGCGCATCATTGGTTGATCCTGCATGGCCGCTACATCTGCAAGGCCCGTAAGCCCGATTGCCCGGCCTGCCCGGTGCATGACCTCTGCGATTATCCGGCCAAGACGCTGGCGGGGGAATAGCAAACGGCCGGCCCGATAAGGGGCCGGCCGCTTCCTGGACCATTTGATGGGGGTGCCACGGCACCCGTGTAAGCGACGCCCGATCAGAAGGCGTAGGTCAGGGACGCCACAAAGCGCGAATCGGCGTTCTTGTCGCCCTTCACGTCGGTATCGATATATTTCAGGTCGACGGTGAACGGCGCGAACTTCAGGGCCACACCGGCGCTCCAGTCCTTGTAATCGGTGCCGTTTTCCAGCTCGTTGAAGCCGATGGCGCTGTTGATCGAGATCATGTCGTTCACAGCAAAGCTGAAGCCCGGCGACAGGTACCAGGCATTGCCGCCCGCCGTGCCGAAGAACTTCGGCGAGTAATAGACCTTGCCGGTCAGGGTCAGCTTGTCGATGGCATAGGCCAGATCCAGGCCCGCCTCGAAGTAATTATACTTCAGATCGCTGTCCGCACCCGGATAGGTGTAATAGAGGGCGGTGACCGTATATGTCAGGTTATCCACCGTATTGGTATAACCGCCGAAGACGTCCAGCTCGACATCGGCATCGGTGCCGAAATCGACATTGGAACCCCAGGCGCCAACGAAGAAGCCGCTTTCATGATTGACGGTCAGGCCAGCCTGGAAGGCGGGGTCTTCACCCGTCTGGCTGAAGCCACGGAACACATAGTCGGAGGTGATGGCAGCGGTGCCGGTGAAGGAGAACGGGGATTCAGCCTGGGCCGCGGACGCACCAGCGAACATCAGGGCAGCAACAGCCGTGGAGGCGAGCAACCGGGAGAAACGCATGAACCACTCCATTATGAGGCATTATGTTTAGGGTCCGTCTGCACCAGCAGCAAAAGCGATGCCACTTTGCCGGGGGCCGGACCAAGACAACCGAAATATGTAGGTTTGTTCACTGAACGGCCAGATGCCGTTATATTGCTCCGCAACAATCCCGAACAGTGTTGCAAAACAATTACGCAGTTGCCTTGGTGCTGCCTAAATTTTGAACAAATGCGCACAAAAAAACAGGCCGCCTTGTGGGGCGGCCTGTGGAAGCAACCAGATCGGGTAAGGCCCTCGATCAGATGTAGTAAGCCTTCAGCGGTGAGAAACCGTTGAAATTCACGGCACTATAGGTGGTGGTATAGGCACCGGTGGCCAGGATCGTCACCTTGTCGCCGATCTTCAGGCTGTCCGGCAGGTGATATTCCGCCTTTTCATAGAGCACATCGGCGCTGTCACAGGTGGGGCCGGCCAGGATCACCGGGGCGGCCGGGCCGTCGCGCTCGGTCTGGATCGGATACTTGATGGCCTCGTCCATCGTCTCTGCCAGACCACCGAACTTGCCGATATCCAGATAGACCCAGCGCTTGTCGTCATTGGCCGATTTGCGGGAGATCAGCACCACTTCGGACTGGATGATGCCGGCATTGCCCACCATGCCGCGGCCCGGCTCGATAATGGTTTCCGGGATGCGATTGCCGAAATGGCGACGCAGGCTCTCATTGATCGCCTCGCCATAGGCCTGGCTGGACGGCACATCCATCAGGTACCGGGTGGGGAAACCGCCCCCCATATTGACCATCTTCAGGGCAACGCCCTTTTCCTCGCAGGCGCGGAAAATCTCTCCACAGGTGGCAAGCGCGATGTCCCACTGGCGCAGGTCGCGCTGCTGGCTGCCAACATGGAAGGACACGCCATAGGGCACGACATTCATGGAGGCCGCCTGCAGCAGCAATTCCTTGGCCATGGCGGGTTCGCAGCCGAACTTGCGCGACAGCGGCCAGTCAGCCCCTTCACCCGAGGTCAGGATACGGCAGAAGACGCGCGCCCCCGGCGCATGGTCGGCGATCTTTTCCAGCTCTTCGATGCTGTCAAAGGCGAAGAGACTGACGCCCAGCTCATGGGCGGTGCGGATATCGGCCGCCTTCTTGATGGTATTGCCGAAGGAGATGCGGTCGGCCGAGGCACCAGCTTCCAGGCAATACTGGATTTCCGGCACCGATGCCGTGTCAAAGCAGGAACCGGACAGCGCCAGCAGGCGCAGGATTTCCGGGGCCGGATTGGCCTTCACGGCATAGAAAATCCGTGCATCCGGCATGGCACCGGCCAGCTTGGCATAATTGTCATGCACGACGTCGAGATCCACCACCAGGCAGGGGGTGGCGGGGGACTGTTCGGCAAAGAAACGGGCGATCTTCTCGGTCATCGCGGACTCCGAGGCCAAGCAAATTGGATGATGTCGGGTGGAAAAGGCAATATAGCCGGACCCGTCCCGGGTCCGGTTCCGCTCAAGCGTGCCGAAACGGCCGGCCCAAGCGGGTCAGATACTGGTCACAGAACCAGTAACGCCCCGCGCGCCATAGGCCGGGAGCTGACTGAAAAGACGGAGAAGGGTAGGCACGGCGGGCCCACCGACAACAACAAGTACCATCGTAGCCTCCAATTCGCCGCCTTGCTTAAGGGACGGACGAGGATACGCGTTACGTCGTTGCATAACCCCACCGGGTCGACGGCTCCGTCATCCACCTTTATGTGCTTTCATCCTTGAAAGCGGGCGGCAACGGGTGTGGGGGCCATAGGCACGTGCGCTGCGAATGCGCGCTATATAGGGCCGAAGCCCGTGAGGATAAAGCGCTTTTTTGTGTCGGTTCGATTAAATTCTGCAGATCTGGGACGCAGGCGATTCAAATCAAAATTTCGCCACTTTCCCGGCCCAGTTTTATCTCACGGGCAGATCAGCCTAGGTTCTGGGAAACGCCGATGCGTTTTGAGACACCCCGTCTCGGCCGCCCTCCCAGGTGCCCCCCTCGGCGGGTCTGCCCTTGCCAAAACCGGTCCTGCCCCGGACCGGTGACATTCACGGCCACCGCTGATGCCCCCGCGGTGGCCGTTTTCTTTGGCGGATTTCCTGGCATCCGCCCTGCCCTTTCTGGCATCGTGCGGCCCCGACGCCGATGTCAGGAGTAACAGATCATCGTGAGTGCCGCCCCTTCCCCCGCTGCCGCCGCTTCACCGGGCGCCTTGCTGGAGGCGCGCGCGCTCACCTGTCTGCGCGGCGCGCGGCTGGTTTTCACCCATCTGGAATTTCGTCTGGCCGCCGGCGGGGCGCTGCTGCTGGTCGGCCATAATGGCAGCGGCAAATCCAGCCTGCTGCGCCTGCTGGCCGGCCTGTCGCGCCCCTTTGCCGGCGGGCTTTACTGGCAGAACAGCCCGATTGCGGAGGATATGGAGGCGCATCGCGCCCGCCTGCGCTATGCCGGCCACCAGGATGCGGTGAAACCAGCACTGACGGCGCTGGAAAATCTCTGCGTCTGGGCCGGGCTGGATGGGCTGCCCGATGCCACGGGCCGGGCAGAGGCCGCCCTGGCCCAGGTGGACCTGTCGCATATCGCCGACATGCCCGGCCGCTACCTGTCGGCCGGGCAGAAGAAGCGGGTCAATCTGGCCCGGCTGGCCCTGGCCCCGGCGGCCCATGCGCCCCTGTGGCTGCTGGATGAACCGGCCACCGCCCTGGACCGCGACTCGGTGGCGCGGCTGGCCGCCTTGATGGCCCGGCACCGGGGGGATGGCGGCATCGTGGTGCTGTCCACCCACAGCGCCATTGACCTGCCGGGCGCCCAGGTTCTGGACGTCTCCCGGTTCAGCGCCGATACCGACGGTGCCGATGATGATGAAGGTGATGGGGACGCGGCATGAAGGCGATCTGGCATCTGCTGCGCCGGGAATTGCGGCTGGCCCTGCGCCAGGGGGCCGATGCCGCCATGGCCGTGCTGTTCTTCGTACTGTGCGTGGTGATGTTCCCCTTCGGCATCGGGCCGGAGCCGGGCATCCTGGCCCGCATCGCGCCGGGCGTCATTCTGGTGGCGGCCCTGCTGGCCTCCCTGCTGTCGCTGGACCGGCTGTTCCAGGCCGATCATGAAGATGGCAGCCTGGAACTGCTGGCGCTGTCCCCGCCGGGGCTGGAGGCGGTGGCGGTGGCCAAGCTGGCCGCCCATTGGCTGGTGACGGGCCTGCCGCTGATCCTGGCCTCCCCCCTGCTGGCCCTGTTCTTGAACCTGCCGGCGGATGGCTTCCCCATCCTGTTGCTGGCGCTTGCCATCACCACGCCGCTGCTCAGCCTGATCGGCGGGGTGGGGGCGGCGTTGACGCTGGGGGCACGGCGCGGCGGGGTGCTGCTGCCGCTGCTGGTGATGCCGCTCTATATCCCGGCCCTGATCTTCGCGGCGGCCGCCATCGATGCCGCCCTGATGGGCCATAGCGCCCGGCCGCATCTGCTGTTGCTGGGCGGGTTGCTGGCGGGGGCGGCCACGCTGGCACCCTTCGCCGTGGCCGCCGCCCTGCGCACGGCACTGGACTGACCGTCCCTCCTATATCTTCCGGATATAACGACCCCCATTACGGCTTGCCCGAAAAGCCGGGTTCCCATAAGGTCGATTTCCCGGCTGAAACCGCCGGCGATCGCCTTACACCAAGAGCCATGGCACATGATTCTTGGTCTTTACGCATTCCTTCAGGCGCCGCTTGCCGCCGTCCGGCGGCTTGGCCGATACGCCCATAGGGGTGCGAAACGACAGGGCTGCCAAACCTTTATCGGCTTTGGCACAACAGGCCCGGCCAAGCGCTGACGGGGGGATGATTTGCTGGGTTTCTTCACGCGCAGCGAACAGGTCATCATTGTCGATGATGATCACGTCCGTTCCGTCACCATCGGCCCCCGCCAACGCCTGCGCCCCGCGCTTTATGTTGGTCTGGCCCTGCTGGGCATGGTGGGTGCCCTGGGGGGATGGATCGGTGCGGGCATCAGCCTGGATCATAGCCGCGCCGAGATTGCCAATGTGGAGCAGGGGGCCGATGCCCTGGCCCGCCAGTTGGCTGAAAGCCGCGAACAGCTCTCCCGCATGGCGGGTGAACTGGACAATGCGCGTAGCGCCCTGAACGCCGCCCTGGCGGAGGAGCAGGAAGCCCGTACCCGTATCGATGCCGCCTTTACCGCCCTGGCAGAGGCAGAGCAGCCGGGCGGTAAGCCACTGCGGCAGGTGCTGCTGGCGGCGCGGGCGGAACTGGCCCCCCTGCGCATCAGCGGGGAGGAAGGGGGCAGCCATCTGAGCGCCGCCGAACAATCGCTGGTCGCCATCACGGAGGCCAGCCAGGAATTCGCCACCCGCCGGGCCCAGGTCGCCGCCGCCGCGCTGGAACTGTCCATCGGCGGGCTGCCGCAGGAGGATGGGGCCCTGCCCACCCTGCTGCTGGCCAGCAGCGGTTTGTCCCGCGCCCTGGCGGAAGCCCAAGCCGAATCGCTGCGCCGTTACGGGGAGGCGGAGGCGGCCAGGGCCGAGCGCGATGCCATGGGCGCGCGATTGGCCGCTGCCGAACAGCGCATGTCTGCCGTGGCCACTGGCCAGGTGGCCCTGTTATCGCGCCTGAATGGCCATGCCCAATTGCGGGTCGGGGTGCTGGAAAACGAGTTGAAGGGCACCGGCATCAATCTGGACAAGGTGCTGTCCGCCATGGCCGACCAGCCGCCCGCCAGCGGCGGCCCGCTGGTCGGCCTGCCCGCCCTGCCGGAGGCAGCCCTGCCGCCGGAAGCGGTGGCCGCCCTGCAGCAGTTGGAATCCAGCCTGGACCGGCAGGCAAAGCTGCGCTCGCTGGGAAATTACCTGCCCCTGACGCCACCGGTTGATAATTTCTATACCTCCAGCGGTTTCGGCAGCCGGCGCGATCCTTTCACCAATGAATGGGCCACCCATACCGGCCTGGATCTGGTGGCCCGGGAGGGTTCCCCCGTCACCCTGCCGGCCGCCGGCAAGGTGGTGGCCGTCACCTTCGATGACGGCTATGGCCGGATGGTGGAGGTGGATCACGGCTTTGCCATCCATACACGTTATGCCCATCTGGGTAAGGTGCAGGTAAAGCCCGGCGATACGCTGGACCCTGGCAGCCAGATCGGCACGCTGGGCAATAGCGGTCGCAGTTCCGGCCCGCATCTGCATTACGAGGTGCTGCTGGAAGGCAAGCCCATCGATCCCCTACGCTTCATGGAGAAAAGCCGGCATGTTTGCGAAGGTTAAGGAACGCATCGAGGCCGGCACCCGCCCCGGCAATGGCACGTCCACCGGCAACGCGGCGGGTCATGCCGGGACGGAAAAGAAGCCCATGCCATCCATCATCAGCCGCGACATGGTGATCACCGGCGATCTGGACACGCCGGGCGAAGTGCATGTGGAAGGCAGCATCCGGGGCGATGTGCGCTGCGCCCGGCTGATCATCGGCGCCACCGGCAATGTGCAGGGTCATATCTTCGCCACGACGGTGCGCATCCATGGCAGCGTGCAGGGGGAGATCAATGCCGAGGAAGTGTTCCTGCTGAACGGCTCCGATGTCAGCGGCGATGTGATACAGACCATGCTGGAAATCGCCCCCGGTGCCGCCTTTGAAGGGGCCGTGCGCCGGCGCGGCAGCGATGCCACCCCCCGGATGCTGGCCGCCCCGGTGGAACTGCCGGAGGCAAAAGCCGGTGAAGCGGCCACCCCGGTGGAACCACTGGCCCCCGAACCGGAAATGGCCGAGTCGGTACCGTCTGACGTGACGGCCGCCGTCCCTGCCCCGGTTGAGGATAAAGACCCGGCGGCGGATATGTCTTCGCCGATCAACACGCCAGACCGGCCCCCCCAGGGCTGACAACAAGGGGCGTGGACCGCCCCGCCCACGCACCATCAGTCAAAGGCGAACGCGTCCATCGCCAGGATGACGCGATCGGTGCTGCTGTGCAGCAGCCGGGCCGGCGCACCGGGGGTGCCGGCCCCCATGGCGACGAACAGCGGCAGCAGATGTTCCGTGGTCGGGTGATTGCGCCGCGCCTCCGGTGACTGGCGCAACCAGTCCAGTGCCGCGTCCTGGCGACCATCCAGCAGCACCCCACGCATCCAGTCGGCAAACTGGTTGACCCAGTCGGGCACCGGCGCATCGGGAGCCTGATAGCGCATTTCCATCAGATTATGGGTGAAGCTGCCCGATCCCAGGATCAACACACCCTCATCACGCAGCGGACGCAGGGCGGCACCGATACGGGCGTGCCAGCCGGCATCCCGGTCCGGCTGTACGGAAAGCTGCGTCACCGGAATATCGGCATCCGGAAAGGCCAGGGTCAGGGGCGTCCAGGCACCATGGTCCAACCCCCGATCCGCGCTGCCAAAGGCGCGGATGCCGGCTTGGCCCAACAATTCCCCCACCCGCTGCGCCAGGGCCGGCGCACCGGGGGCCGGATAGCGCATGGCGAACAGGGCGGGCGGGAAACCCCGGAAATCATGGATGGTCTCCGGCCGTTCGGCCAGGGACAGGGCTGGTTCAGTGGTTTCCCAATGGGCGGAGACAGCCAGGATGGCCTGTGGCCGCGGGAACAGCTCCGCTAGGCGGCGCAGAAAATAATGGGCCGGTGCCTCGGGTTCCAACGCCAGCATGGGCGAACCGTGGGAAATGAAAATGGCTGGCAGTCTGGACATGGAAGGCAGCCGCCCCCTGGTAAGATCATGGATGCCGGCAGGATGCCACAAGTGCCGCGGTCAAAGCACTGACGGCCATCACAGGGGATGGTCGCACGCCGATCGGCCTATCAGGTGAGGAGGGGGAAGGAAATGGTGGGCGCGGGTGGAATCGAACCACCGACCTCTCGCTTATCAGGCGAGTGCTCTAACCCCTGAGCTACGCGCCCCCGTCCGCTGCTGCAGCGGGGACATTTGGATGCCACATCGCCCAACCGGGCGTCCCTGAAAATGGAAAAAGCCGGCAAGGGACCGGCTTTTGCAGCACCTGAGAGGGGATGGTGGGCGCGGGTGGAATCGAACCACCGACCTCTCGCTTATCAGGCGAGTGCTCTAACCCCTGAGCTACGCGCCCCTCTCGTGGAGCGCGGTGATAGAGATATGGAGGCCGGGTGTCAAGTCTATTTCAGCAGGTAGCCGATTGCATGGGCCCCCTGCATCCAGGGCAGGGGGTGATCAATCGCACTGCACAATCACAAAAAGCCCCCCTAGATTGCCGCCCCCAACCCATGATGGTAAAGAAGATCAACGGGAACATGGAACGCAGGCGCCAAGGGTGGGCGACGGGAGCCGGAATGGGCGAGCGCGGAACGGGACCGGTGACGGGACAGGGCGTATGGCGGACCATTGCCCAGGGGCTGGCCCATCTGGACCGGGTGCTGATCGTAGCCCTGGGGTTGGGTGTGCTGCTGGGGGGCGTGCTGCTCTGGTCGCAGATCACCGGTCGCATCCAGGCGCTGGAAGGCGTGCTGGTCAATCAGATCCGTCTGCGTGCGAGCGCCATTGATGTGCAGATGCAGGCTGCGCAAGGCCATTTGGAGGCGCTGCGCCAGCGTGCCGAGTTCTTTTATGCCGAATATCCAGTGCCGGAGGAGATGCCACAGGGCAACCTGCTGACCGCCTTCCTGGCCAGCAATCCCGGCGATGATCCAGCATTGCCCTATTCCCTGGACCGGTTGCCCCCGCCCTATCTCACGGATCAGATCGGCAACCTGATTGCCCTGTCGGCAGATGATGCCGCCCAACAGCCCTCTATTTCCCGTCCCGACATCCGTGCCTGGCGGCAGGAAGTCGCGATGACGATCCAACTGCTGCCACTGATGGCGGTGACACAGAAAGTGGTGCCAGAGGTAAGCCGCCTGCTCTATGTCTCCCGCGCCGGCATGGTGGCCTTGCATCCCTGGGTGCGCAGCGACGAGACGGACCTGCTGTTGCAACTGGCCACCACCCCGGCCTTTCGCCATGCCGGACCGGCACTGAACCCGCAGGGTGGCCCGGTCTGGACCCTCTCAGCCCCCAGCCGGTCCGACCGGGTGGTCAGCCTTTCCCTGCCGCTGACCCTGGAAGGGCGCAATCTGGGCAGCTTCACCCTGGACATCCCCCTGGCCGGCATCCGGGAAAAATTGGGATCGGTGGTCCGGACTGATGCCGCCATGCTGCTGGTGGATGCCAGTGGCCATATCCTGGCCAGCAGCACGCCAGGGCCGACGCCGGCCTTGCTGGAGGATGTGCTGCCGGGCGGCATGGCCCGTTTGGCCAGCGGCAACGTCCTGCACGGTTTCAACCAGCCCTTTGTCGTCGGCGCGGCGTTGAAATCCGCCCCCTGGCAGATGGTTTATGTGGCGCCGCCCTTCAGCCTGTTGGTTGCCACCATGCAGGATGTGCTGATTTCCGTGGCCGGCTTCATCGCTTCACTGCTGGTGATGCTGTTCATTGTCCGCCGGCTGATGCAGCGGGCGCTGAAGGTGCGCGACCAGGCCGTACAGGCAGAGCGTGATGCCCGCGCATCGGCGGAACGCGCGCTGACCGATCTGCGCGCTGCCCATGACGAGCTGGATTTCCTGAACCGGGAGAAGACGCGCTTCTTCTCCCTGGTCTCCCATGATTTGCGCGGGCCCTTCAACAGCATGTTGGGCATGACACAGGAACTGGCCGACCATGCCCCGCATATGTCGCCGGAGGATACGGCCGATTTCGCCCGCACCGTGCATGAGATGGCCCGCAAGGTGTTCGATCTGCTGGAAAACCTGCTGCAATGGTCGCGGGTGCAGATGTCGGGCACACCCTTTGCCCCCATGATCTTCCCGGTGCGCGAAGTGGTGGGCGATGCGGTACGCGATGTGGCATCGGCCGCCCTGGCCAAGGATATCCAGATCCTGGATGCGGTCGGTGACCGCTGGGTGTTGGCCGACCGTACCATGACGCTGGCGATCCTGCGCAATTTGTTGATGAACGCCGTGAAGTTCAGCCATCCGGGCGGGGTGGTGCATGTCACCTCGCGCGCGCAGGGGGACCGGCTGGAAATCGCCGTCACCGATAAGGGGATCGGCATCGAGTGCGCGCAACTGGACCAACTGCTGCGCGCCGGCCCTGGCGCCAGCCGCCCCGGCACCCAGGGTGAAACCGGAACCGGCCTGGGCCTGACCCTGGTGCGCGATCTGGCCCTGCGCCATGGTGGGGAATTACGGCTGGAAAGCGAACCGGGCCGCGGCACCATCGCCAGCTTCACCCTTCCCCTGTCGGCCGATCCGGTGGAAACCCGACGATTGGCCACAACGGTGGATTAACCACCAAGGGGCATGGGCTGCGACCCTTGATATAATTATACCAATCCCCCTTGACCGTGACCGATCAAGGGGGATTTCGCGTTCCCTCAATCGCCGGGCGTGACCATCCGGCCGCTTGGCTGGCCTGCGCCCCGCCGAAAGGTCGACCTTTCGGCGGGGTGGTATTATGCCGCCGCGTCGGCCGCGGGCTTGTCGGGTGGGCGGCGGCGGGGCAGCCGGCGGCGCATCTCCCGCCAGCGGCCGCGCAAGGCGTCCAGCCCGCCGGTCGGCGGGGTCAGGTCGATGCCGATCAGGCTGGCATGGTCGCCTTCCATGGCGGCGACGATCAAATCGATCTCCCCCACCCGTACCCGGTCACCCAGGGCCGGGGTACGACCCAGCCGCTGGCCGATATAGTCAGCCAGGGTGTCCCTGCCTTGCCCACCGGTATCGAACCCATACATGCCACCCACGGCGGCAGCCGGCATGTCGGCCTGGATCTGGAAATCACCAGCCGGACGCTCCTGCAGGGCCGTAGCCCGCCGGCCGAACAGCCGGTCCATCACGGCCAGGGCCTCCTGGTCGCCCATGGCCAGCACCGTGTCGCCCGGTTGCAGCCCCACCGCATCTTCCGGCCGCACGGGGCGGCCATTCTGGATCAGCGCCAGCAACTGCACCGTTTCCGGGATCAACAGCCGACCCCGCCCACGCAATGCCGCCTCACTGTCGCGCGCCACGGTGAACACAGCCAGTTGGCCGCTGCCATCGGGCAGGTCCACATCGGCGCGGGTGGGCGGCTCTGGCTGCGGTGGGGCCAGCAGGCCCAACAGCCGCGCCGCCGGCCCCACCGTCCAGCCCTGGATCAGCAGCGACAGCAGCACCACCACAAAGGCGACAGCGAAATAGGCATCCGCCCCCGGCACCCCGGCCAGCACCGGGATGGTGGCCAGCACGATCGGGACGGCGCCGCGCAAACCCACCCAGGAAATATAAATCCGCTCCGCCAGGGTGAAGCGGAAGGGGGCAAGGCAGAGAAACACCGCCAAGGGCCGCGCCACCAGCATCAACCCCACCGCAACCAGCCCGCCCGGCAGCAGATAGGGTTCCAACCGCGACGGGGTGACCAGCAGGCCCAGCATGACGAACAGGCCGATCTGGGCCAGCCAGGCCAGCCCATCATGAAAGCGGCGGATCAACCGGTCGGCCTTGTGCCGGCGATTGCCCAGGATGAAACCCGCCAGATAGACCGCCAGGAAACCAGAGGCCCCCGCCGCCTGCGCCCCGCCGAAGATGAACAGGGAGAAGGAAACGGCCAGGATGGGATAAAGCCCATCGGCCAGATCCAGCCGGTTGACCAGCCAGACCAGCAGAAAGCCGCCGGCCAGACCCAGCGCCGCCCCGCCGATCAGTTGTTGAAGGAATTCCAGCGCCAGCATCGGCAACGACAGACCGGCCGGCGACATCACCATTTCCACCGCCAGCACGGTCAACAGCACAGCCATCGGGTCATTCAGGCCGGATTCCACCTCCAGCGTGGCGGATACCCGGCCGCGCAGCGCCATGCCGCGCAGGTTCAGCAGGAAGAAGACGGCCGCCGCATCGGTGGACGCGATGATGGCCCCGACCAGGAACCCCTCCGCCCAGCCCAGCCCCAGCAGGAAGGCGGCCAAGGCCCCCGTGCCCACCGCCGTCACCAGCACCCCCAAGGTGGCCAGACTGAAGGCGGGGCCACGGGCCAACCGGAAGGTTTCGGCGGGCGTGCGCAGGCCGCCATCGAACAGGATGACGGCCAGCGCCATGCTGCCCATCAGATAGGCCATATGGAAATCATGGAACTGGATGCGGCCCGGCCCATCCTCCCCCGCCAGCATTCCCAGCCCCAGGAAGACCAGCAGCAAGGGCGCGCCTAAGCGGGAGGAGACGCGGCCGGCCAGAATGGACAGCAGCAGCAGCAACCCCGCCAGGAAAATCGCCTCGTTGATGGCTTCCACTGCCGTCCCCTCCTCTTATGCCTGTGGCGTCGTTGCGACAATTGTCGCTTCTATGACACCCTTATGAGAAGAGTTTCTAAAGGATGGGGTCGCTTTTTCTGTATGGTCAGCGCAAATCCAGGCGAAAGCCGCGCCATGCACCATCGCCCAGCGGCCCTGGTACACCGGCAGCAGCGGTATGGTCGGGCCATTGCCGGGCTGCCGACAGCACATCATCCAGAATGCTGCGGATGCGGGCCGGTTTCAGGTCGGCGAAACGACCGAACTGCATTAAATCATCCAGCGTAAAGCCCGTGGTGCGTCCATTCAGCGACATCTGGTGCTGGCTGGTCCATTCGCCCTCTGGATTATAGGCATAGGCCACATCGAAAGCGGGTGCCAGCGACCAGCGGCCCGCCTTGTCCATCAGATAAGCGATGTTTTTCACGTGATCATCCTGGTTACGGATGACGATGTTCAGGAAGGCGCGGCGCACCTGCTGTTCCAGAACCGGCGCACCCAGGCCCAGCAGGCGTAAGGTTTCAATGGCCTGTTCATAGGAATAGACGCGGGGAATGTTGAAATCGAAATGCCGCATCGCCCCCAGCGACAGCATGTGCAGCTTTTCCCCACGCAAGGTGCGATCGAACCGCCGGGTCATGAAATGCGCCCGTCCCCCTTCTTCATGCAGGCGGCATTCGGCCATATCCACACCGGCCTGCCGGGCCAGCAGATGACAGGCATATTCCAGCCGGCCGAAACCCAACGGATCGGCCAGTTCCTTATCCGCATTGCCAGAAACGCCATCGAACTTGATCAGCCAATGCTGGAATTCCGCGCCGGGCAGGGTCTGGCCGGAGCGGAATTCCCCGGTCGCCGGGTTCCAGGCCAGCACCGCCTTGGCCCTTGCACCACCGGCAGAGGTGCCGACGCGCAGAATTTCCCGCATGGCATCGGCATCCTCTGCCGTGCCCAGATGCCCGGTCAATGTCTGCCTTGCCGCCACCATGCGGGCGGACAGATCCACCAGAGCCGCAATATCCAGCGGCTTCCCGCTGCCGGCAGGAACGGCAGCCGCCGGCTGGAACTCCAAGGCTCCCATGCCGCGTGTACCGGTATAGCACAGCCGTTCCACCGGGTTCATGCTATCCGCCGGGCGCCCTTGTTCAGCCAGCCAGCGGTTGATCAACAGATTGCCGAACTTGTCGGGCAGACTGTCAGCCAGCAGACCCGGCAATCCTTTGAAGCTGCGCCGCGACAGTTCGGGGAAATCAAACGGGCCGGGCCGCAGCTTCATGGTCAGCGGGGCCAGTTCGATGCCGCTGGCCAGGAAATCCGGCTGATATTCAAAAATGCCGAGTTGGCGCGTATCATCCCATAATACCGCACCGATGCCGCGCCCCCATAAACGCACATCGGCCCGTGTCATGGGCCTTCCCCGTTTTCGTCACCCCATTGCCAGGGGGTGTCCGCTGCAGCCGCATTATCGGCGGGGTGGCGGACACGCTGGCGACGTTTGCCGGTGCCCGCCATCGGGTCCAATGGGCTGGGGCCCGGATCGGGAAAAAGCTGCAGCAGCCGATCCTCCAGGCCCAGCGCGCGCAGCACGCGCAGCAGACTGTCCAACGTGCCGCCGCTCCCCGCCTCCAGCTTGCCCAGGGTCACGCGGGAAATGCCGGCTTGCTGGGCCAATTCCGCCTGTTTCAACTGGCGCGCAATGCGATAGGCCTCCAGCCGGCGGCCAAAATCCACCATCATGATATTCAACGGGGTGGGATTAGGTTTATGCACAGATATATGATCCTTAAGCCCAAAATAACCCGTTTAGGATAACATTTCCTTACATAAACTCAATGCGGTTCTGCAGACTTCCGACATGGAGAAGTCAGAATAATGATAAGATATTTTTTCTTTAAGCGGAAATTATCGGGATAAAGATAAGAAATCTATTCCCAATCCCCGCCCTGCTTGGGGAGGGGGTTGGGAACAGCAAGGGTCACCACTTAATCCAGCGCGAAGACCATCGCCTTCAGATACTGGGTTTCCGGCAGCAGCGGATGCACCGGATGGTCGGGCCCGGCTCCGGCAAAGCGCAGGATGCGGCCCTGGCGCCCGGCATCGCCCAGACCGCGCGCCACCTCCTGGTGGAACAAGGGCGGTTCCATGTTGTGGGAGCAGGATGCCACCAGCAACATGCCGCCCGGCGCCACCAGCTTGGCTGCGGTCTTGGTCATGCGGCGATAGGCGCGGCTGCCCACGGCCAGATCCTTGCGGGATTTCACAAAGGCCGGCGGATCGGCGATCACCACCTCAAACGTGCGGCCCTCGGCCACCCACTGGTCCATCAGGGTGAAGGCATCGCCCTTGGCCGTATCCACCCGGTCGGCCACGCCATTGGCCGCCGCCGCCTTGGCCGCGATGGAGAGCGACAGGGCCGAGCGGTCAACCAAGGTGACATGGGAGGCACCGCGCTTGGCCGCCAGCACGCCGAACCCGCCGGCATAGGTATAGAAGTCGACGACCGACTTGCCCTTGCACAGGTTGGCGATGAAGGCGCGGTTGTCGCGCTGATCGAAGAACCAGCCGGTCTTCTGGCCGTCCGACAGGTCGGCGAAGAAGGTGGCGCCATTCTCCTCCAGCGGGATCATCCCGTCGATGCTGCCCTTGGCGACCCGCACTTCCTCCGGCAACCCTTCATGGGTGCGCGCAGCGCTGTCATTGCGCAGCACGATGGCGCGCGGGTTCAGCACCTCGTCCAAGGCGGCCAGGATCATCGGGATGTGGCGGTCCATGGCCGCATTATTGGCCTGCACCACCACCACATCACCATAGCGGTCGATGATCAGCGCCGGCAGCCCGTCGCTTTCGGCATGGATCAGGCGATAGAAGGGCCGGTCGAACAGCCGCTCGCGGATTTCCAGGGCCCGGCGGATGCGGTTCACGAAGAAGCCGGTATCGATCACCGTGGCGGCATCGCGCGACAGGAAGCGCGAGGCGATCAGCGTATGCGGGTTGAAGGTGGCAATGCCCAGCGTGGCCCCGCCGGCATCGGTGATGCGCACGATGGAACCCGCCGGCAACGCCTTGGCCGCCTTGTCCATGTCCACCTCGTTGGAATAGATCCAGGGATGGCCATGCTGGGCGCGCTTGTGCCGGCCCGCCTGCAGGCGGATCACCGGCAGGGCGGCAGGTTTGGCAACAGGGGTGGATTCCGGGGCCGTCGCGGCAGCATTCTCAGTCATGGCGCGGAAAATACAATGCCGCCCCACCCCCGCCAAGGGCGGCACCCGTTCAGGCCTTGCGCGTCAGACAAGCATACGGCACAGGCGCAAATCCTCCCGATGATGGCCATGGCTGATGGCGCGTTCCAGGGCGCGTGAGGGGGCCGCCGGCCCATCGGCCTGCGGCAGGTGCAGATGCACGGCCCCGCAGGCCCGGTCCAGCGCCTCCCGGTCCATGTCGGCCAACAGCAGATCGATCGCCACCTCCGGTTCGAACAGGTCCATCGCCAGGAACATGTCCACCTGCAGCACAGTGCCGTGCTTGGGACTCGGCATCGCCTGGAAGGCGTAAAGCCCGTGGATATAGCCATGATCCACCTGGGCCACGCGGATGCCGCCCTCGCTCGCCGCGATCATGCGTGCGGCATAATCGCGCCATTCCTCCCGGCTGATACCGGACTTGGCCGCCTGGATCAGCGGGTAGACCTGATCGATGCGGCGCCGGTCCAGGGGCGTGACGGTGAAACGGTCGGACATCATGGGGGTCGAATTCTTCGTCTGGAGGAACGGGACAGCCACCGCCCCTGACGTAACCTGATGCCAGACCCGACCTGAAAAAGCTTTGATCCAAGTCAAGGCAGGGCCATGATACGTAAGTATATCTGTTCACGGCTGAACGGTTGTGGAATCACTTCAATTGGTGGCAATATGGTCCACCAGACCACGGCGGTTGAACAGCAGGCCGCAGCCCGGATTGGAAGCGTTATCATCGCTGACCCGGGGCTGCGCAGCCTGCGTTGTTCATTGGGTTGCCGGGGTATATCAGGATGGGGGGTGGCTTTATGGAACCAGCGACGGGTGCGCACGCGGCATTGGCCCTAATCCCTGCCAACAATGCGGCAGGTACGGATATCAACCCCTGTAGCGCCTGCCCGGTGCGCTCGCTTTCCGTCTGTTCCGCGCTGGAGCAGGAGGAATTGCGGCGCCTGGCCGAAATCCTGGTCAATATGAAGGTTGAACCCGGCCACACCATGTTCTCGGAAGGGGACAAGGCCGACATGCTGTTCAACGTCACCTCTGGCACCATGAAGCTGTACAAGCTGCTGCCCGACGGTCGGCGGCAGATCACCGGTTTCCTGCTGGCCGGTGATTTCATGGGCCTGTCGGTCAATGACACCTATGCCTATTCGGCGGAATCGGTGACCCAGGCCACGCTCTGCCGCTTCCCGCGCCGCCGGTTGGAGGCACTGCTGGAAGATTATCCCAAGATGCAGCGCCGCCTGTTCGCCATGGCCTCGAATGAGCTGGCCGCCGCGCAGGATCAGATGCTGCTGCTGGGCCGCAAGAACGCCAAGGAGCGCATCGCCTCCTTCCTGCTGCTGCTGTCGCAGCGGGCGGTGCGGCGCGGCTTCAAGGACAATCCGGTGCATGTGCCGATGAGCCGTTCGGATATAGCCGACTATCTCGGCTTGACGACGGAAACCGTCAGCCGCACCTTTACCCAATTGAAGACCAGCCGCGTCATCGCCCTGATGGAAGGCGGCAAGGTGAAGATCAACGACCGCGACGCGCTGCAGGATCTGGCCGACGGCGCGGCCTGATCGGGGGGATCGGTGATGGCCGGCATCAATGGGCTTGGCGGCAGTTTGACCAGCGCGCTTTCCGGCGCGATGGCGCAGACGCAGCGCCTGTCCAATTCGGCCGGCAATGTTGCCAATGCCCGCAGCACCGGCGCCATTCCCGGTGCCGATGGCGCGGTGCCGACGGGCAAGAGTGCTGCCTATGCGCCCAATGCCACCGATACGGTGGCGGCCGATGGCGGTGGCACGCGTGCCGTGTCCCGCCCCGTCACCCCCGCCTATATCCCGGAATATCAGCCGGACAGCCCGCAGGCCGATGGCAATGGGCTGGTTGCCGCCCCCAATGTGGACCCGGTGACCGAAACCACAACCCAGATCGGCGCGCTGTCCGCCTATAAGGCCAATCTGGCCGTCATCCGCACCCAGGATGACATGCAGCGCGAAGCCATCAACACGCTGGCGTAACGCCCTCTTGTCTTACGATGGCTCACTGCTGGAGCCGGGCCGGCTTTTGGTGATGGCGCGCGATAGCAGCACCACCGGGATGATGCCCACCAGCACGATGATCAGGGCGGCGGTGCTGGCCTCCCCCAGCCGTTCATCGCTGGCCAGCGTATAGACGCGCACGGCCAGCGTGTCGAAATTGAACGGCCGCACGATCATGGTGGCCGGCAATTCCTTCATCACATCGACAAAGACCAGCAGGCCCGCCGTCAGCAGGCTGCCCTTCATGATGGGCATATGCACGCGGGCCAGCGTAGCACCCGGCGTGCGGCCCAGCACGCGGGCCGCCTGATCCAGGCTGGGGCGGATCTTGCCCAGGCTGGCCTCCACCGTGTTGAAGGACACGGCCAGGAAGCGCACCAGATAGGCATAGATCAACGCCGTCACCGTGCCGGAGAGCAGCAGCCCGGTGGACAGGCCGAACTGGGCGCGCATGAAACCATCCAGCGCATTATCCAGCCGTGCCGCCGGGATCAGGATGCCGACCGCGATCACCGATCCGGGCACGGCATAGCCCATGGCGGCCACCCGCGCCGCCCCCTTCAGCCAGGGCGTGGGCTGCAGCCGCAGCCCATAGGCCATCAGGCTGGCCAGCCCCACCGCCAGCAAGGCGGTGATGCCAGCCAGGGTGAAGGAGTTGCCGGCCAGGTTCATGAAGGTGGGGCCGAGCAGGGAATCCCCCTCTGTCACCGCCATCCGGGTCAGCACCATCAGCGGAATGATGAAACCCAGCGCCAGCGGCAGCAGGCAGGCCAGCAATGCCAGCCCCCCGCGCAGGCCCCGCAGCCGGTAACTGGGCAGGGCCCGGTACCGCCCGGTGGAATGGAAATAGCGCGCCCGGCCCCGGCTGTAGCGTTCCATCACCACCAACGCCATGACGAACAGCATCAGCACGGACGCCAACTGGGCGGCGGCCACCGGTTCGCCCAGGGCGAACCAGGTGCGGTAAATGCCGGTGGTGAAGGTATCGACGGCGAAATATTGCACGGTGCCGAAATCGGCCAGCACTTCCATCATCGACAAAGCAAGGCCAGCGGCGATGGCGGGGCGGGCCAGCGGCAGCGCCACACGGGCAAAGCTGCGCCACGGCCCCGCCCCCAGCGTGCGCGCCACCTCCAGCACACAGACCGACTGTTCCAGAAAGGCAGCACGGGCCAGCAGATAGACATAGGGGTACAGCACGAAGGACAGCACCGCCACCGCCCCGCCCAGGGACCGGATATTGGGGAACCAGTAATCATGCCGGCTCCAGCCGAACGTCTCCCGCAGGGCCGTCTGCACCGGGCCGATAAATTGCAGCAGGTCGGTATAGACATAGGCCATGACATAGGCTGGCATGGCCATGGGCAGCAGCAGCGCCCATTCCAGCCAGCGCTGGCCGGGAAAACGGCACATGGTGACCAGCCAGGCCGTACCCACCCCGATCACCAGCACCCCGCCCGCCGTGCCCAGCGCCAACGTCAACGTGTTGCCCAGATAGGTTCCCAGCACCGTACCGGCCAGATGTTCCCATACCCCATGGCTGGGCAGGAAGACGCGGCTGCCGACAATCAGCACCGGCAGCGCCACCAGCAGGGCGATCAGGCTCAGCGCGATGGCCCAGCCGGACGGCAGGCGCAGCAGCGGCAGACGGGTGGCGGCGGGGCGGGTCAGGGATTGGTCGCTCATGCCTTCCTTGTCCCACTCTTGCGAACCGGTCGCAATGGGTTTTGAAAGAGAGGGGTGCCCCGGGGGGCCCCAACAGCCCAAAACGCTCCCCCAGCCCGGCTCATCGGTGGCATGATACGCAGCACCTTGACGGAGATGCTGTCCATGTCACCCCTGTTCCTGCACCAATTCACCAGCCCCATCGGCGTCATCCTGCTGGTGACGGATGCGTCGGGCCAGTTGCGGGCACTGGATTTTCTGGATTACCGGGAACGGATGGACAAGCTGCTGGCCCGGCATTATGGCCCCGTCAGCCTGACTGAAGCCCCCACGCCCACCCCACTGGCACAGGCTTTGGGCGATTATTTCGCCGGCGACCTGACAGCACTGGATCGGGTGGCCGTGGCCACCAACGGCACGGATTTCCAGAAGTCCGTCTGGCATTCCCTGCGCACCATCCCTGCCGGGCAAACGGTCAGTTATGGGGAATTGGCCCGCCGGTTGGGCCAGCCCACGGCGATGCGGGCGGTGGGGCTGGCCAATGGGGCCAACCCGATCGGCATTGTCGTGCCCTGTCACCGGGTCGTCGGGGCCAATGGCACGCTGACCGGCTATGCCGGCGGGCTGGAGCGCAAGCGCTGGCTGCTGGCACATGAATCCGCCGCAGGCTTGCCGCTGCTGGAGCAGATCGCGGAAAAACGGCATCGCTTTGGAGTGTGAATCTGCTGGCTGAACAAGGAGTTGGAGCCGGGTGCGTTTCCGGCTGAACGCACCCGGCTCTAACCCGGCATGGCAGCACCCGCCCCTTCCCCCCTTGACCGGTGCGCGGGCAAGCGGCACCTAATCCCCCATCATGCCGCGCGACAAGCAGACCCCGCAGAAGACCCTGCGCCACCCCGCCGATCTGGCCGATCACGGGCTGGTGGCACCCACCGATGTTGCCGCCCTGGAACGGGTGGCGGCGCAATTTGCCGTGGCGGTGACCCCCGCCATGGCCGACCGCATCGACCCGACGGACCCGGACGATCCGGTGGGCCGCCAGTTCCTGCCCGATGCGCGCGAATTGCTGGTGACGCCGGAGGAGTTGGCCGACCCGATCGGCGATGAACCCTTCACCCCCGTCAAGGGCATCACCCATCGTTACCATGACCGGGTGCTGCTGAAACCGGTCCATGCCTGCCCGGTCTATTGCCGGTTCTGCTTCCGCCGCGAAATGGTGGGGCCGGGGTCGGACGCGCTGGATGCGGGCGAACTGGATGCCGCCATCGCCTATATCCAGGATAACCCGCAGATTTGGGAAGTGATCCTGACCGGCGGCGACCCGATGATCCTGTCGCCCCGCCGCATGGGCGACCTGATCAAGCGGCTGAACGACATCCCGCATCTGGGGCTGATCCGTATCCATAGCCGCGTGCCGGTGGTGGACCCCGACCGCATCAATGCGGAGATGGTGGCCGCCCTGAAAGGCACCCGCATTCCCACCTGGGTGATGCTGCACGCCAACCATTGGCGCGAGTTGGGGCCCGATCAGGTGGCCGCCATCGGGCGGCTGGTGGATGCTGGCATCCCCATGCTGTCGCAAAGTGTGCTGCTGCGCGGGCTGAATGATGATGTGGACACGCTGACCCGCACCTTCCGCGCGCTGATCAGCGCGCGGGTGAAGCCGCATTACCTGCATCATGGCGATCTGGCCAAAGGAACGGGCCATTTCCGCACCAGCGTCGCAGCGGGCCGGGAATTGATGCGGCAATTGCGCGGCGATGTGTCGGGCCTGTGCCAGCCCACCTATGTGCTGGATATACCCGGCGGCCATGGCAAGGTGCCGCTGACCCAGGATTATCTGACGCCGCAGGGTGACGACGGCAACTGGCTGGTGGAAGACCCGCGCGGCAACCGGCATTCCTATCGGGGATAGGCGGCCTTATACCAACGGTCAGGGCCTGTTGAAGAAGCCGATTGCCGATCTGATGATTTGCGGTCTGGTCAGACGGTAAATGTGTTCAGAGCGCTGTTTGGCAGGAGCAAACAGCGCAGCATCAGCAGCAGATAAGCGGCCAGGCGCTTGAGGTTGA
>CALRQC020000029.1:0-83192 GCA_943370215.1 Azospirillum sp. RU38E
CGCTCTAAACTTTTTTCTCCGCAGCGCCGAAGCGCTACAAAAAGCATAGAACCAAACCGGTCAACGGACCATCAAGCAATCAACCCACCAGACCCAAGTCCAGCAGACACATGCCCAACAGCACGATAGATCAATCCACTTGTCCGAAGGCCGAAGCCTTCAAAGAACCAACCGCGGAACAACATCTCAACGAGACCAGTCGTTCGCGGGGAAGTTTTTATAGCGCTGGTAGGGCGGTCACGCAACACAAATTTACGCCAACTGCCACAGAAGCGAAACACGCTCACTCCTGGCAGAGGTGAGGAGCAGTGAATGTCGCGAGATCAGCAAGGGAAGCGGCCGTCTCTGTCCGCAGGGCACCGGCCGTCGCCGTCGGCAAAAGCGGGGCTGATGGCTCTTCAAGAGTTTGGCGCAACCACCAAGCCTGATCAGCGCGGTACTTCCTTGTGGAAAGCTTAGCTGCGTAGTTTCCGGGGAACTGCGTCGCCAAACGGTCGATAAATTTGGCGGACTCTGCGCCCACAGGGGCAATAAATTCCCCATCAATATCCGGCACGATATATAATTCGATATGGATGGCAGTGTAATGACCATCTGGCTGGCGCTTCAGCCAAAGCAGGATGTGCTGGATGTCCGAATTTAGCCAGGTGTGCATCTCGTGCACAACGGTAAAGGATGGCTCGGGCATCTCCCCCAGGAGCTTCTTTTCGATTATAAAATTTAATCGCCAAGGCCAGTGCCAGTTAGCAAGGGGATCGTCGGCGTCCTTCGGTGGCAACGGATTTGGGTCTTGAGTCAGCAGCTTGGCAACAACGGCTGCATCAAAACAGCTAGGTTTCCCTGAGTCGGCGGCGACGCCAGGGGGCGAGAGCAGGATCAATAAAAAAAGGAAAAGGATGGCGCGTATCATTCGGCCATCCTAATTCCAATTTAATCCCAAAAATAGGGGCAAAACCTCGAAGTTGACTTACTTAGTGGCCTCGAAGAAATCATTGCCCTTATCGTCGGTGATGATGAAGGCGGGGAAATCCTCCACCTCGATGCGCCAGATGGCTTCCATCCCCAGTTCGGGGAAAGCGATGCACTCCACCTTTTTGATGCAATCCTGGGCCAGACGGGCGGCCGCCCCGCCGATGGAGCCCAGATAGAAGCCGCCATGTTTCTGGCAGGCATTTTTCACCGCCGGCGAGCGGTTGCCCTTGGCCAGCATGACAAAAGAACCGCCCGCTGCCTGGAACTGATCGACGAAACTGTCCATGCGGCCAGCCGTCGTCGGGCCGAAGGAACCCGAGGCGTAACCCTCCGGCGTCTTCGCCGGACCAGCATAATAGATCGGGTGGTTCTTGAAATAATCCGGCAGCGGCTGGCCCGCATCCAGGGCCGCGCGCAGCTTGGCATGGGCACTGTCGCGCGCCACGATCAGCGGGCCGGTCAGCGACACGCGGGTGCGGATCGGGTACTGGGTCAGCGTGGCGCGGATTTCCGCCATCGGCTTGGTCAGATCGATCTTCACGACCTCGTCGGAGAGGGAGGAAGCATCCACTTCCGGCAGGAAGCGGGCGGGATCGGTTTCCAACTGTTCCAGATAGATACCGTCCTTGGTGATCTTGCCCAAGGCCTGACGGTCGGCCGAGCAGGACACGCCAATACCGATCGGCAGCGAGGCACCATGGCGCGGCAGGCGGATCACCCGGACATCATGGCAGAAATATTTGCCCCCGAACTGGGCGCCGATACCCAGCTTCTGGGAAGCGGCGAACAGAGCCTGTTCCATCTCCAGATCGCGGTAAGCATGGCCGCTTTCCGAACCTTGCGTCGGCAGCCCATCATAATAGCGGGCGGAAGCCAGCTTCACCGTCTTCAGGTTCAGTTCCGCCGAGAGGCCACCGATCACCACCGACAGATGGTAGGGCGGGCAGGCCGAGGTGCCCAGCGAGGCCATCTTCTCTTCAATGAAGGGGATCAGCCGATCGGGCGCCAGCACGGACGGCGTGGCCTGGAACAGGAAAGTCTTGTTGGCGGAACCGCCGCCCTTGGCCATGAAGAAGAACTTATAGGCATCCTCCCCCTCAGCATAGATCTCAATCTGGCCGGGCAGGTTGGTGCGGGTGTTCTTCTCCTCATACATGGAGAGCGGGGCCACCTGGCTGTAGCGCAGATTACGCTTCAGGTACGCATCGCGGATACCATCGGCCAGCGCCAGATCGTCGGCACCCTTGGTCCAGACGCGGCGGCCCTTTTTGCCCATGACAATGGCGGTGCCAGTATCCTGACACATGGGCAGCACGCCACCGGCGGCGATGGAGGCATTCTTCAGCAGGTCGAGCGCCACGAAACGGTCGTTGGCCGAGGCCTCCTTGTCATCCAGGATCTTGGCCAATTGGGCCAGATGGCCGGGACGCAGCAGGTGGTTGATGTCGATGAAGGCCTGCTCGGCCAGCAGGCGCATCCCCTCCGGCTCCACCTTGAGGATGCTTTCGCCCTCAAACTCGCTGACCGAAACGTAATCGGCGGTCAGCTTGCGATAGGGGGTCTTGTCCTCGCCAAGCGGGAACAGGCTGAAGCTCTGGGGCGAAAGATCATCAGGCATGGTTGCTCACCAATCCGGGGCTTTTGGGGGTGGCGGGCCGGGCCGCCATGATATGGCGCATCACATAGCGCGTCGGCCCCACCACCGCCAGTGCGGCGATAGGCGCGGGGCCGAAAGTGGGGGGTGATTCTCACCCCCTCACGCAGACGGGGGCCGGGATCAGCCCTGGGCCGCGACGCAGACGATTTCCACCAGATAGCCGGGGGCGGCCAAGCGGGCCTCCACCGTGGCGCGGGCCGGCGGGTTGGACTGGTCAACCCAGGCGTCCCACACCTCGTTCATGGCGGCGAAATTGCCGATGCTGGACAGGTAGATGGTAGTGGAAAGGATGCGCGACTTGGAGCTGCCGGCGGCGGCCAGCAGGGCATCGATCTGGGCCAGCACCTGGGCGGTCTGACCCTTGATGTCGGCACTGTTGTCGGCGGCGACCTGACCGGCCAGATAGACGGTGCCGTTATGGATGGCTGCTTCGCTCATGCGGCGGCCGGGCTGAAGACGGACGATGCTCACGGTCGTGGAATCCTCTTGATACCGGTGCCGCCGCCCGGATGGCGGCGGGCTGCCCTTGGCAATAAGGCGCAGATGCCCCGCCCGCAAGCAGCGGACAGGGCAAGGCAGGGGATGCCAGACATGCAATCCTTGCCGGTTATTGCCCAAACACACCCGTCACCGGCAGGATGATTACTCCATCACCGCCGGATGATCATCCCCGCCCACTGCACGGGGGGCGGGTTTGCGAAGCAGCAGCAATAGGGGGGCAATGCCCAGCGTCACCAGCATCATCAGCTTGAAATCATTGAGATAGGCGATCATCGCTGCCTGCTGGTTGACCATGGCATCGACCATGGCCAGGCCCTTTGCGGGCGAGATTGACCCGAGCAGGGCCAGATAGGAATCAAGCTGTACGCGGAACGGGTTGATGAAGGTGCCCAGCTCGGCATGGTTGATCTGGGTATTTTGGGCCAGCAGGCTGGTAACAGCCGAAACCCCGACACTGCTGCCCAGATTACGCAGCAGGCTGAACAGGCTGGCGGCGTCCGTGCGATCCTGCGGGGCCAAGGTGGCAAAGGCCAGGGTGGACAGCGGAACGAAGATCAAACCCAGACCCAGCCCCTGAATGATGCCACTGGTGATGATCGGCCCCATGCCCATGACAATGGTATATTCCGTCATCAGATGCAGCGACCAGGCGGTCAGCCCCAACCCGGCCAGGATCATCAGCCGGGCATCAACACGCTGCACCAGACGGCCGACGGCGATCATGCTGACCATCACGCCCACCCCGCGCGGCGCGATGACCAGACCGGTGGTGATGGTGGGATAACCCATCAGCCGTTGCAGCAGGGGCGGCAGCAATGCCATAGCCGCCAGCACAATCACGCCCACCACGAAGATCAGCACCAGCCCGACCGCCAGATTGCGATCCCGCAGGATGCGCGGTTCGATAAAGGGTTTTTCCGCCGTCAGGATATGGATGATGAAGGCCCAAAAGGCGCAGAGTGCCACGGCCGTTTCCAGCCAGATTTCGGTGGAAGCGAACCAGTCCAACTGTTCGCCACGGTCCAGCATCATCTGCAAACCGCCCACGGCGAGGCTGAGCAGGGCGAAACCGAGGAAATCGAAGCCGCGCGGGCGGGTGGTCGAACGGGGCAGCCAGATCAGCATCCCGATGAAGGCCACAATACCGATCGGCAGGTTGATGTAGAAAACCCACCGCCAGTCCAGCATCTCCGTCAGGTAGCCGCCCAGCGTCGGCCCGATGATGGGGCCGACCATGATGCCCGCCCCCCACATGGCCATGGCCTGACCATGGCGTTCCTTGGGGTTGATGTTCAACAGCACCGTCTGGGACAACGGCACCAGGGGCGCGCCGAACACGCCCTGCAACAGGCGGAAAATCACCATCTCTTCCAGGCTGGTGGCAATGCCGCACAGCATGGAGAACAGGACGAAGCCACCGACGGAAATGATGAACAGGGTCTTCAACCCCACCCGGTCGGCCAGCCAGCCGGTCACCGGCGTCATGATGGCGGCTGCGACGATATAGGAGGTCAGCACCCAGGTGATGCTGTCCTGTGCCGCGCCCAAGCTGCCCTGCATGGAGGGCAAGGCAACATTGGCGATGGTGGTATCCAGCACCTGCATGACGGTGGCGAGCATGATCGACAGGGTGATCAACCCGCGATGCTTCACCTCAACCGATTGTTTCGAAGCCGGCATGATGGCTTCTCCATTTCATTACGGAAAGGAAATGATGACCGATCCGCCATGGGTTTACTTTCCAGCCGCCTGGGCTGTTGCCAAGCCGGGCAGGCCGCGGCTGTAACCGGTATCGACCTCCACATTCACCGACAGGCCGGCGCGCAGGGGCATATCCGTCGCCTTGTCCAGCACCAGCCGCACCGGCACGCGCTGCACCACCTTCACCCAGTTGCCGGTCGCGTTCTGCGCCGGGATCAGGGAGAATTCCGAACCCGTCCCCGCCCCGATGCTTTCCACCCGCGCCGTCAGCGGGCGGTCGGGATAGGCATCCAGCCGCACCGTTGCCGTCTGGCCGGGGATCATGTGGGTCAGGTCGGTTTCCTTGTAATTGGCCTCAATATAGGTGCGGCCGGTTTCCACCAGGCTGAGGGCGGACAGGCCCAGCGGCATGAACTGGCCGACATGCAACCGGTCGGTCTGGCTGACCACCCCGTCGGACGGGGCCGTGATGCTGGTGCGGGCCAGATCCAGGGCCGCCCGTTCCCGCGCGGCCAAGGCCAGCATCACTGAAGGGTGCTTGTCCGTTTCGATCGCCGGGTCACCGCCCAGTGCGGCCAGGGCCGCGGCCACCCCCTGCCGGGTCTTGGCCACACCCTGTTCAGCCATCCGCAGATCGTTGCGCACCTCATCCAGCCGGGACTGGGCGGCATAACCGCTGGTGGCCAGCTTGGACTGACGGTCAAATTCCCGCCGGCGGTAATCCAGCGTCTGTTCCGCCTCCTGCAAGGTCGCCTTTTCCTGGGAATAGGCGGCGCGCATCTGTTCCACCTGCAGGCGGGCGGCGGCAATGCTGGCATCGGCCTGGGCCAACGCGATGCGATAGGGCTCCGGATCAATGCGGAACAGCAGATCGCCACGCTTCACATGCGCATTCTCCGCCACCTTCACCTCGGCAATGCGGCCGGAGACTTCCGCCGCGACGGAAATCATATCCTGCTGCACATAGGCATTATCGGTGCCGATATAGCGCCCGCCCGTGGCCCAGACATAGAGCCCCCCCGCCCCCAGCAGCAGCGGCAGGGAGAGCATCAGACCCAGGCGGCGCGCACGGCCCATACGGGGGGCCTTGGTGCTGTCATCACTCATTTCTTGCCTTCCTCGGCCGGGGAGACCGGCACTGTATTGGATAGATTGCCGCGAACCCGCATCAGCAGCGCCAGCACCATTTCCCGCTCCGCCGGGCTGAAACCGGCCAGCGCCTCGTCATAGATCGCGTTGGCGATGAGGCGCATTTCCACCACTGCATCGCGCGCCTTGTCGGTGAGGAACAGCAGCCGGGCGCGGCGGTCGCCTGGGTCCGCCCGGCGTTCCACCCAGCCGCCTTCAACCATGCGGTCGATGGTGCGGGTCAGGGTGATCGGCTCGATCTCCAGCAACTCGGCCAGTTCCGCCTGTTTCAGACCCTCCCCTTGGGAGATCTTGAATATGGCGAACCATTGCGCCCGGGTGGAGCCAGCAGCGCGGGCATGTTGGTCGAAACGGCGCCACATCAGGCGCGTCGTCTCCCCCAACAGGGAGCCCAGGGAGAGGGGTATGGGTTCGTTTGTCATGGCTTACATATTATAAGCCTGCTTATTATCAGCAAGGTCAGTAAAATAACGGCACCCATGCGGCTGATGCAGGACGCCACCGGCTGGCATCGCGGGCCGCACCCTGGTATCCGCCTTGCCACACGCCGATACAGGGCGTAATGCTGCACGCTGGTTTCATGACAGGATGACGGCAGTGCAGGCTCCCCTTTCCCATTGGCGATATTGGCTGGCGGCAGCATTGCTGCTGCTGGCGGGCGCCATGGGCGGAGCGGCGGCGGCACGCCAGCCGGCGGAGAATGCCGGCAATGTCTGTCACCATGGGGATCGTGCCGGCTGTGCCGCCATCCTCACCGCCCCGGCGCAGCCCACCATTCTGCAGGCGCTGAGCCGGCTGGATGGCAAGGCCCTGGCCCAGGCCGACGGTCATGCGGCCGGCCTGGTACCGGATGGCTGGGGCCTGCTGACCATCAGCGGAACGGCACGGCGCGCCCAGATGCCGGAAAGCCAGGCACATCGCCGCCGGCTGGCCGGGGGCAGCCGCCCACGCGCCCCACCGGCCCATACCTGAATTCCCTGATCATTTCCCCAAGCGATCACCGCAGGGACCGTACCGCTGGTTCGGCCCTCCATGCGGTATCGCGGCAATCCCCCTTTTGTCGGGATAATAGCCGATGTTGAATTTCTCCAAGCTCCGAACGGCATTGATCCTCGGGATCTGCCTTCTGGGCGTTCTTCTTTCCGTTCCCAGCCTGATAGGGCCGGGAAATATACCGTCCTGGCTGCCTGCGCGGCATTTCAACCTGGGCCTTGACCTGCAGGGCGGCTCCTATCTGCTGCTGGAGGTCGACGCCGAGGCGGTGAAGCGCGAGCGTCTGGAAAGCGCCACCGACGAGGCCCGCGGCCTGCTGCGCACCGGCGATGTCCGGGTCGGCGGCGTGGCCGTGGATGGTGACGGCATTCTGGTGCGGCTGGTTGATGCCAATGATGCAGCGCGTGCCGCCGATGTGCTGAAGCCAATGACCGTCGGTACCATGCCGGGCGAGCAGGGTGATTTCACCATCACCCAGGAAACCGGGCGGGTCCGCCTTACCTTTGGCCAGCAGGCCCTGACCAAGCGGGTCGGCAAGGCGGTTGAACAGTCGCTGGAAATCGTCCGCCGCCGTATCGATGAAACCGGCGTGAACGAGCCGATCGTGGCCCGCCAGGGGGCTGCCCGCGTGCTGGTGCAGTTGCCGGGTGTGACCGATCCGGGCCGCATCAAGCGCCTGCTGGGCCAGACCGCCAAGATGACCTTCCATCTGGTGGGTGACGGCACGGTGGCGCCGGGTTCCCCCGCTCCGCCGGGCTATGACTGGCTGCCCAACAGCGACCGTGCCGCCGGCGAGGGCCGGATGCTGGTACGCAAGAAGGTGGAGGTGGATGGTTCCACCCTGACCGACGCCCAGCCCGCCCCCGATCCCAAGACTGGCCAGTGGGTGGTCTCCTTCGCCTTTGATCAGGTGGGGGCCCGCCGCTTCGCCGATACTACCCGCGCCAATGTGAACAAGCCCTTTGCCATCGTGCTGGATGGCAAGGTGATCTCCGCCCCGGTGATCCGGGAACCGATCGTCGGTGGCCGTGGCCAGATCAGCGGCAGTTTCAACGCTCAGTCGGCCACCGAACTGGCCGTGCTGCTGCGCGCTGGCGCCCTGCCCGCCCCGTTGACCGTGGTGGAGGAACGCTCCATCGGGCCCGAACTGGGGGCGGACAGCATCAAGGCCGGCCTGATCTCCTGCATCGTCGGGGTGGTGCTGGTGGTCGGCTATATGTGGCTGACCTATGGCATGTTCGGCATTTTTGCCAATATCGCCTTGATCTTTAACCTGTTCCTGACGCTGGCCTGCTTGGCCATGCTGCAGGCGACACTGACCCTGCCCGGCATTGCCGGTATCGTGCTGACGCTTGGCATGTCGGTGGATGCCAACATCCTGATCAATGAGCGTATCAAGGAAGAACTGCGCAAGGGCAAGACGCCACTGTCAGCGCTGGAAGCAGGCTATACCAAGGCCTTTGCCACCATCACCGACAGTAACCTGACCACGCTGATCAAGATGGTGCTGCTCTATATCGTGGGCACCGGTGCGGTGAAGGGGTTCGCCGTTACCACCTCGCTGGGCATCATCACCTCCATGTTTACCGCCACCCTGGTGGCGCGCCTGCTGACGGCCATCTGGTACAAGCGCCGCCGGCCCAAGAGCATCCCCGTCTATGGCCCGATCAAGCTGAAGACGGTGGGGCTGAACATCTCCTTCATGAAAGGCCGCCATCTCGGTCTGGCGACGTCGGTGGTGCTGTCCACCCTGTCTGTCTTCATGTTCTTCAAGCCGGGCCTGAATTACGGCATCGATTTTGCCGGCGGCATCGTGATGGAAATCCGCACCGAGCAGCCGGCGGATTTCCCCAAATTGCGTGAGGTAATGGAGGGGGTGAATGTCGGGCCGGTGGCCCTGCAGTCCTTCGGCACCGATCGTGATGTCATCTTGCGCCTGGAACGTCAGGAAGGGGCCGAAGCCAACCAGCAGGCCGCCATCAAGGCCGTGACGGACGCGCTGAACCAGCATGTACCCGGTACCGAGGTACGCCGCGTGGAAGCCGTGGGCGCCTCTGTCTCCGGTGAGCTGTTCCATGACGGGATGCTGGCCCTGGGGCTGGCCGCCCTGGCCATGCTGTTCTACATCACCATCCGCTTCGAATGGCAGTTCGGCGTCGGTGCCGTGGTGACCATGATGCTGGACGTGACCAAGACCATCGGCTTCTATGCCTTGACGGGGATGCAGTTCAACCTGACGGCCATCGCCGCCATGCTGGCCATCATGGGCTTCTCCATCAATGACAAGGTCGTGGTCTATGACCGCGTGCGTGAGAACCTGCGGCTCTATCGCAAGATGCCGCTGCGGGAGCTGATCGACCGGTCCATCAATGAAACGATGAGCCGCACGATCAACACCAATATCGCCCTGTTCCTGTCGATCCTACCGCTGGCCCTGTTCGGCGGTGAGGCCTTGCGGGAATTTGCCTGGGCACTGCTGTTCGGCGTGCTGCTGGCAACCTCGTCCTCCATCTTCATCGCAGCCCCGATCCTGCTCTATCTGGGCGAGCACCGGCTGCGCAAGACGATGACGGATGGCGAACCGCCCGCCGTTGAAACGCCGGCCGAACCCGGCAAGGCGTAAGGTCGCTTTCGGAAATTGCCCCCGGCATCAACCAGATGCCGGGGGTTTTCTTTTGGGGCCCATATCCCCTTCCCGTGACCGAAGCCGATCATGGGCTACGATCTCCGCCGCCGCTCAGGGCAACTGAGTAGAATACGGCGATCGCTGGCCGATGGCACAGCCCAAGCCCGTTACAGGGCAGCCAATGCGCCTTTTCGATCAGCAACCCGGCAAAGCCGGTACAATCAATGAAGAAATCGGCGGTCAGCCGCACCAGGCCCAAGCGTTCAGCGTAAAGCCGCAAATATTGGACATAAAGTGCCGCATCGAAATGATAGGCGGAGATGACGGGCAGGAAGTCGCGCGGGTGCTTCGCGGAGCCCGTACCGAGTACCAGCCCAACACCGCCATCACGGTGCAGAGTGAGCAATCCGACAACTCACCCCCCTCTCCCATCTGACGCAATCGCAACCAATATTGATGGGTGGAGCTCGCGTCCAGGCGGCTGCCGTAAACCCCGTAGGGATAGAAATAGCTGTTACTAGCCCCGGAATTAAAATTATATTTCAGATATTATCTCTACATATATTAAATTTTCAATCTTACGTTCATTAAAATAGCTGAGATTTATCGAGTAAATTCTTGGAAATCACCTCCACTATTCCCACGAAGGCAGGAGTGGCGGTTAATGAATGAAAAAGGCAAAGAAAATCTTTGGACGGACTCTTTGTATCTTTGGTTCCTCAGGGCGCCGGGTTTCACCGCCCCCCCAAATCGGATCCCGCTGCTTATACCGGGGGCATGGTCCATGCCCCCGGTATAAGCCATCAGTCCCACCTTTATGCCACAGAGGACATGTGGCTGGAAAATCCCCTTTGTATCAATAACTTCGCCATTCCAATGATCCTGGCCAAGTCACGAATATGAAAGGGTATCTTCGTGCCGCGCCGCGACATCTGTGTCGTCCTTCGCAGGAATGACGGCAGTGAAGCGGCGTGGCCGTGAACAACAAGACAGTTTGCCAAACGGCCCCTTAGAGCTTGAACCGCACCCCTGCCATGACCCGGCGGGAACCCGAGCTATAGGTGAAGGGCAGGTTCTTATACTGCAGATACTGGCTCTGATCCTTCTTGGTCAGGTTGATGCCTTCCAGCGTCACCCCGATCTGCTCGGTGACCTGATAGCCAAGCTGGGCATCCAACTGGCCATAGGAACGGTTCCAGATACCCAGCGTGCGGTTGACCGACCCATCGCCGAAGCCGAAATTCCCGGCAAAGGATTTGGTACGCCAGGTATAGGAAAGCCGCGCTTCCAGCCCCTCATATTCGTAGTAAATCTGACCGTTGAAGGCGTGCTTGGAGACACCGGGGATGGGCAGCCCCTTGTCAAAATCATTGAAGAGCGGCGATTTGCTATCCGAGTAGGTGTAGTTGACATTGAAGCCAACACCCCAGTCGAACGCATATTGCGCCCCCAGCTCAAAGCCCTTGATCCGGCCACCTTCGCCATTGATCGGCCGCTGGATCGGGGTATTGCGCCCACCGGCCTGATCCATGACGAATTCCGGCTTGGTTTCGGTGCCGATGAAGCTGTCCACTTCCTTCCAGAAGCCGACCACCGAGACCAGACCCTGGCGGCCAAAGTAATATTCATAGCCAAGGTCAAACTGGGAAGCGCGGAAAGGGTCGAGGTCGGGGTTACCAGAAGAACCGTTGGTCGCTTCGAACAGGTTGGTGGTCGGGTTGCGGGTGAAATCCACCCGGAAACCACGGCCCAGATCGAACAGGTTCTGGCGGGCCACCACCCGTGCCGCCGCAAAGCGGACCTTCTGCCCTTCGTCCAGATCGAACACCATGTTCAGGCTGGGCAGAATATCGGTATAGGAGCGCTCTTTGGCGATGGTTTCGCTATCACGCAACACACCGTTCCAGCTATCCGTCCCCAAATAGACGGGATCGGGATCGGTGGCACGATTCTGATAGACGGTCAGGTTGGTATGGATCAGCCGGGCACCGACATTGACATGATAGCCATCGCCGGCATCACCAATATCGGCCATCAGATAGCCGGAATGGGTTTCCTCCTTCACCCGGAAGCTTTCCAGCGGCTCAGCATAGAAAGCGAACGGGGTGGACGGGTAGAGGCTCTGGATCCAGGCCTTCCCATCCTTCATCTGGCCGCGATCCTGCACCATGATCTTGCCGCCGGCCACATTGCCCGACGAGAAGAAGTTGTTGATCGTTTCCACCCGGCCACCGGCACCGGTGAACGTCTGGAAGGGTGTGATCAGCGGCGGGGAATTGCCGAAACGGTTATCGCACTTGGCCGGAATCCCCGGCGTCCCCTTGGGTAGCTCACAGGATTTGAAACCAATGGCGCCATCCTGGAAATAGCCATAGGGCGTCCATTTCTGACCGAACTTGGTGCCATCAAGTTCACCCTTGCCAGAATAATCTGCCAGATAGCGGCCGCGTGTATAATCGATATCGCGCGAGGCGAAGCGATAGCCGGCGGAGAGATGCACATTGCCCGCGGCAATGAATTCCGGATCATATTCGCCGTCGGCACGCAGCGAATAATTTTCCAGATCGGCACGGTCACCGAACACCCAGTGCGACTTGAAATAGCCATAGGCCGGGTTGGTATAAAGATCCGGCGTGCTGGCAAGCGAGAAGCTCGGCAGCTTGCCATTCCCGTTATTATAGGTAAACAGGTAGTTGGCCGGTGCCGCCGGGTTGGCTGCCTGATGGCTGTAACCCGTGGGGCTGGTCGGATCTGCCGTCGGCACGCTGTACTTGGTATAGCGCACGTCATTATTGGCGCTATCGCTGTGCAGATCGGCCGTGGCATAGGCGCCACGCAGAGAGGCGCGGAAATTGCCGCCGCCATCATATTTCAGCTTCAGGCCGAAATTATCGGCATCCACACTGGATTTCTGCACATACGAGATGGACTCAGCCGAATTGGCGATCAGGGTGCCATTGATCAGCACACCATTACTGTCGATCGTATAGGGCTTGGTCGTATCCAGGCCGGGGCTTTCCACCGCGAAGGGGAACTTCAGCGAGGCTTCGGAGGTCAGGATATCCGATTCGGAGTGGAACCAGTCACCCGACAGTTCCAGACTATCGCTGAGTACAATAGCCCCGGTCAGCGAGGCACCGATACGCTTCCGGCTCTGGTCGCGGTCAGTCGCGTAGCGATATTCCGGCGCATAATAGTTGGTCTTGACCGTCGCCTTGTCACCGCGTTCAGCAAAACGCCAGTTCCCGCGATTCTGCCCCCCCAGCACATCGGTCTGGATATTCTGCTTGTCGTAGGAGAAGGTGCCGATCAGCGCGGCCTTGTCACCCCAGTTATAGCCGACCGCCGCAGCGCCCAGCGGCTTCCAGCCACCATCAGCCCCGCCGGACTTGGCCATGCGGAAGTTGCCGGCTGCGGTAATCCCTTCTTCCAGCGCCAATGGATTGCGCGTCTTCAGGTTGATGATACCGCCCAGGCCGCCTTCCAGCAGCCTGGCATTGGGCGATTTGTAGACATCCACCCCGCCCAGCAATTCAGACGGCACGCCTTCCAGGCTGTCCGTATTGCGGTTCTGGCCTTCACCCAGGGTAAAAACCTCCAGGCCGGTCAGGAAAATTTCATCATTCAGCAGGGTGACATTCTGGTCCAGACCACGGATGCGAACCTTGGTACCCTGGCCGTTATCACGATCAATCTGTACACCCGAGAGGCGTTGCAGGCTTTCCGCAATATTCTGATCGGGAAACTTGCCCATATCCTCAGCGGTAATGGACTCGATAATCTCGTTGGCATTCCGCTTGGTCTGGAGAGCACTGGCCAGCGACGCGCGGAAACCGGTGACAATGATCTCGTCCATCTGTTGCGCAGTGTCAGCGGCCTGCCCCATGGCGGCCGGTGTGGCGAGCAGCGCCACAGCCGCGACAGAATGCAGGTAGAGCCCGAGCCTGTTCTTAAAAGGCATCTCTCCCTCCCAGGGATTTATTGCTGTTGGTGTTTGGCCGCGGCTCACCCAAGCCGCGCAGCCCCATTGAGGCGGCAGCCGGTGCCTTCCGTCAACGAAAAATGACAGCGCTGTCTATTTTTGCTTTTCTGAATTTCTTAATTCCGACAAAATTATGCAACCGTCTATGGATCATCATATTTATTATCAATGTGTTAACAAGAACACCCCAAGGATTGGAGATAGATTGGACCGATGCAACTTTGCTGCACTTTTTTGCATCGCAGCATATTTTGCGCCGCAAAAGCGGGCAATCTGGGATAGTTTTGCTCCGGAATCAGCATTGACAGTGTGATTAAGCCGCAGGCATAACCTGACAACGCTGTCACGAAGAAGGGCGAAGACGGTCAGCGCATGGACAGGAAGCGCCAGCGCAAGATCGATCCATCGCCAAGGGAGGAACACCGGTGAAAAGCATCTATGCGAAACGTGCGAAGGCCTTTGGCATGGTCAGCGCTCTGGCCCTGACCGGCATGATGCTGGGCCTTCCGGCGAAAGCCCAAGAAACGCCCCAGGCGGCTGCCGGGCGGCTGCATCCGGAGAAATGGCCGGCGCCGACGCAGCAGCGGCTGATCGATCCGGCCGTTGAGGCGCGGGTGGATGCGCTGCTGAAACAACTGTCGCTGGAAGAGAAGGTCGGCCAGGTCATCCAGGGTGACATTGGCAGCATTACGCCTGAGGATTTGCGCAAATATCCATTGGGCTCCGTACTGGCGGGCGGTAATTCCGGCCCCGGCGGCGATGACCGCGCTCCACCCCAGGCCTGGCTCAATCTGGCGGATCAGTTCTATCGCGTCGCCCTGGAGAAGCGCCCCGGCCATACCCCCATCCCCGTGCTGTTCGGCGTGGATGCCGTCCACGGCCATGGCAATATCGGCGCGGCGACGATTTTCCCGCACAATATCGGCTTGGGTGCGGCCCATGACCCCGACCTGTTACGCCGGATTGGCGCGGTGACGGCGGTGGAAATGGCGGCCACCGGTATTGACTGGACCTTCGCCCCGGCCCTGTCAGTGGTGCGGGACGATCGCTGGGGCCGCTCCTATGAGGGATTTTCGGAAGATCCGGAAATCGTCGCCGGTTATTCCGCGGCCATTGTGGAGGGCGTGCAGGGCAAGGCCGGCAGCAAGGAGTTCATGGCGCCCGGGCGCATCGTCGCCAGTGCCAAACATTTCCTGGCGGATGGCGGCACAGACAAGGGGCGTGATCAGGGCGACGCGCTGGCCAGCGAAGATGAACTGATTCGCATCCATAATGCCGGCTACCCGCCGGCCATTGATGCCGGTGTACTGACGGTGATGGCCAGCTTCAGTAGCTGGCAGGGCATCAAGCATCATGGCAACAAGGAATTGTTGACCGATGTGTTGAAGGGCCGGATGGGCTTCAACGGTTTCATCGTCGGTGACTGGAACGCGCATGACCAATTGCCTGGCTGCACCAAGGTGAACTGCCCCACCGCCATCAATGCCGGTCTGGACATGTATATGGCCGCCGATGGCTGGAAGCAGCTCTATGAAAATACGCTAGCCCAGGTAAAGGATGGCACCATTCCCATGGCCCGGCTGGATGATGCGGTACGCCGCATCCTGCGGGTGAAAGTGCTGTCGGGCCTGTTTGAAAAGGCGGCCCCCAAGGACCGGCCCGGTCTGCCGTCGCTCAGCACGCTCGGCAGCCCGGAGCATCGCGCCGTGGGACGGGAGGCAGTACGTAAATCGCTGGTGTTGTTGAAAAATGATGCCGGTGTGCTGCCGCTGTCACCCAAGGCACGGGTCTTGGTGGCCGGCGATGGCGCCGACAATATCGGCAAGCAATCCGGCGGCTGGACCATCTCCTGGCAGGGTACGGGCAATCGCAATGACGAGTTCCCCGGCGCCACCTCCATCCTGTCCGGTATCAAGGGCGCCGTGACGGCGGCCGGTGGCCAAGTGGATTATGACAAGGCTGGCAATTTTACCAGCAAGCCGGATGTCGCCATCGTTGTCTTTGGCGAGGAACCCTATGCCGAGTTCCAGGGCGACGTGGAAACCCTGGAATATCAGCCGGATGAAAAGACCGATCTGGCCCTGCTGAAGAAGCTGCGCGCCCAGGGCATTCCAGTGGTTGCCGTCTTCCTGTCCGGCCGGCCGATGTGGGTGAATCCGGAACTGAACGCGTCCGACGCGTTCGTCGCTGCCTGGTTACCGGGGACAGAGGGCGGCGGCGTCGCCGATGTGCTGTTCACCGGTGCGGATGGCAAGGTCCGCTATGATTTCAATGGCAAGCTCTCCTTCTCCTGGCCGCGCACGGCGGTGCAGACGCCGTTGAACCGGGGTGACAAAGGTTACAATCCACTCTTTGCCTATGGGTATGGCCTGACCTACCAGGACAAAACCAAAGTCGGCACCGTGCCCGAGCAGTCAGGTGTAGCAGCCGGTACACGGCAGAATGCCGGCATCTATTTCCGTGCCGGCCGCGCCGCCGCCCCCTGGTCCTTGGGGCTACGCGATGCACAGGGGGAATTACGCGTCACCACCACAACAGCCGCCAGCCCCGGTTCTGTACTGTCGCTGCGCTCCGTCGATGTGGCCGCACAGGAGGATGCCAAGCAGGTCGTCTGGTCGGGCAAAGCCCCTGGCAGTTTGGCAATTTCCGGTCGCGCCGTTGACCTTTCCCGCCAGTCGAACGGTGATGTCACCCTCTCCGTCCGCTACCGGGTGGATCAGGCGCCGGGCGGCAAGGTCCAGATGGCCATGGGCTGTGGGACGGACTGCGCCGGTACCCTGGATGTCACCGACATTCTGCGCAAGGCGCCGGTCGGCAGCATTACCACCCTGAAGATTCCGTTGAAATGCTTCGCCGGTGCGGGGGCCAAGATGGACCGGGTTGAAGCCCCCCTGATTCTGACCAGTTCGTCCGCCCTCGGCCTGACCTTCACGGATGTGAAGCTGGAGGCCGATCCGACTAACGCCGTCTGCCCGGCAGGCTGAGCCCGCTGCCGGGAAGACCTGCCGGCGCTGCCTTCCTGTTCTCGGGCGGCTGCCGACAGTTCAACACCCCAAACTGATAAGGCCACCACCGGGCGCCCGGTGGTGGCCTCTTCTTTTCGATTGCCCCTTGGGCCAAAGAAAAAGCCCCGCCGGTCTGGGCCGGCGGGGCTTGTCAACAGCGGTGAAAAGGAAGCTTACGCCCCCGGAGCCGCTTCGCTGCGACGTTCGGAATAGATGTAGAGCGGCTTGGCGCGACCCTCCACCACTTCCTTGTTGATGACGATCTCTTCCACGCCCTGCAGGCCAGGCAGATCATACATCGGGTCCAGCAGGATGGTTTCCATGATGGAGCGCAAGCCGCGTGCACCGGTCTTCCGCTCAATCGCCCTGCGGGAGATGGAACGCAGTGCATCCTCATGCACCGTCAGCTTGACATCCTCCATCTCGAACAGGCGCTGATACTGCTTCACCAGCGCGTTCTTCGGCTTGGAAAGGATTTCGATCAGCGCCGATTCGTCCAGGTCATGCAACGTGGCCAGCACGGGCAGACGTCCGACAAATTCAGGGATCAGACCGAACTTCAACAGATCTTCCGGCTCCACCTCGCGCAGGATGTCGCCGGTGCGGCGTTCATCCGGGCCGCGCACATCGGCGCCAAAGCCGATGGACGTGCCCTTGCCGCGTGCAGCGATGATCTTCTCCAGACCCGCAAAGGCGCCGCCACAGATGAACAGGATGTTGGTCGTATCCACCTGCAGGAATTCCTGCTGCGGATGCTTGCGCCCACCCTGCGGCGGCACGGAGGCAACCGTACCCTCCATGATCTTCAGCAGTGCCTGCTGCACACCCTCGCCCGATACGTCACGGGTAATCGATGGGTTGTCGGACTTGCGGCTGATCTTGTCGACCTCGTCGATATAGACGATGCCGCGCTGCGCCCGCTCGACATTATAGTCAGCAGATTGCAACAGCTTCAGGATGATATTTTCCACATCCTCGCCCACATAACCGGCTTCGGTCAGCGTGGTGGCGTCGGCCATGGTGAAGGGCACGTCGATGATGCGGGCCAGGGTCTGCGCCAGCAGCGTCTTGCCCGAACCGGTCGGCCCGACCAGCAGGATGTTGGACTTGGCCAGTTCCACGTCATTGTGCTTCGCACCGTGGGCCAGCCGCTTGTAATGGTTATGCACCGCCACGGACAGCACGCGCTTGGCATGTTCCTGTCCGATGACATAGTCATCCAGCACCGTGCTGATATCGCGCGGGGAGGGCACTCCATCGCGGGACTTCACCAGCGTGGTCTTATTCTCCTCGCGGATGATGTCCATGCACAGCTCGACGCATTCATCACAGATGAACACGGTGGGGCCGGCAATGAGCTTGCGCACCTCGTGCTGGCTCTTCCCGCAGAAGGAGCAGTAGAGGGTATTCTTGCTGTCGCCGCCGGTCGACTTGGTCATATGGGCTCCGTACATCACCGGATGGCGCGTGGTCCCCGGCCCGGCATGGCCCTGGCCCCCGCACCCGGATGCCCGTTGGGACATCCACTTCAAACCGGGCGGTTACCACGGTGTTGGTGACAGTCCCTGGGGACCGATACCAACACCCTGCGCGCGCCCTTGAACCGACTGACGGAACCGGGCGCACCGCCCTGCCCGCCTATTCAACAACACGTAAAGCGACAGGATCAATATATACTTCTTCGCTGTCGCTCCCGTTCAGGTGATCAGATGATCACGCCCCCCGGCCAAAGCTGGTTGGGCGATCGGAAATCACCTGATCAATCAGGCCGAAAGCCTTGGCTTCGTCCGGGCTCATGAAATTGTCACGTTCCACGGCCTTTTCAATCACATCCAGCGCTTGGCCGGTATGATGCTGGAAAATCTCATTCAGACGCTGACGCATCCGCAGGATTTCCTGGGCCTGGATTTCGATATCGGCCGCCTGCCCCTGGGCACCGCCCGAGGGTTGGTGGATCATGATTCGGCTGTTGGGCAGAGCGAAACGCTTGCCCTTGGCACCGCCGGACAGCAGCAGCGCACCCATGCTGGCCGCTTGGCCCATGCAGATGGTCTGCACCGGGCAGCGGACATACTGCATGGTGTCATAGATGGCGAGGCCAGCCGTGACATAACCGCCGGGGGAATTGATGTAGAAGGAGATTTCCTTGTCGGGATTCTCCGCCTCAAGGAACAGCAACTGGGCACAGATCAGGCTGGAAACCGCGTCATTGACGCCGCCTACCAGGAAAATGATCCGCTCCTTCAGGAGGCGGGAATAGATGTCGTAGGCGCGTTCACCCCGATTGGTCTGTTCGACCACCATCGGAACCAGCGCGTTCATCTGCGGATCGATCATGATTCCTGCCTTGTTCCTTCGCGACACCGTGGGAGCCGAATATAGGCTCCCACGGCCATATTCAAAGGGGGGATGCCGATCAGGCGGCCGCCGCACCCTCTTCCTCTTCATCCGGATCGCGCATCAGCTCGTCAACCGATACGGTCACTTCGCTCACCTTAACGCTTCCGAGGATGAAGTCGACAACCTTGTCTTCATAAATCGGGGCGCGCAGGCTTTCGACAGCCTGGGGATTCTTGCGGAAGAAGTCGAAGACCTGCTGTTCCTGGCCCGGATAACGACGAACTTCGTCGATCATAGCCTTGTTCAGCTCTTCACGGCTGACGGTCACATTGTTGCGGCGACCGATTTCGGACAGCAGCAGACCCAGACGGACACGACGCACCGCGATGTCGCGGTACTCGGTCTTCAGGGCCTCTTCGTCCTTATCCTTGTCCTCAGCCTCGGCTTCGCCATTGGCCAGCTCGTCCTGCAGGCGCTTCCAGATCTGCTCGAACTCGATATCGACCATGCCGGCCGGGACGTCGAAGCTGTGCAGCTCGGCCAGCTTGTCCAGCAGGGTGCGCTTGGCGCGCAGGCGCGACGTGGCGGCATATTCCTCGCCGATCCGCTCGGAAATGGCCGTCTTCAACCCTTCCAGATCGTCGAAACCAAAGCTCTTGGCCAGGTCGTCATTCAATTCCGCGTCCTTGGGCGCGCGAATCTCATGCACCTTCACCTCGAACACGGCGTCCTTACCGGCCAGTTCGGCGGCATGGTATTCGGTCGGGAAGGTCACCTTCACGGTCACGTCGCTGCCGGCCTTGGCGCCGACCAACTGGTCCTCGAAGCCGGGGATGAAGGAGTTGGAGCCCAGCTCCAACTCATGACCTTCACCCTTCATGCCGGGGCGCTTTTCGCCATCGACGGAACCGTCGAAATCGATCAGCAGAATGTCGCCGGTGACGGCGGCGCGGTCATCTTCCACCTTCTCGGTGGTGCGGCGGGCCTTGGCCAGACGCTCCAGGCTCTCCGTCACAGCTTCGTCGGCCACGGCGGCAACGGGCTTCTCGATCTCAACGCCGGACAGGTCGGCCGGCTCGAATTCCGGCAGCAGCTCAACGGACACGTCCAGGGTGAAGTCCTTGCCCTCGGCGAACGGCTCCACAGCCTTCACGTTGGGCTGCAGCGCCGGACGCAGGTTATTGTCGGCGACCAGCTTGTCGACCGATTCCTGCACGGCCGCTTCCAGCACCTCGCCCATGACCGACATGCCATAGCGCTGCTTCAGGATCGGCATCGGCACCTTGCCGGGGCGGAAGCCGGGCATCTTCACGGTCTTGCCGACTTCGATCAGCCGGGTCTGCACCCGCGATTCGATGTCCTGGGCCGTGATGACGACCTTAAATTCGCGGCGGAGGCCTTCAGCGCTGGTCTCGGTGATCTGCATGGGACGAAATGCCTGTCTTTGCTGGTCGCCTCAGGCCCGGTGGATCGGACCGAAGCTCCCGCGGATACGCCCATGGATCGGCGCCACCGCGGTGGGTTGCGGGTCAAAACAATAAATTGTGGTGCGGGCGAAGGGACTTGAACCCCCACGTCTTTCGACACCGGAACCTAAATCCGGCGCGTCTACCATTCCGCCACGCCCGCACGCACGGGCAGACCAAAGCCTGCCCGCGGGAGCGCACCGTATAGCAAGGGAAAACAGCCTCGCCAAGCGCGATTCCGCAAAGCCAGGGGCCGATAGCGATGGGGCGGACGCAGAGCTGCGCTTCCCCCACCGCTCAAGTCATGCAATGGCGTGACATGCAGCGGTGTTGTTCACGGCATTGCCGCAAACAGGAGCAAAAATCAGAAAGGCGGGAGAGCACGCTCCCGCCTTTAATAGAATCCGCGCAACGGATCAGCCCGCCTGTGGCAAACCATACAGGCGATTGAAGCTATCCACCGACAGGATACGGATATTCCGTGCGGGATGGCCCCTGTCAGGGCCATCCATCATGTCATTGCGGGCGATGTAGCGTACATGGGGCAGTGGAAAGCCCTCTTCAGTGACAGCGACCACCTGTGCTGTTTCCACCGTATTGAAAATCACCCGCCGGTAAACAGCGCCGGGCACCGGTGCAGCCACCTGTTTCGCACGCCTGAAGAACGACACGCCCATCTTCACGCTCCCCCATTCCAAGAGGTTGAAGTACGGCCCAACCGAGGTAGACCTAACCATCGGAGCGCCGCCCAAAGTGGTACCAACCGACCAGTTACGGAGGCTAACGCATTAACATTACCCCCGCAACAAACCGTCCCTTTAGAAACCGATTTTATTCCCAGCAATTTAATTTGATTTTAAAGGCAAGGAGATCGGGAGCATTGCCGGCCGATTTTCGCGCAAAAACTTAGGGCGAACCGAGGGCAGCCGTCGCGTAACCATTTTAGAACATGGGAAGCCCACCACTTGCTACGGCGCGAGGCCCGCATCGTGCCCAGAAGTCACAGCCCCTTTGCGCCGGATGATGGCGACTCGAAAGCTTGCCGTAATGCCGACAGCACCGATCGCAAGGCGTCGGGGAGATCATCGGCAATCAGGCCAGGGCCAGCAACCCGACCCGACTCGCCATGCAACCAGGCCCCGGCGCATGCCGCCTCAAAAGCCGGCATTCCCTGGGCCAGCAGGCCGGCGATCAGGCCAGACAACACATCACCGCTGCCAGCGGTGGCCAGATCGGGTGGAGCATTATGGTTGATGGCGGCGCGGCCATCCGGGGCGGCGATCACCGTGTCCGCGCCCTTTAGCAGCACCACAGCCCCGCTGCGGCGGGCGGCTTCCTGGGCACGCTCCAGCCGGCTGCCGGAAATGTCCCTGAAAAGGCGATGAAACTCCCCCTCATGCGGGGTCAAGACCCAATGGCGATCCAGACCGGCCTGTCGCAGGGTCGCCAGGTCATCGGCGAAAACGCTGAAAATATCGGCATCCAGCACGCCGCACCGTCCCGCGCCCAGCGCCGCCAGGGTGGCCCCCCGCAGCAGTACAGCACCCTCACCCACCGTCCCTGCCCCCGGTCCCAGCAATAGGGCATTGCGACGGGAATCGGCCAGCAGCGTAGCAAACGCATCCGGCGACAGAAGCGGCGCGACGATCAGGCTGGCTTGCGAGAGACTATATATAAGGCGGGCCGCCGGGTCGCAGGCCAGCGTCACCAACCCCGCCCCGACCCGCAGTGCAGCACGCGCGGCGAGACGCGCGGCACCGGTCATCACAGCGCCCCCCAGCAACAGCAGATGGCCACGGGCATATTTATGGCCGTCCAAGCGTGGCCGGGGATAAAGTGCCTGCCAGAATACCGGTTCATTGGCGAACAGGGTTGGTGCGATCACCCCCAGCACCGCAGGGGGAATGCCGATATCGGCCACATCGACACGGCCGCAAAGTTGCCGGCCGGGAAGCAGCAGATGGCCCGGCTTCCGGCGGAAGAAAGTGACGGTGATACGCGCCGGGGCCGCCGCTCCCATCACTTGCCCGGTATCGCCATTCACCCCGCTGGGAACATCGACAGCCACCACCGGCAAGCCGCTTTCCGCCAATGCCTTCACAAGGGTAAACGCTGCCCCTGCCAACGGGCGGCACAGGCCCGCACCAAAGAGGGCATCGATCACGATATCCGCTTCCCCCAGCAGGGCCGGCATCGCCGGTTCCACCGCACCGCTCCACTGCTCCGCTGCCCAGGCGGCATCCCCCGTCAGGCTCGATCGCTCCCCCAGCAGGGCAACGCGCACCGGCCAACCGGCCGCAGCCAGCAATCCCGCCGCCACGAAGCCATCGCCACCATTATTGCCGGGACCACACAGGGCAAGTACGCGCGGCCGCGCGCCCTCTCCCGCCAGCCGTCGTACTGCCGACGCCACCGCGGCGCCGGCCGCCGCCATCAGCCGGGTACCGGGAATGCCGGCCGCCATGGCCGCCTGATCGGCGGCATACATCTGACGGATGGTCAGCAGGATGGGGGATTCCGGTTCCATGATCGAACCTCTGGCGCAGGGAATACCGGACCATGATGCGCCGGTGGGCCAGAAAACGTAAAGGCGCCTGCGGCTGTCGCCGGGCGCCTTCAACGTGTATCCTCTCCAGGAGAGGAGATGGGGCGATGGACGGGACTCGAACCCGCGACCACTCGGACCACAACCGAGAGCTCTACCAACTGAGCTACCACCGCCGCCGGGAGCCGCTATATGCACCAGGTGCCGTTCTGGCGTCAAGCACTGGTTCAAACTTTTTTTGACTTTTTTTGGCGGACGAGAGAACGCCGCTATATCATGCAGCGGAACGGTATTTTAGGGCGATACAACGGCCATATGCATAAATAATGAACTGCAAGATCAAAATTTAGGCTAGCATATGCTCAAAAAATAGACTGATGACGCTGCGCCCCATGATGAAAGCCCCTGATCCCAATGGGATGGGCAACTGGCATGGGGTGTGCTTACATAGCCAAACGCGCCGGCCGTCAGCCGGAAACGGCAAGGTTGGCGCCGAAATTTGGAGCTGTGGGACGCGATGAAGAAAATCGAAGCCATCATCAAGCCCTTCAAGCTGGATGAGGTGAAAGAGGCCCTGCATGATGTTGGCATCAAGGGCATCACCGTCACCGAAGCCAAGGGCTTTGGTCGCCAGAAGGGCCATACGGAGCTGTATCGCGGCGCCGAATATGTCGTGGATTTCCTGCCCAAGGTGAAGATCGAGATCGTGATGGACGACAGCCTTGTCGACCGCGCGATTGAGGCGATCCAGCAGGCCGCCCATACCGGCCGTATCGGCGATGGCAAGATTTTCGTCACCCCGGTGGAGGAGGTGATCCGCATCCGCACCGGTGAACGCGGTTCCGACGCCATCTGAGGCTTCGTGCCGCATTGCCCAGGCGGGCGGTTCGCCCGCCAGATGGCCAAGGCGGCAATTTTCAGGGCACCCTCCGGGAGTCCTTGAAAATTATCTTTCAAACCGGCGGGGGTTGCGGTAACGCCCTTCATCTTGAAGCGGCCTCAACCACCGCCTCGCAGCGACAGCGACAAACCTCAAACCACGGAAGCAGAGGCTATGTCTGATTTGGCCAAGTTCTTCGACCTGATCAAGGAAAACGACGTCAAGTATGTCGATTTCCGCTTCACCGACATTAAGGGGAAGATTCATCACGTCTCCCAGCACCTGTCCACCGTGGACGAGGATCTGCTGACCGACGGCGTGATGTTCGACGGGTCGTCCATCGCCGGCTGGAAGGCCATCAACGAGTCGGACATGACCCTGGCGCCCGACCTGTCCACCGCCGTCATGGACCCGTTCTCGGCCCAGCCGCTGCTGACTGTGCTGTGCGACGTGCTGGAGCCGTCGACCGGCCAGCCCTACAAGCGCGACCCGCGTTCCATTGCCAAGGCCGCTGAGAAGTACATGGCCTCGGCTGGTATCGGCGACGTGGCCTATTTCGGCCCGGAAGCTGAGTTCTTCGTGTTCGACGACGTGAAGTTCGAAGTCTCGATGAACAAGGTGTTCTACGAGTTCGACAGCGAAGAAGGCCCCTACACCTCCGGCAAGTCCTATGAGGGTGGCAATATGGGCCACCGTCCGGGCGTCAAGGGCGGCTACTTCCCGGTGGCCCCGATCGACAGCGCCCAGGATCTGCGCGCCGAGATGCTGACCGTTCTGGCCGATATGGGCGTGGAAGTCGAAAAGCACCACCACGAGGTGGCCGCTTCCCAGCACGAGCTGGGCGTGAAGTTCGGCACCCTGGTCAAGATGGCCGACGGGATGCAGCTCTTTAAGTATGTGGTGCACAATGTTGCGCACCAGTACGGCAAGACCGCGACCTTCATGCCGAAGCCGGTGTTCGGCGACAATGGCTCGGGTATGCATTGCCACCAGTCCATCTGGAAGGACGGCAAGCCGCTGTTCGCCGGCAATGGCTATGCCGACCTGTCCGAAACCGCCCTGTTCTATATCGGCGGTATCATCAAGCACGCCCGTGCGCTGAACGCCTTCACCAACCCGCTGACCAACAGCTACAAGCGTCTGGTTCCGGGTTATGAAGCCCCGGTGCTGCTGGCTTACTCCAGCCGCAACCGTTCCGCTTCCTGCCGTATCCCACACGTGTCCAGCCCGAAGGGCAAGCGCGTCGAGGTTCGCTTCCCCGATCCGGGTGCAAACCCGTACCTGGCCTTCGCCGCCATGCTGATGGCCGGTCTGGATGGTATCCAGAACAAGATCCATCCGGGCGAGGCGATGGACAAGAACCTGTACGATCTGCCGCCGGAAGAACTGAAGGAAATCCCGACCGTCTGCCGCTCGCTGCGCGAAGCGCTGGAAAGCCTGTCGGCAGACCGTGAGTTCCTGAAGAAGGGCGACGTCTTCACCGACGACATGATCGACGCTTTCATCGAGTTGAAGATGGAAGAAGTGCTGGCGTTCGAAACCTCGCCGCACCCGATCGAATACAAGATGTACTACAGCGTCTGATGCGCTTGCCGGCCTTGGCAACAGGGCTGGCAGCCAACAGAGGGCGTTTGGGAACCCCCGCCGGTCCGCCGGCGGGGGTTTCTTTTTGCGGGAAATTTTCAAGCTGATGTCGGAGCGACCGGGGCCACTGCGTCTTTCAGGCACAACCATCCTGAACGGGGACGCCAGCAATGAAATTCATGATCTTGCTGAAGGCCACAACCGCCACCGAAGCCGGTGAAAAGCCGGATACCGGCCTGCTGGCCGCCATGACCACCTATAATGAAGAGCTTTTAACGGCCGGTGTGCTGGCGGGCGGCGAAGGGCTGCACCCGACCAGCGCCGGGGCTCGGGTGCGTTTCGATGGCGCTGACCGCTTGGCGCGACCGGGGCCCTTTGCGGATGATCCCGCCAATCTGATCGCCGGCTTCTGGATTTTCGAAACCAAGAGCCTGGAAGAGGCGGTGGAATGGGTGAAGCGCTGCCCTAATCCCACCGGCCAGCAGGCGGAAATCGAAATCCGCCGTATCTTCACGGCAGAGGATTTCGGCCCTGCCATGACCCCGGAATTGAAGCAGCGGGAAGAGAAACTGCAAACGGCGTTGAGCGGCTATCTGGGCTGACGGGCTTTTCCATCCGCAAACAAGGGCATAGGATGGGGCCTGTTCTGCCGCAATCAGGCCATCCCATGTTCCGCCCCTTGCACGCACCCATGATCGCCCTAGCTCTGCTGGCCAGCCTGCCCGCCCCCGCCCTGGCCCAGCAGGCCGAGGCCAAGGCGGCGGCGCTGGATGCCAATTGCAAGCCGGGCAAGGTGGAGGTGCTGAAGCGTATCAATGGCCGGCTGTCGGAAACGCTCTACAAGATCGTCTGTACCGGCCAGAAGACCAGCGACGGCAAGGAAGTCGCCGTCACCGTACAGTGCCGGGACCGCATCTGCGTGACGGCGCGCTGAAAGCAGCAGCGGGGCCGGGATATCCCCCGGCCCCGCTGCATCACTCACCCTTATACCAATCTCCCTTGGTCGTGACCGATCCAGGGAGATTTCGCGTTCCCTCACGCGCCGGGCGCTGCCTCCGGCAGCTTGGCTTACGCGCCACGTGGCGCGGGCCGGCGGTCGCCGGCCTCCAACCCGCCTAAAGGTCAGCCTTTAGGCGGGTTGGTATCAGAACTTCGCCTTCAGCTCCAGGCCCCAGGTGCGGGGCAGGCCCTTGGTGACGAAGTTGAAGGTGGTGGTGTTGGGCACCACCAGCACCACGCCATCGGCATTATAGCGCTTGTCGAACAGGTTACGGGCAAACAGGTTGATGCCCCAGGTGTCATTCTCCACACCCAGGCGGACATTCACCAGATCCAGCGCCGGCCGCTCCGTGCCCGGCGTGTTCAGCGTGTCGAAATACATCGGGCCGGTGCGGTTATATTCCACGCGCGCCGACAGGTCGAAACCAGCGCCAATCGGCTTGCTGTACTGGCTGCCCATGATCACGTCATATTTGGCGGTGAAGGGGAAGCGGTTGCCCACCGTCTGCGGCAGCTCCTTATTCTCTTTGATCTCGCTATGCAGATAGCCAAAGCCGCCGAACAGGTCCAACCCGTCGGCCACCCGCACCACGCCATCCATCTCGAACCCCTTGATGTCATTGCGATCGACGATGGAGATCACGCGCGACAGGGAGAAGGGGAAGAACTGGAAATAATGGGCATTTTCCACCTTGGTGGTGAAGGCCGCCACGTTGAAGGTGACGCGGCCATCGAACAGGCGGGTCTTCACGCCGGCCTCATAGGAAGATGACGTCTCCTTGTTGAACTGATCCTGCACCGTGGTGTTGGTGACGCCATCGATATTGATGATGTTGAAGCGGCTACCCAGCGGGTTGAAACCGCCCGAGCGGAAGCCCTCCCCCCAGGTGGCGTAAAGGGAGACCTGCTCCGACGCGTTCCAGCGCAGGGAGATGCGCGGCTGCAGATCGCTGAAGCTCTCCTTGCGCACCAGCCCCTGCACATTGGGGATGGGGGAGAAGGCGGCCGGGGTCAGGTTCGTCGTCTCCCGATTCTCCTTGTCGTAGCGCAGCGCGACCGACGCTTCCACATCCGGGACGATATCATAGGCAAGCTGGCCGAACAGGGCCCAGGCATCGTTGGCATTGTCGGTCCAGGTGACGGCCACCACCGGGTTTTCAGGGCCGCCCAGCGGTGCCGGCACAATGACGCCCTGGCCCAGATCATTGCCCCGGTTCAGCACGACTTCACGGTTGAACTTGATGTAATAAGCGCCGGCGATGTAGCGCAGCCGGTCTTCACCGGGGGAGGTGAAGCGCAGTTCAAAGGATGTGTCATCCTGATTGCGCTCCTGATATTGCGTGCCGTCGCGCGGGGTGGGTCCATAGCCCTCATACAGCGCCGGGTTGGTGAAGAAATCCGATGGCTTGGGCGCGTTGGGGAACGGGGCGCCGAACAGGGCCAGATCGACCGCCCCTTCCCCGCCCATATTCTCCTTCAGGTCATGATATGCCGCCGTGAAGGTCAGGGTACCGGCTTCGCTGTTCCAATCCACCTTGCCGGCAAAATCCAGCCGCTTCTGATGATTGAAGCTGTCGACATTGCCGACATAGGGGATGGAGGTGTCCTTGATATCAACACCCTTGGTGAAGCCCGGCGTGCCCGCCGTCTGGTTGTTGAAATTGAAGGCATAGCCATGGACCTTGGCATAGCCCACCGACAGATCGACCTCGATATCCTCTGCCGCCTTATAGATCAGCCGGCCGCGCACCTGCCCTTCGGAGAAGCTATCCTCCTTCTTATGCAGGGTGATGTTTTCGAAATAGCCCTCGCGGTCCTTGTAGGCAGCCGTGATGCGGGCAAACAGCTTGTTCTCGATGATCGGGCCGCCGACAAAGCCGGTGACCTTGTATTCATTGCCATTGAATTCGTAGCCGGCGCGGATTTCGCCTTCCGGCTCGTTCCCCGGCTTCTTGGTGGTGATCAGAATGGCGCCGCCGATGGCGTTGCGGCCATAGATGGAGCCCAGCGGGCCCTTGATCACCTCAATCTGCGCGATATCCACCATATCCTGGTTGAAGGCATTGGGGTTGGGTACCAGCACCCCGTCCAGCACATAGGCGAAAGGCGGCTCGCTGTCGCGCGGCTGGATGACCCCGCGGATATGCACCTGGCTTTCGCCGACATTGGTGGTCTGCAGGAAACTGACATTGGGCGTCAGGGAAAGAAAATCGGCCGGGCCGGTGATGCCGGCCTTCTCAATCGTGTCTGCGGTGAAGGCCGCCACCGCCACAGGGGTTTCGCGTGCCGTCTCATTGCGCTGACGGGCGATCACGACGATCTCCTCCAGCATAATACCCTCCGCCGCTGGCGGCGGCGCAGCCGTCTGGGCCAAGGCCTGATTGGATACAATTGTCAATATCGCCAACGCAGTCCCAGCGCGCAGCCGTGACAGCGGGCCTTTGGCTTTCTTCATCGTCATCTCCACTGTTCTCTTTGATTTATCGATAGTCGACAACCTTGTTCCCGGTTGTGCGACCCGTTACCCGTGACGATAATTCTGTGTCGCGGGCGGATAGTCAGCAAGAGGGTAGATGCAAACATTGTATACTTTGAATGGGGCTGTTGTATGAATGACGCGGTACCCCCCGTGACCGCAAGCAGGGAGCCACTCCTTGCGGGCTGGTGTCCGAACGCAGGGGCGCTATAAACATCCCGGCAAGACCGTGGCGACGGCGATCAAGGGAGGCCCTGGACATGAGCAATGCGGTGGAGAAGGCCTATACCGAAATCCGTGACGCGATCATGGTCGGCCATTTCCCACCCGGTACGCACCTGAAGGAAGATGAGCTGGCCAAGCGGATCGGTGTCAGCCGCACGCCGATCCGAGAAGCGCTACGGCGATTGAATGCCGAGGGCTCGGTACGGTTTCTGCGCAACCATGGGGCCTTCGTGGCCGACTGGACCATGGCGGAAATCCGGGAGATTTTCGATCTGCGTGGCGTCCTGGAAGGCTATGCAGCCGAACGCGCGGCGGAACGCTGCTCCCCTGCCGATGTAGCGCGGCTGCGCCAGTTGGCGGAAGAAATGATCGCACTGGAGGCCGAGGGTGCGCCCGATTTCCGGAGCCACATCGCCGAGGCCAACGGGGAGTTCCACCGCATCATCGTGCAGAGTGCAGGCACCCAGCGATTGGGCAGCATGATGGCGCAGGTGGTGGAACTGCCCCTGGTGCTGCGCACTTTCCATCGCTATGACCGGGAGGCGCTGCGCCGCAGCCTGAACCACCATCTGGAGATCGTAGCGGCGATGGAGGTACGCGATGCAGCCTGGGCCGGCTCCGTCATGCGCAGCCATATCGCCGCGGCCTGGCACGCCATCGACTCCGGCGCCCGGGAAGAAGCGGCACGGCAAGAGGCGGCGGAATAACACCGCCCAGCCTTTGCCGCAATCACCCTCTTCCATGCCGCTGACCTGTCCGCCATCGGCGTGCATTGACTTCGTTGCCGTCGTCGGGGACAAGCTGAACCCCAGTGATGAGATTCTCCCCCGTTGAAACAAGACGGCCCGCCCATGACGCCGACCACCCTCCGCCTCCGCCGCCTGTTGCTCTGTTCCGCCATTGCCCTTGGGGCGCCGGCGGCATGGGCGCAGACCAACCCGGTGGGCACGCCCGGCGTCTCCCCCGTTGCACCCGGCGACAAGGACAAGGGCAAAGGCCAGCCGGTGCTGCTATCGGCCGATCATCTGGATTATGATGAGGATCTGGGTATCGTCACCGCGCGCGGCCATGTGGAGCTGAGCCAGGGGTCGCGCCTGCTGCTGGCCGATACGGTCAGCTTCTCGGAAAAGACCAACATCGTCACGGCGTCCGGCAATGTCTCCATCCTGGAGCCGACGGGCGAGGTGCTGTTCGCCAATTACACCGAACTGTCTGACGATCTTTCCCGGGGGTTCGTCGATCAGGTTCGTATCCTGATGTCGGATAATTCCAAGTTCGCCGCCCTGCAGGGCGAACGGCTGGATGGGCGCTATACCCGGATGGAAAAGGGCGTCTATTCGCCTTGCGAACTGTGCGCCAGCGACCCGACGCGTCCCCCCATCTGGCAGATCCGGGCCGCCCGCATCACCCATGACCAGGAAAAGCACGATATCTATTACCGCGACGCCACGCTGGAGGTGCTGGGCGTTCCGGTGATGTATATGCCTTTCTTCGGCCATCCCGACCCCACGGTGGAACGGCGCAGCGGTTTCCTGCCGCCAGCCGGCGGCATCAGTTCCGATCTGGGCACCTATGCCCGCATCAAATATTTCTTCGATATCGACGAATCGAAGGATTTCACCCTGGAGGCCGTGCCCAGCACGGAGGATGACTTGTTGCTGGGTGGCGAATATCGCCAACGCTTCGGCAGCGGCAGCCTCAACCTCTCGGGCAGCGCCACCTATGCCGACCGGCCGCGTATTGTCGGCAATCAGGAAGTGGTGAAGAAGAATTTTCGCGGCCATATTTTCGCCAATGGCCGCTTCGACATCGATCAGAACTGGCGGTGGGGATTCGACCTGCGGCGCGTCACCGACAATACCCACCTGCTGCGCTATGATTATTCAGCAGAAGACATTCTGAACAGCCGCGCCTTCGTGGAATGGTTCAGCGGTCGGGATTATTTCACCTTCAACACCTATAATTTCCAGGACCTCCGTCCCGCCAACCGGGAAGAGGAACCGGTGGTGCTGCCTATGGCCCAGTATAATCTGCTGGGCGAACCGGGCAGCCTGCTGGGTGGCCGGTGGGAGTTCGATGCCGGCCTGCTGTCCCTGTTGCGCAGCGATGGCAATGACACCCGCCGCCTGTCCAGCGCGATCGGCTGGCGGCGCAGTGACATTGCCCCCATCGGTCTGGTTTCCACCCTGAATGCCGAAATGCGCACCGACGGCTATTGGGTTTCCGACCTGCGCCGCGCCGATGGCACGGTGGACAAGAATGACAAGGCGCGGCTGCGTGCCTTCCCACACGCGGAATGGACTGTCTCCATGCCGGTGGCCCGGCAGATGGGCACGGTGCAGCATATGGTGGAACCGATGGTGATGCTGTCGGCCGCCCCCAACATCTCCGCCAGCTCGGCCATCCCCAACGAGGATAGCCAGGATATCGAGTTTGATTACACCAACCTGTTCAGCGCCTCGCGCTATAACGGCATCGACCGGCTGGAGGGTGGCCAGCGCGTCACCTATGGTGTGAAAAACGGCTTCTATGGTTTCGGCGGCGGCAGCAGCACCCTGTTCGTGGGGCAATCCTATCGCCTGCAGAACGATACGGACTTCCCCGAAAGCTCCGGCCTGCGCCGTCGTGGCTCCGACGTGGTCGGCAAGCTGGAGCTGAGCCCCAGCCCCTGGATGGATGTCAGCTATTCCTTCCGGCTGGACAGCAAGACGCTGGCCCAGCGCCTCCACGATGTCTATGGCACCATCGGCCCGTCGCAGTTCCGCGTGTCCGGCAGCTATGTCTTCATCGACAAGCTGGCCCAGTCCCCCAACAATACCATCACCAGCAGCACCAGCCTGCGCGACCGCGAAGAACTGACCCTGGCGATCAATTCTGCCATCACCGAGCATTGGTCGGTTGGTATCAACCATCGCCGCGACCTAGCCAAGGGCGGCAGCGGACCGCTGCGCAGCGGCGCCACCATCACCTACCAGGATGAATGCCTGACCTTCCAACTGGTGGGGGAGCGCAACTATACCGAACGAACCGGCGTGGATACCGGTGACCGGCTGTTCTTCCGCGTGGTGCTGAAGAATCTGGGCGAGTTCATGAGCCCGGCCATCTCCGGCAAGGTGTTCGGTGAGCAGCGATAGGCGCAAGACATCTGGAAATGACATAACCCGTTGGCGCTAGTTGACCGTCACGCCCGATCCGTGTTCTCCAGGAGATATTCTTGGAGAACATCCGGGCTGACGCAGCCCGACGGGAGCGACCATGCCGCAACAGATCGCCGCCTTCCTTGCCCGTGGCGGGGAAATCGGCGCGTTGATGCAGCGTAGGGACTGGTCGCATTCCCCGTTGGGGGCGCCCGATGACTGGCCCGCCGCCTTGAAAACCACGGTCGGCCTGATACTGACATCCAAGGCCCAGATCGTGCTGTTCTGGGGTCCGGATTTCATGACCCTGTACAATGATGCCTATGCTCCCACCATCGGCCGGAAACATCCCGCTGCCCTGGGACAGCCTGCGGCGGAACATTGGTCGGAACTGTGGGACGATCTGCACCCCCTGCTGCAATCGGTACGTGACAGCGGCCAGACCGTGTTCGCCAATGACCGGCCTTTCTATATCGAGCGGCATGGCTATCCCGAGACTGTCTATTTCGACATCTCCTACTCCCCCGTCTTCGATGCCGATGGCAGCATTGGCGGCGTGCTGTGCATCGTGTCGGAAACGACCGGGCGGGTGTTAGGGGAACAGCGGCTGCGGGAAAGCGAGGCCCGTTTCCGCAATATGGCCGACCATGCCCCGGTCATGATGTGGATGACAGACCAGAAAGGCAATTGCACCTATCTCAACCGCTCCTGGTATGAGTTCACCGGCCAGGCCCCGGGCGAGGGACATGAGCTGGGCTGGCTGGAAATGGTGCATCCGGAGGACCGGGCGGAGGCGGGCCGCGTCTTCATCGCCGCCGGGGAACGGGGGGAACCATTCCGGATGGAATATCGGCTACGCCGGGCCGATGGCGTCTATCGCTGGGCGATTGATGCCGCCGCGCCGCGCTTTGCCGAAGATGGCGCTTTCCTGGGATATATCGGGTCGGTCATCGATATCGCAGATCGCTACGAAGCTGAGCAGCGTATCCGGGAAAGTGAGGCGCATCTGCAGGCGCTCAGCAATTCCATCGATGATATGGTCTGGTCGGCCCGGGCGGACGGCTATCTGGATTACTATAATGATCGCTGGTACGAGTTTACCGGCCTGCCGCGCGGCGCCAGTGACGGGGATTCCTGGTCCGAGATCATTCACCCGGAAGATCGGGCCCACACCTGGGAATCCTGGCGGCACTCTCTGGCCACCGGCACCCCCTATCGGATCGAATACAGGATGCGGCACCGGTCAGGCCGCTATATATGGGCCATGGGCCGGGCGCATCCGGTACATGACAGCGCGGGGCGGATCACCCGCTGGTTCGGCACCTGTACCGATATCCAGGCTGTCATCGATGCCCGCGAAGTGCTGGCCCGCTCCCGCGAGGAGTTGGAGCGGGAGATCAGTGAGCGGACAGCCAAGCTGCTGGAGGCCGAAAGCCGCCTGCGCCAAGCCCATAAGATGGAGGCGGTAGGCCAGCTTACAGGCGGCATCGCCCATGATTTCAACAATATGCTGGCCGTCATCATCAGTGGCCTGACCCTGATGCAGCGTCGGCTGGCCCGTGGCGATACCAACATCGCGCCCTATATCGACGGCGCCATGGACGGGGCACAGCGGGCCGCCGCCCTGACGGAACGGCTGCTGGCCTTTGCCCGTCAGCAACCGTTGGCGCCGCAGATCGTGGATGCCAACAGCCTGATCAATGGCATGTCGGAACTGCTGCTACGGGCGCTGGGGGAGCCGATCCGGGTGGAAATGGTGCGTGGCGCTGGTCTCTGGCGCACCCATGTCGATCCCAATCAGTTGGAAAACGCCCTGATCAATCTGGCCGTCAATGCCCGTGATGCCATGCCTGATGGGGGACGGCTGACGATCGAGACGGCCAACGCCTTCATCGACGATGCCTATGGCGCCGAACATGAGGTGCAATCAGGCCAATATGTGCTGATCGCTGTGAGTGATACCGGCGACGGCATGACACAGGAAGTGCTGACCCGGGCCTTCGACCCTTTTTTCACCACCAAGGTGGTGGGACGTGGCACCGGACTGGGCCTGTCACAGGTCTTCGGTTTTGTGCGTCAGTCCCGCGGGCACGTGAAAATCTATTCCGAGCCGGGTCACGGCACCTGCGTCAAAATCTATTTGCCGCGCCATTATGGCGACGCTGCCCCCTATCAGCGCCGCAGCGACGCCAAACCGGGACAGTTGGCCCGGCCGGGCGAAGTGGTGCTGGTTGTGGAGGACGAGGAGCGGGTACGCCGCTTCTCCGTGGAGTCGCTGCGGGAGTTGGGCTACGCGGTGGTGGAAGCGGCCAGCGGACAGGAAGCCATGTCGCTGATCGAGGCAGGCTGCCGGCCGTCCTTGATGTTCACCGATGTGGTCATGCCCGAAATGACCGGGCGCCAACTGGCCGACAAGGCACTGTCCCTGCTGCCGGGGCTGAAGGTGCTGTACACTACCGGCTATACCCGCAACGCCGTGGTTCATAATGGTGTGCTCGACCCCGGCACCCATTTCCTGCAGAAGCCGTTCGGGCTGGATGCGTTGGCCGCCAAAGTACGGGAAACACTGGACGAAGGCGCCTGAGCGCCTAGATAATGGTTAAGCCAAGCCGGCCCTATGCCCAATATGTTTAATACCAACCGATCAGGTGAGATCATGGAACTGGTGAATCGTCATTCCACCCGCCGCGCCTTCATGGGGCTTTGCGCCGGGCTGGCGCTGCTGGCAGGCATCGGCCCCCTGGCCACGCCGGCCAAGGCCGAAAACGCCTATGATTTTACCTTCCAGGCCATCGAAGGCGGTGCGCTGCCCCTGTCCCAGTACAAGGGCAAGGCCGTGCTGGTGGTGAATACCGCTTCCATGTGCGGTTACACGCCCCAGTACAAGAGCTTGGAAACCCTGTGGGAAAAGTATCGTGACAAGGGGCTGGTCGTGGTGGGCGTCCCCTCCAATGATTTTGGCGGGCAGGAACCGGGCTCCGACAAGGAGATCAAGGAGTTCTGCAACGTCAACTTCGCCATCGACTTCCCCATGACCACCAAGGAACCGGTGAAGGGTGCGCAGGCCCACCCCTTCTACAAGTGGGTGGCCGCCCAGAAGGGCGAGCCGAAGTGGAATTTCCACAAATATCTGCTGTCCCCCGACGGCACGCTGGTGGCAGCCTTCCCCTCCAAGATCGAACCTGACAACGCCGAATTCCTCGCCACTGTGGAAAAGACGCTGCCCAAGGCCAGTTGATCCTGTTTGAAACAGTCCCCGCCCTGATCGCGGCGGGGACTGTTTCACGTGAAGTGACCTGTTTCACGCCGTGATATTGATGCCGGCTGCGGCAGCCGGTGACGATCCAGCCGATACCGCAGCGGCAAGACCGTAGGCAGCCTGGGCCCGCCGATTCAACAGCGGAGAGGCCGGGTTGGGCCGCGCCTGCCCGCCGCCTTCGCCTCCGTCCTGCTGCTTCCCCTTCAGTTCATTTTGGGCCTCGGCCTTGGTGGCGTCGGCCTGCGATGCCACGGCCCGATCCTGCGGCGATGGATCGGGCGGCGCCAGGGCTGCCCGCTTGACCACCTCCATCTTGGTGATGGTGGCTTCCGGATCGTTGCGAACGGGTGAGGCATCAATCGGCACCTCGCCGGCCGTGGCATAACGGCGCCCATCCGGACCGGTGGTGTATTCCAGCCGGATCGCCCCGGCATAGGGACCGCCGACTGTCTTGTGCGCCTGTTCATGCTGGCGCACCTGCATGTCGGTCTTCTGCAGCTTCTGAACCTGCTGCTGCTGGTCGTTGGACAGGGCCTGTTGTCCGGACGCGGGTTTTCCACCACCGCCGGAACGCGGCGGCGCAGCACCCGACAGAGCAGACAGGCCGGAGATCGACATCGGAAAAGGTGCGAACAGGTGAATCTATCGCACAAACATAATGGCCATGCCGCCGCTTGACCAGACGGACCTTGGCATAGCGCCCTCACGACCCGATGCGGGTAGCCCATAAACGCGAAATCCCGGCCCCTTGCGGGGCCGGGATCGACACGCCATGCACCTGGGGTAAGGGGCCGGTGCCGCCCGCTGGATCAGCGCTTCAAGTTGATCGTCTCCGTCAGCATTTCGTCGGTGGTGGTGATGACGCGGGTATTGGCCGTGTAGGAACGCTGGGCCACGATCAGCTTGGTGAATTCCTGCGCAATATCCACGTTGGAGCCTTCAATGCTGCTGGCCGCGATGGTGCCGGAGCCGTTCTGGCCCGTCCCATTGAAGCGCGCCCGGCCGCTGTCAGCAGATTCGGTGAACACACCACCGCTTTCCCGACCCAAGGCATTGGGATTGTTGAACAGAACCAACGGCACCTGAGCGATGATGCGGCGGCGGCCATTATCGTAATTGGCCACCACGTCACCATTCTCACGCACTTCCACATCCTTGAAGGTACCCTGCGGGCTGCCATCCTGAAGCTGGGAGATGACGTTGATCTGGTTCCCATCATATTCAGTCAGACCCGACGCCTCGCCAAAGGTGCCGATATCCAGGCTGATGGTCTGCGGACCATTGCCATAATCCACATCGAAGGTGATCTGGGCCGGCTGACCGGTCTTGGTCACGGCCGTCACCCGCGCGTTGCCCTCGCCGACATTGGCCGCCGAAAGACTGGAAAGCGTACCTGCCTTGACCTTATCACCATTCGGGAGCGTCCCGCCAAAGTTCAAGGTCACATGGGCCGGCGTGGAACCAAGGGTGGATGACGGTTCCGCCAGGAAGTACAGGCCATCCTCGTTCCCGGTCATGGTGAGGACACCACCGATGGAGGTGGCCTGCACGGGAATGCCCGGTTCCTTATTGACCGCCGCCGCCAAGTTGGAGGCAATCTCGTCCAGCGACACTTCCTTGCCAGTGGTGGTGTAGGGGATCGTCTTGCTGAAGCTGGGGAACGTCTTCTGGGTGCCATCCAGCTTGATGCTGGCGTCCTTGGCCGTCATTACGATGCCGGTCGTCTCGCCCCTGTCATTCGTCACTGCCTTGGCCGTGACCGGCGCCCCGAAATCATTGTTCACCTTGGTGACGATGTTATCCAACACACTGGCGACGGTGGGGAAGTCACCGATATTCTGCTGCGTGACCTGCACCGAGTAGGTGGTGCCGTTCATCGTCACCGCATAAACATTCCCCAGGACCGGCGCTGCCGTGGCGCCGGAGAAATCGAACTTCTGCGACGGCGCATCAGTAACCATATCGTCGGTGGACGAGATGTTGAATGGCAGGGGTTGACCGCTGGTGGGATCAGTCTTCACACCGGTCAACACGATTTTATTGCCACTGACCGCTGCGGTCACATCTGTGCTGACGATCTTCGGCAGGAAGTAGGTTGTCAGCGCATCCGACATCTTTGGCGGCTGAGGCAGCGCATCAATATCGGCCTGAGTCAGCGGACCATAACTGGCGGGCGCCCCATTGACAGTCACGCTGAACACGTCACCCACCACCGGCGCGCGGTTGGGGTAATTGAGTTCGGTCACCTGCTGCTTGGAGGCCGTTGCCTGCGTGGTGGTGGTCCCGTGTTGTGCCGATGGTTCGGCCTGAACGGGTGTCGGGCTGCGCAGGGTCACCGAATAGACGGCCCCAACGTCACCCGGCACGCCGGAGATGGAGATGCGCTGCGTTTGCCGCGCCCCGGAAATATTGCCCTGCAGAGAGCTGACAAAGGTGGTGTTGTCAGCCGCCGCCGCATTATTGATGGAAGGCTGCATCAGCTTGTCACGGCCCGTGACATTGAAACCGGTGCCGGCCGTTGTCGCCGTCAGCACCAGCCGGTTACCGTTGACCGCGGCAGTAATGTTGGTGCTGGTGATGACAGGCATCAGATGATTGGTCAGTGCAGCGCCAAACGTTGCTGGCGGCGGCAGCGCATCCACTTCGGTCTGCGTCAGGGTATGGGAATAGGTTTGCCCATCCACCGTAACGCTCAGTTCGTCACCCGCCACCGGCGCCCGGTCCGGATAGGAAAGCTGCGTAACCTGCTGCACCCCGGCATTGTTGGGGGTGACCACCTCACCGTTCTGGTCCCCCACATTGAACGTATCACCCGCGCTGGTGCTGCGCAGCGTCAGGGCGTTACCAGAAACCGATGCCACCACCTTTTCCGTGGCCGAGTTGGCATTGATCTGGGAAGCCAGGGCCTGGACGATCCCGTTCAAATCCTTGAGCTGGCCGACATTGGCAGCCGTCACTTCCACCTTGTAGGTCTTGTTGGTGGTGTTATCGACATTGACCGTGAACACGTCGCCGATATCGATGGAGCTGCCGGCAAAGGTCAGAACGCTCTGCTGCGGCTGGGTGCTGGTGGCGGCCGTTGTCACCGGGCTGTTCACCGTATTCACGGTGGGGGCGGCGTTGGTGACATTGGTGGCCAGGGTGAAGCCGGTACCACCATTGGCGGCCGTCAAGCGCAAGCGACCACCGCTGACAATGGCGGTGACGCCCACGGGCGGCACAGCACCGTTGATCTTGTCGGCCAGCGACTGGGCAACCCCGGTCAGATTGGACAGTTGCGACGCATTGGACGGCGATATGGTCTCGGTGAAGTCCGTACCGTTCACACTGACCTTGTAGATATCGCCAATCTTGAAGGCGCCATCACCCTTGGGAGAGGTGAACTGCACTTCCTCGATCTGCTTGCGGGCGGCCGTCCCCTGGGTCAGGCTGGTGGAGGTGGCGCTGACCGGGAAACCCGTCAGATTGCCGGACAAGGGCAGCTTGCCGCTGGCGCCCGGCGTATCGATGGACAAACGCCAGGAGCCATCCGCCTGGCCTGGCCGCCAACCAAGCGTGATGTCGCGGGGCGTGCCAGTGGCATCGTAGATCTGAATGGTCGTCGGCTGGATCGGCGTGCCCGCCTTGGGGTCCAAGGGCAGATTGGCCTTCAGCGTAATATTCTTGGTGGCCACCGGACTATCAATATCGGCCGTCACCTTGATGGGCGATACGGTGGTCGTATAGGAATTCGTCGCTTCGTTATAGATATAGCCGTTCAGCGCATAGCCAGACCGGTTCACCAGCGTGCGTTCATCATTCAGTTCAAAACTGCCGTCACGGGTATAGAACCGCTCTTGGGTGGGGGTGGCCACACCATTCACTTCGGTCAATCGGCTGACGCTGAAAAAGCCCTGGCCGCGAATGGCCAGATTGGTGGTGCGATCCACGGTGGAGATATTGCCGGCCACGCTGTTGGCATAAGAAGGCCGCGCCACCACACCGCCGGGATTATGCGTGCGGGCGTTGGATTGCAGCACCAGATTGGTGAAGGCAGTATCGACCCGCTTGTAACCGGTGGTCTGCGAATTGGCGATATTGTCAGAGATATGGCCAAGTGCGGAGGCTTGGGCCTGCAAGCCGGCAATGCCGGTGGTCAAGGAGCCGAAGATGCTCATGGGAAAACTCCCGTTGGAATAATGGCGTGTCGCAATCACCTAAGCAATTCCGATGCCAAGCAGCGCACCCTAAACAACCAACTGATTCCATTGAATCTTTATCACCACATCACCCGGCACGCTCTGCCTCCGGCAGCAGCCCGGCGGTTTTTGCCGATCTGGCCCGTGCCGGATTTGCCGATCCCCAGGGGCCGCACAAGCAAAAGGGCTGGCTCCCATGCCGGGAAGCCAGCCCTTTGAAACAATCCCCCGAAGGGGTACCCACCTGATCAGTTCGGGCGGGGGATTGAAAACATGCCGGAACGGATATCGCTGGCCAACCCATCCAGGAAACCGGCCGTGGTTTCCGTACCATGCTTGGCCAGCAGACCATAAATGGCAGCAGTCACCGACATGGTGCCGATCATGTCATAGGGTGCACCTTCCCGGATGGCATTCAGCCAGAAGGCATTGAACTGATCAAACAGGCGGGTGCGGACTGCCTCATCCTCACCCGGAGCGCCCGTGGCTTCGATGGAGGAAAGGGTGAACTGCGAGGAATCGGTGAAAGCGTTCATATCGGTTCTCCTTTTGCTTGGAACAGGCTGGATAAGGGGTGGAAGGATCAGGACAGGAAATTCACCAGGGACAGGGAGGCGGTGCGCCCCGTCACGGCGTAAGAGGTTTGCTGACGACCAAGGGCGGCTTGCAATTTCACGGCCACTTCATTCTGGTCCACGCCTTCGATCTGGGCCATTTCGCCCGTGGCTTTGGCCATGGCACTGGCGTGGCGGGTCTGGGCATTTTCCATCGTGGTGGCCGCATTGACCACGCGGGCGGAAACCCCCTTCAGTTCGTTCTGGGCAGAGATGGCCAAATCGCGCCCCTCGCTCATGATCTCGCTGTAGCGGCCTGGCTGTGCCACGGCCTGGGTCAGGCGACGCAGGCTGCTGACCAGCTTCTGGATGGCCGGATCGTTGCTGCTGACCCCATAAGCCACTGACAAACCGTCATCTGCCGTCATGCGGGCCTGGGCGTAGGCGTCACCATTTTCGGTCTGACGGGCAAAGTCCGTATCATAGAAGGGCAGTTTGGGCGGGGCAGCCAGATCGGCAAAAACATCCTGATTAGCCAACGGCGGGATTTCGTTTGTCACCAGCCGCGCGCTGTTGCCGGCATTGTTGATGCTGGCCGTGGTCTGAAACTGGCTGTTATTGGCCTTGGCCGTCAGGATGATGTTGGTATCGTCCGCCGGATCGATACTGGCCGTCACCGTGGAGGCCTGGTCGCCATTGATCTGCGCCGTCAGCTTCTGCGCCACCCAGTTCGACATGGACGTCGGGGGGGTGAAGCCCGCCGGAACCGGCGCATTGCCGTTGAGGACGTCGGTGTCGGCCGGGCTGACCGCATAGGAATATTTCGTTGGGCCGGTGATGATGACCTGCGGCGGTGCATTTTCATTCTGCACAATGGTGCGGGCACCGACGGAGACGTTGAACACATCGCCGACATCAGCCTCATTGCCATGCAGCTTCACATGGTCGACCTGGGCCTGGGTTTCACTGGCCTTCTGGATTGTGTAGGGCGCCTCGCTGGGATCAACGGCCCCCGGTGCGGGAAGCACCGTATTATTATGGGTGCCATTGTCATAGACGGCCGAGGACATGGTGAATTTGTCACCGACATTCTTGGCCGTGGCGGTGACAATGCCATTGCTGACCGACAAGATGACATTGAATGGCGGTTGATAGGCCTGCATCTGGTCGACAAGACCGGTGCCATTCTCGTTGGTCAGCACCTCGTCCAGCGATTTCTCCCTGCCCGTGGTGGTGTAGGTAAAACGCTGACCGTTCAGCGTCATCTCAAACACCTCACCCGGATCACCCCGCGCGCCCGACAGGGTGGTGCTCACGATTTGCTTGGCAGAGATGATATCGCCCACCGGCTTGGTGGAGAGACGCGATCCGGCGAAGATATAGCGGTCACCCACCTTCTCATTCAGCATGGATTGCAGTTCGGTTGTCATCCCCTTGATCAGCGATTTGGTGGAGGCAAGGTCGGGCCAAGTGACATCGAAAGTGGAGTTGCCGCCGCCAGCCAGCTTCTCGATATTCAGCTTGATCACGGCGCCATCGCCGGGCCCGCCATTGATGACGAAGCGGTCGGCATCCACCTGCGGCGGCACCTGCTTCAGATTGATCGTGTTCGTGGATTTGCCGCCCAAACCGTCGGTGACGGTCACATCGAAGCTGCCGGCCGGACCGGTGCTGCTGGGAATGGCGGAAACCGAATAGGTCGCTTCCGCCTTGAAGCTGGAATTGCGTTGATCGACCGTCACCTTCATGCTGTCGGCATTGGAGTTGATGACGGAGCTGACACGCACCTCCCCCGGCCCCTGCGGCAGGCGGCTGGTGTTGCTCAACTCTGACGCCATCTTCACCATCCGCTCCGTGATGGTGCTGTAGGACTTCACCCGTGTCATCGACTGGTCGATGGTGTTTGAGTAGGCCTGACGTTTGGCAAAATCGGCACGCAGGTCCAGCAGACGCTGCGTTTGCGTGCCATATGCCGAAACATCGACCGACTTTTTGAGCGTGTTGAGCTGCGCCGACAGGTCGTCGATCTGCCGCTGCCCATTGGTGAGCCCCCCCAGCGTGGAGAGGTAGCTGCCATAGCTGCTGATCCGTGTCATCTGATGATGCCCTCGATGGCGTCCAGCATATTATTAACCGTCTGCATGACGCGGGCGGCGGCGGAGTAGTTGCGCTGCAGGACCTGCAACATGGCGATCTCCTCATCCATGTTGACGCCAGTATTGTTCTTGTACCGGCTGTCCAACTGCGACTTGAAATCGGTGGCGATGGTTGCCTGTTCGTGCGTCACCTTGGCGTTGGTGCTCCAGGAACCGATCACGGTAGAAACCATGGAGGAATAGCTGACGCTGGTGATGCGCAACCCGTCGGCATTCATCGTGCGGCCGGAAGCGGACAGCGACTGCGTTACCCCGGCGATAGCGCTCTGCTTGATCTGCGTTTGCCCTGACAACAGGGCGGGGTTGAGCTGGATATCGCCAGCCCCTTTGCCGATGAAGAAACGGTTGGCCTGTTCACCCTCACCGGCGGGGCTGGCCTGGTCATAGGCATCGGCAAAGCTGGTGGGCTCGCCCGGCTTGGTCGACCCCAGAAAAGCGTCACCCAACCCCTGAAGCTGCGAGTTCAGCTTGCGGATGATCTCAGCGGCCGGCTGGGTGCTGGCCGGCTGCGGCGGAGTGGTCGTGGAACCGTCGGCAGACAGTTCCATCAGGGCACCCAGCTTGCCGTCATTGATCTGGTCGTTCAGCGCCCGGTCACTACCGGAAGATCGCAGCACACCATTGGAATAGCTGAACTTTACCGGGGCGGCATCCAGCAATGAGACGCCGGATGATGTGAAGATGGACAGCTTGCCATCCCCCCGCTCCACGGTACGGACGCTCATCAGGCTGGATACCTCACGGACAAGCTGGTCGCGCTTATCTTCCAGGTTCATCGTCGACTCGCCGGCGCCCTTGCTGGCCAGAATATCGTCGTTCAACTTGTCGATGGTGGTCAGAGCGGTGTTCAACTGCTCCACAGAGCCTTGGATATCCGTCTCAAGCTGGCGCTTGAGGTCGCCGACGCCCTGGTTCAGCCGCCGTAGTTCGCGGGCAACGTCATCGCCATAAGTGACGATCTGGCCCTGCGCCACCGTATTTTCCGGGGAGGCCTCCAGTTCCATCCAGGCCGCCTGGAATTTCTGCATGGAGTCGGTCAAGGGCGGCGTGCCGGCCGTGGTCCCCAACAGGTCGGTCACCTTGCGCATATAGGTGGACAGGGTGCTGGCGCTGGACTCCTCCGACAGCGTCTGCTGCAACTGCACCCGCAGCGCCACATCCACCTCGCGCCGGTACTGTGCCACCATCGGATTGCCACTGGCATCAATGGTCCGCTCCAGCACATGACGGGAACGGTTGGGATCATCGGCGCTGGCCACATTCTCGGCAACGACCGACAGCTGCCCCTGGATCATACGCAGGTTGCTGGTGGTGTTGTTGAGAACGCCGAAAAGGCTGGTCATCGTCCTTGTCCCTTGATGGCGGCCCGACCGGGCAGCGACAAATCCCGGATGGATCGGTCACCCGCCCTCATGCAATGAGCGGGCCAAAAGGGGATAGACAATCAAACCATTGATACAAAAAGATAAATGAAGGGATGCCTTGCACCCCCGGCAATTTCTTCCCGGTGGAGAAAACCGGAAACGGCAAGCTTGGCCGGGCAAAGGGGACAGGCCTTGAGGCCGCCAAAAGAAAATCCGCCCGAAGTCGGGCGGATGAGGACAATCAGATGGTCCGGCGCCGGCCGCTTCCTTCGGAAAGGAAGCGGCCGGTATCGTCAGGCCGTATGAACAGCGGCAGACAGCAGGGACAGTCGGCTGCGAACGATCTGTTCGGCCACCAGCCAATGTTCCATATCCTTGCCCTCCGGCTGGCCTTCACTCAGCCAGAGCAGATAGGCTTCATGCGCCACCTGTTCAGTGGTGGGCTGAACGGAAACCGCATCCGCAACGGCGGTTGCGACAGGGCCGGCCGACTTCTTCGTCCGGCTGGCAGGGGCTTTTGTGGCGGCGGCAACCGGCGGCTTGGCCTTCGACGTCCGCGCCTTCTTGGCGGCAGCCGGCGGCGGCATCACCGGTTCGGCCGTGGCGGTTTCGACCGCGGCGGTAGTAGTAATCTCGGCATTCTTGGGCTTACGCGGCATAGGTCCAAACTCCATGCAAGGCGGTTCGCGAAGCAGCGGTAGAGGAAACACGCAATTGATGTGGCGGACAAAAAGTTTGATGAACTTATTGCACCGCATCACCTGCAGAATTTACCACCTTCCGCTAGCGTTCCCTAGAGATTTTCTGCTTTGTCCAGCCCCGTGATGGGAGTACCCCCGTCTTTACTGTTGCACCGCACCAAGGCCCTGCAGCAGCGGAAGCCGACGCTGGCGGAAACGCTGCCAGCGTTCCTCCAGTTCCATGAGATTTTGTTTCGGTGTTTCCAAAAGGCGGCCGTCACGTAATAATCGCTGCCCGGCCGCCGCCAGGGTAGCCCAAACGGTCTGCGCAGGTTCGACCGACCGCTGACATAGCGCCTGCAGGAACAACTGTTCCACCCGATCCACGGCGATGGCGCCCCCGGTGGCAGGGCAAGCCAGGGCCTGCAGCCGGTCAACCTGCAGCGCCTGTTCCAGGATCACGGCGTTAAGCCGCAGGGACGTTACTGCCCGCTCAGCCAGTCCCGCAGGTGGCAAGGCCGGGGCCAGCAGGTCCAGGGCCGCCAACCGGCCCAGCGCCCCCGACACCGCAGCGCCATGCCGGGCCTGCAGGGCCGACAGGGGCAGCGGTCCCGCCTGCAGGCTGGCCAAAATCTCATGCGACAGATCCCAATCCGGCTCCACCACGCTGCCGCCGGGCAGCGTGGCCCGGCGCGGCAGATCACGTGGATGGCCCAACGCCGCCCAACAGGGATCAGGGTCGGGCTTTGTCGGCACGCCCCCCTTGCGGCGGAACAGGTCACGGCGGAAGGGCCGGTTGGTCAGATAATCGCGCAGCATTTCCGCAAACACGGGATCATTACCCCCCGCCCCCGCCACGTCGGCGATGGTGGGGGCCTGCAGCGCCGCCTCCCACCGGTCAGATGCCCGGCGTTGACCGGCGAAATGTACCCCGATCGCCGCCAGATCGGCGGCGATATCGGCGAAATAGACCGGCTCCCAGCTTTCATTGAAATATTCATGTGCCAGATATTGGGCTGGCCGGCCCTGCAACTGGGCCAGCCGGGCTGACAGGGTGGGATTGATGCGGAAATAATCCGCCCCCTGCGCTTCCAGCCGACCCGCCAGGTCCAGCGCCGACCCGATCCGTGCCGGCAGATCGCCGGCCGTCCGCCTTGCCTGTTCCAGCATCAGCCGGCGCAGCGGCAGATATTGCGCCCAGCCGGGCAGCACATTGTAGCCGATATAGACCAGCCCGCCGGGTTTCAGCCTTGCATCGATGAAGCGCACCAGATCGGCCCGCGCCGCTGGCCCCACCCAGGACCAGACGCCATGCAGGGCGATGATGTCGAAGGCAGGCAGCTCATCTTGCTGATAATCACGAAAGCCCTTTTCGCTGACCGTCAGGTTCGTCAAGCCTGCAGCATCAGCCAACCCGCGCACATGGGCCACATGGTCGGGGTTGAAATCATTGCCCCAGAAGCGGGCCTGCGGGTTGGCTGCCGCCATCAGGGCCAGGGTAAAGCCCTGGCCAAAGCCCAGCTCGCAATAATCGAAGGGTTGGCCGGGGCTGATCGGGGCATCGGGCAGGGCCGCCGCCATCTCCCACGGCAGCAGTTCCACGTGGAACCCGTGGGTGTAGCCGATCTCCGTTACATATCCTTCGGTCCAGCCTTGCATCTCGCCCACATCCAGAAACGACGCTTTCGCTTTTAATGGCACGCTTCGGCGATCTCGCCTATAGATCGCCGCCTTACAGGAATGCGGGTGTGGAAAGGTTCTGCAGATGCGGTACGGGAAGCTGGAGGTGATCTGCGGGCCGATGTTCTCCGGCAAATCGACGGAGATATTGAAGCGGGCCATCTGGTACACGCACGGCACCGGTTCCCACATCATGCTGCTGAAGCCCGCCTTCGATGTGCGCTATGCCCAGGACCGGGTGGTGAACCATGATGGTATCGGCTTTGATGCCATGCCCATCACCCGGATGCCGCCCGTTGCGGACCAGATTTCCGCCGTCTTCATCGATGAGGTGCAGTTCTGCACCGATCCACATTACCAGGGCGATCTGGTGGAGGATGTACGCGCCCTGCTGGCCCGTGGCATCGATGTGGCCGTCGCCGGGCTGGATATGGATTGGCGCGGCCGCGCCTTCCCGCTGACCGCCACCCTGGCCGCCATGGCCGACGGCATCCAGAAGCTGCGCGCCCGCTGCGCCGTCTGCGGCCATGACGCGCATAAGAGCTTCAAGAAGCACAGCAACGACCGCACCGTCGAACTGGGTCAGGCAGACCTGTACGAGCCCCGCTGTAACCTGCATTGGCACGACCACAGCACGCGGCCGGGAACGGAGTTGAGCTTGGATTTGTGAAGGTTCGGGAAGGGAAGCTCCCTCCCCTCACCGATCAAACGTCACATTCTCCGCCTTATCCTGACCGTTGAAGGTGAGGGTACGGATATGGGCCGGATCGCCGCCGGCCATGTCGAAATTCACTTGATTGAGCTGGGTACGGAAGACATCGCGCAGGATGTCATCCTCCACGGCCAGCGCCTGGGGCGGGGCTGCCAGAGCCAGTTCCTGATAGACGAAAATATGATCGCCCTCCAGCTCTGCCCCCAGCAGCTTCAGGGGCAGGGGCTTGCCCCCTGGCGGGGTCAGGCTGAAACGGGCCTCCACATACAGTGCCAGCTTGGCCTGATCCTCCAGCCGGGACAGGTCCGGCGTGGCGATGCCGGCCTGTTGGCTTAACGCCACCTCCGCATCATGGGCGTGCAGCTTATGCTCCACCTCCAGCAGCTTGGCCGCCGCGTTCCAACGCACCAGCGTCAGGGATGCCTTGGCCCGGTGGGCCTGGGCCGGCAGGGGGGCGGCCAGCAGCAGGCCGCCCCCCATCAGGGCCAATAAAGACCGGCGCCTCACTTCGCCTCCCCCGCCGGGGCCAGCGGCACATCCTTGCCGGATTCCGCCCCCTTGCCCTTTTCCCCTTCCTTGGCCTTCAGCTCCACCAGCATATCGGCCATCAGGTTCTTCTCGTCCCGCTTATCCTTGTAGAGTTCCAGGCGGGAAGCCTGGATACGCCGGGGGAAGCTGTTATTGGACGGGTCGGCATCGGCAATTTCCTGCCGTGGGTCCAGATCGACGGCGACGATCTGCTTGGGCCGGATCAGCATCTTGGTCACCTTCCTGGAATTGTACCGCCAGATTTCCGCCGGGATCATCAGGAACTCGGTGCTCTTGTCGGCGAAGGTCAGTTGCAGGGGCAGCGGCATCACCAGCCCGCCCTTATTGACGAAATCCAGGAAATAGACCCAGTCGCCCTCCTTCTCGGCTCGCGCCAGCGCCTCGCGCTCCCATGGCTCCAGCCCTTCCAGCATCTCCTGATAGCTGTTGCGGTCCTTGTTGGTGACGGTGAACTTGTCATTCTCGTTATAAAAATCCTTCAGCGACGGATCGCGTTCCACCGCCGTCTGCAGGCCCTGTTCCCGGTTATGGATGCTGGCCAGCGGTTCGCGCAGGTCGCGCGCCGCCTGTTCGCGCTGCAGCGGCTTTTCCTTGTCCGGATCGCCGCTGCCGATGCGATATTCCCGCACATTGCTCAGGTCGATATCGACATGGTCGGTGGTGTAGAACCAGCCGCGCCAGAACCAGTCCAGATCCACGCCCGACGCATCCTCCATGGTGCGGAAGAAGTCAGACGGGGTCGGCCGCTTGAACTTCCAGCGCCGCGCATATTCGCGGAAGGCATGGTCGAACAGTTCCCGCCCCATGATGGTTTCGCGCAGGATGGTCAGGGCCGTCGCCGGCTTGGTATAAGCGTTGGGGCCGAACTGCAGCACGCTGTCCGACTGCGTCATGATCGGTACCTGGTTTTCGCTGACCATATAGCTGGTGATCTGCGCGGGCAGGTTGGGGTTGCGGGTCTGGCCGCCGAACCCTTCCTCCCATTCCAGATGGGCGATGTTCTGCAGGAAGGTGTTCAGCCCTTCGTCCATCCAGCTCCATTGCCGTTCATCGGAATTGACGGTCATGGGGAAATAGATATGGCCGATCTCGTGGATCACCACACCGATCAGGCCATATTTGGCCTGGGCGGAATAGGTGCGCTTGCCCGTCTTCTTATCCACGCTGGGGCGATATCCGTTGAAGGTGATCATCGGATATTCCATGCCCCCACCCTCCCAGGTATTCACCGACTGGGCCGTGGGATAGGGATAGGCGAAGGAGAATTTGGAATAGGTGCGCAGGGTGTGCACCACCGCCTGGGTGGAATATTTCGACCAGAGCGGCTCCGCCTCCTTGGGATAGAAGGACATGGCCATCACTTCCGGCTGGGCCTGATCCTCCTGGCGATAGCCCATGGCATCCCAGATGAACTTGTTGGAGCTGGCAAAGGCAAAATCGCGCACATTCTGGGCGCGGAACACCCAGGTGCGCATCTCCTTGTCGGTTACCTTTTCATTCTCCGCCGCCTCTTCCGGCGTGACGATGAAGACCGGCTGCTTGGCGGTGCGGGCCTTTTCCAGGCGTTCACGCTGGGGTTCGCTCAGCACATCGCTGGCATTGCGCAACTCCCCGCTGGCCGAGACGATATGGTCGGCTGGCACGGTCAGGGAGACATCGTAATTGCCAAATTCCAGCGTGAACTCCCCCCGGCCCAGAAAGGCCTTGTGCTGCCAGCCGGCATAATCGGTATAGGCGGCCATGCGGGGGAACCATTGGGCGATGAAGAACAGGTCGCTGTCCGGCTCCGTGAAATGCTCATAGCCGCTGCGGCCGCCGATCCGTTCCTGGTTGATGATGTTGAAGGCCCAATCGATGGAGAAGCTGACCGAGGCGCCCGGTGCCAGCGGCTGGCGCAGGTCGATGCGCATCATGGTATCGACGATGACATAGGGCAGCGGGCTGCCGCGGTCATCGGTCACCTTGGCGATCTCGAACCCGTATTTGATGTCCTTCATCATCTGGGCGCGGGCCAGCGTGTCATAACCGACCCGGTCCTCCCCGCTGGTGCGGGTCAGCTCAGCAATCGATTTATCCTTGTAGATATTCTGGTCGAGCTGCAGCCACAGGTATGGCAGGGCGTCGGGCGAATTATTGCTGTAGCGGATGGTCTCCGACGCGGTGATGCGCTTGCCCGCCGCATCCAGCCTGGCATTGATGCGGTAATCAGCCCGCTGCTGCCAATATTGGTGGCCGGGGGCCCCCGATGCGGTGCGATAATTGTTGGGCGTGGGCAGGTCCACCTCCAATTGGCGGAACTTGTCCTTCCAACTGCCCTTGGTCTGTTCAATCGCATCCGCCGCGACCGGCAGGGATGGCAGAAAACACAATAGCAGCGTGGCCAGCACGGCCGCCGCGCAGCGCTTGAAAACCATCATTCCCCACTCTCCCCCCGCCGGCGTCCGTCCAGTCGCCCCGGCGTTTCAAGCAGTCGATACTGAAGGCATCAGCCAAAAGGTCAATGGGGTTTCTCTGTTTCGTATACGATGAAGAAAACCGGCTCCACCACCCGCGGATTGACTGAATCGCGGGGCGGTCCCCTGCTGGGGTCGGGGCTGTTTTGCTTACCAAATGCTTTTTTCCACCCTATGATCCGCCGCACCGGGAAAAGGGGAACAGGATGCGGGACGGGATTGCCATGCGCGGCGATTGGCGGAACGAAACCATTATTGTCAGCCTGTCAGTAGATGGGCTGGGATCGCGCGATCTGGCTTCCCTGCACCAGCGTCTGGATGATGGTGAACAGGAGCGTGCGGCGCGTTTTCATTTCGACGCCGATCGCCATTCCTACATCGCCGCTCACGGTCTGTTGCGATTGTTCCTAGGGGCTTGGCTGGGCCGCTCCCCGTCGCAACTGGCCTTCAATGCCGGTACTTGGGGCAAGCCGGCCCTGGTGCGCGGTGGCGCGCCCTTCAGCATCAGCCATACGCGCGGCATGGTGGCCGTCGCCATCGCCCCGCAGGGGGATATCGGCGTCGATGTGGAACAGCTCAGCACCCGACGGGAGCCGGAGCTTGAAATCGCCGACCGCTGGTTCTCCCCCCAGGAAGTGGCACAGATCACCGCTCTGGAGACGGACGCGGAAAAGCGCGAACGTTTCATGCGCATCTGGAACCTGAAGGAAGCCGTCATCAAGGCCACCGGGCGGGGCCTCTCGCAGGAATTGGCCGGCTTCAGCGTTACCCCCGCCACCGATGACAACAGCAGCCCCAGCCTTGAATGCCATGAAGAATGGTTGCGCCAGGCGGGCCACTGGCAGTTGGAGCAGTGGCAGCAGGGTGAGTATCTGCTCTCCGTCGCCGGCATCAACGGCCCCACGACCAAGCCCCGCCATTTGAAGGTCACGGCCGACGGTCTGGCCGCCCTGGCGGACGGCGTTCCGGTAATGGCCTGAGGCCACCGGCGGTGCCCGGCCAATCGCCGGGCACCCATCGCCTGTAAGGCGTAAAACATCCCCTGTTACGAATTGGACCATACCCATTCAGAACCTGGATGGGGCCTGGGGACAACGTTGTCCGTGTGACGGACAGGGTGATTGAATAATTTTGATAAGTTTTGGGACAAAACCCAACAGTTGACGCGTGCGGAGGCTTCTGCCTCCACGCCTCGGCCACAAGCCATGTGAAAAGCCAGAACAGGTCGAACGCGGATGATGCCGGCATCCGTGCGCGGGGGTCTTTGCGCCCAACAAGAAGCCGGCATCGGGACGCTTTCACGCGAAGATACGAAGGGGAGTTGTAGGATGAAGGGGGTCTATTTCCGTCACACGCTGGGTGTTTCCACCCTGGCGCTGAGCATCGCTGCGGCCGCATTGCCGGCCCAGGCCCAGAATGCGGAGAAGGAAAAGCCGGCGGCGGACGAATACGCGCTGGACGAAATTGTGGTGACAGCCCGTAAGCGGGCCGAAGATATTCTGAAGACGCCGGTTTCCGTTACCGCCGTAACGTCTGAACAGTTGGAACAGCGCGGCGTTACCACCATTTCAAATCTGGCGGAACAGACCCCCGGCTTCAACATCAACAATAACAGCTCCGGCCGCGCTGACCGGTCGTTCCAGCAGTTGATCCTGCGCGGCTTCACGCCCGCCACCACCGACAGCACGCCGGTCGCCACCTTCATTGATGGTGTACCCGTTTCTTCCGCCACGGCGGTGATGAGCATTTCCAACCCGGCGCGTGTTGAACTGCTGCGTGGCCCGCAATCGGCCTATTTCGGCCGTAACACCTTTGCCGGTGCCTTGAACGTGGTGAACAAGGAACCGGGTGACAAGCTGGCCGGCAGCGTTCTCGCCTCCATCGCCAGCCGCAACACCTATCGTCTGCAGGGTGAGTTGGAAGCCCCGATCCTGGAAGACAAGGTGGCCTTCCGCATCGCCGGCAGCAAAGATTCCAAGGATGGCAGCTACAAGAATGGTGCCAATCCGGGTGAAACGCTGGGTGAGCAGTCCAGCTACACCTATAACGGCCTGCTGGTGGTAAAGCCGAGCGAGAACCTGACCATCAAGGCCTTCGGCATGGTCTCCCATGATGATGATGGCCCGGCCGGCATGGGCGTGATCGGCGCCGGACAGGTCACCGATGCCAAGGGCAAGGTAGTGGTCGCCAACCAGTCCAATTGCGGCTTCACCGTCACCAACGCCCTGTTCGGCTTTACCAGCACCAACCGCTTCATCTGCGGCACCGCACCCAAGCTCAGCGGCCTGTCGCCGGCCTCCAACACGCTGGTGGACAGCTATGTCCGCTCACGTCTGGCCATCAAGCAGAACCGCCTGGTCGATCCGGAAGATGGTGTTCAGGGTTATGGGCTGGTTCGCGACTATCAGCATTATCATCTGGCCGCCGATTACGACATTCCGGATACCGGCTTCACGGTGACAGCGCTGACCGGCATGAATCGCGAACAGTGGGGCTCCCTGTCCGATATCGTCAATTATGACAGCTCGGGCATTGCCAACGCCGCCTATACGCCGACCAATGGCCTGCGTAACTATTACAGCTCCTCCTATCTGGTGGAAAGCAAGTCCAAGGACTTTTCCCAGGAACTGCGCCTTGGCTATGATGATCAGGGCGATCTGCGCTTTGTGACCGGTGTCAATTACCTGAACGCCAGCGCCAAGCGCACGGTTGATATCCTGGATAACATCACCCCGGCCTCCGGTGTCACGCCCTCGGGCAAGACGCGGAACGAGACGCTCAGCGGCTTCTTCGGCATCACCTACGATATCACCGACGCGCTGACCGCCAGCGTCGAAGGCCGCTATCAGATCGATAAGCTCTACGCCTATATCTCGCCGCTGCGCGATTTGGTCGTCACCGATCCCACCTTTACCAAGCCCGGCACCTATGCCGCGGGTTCGCTGCTGGCCAGCAAGAAGTACGAGAACTTCCTGCCCCGCTTCATCGCCCAGTACCAGTGGACGGATGAGGTGATGACCTATGCCTCCGTGGCAAAGGGCGTCAACCCGGCGGCCCTCAATTCCGGCGTGGTGACCTATACGGGTGAATCCGCCGCCTTTGCCAAGAATCTGGGCCTGGATGTGTTCGTCAGCCCGGAGAAGGTGACCACCTATGAACTGGGCCTGAAGGGTTCGGGTGATAGTGGGCGGCTGCGTTACACCTTTGCCGGCTACTTCTCCCAGTGGCGTGACCAGTTGAACCAGGTCATCCAGACCTTTGGCAACACGGTTGGCGGCTTCTCCAGCGTGTTTGGCACCATCAATGCCGGTGGTTCCGACATGAAGGGTATTGAGTTCGAAGGCTCCTACCGGCTGAACCAGTTGATCACCCTGAATGCGGCCGGTTCCATCAATGACAGCAAGGTGAAGAATTACCGGTCACCGCTGACGACCCAGTTGACCGGCCTCTCCAGCTTCCGCGGCAACGAGTTGCCGTCGACATCCAAGTACGGCGCTTCCGTTGGCGTGCTGTTGAATGGGGAGCTGGGCCTGTGGCAAGACAGCACCTGGTTCACCCGTGTCGACTACACCTACAAGTCCGGCATGTGGTCGGATGTGGCCAACATTGTCAAAACCCCGTCTTCGCAGGTCGTGAACCTGCGTGCGGGTATCACCAAGGGTGACATCTCCCTGGATATTTTCGTGAACAACCTGTTCAACGAGGATGCCTATACCTCCATCACCGACAATTTCATCTTCTCCCCCACCACCACCTATGCGGCCTACAACGCCATCAATGTGGGTCTGCGGGAGAAGCGCTCCGTCGGTGCGCAGGTCAAGGTCAAGTTCTAATCCCGCTTACGGGATCGGCGCGGTGGGGAATGGTCGGTCTTCCCCACCGCGTTTTTTTATCCGCGCGGCCCCCATTCAAAATTCTCCCTTTCAAGGAGCCATCATGCGCAAATACATGATCGCGGCCAGCGCCGCGCTATGCCTTTCCGCCATTGCCCTGCCCGCCCTCGCCGATGTGCAACCGTGTGAAGAGCGCAGCTTCATGCAGCCGCCGCTATTTTATCCCGGTGTGGAGAAACTGGCGGATGGGCGCGTCACCTTCCGGTTCTGCGCCAAATCCGCCAAGGATGTGCGCGTGCTGGCCATGGAAGTGGCCGGCGTGCCCACCGGGCTGGATGGCAAGCCGCCGGGTCTGGCGCTGAGCCTGGACGATAAGGGCTATTGGTCGGCCACCACCAGCGCCCCGGTGGCACCCGGCGTCTATACCTATGCCTTCAAGGTGGATGGGCTGCGTATCGCCGATCCGCAGGGCACCCGCTTTGCCGAAAGCTTCGGTGGCCCGCAATCGATCTTCGAAATCCAGGGGCCGGAAACCCCGAACCAGTTCTATAAGGCCGACGTGCCGCACGGCCTGGTCTCCCTGGTGGAATATAGTTCCGCCAGCCTGGGCGGTATCAAGCGCCGCGCCCATGTCTATACCCCGCCGGGGTACGAGGCGGGCGGCAAGGAACGCTATCCGGTGCTGTATCTGGTCCATGGCTATAGCGACAGCGACGATGCCTGGGTGCAGAAGGGCAATGCCAACACGATCCTGGACAACCTGATCGCCGCCGGCAAGGTGAAGCCGATGATCGTGGTCATGCCCTATGGCCATACGCCGGAACGGGCGGGCGTACAGGGCATGGTGAATACCGATTTCGGCGCCGATCTGCATAAGGAGCTGATCCCCTATATCGATAAGCATTTCCGCACCGAGGCCGCACCCAAGACCCGCGCCATGGCGGGCCTGTCGATGGGTGGCGCCCATACGCTGCAGTTCGGCCTGCCCCGGCCGGATGTATTCGGCAGCATCGGCGTGTTCAGCATCGGCCTGTTCGGTGATCAGGTCACCGCCTATGCCAGCGCCAATGATGCCGGGCTGAAGGCACGGGCCAAGGAAAAGGGGCCGGTGTTTCTGGCTGTCGGCAAGGAAGATTTCGTCTTCCCCTCCGTGGCCCCCGTGCGCAAGATCATGGATGATTACGGCATCAAGCACGAATATGAGGAAAGCGGCGGCGGCCATACCTGGATCAACTGGCGCGCCTATCTGGAAGAATTCCTGCCCAAGCTGTTCCGGTAATTTCAGGGGAACAGACATGGAAAAGGGGGGCCACGTTGCCCCCCTTTTCTATTGCGACGTCGCAACGGCGCTATCGATCAACCAGCAATCATCCGGTCAATGCGTTCCCGCAGCGCCAGCAGGGAGGCGCGTTCATCCTCCCCCAACGTGCCCGACCGCTTGGCGATATTGTCCAGGTTGCGACCCAGGCGGGTGGCGGCCTGCAGCACGGCACTGGCCTTGATCTTGGCTGCCGGCTGGGCCCGGACGGCGCGCAGTTCCTTGATGGTGGCGCCGGCCTTGATCCGGGACCAGAGCGCCAGCCGCGCGCCCTCCCCTTCTGTATCGACCAGCAGGAACAGGTGGCTTTTCGTCACCCGGTCCCGCAGGGGCGGATATTCGGTGCGGATCAGTTCCGGCAAGCCCGGCAGGGCCAGCAGGCGGGAGACCTCCGACTTGCTGAGCCCGACAATGGCCGCCAATTGTTCCTGGGCATAATTATGCCGCTCCCCCAGCCGGGCCAGGGCCTGGGCGGTTTCCAGCGCATCCAGATCGCGGCGCTGCAGGTTTTCCACCAGCGCCACTTCCTCGATATCGCCACGGGTGACGACGGCGAAGATGGTGGGCTTGCCCAACAGACCATGTGCCCGCCAGCGCCGCTCCCCGGCGGCGATGACATAACCGCCCTCCGCCCGCTTCTTCACCAGGATCGGCTGCAGCAGACCATTATGGCGGATGCTCTCCGCCAACTCCTGCAGCGCCGGCTCATCAAAATGCCGGCGCGGCTGGTCCGGGTTGGCATGAACCTGATCCAGGTCCAGTTCCACCAGTTCCGGGAAATCGGCGGAGGTGCCGAACAGCTTGTTCAGGCCACTGTCGCGCGGCACCAGCGGGGCGGCCGGTGCCAAGGCGGGGTTGCTGCGGGCAAGCTTACGCGACATTCGCTTCCTCCATCAGGTCGGCCTGGAGCAAGGATTGCGCCACCTCACGGAAGGGCGCCACGGTGGTGGGGTCGGGTGCCACATCGACGGTCGGCTGGGCGGCGGCCACCGATTGCGGGAAGATGGTGGAACGCGGTACAGCGGAGAAGATGCGCAGGCTGCCGCCGAACCGTTCCGTCAGGTCGGCCAGGGTGGCGCGGTCCTGGGTGTGACGGGCGGTGAACATGGTGGGCAGGATGCCGATGATCGACAGGTCCGGATTGCCGCGCCGGCGCACCTTGGCGATGGTGTCCAGCAGCAGCGGCACGCCCATCATGGCCAGCAGTTCCGTCTGCACCGGGATCAGCACGCCATTGGCTGCCGCCAGCGCGTTCAGCGTCATCATGCCCAGATGCGGCGGGCAATCCAGCAGGATGTAATCATAGGCACGCGCCACCCCGGCCAACCGTTCACGCAGCACCAGCGTGCCCATCGGTTCCGCCATCAGTTCCGTCTCTGCCGCTGACAGCAGGATGGTGGAGGGCAGCAGGTGGAAGCGCCCGTCACAGACCGGCACCACCGCATTGGCCACCGGCTGATCCTTCAGCATGACATGGAAGGTGGTGCGCCCGGCCTCCGACGCTTCGGCCTGGGAGATGCCCAGATGCACCGTGGCGCTGGCCTGCGGGTCGGCATCGACCAGCAGCACGCGCTGGCCCAAAGCTGCCAGGGCTGCAGCGATATTCACGGCCGCACTGGTCTTGCCCACCCCGCCCTTCTGATTGGAAATGGCAATCACCGTGGCGCGGTCGCGGCGGCGCTGCACGGGGGTGCACAGCAGATCGGCCACGGCCTGGGGGATCTTCTCCGTCCCGCTTTCCCAGCGGGAAATGCGGCCCTTGTCATAGCGGCGGCCCAGGCTGGCATTCAGCCATTCGGCGAACGCCTGCTGTGTATCCCCACGCGCTTCCCGCGCCGCCCGCAATTCCGGCCCATCCATGGCCCTGCCCCATCGCTTGTGGCTGTCACATGCGCAGGAGCATAGGGGGTGGTTGACGGGCCGTCAACGGGATTGGTTGTGACATGTCAACAGTCAACTATCCAGCCAATCCTCGCAGCGTAAACCGTCAACACGGTTGAACTCCCGCAAATTGCCGGTCACCAGGATCAAGCCCTGGCTGCGGGCATGGCCAGCGATCATAAGATCATAGGGACCAATCACATTCCCCTGGCGTAAAAGATCGGCCCTGATATCCCCAAAATGCCAAGCCGCTTCTTCATCCAGCGGCAGAACCGTCAGACGAGTCAGCAAACGCTCCACTTCCTGCCGCTTTGAAACGGAATTATCGGATTTAGCGGCGCCATAAGCGAGTTCCCCCACAGTCACGGATGAGACGCAGAGGCTAGAGGCCAACATATTGAATTTCGCCCTGGCGCTGGGGGGGCGATCACGCAGCACCCGGATACAAATATTTGTATCCAGCATATAGCGAAGCAATTTTAAAAATCCTCCCGCATTTGCTGCGCGGGTTGATCCCTTTCAGGAAAGTCTACGCCGGGACTATCGAAAAAATCATCCCAAATGGCATCCGCAGGCACAATGACACGCCGGTTGCCTTCCTTGAGAATGACCACGTCCTTCACGCCCTCAGGAAAGGCAACGTCCTTGGGCAGTCGCACAGCTTGGCTGCGATTTGAAAGAAACAAGCTTGTTTTGACTGCCATGGGGATTCACCTCGCGTATATCCAAAAAGGATATACGTAGACCCACCCTTGTCAAGCCTTCCCTACTCCGCCGCCGGCAACTGTTCCCGAATGGCCGCCGCCAGCGCCTTCACCCGCTCCAGCCGGTCATTATAGTCCTGGGCGGCGGTGGCGATGTGGGTGCCGCAATGGGGGCAATCGGTCTCGTGCGGCCAGACATATTCATGGCAGCCCCGGCATAGCGCCAGATGCGGCGGGATGCGGCCCCGGTCATAACCGTCGCGCTCATCCGGGGCGATATAGACCTCCCGCCCATCGGTGGCGGAGAAGGGCGCCAGCAGCGCCGTGGCCACCTGCTCGGCCGGCGGGATCGCCTCCTCGATCAGGGCGAATTCGCCCACGGCAAAGCTCTCCGGCCCCGCCTCCTTCACCTTCACCACCTTCTCGCGGATGCCCTTCTTGGCCAGATCGCGCACCCGGTAATGGCAATAGGGGTTGTTGCCCCGCTTGCCCAACAGGGAATGGGAGGTCCAGGTACAACCGGCCCGGCAGACATCGGCATAGTAACAGGTCCGGCAATAACCCCAGAGATCCTGTTCCACCGACCGCGTGCGGCCAAAGGCCATGGCCTCATTGTTCCGCCAGATATCGGCCAGGGTCAGGTCACGGATATTGCCGGCGGCATAGCCAACCGTGGCCAGGGAGGGGCAGCCCTTGATGGTGCCGTCCGCCTCAATCCCGATGACATTCTGACCGGCGGCACAGCCCGACCAGTGCACCGCCTCGTTCCCGAAGCCGCGCCACAGCGATTCATAGGGGCCGAAATAGCCGACATTATTGCCCACAACCATGGTCAGGCCGCGCTTGGCCCCTTCGCGGTAGAGCTTGGCCAGCAAGGGCATCAGCTCGATCAGGCGATAGGGCTGCAGCAGAACCTCCGGGTTATCCACGGCATTGCCCATGGCCACCGTCAACTGGATTTGCCAATGGGTGGCCCCGACATCGATGATGCGGTCCATCAGTTCCGGCAGATCGGGCATGGTCTCTGCCCCGATCTGGGTATTGACGGAGATGGACAGCCCCAGCGCCTTGGCCCGGCGCAGGGCCGAGATGGCCTGATCATAGGAACCGGGCACACCACGCACCCGGTCATGCAGCGGGGCCAGCCCGTCGATGGAAACACCGATGCCGCACAGCCCGGCGGCCACCGCCTCTTCCAGGCGCTTATCCGTCAGGTTGCGCCCGCCGGTCTGGATCAGGCAGAGGATGCCATGCTCACGCACCCGGCGCAGAATATCCAGCCAGTCGCGGCGCAGATAAGCCTCCCCGCCGATCAGGGTCACTTCCCGCGTGCCCAGCCGCGCCATCTGGTCCACCAGATCCAGGCATTCCGCGGTGGTCAGCTCACGGGTGCGGACATGGCCGGCGCGAGAGCCGCAATGCTGGCATTTCAGGTTGCAGGCCAGCGTGATTTCCCACACGACATGGACAGGCACCAGATCCACCACATCGCGCATGGAGCGCGCACGCGGCACATTGCTTTCCGGCAAAGCGGGAATGTCGGGCATCGGCATCACCCTTGATTGAAGGCAGGCAGATAAGAAGGCCGGCCGCCGGCAGAACCGGCGGCCGACAGGCGGGAGGGGGCTCAACCGCCCTGCTTGGCCTTGACCAGGGCAGCGCGCGCCACGGCCAGGGCAGAGCGGATATCACCGATCTGGCTGTTCTGCTTCTGCGCCTCAGCCAGGGTCAGTTTCAGCAGGCCGACATCGCCACTGACGATGCTGTTGCGGATACTTGCCGCATACAGCACCACAACGGGGGGCCAGGGGAGATTACCTTCCGGGGGTGTAGTGACCATGATTGTCTCCTTGGACGCACGGGTTGCCGGTGCCGATCAGCGTTCCAGCTTGGCGATCTCGGTCTTGAGCTGCTCGATCAGGGTCGGCAGGTCGCCGTATTTTTCCAGATAGGCCTCTGCCTGGCAGATCAGGCTGTCCAGCTCGGCCGCGTCATTGCGGGCCACAGCACTGTGCAGCGTGGCGGCATAGAGGGGGACCATGTGCGGCTGGGGTGCCACGGCATACATGGGGCGAATAATAGCGTCGCTCATTTCAGGCTTCCTCTTGATAGCAGGCATGAAGGGGCGTTGCCGCCACACCGTTTGGGTAATGGCGGATTGATCAGCCGGTGATGTCAGATGGCTTGCGCGGCGCTCAGGGCGTGGCTTTGGCGGTCGCCAGTTGGGCACGGGCGGCCGCCAAAGCCGACCGCACATCGCCATCGCGGGCATGAAGTTCCTGGGCCAGCGACAGCGCCACTTTCAGCGCATCCAGATTCCCGCTGGAGATGGCCGTGCGAATAGCCACCCCATAGGGTGTAATGGTGGTGAAATTTTCCAATGAAACCTCCCTCTCGGTTCACGCAAAGGGCGGGCAGGCGCAGAATTATGGGTGATTGGCTTCTGGAAGCTCGTTCTGGAGCCCTTGCGCCAGCAACCACCTTAAGCGGCATCATGAAATCACATAAACACGCTTAAGGCGAGTAAATTATATATGTCCGTTATAATTTCTACGTGCATACAATTCAGGAAAAACACTTTTCTTTTGGGGAGCGCATAACGATAAAGGGCGGCACCGGATCGGCTGCCGCCCCTCTGCCTGGATTGCGTCGCTCAAAGGCCCTGCAGAAAGTCCGCGATGGCGGCGGCCCAGGCTTCCGGCTGCTGATCGACAATATCGATCCCCCCGCCTTCCAGCGCGGTGAAAGCAAAATCCGGCCGCAGCCGGTGCGTTGCCAGGGCCGCCTGATAGATCATGTCGCCGGTATTGGTCAGGATCAGGGTCGGATGGCGCAACAGCGTCAGCCGCTCTTCCTGGTGATAGGCAAAGGCGGCCGCATGGCCATACCAATAGGTACCCTGGGCCAGGGCCTGCATGGCCTGTACCACATAATCGCTGATGCGCGCGGGGCTGACGCTGCCGGCGGCATAGCGTTCCCGGATGCGCGCCACCTCCACCATATGGGCGGCTTCCGGCAGGGCCTGAAACGCCTTTTCCCGGACAACGATATCGTCGATCAGGGCCTGGCGCACCTGATCGGGGATCAGCATCTGGCCGCCCAGAATGGCCGCCTCCACCCGGTCGGGATAATGCAGCGCCACCTCATTGGTCACCAGGGCGCCGGTATGGTGGCCCCCCACGGCCGCCTTGGCCAGCCCCAGCGCGTCGAGCACCGGCGGCACCACGGCGGCATAGTCGGCAATGCTGGGCGGGGCTGGCGGAGCATCGGACAGGCCGAAACCCGGCAGGTCGATGGCAATCGGGCGGATGCCACGGGCCAGCAGCGGTTCGAACACATAATCGAACTGGTTGGCACTCTGGATGGCCTGGTGCAGCAGCACCAGCGGCCGCCCCTCCCGCCCATCCATATAATGGATCTGGCCATATGGCCCATCGGCATAGCCGCGCCGCATCCGCCCCATCTTACCTGCTCCCCGCAATTCGCCACATGCGGTCCAGTTTGCGCCCGTGGGGCCGGGAACAGGAGGCAGACCACAAACCCTGTTCACCAGACGGCTACAGCGCGATGCGGCTGGAGAGCAGATAATCGGCCATGGTGGCGTGCGGGTAGAAATGTTTCTCCAGCAGCGCCCACATGGGCGGATTGAAATGGCTGGCCTCAAACGCGGCGACGGCCTGCGGTCCGATCTGTTCCTCCATCATCGCCGTCACCCGGGCAATGGCGGCCATCAGCCAGCCGCGTCTGGCATCGCCCGGATGCACCCAGCCGATGGGGAAGAACCAGCGCCCGACCACCGGCTGATATTCACAGATGATCCAGCCCCGCCAGGCACCGGCGGCATCACAGATGATCAGGGTAAAATCGGGGTCCGCCGTTGCCAGATGGCCGGACGGGTCCGCCCAGTCCGGCAGTTCCCCCGCAGCCCGCAGGGCGGCCACCGTTTCCATCACCTGCTGCTGGCCCCCCTGCCCCAGCGTGCCCCAGGGGACAAGGGCCACCCGGTCCCGTTCCAGGCGCCCCAGCAGCGCGGCGCGGCGCAGGAAAACCCGTTCCGTCCGGTCCACACTGCTCTGCAGCCGCAGGCTGACCCGCTGCGGTGGCGTCCAACCGGACTGCTGCAGCAGCCCTGCCAAAGCACCAGCCCCCGGCAGCCGGCTGGACCATTCGGCCAGCAATTCCCCTGCCCCCATCTCCCCCGCAACAGTCACCATGGCCGTCAGCAATTGCTGACCCACCCCTTGGCGGCGATGGGGGGAACTGACCATGATGGAATGAAGCTGAGCACCGGGTTTGCCCAACAGGTTGGGCCCCAGCAGGGCCAGACCCAGCGGCTGCTCCTCCTGCCAGGCGGCCACGGCGGCCACCCGTTTGCCATCAATTCGGGGGAGCAGATCCCGCAGGGCGCGGAAGGTGAGGTGGCCAAGCTGCCCCGCCTCCCCCGCTGTCACGCCCCGTATTTGCACAGTTGCACCCGCCATCATCCGCACCTTTGCCGCAAGCGGCCAGCACCCTGGCATATCGGTTCGGTCAGGACAGCCGGGCATCGCACTTCACGCCCGTGTTTACGCTATGCGGGCGGGGGCCCCATCAACCTTTGCGCGGATTGCCGGGGGCCTGGAACTCCACCTCCGTGATGGAACCGGAGGTCAGGGAAGACAGCACCAGCCGCATTGTCGCCTCATGCCCCCGGCGGGCCGTATCGGCCGTCACAGCATGGGAGGCACGCAGCACCAGCTTGCGGGCACCACGGGTGGTTTCCTCGATCCCCACGGCCTCCAGATCGCGCAGCAACGGGCCCGGCACGTTGCGCGAACCCAAGGCGTGGCGGGCGGCAGCCCACAGCGCCTCGGCATCGTCGGCATCGGGCAGGGGCGGCGGCGGCACGGCAGGGGCCGGCGCCTCCAGTTTCTCCACACTACCCAGACGGCGGGCCTTGCGGCCGGCGGCATGGCGTTCCCGCTCCAGGAAGGTTTCGGCGGCTTCCTCCTCCTCCTTGGCATGGAAATCCAGCGTCACTTCCTCAATCTTGCGGCCTTTGCGCTTGAACTTCTCCTCCGGCATATCCACCCGGAAGGGGGCCAACTGGTTCACCTCCGCCATGGCGCGATCAATGGTGCGGGTGCGCAGGATACCAAAATCCTTGTAAGCGCCTTCCGGCACATTCATCAGCTTGCGCAGAGTTTCGATATCCAGGGTCAGGGACGGATGGTCCATCTGGTAGCGCTGCATCCCGATCTCATAGAGCTTCAGCGCGTAGGTGCTGGTGACCTTCACCATGGCCGGGCCCGACAGCCGGGCCCAGAGCTGGGAGGAGCGCTGCAGTTCCAAAAACGCGTCGGTGAACTGGAAATGGATATCGGCGCTGTCGATCTCCACCTCATCTTCCGGCCGGACATAGGAGGAGAGGATACGCAGTTCCGCCCGGCTGCGCCGTCCACGGAAGGGGCCGATCACCACCAGGGAGCTTTCGTAAATCTCCTTCACCGCGTCGAAAATGCGCTCATTGCCCTTGTGGTTGCCGCGCACCACCTTCTTGGGCAGGCGGTAGAGCTTGTTGGCAAAGTTCTGGCTGCCGGCCAGGTGGATCATGAAATTCAGCATCTTCTGCGCCGGCAGCGACAGGCGCGACCCGTTGGCCGGGTAGGAATAAACCGCCTCCGCCGCCTTGATCAGATGCTTGTAACCGTCACGCTCGAACGTGGCAGCAGCCACCCGCGCGGTGTGACCACCCGGATCAAGCGCAGGCAGATTATCCGGACCGGGATTGCCCTCCATGTCGATAACAACGCCGCTATCCGCGAAAGTCGGGCTGTAGGGTATGATTTCAGCCGCACCAGCCCCTTTGGTCCGGCTGGCGGCAGTCTTGGCAATCTGATCATCCGCGCCACCATCGTCGATGGCGACAGCGGCTTTGCGGCGTGAAGGCGGCATGGAAATCCCCTGGTCGATGCCCCAACCTATGATCTTCCTTACAGGGAGTGCAAGTAAGGAAAGGACAAGCCCCCTCATCCTTACTCCCTGGGGGCGAAGGCTTACGCCCCGGGGCGTGCGCGAAACGCCCCCGTCAGGTAGGGTTGATCCCCCCGGACTGTAAGGATGAGGGGCAAAAACCTCAGGATTTCTGCGGCTCTGCGTTTCCCTGAATCTATACAAGAATCCTGAAAACCCAAAACAGGGTGTTTTGCAGTGCGAATGCTGTCCTGTTTGACGGGCGAATTCCTTTCCGGCCCCCGCTTTAGCGACTCGGGCGACAGGATTCCTTACCTCTTGGGGGCGTAAATATGATTCGTCTCCAAGGAAATGCCCTCCGATTCCCTTACCTCTTGGGGGCGTTGGCGCATTCGCTGTTTATCCTTACGGTTTGGGGGCTGCAGCGGCGACTTTTCCCCCAGGGCGTAAGGAATGGCGATAAATCCCGCCCCCAAACCGTAAGGATAGGGGCTGTCAGTACAGTGGTTGCGCACCTCGACTTATATATTTCAATGACTTACTGGCCCCCAAACCGTAAGGATGCAATGGGTTTGCAGGGTAGAGCTGAAGAGTCAAGTAGCCCCCTGCCCGTAAGGTTGCTCCGAGTCACGGCAGGTCTCCTTACTTCTGGGGGGATTGTGCCTTTGATGATCCTTACGGTTTGGGGGTGAATTTCCCGCAGAAACGAGAAACGGCGCCGGATTTCCGGCGCCGTTTCCTCTGCAAAAGCCGAACCTTACTGGACGGGGGTTGGCGACTCCTTGGTTGACCGCCAGGCAGGCGGCGATTTCACGACACCCCCAAACGGTAAGGATCGAAAAAGATCAGGAAGCGGCACGTGCCGCTTCGCGCAGGCGGATGCTGCTGGCCTGTGGCCCCATCGGCCCCTCTTCGCGGGCCCGCACCACTTCCACCAGGGTGCCGACGCTAAGTGCCGCGAAACGCTCTCCCTGCACGGCTGTGTGGCTGAAATAGAGATCGCCGTCGCGCATCTCCACGAACCCGTATTCCTGTTCCGGGAACAGCCGCACCACCTTGCCGGTGTCCGGGGCCGAGGCATGATGCTTCACGATCCCCTTATCGATGCGATTGGCCTGTTCCAACTGGCGTTCCATCACGTCGAATACGCGGTTGATAACCAGCGTATGGTCCTGTTTGGCGTCGTGCCGGGGTTCCTCATCGCGGGCGACCAGGGTGTTATGGTTGGGAATATTCACTTCGAGGGCAATTTCCAGCGGCAGCTTGCCGCTGGCGGCTGCGCGGTGGGGGATGGAGAGCACGACCCTACAATTGGTAATGGCCTGATGCACCCGTTTCAGCTTTTCCACCCGGGTGCGGATTTGCGCCTCCAGGAAGGGGGAGCTATCCATGTCCTTGAATGCGATCTGCAGCGGAATGTCCATTGCGTCAGTCCTTTCCCCTTGATGCGGGTTCCGGTCTGGCCGGGGCTCTGCCGTGAGATGGTCCCGACCGCCGGGATGAGGGGCGCGATATACCGGTTAGGTGTCAGCCCCTGTCCGATGGAAATCCGGTTGATGCGTGTGGGAAAACGCTTCTCCTTGGACGGGATTCCTTAATGGCATGTGGGGCGGTCAGGCCGGGGTGGCAACCCCTGGCCGCCCGATTAATACCAAGGGGCATGGCCGATGCTCCTTCGGGGCTGCTGCCCCCTGGGGCTGTGCGCGAAGGATGACGTAAAGGCCAAGAAACTTGCGCCATGGTTCTTGGTCAGAGTAGCCGGTACAAGATCTATTGCGAATCATTCTTAATAACGTTACGGTGCTGTCGTCTTTTCCCCTGCCATGGTGTCGATGATGCGCAGCCTGCGACTTGTCTGGAGCAACCAAGCCGATCTGCCCTCCCCCATCCGGGCGGAGACGCCTTTCGTGGCGTTGACCCCCTCGGCACGTCTAACATTGTGGGGGATGCGCTATTGGGCCACCTGTTCCCGGCATGGGCGCTGCCCGGCGCTGATGCTGCGCGATGTCTATCGTAGTGCTGGCGTGCCGGATGCTGCGGCCAGCATTGATGGTTTGATGCGGTTCTTCGCCGTCGCTTCCCGGCGGCCGCCGGCTTTGGGCTGTCCTGCCTGCACCCGTCTGACCGATGATGAAGCACAGATATTGAACGGGGTGCGGGCGCTGCAGCGCGATGAAGGGTTGGGGGCAGAGGTGATACTGGCAGCCTGGCTGCCGGCACGGGCGGCCGAACTGGCGGCGCCGGCGATGGAGGGGCTGGCGCGTCTTCTGTTGCTGGGGGGCTTCGATCTTGCATCCGATCGCGCCCCTGCGCTGGCGCCGCCGCAACGCCTGCATTGATCTGCTTTCCGTCATCCCTGCGACAAGAGGGGAATGGACAGGTGCTGCCACTCATGGCACGCATTTACCATGAAGGCGATATCGCACCCAGTGCCGCGCGGCGGACAATGGCTCACCATTCTGGTGCTGGCGGCCTTTTGGCTTCGGGCCCTGGTGCCGGTCGGCTATATGCCCGACCGGGATGGCCTGTCAGCGGGTGGCTGGGCGGGCTTTTCCCTTTGCCGGGCAGGTCTGCCCGCGGGGGCGGCTGGCAAGGATGTGGATATCCTGCTGCATGGTGGTGGCCCCTGCCTGTTTGCCGCCATGGCCAGCCTGCCGGCCCCGACCGGGCCGGCATTGCACCAACCATTGCAATGGAGCCTGCCTGTTGCGGGCTCACGAGGGGCGGAGCGTGCGCCCTTCAGCATCACCCTGGGGATTCCCCCGGCGCGGGGGCCGCCAGCCTGAGGCGGCCCATCCCGACCTGATATCCATATAGAATGACCCTAGGGTGACATCATGAATTTCTTTGCCAAGCATCTGGCGCTTGCCTCGCTCTCCGTACTCGCGCTTGCCGGCATGGCTTCGGCGGCCACCATCACAGTGACGGAGCCGTTCTCCCGCGCCACCGCGCCCACCGCCAAGGTGGGTGCTGCCTTCCTGACGCTGGCTTTGGACCAGGGGGAAGACAAGCTGCTCTCCGCCAGCAGCCCCGTTGCCGAGAAGGTGGAGCTGCATAATCATGTGATGGAAAATGGCGTCGCCCAGATGCGGTCGGTGGCGGCCATTCCCCTGGTGGCGGGCACCCCGGTGCAGTTGCAGCCCGGCGGTCTGCACATCATGCTGATCGGCCTGAAGCAGCAGTTGAAGGCGGGTGACGCCGTGCCGCTGACGCTGAATTTTGAAAAGGCCGGGGCCGTGGCGGTCAGCGTGCCGGTCAAAGGGCCGGGCGCCCGGCCGGCGGCCGGGGCCGATCAGGGTGGCCATAACGGCCATCAACATTAAACCGGGAGGGGCCGATGAAACGCCGTATGCTATGGACCGGCATCGCCATTCTGGGCGCTGTCGGCTTCCTGGGGGCCGCCCTGCTGGTGGCGGATCATCTCCGCCCCTTCTCGCAAGTAGACCAGGGCCAGGGGCGCGCCGATATCGGCGGCCCCTTCGCCCTGACCGACCATACCGGTGCGCCGATCACCGAGGCGGCGCTGCAGGGCAAGGTCAGCCTGATCTATTTCGGCTATAGCTATTGCCCGGATATCTGCCCCACCGACCTGCAGTCGATCGGGGAGACGCTGGACCTGTTGGGCAATGAGTTGCCGGACGCGCAAGCCCTGTTCGTGACGGTGGACCCGGAGCGTGACACGGCCGAGCATCTGGCCGGCTATGTCAGCCTGTTCCACCCCAACCTGCGCGGGGTGACCGGCACACCGGAACAGATTGAAGCGGTGAAGAAGGAATTCCGCGTCTATTCCAAAAAGGTCTCAGCCGAAGAGGCGGGCACGACCGAGTATCTGGTCGACCATTCCGCCTTCATCTATCTGTTCGACCGTCAGGGCCATTTCGTCCGCGTTTTCGGCCATGGCGTGCAGGCGGCGGAAATGGCGGCCGCGATGAAGGCGGTGAAGTCATAGCCCTCAATCAGCCCCCAAGCGGTAAGGATCCCCCGGCGGGCAATCTGCCGCCGGGGGATAGGCTGCCCCTATCAGGCTGATCGGATCATTCAATTGTACGGAATTCCTTTTCCGGCTTACTGTTTTCGTAACCCCAGCGGTTGGCGTTGGGATGGAATGCCGAGCGACGTTGCGACGTCGCAATGGCCGGAACAGGAAGCGATCATGCAGGATCGGGAACCGGCAAAACAGATCGGGCCGCTGGCGCGGGCGCTCTATCGCCTGGGTGCCAGCCTTTGCCTGATCCTGGGGGTGATCGGCATTGTGCTGCCGGTGCTGCCCACCACAATTTTCCTCATCCTGGCGGTGATCTGCCTGATCCGTGCCGGTGATCATCGGGCGGAGCGGTTGCTGGCGCATCCGCGCTACGGTGCGCCGATCCGCCTGTTCCTGGATCATGGCGCCATCACCCGCCGGGGCAAGGCCCTGGCCCTGGGTGGTATCAGCCTGGGCATGGCGTTCCTGGTGCCGCTGGCGCTGTCCCTGCCCTGGCTGGGCGTGGGCGTCATGGCAATCCTGGCCGCTGCGGCCAGCTTCATTATCACGAGGCCGGAACCGCTTGCGGTTCCCGTGCAACGGGGTCGGCACCACTGACCCTGTTTTCCTTCAGTAAAAACTTAAAAAAGCCCCCGGTCGCCAACACGGGGGCTTTCTTTTTTGGGAAGGGGTAAAAGAACTTACTCTCCCGCCTTGCGCCCCAACATACCGCGCAGCAATTGCGCGCCAGGGGCGAAGGGGGCGGACAGGATGACCTGCCCTTCTTCCGTCAGGGACACTTTCAGCTTGTGCCCTGGCCGCACCCGCAAATGGGCGAGCATCTCCGGCGTCAAGGTCAGCGACCCGTCAGAATCCAGGGTGATTTCACTATTCATGATCGGGGTCCGGTTGAAGCTTCACTGACCGAACTTAGGGCACCGGTTCGGTCAGTGCAATTGGCGGTTCATCACCATCATGGATAGGTGATTGACAGATTGCCCCTGACAATAAAATATAAAGATATAGCTATGTATCATTTAACGGGGTGCTGCCATGGTGATCGGCTTATTGGGGGCGGTGCGTGATCCGTTCCGTTCCCCTGCCCCGGAGCTGGCAACGCTGCTGTCGCCGGCCACCCGCTTGCGACCTTTCCCCTCCCGGGTCCCGGCCTTTCCCTTCACGCCGCTGGAACAGGCCCTGCAGCAGGTGGGGCATCTGGAAGCCGGGCTGACGGCGGTGGCGGCCGGCTGTGATGCGCTGGTGATCGACAGTCTGGGCGATTATGGTTTGGCCGCGTTGCGGGCTGCCACGGCCTTGCCGGTCTTCGGGCCAGGGGAAGTGGGGATGGCGGTGGCCGCTGCAGGTGGCCGCCGTTTTGGCATCGTCACCGTCTGGCCAGCCTCCATGAACTTCATTCCGGAAGGGTTGCTGCGTACCTATGGCCATGAGGCCGCCTGCATCGGCATTGCCAATGTGGGGGCGGAGGCTGAGCTGGACCGTCTGGCCGGACCCGATGGGTATCTGGCCCAGGTGCGCGATGGGGCGGCGGTGGTGCTGGATGCCATCGCGGCCGCCATTGCCGATATGGCGGGCAGGGGGGCGGCGGCGGTGCTGCTGGGCTGCACCTGCATGTCGCCCCTGGCGGCGGCGCTGGCGGCGCGCGCCCCGGTCCCGGTGATCAACCCGCTGGCCAGTGCCGTGCTGGCGGCGGAACGGGCAGGGGTTTGGCACGGCGGGGAACGGGTGATCGCCCGCCCCGGCCGGCACGATCTGGTGAAACGCATGGTGCAAGGGGTGGCGGACGAACCGGCAGAGGATTGCCCGGTCTGTATCGTCGCCAGCAGCTTGGGAGAATGATGATGGGACGCAGCGTGGCCGAAATCACCTTGGCGCATCCGGTGGAGGCGGCCCCGACGGCGGCGGACTTCACCCTGATCCACCGTGATCTGCCCGACAATCCGCCACAAGGCATGGTGCATGTGCGGCTGTTATGGCTGGGGCTGGACCCCTATCTGGGGCCGCGTATTCGCGGCCGCCATATGGGCGAACCCCGGCCTGTGCCGGGCGGCCCGCTGCCGGGGGAGGGGGTGTGCCAGGTGCTGGCCTCTGCCGCCGAAGGCTTCAAGCCCGGCGATTATGTGGTGACGGAAGCGGGCTGGGCGGAAGAGGCGATGGTCCCGGCCGATAGTGTTCGTCCCATCGATCCCAGCCTGGGGTTGACGGCGCATCTGGGGTTGCTGGGGATGCCGGGTGTCACCGCCTGGGCCGGCATCACCCAATTGGCCAAGGTGCAGGCCGGCGATGTGCTGTGCATCAATGCTGCTGCCGGCGTGGTGGCGGGCACGGCCGGGCAGATTGCCAAGGCGGCAGGGGCCCGCGTCATCGGCATTGCCGGTGGGCCGGACAAGTGCCGGCTGGCCCTGGAACAATATGGTTTTGATGCCTGCGTCGATTACCGGCAGGACGGCTGGCAGCAGCAATTGGCTGATCTGTCAAAGGAAGTGGGCGGCTTCAGCATCCATTTTGAAAATGTCGGCGCCAGTATGCTGCAGGTGGTGCTGCCACTGCTGCGTCCCTATGCGCGGGTGGTGCTGTGCGGGTTGGCCGAGCATTATGGGGCCGGCACGCCGGCCATGATCAATGCCGGCATGGTCATGTTCCGACGGGCCACGGTGCATGGGCTGATCGTCTATGATTTCATCCCGCGCCGGGCAGAATGGGTGCAGATGGCCCGCCCCCTGATCGCCAGTGGCGCGCTGCGGGAGGGCAATAATGTGGTCGACGGCCTGCAGGCCGCCCCTTCCCTGCTGGAACAGGTGGTGCGCGGCCAGTCCAACGGCCGCGCCCTGGTGCGGGTGGCGGGGGACGCAGCATGAGCGGCCCCATCCGTATCCGGCGTGGCTTTGCCGACGGCCCGCACGGGCAGATCCATTACCGGCGGGCGGGGCAGGGGGCCCCTATCCTGCTGTTCCATGCCTCCCCCGCCAGTTCCAAGCAATTGGAACCGGTGATACTGGCCCTGGCCGACCGGTTCGATGTCATCGCCCCGGATACGCCCGGCAATGGCGACAGCGATGCGCCCAGCCTGCCCGGCGGGCGCCGGCCACAAATGGCGGATTATGCCGCCAATGTGCTGGCGCTGATGGATGCGCTGGATGTTGCGACGTCGCATCTTTACGGTTCCCACACCGGGGCGGCCATCGCGGCGGAAACCGCCATCCTGGCCCCGGCGCGCGCGCTGAGTGTGGTGATGGACGGGGTGGCGGCCTTCACGCCCGACCAACAGGCGGAATATCTGGCCCGCTACGCCCCAGCCTTCAGTCCGACGCTGGAGGGCGATTACCTGCAGCGCGCCTTCATGTTCTGCCGCGACCAGTATAGTTTCTTTCCCTGGTACAGCCGCGATGCTGCCCATCGCCGCCCCACCGGCCTGCCCAGCCCGCAACGGCTGCATGAGCTGGTGCTGGATGTGCTGAAGGCGTCGGAGACCTATCCCTGGGCCTATCACGCGGCCTTCGTCTATCCGACCTTGGAGCGTATCCGGCTGATCACCTGCCCGGTACTGGGGCTGATCGGGGCCAGTGACCCGTTGGGGGATGATACACGCCGTGCCCTGGCGCTGGCACCCCATGGCCAATGCCGGGAAACGCCGGCCTTCGGTGCTGATGGCTACGGGCCGGCGGTGGCGGCGGTGATCAAGAATTTCATCGGTTGTTGAGGAAAACGGCGGCCTGGCCGCCGTTTTCAGGCAATGCCATTGGCCCCGAATTCCATAAAGGCGGGGCGTCGGCAAAGCCGTTCCCACCAATCGGCCACAGCCGGCAAGGGCACATGCTCTATCGGGGTCTGCATCCAGCGGTTGGTTGAAAGCCCCAGCACAATATCGGCCAGGGTAAAATTCTCCCCCGCCACATAGCTGCCTGTCTTCGAGAGCTGATCGTCGAGAATATGCATCTTGCCGTTCCAGGCCCGGATGCTGTCGGCGATCAATTCCTTATCCAGAAAAGTCGGGCTCTGGCGCACCAGGGCCATGAAGGCATAGCGCCAGGTGGGATTCAGTTCGCTGGCCTGCCAATCCATCCACATTTCCACCCGGGCCCGGGCCAAGGGAACGGTCGGCAGCAGGTCGGCGCGTTCTGCCTCCCCCGCCAGCCAGCGGCATATGCTGTTTGATTCCCAAAGATAGCCATCCGGCACCGCCACCACCGGCACCTGTCCATTGGGGTTGATCTGCCGGAATGCTGTGGTGTCGACGGGTTGGAAACCGCTGCCCCAATCCTCCCGCACGAAGTCCTGGCCAATTTCGCGGCAGGTCCAGAGCACCTTGCGGACATTGATGGAGCTTGCCTTGCCAAGGATGCGTAAGGGGCTCTTCATCATGGTGTCGTCACCTTATGCCAGGGCATTATTCACCGCCTGACGCTGCTCCGCCGTCATGCCATCCAGTTGGGCAGAGGTGAAGGCTTTCACCTGCTTTTCCGACATGGATTCGATCTGGCTGGTGGAAAGGGCGGCGATCTGGCTGCTGGGCATTGCCGTCACCTGATCCGTGGTCAGCCCGATAAGCTGTTGGGGTGTCAGTTGGCTGATCTGGCTGGTGGTCAAGGCGGTGAACTGACTGACGCCGACCGCCGCGATCTGCGCCGATGACACCTGGCTGAACTGGCTGCCGGTCAGGGACTGCATCTGTGCGGCGGTGAAATTGGCGAACTGGCTGGGGGCCATGCCGCCGATCTGTGTGGCGGTCAGGGCGGCTACCTGGCTGCTGCCCAGGGCGCGCAGTTGCACCCGCAGCAGGCCGGAAAGCTGCTGCCCGGTCAGGCCCGGCATGGCGCTGGTGGACAGGGACTGCAACTGGGTGTTGGACAGCGCCTGGAGCTGGTCGCTGGTCAGCCCGGCGACCTGGGTGGAGGAGATGCCACCCACCTGCGCCGTTCCGATGGCGCCGATGCTGCTGGCGGGAATGGCCCCCAGCACGGAGGGGGAGAGTGCCTGCACCTGATTGGTCAGCATATTGCTGACCTGATCGGGCGTCAGCCGGCTGATGAAGCTGGTGGAAAGCCCAGCCACCTGAGTGGTGCTGAGATCCTGAAGCTGGGTTCCGCTGAAGGCGGCCTGTTGCGTGGCGCTCAGTTGGTTCAACTGGGCAACATTCAGCAGTCCGATCTGGCTGGACGTCAAGGCGCCAACCTGTGCGGAGGAGAGCGCCCCCACCTGGGCACTGGATAAAGCGTTCAACTGCGTCCCGGTCAAGGCGGCGAACTGCACGGTCCCGATGGCGCTGATAAAGCCGGTGGAAAGCCCGGCGACCTGTGTTGTGGTCAGTGCCTGCATCTGGCTGGAGGTGAGACCGCCCGCCTGGGTGGCGGTCAGTCCGGCCAGTTGGGTGGCCGACAGGGCGCTGATGCCACTGGTGCCCAGCGACTGGATTTGCGCCTGGCTCATCGCACCGATCTGACCCGCGGTCAGGGCCGGCAACTGACGGGCGACGATGATGTCCAGCTTTTCGGTCTGCAGGGACGCAACCTGTGCCGGGGACAAGGCGCCGACCTGGGTGGCGGTCAGCCCGCTGATTTGTGTGCTGCTGAGCGCGTTCAGCAGGCCGGCCGACAGGCTGGTGATGACGCCGGTGCTGAGCGCGCCGATTTGCCCGCTGCCCATCAGCCCCAACTGGGTGGTGCTGAAGCTGTTCACCTGGGCTGCGGTCAGCCCGCCCACCTGGCTGGTGCTCAACAGGGCCAGCCGCGTATCGCTGAGGGATGCCAACTGGGAGGGTGGCACCATTTTCATCTGATCTGCCGTCAGGGTGGCGAATTGGGCGCTGGACAGGGCTTCCAACTGTTCGCCACGCAGCCCTGCTGCGGCTGTGCTGCTGATGGCCCCCAACTGGGTGGTGCTGAGCCAGGGCGTCTGTGTGGCCGTCAGCGCATTGATCTGATCGGCGGAAAGACCGGCAATCTGCCGGGTGCCGAGGGCCTGCAGTTGTGTCTGACTCAACATCGGCAGGTTCACGGCATTAATGGCCGCCACCTGCGTGGCGGAGAGTGCCTGCAATTGTGGCACGGTCAGTTGCGCCACCTGTTCGGGCAGCAATTTCCCCATCTGATCGGTGGAGAACAGACCGATCTGTGTTGTGGTCAGCCCGGCCAATTGTTCCGGCGACAGGGCTGCGATCTGGCCGCCGGTCAGTCCGGCGATGGCTGCATTGGGCAGGGCCGCCATCTGGGCCGGGGTCAGCCCGCCCAATTGGCCAGGGCTCAACGTCGCCAGTTGGGCGGCTGTCAGGCCGGAAATCTGCGTATTGGTCAAGCTGGCCAGTTGGTCGGGCGACAGCAGGGCAAACTGATCGGTGGAGAGCCCGGCCAGTTGTGGCGCCGTCATGCCGGCCAGCAGCTCCGGGTTTAAGCCGGTGATCTGGGTGGTATTCAACCCACCGATGGCCGCCGGCGTCAGCGCAGCGAACTTCACCGTGGTCAGGGTGTTCAGATTGTTGATGTTCAACACGGCGACCTGTTCCGCCTTCAGCCCGGCAATCTGGCCAACGCTCAGGCTGGCGAACTGCTCCTGCCCGATGGCGGCCACCCGGGTTTGGCTGAGATTGCCGATCTGTCCCGACGTCAGACCGGCAATCTGGCTGACGGAGATTTCGGCAAAGCGTTCATCGCTGAAGGAATTCAGTTGGTCTGCCGTCATGGCGCCGAATTGGCTGGCTGTCAGGCCGGCGAATTGGCTGGCGCTCAGCCGGCCCATGAATTCGCTGTTCAGCCCGGCAATCTGACTATTGCTCAGGCCGGCCAACTGTTCAGGCGTCAACGCGCCAATCTGGCTCTCGCTCAGGCTGTTCAGTTGCGTCACGCTCAGGTTCTTTACCTGGGCCACCGTCATGCCGCCGATCTGGGCGGGGGTGAGCTGTGCAACCATTTCAGGAGCCAGCCCCCCCAGTTGACCCGCCGCCAGTCCGGCCAACTGGGTGGCGGACAAGGCGGATAATTGGTCGCCATTGATGGCGTTGATCTGGCTGGAGGACAGCGCCGCCAATTGGGTGGTGGACAGGGCCGCCATCTGTGTCCCGGCCAGGCGGGCTATCTGATCCGCCGTCAGCGCTTTCACCTGGGCAACATTCAAAAGGCCCATCTGGCTTGTGGTGAGGGCTGCAACATCCTCCCCCTGCAGGGCGGTGATCTGGGTGGGGGCCAGTCCTTTCAGTTGCACTTCCGACAGGCTGGCGACCTGATTGCCGGACAGGGCGGCCACCTGATCGGTTGTCAGGCTGGCAATGGCGGTTGCTGCCAGCCCGCCAATCTGGCTGGTGGTCAGGGCTGTTATCTGATCGGTGGTCAGGCCGCGAATCTGGATTGTGCTGAGGCTGGCCACCTGTTCGCTGGTCAGGGCGGCGACCTGATCGGGCGACAGTGCCGCGATGGCAAGGGTGGAGAGGCCCTTGATCTGTTGATTGGTCAGGCCCGCCAGCGTCGTGCCCGCCAGCCCGGCGATCTGGCCATCATTCAGGGCCCCGATCTGACTGGCCGTCAACCCGCCAAGCTGGGTGCTGGACAGCCAGGAAAGCTGCACATTGCTGAAGCCGGACAGCGCGCCGTTGTTGAAGCCGGCAATCTGCGCCCGCGACAGGCTTTCCACCTGGGTTTCATTCAGGGAAGCCGTCTGGGTGCTGGACATGCCTCTCAATTGTACAGCCGTCAGATTGGACAGCACATCGCCGCCGATGCTGCCAATCTGTTCTGGTGTGATGGCGCCGACCTGGGCGGCGTTTAAACTGCGGATCTGGGTGGCGGACATGGCCGCCAACTGGCTGCCGGTCAGCGCCGATATCTGATCGGTGGAAATGGCCGACACCTGGGCTGGCGTCAGGGCTGCCACCTGGGTCGTGCTCAGGCTGCCCAGCAAATCCAGCGGCACCCCACGGACCTGACCGGGATTAAGGGCAGAAATCTGCGTTGCATCCAGGGCGGAAAGCTGATTACCCGCCAGAATTCCTATCTGACTGGTGCTTAAGGAGCGCAGTTGTACGGTCGTCAACCCCGCCAACTGGCTTGGGCTCAGGGCGGTGATCTGCCCGTTGGTCAGCGAACTGATCTGCAGCGGCGTCAGGGCGGAGAGCTGGGTGGTGGACAGGATGGCCATCCGCCCTTCCGGCAGGGCCTTGATCTGCGGGGCGGTCAGGGCCGTCAACTGGCCCTTGCCCAGGCTGGCGAACTGATCATCTGTCAGGCTGGCCAGTTGGGTGGTGGTCAGGGCCCTGATCTGGCTGGCATTCAGGGCCGTAAGTTGGGTGGTGGTGAGGGCGGCCAGCCGTTCATCATTCAGGTTGGCCAGTTTCACCGGGCCGACCTGGGCCATTTGCGCCGGGGTGAGAACGCCGATCTGGTCCGCGCTGAGATTCTGGAACTGGGTCGTGGTCAGGGCATTGATCTGGGCCCCATTCAGCCCGGCGATCTGTTCGGGGGACAAGGCGGTCATCTTATCCGCCGGCAGCCATTTCACCTGGGCGACCGACAGCTTCGACAGTTGCCCGGTGTTGAAGGCCGCCAACTGTCCTTCGGTCAGGGCGCCAATCTGGGGCTGGGTCAAACCCATCGTCTGCGCTGGCGTCAGACTACCGATCTGTTCACCGGACAGGCTCTGAATCTGGGTGGTTGTCAATGTTGACAGTTGGCTGGCGGTGAGGCCCTTGAACTGCGTTTCCGGCAGGCCGGAGAGCAGGGTTGTGTTCAGCCCTTTCAACTGGGCCGGCGTCAATGCGCCAATTTGGGCGGAGGTGAAGTTCTGCCATTGGGAAGGGGAGAGGTTATTCAACTGATCCACCGTCAGGCTGCGGACCTGCACGGTGGACAGGCTGGCGAGCTGGGTGGGGCTGAACCGCTCCAACTGGGTGTCGCTCAACAGACTCATCTGCCCGGCGGTCAGCCCCTTCAACTGGTTGGGTGACAGGGCGGCCACCTGATCGGCCGTCATGGCGTTCAACTGGTCGGCAGACAAGGCGGCGATCTGGCTGCTGCTCAGGGCGCCGGTCTGGCTGGCGCTGAAACTGGCGATCTGGCTGGAGGACAATGCCCTTAACTGCGGGGCCGTCAGCGCGGCCACCTGGGTGGTGGAGAGGGCGGCAATTTTTTCAGGGGTCAATAATGACACCTCACGCGGGGTCAACCCGCGGATCTGGCTGACCGTCATGGCCGAGAAGTCATCGGCCTCGAATGCCTTGAACTGATCATCGCTCAGCGCGGCCAACTGAGCGGCGGTGAAACCGATCTGGTTGCTGTTCAGCGCCTGGATATGACTGGTGGTCAAGCCACTGATTTGCCTAACAGAAATGGCAGCAATCTGGGGCTTTGTCAGGGAACCGATATCTTCCAGATCGAACGATCGGATCTGGGTGGCCGTCAACGTTGCCATTCTCTGCGGCGTCAGGCCGCTGACCGGACCGGTATAGTTCGGCAGAGTGATCGTCGTGGCCATTATCGTTTCTTTCGCCTGAAGAATTTTCCAACCAGGACTTTATAAAGCAAACCGCGTGCCATGGAATGGCACGCGGTGCACGATCATTTTTGCCGGGTTGGACAGGCGCAAAGTTGTGTGGGGGAGGGATCTATACCCAGCCCCCCAATTCGCGTTCGGTCAGGCGGACCAGCAGCTCGATATGGGCGGGGCTGCTGTTCAGGCAGGGAATATAGGTGAAATTCTGCCCCCCAGCGGTAAGGAATGTCTCCCGGATGCCCTGGTTGACCTCCTCCAGCGTCTCCACACAGTCGCTGACAAAGGCGGGGGCCATGATGGCGAGGTTCTTCACACCCTGTTCCGGCAGGGCCTTCACCATCGGTTCCAGATAGGGCTGCAGCCATTCGGTGCGGCCAAAGCGGGACTGGAAGGCAAAGCGCAGCTTGTCCGCTGTCCAGCCCAGTTCTTCGCACAGCAGCCGGGCCGTCTTCAGGCAATAGCAATGATAGGGATCGCCCTTTTCCAGATAGGCCTTGGGCAGGCCATGGAAGCTGGTGATCAACAGATCGGGCGTCCAGTCCAGCCCGGCCAGATGGTCGCGCACGCTGGTGGCCAGCGCGCCGATATAGGCCGGCTCATCATGATATGTCGGCACGGTGCGCAGCGCCGGCTGGCGGCGCATGGCCATCAGGGCACGGAAGGCCTGATCGCAGGCTGTCGCCGTGGTGGTGGCGCTATATTGCGGATAGAGCGGGAACAGCAGAATGCGTTCGCACCCTGCCGCCGTCAGCCGTTCCAGGGCGGCGGCGGTGGAGGGGTGGCCATAGCGCATCCCCCATTCCACCACCACGCCATCGCCATGGCGGGCCGCCATGGCGGCGGAAAGCAGCAGCGCCTGTTCGCGCGTATGGGTCTTCAGCGGACTTTCATCCAGTTCCCGGTTCCAGATGCCGGCATAGGCATGGCCGCTTTTCTTCGGCCGGAAGGTCAGGATGATGCCCTGCAGGATCGGCTGCCAGATCAGGCGCGGCACCTCCACCACCCGGCGGTCGGAGAGGAATTCCGACAGATAGCGCCGCATCGACCAGTAATCGGTGCCCTCCGGCGTGCCGAGATTGATCAGCAATACGCCGACACGCGGCGTCTTTACAGGCGGGTGACCGGCGGGCAGGTGGGGGGAGGGGGCTTGCGGCACGATATCCTTTGGGGGTTCCGGGCAGGTCAGGCTTTCATGCGCACCATCGCCAGCAATGTGCGCCGATGGCGATGCGCCTGCATCAAGATATCTGCCGGCGCTGAACCTTCAATGATGAGCTGTTCCCCTTTGGCCACAAGGCCGGCCCCATGCTGACGCAGGGCATGGAAAATTTTCTCAGCGGATTTACGCTGTTGCATTGGATCTCTCCCGATCACAGGTCTGATTGGCCGTTATTCTGGCCGAACCGCCGACGATAGGGAAATCGATTGATCTGATCGGAATGATAGGTTTGACCTATTAAAAGTCGCCTTTTAGACGGGCGATAATTGGCGATGAAGACGGCTGTTGGGTTAGGATTTCGCTATCATTGTAACGCTGTCAATATAGGCTTTGGCAGCGTCTTCAGATGCAAACTTGGTATTGCGGACTGTTGCCGTACCATCTCCATAAATATCGATTCGATATTTTTTATATAGATAAAAACGATCCGGCCACGATGGTTCATGGGAATTGGGCTCAACTACCCTGCCATCATCATGCTCGCAAGATGGAGATGATGGACGTGCAAGATCGGAGCGGATGCCTATGAGCAGGTCGATGATAGCAGACAGGCCAAGAAAAAACACGCCACCGAGAATGCCATTTATGCCAATAGTGATCGCAGTGAAGGGCTCTTTTAGCGAGGTCAGAAGAAGAAGAATACCGAAGACAATGGCTATATAGCCGGCTCCCTTTAATATTTTTGAAATATGGTTTGGCATTGGCGGTCGATCTTTCGCTGTTATTGCTCAAGATCTCCAACCATAAAGCAACAGGGCAATTCCGTCCATAGACGGGATTGCCCTGTGCCTTTTACCATCAAGCCCCGCAGCACTTCTTGTATTTTTTGCCCGACCCGCAGATGCAGGGATCGTTGCGACCGACCTTCACAACAGTGCGCGGGCGCTGGCCCATGATGCCATCCACATACCACCAACGGCCATCCTGCTTCTGGAAGCGGCCGGTTTCATGGTGAATCAGTTCCTTGCCATCCATGATGAACTTGGCGACGAACTCGACATAGGCTTCATTGGCGTCCTTGCCATCGGCGGTGGAGCGCACTTCCAGCCCGGTCCACTGGCTGTTCTTCGCCCATTCCGTCACCTGTTCGGCGTCGAAATCATCCTGCGTGCCCGGCAGCAGGGTTTCGCCCAGATAGGCGACATTGGCCGTGGCGAAGGCGGAGTAACGCGAGCGCATCAGCGCTTCCGGCGTCGGCGGCACAGCCGCCCCCGAGAGGTAAGGACCGCAGCATTCATCAAAGGCGCGGCCGGAGCCGCAATGGCAATTCGTCATGTCACGTCTCAAGAACAAAACCGGTTTGGCTGGGCACAGGGGATAGCGCAAAGCCAGCCGCACCGCCAGTGCCGGCTTTGCAGGGGCGGCCCCGGGGTGACGGCCGCCCCGTCGGGTTTCTGGATCGACAGAGGGTTATTGATAGAAATGTTCTATCGCAGCATGGGACAGCTATGTTGAAACGCGTGCAAGGCTCTGTTTCTCTCAACTGAAACGATGTTGAGACGAAAGGCAGCCCCCGATGCCAAGCGCGTCCCATCGCCCCACCTGGGATCCGTTCCGGGCGGAAGCGATTATTGCTGACCATGCCCAGATGCCGGGCGCCCTGTTGCCGATCCTGCACGCGCTGCAGGAAGAGTTCGGCCATGTGCCGGAACCGGCGGTGCCGCTGCTGGCGGATGCGCTGAACCTGTCACGGGCGGAGGTGCATGGCGTCATCACCTTCTATCATGATTTCCGCCATGATCCCGCCGGCCGCCATGTGGTGAAGCTCTGCCGGGCAGAGGCGTGCCAGTCCATGAAGGGGGAGCATACGGCCAGCCATCTGCTGCGCCGGCTGGGCATTGATTGGGGCGGCACCACGCCGGACGGGTCGGTGACGGTGGAACCGGTCTATTGCCTGGGCCTCTGCGCCACCGCACCCGCCGCCCTGGTGGATGGCGAACCGCATGGCAGGCTGACCCCGGAAAGCCTGGCCGGCATTGTTGAGGAGGCGCGGCGCGCATGAATACCGCCCCGATATCGCCGATCCGGCTGTTCATCCCGCAGGACGTAGCAGCATTGGCTGTGGGGGCGGAGCGGGTGGTGAAGGCCATCGCTAGCCACGCCGCCGCCGATGGCACCCCGATCAGCATCACCCGCACCGGCTCGCGCGGGCTGTTCTGGCTGGAAACGCTGGTGGAGGTGGAAACACCCGCCGGCCGCATCGCCTATGGCCCGGTCAATCCGCATGATGTGCCGGGCCTGTTCAATGCCGGCTTTCTGCTGGGCGGTGCCCATCCGCTGCGGCTGGGCCGGATGGAGGATCATCCCTGGCTGAAGGGCCAGACGCGGCTGACCTTTGCCCGCTGCGGCATCGTCGATCCGCTGTCGCTGGCGGATTATGAGGCGACGGGCGGTTACAAAGGGCTGCGCCACGCCTTGGCGATTGGGCCGGCGGCCATTGTGGAGACGGTGACAAAATCCGGTCTGCGCGGTCGCGGTGGGGCGGGTTTTCCCACTGGCGTGAAATGGAAGACGGTGGCCGACACCAAGGCCCCGCAGAAATATATCGTCTGCAACGCTGATGAGGGTGATAGCGGCACCTTCGCCGACCGGATGATCATGGAGGGTGACCCCTTCTGCCTGATCGAGGGCATGAGCATTGCCGGCATCGCCGTGGGGGCGACCAAGGGGTACATCTATTCCCGCTCCGAATATCCCCATGCCAACCGCACCATGCGTGTCGCCATTGCGGAAGCCTACCGCACCGGGCGGCTGGGGGCCGATATTCTGGGCAGCGGCGTCACGTTCGATCTGGAATTGCGGGTCGGTGCCGGGGCCTATGTCTGCGGGGAGGAAACCGCCCTGCTGGAAAGCCTGGAGGGTAAGCGCGGCCAAGTGCGGGCCAAGCCGCCGCTGCCGGCGCATAAGGGCCTGTTCGGTCAGCCGACCGTGATCAACAACCTGATCTCGCTGGCCACGGTGCCGGTGATCCTGGCCGAGGGTGCTGCTTATTATGCCGATTTCGGCATGGGACGGTCGCGCGGCACCATGCCGATCCAGATCGCCGGCAATGTCCGCCATGGCGGGCTGTATGAAACGGCGTTCGGCGTGACGTTGGGCGAAATTGTCGAAGGCATTGGCGACGGCACCGCCACCGGTCGCCCGGTCAAGGCGGTGCAGTGCGGCGGCCCGCTGGGCGCCTATTTCCCGCCGATGCTGTTCGACACGCCCTATGATTATGAGGCGTTCGCCCAGCGTGATGGTCTGATCGGCCATGGTGGGATTGTGGTGTTTGATGACAGCGTGGATATGGCGGCGCAGGCGCGCTTTGCCATGGAATTCTGCGCCATTGAATCCTGCGGCAAATGCACCCCCTGCCGCATCGGCTCCACCCGGGGGCGGGAGGTGGTGGAAAAGATCATGGCGGGCCGCGATGTCGATGCCAATCTGGCCCTGCTGGAAGATCTCTGCGCCACGATGAAGTTCGGCTCGCTCTGCGCGCTGGGTGGCTTCACCCCCTATCCGGTGTTGAGTGCCGTGCGCCATTACCCGGAGGATTTCCGGCGGCGTCATGCGGCGGCGGCGGAGTAGGGGGCGGTGATGCTTCTTGCAGCCTTGCCAAATCCGGCCCACATTATCCGCACTGGTGCGAGAGAGGTCGGATCATGCCGATATTGGACCGGATCACCCAGGAGCCGGGTGTCATGGGTGGCAAGCCCTGTATCCGGGGCAAGCGGGTTACGGTGGGCCTGTTGGTCGGGCTGGTCGCGTCCGGCCAGGAGATCGACAGCATCCTGGCCGATTACCCTTATCTGGAGCGCGATGACGTCCTCCAGGCCCTGCGCTATGCCGCCTGGCGGTCGGAGGAGCGCGAAATCACCCTCGCGTCGGCATGAAGCTGCTGATCGATATGAACTTGGCCCCCCGCTGGGTGCAGGTTCTGCAGGCCGAGGGGATCGAGGCGCAGCACTGGTCCAGCATCGGACCGATGGGGGCACCCAACCGGGAGATCATGGCCTATGTGGCGGCCCATGGGCTGGTCGTGCTGACCCACGATCTGGATTTCAGCGCCATGCTGGCCGCGACGGGCGGGGCCAAACCCAGCGTCGTGCAAATCCGCGCCGAGGATGTTCGACCGGAGGCGATTGGCCCGGCTTTGGTGGCGGCCCTGCGCCAGATGGCGCCCGATCTGGAAGCCGGTGCGCTGGTGACGGTGGAGCCCAAGCGCGCCCGGCTGCGCCTGTTGCCGTTGCGGGGCTGAAGCCCTCGCTCTCCCCCTCTTTCTACCGTCACCCCGGCGCAGGCCGGGGTCCAGTCTCACAGGCGCATTGCTCTACGAATCTGGATCCCGGCCTGCGCCGGAATGACGTTATTTATTTGCCAAACCATCGGCCTTTCCACCCCCGGAGGAACCCATGACCTTGATCCACGAGATCGACTATGGCACGCCCAGGTCCAAGTCGGAGAGCATGGTCAGCCTGACCATTGATGGGGTGGAAATAAGCGTGCCGGAAGGCACATCGGTGATGCGGGCGGCCATGGATGCTGGCATCCAGGTGCCGAAACTCTGTGCCACCGACATGCTGGATGCCTATGGCTCCTGCCGGCTTTGCCTGGTGGAGATTGAGGGGCGCAACGGCACGCCCGCTTCCTGCACCACGCCCGTGGCCCCTGGCATGAAGGTGGCGACGCAGACGCCGAAGCTGGCCAAGCTGCGGCGCGGGGTGATGGAGCTTTATATCTCCGACCATCCGCTGGATTGCCTGACCTGTGCCGCCAATGGCGATTGTGAATTGCAGGATATGGCCGGTGCCGTGGGCCTGCGGGAAGTGCGCTATGGCAATGAGGTTGAAACCCATCTGGGCCAGGAAAAGGATACCAGCAACCCCTATTTCACCTTCGATCCCAGTAAATGCATCGTCTGCGCCCGCTGCGTGCGGGCGTGCGAGGAGGTGCAAGGCACCTTCGCCATCTCCATCGCCGACCGGGGCTTTGCGTCCAAGGTGAATGTGGGGGCGGGGCAGGAT
>CALRQC020000030.1:0-70861 GCA_943370215.1 Azospirillum sp. RU38E
AGCCCAGCACCACCAGACCACGCGGCCCCAGGTCGCGGTAAAGGGTCTCAAGGCCCTGATATTGCGGGGTGAAGCCGCATTTGCTGGCCGTGTTGACGATCAGCAGCACCTTGTCACGCCACTGGTCCAGCGTTACCTCGCTACCATCCAGCAGGGTGGCGGAAAAATCATAGATGCTCATGATGGTTCTTCCCTCTCTTGGTCTGGACGAAATCATGGGTACCCTGTCGGCAAAGGGCAATGGCCTTGCCCGCCGCTTTCTTCACGGGACGTAAATATCTGGTCATGCCATTCGATCTTTACCTGGGTATCGACTGGACGGGGGCACAGCCGGCCCGTTCGGTGGCCATGGCCGCCTGCGATGCCGCCGGCCTGGTTCGGCCCATCCAGCCGCAGGGCCGGTTCTGGGAACGGCTGGAGGTGGCGCGCTGGATCGCCGATCAGGCGGCGGGGGGAAAGCGCATCCTGGCCGGGTTCGATTTCGCCTTTGCCATGCCCTGGGTGACGGGCCAGGGCTATCTGGATGGGCGGGTGCCGGATGTTGCCGACATGCCGGCCCTGTGGGATCTGGTGGAGGAGGCATCGGCGGGTGGGGCCGATGCCTTCGCCGGTGCCGCCGTTCTGGACCCGCGCCTGTTCCCCAGTTTCTGGATCAACGGGCCGACGCCTTCCCATTGGGGCGATGGGTCTGCCAAGCGCCGGCGGGTGGAGATGGTGGCGGCCGACACCGGGGCCGGTACCCCGGTGTCGGTGTTCAAACTGGCGGCGGCGGCCAAGCAGGTGGGCAAGGCGTCGCTGGCCGGGATGCGCACGTTGCGCCACCTGCGCGGCCTGATGGGCGATGGGCTTTGCGTCTGGCCGCGGGAAATGCCGGGGCCGGGGCAGAGCGTGGTGATGGAAATCTATCCCACCCTGTTCCGCAAACAGGCGCTGGGCGGCAATCGCAAGGTGGTGGAGCGCAAGGTTCTGGAACCGGGTCTGGCCTTCTATGGCTGCCATGCCGATGCGTCACTACCGGATCGGTTTGACGATCACATCGGTGATGCCATGATCAGCGCCGCCGGGTTGCGCCATCTTGCCCGCCAGCCGTCCGCCTGGGCGCCGGCTTGGATGGATGCGGATACCGCCCGGCGTGAAGGCTGGATTTTCGGGGTCGGCGCATGAAGATGGTCCTCTATGTTGCATTCGGTGGTGCGCTCGGCTCCGTGGCGCGCTATCTCACCGCCCAGGGCATGGGGCGATGGCTGGGGGCGGATTTTCCCTGGGCGACGCTGGCGATCAATATCGTCGGTTCCACGGTCATGGGGCTGCTGGTCGGGCTGATGGCGCATCTTTGGACGCCATCGCCGGAGTTGCGGGCCTTTCTGACGGTGGGCATCCTGGGCGGCTTCACCACCTTTTCCACCTTCTCGCTGGATGTGGCGACGTTGCTGGAACGGGGTGATCTGGGCGGGGCCGCCTTCTATCTGCTGGCCTCTTTGATTGTGTCGATCGGCGGCCTGTTCGCCGGTCTTTATCTGGTACGGATGGTGACGGCATGAGCGATGCCGATGAAGCGCGCGGCCCCGCCAAGGTGGTCGAAACAAGGCTGGTGACGGAGGACGAGGCGGATATCCGGCTCGACCGCTGGTTCAAGCGGCATTACCCCCAGATCGGCCATGGCGCGCTGCAAAAGCTGTTGCGCACGGGACAGGTGCGGGTGGATGGCAAGCGGGCGGATGCCAATACCCGCCTTGCCCCCGGCCAGACCCTGCGCATCCCGCCGCTGCCCGATGTGGCCCCGCCGGTTGAAGGGGCAGAGGATGAGGCCCCCACCCGGCAGCCCGCCTTCAGCGAGAAGGAGGCTGCGGCCCTGCGGGGCCGGGTGCTGTTCCGTGATGCCGATGTCATCGTGCTGGACAAGGCCGCCGGCCTGGCGGTGCAGGGGGGGACTGGCCAGACCAAGCATCTGGACGCCATGCTGGACCTGCTGAAATTCGATGCCAAGGAACGGCCCAAGCTGGTCCACCGGCTGGACAAGGATACCAGCGGCTGTCTGGTACTGGCCCGCAACGCTTTTGCTGCCACCCGGCTGACGGAAAGCTTCCGCAGCCGCGATGCCCGCAAGATCTATTGGGCCATCACCGTGGGCGTGCCCGACCCGCACCAGGGCCGCATCGACCTGTCGCTGTCCAAGGAGCCGGGGGCCGGCGGCGAGCGCATGATGGTCGATCCCAAGAACGGCCAGCGGGCGCAGACCTATTACACCGTGCTGGAACATGCCCACCGCAAGGCGGCCTTTGTGGCACTCTGGCCGCGCACCGGCCGCACGCACCAATTGCGTGTGCATATGAATGCCATCGGCACGCCCTTGCTGGGTGATGGCAAATATGCCGGCCAGGGGGCCTTTCTGGAAGGTAGCGCCAATGTGAAGCGTCAGCTTCACCTGCACGCCCGCCGCATCATCATCCCGCATCCACGTGGCGGCACGATCGATGTGACGGCACCTCTACCAGAGCATATGCGCCCGGCCTGGGATTATTTCGGCTTCAGTGCCAACCTGAAGGAAGACCCGTTCGCCGCACTGGACTGACCGATAAGATGCTGAAGCTCGCCCTTTTTGATTGTGACGGTACGCTGGTTGACAGCCAGCACGCCATCGTGGCCGCCATGGTGGCGGGGTTCCAGGCCGTGGGCCTGACCCCGCCACCCTCCCTGGCCACCCGCCGCGTGGTCGGTCTGCCGCTGGTGGATGCGGTGGCGCGGCTGGCACCCGATGGGTCGGATGCCAGCCTGCATCAGGCGATTGCCGAGGCCTATAAGCAGGCCTTCTATCGCAATCGTCTGGCCGGCACCCATCCGGAACCTTTGTTCGACGGGCTGCTGGAGGCACTGGACCGGCTGGAGGCGGCGGGCTTCCTGCTGGGCATCGCCACCGGCAAAAGTCGGCGGGGGCTGGATGCCACGCTGGCCCATCACAATCTGGCCCATCGCTTTGTGACGCTGCAGACCAGCGACCGGGTAAACGGCAAGCCCCATCCGGACATGGTGTATGAGGCGCTGGCCGAAAGCGGGGCCGATGCGGCGGGCACCGTGGTGATCGGCGACACCACGTTCGACATCCTGATGGCGCGCAATGCCCGTGTGGCGTCGGTTGGGGTGGCCTGGGGCTATCACGACCTGTCGGAACTGCGCGCCGCCGGGGCCGACCGGTTGGTGGATGATTATGCCCAGGTGCCTGATGCCCTGGCCGATATTCTGGCAAACAAGGTGCCGTGATGAAGCGTTTTTACAAGCAGGTGACGGTGCAGGCGGTCGATGGTGGCTGGGGCATCGCCCTGGATGGCCGCCCGCTGCGCACGCCTGCCAAACACCCGCTGACCCTTCCCACACAGGCCCTGGCGGAGGCGATTGCCAATGAATGGCATGGCCAGGGGGAAGAGGTGAAGCCCCAGACCATGCCGCTGACCCAGTTGGCCAGCACCTGCCTTGACGGGGTGGTGGGCCGGATGCCGGACGTGGCGGCGGCATCGGCCGAATATGGCGGCTCCGAACTGCTCTGCTACCGGGCGGATGAGCCGCCGCAACTGGTGGCCCGCCAGGTCGCACTCTGGCAACCGCTGCTGGATTGGGCGGCCCGTCGCTATGATGCGAATCTGCGACTGGCCAGCGGCATCATCCACGTTGCCCAGCCGCCCCAGGCGCTGAACGCCCTGCGCGCGGGGATCGATGCGCTGGACGCCTGGCGGCTGACGGCGCTGCAGAATGTCATCGGCATTACCGGGTCGCTGGTGCTGTCGCTGGCCTTTGTCGATGGCAGGCTGACGCCGGAAGAGACATTCGATCTGGCCCAACTGGATGAGAATTTCCAGATCGAGAGATGGGGCGAGGATTGGGAAGCGGCTGACCGCCGCAACAACCAGCGCGCCGATCTGGCCGTGACACGGCAATTTCTGGACATGCTGCCGCACCCGCCTTCTGCATAGTGACATGGCTGACGGTTACCCTGATAAAAATCACTAATAATCAACAGTCAGGCAGTTGAAATGTTGGATAAAAATACGAAGGGCAAAACCCTTTCGCTGGAGTCGTTGGGAATCGATTGGCGTGATCGCGTTGGGGACTTGGCGAAGGCGCTGTTGCCGTCGGCTGCGGATACCGCTTCCCTGCGCCAGGGGCTGAACCAGGTGTTCCAGCTTGGCGCCACAGCAGATGATCTGCGGGCGCTGGCGGCGCGGTATCACGCTGCGGGTGGCACGGCCACCCTGGCTGCCGTTGGAATCGCCCGCTTCCTGGCGGATCTGGCTACGGTGCTTTTCCTGCACCATCGCTGGCGGCCCGGTCAGGCAGCCGATGGTCTGCGCCTGCTGACGCAAGCGATTGATCCGTTATTGGTGGCTTTCACGGCGGGTCATGCCGGACCATCCGATGGTGAGGCCAAGATTGCCGGCAGCATGATGGACCATACGGTTGATGCTGCGGCCTCCCTCAATGATGCTGCCATCGCCAATGCGGAGATGGTGGGCCAGTTGCGGGCAGTGGATAGCCAGGCCCATGCCATCGCGGCGGCCACCGAAGAGACGGTGGCCGGTGTGCATGAGATTTCTGACCGCAGCCGCGATGTCGCCCGGCTGGCGGCGGAGGCGCATGAGGTGGCCCAGGTTGGCCGCCATGCTGTGGGGGAAGCCGTGCAAGGCATGGAGGCCATTGCCGGTGCGGTAGCCGACAGTGCACGGCGGGTGGAGGAATTGTCGGAGGCATCCGACCGCATCCAGGACATTCTGGCCAGTATCGAAGCGATCGCCAGCCAAACCAACCTGCTGGCGCTGAATGCCACCATCGAGGCGGCGCGTGCCGGGGAGGCCGGCAAGGGCTTTGCCGTGGTGGCGTCGGAGGTAAAGAATCTGGCCGCGCAGACCGGTCGTGCCACGGAGGATATCCGTCTGCGTTTGGCCGAGTTGCGGGAGGAGATGCAGGCCATTGTTGCTTCCATGGCAGCCGGTACACGCGCCGTGGAGCAGGGCCAGCAGCGGATGCATGAGGTGACGGCCCGCATCGATGATGTAACGGCGCGTGTGGATACGACGACGGAACGGATGGCGGAGATTGCCAGTATCCTGACGCAACAGACAGCCGCTGCGCAGGAAGTGGCGCATGGGGTGGCCACCATCGCTGGCAAGGCGAAGGAAAACAGCGCTTCCATCATGCGCAATGTGGAGGCCACACAAGCGGTGGAGACGTTGCTGGGGCGGCAGCTTGCCGAGATGATGCAACTGGATATCCCCAACAAGATCTTGAAAATCGCCAAGGTCGACCATTTTATGTGGAAGAAGCGGTTGGCGGATATGGTGGTGGGGCTGGAGCATCTGCGCCCCGATCAACTGGCACGGCATGAGACCTGTCGACTTGGCCAATGGTATTATGGCGCCGGTTCCCTGCCATTTCGCGATCTCGCCTCCTTTCAAGCTCTGGAAGCGCCGCACAAGGCGGTCCATGAACATGGCATCCGTGCTGCCGAACTGTTCAACAAGGGCGACTTGCCAGGGGCAATGCGGGAGATCGCGGCCGTGGAAAAGGCATCCAGGGAGGTGGTGCACCATCTGGACCGGTTGCAACAGGCACCGGCGACCCGCACGCGGGAAGTGGCCTTTTAACAGGTTGCCAATACCGGAAGCCGCGATTGAATGCCGGTGATTGGTCACAGGGTATCGGGGTTTGGATAAAAGCAAACGGCGCCATGGTTGCCCATGGCGCCGTTACTCTTCTCAGTCCCGTCAGGGCCGGCTGTTACAGCCGGCTCTTGGCGGCGACGACGATGGCGTCCACCGTGATGCCGAAATGGTTGTACAGTTCCTGGTACGGACCGGATTCGCCAAAGCCCGGCATCCCGATGAAGATACCGTCTTCACCCAGCCAGCGGTCCCAGCCCAGCCGCACCATGGCTTCCACGCCGACGCGCACCGTGCCACGGCCCAGCACCTCCGCCCGGTATTCGTCGGGCTGTTCAGCGAACAGTTCCCAGGACGGCATGGAGACGACGGCGGTGCCGATGCCGGCGGCCTGCAGCCGGTCGCGGGCTTCCACGGCCAGGGCCACTTCCGAGCCGGTGGCCAGCAGCGTCACCTTGCGCGCCCCCTCTGCCTCACGCAGCACATAGGCACCCTTGGCGGTCAGGTTCTCTTCGCTATAGTCCGGACGCAGGGTCGGCAGGTTCTGGCGGGTCAGCGCCAGCACCGACGGACGGTTGCGGCTGGCGAGCGCAATCTGCCAGGCTTCCGCCGTTTCCACCGCGTCACCGGGGCGGAAGACCAGCAGGTTTGGGATGGCGCGCAAGGCGGCCATATGCTCCACCGGCTGGTGGGTCGGGCCATCTTCACCCAGGCCGATGCTGTCATGCGTCATCACATAGATGACGCGGGTCTTCATCAGCGCCGACAGGCGGATGGCCGGGCGGCAATAATCGGAGAAGCACAGGAAGGTGCCGGAGAACGGGATCACGCCGCCATGCAGCGCCATGCCGTTCATGGCGGCGGCCATGCCATGCTCACGAATGCCATAATGGATATAGCGGCCGGACCAATTGTCCTTCTGCACGCCGGCCGCACCTTTGGCGCGGGTATTGTTGGAACCGGTCAGGTCGGCGGAACCGCCCATCAGTTCCGGCACCAGCGGCACCACCGCATCCAGCGTATTGCCGGAGGCCAGGCGGGTGGCGATGTTCGGCTTGGTCTCAATCACAGCCTTCTTGTGGGCCAGCAAGGCCGCCTGTGCCTCCACCGGGATCTCACCGGAGACGGCGGCCTTGAAGGCCAGACGCTGTTCGCTGCGGGCCAGACGCTTCACCCAGGCATCGGCCTCAACCGCGCCACGATTGCCCAGGGCGCGCCAGGCATTCAGAATGGCTTCGGGGATTTCGAACGGGGCGTGCGGCCAGTTCAGGTTGGCGCGCGCCCCCTCAATCTCCTTGGCACCCAGCGGCGAGCCGTGGGAGGAGGCGGTGTTGGCCTTGGTCGGGGCGCCATAGCCGATGGTGGTGCGGCAGGCGATCAGCGACGGCGCCTCGGTCGTGCGGGCATATTCGATCGCCGCGGCAATGGCCTTGGGGTCATGGCCGTCAATTTCCTGCACATCCCAGTTATAGGCGCGGAAACGGGCCAGATTGTCATCGCTGAAAGAGACGCTGGTAGCGCCGTCGATGCTGATCTTGTTGTCGTCCCACAGCACGATCAGCTTGGACAGAGCCAGATGGCCGGCGAGCGACGCGGCTTCGTGGCTGATGCCTTCCTGCAGGTCGCCGTCCGACGCGATGACATAGGTGAAGTGGTTCACCAGATCATCGCCGAAGCGGGAATGCATGATGCGTTCGGCCATGGCCATGCCGACGGCGGTGGCAATGCCCTGGCCCAGCGGGCCGGTGGTGGTCTCAATCCCGCCACCATAGCCATATTCCGGGTGGCCGGCGGTGCGCGAGCCGATCTGGCGGAAGCGCTTCAGCTCCGACAGCGGGAAATCATCGTAGCCCGTCAGGTGCAGCAGGCTGTACAGCAGCATGGAGCCATGGCCGGCCGACAGCACGAAACGGTCACGGTCAGCCCAGCTAGGGCGCTTGGGATCAAACTTCAGGAACTTCGTGAACAGCACCGTCGCCACATCGGCCATGCCCATCGGCATACCAGGGTGCCCGGACTTGGCGGCTTCCACCGCGTCCATGGAGAGCGCGCGGATGGCGTTGGCGAGATCGGCGTGCGAGACGCCTTCGATCAGATCAGACGGTGCGGAGGACATTGCGCGAAGGGCCTTTCATGTGGGTGCCCGCCATGCGTTGGGCGGGTGCCGCCATTGTCTTGAAGCGCGTACCAGAAATAAGCAGGGCCCCAGCCACCCCGGTCCGGCGGTTGAAGCCCCATTGGAACGGCGGCAAATTGCGGTAACGACCCTTAAGGGTCAAGGCTTAGCCAAGCATGGCCGCTGTTCAATAGGACATGGCGGATACCACCCCCTGTCGGTGATCTTTCGCTGGTGCGACAGGGGCTGTTATTGACGGCGACCGGCCACACCCCTATCGTTCGCCGCAGCGCCACCCAAGCGATGGCGCTGGCGTATTTGTGCACCTGCCATCGTTCCCTCAGATATTCAGAGAGTTTCGCAATTGGATCGCCTGACCACCGCGTTGCAGCGCCTGGATATGGCCATCGGCCAACTGGACAAGGCCCTGACCAAACGGCTGGAACGGCTGGACACTGCCTCGTCCCTGGACAGTACCATGCTGGCCGAATGGACCCGGCTGGAGACGGAGAATGCCCGGCTGACCGAAGAGACCAGTCGGTTGAGCCTGGAGCGGGATGAGTCCCGACGGGTAACGACGCGTTCGACGGAAGAGAATATCACCCTGAAGGGGACCGCCGACCGCCTGGCCGGGGAGAAGGACCAGCTTCAGCAGCAGCGCGACCAGTTGACGCGGGAGCTGGAGCAGGCGCAGCAGACGACGACGCGCTTGACGGAAGAGAATATCACCCTGAAAGGAACTGCTGACCGGTTGGCCGGGGAGAAGGACGAGCTTTGCCAGCAGCGTGACCAGTTGGCGCGCGAGTTGGAACAGGCCCAGCAGGGGGCGATGCGTTTGGCGGAAGGGACGACCACGCTGAAAGCGACCGCCGACCGGCTGGCCGGGGAGAAGGACCAGCTTCAGCAGCAGCGCGATCAGTTGACGCGTGAGTTGGAGCAGGCGCGCGATGGGGAGCGCAAGGCGCAGGATCAGGCGCGGGCTGTAAGGGCCCGGCTGGATGCCGCGATTAACGGCCTTCAGGGCATGTTGGAGGAAGGTTGAAATGCGGCGGGTCGATTTTACCCTGAATGGGCGCAGCCATTCGCTGAATTGCGAAGATGGGCAGGAAAAGCGGGTCGCTGATCTGGCCGCTTATATCGATACAAGGATGCGGGAGATCACCGGTGGTGCCGGTGGCAATGATGTGCAGAACCTGTTGGTCACCTGCATGGTGCTTGCCGATGAGTTGCAGGAGGCACGTGCGGAGGTGCAGCGGCGGGGGGCGGTGGCGACCTTGCCGGCCCTGTCACAAACGGCTGCCCCCACCCCGGTTTCCCGTCCGGCGGATGATGCGGTGGTGATTGCTGCTGTCGATGGTTTGGCAAAACGCATAGAAGACATTGCAGCGCGGCTCGAACGCACCTAGATTAGGTATCAGGAAGGCTGGCTGCCTGGTTCGTCAGGCTGCTTTATCCCCGGGGCCGATAATCATTACCTCTGGGGGCTGTCCCTGCCGACGCCGTGGTGTCGGTATATGGCTCCCACCTGCTTGAGCAGGTCACGAGGGATGGCTTACGCCAACGGCCAAGGTGGCCACCTTCCCCCCGATCCTGTCAAAACGGCCCCGTTGTTGAGGGGCCGTTTTGACATCCAGGCCAAGGCTCTCCCCATGTCCAACAGCGCCGACACCATGGACTCTCAGGCCCTTGCCGAGGAGGTGGAGGCCAGTACCGCCGCAAAGCGGGAGGCGCGCCGTGTGGCCCGCGTGACCCGCGCGGCCTGTTATACCGCCGCAGGTGATGCGGCGGAACAGGTGGCCGGGCGGGTACATGATCTTGTGGCGCAACTCTCCCCTGGTGCTCCTGCCATGGTGGCCGGCTATTGGGCCAAGGGGGATGAACTGGATTTGCGCCCGACACTGGATATGCTCTGCCTGGCTGGGCATGGCGTGTGTCTGCCCGTCGTCTCTGGTGTTGCCTGGCCGCTGCTGTTCCGGTTCTGGCGCCCCGGTCACCCGCTGGTGCCGGGATCGTTCCGCATCATGGAACCGATGGCCGATGCACCGCTGGCCCAGCCTTCCATCGTGCTGGTGCCGCTGCTGGCTTTTGATAGGGATGGCTGGCGGCTGGGCTATGGCGGCGGCTTCTATGACCGCACGCTGGCGGTGCTGCGCGACAGCGCGCCGGTGGTGGCGGTGGGTATCGCCTATGCGGGCCAGGAAGTGCCCAGCGTGCCGCGCGACCCGTATGATCAACGGCTGGACTGGTTGGTAACGGAAAAGGGGGTGAGCCGGTTCGCCCCCACCCAGCCATAAAAATACCGGCGGTACGAAAGGTACTGTTCTTATGCGGTTGATTTTCCTTGGTGATATTGTTGGTCGCAGCGGGCGGGAAGGGGTGCTGCGGCATCTGCCCACCCTGCGGGAGAAGCTGAAGCCCGATTTCATCGTGGTGAATGGTGAGAATGCGGCAGGCGGCTTCGGCATTACCGACAAGATCGCGCAAGAGCTGTTCGCCGCCGGGGTGGATTGTGTGACCCTGGGCAATCATGCCTGGGACCAGAAGGAATTGCTGTCCCAGATCGACCGCATTCCGCAGCTTGTTCGCCCGATCAATTTCCCCGACGGCACACCGGGGCGTGGCTATACGGTGCTGCCGGCCAAGAATGGCCGGCACAAGGTGATGGTGATCAATGCCATGGGTCGGGTCTTCATGGACCCGCTGGATGATCCGTTCCCGCCGGTGGAAAAGCTGCTGCGAATCCATCAACTGGGCGGTGCCCGCATGGGACCGGCGGGGGTGGATGCCGTCATCATGGATTTCCATGGCGAGGCCAGTTCAGAAAAAATGATCATGGGCCATGTGCTGGATGGCCGCGCCAGTTTGGTGGTCGGTACCCATTGCCATGTCCCGACGGCCGACCTGCAGATCCTCAATGGCGGTACCGCCTATCAGACGGATGCCGGCATGTGCGGTGATTATGACACCGTTATCGGCATGAAGAAGGAAGCGGCCATCCACAAGATGCTGCGCAAAATTCCCGGGGAGCGCTATTCACCTGGTGAGAATGACGCGACGGTGACGGTTTGCGGCGTATTCGTGGAGACAGACGATCGCACCGGTCTGGCGAAGCGTGCGGAGTCGATCCGCATCGGTGGTCGCCTCGGCCAATCCATGCCGAGCCTATAAGCCGAGAGCTTTTGGCCAATCTCTTCCGCCTATGCCGGGCGCCGCCGCCCGGCGCATGAGGGAACGCGAAATCCCCCTTGATCAGTCACGATCAACGGGGATTGGTATAGGCAGGGTCTTGCAGATGGCTCTGCCTATAACACCAATGGCGCACCGGGCAGGCGGCGCCATTCATCATCGGGCAGCAGAATGTCGATGCGCGCTGCGCCTTCCGTTGGCAGCAACCCTTCCAGCGGAATGGCAAAGCCACATTGCCCATCACCATACCCGGCGGCAGCGACGTCGACGCGGTGCAGGGTGGCCGTGGTTTCCACGCCAGCCCCGTCATTTACCACCAACCGTAGCCGCACCGGTGCGGCTACGGTTGGATCAAAGGCCCAGCCATGGGCATGACCATCCCAGATGCCATCGAACCATCCCTTGATACGGCCGGGCGCCCGGTAATGCAGGGGCAGACCCTGGAAATCCATATGGAGCGGGCTTTCCGGTCCATCGCGGAACGCCTGCCAGCGCCGCCGCACCTCATCCACCGGCATATAGGGCGTCAGCTTGGCCAGGGCCATGACCTCGACCAGGCGGTGCGGCCGGCCAGCCCAGCTTTCCCCGCAAGGTGGCGGCAACTGGCCGGTCAAGGCCGGGGCCAGCCGTTCCAGCAGGTTCAGCACAGCTCCCAGGGCCAGATCGGAAAGGCTGCGATACCCGATATTGGCCGGGATGGCGAAACGTTCCACCGCCAAAATGGGGCCTGAATCGACGGGTAGTTGCATCAGGTGCGCCGTGGCGCCGAAATGGGCCGCCCCCTCATAGAGGGCCAGATGCAGGATACCGGAGCCAGGATATTCCGGCGGTCCCGGATGCAGGTTAACCGCGCCCGCCCCACAGCGTGCCAGTAGCGCACCCGGCACCACCTGTCCAAAGCAGACGGTAATCAGCCGCACCCGCTGGCCTTCCCGCATCGTCAAGGCAGCATCGAGCCCGGCCAGATCATGCGCCAGGATAAGGGCGATATCCGGATTGGCCGCCGCCAGCAACTGGGCAGCCGCCGTCGCCAGATGCGGCGGCGACAGCAGCACCAACGCGTCCAGCGACGGGGAAGGGGGCGTCACCTCTGCCGGCACGTCGTCCATTCAGATCGCCCCCCGTTCCTGGGCGAAGCGCACAGCCTCCTCAGCGGCCTTGAACAGGGCCTTGGCCTTGTTCACCGTCTCCTGATATTCGGCCTCCGGGTCGCTGTCGGCCACCACGCCGCCACCGGCCTGCACATGCATCACCCCGTCCTTCAGCACGGCGGTGCGCAGCGCGATGCAGGTATCCATGCTGCCATTGGCGGCGAAATAGCCGATGCAGCCGCCATAGATGCCGCGCCGCGTCTTCTCCAGCTCGTCGATGATCTCCATCGCCCGCACCTTGGGTGCGCCCGACACGGTGCCCGCCGGGAAGCCAGCCACCAGCGCCTCGATCGGCGTGAATTTCGGGTTCAGCTTGCCTTCCACGTTGGAGACGATGTGCATGACGTGGGAGTAATATTCGATGGTGTATTTTTCCGTCACCGTCACGGTGCCGGTCTGCGCCACCCGGCCCACATCATTGCGGCCCAGATCCAGCAGCATCAGATGTTCGGCCAGTTCCTTGGGATCGGACAGCAGGTCGGCGGCCAGGGCCTTATCCTCCGCCGCATCCTTGCCACGCCGCCTTGTGCCGGCGATGGGGCGGATGGTGACAGTATCGTCCCGCAGCCGCACCAGGATTTCAGGGCTGGAACCCACCACCGACAGGTGCCCGAAATCCAGGAAGAACATGAAGGGCGACGGGTTCAGCCGGCGCAGCGCCCGGTATAGCGCAAAGGGCGGCAGAGCGAAGGGTACGGAGAAACGCTGGCTGGGCACGACCTGGAAGATGTCGCCGGCGCGGATATATTCCTTCGCCTTCTCCACGATGCCGTAATATTCCTGCACCGCCGTGTTGGAGCTGGGGGCCGGCAGCGCCGTCACCTCCAACGTCGTCTCATGCGCAGCGGGAACCGGCCCTTCCAGGTCGGCCACGGTTTCCGTCAGCAGGGTACGGGCAGCGGCATAGGCATCGGCGGCGGACAGGCCGGCCATCGGCCGTACCGGTGTCACCACCGTCACCACATTCTCGATCCCGTCGAAAATGGCCATGACCGTCGGGCGGATCATGATGCTGTCTTCGACATTCAGCTCATTGGGGTTGCTGTCCGGCAGCCGTTCCATCAGCCGGACCATGTCATAGCCCAGATAGCCGAACAGCCCGGCCGACATGGGCGGCAATTCCGCCGGCAGGTCGATGCGCGATTCGTCCAGCAAGGCGGCCAGCACCTTCAGCGGGTCACCCTGGCAGGGGGTGAAGCTGTCGGGATCGGCTGCGGCGTTGCGGTTGATCTCCGACGCCGTACCCCGGCAGCGCCAGATCAGATCAGGCTTCAGACCGATCAGGGAATAGCGGCCGCGCACCGACCCGCCCGTCACCGATTCCAGCAGGAAGCAGTTGGCGCGACCGCGCCCCAGCTTCAGCATGGCGGAGACAGGCGTGTCCAGGTCGCTGACCAGTCGCGTCCACAGAACCTGGGCCTGGCCGGATTCGTAGGTACGGATAAAGGCGCTTTCGTCGGGGAAGGTGCGCACGGCCGCTTACTCCTGCGGGCGATACATGGTGTCGATGACCGACCGGTTGATGGTGACGCCGTAGCGCGCCCGCAGACCAGCCAGATATTGCAGCATCAGGTCCGAGGCCATGGCTTCCGCCATATTGCTGCTCAGCATGTTGATGGCCGTGGCAGCCTGCACCAGCGACGGATCGGCGGGGATGATTTCCACCAGCTTGGCCACCACCTGGCCGCTGCTGCTGGCCCCCACCGCAACCGTGTCGGGCTTGGCGGCGAACATGGGTTCAAACAGGCTGGCCGGCAGGGAGAGGTTGGGGCCACCGGCGCGGCGCATCGGCTCACTGCGCTGGACCAGGGCACCGGTGATGCCGGCGGCGGCATCCTTGGGCGTAGCCCCGGTGCGCAGCTTCTCGGCCACTTCGTCAGCCTTCTTCTTGGCGGCGGCGGCCTTCTGCTCGGCCTGCCAATCGGCCAGAACCTGGCCCTTCACCTCCGCCAGCGGCTTCACGGCCGAGGGGGTGACGGCATCGACATGCACGACATAGAAGGCATCATTGCCAGCCTCCGCCACGCTGCCATTCTGGCCTTCGGGCAGGGAGAAGGCGTTGGTCAGAATGGCTTCCGCTGTCGGCAGGCCATCGGTCTTCACCACGCCCTTCTTGTCCTTGCCCTGGTTGTCCACGCCTTCCAGCTTGATGGTGCGGCCACCGAATTCCTTCACGGCATCGGCCACCGGGGTGCCGTTTGCCAGTGCATCTTCCAGCTTGGTCGATGCCTCATAGAGCTTGTCGATGGATTTTTCCTGACGGACCTTGGCGGTCACCTCGTCCTTCACCTCAGCCAGGGTGCGGGTACCTCCGGCCTTGATGGTGCTGACCAGGGCGACGTGGAAACCAAACGCGCTTTCCACCGGGCCGACGGGCTTGCCCTGTTCGGCGGTGAAGACCGGTTCGGCCAGTTCCGCCGGCAGGTCGGCCTTTAGCACATCCTCCAGCTTCACGGCTTCCTGCTTGGCGTCCTTGGCCACCTGCTCCAGTGTCTTGCCGCCCTGGATGGCGGCCAGCGCCTTGTCGGCAGCGGCTTTGTCCGGGAAGACGATCTGGGTCAGGGTCCGGCGCTCAGCCGTCACATAGTCAGCCTGGTGGGCGTCGTAATATTCCTGGCGCTGTTCATCGCTGACCTGGATTTCCTTGGACAGGGCCGAGGCTTCGATCAGACCGATGGTCAGGTCACGATATTCCGGTGCCGTGTAGCGCACGGCCTTGTCCTGGTGGAACTGGGCCAGCACCGCCTCTTCTGGGGCGGGGGCGTCCGGCATGGCGGTGTTGGGGATGGTCACCAGATCGAAACGCCGTGCCTCCTCCCGATAGCGGAACAATTGTTCGGCCAGGGCGCGGGGCACGGTCGTGCCGGCGGTGACGGCGCCGGCAATGTCACCCTGCGCCAGATCGGCCCGCACCTGCTCGGCAAAGCCATGCTCGGTATAGCCATTCTGGGCCAGCAGGGCGCGCATCAGCGCCGGATCGAACTGGCCCAGCCCGTTCTTGAAGGCCGGCACCTTGGAAACCATGTCCACCACGGTCTGGTCGGCGATGCGGATGCCGGCATCCTCTGCCGCCTTCAGCAGCAAGGTGCGCTGGATCAACTGTTCCAGCGCCCGATCCACCAGACCCAGTTGGCGGGCCTTGGTTTCATTGAAGTCCGGCCCCATCACCTGCCGCAGGCGATTGATCTCAGACTTGAACTCGCGGTCCAGTTCCTGCGGGGTGATGTTGGTGTCGCCCACCTTGGCGACGCCGGTTTGCACGCCGCGCGTGATGTCGCCAATACCCCAGACGGCAAAGCTGATGATCAGGACGACGAACAGGATCTTGACGACCCAGGAGCCGGCGGTGCTGCGGATGATCTGGAGCATGGAGGCTGACGCATGGTTTCCGTAAGGAGCGGCACGCAGGATCGCGCAACCGCCGCCCCGGTATGGTGACCGGGAAGCGGGGCATCATAGGGAAGGGGGGCGTCGGCGGCAAGCCTGGGGGAAACATGGGCGTAGCCGATTTGCCTCGCATGGCGTTTCAAGCCCCAGACTGGTAAACCGGGTGTCACAAAACGGCAAAAGCCGAATAAAGGGGCCGGTCTGCCCGGTCCCCATAATAAGTGAGGATCTTGAAATGACCGATCGTTATCTGATCGCCGGCAATTGGAAGATGCATTGCCTTCGGCAGGACGGCTTTGCCCTGGCCCAGGCGTTGGCGGAAAAGGTGGGGGCTGCCCCGCATCCGCGATTCGACCTGTTGCTCTGCCCGCCGGCGACCCTGGTGGAAACGGTGACCCGCGCCGTTGCCGACAGCGCGGTTCTGGTGGGCGGGCAGGATTGCCATGCCGACGCGCAGGGCGCCCATACCGGCGATATCGCCGCTGAAATGCTGGCTGATCTGGGGGCCCGTTTCGTGATTGTCGGCCATTCGGAGCGCCGGCAGAATCACGGGGAAACCGATGCGCTGGTGAAGGCCAAGGCCGCCGCAGCACTCCGCGCCGGCCTGACCGCCATCGTCTGCGTGGGCGAAACGGAACCGGAGCGCGATGCCGGGCAGGCGGAATCGGTGGTGATTGCCCATGTCACGGGCTCCATCCCCGCCGGTGCCAATGCCGATAATCTGGTGGTGGCCTATGAACCGCTCTGGGCCATCGGCACCGGCCGCACCCCGACGATTGCCGACATTGCAGCCATGCACGCCACCATCCGACGCACCCTGACGGGGCTGGTGGAACAGCCGGAGCGGGTGCGCATTCTCTATGGTGGATCGGTCAAGGCCAGCAATGCCGCCGAAATCTTGGCCGTGGCCGATGTGGATGGCGCGCTGGTTGGCGGTGCCAGCCTGAAGGCGGATGAGTTCTGGTCCATTGCGCAATCCTGCCTCTGACACTTCGCTCTGGCATGTCGCGGCGTGAGCGGTTAAACAGGCGGCGAGTTTCATGACGTTGCAGCGCCGGCTGCTCCCCTCAGGGGGCGGCCGGCCGCTTCTATGGGCACATGGTGGTGTCTGCGTCATGATGGAAATGTCTCTGGGGAATTGCGGATGCAAACGGTAGTCCTGGTGGTGCATCTGCTGATCACGGTCGCGTTGATCGGCGTTGTACTGGTGCAGAAATCCGAGGGCGGTGGCCTGGGGATTGGGGGCGGCACGATGGGCGGTTTCATGACCGCCCGTGGCAGCGCCAATCTGCTGACCCGCACCACCGCCATTCTGGCGGCGGTATTTTTCTGCACCAGCCTGATCCTGGCGATTATGGCCGGCACCAAGGGTGGCAGCAGCAGCAGCATGTTCGATCGTCTGCCGGCGCCCGCCGCCGAGCAGCCGGCCAGCACTGCGCCCGCCGCCCCGGCTCAGCCCACGGTTCCCGTCGGCCAGTAAGGCCGGCGCCACCGGCGTGGCTTTAGCCTGACGGATAGGTGAAGAGGCGGCGGAAATGCCGCCTCTTTCCGTTAGGGCATGAATATGGTGGAGTACGGGGCACACGGCCCCGGATGATCAATTTATTGGGCCGTTCGGCCCGTTCCCGGATTGCGGATGGGCCAGCAAGGCCCAGGACCATCGGCACGGACGTAAGGTTAGGGTTCCATGACGCGCTTCATCTTCATCACCGGCGGTGTGGTTTCGTCCCTTGGCAAGGGCTTGGCTTCCGCAGCACTCGGCGCGCTGCTGCAGGCGCGCGGCTACAAGGTCCGCCTGCGCAAGCTGGACCCGTACCTGAATGTCGATCCCGGCACCATGAGCCCCTATCAGCATGGCGAAGTCTTCGTCACCGATGACGGTGCCGAAACCGACCTGGATCTGGGCCATTACGAGCGCTTTACCGGCGTTCACGCCACCAAGTCCGACAATATCACCACCGGCCGCATCTATTCCAACGTGCTGGCCAAGGAACGCCGGGGTGACTATCTGGGCGCTACGGTGCAGGTGATCCCGCACATCACCGACGCCATCAAGGATTTCATCGCCGCCGATCTGGATGGTGAGGATTTCGTGCTGTGCGAGGTGGGTGGCACCGTCGGCGATATCGAATCGCTGCCCTTCCTGGAAGCCATCCGCCAGTTCGGCAATGATTACGGCCCGGAAAAGGTGCTGTTCTGCCACGTCACCCTGGTGCCGTACATTCCGGCGGCGGGTGAGCTGAAGACCAAGCCGACCCAGCATTCCGTGAAGGAGCTGCTGTCTGTCGGTATTCAGCCGCAGATGCTGCTCTGCCGTGCCGACCGCGACATTCCGGAGAATGAGCGGCGCAAGATCGCCCAGTTCTGCAACATCCAGAAAGAGCGCGTCATCGCAGCATTGGATGTGGACAATATCTATCAGGTGCCGATCTCCTATCACGAACAGGGGTTCGACAATCAGGTGCTGAAATATTTCGGTATGCCCTGTGAGGGCACGCCGGACCTGTCGCGCTGGGAAGAGATTGTCCGCCGGGTGCGCAACCCGGAAGGCACCGTCACCATCGCCGTGGTGGGCAAATATACCAGCCTGCTGGATGCCTATAAGTCGCTGGGCGAGGCGCTGACCCATGGCGGCATCGCCAACCATGTTAAGGTCAAGCTGGACTGGATCGACGCTGAAATCTTTGAAAGCGGCGATGCCATTCAGCGGCTGGAACATGTGCATGGCATTCTGGTCCCCGGTGGTTTCGGGGAGCGCGGGACGGAAGGCAAGATCCGCGCGGCCCAGTTCGCCCGCGAGCATAATATCCCCTATTTCGGCATCTGCTTCGGGATGCAGATGGCGGTGATCGAGGCGGCGCGCCACATGGCGGGCCTGCCCCATGCCGGCTCCACCGAATTCGGCAAGCCCGACCCGGCCGTTGTTGGCCTGATGACGGAATGGGTACAGGGCAACCAACTGGTCAAGCGCCAGGAAGGCGGCGATCTGGGCGGCACCATGCGCCTGGGCAGCTATAACTGCCACCTGACCGCCGGTTCCAAGGTGCGCGAAATCTATGGCAGCGACGATATCATCGAGCGCCATCGCCACCGCTATGAAGTGAACATCAATTTCCGCGAACAGTTGGAGAAGTCGGGCCTGAGCTTCTCCGGCCTGTCGCCGGACGGCATTCTGCCGGAGATCGTGGAGCTGCCGAATCACCCCTGGTATATCGGCGTGCAGTTCCATCCGGAACTGAAGTCCAAGCCGTTCGACCCGCATCCGCTGTTCACCAGCTTCATCGCCGCCGCCATCGCACAGAGCCGGCTGGTTTGAGGTTGTCGCTTTGATCTCAACCAAGGGTCATGAATATGACCCTTGGTTCTTGGGATCTAAGTAGCTGTCCGGAAAGTTATTCTGATTTTCGAAGCCCTGCCACTTCACTACCGTCATTCCCGCCTTCGCGGGAATGACGGTTAAAGGGCTGAAAACGAAAAAGAAGTTGCCGGACGGACTCTACCACCAGGGGGGGGAACCTTTCCCCGGCTGTCTGGTTTTCGGCCCCTGCTTTCCCATATTGGGTTCAAAGGAGATTTCCATGAACCGCACCGTCAAAGTCGGCCCGCTTTCCATTGCCAATGACAAGCCCTTCGTGCTGATCGCCGGCCCCTGCCAGCTTGAATCGCGCGACCATGCCTTGACCATGGCGGCGGCCCTGGCGGAACTGACGGGCAAGCTGGGGATCGGGCTGATCTATAAGACCAGCTTTGACAAGGCCAATCGCACTTCGGTTTCCGCCCAGCGCGGCTTGGGCATGGACAAGTCCTTGCCGATCCTGGCGGAAATCCGGGAGAAATTCGGTTGCCCGGTGCTGACCGATATTCACAGCGCCGATCAATGCGCGCCGGTGGCGGAAGCCGTCGATGTGCTGCAGATACCGGCCTTCCTTTGCCGCCAGACCGACCTGCTGCTGGCGGCCGGCGAAACGGGCAAGCCGATCAATGTGAAGAAAGGCCAGTTCCTGGCGCCGTGGGACATGAAGAATGTCGCCGCCAAGATCGCCTCGACGGGCAACCATAATGTGTTGCTGTGCGAGCGCGGGGCCAGCTTCGGCTATAACACCCTGGTCAGCGACATGCGCTCCCTGCCGATCATGGCGCAGACGGGTTACCCGGTGGTGTTCGATGCCACCCATTCGGTGCAGCAGCCGGGCGGGCAGGGCACCAGCAGCGGCGGCCAGCGGGAATTCGTGCCGGTGCTGGCGCGTGCTGCCATCGCCATCGGGGTTGCCGCCGTGTTCATGGAAACCCACGAGAACCCCGATGGCGCCCCCAGCGACGGCCCCAACATGGTGCCGCTGGACCAGATGGAAGGCGTGCTGTCCACGTTGCTGGCGTTTGACCGGATCGCCAAGGCGAACCCGGTTCACATCTGATTTCTGCCGCGTGCTGCAAATGTGACCTTCCGCTGCTTTGACAAAGCCGCAGCACTGGCCTTAACCATGGGCCGAAAATAAAAGGTCCGGGCGCATGACCCGGCCCATGGTTTGAGGAATCCAGCACCCATGTCCATACCGCCCCTGGGCCCCCGCTCTCCGCAGCGGGGTGGCCCGGTTTCCCGTTTCGTCGGCCGTGTGGCCCTGCGTCTGTTGGGCTGGCGGGTGAGCGGGGCTTTTCCCGATTTGGAAAAGTTCGTCACCATCGGAGCGCCCCACAGCTCCAACTATGATTTCATCATTGCCATGGCGACGATCCTGGCGACGGATCTGCGCATCCATATCCTGGGCAAGCACACCCTGTTCCGGGGGCCGCTGGGACCGATCATGCGCTGGTGCGATGTGCTGCCGGTTGACCGGCGGGCGGCGGGCGGCGTGGTGGGTGAATGCGTGGCGGCGATCAAGGCGGCTGACCGCATGGTGGTCGGCGTCGCGCCGGAAGGTACAAGGATGCCCAAAGTGGGGGCAGGATGGAAGACCGGCTTCTGGCATATTGCGCGGCAGGCCGGCGTTCCGATCATACCTGTCGCGCTGGATTATGCGACGCGCACGATTCGTATCGGTGAAGCGGTGGAGACGACGCCCAGCATGGAGGCGGATTTTACCAAGCTTTCCGCCTTCTATGGCGGGGTAAAGGGCGCGCGCCGGCAATTGCCGCCGACCATCCCGGTGGGCAAGGACAGGGCGACACAAAAGCCGGCCCCCTGAAAGCGTCGCTTGTCTGCGGATGGCTTCTGGCGGTATCCCCTTGACCCTGTAAGCACCCTTCACGGGTGCAAGGCATTTCTGCCCACGGAAGAGAGAGGCACCATGTCCGCCATCATCGACATTCACGCGCGCGAAATCCTGGACAGCCGCGGCAACCCGACCATCGAGGTTGAGGTTCGGCTGGAGTCGGGGGCCTTTGGGCGCGCCGCCGTGCCGTCGGGCGCCTCCACCGGCGCGCATGAGGCAGTGGAACTGCGCGACGGCGACAAGTCGCGCTATCTGGGCAAGGGCGTGCAACGCGCCGTCGAATCCGTGAATGGCGAGATTTTCGACACGCTGGCAGGATTGGAATCGACCGATCAGGTTGCCATCGATCAGGCCATGATCGATCTGGACGGCACGCCGAACAAGGCCCGCCTGGGTGCCAACGCCATTCTGGGCGTGTCGCTGGCCGTGGCCAAGGCCTCGGCGGATGAGCTGGACCTGCCGCTCTACCGCTATGTCGGTGGTGCCAATGCCCGCATCCTGCCGGTGCCGATGATGAACATCATCAATGGCGGCGCCCATGCCGACAACCCGATCGACATTCAGGAATTCATGATCATGCCGGTGGGCGCCGAAACGGTGACCGACGGCATCCGCGTGGGCGCGGAAATTTTCCACGCCCTGAAGAAGAAGCTGAAGGCCGCCGGCCACAACACCGCCGTGGGTGATGAGGGTGGTTTCGCCCCCAACCTGTCGTCGGCCACCGACGCGCTGGACTTCATCGTCGCCGCCATTGCCGATGCCGGTTACAAGGCCGGTGAGAATGTGCTGCTGGCGCTGGATGCCGCTTCCACCGAGTTCTTCAAGAACGGCAAGTACGAGCTGGAAGGCGAAGGCAAGAGCCTGACCCCGGCGGAAATGGTCGCCTACTGGGCCGATCTGGTGTCCAAGTACCCGATCGTTTCCATCGAAGACGGCATGGCCGAGGATGATTGGGAAGGCTGGAAGCTGCTGACCGACACCATCGGTTCCAAGGTGCAACTGGTCGGCGACGATCTGTTCGTCACCAACCCGGCCCGCCTGACCGACGGCATCAAGAAGGGTGTCGGCAATTCCATCCTGGTGAAGGTCAACCAGATCGGCACCCTGACGGAAACGCTGGAAGCCGTGCGCATCGCCCAGAATGCTGGCTACACCGCCGTTCTGTCGCACCGTTCCGGCGAGACCGAAGACAGCACCATCGCCGATCTGGCCGTGGCCACCAATTGCGGTCAGATCAAGACCGGCTCCCTGTCCCGTTCGGACCGGATTGCCAAGTACAACCAGTTGATCCGCATCGAGGAAGGTCTGGGCGGCGCTGCCGTTTATCCGGGCCGCGATGCGCTGAAGCGCGGCTAATCGACGATTGAATGTCGAGTTGAGAAAGGGCGGTCCTAAGGGGCCGCCTTTTTTCGTCAGCTTTAAAGTGACCAGCGCCAGAAGTGTGGCTTGGTCAAATGTGGAAATGTAAAAAATACGCTTCGAAAATATCCCTGATTATCGCATATAGATTTTTTCCATTCGCTTCTCATTACTTTAATTGTGCTATCACTGAAGAGCGGATATAGAATGCATAATATTAAGTAACCAGTGCCAAATTTTTTAAAAACTGGTTCGTATGTTTTCTTCTCTAATTTTTCTTTTAAAATCCCGACAAAACTCTTTGAAAATGTTGAATCGGGCGAGCTGTGAGCGCCCGAGCTGATTGGTGACGCCATTGGCCTATATCGTTCTTCAGGCGTTGCACAAGAGTACACATCTCGGGCCCAATCACTACACCAGGGTGCATCTGCAACTTCTATCCAGCAGGTTGAGCGGCCCGTTCGGATGATGCCGTCAGGCGGGTCCGGGCGGTCAATCAAGCGATATTGGCTTCGAAACGTGTGAGCGTGCCATTGTATGAAGCTATTGATGCAAAAAAGTTCGTGCTGGCTTTTGATGGGGCGCCGGCTTGAATTGCTCCTGGGTAGTTTGATTCTCTGTTCCATCATTCCCTTCAGCAAACCCTTGCTTTTCCACAGTGATACGATGGCCGCGACCCGTGCTACCGTCTATCCAGGCCGCGATGCGTTCAAGTTCGGCTGATTTATTTTTCCGCACATACTTTTTTGGGTGCGGGTGGTGATATGATTGGCCCGGGTCGTTTCGGGTTCGCCCGATTCTTTCTAACGGTGAATATAGTAACAACATCAATTCCGCTTATGTCACGAAATTCCATTTGACCCTTTGTTCGGCCCTGTGATTCCATCTCTGCCATGTCGATGCTCTACACACTCCGCAAAGCCGCCATCCGTGCCCTCCGTCAGATCGTGGGGCCGCTGGTTGGCGTCTGCGTGGTCGGCTATTTCGCCTATCACACCGTGCATGGTGATCGCGGGCTGGTGGCGCTGACGCGCCTGCAGGATCAGGTCGCCGAAGCCAGCGCCACCCTGGCGCAGGTGAGTGCGGAGAAGCAGGAGATGGAGCGCCGCGCCGACATGCTGCGCCGGGACAATCTGGACCCCGATCTGCTGGAAGAACGGGCGCGTGCAGTACTCAACTATTCCCACCCGGATGAGTTGATCATCCTGCTTCCGCGACGTGCTGCCACGCAATCTACGCAGGGCACGCCGGAACCGGCCCGTTCCACCCCCGACCAAGGTCGGTAAGTGGCTGATATCAGGCGAATTAGCCTGATTTAGGTTAAGGGTAAATTTCTCAAATAAAACAGTATATTGCAGCGCACACGTGCTTGCTATCAGCGGCGATGGGGGTTACCTGTTGTTTCGCAGACGCAATGCGAATGGCGTATTGCGCCCCATCTCATTTTTGGGAGGAGCCAGTGGCAGTCACGAAGCGCCGCACCACCCGTTCAGCGGCCCCCGAAGCCCCGACCCTGCCGAGCAAGGAAGATCTTGTTCGCTACTACCGCGAAATGCTGCTGATCCGCCGTTTTGAAGAAAAGGCGGGTCAGCTTTACGGCATGGGCCTGATCGGTGGTTTCTGCCACCTGTATATCGGCCAGGAAGCGGTTGTCGTCGGTATCCAGTCCTGCATGACCCCTGCCGACAGCGTCATCACCAGCTACCGTGACCATGGCCATATGCTGGCCTGCGGCATGGAGAGCAAGGGCGTGATGGCGGAGCTGACCGGCCGTGCCGGCGGCTACTCCAAGGGCAAGGGCGGCTCCATGCACATGTTCAGCCGGGAGAAGAAATTCTACGGCGGCCATGGTATCGTTGCCGCACAGGTGCCGATCGGCGCCGGCCTGGGCTTTGCCCACAAGTATCTGAATGATGGTGGCTTCAACGCCTGTTACATGGGCGACGGTGCCATCAACCAGGGCCAGGTCTATGAGACCTTCAACATGGCCGCCCTGTGGAAGCTGCCGACCCTGTTCGTGATCGAGAACAACAAGTACGCCATGGGCACCGCCCAGGCCCGCGCTTCGGCCGGTGAGTTGTTTGAACGCGGCAGCGCCTATGGCATTCCGGGCAAGCAGGTCAACGGCATGGATGTGCTGGAAGTCCGCGCCGCCGCCCATGAGGCCATTGAATATATCCGCGCCGGCAACGGCCCGGTGATCCTGGAAATGCAGACCTACCGCTATCGCGGCCATTCCATGTCCGATCCGGCCAAGTACCGGACGAAGGAAGAGGTCAACAAGATGCGGTCGGAAAGCGATCCGATCGACAACCTCAAGAAGCTGCTGCTCGAAAAGGGCTATGCCGATGAGGAAAGCTTGAAGATCGTCGATCGTGAGGTGAAGGATATCGTCACCGAGGCGGCCGATTTCGCCACCACCAGCCCCGAGCCCGATCCGTCCGAACTGTGGACGGATGTTCTCGTGGAAGCCTGAAATCTGCCGTCACCGGAGGATAGAATATGCCCGTACAGGTCCTGATGCCGGCCCTGTCGCCGACCATGACGGAAGGCAAGCTGGCCAAGTGGTTGAAGAAGGAAGGCGACACCGTGAAGAGCGGTGACGTTCTGGCCGAGATTGAAACCGACAAGGCGACCATGGAAGTGGAAGCCGTCGATGAAGGCACGCTGCTGAAGATCCTGGTGCCGGAAGGCACGGAAAACGTCGCCGTCAACACCCCCATCGCCAGCATCGGCGAAGAGGGTGAGAGCGCGGATGCCGCGCCCGCCCCGGCCCCCGTTGCGGCCAAGCCCGCCGAAGCGGCTGCCCCGGCCCCCGCCGCTGCACCCGCCCCGGTGCCGGCCCAGGCCAAGAGCCCGGCCAGCGACGAGGATCGGTTCTTCAAGGAGGTCAAGACCCAGACCGTCCGCGAAGCCCTGCGCGACGCCATGGCCGAGGAAATGCGCCGTGACGAAACCGTGCTGCTGATGGGTGAAGAGGTCGCCGAATACCAGGGCGCCTACAAGATCTCTCAGGGGCTGCTGCAGGAATTCGGCGCCAAGCGCGTGATCGATACCCCGATCACTGAGCATGGTTTTGCCGGTCTGGCCGTCGGTGCCGCTTTCGGCGGTCTGCGCCCGATCGTGGAGTTCATGACCATGAACTTCTCGATGCAGGCCATCGACCATATCATCAACTCTGCCGCCAAGACGCTGTACATGTCCGGCGGTCAGATGGGCTGCCCCATCGTGTTCCGCGGCCCCAACGGTGCCGCCGCCCGCGTGGGTGCCCAGCACAGCCAGTGCTATGCCTCCTGGTACGCCCACGTGCCGGGCCTGAAGGTTCTGGCGCCCTACAGCGCTGCTGACGCCAAGGGTCTGCTGCGCGCCGCCATCCGTGACCCGAACCCGGTCGTGTTCCTTGAGAACGAGATCATGTACGGGCACAGCTTCGACGTGCCGACCGATCCGGACTTCATCCTGCCCATCGGCAAGGCGAAGATCGAGCGCGCCGGCACCGACGTGACCATCGTTGCCTACTCCATCTGCGTCGGCCATGCCCTGGCCGCGGCGGAGAAGCTGGCGGCGGAAGGGATCAGCGCGGAGGTGATCAACCTGCGCTCCATCCGTCCGCTGGACGTGGACACGATTGTCGAGAGCGTGAAGAAGACCAACCGTCTGGTTTCGGTCGAGGAAAGCTGGCCGTTCGCCGGCATCGGTTCCGAAATGGCCGCTGTCATGATGGAACACGCCTTCGATTATCTGGATGCGCCGGTGGTCCGCGTCTGCGCCAAGGATGTGCCGCTGCCTTACGCGGCGAACCTGGAGAAGCTGGCCCTGCCGCAGCCCGACGATGTCGTGGCCGCCGTCAAGTCCGTCACCTACCGCAAATAAGGCAGAGGGAGGCTTTAAGATGCCCGTTGATATCCTGATGCCCGCGCTCTCGCCGACCATGACGGAAGGCAAGCTGGCGAAGTGGGTGAAAAAGGAAGGCGATAAGGTCAAGTCCGGCGACGTGCTGGCCGAAATCGAAACCGACAAGGCCACCATGGAAGTGGAGGCCGTGGACGAGGGCACGCTGGGCAAGATCCTGGTAGCCGAGGGGACCGATGGCGTGGCGGTGAATACCCGCATCGCCATCATCCTGGAAGATGGGGAGGATGCATCCGCCCTGTCCGCCGCCCCCAAGGCAGCCGCTGCCTCGGCTGCTGCTGCGGCTCCCGCTGCTGCTGCTGCCCCGGCCCCGGTTGCGGCCGCCGCCGCCCCGGCAGCCCCGGCTGCTGCGGCCTCTGGTGATCGCGTCTTCGCCAGCCCGCTGGCCCGCCGTCTGGCGTCCCAGGGTGGTCTGGACCTGAAGGCCGTGGCCGGTACCGGCCCGCATGGCCGTATCGTCAAGGCCGATGTGGAAGCAGCCCTGAAGGGTGGTGCGCCCAAGGCCGCTGCGGCACCCGCCGCCGCCGCCCCGGTCGCCGCCGCCCCGGCGGCAGCCCCGGCCCCCGTGGCCGCTGCACCGAAGGGTGTGGATGCCAAGGCATTGGCCGACAAGCTGGGCATGAAATACAAGGTTCTGCCCAACAGCGGGATGCGCAAGACCATCGCCAAGCGCCTGACCGAAGCCTGGCAGACCATCCCGCACTTTGGCCTGGCTGTTGATTGCGAAATCGACAACCTGCTGAAGCTGCGCGCCGAACTGAACGCGAAGTCGGGGGAGAAGATCTCCGTCAACGATTTCGTGGTCAAGGCGGTGGCCATTGCGCTCGCCAAGTATCCGGCGGCCAACGTGTCCTGGCACGAGGATGGCATTCTTCAGTATGAGAATGTCGACGTTTCCGTCGCCGTTTCCACTGATGGCGGTCTGATCACCCCCATCGTGAAGAACGCCGACCGCAAGGGCCTGGCCACCATCTCCGCCGAGGTCAAGGAACTGGCGAAGAAGGCCAAGGAAGGCAAGCTGAAGCCGGAAGAGTTCCAGGGCGGCACCTTCTCCGTGTCCAACCTGGGCATGTTCGGCATCAAGAGCTTCACCTCCATCATCAACCCGCCGCAGAGCTGCATTCTGTCAGTTGGTGCGGGTGAGAAGCGCCCGGTGGTCAAGGGCGACGCGCTGGCGATTGCCACCGTCATGTCCCTGACCCTGACGGTTGACCATCGTTCGGTCGATGGTGCCGTGGGTGCGGAGTTCCTGAAGCTGCTGAAGGGCCTGATCGAAGACCCGATCACCCTGATGCTGTGATGTGGGAGGGGTGGGGGCCGATGGCTTCCACCCTATTCCTGCTTCTCTCTACCGTCATCCCGGCGGAGGCCGGGATCCAGGGGCCAAGAGCACCACGGTAGGGTTTTTCCGATCAAAGCTGCTGAAACGTTGGGCTTGTGGCCCCTGGATCCCGGCCTCCGCCGGGATGACGGAGGTGGGGCAGTTCGGTTGGTCGAGGCACGTCGCCTCCCATCAACGGCCCCCGTGCCCTGACACGAAGGACCAAGATCATGGCCGAGAATTTCGACCTCATCGTCATCGGTGCTGGCCCCGGCGGCTATGTTGCCGCCATCCGCGCCGCCCAGTTGGGCATGAAGACTGCCGTGGTGGAGCGTGAGCATCTGGGCGGCATCTGCCTGAACTGGGGCTGCATCCCGACCAAGGCGCTGCTGCGCTCTGCGGAGATCGCGCATTACATCCAGCATTCCCAGGCTTACGGCATCAAGGTCGAAGGCAAGGTGACGCTGGATGTGGAAGCCATCGTCAAGCGCTCGCGCGGCGTGGCCAACCAGCTTTCCGCTGGCGTCAAGGGCCTGCTGAAGAAGAACAAGGTCACCGTCCTGGACGGCTCGGCCAAGCTGCTGGGCAAGGGCAAGATCGCCGTCACCGCCAAGGATGGCAAGGTGACCGACGCTGAGGCCAAGCACATCATCATCGCCACCGGTGCCCGTGCCCGCGTGTTGCCGGGCCTGGAGCCCGATGGCAAGCTGGTCTGGACCTATAAGGAAGCCATGGTGCCGACCGCCACGCCGAAATCGATGCTGGTCATCGGCACCGGTGCCATCGGCGTGGAATTTGCCTGCTTCTACAAGGCCATGGGCGTGGACGTGACCCTGGTTGAGGTGCTGGACCGCATCCTGCCGGTGGAAGACGAGGAAATCAGCGGACTGGCCGCCAAGGCCTTTACCAAGCAGGGCATCAAGATCAAGACCGGCGCCAAGGTCGTGAAGCTGGACCGCCATGCCGACAGCGTGACGGCCCATATCGATGTCGCTGGCAAGGTGGAGACGGTCACGGTTGACCGCATCATCTCTGCCGTTGGCATTGTCGCCAACACTGAAGGGCTGGGCCTGGAAAATACCAAGGTCAAGCTGGACCGCGGCCACATCGTCAATGACGGCTATGGCCGCACGGACGAGCCGGGTGTTTATGCCATCGGTGACGTGGCCGGTGCCCCATGGCTGGCGCACAAGGCCAGCCATGAAGGCATCATCTGCGTGGAGAAGATTGCTGGCCTGCCGCATGTCCACACGATGGACAAGTCCAACATCCCCGGCTGCACCTATTCCTTCCCGCAGGTCGCCTCTGTCGGCCTGACGGAAGCCAAGGCCAAGGCTGCCGGGCATGAGGTGAAGGTTGGCCGTTTCCCCTTCATCGGCAATGGCAAGGCCATCGCGCTGGGCGAGCCGGAAGGTCTGGTCAAGACCGTGTTCGACGCCAAGACCGGCGAGCTGCTGGGTGCCCATATGATCGGTGCGGAAGTGACCGAGCTGATCCAGGGCTACACCATCGGCAAGACGGCGGAACTGACGGAAGCCGAGTTCATGCACACCGTCTTCCCGCATCCGACGCTGTCGGAAATGATGCATGAGTCGGTGCTGGCCGCCTATGGCCGCGCCATCCATTACTGATCCGTGCGGTTATCGTGCAGTGTGGAAAGGGCGGCCCTTGTGGCCGCCCTTTTTATTGGCGCTGCTATTTCAGTCCCGCACGGGGCTTGTCACCACATCGGCCGTTGTGCTGACAGCCGTCGTGGTCACATCCACCGCCGTGCCCACCACGCTGCCGGTAACGGAGGCGGCGGTGCCGACGACGGAGCAGGCGGACAAAAGGCATCCCAAGACCATGCATGGGATCAAAATCCACATCCGCGCAATGATCCGCATTTTGATCCTCTCTCCAGCGGGTCCTCTGCTTTGGCGCGCCCCAGTCAACTTCATTGATAGCAAGCCAGCTTGCGCGCCGGCGCTGTTTCCGGTCAACCGAAAATGGCTTCAAGGTGAGGCGAGAGACCTGCGGCATTGACGGCTGACAGGGTACATCCCTGGCGCTCCAATGGAAACGCCAGGGATGGCGCGCTTTACTGATCGGTGATCAGCTCAGGGTAATGGCGTCAAAATTCTCCACCACGACCGACACCTCAGCGGTATAATTATAGCTTGTTCCGGTGCCATTGTTGAAGCCGCTGACACGGACCGATACGGTATTGCCGCTGGTGATGCAGGGCTGCAGAATGACGCCGGAGCCACTGTTATTGCGTGACAATTCAGTCACCGAGACCCCCCCATCGACCCGGGTAATCGCAAAGGTGCCGAGACCGCCACCGTTGGGAAGGCCAGCCGCACTCCGGCCCGTCACCGTAACCTGCACGATGGCGCTGTAGCGGCCGCTATTGAGGGTGACGTTGGCTGCTGTGGCGGTTGTGGCTTCAGCGACCGTGCCATTATAGCTCTTGGTCAAACGATTCTGCTGCCGCTGCACAGCCCCCGGCCGCACCACCAAGCTGTCAATGACGCTGACATCATTATACTGACCGCCGCGGAAAACCAGCTGGGCCTTGGTGTTGATATTGTTGTTCAAGTTGCCGATCGTGCTGCCGCTGGCAGTGTTATCGGAGATATTGATATCGTTGCGGGCGCACGCACTTTCAATGACCAGAGCCCGGGAGCTTGCACCGCCCGGTTCAATACCGAACCCATAGAAGCTATTGGATTCAGAGTGATGGTCGGTGCCGACCGTCCGGTTCATCAGCCAGACGCCAATCACGCCGTTAAGACTGGTATGCAGGAAGCCGCCGAAGACGCTGCAGGCGTAAACCCCGCGGAGCTTATAAGCGGCCGACATCATGTTCCAGAAGCTGACATTGGAGAAATGATGCGCGTTGGAGATTTCCGGCAGGAAGACACCCACATCGCTGTTGAGGATGGAGACATTTTCCACAGCGCCAAAATAGTTGGCGTAGGAGCTTCCCAGCGTAACCTGGGAATTTGGGATGTAAATCCCAACATTTCCTGCGGCCTGCTTGCCGATCAAATTCACATTCTGGAATTTCCAGTAAAGCGAATTCCAGTTGCTGGTGGTCGCATTCTCATGACCCAGTTGCACAATGCCATTGGGGTGGTTGGTCAGGGTCTCAATATTACCGCCATCCCATTGGGAATAGTTATCCCGCAACAGAACCAGGGCATCGGTGTTCGTACTGCCTGCGGGGCGGAACAGCCTGGCGCCACCATAAGCCTTGACGGCTTTGCCAGAATGAACCGTGATTTTCCCATCGATCCGATAATTCCCATCGGGGATGATGATGGTCCCCTGGTTGTTGATGCAGTTTTGAATCTGGGTGGTGCTATCATTGCTGCCCGTGGCATCTGCACCATAATCCAGCACCGTGGTGAAGGTCGACATTTTGTTTCCTCATTATAAGAATATTTGCCGATATCGGCTTGGCATATATAGGATAAAAATCTGAAGGTTCGCAATTCAAGAATCAGGATCACTGAATAAGACTTTGTACCTATGTCTTCGGGTTGGGTGTGGATAGCTCCTTGTGCGGGGAATTATCTTCCTGGGCTGTGGTGCGATCTGCTGCTATGGAGGGAAGCCGGGGTTCGGTTGAGCTAAGGGTGTGGCTGATGCGCGTCAGGCATCATTTCTTGAGCGGCATGTTGGGAGTAATCGGCATTTTGCTCGGCGTTGCCAGTCTCCCCATCTGGGGTGAGTCTGTAACGCCGCAATTGGCCCCCCTTGAACATCTGCGTATCGGTTTTGCCTGGCTTTCCATTGGTTTGCTGATGCTGGCCCTGCCTTTGCGGCGGTTTTTGGCGGTACTTGTTTTCTGCCTGATTGGCGCTCTCAATCTATTCTATCTGCTGCCCACGTTTTTAACGTTGGACCGGAGTGTGCCCCCGCCGGCCGCCCAGCACTTCACCTTGCTGCACGCCAATATCTGGAACCGTAACCCGACGACCGAAGCCATCGCGGCGATGGTGAACCGGAAAAAGCCAGACATCGCCGTCATGCTGGAAGCTTTTCATGGGCAGGGTGAACCCTGGGTGCCGGCGCTTGCAGGACATTGGCCCTATCGTATGGATTGTTCGCCAGCCAATTGCGCCAATCTGATCCTGTCCCGCTGGCCACTGACCCTGCTGGGACAGCACAGCCCCTGGTATGACGCCAAGGGGGTGCCGGCCACGCTGGCCGTGCGGGTGCATCACCCGGCGGGGGATTTCACCCTGGTTGCCACCCATCTGGCCCAGCCGTTTGATCCGGTGTTCCAGGCCCAGGAAGGGGACTGGCTGGCACGTTATCTTCCCACCCTGCCGCCACCGGTGCTGGTGACGGGTGATTTTAATTCCGCCCCCTGGTCACCTCTGGTCCGCAAGCTGGAACAACGGACTGGCATCACCCGTATCGCCCGGACCGGCCCCACTTGGCCGTCTGGTCCGTTGATTTTTACCGGTATCCCCATAGATCACATATTGGGTGGTGCTGGTGTGTCGGCGGCCAATGTCCGCCGTCTGCCGCCTTTCGGGTCCGACCATCTGGCGCTGCTGGCCGAGATCGCCCTGACACCCCAAGCCGTTGGCCCTGCAAAGCCTGCGGGGGAGGGTGGCGGCACAGCAGCCTTGGTTCCCACGCCCTGACATCTTATCTTGGAGGTCAAGGCAATTCCCAAGGTCAGGGCCATGACGATCGAAGAACCCCGCGTCCGCCACCCCGAAAAGGCGCACCGTCCGGACAACCCGATCCTGCGCAAGCCGGAATGGCTGCGCGTGAAGGCGCCGACCAGCCGCGAATATGCGGAAACCCGCGATCTGATGCGTGGTCTGAAGCTGCACACCGTGTGCGAAGAGGCGGCCTGCCCGAATATCGGTGAATGCTGGAAGAAGAAGCACGCCACCTTCATGATTCTGGGTGCCATCTGCACCCGCGCCTGCGCCTTCTGCAATGTCGCCACCGGCAAGCCGCTGGCGCTGGATCCGCACGAGCCGGAAAAGGTGGCGGAAGCCGTGGGCGGGCTGGATCTGGAACATGTCGTCATCACCTCGGTGGATCGTGACGATCTGCCCGATGGTGGTGCCGACCATTTCGCCCGCACCATCCGCGCCATCCGCCAGACCGCGCCGAAGACCACCATCGAGATCCTGACGCCCGATTTCATGCGCAAGCCGGGCGCGGTGGAACTGGTGGCCGAGGCGCGGCCGGATGTGTTCAACCATAATCTGGAAACCGTGCCGCGCCTGTACCCGACCATCCGGCCGGGGGCGCGCTATTTCACCTCGCTGGCCCTGTTGCAGCGGGTGAAAGAGGTTGATCCCTCCATCTTCACCAAGTCCGGCGTCATGGTCGGTCTGGGGGAGACGAAGGAAGAGGTGGGGCAGGTGATGGATGATCTGCGCGCTGCCGACGTCGACTTCCTGACCATCGGCCAATATCTGGCACCGACGCCCAAACATGCGGCGGTGGATCGTTTTGTCACGCCGGAAGAATTCGCGTCTTATGAAACCATTGCCCGTGGCAAGGGTTTCCTGATGGTGTCGTCCAGCCCGCTGACCCGTAGTTCCTATCATGCCGGGGATGATTTCCGGAAATTGCGGGCCGCGCGGGAAGCCAAGCTGGCAGCGCAAGCGCCCGCCATCAACATTGTTGCCCTGGCAACCGGTCAGGCGTCGCTGTAAGGCGGGATCGAACGGAGCGCCAGAGAGATGCCGACCCATGCCGAGCGGCGTGTACTGCCCTACACGCCGCAACAGCTCTATGATCTTGTCGCTGACGTGGAGCGTTATCCGGAATTCCTGCCCTGGGCTGTGGCCTGCCGCATCCGCAAGCGGCAGGAACGGCTGATCTGGGCCGATCTGGTGATCGGTTTCAAGCTGATCCGGGAAAAATTCACCAGCAAGGTGACGCTGGACCCGGAGAAGCTGTCCATCCATGTCGAATATGTCGAGGGGCCGTTCCACCACCTCAACAATCACTGGGTGTTCGAGCCGCATGAGTTGGGTTGCATCGTCGATTTTTATGTGGATTTCGAATTCCGCAATAAGATGCTGCAGACCATCATCGGTGCCCTGTTCAATGAGGCGGTGAAGCGTATGGTCGCCGCCTTCGAGACCCGGGCCAAACAACTTTATGGTTGAGAAGGGGCGCGCCTAATGCCGGATTTCGATGCCGAATTCCGCGACCGGTTCCGCCAGCTTTTGCGTTGGCGCCGCGATGTGCGCCATTTCAAGAAAGACCCGCTGCCCGACGGATTGCTGGAGAAACTTCTGGCCGATGCCTGCCTGGCACCCAGCGTCGGTCTGTCGGAGCCCTGGCGCTTTGTCATTGTGGAGGATGCGGCCCGGCGGCAGGCGGTGATCGATGATTTCCGCCATGCCAATGCCGACGCACTGGCCGTGCAGGCACAGAGCGGGCGCGGGTCCGATTATGCAAGGTTGAAACTGGCGGGTCTGGTGGAGGCGCCGGTCCATCTGGCCGTGTTTGCCGAAACCGATCCCGAACAGGGCCATGGGCTGGGCCGGCGCACCATGCCGGAAACCGTGCTGTATTCCGCCGCCATGTCCATCTTCACCCTCTGGCTCTCGGCCCGCGCCCACGGGGTGGGTCTGGGCTGGGTCTCCATCCTGGACCCCGACACCGTGACGGCGCTGCTGGATGTGCCGACGGGATGGCGGCTGGTCGGCTATCTCTGCCTGGGATATCCGGCGACGGAGGAGGGCCGGCCGGAACTGGAACGTGAGGGCTGGGAACATCGCCGTCCGCCGGAAGCGCATTGGCTGCGGCGGTAGCACGTCGCTTACGCTTTTGGCAGGCTTTGCAAGGAGAGCAGGGCCTCCGCCACCCCGGCCGGCTGGGGGCGGGAGAAATAGAAGCCCTGGCCATAACGGCATTCCAGACCGCGCAGGAATTTCACCTCCCCTGCCGTCTCAATCCCTTCGGCCACCACATCCATATCCAGGCTTTTGGCCAGCAACAGGATGATGCGGGAAATTTCTTCCCGCCGGTCATTCTCCCCCGTGCCATGCACGAAGGCGCGGTCGATCTTCAAGGTGCCGACCGGATAGCGGTGCAGATAGGAGAGGCTGGAATAGCCGGTGCCGAAATCATCCAACGACAGGCCGACGCCCAGATCGCGGATTTGCTGCATCAGGGAAACCACGCGGGCGGGATCATCCATCAACAGGCTTTCGGTGATCTCCAGCTTCAATGTGTCGGGGGCGATGCCGGAGTGGGTCAGGGCGGCGCGGACATGGCCGACAATATCATCATCCAGCATTTGCCGGCCGGAGACATTGACGCTCATGAACAGCCCGCTGCCATGTGCCTTCTGCCAACGGGCAAGCTGCTGCGTTGCCTCTTCCAGGGCCCAGCGGCCGATCTGCAGGATCAGGCCGGTATCCTCGGCCAGCGGCACGAATTCCGACGGCGCGATCATGCCGCGTTCCGGGTGGTTCCAGCGAATCAGGGCTTCGAAACCGGCAATGCTGCCGTCGGACAGGCGGACGATGGGTTGGTAATGCAGGGATAGTTGCTGTAAATCGGCCGCCTGTCGCAGGTCTGCCTCGGTCCGCAGGCGTGACATGGCGCGGTCCCGCAGCGCATCATCGAACATTTCCACGCGGTTGCGGCCATCGCCCTTGGCGCGGAACATGGCCAAGCTGGCATCACGCAGCATGTCGGCGGCCTGACCATAGCCGGTATGGGACATGGCGATGCCCCCCGATGCCGTCAACACCACCCGTTCGCCGCTGGCCAGTTGCAACGGTTCGGCAATGCGGTCGGCCAGCCGGGTGGCGGCGGACAAGGCCGCCTTCACATCGACCACCCCATCCATCAGCACGGCATATTCGTCGGCAGAGATGCGGGCCACCGTGTCGCCGGCCCGTCTTTCGCGTTCCAGCCGCTGGCCCAGCAGGCGCAGAACCTCGTCCCCCGCCAATGGGCCCAGACTGTCATTGACCCGCTTGAAATGATCCAGATCGAACAGGATGACGGCACAGGGTGGGTCATCCGGCCGGCGCCGGCGGCCCAATGTCTGGCTGATACGGTCCAGCAGCAAGGAACGGTTGGGCAGACTGGTCAAGCCATCATGAAAGGCATCGAACAGGATCTGTTGTTCGGCGCGTTTGCGCTCGGTGATGTCGGTCATCGACCCGGCCATGCGGACAGCATCGCCCAGCGCATCGCGGATGGCCACACCCCGGATCAAGACCCACAGTTCCCCCCCGCTATCGTGGCGGATTCGTACCTCTTGTTCCAGATGCTCCGTCCCGCCGGACAGGTGCACGGAGAAGGCAGCACGCAGGCCTGGCAGATCGCTGGCATGGATCAGGGCAAACCAATCCTCGATCGTGCCAGTCCATTCGCCATAGGGCAGGCCCAGCATGTCGGACCAGCGGGGGGAGTAATAAACATCGCCTTCGCTGATCCGCCAGTCCCACAACCCGTCATTGGCGCCCTGGGCGGCCAGGGCATAGCGTTCCTCGCTGATGCGGAGCTGCTCCTCGGCCACCTTGCGGTCGGTAATGTCGGATTGGGAGCCGACAAGGCGCAGCGGTTCCCCCGATGCATCCATCACCGCGATGCCCCGACACAGCATCCAGCGCCAACCAATGCTGGCATGTTGGATGCGATATTCAATTTGGAAAGGTTTGGCGCCGGCCGATACCTGGGCATCCAGCGTCGCCTGCAGCCAGATCAGGTCTTCCGGATGCACCCGGTTCAACCATTCCTCCGGCCCGTCGCCGATTTCTTCTTCCGTATGGCCGATCAGGGCCTTCCAGCGGGGAGCATAATAGAGACGGTCGGTGCGCAGATCCCAGTCATAGAGCCCGTCATTGGTGGCGGCTGCCGCCAGGGCCAGCCGTTCTTCCGACAAGCGCAGCTTCTCTTCTGCCTGCTTGCGCTCGGTAATATCAATGGCGGTGCCGATCAGCCGGTTGACGCAGCCATCCGGCCCGGCCTGGGCGGCACCGCGCAGCATCAACCAAGTCCACCCCCCTTTGGGATTGCGCACCCGATGTTCAATGACCAACCGGCGCCCGGCCAACCAGTCAGGCGACCGCAGGGTGGCTTCCAGCCAGGGCAGGTCGTCGGGGTGGACCTGGGCAAACCAATAGGCCAGCGAGAGTTCCTGACCGTCGACGGGTACAGGCAGGAAGACCCGGAATCCAGGTGATAGGAACAGCCGATCTGTCGTCAGATCCCAATCCCATATGGCTTCACCGCTGGCGAACGCGGCCAGCATATAGCGTTGAGCCATTGTGTCTTCTGTAGGGTTTGGCAAGGATTCAAGCCAGGAGAATGAGTTTGGATAAAGATATTATACCATTCATCAAGGCCATATCCACGCATGTTCGCTTTTGTTCAGATTTATATTAAACTGGCGACCATGGAATGGACTGACCATGCGATCATGCTCTCCGCACGTCCCCACGGGGAGACGGCCGCCCTGGTGGTGTTGCTGACGCGTGACCATGGCCGCCATGCAGGCTTGGTACATGGCGGCCAGTCCAGCCGCCAGCGCGCCACCCTGGAGCCTGGTGCCCGTGTTGCCGCGCATTGGCGGGCCCGCTTGTCCGACCAGTTGGGTCATTATGCGCTGGAACTGGAACGCGCCACCGCCGCTCCGTTGTTGGATGAACCAGACCGGCTGGCCTGTTTGATCTCAGCTTGCGCCCTGGTCGACACGATTCTGCCGGAACGTGAACCACACCCCGCCCTCTATGATGCCACGCTGGCGCTATTCGATACGCTGCTGTTGGATGTCTGGGCGGAGGTCTATGTCCGGTGGGAGGTGGGGCTGCTGGAGGAGGCTGGATTCGGCCTGGATTTTTCCCGCTGCGCCGCCACGGGGCGGGAGTTGGGGGCGCTGGGTAACGAAACGCTCACCCATGTCAGCCCGCGTACCGGCCGCGCCGTCAGCACCAGTGCGGCGGAGCCGTTCAAGGACAAGCTGCTGCCGCTTCCGCCCTTTCTCCTTGGGCTTTCCGCCGGTGGGCCGGCGGAGGTAAAGCAGGGGCTGGACCTGACAGGCTATTTCCTGGAACGTTTTGTCTTCGCCCAGCGCCATGTCGATCTGCCGCCGGCCCGGCGGCGCTTCGTAGAACGCTATACCCGTCAGCAAATCATATCTGGTATGGATGGCGCATGACCGACGCCGCTTTTGAGATCGTGGACAAGCGCCTCGCCGATGCATTGGGCGAGCGCTATCTGTCCTACGCGCTATCCACCATCGTCTCCCGCTCGCTGCCCGACGTGCGCGACGGGTTGAAGCCTGTGCATCGCCGCATTCTGTTCGCGATGAGCCAGTTGAAGCTGGACCCGAACACGATGCCGAAGAAATCGGCCCGCGTGGTCGGCGATGTGATCGGTAAGTTCCACCCCCATGGTGACCAGTCCGTCTATGACGCGCTGGTACGGCTGGCGCAGGATTTCGCCAGCCGTTACCCGCTGGTGGAAGGCCAGGGCAATTTCGGCAATATCGACGGCGATAACGCCGCCGCCATGCGATATACCGAGGCCAAGCTGACCGAGGTGGCCAAGGCCCTGATGCAGGGGATCGAGGAGGACGCCACCGATTTCCGCCCCACCTATGACGGGGATGGCGAGGAACCGATCGTTCTGCCGGCGGCCTTCCCCAACCTGCTGGCCAATGGTTCGGCGGGTATTGCGGTCGGTATGGCCACCAGCATTCCGCCGCATAATGTCGGCGAAATCTGCGGCGCCTTGAACCTGATCATCGAGCGGGAATTGCTGCCCGTGCCGGAAAAGCGCCGCCCGGTGACGGTGGATGAGCTGGTGAGCTGGGTACGCGGCCCGGATTTCCCCACCGGCGGCGTGCTGGTGGAAAGCCGCGCCAACATCATCGAGGCCTATCGCACCGGGCGCGGGGCCTTCCGCACCCGGGCGCGCTGGACCAAGGAAATGCTGGGCCAGGGCACCTGGCAGGTGGTGGTGACGCAAATCCCCTATCAGGTGCAGAAATCGCGCCTGGTGGAAAAGATCGCCGAACTGCTGGCAGAGCGGAAGCTGCCGCTGCTGGAAGATGTGCGCGACGAGTCGGCCGAAGATATCCGGCTTGTCCTGATCCCGAAGAGCCGGAATGTCGATCCGGCCGTGATGATGGAACAATTGTTCCGCAACACGGATCTGGAAACCCGCTTCAGCCTGAATATGAACGTGCTGGATGGCGGGCTGATCCCCCGTGTCATGAATCTGCACGAGGTGTTGAAGGCTTTCCTGGATCACCGCCAGGAAGTGCTGATCCGCCGCTCCCGCCACCGGCTGGGGGAAATCGACCATCGGCTGGAAGTGCTGGGCGGTTATCTGATTGCCTATCTGAACCTGGATGAGGTGATCCGCATCATCCGGGAAGAGGATGAGCCCAAAAAGGAACTAATGCGTACCTTCAGCCTCAGCGATGTGCAGGCTGAGGCCATCTTGAACATGCGGCTGCGCAGCCTGCGCCGGCTGGAAGAGTTCGAGATCAAGAAGGAGCATGATGCCCTGGCGGCGGAGCGGGCCACGCTGGCCAGCCTGCTGGAGGATGAGGGCAAGCGCTGGAAGGCCATCCGCACGGAAGTGCAGCAGATGGACAAGAAATTCGGCCGTTCCACCGCCTTGGGCGAACGGCGGACAGAGATCGGCGAAGCCCCGACCGATCTGGCCGTGCCCGTGGAAGCCATGATCGAGCGGGAGCCGCTGACCATCTTCCTGTCGGAAAAGGGCTGGATCAGGGCGGTGTCCAAGCATCTGGGCCCGACCGAGACGGCCGAGACCAAATATAAGGAAGGCGACAAGGAAGGTTTCGTCCTTCATGCGGAGACGGTGGACAAGCTGCTGATTTTCGCCAGCAACGGCAAATTCTACACGCTGGGGGCCGACAAGCTGCCGCGTGGCCGTGGCTTTGGCGAACCGGTGCGCCTGATGATCGATCTGGGTGAGGCCGAGATTGTCGGCATGTTGCGCCACCGGCCCGGTATGCGCCTGCTGGTGGCGGCCAGCGACGGGCGCGGCTTCCAGGTGGAAGCCGACGATGTGGTGGCGCAGACCCGTGCCGGTAAGCAGGTACTGAATACGGGCGACGGCTCCACCGCCGTGATGGCCGTGCCGGTGGAAGGCGATGCCGTGGCCGTGATCGGCAATAACCGCCGCCTGCTGGTGTTCAAGCTGGAGGAAGTGCCGCTGCTGGCGCGTGGCAAAGGCGTCGCCTTGCAAAAATACAAGGATGCCAGCCTGTCCGACTTGAAGCTGTTCAATCTCGCTGACGGGTTGAGCTGGAAGCTGGGCGGTACGGAAGGGCGGGTACGCACCGTGGCCATGCCGGAACTGTCCGGCTGGGTGGCCTTCCGCGGCACGCCGGGCAAGTTGCCGCCCAATGGTTTCCCAAAGAACAACAAGTTTACTGACTGAGCCTTGTAGAGCCTCGCCCGGACCTTCTGGATAGATTTCCAGCCGGTCCGGGTGGGAATAGAATCACTCCTGCAAAGAACCGGCGATCAGACCGGACCAAATGGGGAGTGATCATGGGCATGGCCGGAAGGGCCCTGCGCCTGCTGGTGGCTTTCTCGACAAGCCTTGCCGCCATGTCGCCGGCGTCCGCCTCGGATGTTCTGCAGTTTCTGACCAACATTGCCCCGCCTTACCAGGAAATGGTGGATGGGGCCCTGGATGGCAGCTCCATGCGCACACTTTCCTGTGTGATGCGGCGGTTGAACCAGCGCTATGAAGTTGACCTTGCGCCCTGGTTGCGGGCGCGGGAACTGGTGCGCAATGGCACTGCCCAGGGTCTCTTTTCTGTGGCGCCGGATTTCGATAATGACGGCAATGGTCATCTTTCCCTGCCGCTGGCGCTGGAACGTTGGGTCTGGGTGACGCTGACAGGCGTGAAACCCATGCGCTTCGCCCAGGAGAAAGATCGGCGTGTGGCGGCGGTGCTGGGGTCCAACCAGTTGAAATGGTTGGAGGACCAAGGCGCTAACATGAGCGGGTCGGCCCGTTCCACCGTACAATTGCTTCGAATGCTGGCGGCCAACCGGGTGGATGCTGTGCTGGTGGACGAGGCAGAATTGCACATCGCCTGGAAGGAGGCTGGTGTCGACCCGGCGACATTGGCCGTTGCCTTTGAACGTTACATGCCGTTGGGCGTCTATTTCTCCAACGCCTTTCTCGATACGCATCCGGGATTTCTGGATCGTTTCAACCGAGAAATTGCGATGTGCCCTTCGGGCAGCATGACCCTTTCCCCCGCGGAACGCCGGGCGGTTTTGGCCACTGCCCGGCAGATTCAAGAGAGGGTGTTGGCAGAACCGGGCTTGCTGCCTGCCATGCTGAACGCGGGGCAAGCCGGTGCCGGCCTGTCGGTCCCGCAGATCATCGAACGCGACCGGCTGTATCAGACGTACCGTGCAACCATGGCGCACCCGTTGGTACAGGCCGTGCGGGACCATCCTCTATCGGCCATGCTGGCGCGTCTGCGTGCTGCTTCCAACGGGGCGGTGGTGGAGTTGCAACTGTTTGACAATGCCGGCATCACTTGGGCTGCCGACCCGCTGCCCACTGATCTTTGGCAGGCGGATGAGGCGAAATTCAGCCAAACGGTGCCCAAAGGGTCTGATAGCATCTTCATCGATGATATCAGTTTCGATGAATCGACCAGCCAGTTCAGCATCCAGGTCAGTTTCGCCCTCTCCGGCAAAGAGCCGGGCCTTGTTGCCGGCGGCTTGACGGTAGGGTTGAACATCGAACGGACCTTGAACTCCCACGAGGCGAAAGCCCAAAACCCCTGACGGTCGGACAGGCACCGTCTACAAGCCGGTGCCTGTCCGCTGACATTTACGCTTCGCGGATATCGGCCAGGAACTGACCGATTTCACGCCGCAGCTCTTCTGCATCACGGGCCAGTTTGCCCGATGCGGTCAGCACATTCCCTGCGGCGGCACCGGTATCTTCGGCAGCTTGCTTAACCTCGATCAAGCCGCTGGAAATTTGCTGCGACCCATGGGCAGCCTGCTGCACATTGCGGGCAATTTCCGCCGTGGCAGCCCCCTGTTCTTCCACGGCGGAAGCAATGGTGGTGGAAATCTCGCTAACCCGCCGGATGGTGGATTCGATATCGCCAATCGCGGAGACAACGCCGTTCGTTGCTGATTGGATCTGGGCAACCTGACTGGAAATATCGTCTGTGGCCCGCGCCGTCTGCCCGGCCAGATTTTTCACTTCGCTGGCCACCACGGCGAAGCCCTTGCCGGCTTCCCCGGCGCGGGCTGCCTCGATGGTGGCGTTCAGCGCCAGCAGGTTGGTCTGGCTGGCAATGTCGGTAATCAACTTTACCACCTCGCCAATGCGCTGGGCAGCGTCGGCCAGGGTTTCCACGGTCGTGCCGGCCTGGCGTACCTCCCCGACGGCACTGCCGGCGATCCTGGCGCTTTCTGCGACCTGTCGGCCGATTTCCTGGCTGGAGGAGGCCAATTCTTCTGTTGCGGCAGCCACGGTCTGTACATTGGCGGATGTCTGGCCGGACGCAGCGGCCGACATGGCCACCTGCTGCGTCGTCTGTTCAACAGAACCGGACATGGTACGGGCCGTGCTGTCCAACTCCACTGCCGCTGTGGCCAACATGCCGAGCATCTCTGCCGACTGTCCTTCGAAGTCGCCAATCAATGCTTCCAGTCGGATGACCCGCTGTTCGCGTGCGGATGCGGCGGCGGCGGCTTCGCTTTCCAGACGTCGCTGTTCCAGTGCGGCCTGCTTGAACACAGTCAGACCGCGGGCAATGTCACCAACCTCATCCGAGCGGTCCGCCCCTTCAATGGCAACCGACAGATCACCCCCCGCCATCTGATTGATGGCCTGGGTAATACGGCCCAGCGGGTTCACCACGCGGCGGGTGAACAACGTTGCCGGGGTAATCACGGCAGCGGCAATGGCGAGAGACAAGAGGGTTGCCAGAATGATGTTGGTCTTGGCCGCAGCCACCTCGCCCATCAGATAGTTACGACCAGTCGTGAGGGCGGCATCGCGCATATCGATGATCGTGCTCTGGTTGGCGGATTGCAGGGTGCGGAAGGCCGGAACCTCCAGTCCGGTTTGACCGTCGCTGCGCATGGCCGCTTCGATCTTCTTGTAGATATTTCCCTGGGCGGTGATGTATTTCGCGACCACCTGATCCAGAGCGGGCGCCAGCACTTGGGGCTGATCGACCTGACCGGCCAGCAGCTTCACGCGTCGCCACAGTTCATCGACCCGACCGCTCAGTTCAGCCAGCTTTTCGAACTGCTCGGGTTTTCCGGGTGCGCGCATCGTCACAAACTGGGTCATCAGCGTGCTTTTGGTGCCGACGGCCAGGCGCATATCCATCGCCACGCGGGCGGTGGATACATAGTCCCCGGCGGAATCATCAAAATCATTGACGTTGGTTTCCACCTGATCCAGCGCAGGGCTCAAGGAATCCAGCAGGGCTGTCAAACGGTTGGAATAGTTTTTCACCATGTCCTGGTCTCGCTGGGGCGCCGGCTTCGCCCCTTCGGCCATGGCGGCACTGCGCAGGGCCTCTGCGTCACGACGGAAACTCTCGAACGCAGCGCGGGCCTTGGCCGCATTTGCCAATCCCTGTATGACCTTTGCTGCGGTCTCCGTAGCCTCCCGGCTGGCGTTGACCTGCTCTGTCATTGTCTTGCGCAACGGCTCTTCTGCTGGCTTCTCGTTGACCAGCGCCAAGTTGATGCTACCGCGTTCGATCGCGACCAACTCCAGCACTCTGACCAGTTTGCTGGCAGCGTCGATCTGCTTCAGGGCTTCGGTACCGGCATTATAACGCGTGACCTGATTATATAAGGTCATCAGCGACATGATGATGGCGATCAGGCCGGTGATTGAGACGCAAATGATGAAGAAATTCTTAACCCGCATTTTCTGGGTTCCGTTGGTCTGTCTGGCAAGAAAACTTGCCGGAATATGGCACTGAATGGACGCCCTTTCTCTTTTTGAATTTGCATATCGGAATTCGATTAATGGTGCGCCTTTATGAAAAGGCAGGTTTTTTCTTTTAATTTTGGATTAATATTCAGGTTTTGAAAAATAATGGTTCTTCGTGCAATTCATTTACTGACGACGGGAAAAATAAAAAAAGGCCATGGCGGGGTGCCGCCATGGCCTTTTCAGCAAGCAACCCGATCAATTGATCGGGTTGAAAATGATAGATATATTAATAAGTCAGGCGAACACCCAACTTACCGGTCCAGCTATATTCTTCATATTGCAGCAGCCGATCACCATTCGGACCTTTTTGATAGGCCAGATAGGGTTCGTCACCCAGGTTTACCAGCTCGCCGAAGAGCTGGATCGTGTCATTGACCTTGTATTTGGCCGTTACGTCCCACTGCATATGGTCTTTGACGTAGCGGTCTTCCTGCGCATTCGCGCCCAGTTCGTCCAGGTAACCGCTGCGATAGGTGGTGGCGATGCGCAGGCTGATCGGGCCCTTTTCATAGCCCACCATGCCGGTCAGCGTGTTCTTGGAAGAGGCAGGCAGGGGGATGGAACGGCCCAGCACATCGCCCTTGGCATCGGTATAGGTGTAGTTCAGGGAGAAGAGCAGGCCATCCAGCGGTTCGGGCAGGAACAGCAGCGATTGCTGATAATTGGCCTCGAAACCCTTCACCGTTGCATCATCGCCATTGATGGGAATGACGGCCTTATCATAGGCGATGCCGTTCAGGCGGCCATTCCTGAAATTGGCATCGACGATATAATCCTGGATCGTTTTGTAGAAGAAGCCGCCAGACAGCACCGCCTCGCGCGCCGGATACCATTCGGCGCTGACATCGAAGTTCCAGGCACGGTAGGGATCAAGGCCGGGATTGCCGAAGGTGCCTTCGCGCTTGCCATCCTCGGCCTCTTTCACCACGAAGCGCGGCGCGATCTTGCCGATCCCCGGCCGCACGACGGAGCGGAAAGCCCCGGCGCGCAGCAGCACATCATCCTGCACCTCATAGCGCAGTGACAGGCTGGGCAGCCAATCCGTGTAATCCCGCTTCTGGCTGTTGGGTGTCACGAAAACGGTGTCGTCCTTCAGCGTCACGCCATTGCGCTTGCTGCCGGCGGTCACCAGTTCCACCAGATTGCCGCCCAGTTTGTTGCGCGTATGCTCCATCCGCAGGCCACCAATGGCCAGCAGCGAGCCGTTTTCATAGCGCCCCATCAGATAGCCGGCATAGATATCCTCATCGACATTGTAGTCGGCGATGGCGGAATCATTCTGCGTATCGGCCTTGCTGAGGCTGAGGCGGCCGCGATTACTGACCAGGAACCCTTCCAGCCCGCGCTTGGAGGGGACGGGATCGATATCGGTGATCTGGTAGGTGGCATCACCCAGCACATCGGCCAGGGTGAAGCTGCCAGTGATGCCTTTGTAATAATTGACGTTCTTGTCATAATCCTTTTGGCGCAACCGGGCCTTGGCGCCGAACTTCAGATCGAACTGCCCCTGATCCAGACCGAAACTGCGGGTAATGTCCGTCTTCAGGCCCCATTCTTCATCCTGGGCATCGCTCAGGGCGGTTTCTTTCAACTGGTAGAAGCTGTACCGGCTGGGGTCCAGGAAGCTGGCTTTGCCCGTGCCGAAATCGAAGCGGGGTTTGCCCAGGTTGCTGTAATCAAACCCGACGGTACCCCGGCTGGAGCCGGAGCCGCTGAAGCGCTGGCGGAAGCGGCCGGGATCAAGCGACCCATCCTCCTTCTCGTTCGCCAACCCGTAGGAGACGGAATAGTCGAAAGTCCAGGCATCGGCATGGGTTTCACCCCCCGCCACCAGTGAGGTGATGGTCTGGCGTTCGAATCGATCCTTCAGGTCGCGGATGACGGTGAAGCGCTCGCCCGCCGCGCTGTCGAACTGCGCAGTGGTGGCGCTGCCAGACACCGGCTTGGCGTTTTCCATGCTGAAGATCAGCCGGCGGCGATATTCTTGATCGTCGAACCGGCTATAGAGGCCGCGCAGATACAGGTCGGTATTGTCGCTGGCGATGTAGTCGAAGGAGAGCGAAGCGCCGATGCGCGTGCGCTCCACATCATAATCCCGATACTGCACCGTGTCGGCATAGGTGATGCCGTTGGCAACCTGCCAGCCTTCCGCCTCAATATTGTCGGTGGCGAACTTGCGCTGGTTGTAGGAAAGGCCGCCAGCCACGCCCAGCCGGTCGGTGATCTTGGTGGAAAAATCCACACTGGCCTTGGGCGATACCTGGGTCGTTTTCTCGTTATAGCCGCCTTCCAGCTTGATCCCGAGGTAGGGTTTGCTGCGTTCCAGCGCGCTGGTGGTGTTGATCTCGATGGAGGCGCCGATCGTATCGGCGTCCATGTCCGGGGTCAGAGTCTTCTTGACCTCGATGGATTCCACCAGTTCGGTCGGGATCACATCCAGTGCCACGCCGCGTATATCGGCCTCCGGGGCCGGCGTGCGCACACCGTTGATGGAAGCGGCGTTCAGGTTCGGGTCCAGGCCGCGCACGGCAATGAAACGGCCCTCGCCCTGATCGTTCAGCACATTGACGCCGGACAGGCGGCGGACAGCTTCGGCGGCGTTCTGGTCGGGGAACTGGCCCGCGCTGTCGCGCGTCACCACACCCTGGATGCCATCGGCAGAACGCTGGCGGGAAATGGCCGAGGCCATATTGGCACGTTGGCCGACCACCACCAGTTCCGCCATCTGGTTGCCGGTGCCATAGAGGATGTCCGCCACCACGGTGCCGGTGGCCGGTACGGTGATCGGCTGGCGCTGTTCCTGCCCGGCGCTGTAGCTGGTGCGCAATGTGTAGGTGCCGCTCGTCACATCGGCAAAGCGGAAGCTGCCATCGGCCTGGGTTGCAGCCTTGCGGCCCAGCTCGACAATCTCCACCTCGGCACCAGCCAGGGCCTGCACGCCACCATCCACGGTGACGCGGCCGGCAACTTCACCGGCCATGGCATTGCCACCCAGGACAAGGCTGGCACTGAGTGCGGTGGCGGAGAGCAGCAGAAAACGGTTGAATGGAATAGACACGACCAACCCCAATCCCATTATGGTTGGGAGGGCTGTGCCGCATCCGCGTTACAAGGACATTGCAACGCGATGAAATTTTCACCTCTGGCTGATCACCCTTGTATGGGTGTTGCGCCGCAGCATCACGCCCAGGGCATCAGTTGGTCATGCCGGCCCGGCTTTCCACCATCACCCGGATATCCTGGGCGCGAATCCATTCCGGTGAGCCGGCAGGCAATAGCCGCTCGGCCCGGTCGGCATGGAACTTGGCGGCACGGATATCGCCGCGTGCCAGGGCTTCCTCTGCCCGGGCATAGGCAAGCTGCGGCTGCCGGTCGGCCCGGCTATAGGCGCTGGACAGCAGGCGCCAGACCAGGGCGGAGCCGGGTTCCTGCCGGGCGGCGGCATTCAGGTGGCCGATGGCTTCATCCAGGAAGCGATCATCCCCCACCTCCAGCAGCGCATGACCCAGGGAGGAGCGCAGCAGACCGGATTCCGGGTCCAGCCGCACCGATTCCCGATAGGGGATCACGGCATCGGCGGGGCGACCATCCTCAAATAGGATCTGTCCCTTCAATTCATAGAAATAGGCGTTGTTCTTTTCCTGGGCAATCAAGCCGTCGGTCAGGTTCAGGGCCTCGCTGGTGCGGCCTTTCTGGTAGAGCGCGATGGCCCGGCCATAGCGGGCGGGCAGGGCATTGTCCTTGGCACCATAATGGCGCAGCGCCTGATCGGGCCGCAGGAAGCCCATCAGCTTGGCCACCATCCGTTCATGCTTGTCGTAGAAATCCTCCGGGAAGCGCTTGCCGTTATTCTTCGACTGGTTTTCCACGAAATAGCGGATGGCCTGGATACGGTTCTGGGTCAGCGGGTGGGTTCGGACAAATTCCACCTGCCGGTTTTCCGGCAGCAATTCCTGTCCGGCCAGCTTCTGCATCATGGCCAGCAGCCCTTCCGAGCTCCAGCCGTTCTTTTCCAGATAGACGGTGGCGGCGGCGTCGGCGGAACCTTCCTGGGCGCGGGTGAAGGCGAAGAAGGTGCGCATCGCCGCTTCCTGCCCGCCGCCCAGCACGCCCATGCCGACATCCGACCGGCCGGCACCCAAGGCCGCCGCCAGACCCAGCAGGGTGAAGATGGTGGCGATGGTGGCGGCATCCGACATGGCGTCGCTGCTGCGGGCCAGATGGCCGCCGGCAATATGGCCGGTCTCGTGCGCCGTCACCCCGATCAGTTCCGGCAGGGTGGTATCCATCAGGAAGCCGGTATGGAAGAACATGTTCTGCCCACCGGCAACGAAGGCGTTCAGCGAATCCGCCCGCACCAACCCGATCGTCACCGCCTCCGGCACCACGCCGGCGGCGTTGAAGATGGGGGTGGCGTAGTCGCGCAATATATGCTCGATTTCGGTGTCGCGGATGAAACTGATCGACCGTTGCGCCATCGCTGGCTGCACGATCAGGGTCGCCGAGATCAGCAAGGCCACGGCCGTCCTGGCAATCCGCTTTGGAACCGCAAACATGAGTCTATCCATTGCCAACGCCCCTCATCCCGACACTAGCCATGAAAATTGGGGCGAGGGAAGGGCGCAGTTCAAGGGGCAGGGGACGAATTGGGCGGCATCGGCGCGCGGCACTGTCGCCCCTTTCATCGTGATGGAGGTGATGCGCGCCGCCAATGAACGGGCGGCGGCCGGCGGCGACGTGCTGCATCTGGAAATCGGCCAGCCCAGCACGCCCGCCCCGCCCAAGGTGATTGAGGCGGCGCGGGCCGCCCTGGACGCCGACAAGATCGGCTATACCGATGCCTTTGGCGTGCCCGTGCTGCGCGAGGCAATTGCCCGCTGGTATCGTGACCGCTATGGCGTTGCGGTGCCGGCAGAGCGCATCGCCGTCACCACCGGTTCGTCGGCCGGGTTCCTGCTGGGCTTTCTGGCGGCGTTCGAGCCGGGGGACCGGGTGGCGCTGGCGTCCCCCGGCTATCCCGCCTATCGCAATATCCTGAAGGCCCTGGGGCTGGAGGCGGTGGAGATTGAGACGGGGCCGGAAACCCGGTTCCAGCCCACCCCGGCGCAACTGGCCGCACTGGACCGGCCGGTGCGCGGCCTGATCGTGGCCAGCCCGTCCAACCCCGCCGGCACCATGCTGTCCCCGGCGGCGCTGGGCGAACTGGCGCGCTGGTGCGAAGAAAATGGTGTCCGGCTGGTCAGTGACGAGATTTACCATGGAATCGAGTTCGGCCCGGTGCCGGCCCAGACGGCGCTGGCTTTTTCCGACCGCGCCATCGTGATCAACAGCTTCAGCAAATATTTCAGCATGACGGGCTGGCGGCTGGGCTGGATGGTGGTGCCGCCGGAACTGCTGCGCGCGGCGGAATGTCTGGCCCAGAATCTGTATATTTCCGCGCCCACCCTGTCGCAATATGCTGCCGTGGCTGCCTTTGACAGTGTGGCAGAAGCGGATGGCCATGTTGCCCGCTATCGCCGCAGCCGCGACCTGTTGTTGAACGAGTTGCCCAAGGCTGGCTTCGACCGGCTGGCCCCGGCGGACGGGGCCTTTTATCTTTATGCCGATATCAGCGGTCTGACCGATGACAGTGAGGCGTTCTGCCGCCGCATCCTGGCTGAAACCGGGGTGGCCTTGACGCCGGGGCTGGATTTCGATCCCGCCCGTGGCCGCCATTTCCTGCGCATCAGCTTTGCTGCGTCGGAAACAGAGGTGGCGGAGGCCGCCCGCCGGCTGGTGGCATGGCGGCGGTAGAGTCTGTCTGAAATGCTTTCCCTTTCCGTCACCCCGGCGCAGGCCGGGGTCCAGGTTCGTAGAGCAAAGTGCTTGTGCCCCCTGGACCCCGGCCTGCGCCGGGGTGACGGTGGGTACTCAACCTGAAAACGACAGACGCTGCCGCCTTCCGCCCCAATCTTCTTTAAAACCGCACCTCCCCCACCACGCCAAAGGCGCGCGGGTCGCCCAGATTGGCCCACTGATAATTGACATAGCGGCTGGAATAGTAATCCCGGTTCAGCAGGTTGGTGACATAGGCATAGACGCCGAACTGCTCCGTCTCATACCCGACCTTGGCGCCCACCAGCAGACGGGCGCTGTTCAGCCGGTCGTCCTGGATGGCGATTTCCGAATAGGAATCGGTGGTGTAATTGGCGTTCACGTTGACATAGAGGCCGCTTTCATCCCGCCAGGTGCCGCCGCCGGCAATCGTCCAGCGCGGGGCGAAGCGGAATTCATATCCGGCGAGGTTGCGGGCGGTCAGCCCGCTGCCATAGGAGAAGTCGTCGAACTTGGTGCGGGTATAGCCGACCGAGCCATAGACCGACAAAGCGTCGGAGACGATATAGCTGGTCTCCAGCTCCGCCCCATAAAGGTGGGAGGAACCGGCATTTTCCGTCTGGGTGTCATAGACATTGCCGGACAATTGGATGGAGACCTGCTGGTCCTTGAAATCCATATAGAAGGCGTTGGCATTCACCGTCAGCCGCTTGTCCAGCCATTGGCTGCGCAGCGACAATTCATAGTTCCAGACATATTCCGGATCATATTCCACCACCGAGGCGCGGGCGGTATTGATCATCACGCCACCGGAACGATAGCCGCGCTGGGCGACAAAGCTGGTGGACAGGTCCGGCGTCCATTCATAGGTGACGCCGGCCTTGGGCAGGAAGGCCCCGAAATCCACCGATTTTTCCGGCTGGGTGGAACTCGCGGCGCGGGCCTGACGTGCCAGCTCGCCATTGATACCGGTAATGATGGTGCTGACCGGGGCGGTGAAGCCGGCCGGGTTGGGCAGGGCGGACAGGATGGTGACCCTGTTATCCACGCTGCGCGTCTGCTTCTCCTTATCCCAGCGGAAGCCGCCCAGCAGCTTCAGCTTGTCGGTCACCGCATAGGTGGCGTCGGCGAACAGGGCATAGGATTCCACATCCTCGGGCGTGTCCTGCAGCGAGCGCAGCCGAACATCAGTTGGGTAGAGCGCAATCACGCTGTTGGCCAGGCTCTGCGGCAGGCCATAGCCGCCCTGCGCCGGCGGGGCCACCAGCAGACTGGCAAGACCGGCCCGGGCCAGGCTGAGCCCGACGCCGGTGTCGGATTTATCATGGCTGCGGCTTTTGGCGTAATAGAGCCCGGCCACACCGGTTAACCCGCCAAGATCCAGATTGGCCCGTACTTCCTGCGACAGGCTGCGGGCACGATCCCCCAGAACGCCCGTTGCCTCAGGCTTGGCTGTGCGGTCATTGTCGCTGGCATAATTATATTTCACCAGGCTCCAGGTGGTCAGCGCCGTCAGGCTGACTTCAGGGGACAGGCTGTAGTTGGCATCCAGCGTGGCCATGTCGGTGCCGACCTTGGTGCGGGTCTCGGCATCGAAAAAGGCCAGCCGGTCCTTGAACGGGTGTGGCGTGCTGATATCAACGAAATTCTCGCCCAGGAAATTCTTGGCGTGGCTGGCATTCAGCTTCACCACCAGATCGGGCAGGCCCGCCGGGGTGAACAGCAGCTTGGCGCGGTAATTTTCCAGCCGCTTGTAATCGGCATGTTCGTTGCGGGTGACGTTGCGGATATAGCCGTCGCTGTCCGCCCGTTCGGCGGACAGGCGGAAGGCCAGCACCTCTTCCACCAGACCGCCGCCGACGGCGGCGGCATATTCCCGTCGGCCGCCTTCGCCGACGATCAGCCGGGCCTTGCCCTTGTAATCAAAGCTGGGATCTTCGGTGGTGACGATGATCGCCCCCGCCAGCGCGTTGCGGCCCTGCATGGTGGATTGTGGGCCGCGCAGAATTTCCACCTGCTTCACATCCCACATATTGATGGAATTGAAGGTGATGGCCCGGCGTGGCATTGCCGCCCCATCGACATAGACCGTCGCCATCGACCCCGACCCGGCACCGGAGACGTTCCAGCTATCCATGCCCCGGATGGAGAAGCCGCGCCCTTCGCGCCCGGCCACATTGGCGGCGCGCAGCAACACGTCGTTCAGGCTGGTCAGCAGCTCATTCTCGATCTGCTCCTTGCCGATCACCTTCACGCTGGTGGGCGTGTCCTGTACCGATCGGGCCTGTTTTTCCCCGGTGACGATGATTTCTTCCACGGTGCCGGCTTCGGCCACCTGGATTTGCTGGGCCGGGGTGATCGTGCCACCGGCCAGAAGGGCGACCAGGGCCGCACCGGCCCGCATCAGGTTCTTCTTCAATTCCCACTCCTGTATGAGGTACATGGCAGGCAACTTGTTCTGAGTGTCAGTCGCAATTTCTGGCCATGCGCGATCAAGGCGGGCCGCTGCCATCGGCCCGTTATTTTATTGGTTCTCTTGCTGTCTCAGGCCCGGCCGGTCTGGGCCAGTGCCGTGGCACCCTTCCATTGCCGGGCCAGGGTCAGGCTGATGGAGCCGGCGGCCAGCAGCAGGCTGCCATTGACCCACCACATCATCGGGTCGCTGGCCCCCTGCCAACGTACCCCATGGCTGACCACCAGCAGGACCAGCAGCAGTGCCGTCAGCAGCCGCAGCCGGAAGGAGAGCAGCACGGCCTCCCACCGCAAGGCGACCAGGGCCAACACAGCCAGGACGCTGGCCCAGAAAACCGGGATGGGCGGCCAACCCGCCGCCAGGGTGGCAAAGGCGGAAACGGTGAAAGCGATGGGCTGGCCCCAGAAGATGGCGGCCCAGACGCGTTCCCAATGCGGGGCCGGATTGCCCCGGTCGCGCCGGCGGGCCAGCCAGATGGTGATGCCGGTGGAGGTGACCATGCAGATGGCGATGCCCAGCACGCCATAGGCCAGCTTCACCGGCAATCCGCCGAAACTGCCGAAATGCAGCGGCTGCATCGCCGCCAGGGTCTGCATCCCGACCGTCCCCTTGTCATAGCCGCCGACCCAGATCAGCTTGCCAGCCGCATCGAAACGATAGCGTTCCGTATAGGCCAATTGCTGTGGGTCATGGGCAGCAATCGTGGTCATCTGGCCTTCTGTGCCGACATGATCGATATTGACAAAGACGGGCCGCGCATCGGGTGCGGTTTCCCAGATCTGCGTCAGCATTGGGGCGATGACGGGGATGGGGGCCGGACGCTCATCTTCCGTTGCTTGCGGCCCCAGCACTGCCAGAATGGCCTGCTGCGTGTCACCATTATAGGCGGCATAGGCCAACACCAGCGTTATCAACCCTGCCAGCCCGAGGAAGGCGCCGGACAGTGAAATGGCGATATGAAAGGGCAGCCCCCAGACCGACAACCGGTTATGGATATCGGCTTCCTGCAGGCGCCGCGAGCCGCCCAACCGCAGGGCAAAGGCATCGCGGAAAATGCGCGGATGGGAAATGATGCCGGACATCACCAGCGATAGCAGGGCCACGCCGGCAATCCCCACCAGATAGATGCCCCAACTGCCACCATGGAAGGAATAATGGTGGTGGCGCATGAACTCCGTCCAGCCTTCCTGCTGTGGCTCAGTCAGGGTGCCATCGGCGTCGGCGTACCAATGCGCCTCCTTGCCGCTATCATGATCGTGATATTCGGCGCTCAGCCGGGGCAACTCAGCCGTGGGCAGACGTAGTGTGATTTCATGCAGTGCCTGATCGGCCTGGGCCTTGGTGACAATATTGTCGATGGCCCGCTGGATCACGGTCTCATCGGCAACCGTCACCAACGGGGCGGCCGGTTCCTCCCATCGCCGCAATTCCTCGTCGAACACCGCTATGGTGCCGGAGAAGCAGACCAGCAGGATCAGGGCAGCAAAAGCGATGCCCAAGGCCGAATGGCCCGCCAGCATGGAGCGGACAAAGTTGCTGCCCGCTTCCTGGTTTTGTACGACCCGGCTCATCAAACGGTTCCCTTAAACAGTAGCGGCAGCAGAGCAACGGCATAGCCGGCGATGGCCGTGCCGCTCAGCACCATGGCAGAGCGGATGACGCGGCCATCGCACAGGGTCCAGGCCATGCAGCCGGCCCAGACCAGCGGCACCAGCGTGGCACCGATCACCAGCCGCGTCTGTTCCACCATCGGCGCCTGCATGGCCACCGCGATGCCGATGCCGATGGAGGCAACCGCCCCCAGCGGCCCCGCCAGGATGAAGCGCACGATCCCCCGGCCGAGTTTCGGCTTGCGTTCTTCCGGCGTGGCAGTGACCCGCCGCGCCCGTGCCGGGCGGATTTCCATATTAGCGCCGACGAAAAGATAGCCGGCCAGACACAGGCAGGTGATGCCCAGCGGAATCCCCACTTCCGCCCCAGCCACCTTCGACCACGCCCACAGAGCAGCCAACGCCAGGATGATCCCCAGCGCCAACGCACCCCAACGCCATGGATCCTGCCGTGCCCAGGCAAGGCGGAAGCCCCCCAGCGCAGTCCCGCAAAGAACAAGGCCCAGACACGCCATCCATGTCATTGTCAGTTTCCCCCACCAGAATTGTCGGGAAACATACGCGAGCCGGATTGCTACGCAATAGGAATGACAACAATTCTCATTTGAATTTGTGACAATGCATCCGGGTTCGGATTAATTAGCTTGACGGACGGGAAAAAATGCCCAATCCTATGCTTGTCCCTGTAACCAACAGAAAGGAGGTGATCCGATGTCTCGTTCCACTTTGCGGACCCGTGCGGATCTCTCCGTGGCCGGGTTCATCCTCGGCTGATACGGATTGGGTCCGTCGGCGGGTTCTTACCGCCAAGCGGATCGTCTACGGCTACTATAGCGGGCAGGGCCGGCACCAGGGATGGGGCTGGCCCTGTTCTTTTGTCCCGTCTGTTGTGACCGGACCGCTGCAATTTGTTCCGTTTTGTCCGTGACGCTGCTATCAAGGCCGTCAGTGCCACCGTGCGTAACCAAGAATTCCGGGTGTCCTTCTCGATGAACCGCCACGACCGCCGCCGCAAGATCGCCGACATCAGCAAGACCGACGCGATGTGGTCCGCCTTTCCCGCCGATATGCGCGCGGCGACGGAACTGCATCGGCAGGGCCGGCTGAAGGAAGCGGCGGATACCTATCGCAAGATCACCAAGGTCTATGCCGACCACCCGGATGTGCGCGTCGCCTGGTCCAACCTGGGCGCCACGCTGCAGGGGCTGGGCAAGCTGGATGAGGCGGTACCGGCCCTGAAGAAGGCCCGTGCCCTGAAGCCGGACCATCCGCCGCCGCACCATAATCTGGGCATGGCGCTGGCCCAGCAGGGCAAGTTCGAGGAGGCGCTGGAAAGCCTGTCCCGCGCCGTGGAACTGGACCCGACTTTCACCAATGCCTGGGTCGGTCTGGCCCTGGTGCGCGAACAGATGGGTGACCTGCCGCTGGCCGTCGAGGCCTATCGCAGTGCCGCCGCCGCCGACCCGCGCGCCGTCGATCCACGCTTTAACCTGGGCAACCTGCTGTTCCGACTGGGCCAGGTGGAAGAGGCGCGCGTCGCCTTTACCGAGGTGCTGACCCTGCGCCCGCCCTTCCCGGAGGCGATCTTCGCCCTGGGCCGCACGCTGGAAGTGCTGGGTGATCTGGAAGGGGCGGCCGAACGCTATCTCTCCTCCACCACGCTGGCCCCGCAGGCCCAGGTGGCGCATGTGCAGTTCGCCAATCTGGTGCTGGCGATTGCTGAACAGGATCGGGCGACGGCCCTGACCCTGGTGGACCGCTGGAAGGCGGCCCATCCCGGCCACCCGCTGGCCCCGCAACTGGACGAACGGCTGGTCGCACCGGCTGCCCCGGTTGTAGAAGCGGCTTCGGACGGCACGGCAGAGGGCTGATCTGCATCATTCCCTTGATGCCGGTGGAATATCCACTTTCCACCGGCATCAAGGATGTATGGCCGATCGCCATTTTCCCGCCCCTTGGTGTGGGCTGCGGTTGGCGGCTATTCTCCCTTATTTATTCATTTTGCTCTGGTCGGCGATGATTGTCGTTGCCGTCTTGATCGGCCTCTTCTGGCGGGAAGGTGGGCTGATCTTAATTTCCCGTGGCGACCAGTTGCTGCGGGCCGCCGGCTATGGGATGCGTTGAGATCCCCTGTTCGGGCGAAACGCCGCCGTTAAATAGGAATTTCTTGATCACAGCGCATTGACGCCCCTGGCGGCTATGATCATCTTCCGTCATCAAGCCTTTCTCATGGCCTGTCCTGTTGTGAGGGCGGTCGATTATCCGGGAATCACCGTTTGCCGCACGAAGCGAATCTGATCGCCACGCTTTCTTTCGCCTTTGTTCTGGCCTTTGCCTTTGGCATGGCGGCAGACCGTCTGCGCCTGCCGCCGCTGGTTGGGTACCTGCTGGCGGGTGTGCTTGTGGGGCCTTTTACGCCTGGTTTCGTGGCGGATGGTCAGTTGGCCACTGAATTGGCGGAAATGGGCGTCATCCTGCTGATGTTTGGTGTCGGGTTGCATTTTTCTGCTGCGGATCTGCTGGCGGTGAAGGGGGTCGCGGTCCCCGGTGCCATTGTGCAGATTGCTGCGGCCACCCTGTTTGGGGTGGGACTGGCCCATTTCTGGGGCTGGAGCCTGGGCGCGGGGCTGGTGTTCGGGCTCAGCCTGTCCGTGGCCAGCACGGTGGTGCTGTTGAAAGCACTGGAGGAACGCAATCTGCTGAGCACCCCCAACGGGCGTATCGCGGTGGGGTGGCTGATCGTGGAAGATCTGGCCATGGTGGTGACGCTGGTGCTGCTGCCGGCGGCGGCGGAAATGTTGGGGGGAAGGGCGCTGGAACCCGGTGGCCATGGGACCGGCGCGGACGGATCGGTCTGGCTGCAACTGGTGATCACCCTGGGTAAGGTAGCGGCCTTTGCCGCCATTGCTCTGGCGCTGGGGCCACGGTTGGTACCCTGGCTGCTGGCCCAGGTGGCGCGGACGGGGTCACGGGAATTGTTCACCTTGGCTGTGCTGGCCATTGCCTTGGGCATTGCCTATGGATCGGCCAAGCTGTTCGGGGTGTCCTTTGCGCTGGGCGCTTTCTTCGCGGGCGTGGTTTTGAGCGAATCCCGCTTCAGTCATAAGGCGGCGGCGGATTCGATGCCGTTGCAGGATGCGTTTTCCGTCATCTTCTTCGTCTCCGTCGGCATGTTGTTCGACCCTGCGGTGCTGTTGCGCGAGCCGGTGGCGGTGGTCGCCGTGCTGCTGACCATCATCATTGGCAAGTCGCTGTTTGCCTTTGGCATCGTGCTGCTGTTGGGCTACCCGGTATCAACCGGCCTGACGGTATCCGCCAGCTTGGCCCAGATTGGGGAGTTTTCCTTCATCCTGATCGGCCTGGGGACGGCACTGGGTTTGTTGCCGGCGGAGGGGCGCGACTTGGTGCTGGCCGGTGCGCTGCTGTCCATCACCCTCAATCCACTGGTGTTCTATCTTGCCGGCATTCTGGAGAAGCGGCTCGGGTCCAGGCTGCCGGTGGGGCGGCAGCCTTATGGGCAGGCTAATTTTGACCGTCTGGTCGCGGACATCCAGCAGGCGAAGGATCGGGTGGAGGCCAAGGAACATGCCCATACGCTGCAGGTACAAGGGCTGGAAACCACTTTTCCCGTGCTGTCACGCTTGGACCGGGAGGAGTTGGAGCGGTTGCTGCTGATGTTCCGGCCCTGTACCGCGGCACCGGGGGAACGGGTATTCCGGCGGGGTGACAGGGCCGATGGCATGTATTTCATCTCCGTCGGTGCGGTGGAGGTGAATGTCGGCGATCAGCAGCGTATCCGCCTGGAGACCGGGGCCTTTTTCGGGGAGATGGCATTGTTGAGCGGTCGCCGCCGCAGTGCAGATGTAACGGCCCTGGATTATTGTGAATTCCTGATTCTGGATCGCCGTGACTTCAACCAGTTCATGTCCCGTCATGCGGGATTGCGGGCCGCTGTGGTTGAGATGGCGAACCAGCGCCGTACCATGAACAGTGCCATCAAGCAGCCGGCGGCTTAATATCCCGTTCCCGTGATCGGGAATGGGCATCAATCATTTCGCCCCCAGATGTTCCACCTGGTTGGCGATGGCGGCAATGGTGGGGCGTGCATAGCGGTAGCCCTGCATCAGGCTGATCCCCATTTCCCGTAACGCCCGTTCCTGTTCCGCTGTCTCGATCCCCTCGGCGATCACCGTGATGCCGATGTCCCGGCAGGCGAACAGGATGCCGCCGACGATGGCGCGGCGGTTCCGGTCATTTTCGATCCCGCGCGTCAGTTGCATGTCGATCTTGACGATATCCGGCTGGAATTCAGCCAGCAGGTTCAGCCCGGAAAAGCCGGCACCAAAATCATCGATCGCGGTGGTAAAGCCCTGGCGTTTATATTCGGTCAGGATGCGGCGCAGATGCGGCGCATCTTCCACCCGCTCCGCCTCTGTGGCCTCGAACATGATCTGTGAAATGGGAAAGCCGGTGCGGCGTGCCGTTTCCAGCGTGGTGCGGATGCAGGTGGCCGGCTGATAGACGGCGTTGGGCAGGAAATTGACCGACAGTTTTTCCCGCATCCCCAGCGCTGCCGCCATTTCGATCGCCTTCACCCGGCAGGTTTGATCGAAACTATAGCGGTTATCATCATTGACCTGATCCAAAACCCATTGGGCCGACTGGCCCTCCGTTCCCCGCACCAGGGCTTCATGGGCGAAAATCGTCCCCTGGGCCAGATCGACGATGGGCTGGAATGCCATGGTGATGGGTATTGTCATGGGTGTCCGGCATTTGCCGCCACAATGATCAAAATCGGGTTGTTGATCATGCGGGCTGTCCATGGGGCACATCCGGTCCAAACGATGGGAGTGGCTGGCGGTTATGGTGAACCGCCAGCCTTGATTGTCCGGACTCTATTGACGCGCTTGCCCGTCGGCAAGCGCGTCTTAAGGTCTTTCCATCGACCTTAGAACTTCACCGTCCCGCTCAGCATCCATTGCAGGGGTGCCTGCGGATAATAGGCGTAAGGCCCGTCGCTTTTCGAGACGACGTTGTTCACCTTGCGGTCGAACAGGTTGCGCCCGGTCAGGGTCAGTTCCAGCGCCTCCATCGGGGCCCAGGTGATGGCGGCATTCACCAGGGCATAGCCGCCGGCCTTGCGGCTGTTGGCCCCGTCATAGGCATAATCACCCGACACATCCAGCCAACTGCGCAGTGTCAGCGCCGGCTGATCCAGCCGCTGGCTGATTTCCACCCGGCCGCTATGGCGCGGCACGCCCGCCACATCCTTGCCGGTGAAATCATAGGGGATGTTGGTGTCCGGCTCCAGGAAGGCGTTCTGTGTCCAGACCGCATCGGTGAAACCATAGCTGAGCGCCAGTGCCAGACCGGGATTGACATCCCGCAGATCGGCATTGGCCTCCAGTTCCACCCCGCGTGAGCGCTGGCGACCGGAATTGATGGTGCGGGCGGATGCCCCCACCGGCAGCAACTGAAGCAGGTCACTGCGCTTAAGCTGATACACGCTCAAGGTACCGGTCAGGCGGTTATCCAGCAGGGTGGCCTTGATACCGGCTTCGATATTCTTGGCCAGTTCTGGCGCCAGGTTGGTGTTGCGGTTGCGGAAGGACCAGAGCGGGCCGAAGCCCGGGCTGAACCCTTCGCCATAGGTGGTATAGGCGGTGACGTTTTCCGCCACCTGCCAGCGCACCGACAGCTTGGGGCTGAGCCGGCTGTCGCTGTCCTTCACGGTTACCTCTGGGTCTGGGCCATAGCCGCTGCCCGACGGACCGTAGAAGACCTTGCGCTGGAACCGGTCATAACGGGCGCCGGCTGTCAGGGTCAGCGCCTGCCAGTTGAAATCCGCCTGGGCGAAACCGGCCTGGGTTTCGTTGCGGGCATGGGCATCCATCAGGCGGCTGCGCAGCCAGTCGCCCTGATGGATGTAGGAGCCCGTGGCCACATCGCGGCGGCGGATATAGAACAGGGGGCCGAAATCGAATTCCCCGCTCCAGCTTTCAATGTGATTGGCATTGATGCGCTCGGCCGAACCGCCGGCCAGCAGCCGCCAATGATCATCGATCCGCCAATCGACCTGCTGTTCGGCGAAATAGGTGTCCGTGCTGCCATCGACGCGGAAGCCACTGAAATTCACCGTGCTGTCGCCGGGGGTGAAGCGCTGGAACGCACCCTGTACCGCCCTTGTATTGGCATGGCGATAATGCAGGCGGGTGGTGGATGTCACAGTGTCGGTGACATCGGCCTCCAGCAAGGCGGTGCTGGTCCACATGCGCTTGTAGAAGCCGGCCCCGTCATTGTTCCAATTGCCTTCCCGCCCGCCGGGCAGGGCAATCGGGGTGCCGCGCCGGTCGGTCGGCAACTCGCCGGCCAGATCCTGCTTGGTGTTGACGTAAGTGCCGGTGAGGTTGAGGCGCAGCCGTTCATTCAGGTCCAGCCGCTGTTTGGCGAAGACATTCTCCTCATTTCGGCCGGTGCGGTCGCGCCAGCCGTCGGAACGCTGCAACTCCGCTGACAGCAGCAGCGCGCCGACATCGCCGGTCGGGCGCTGGATCATGGCGGCGGCCTGCCACCAGCCATCGGAACCGATGCCGGCCTGGGCGGCCGCCTGGGGTTCATCGGTCACCGCACGGGTGACGTAATTGATGGTGCCGGCAATGGCACCCCGGCCATAGAGGGCGGAGGTGGGGCCGCGCACCACTTCCACCTGGCCGACAGCGCCAAAGGGAAGCTGTTCCATATCGCCTTCGTCATCGCCGGTGACGAAGGGCACGCCATCCATCAGCACGACAACCGTGTCGTTATGGATGCGGTTGGGCACGCCACGGATGCTGATGTCCGTATAGGTGCCCTGGTCATTGGTGCGCACATTGATGCCGGGCAGGCCGCGCAGCTCTTCCCCGATGAAACGGGTGGCCTTGGGCTCGAAATCCGCCCGGTCCACGCGGGATACCGAGGCGGGAATGTCGCGGATGGCGGTGGCGCGGCGGGTGGCGGTGACGATGATCTCGTCAATGGGGGAGGCGGCTTGCGTCTCCTGCGCCTTGCCCGGCTGAGCGGTGAGTGACAGCGCCACCAGGGCGGTCATGGTCGCAATACGGGCGTAAAGGCGTTGGGGTTTGTGCATGGTTGCGGAACCAATGTATGGGGTTCGATCTGGGTTCCGCGCCTCAATCTTTGAAATCGTTTCCTAAAGCAAGCACGGCATCTCCCCCGGATGGCAGCCCTGCGCCACGGGCGGGGCGGGGGATCAGCAAAACGGCGCGGGTTCTGCCCGCGCCGTCTGTGTAAAAACCCGCAGAAAATCGGCCTTTATTCCGCCGCCACCGCAAAGGGCAGGGACAGGTTCAGCATGTCCAGTTCCGTGCCCTCACGGGCGGCAAAGGCGCCGCTGAAGGCGCGGGCGGCATCACGCTCAATGGCGGCCATGGTCTCGTCATCATGGTCGGGATCGTGATGGAACAGGCAGAGATGTTTGGCCCCGGCCTCCTGCATCAGTTTCACGCCCTCATTCCAGGTGGAGTGGCCCCAGCCCTGACGGGTGGCATATTCTTCTTCCGTGTAGGTGGCATCATAGACCACCAAATCGGCCCCATCGATCAGGGTCAGGATGTTCTCGTCGATCTGGCCGGCCACATGTTCGGTATCGGTGATGTAGCAGAAGGCCTTGCCGCCAAACTCAATCCGGTAGCCGACCGCCCCGCCGGGATGGTTCAACTCCCCCGTCTTCACCACCAGGCCGGGGGCTAGGTCCAGCCGATCGCCGGCATGAAGATTGTTGAAGTCGATCTGGGCCCGCATGGTCTTCAGCGGCACCGGGAAGAGTGGCTTTTCCATGCAACTGGTGAAGACCTCACCAATGCATTCGCAACCGGTCAGGTCACGGGCATAGACATTCAGGCTGAAATCCGGGCAATAGCCTGCCTCGAAAAAGGGGAAGCCATTGATATGGTCCCAATGTGCGTGGCTCAGCAGCAGGGTGGCATTGCGTACATGGTCGCGCTTCAGCCGCTTGCCAAGCGCGCGCAAACCCGTGCCCGCATCCAGGATCAGCGTCTGGCCACCGGCCGTCACCTCCAGGCAACTGGTATTGCCGCCATAGGTGAGATGGGAAGCATAAGCGCAGGGGAAAGTGCCGCGCACGCCCCAGAATTTAACCTTGAACTCCATATCCGCCCCTTGGCCTCGGGCAAAGGGCCCAGGCCGTCACCCGTCCCGTTATCGGATACATTCCGATACTCAGCGGAAAGGTTCCAGAAAAATAAGCGGACGCGCATTGTGTACATGTGATGGGGAACACACGAAACCCACACAAAAGGTCATGCTGGCTCTGTTCTGTCATGCCCTTGAAACAAAGCGGACGATTTTCAACGCACAAATCCACCTGATGCATGGGGCAAGTTTTTTCGCGGTTGACAGAACTTCAACGTTCCGTCATCTAATCCGATATCGGATGAATTGATGCCTCCGCCCCGGTATCAGGCGTCCGGTGTCGCCCCTGGAGTCGTTCCCTCATGTTTTCCGCTCTGCTGCGCGCTTCCATGCGCGCCGTCCGCATTGATGACCAGTCCGTGCAGGACCGTGACTTCGCCTGGGAGGATAGCGAGCCCCCGCGTCCGCTCCCGTCCAAACCCTTTGCTTTTGCTATCGGCCTGCTGCGGGAGAAGTTTGGCGGCCGCGTGCTCCTGCTGGCCCTGACCGTCTGCATCGGCCAGGGGATTGAGGCGTTTGAACCCTATGCCTTGAAGGCGGTGGTGGATGCGCTGACGGCGGCCACCGGCGGCGACCCGGCGACGGGTGTGCAGGGGTTGGGCGTGGGTGGCTGGTTCCTGGTGCTGCTGGGTATCTGGCTGGGCAGCATGGGCATGTATCGCGTTTATCAGATCGTCGATATCTATACCTCGCCCTCCATCCGGGCCCTGGCGCAGAAACGGATGTTCGGCTGGCTGCTGGGCCACAGCCCCCGCTATTTCCAGGATAATTTCGCCGGCAAGTTGGGCCAGAAGATCAAGCAGGGCGCCAATGCCGTGCTGTCCCTGGTGGAAATCCTGATGTGGGATGTGCTGCGGGTCATCGTGCTGCTGGTGGTGGCGCTGGGCCTGCTCTGGACGGCATCGCCCCTGTTTTCTGCCGTGCTGGCGGGCTGGATGGTGCTCTATGTCTCTGTCTCTTTCTGGCTGTCGCGTCACTGTTTCCGCCTGTCGGAGGCGATGAGCGATGCGGTTTCCACCAGTTCCGGTCGCATCATTGATGCGGTTACCAATGCCGATCTGATCCGGGGCTTCGCCCGCACGGCGTTCGAACGGTCTTTCCTGGGCCATTACCTGAATGCCGAACGGTTCCGGTCGCGCCGGCTGCGCTGGTTCCTGGTGCTGATGCGCGTCTTCCAGATGCTGTCCATCATGGGCCTGTTGGGCGTGCTGGTCTGGGTGGCCATTGCCCGTACCTTGCAGGGGGTGATGAGCGTGGGGGAGTTCACCCTGGTCTTCACGCTGGCCTTCCAGATTTCCAACACGGTCTGGCACCTGTCTGACCGGATGCTGAACTTCTTTGAGGAGTTGGGTACCCTGTCGGAAGCGCTGGATCTGGTGTCCGCCCCGCATGAGATCACCGATGTGTCGGGTGCGCCGGCCCTGCGGGTCCAGGCCGGCGGGATCGAACTGCGGGAAATCCATTTCCACTTCCCCGACGGCACCAAGGTGTTTGACGGGCTGAACCTTTCCATCCGTCCGGGGGAAAAGGTGGGGCTGGTCGGCCGCTCCGGTGCCGGGAAAAGCACGCTGGTCAAGCTGATCCGTCGTCAGTTCGACCCGCAATATGGCCGGGTGCTGATCGACGGGCAGGATATTGCCCATGTGGCGCGGGAAAGCCTGAATGAGGCGATTGCCGAGGTGCCGCAGCAGCCGGGAGTCTTTCACCGTACCATCGGGGAGAACATTGCCTATGGTCGCCCCGGTGCCAGCCAGCAGGAGGTGGAGGAAGCCGCCCGCAAGGCCCATGCGCATGAGTTCATTGCCAGGCGTTCCACCGGCTATGACACGATTGTGGGGGAGCAGGGGGTGAAACTGTCGGGCGGGGAGCGCCAGCGTGTCGCCATCGCGCGCGCCTTGCTGAAGGACAGCCCCGTTCTGATCCTGGACGAGGCGACCAGCGCGCTGGACAGCGAATCCGAACATCTGATCCAGGAAGCGCTTTGGACCCTGATGGAAGGCCGCACGGTGATCGCCATCGCCCACCGGCTTTCCACCATCACGGAGATGGACCGCATCCTTTATCTGGAAGGCGGGCAGGTGGTGGAACAGGGCAGCCACGCCGACCTGCTGGCGCTGGGCGGCCGCTATGCCCAGCTCTGGCATCGTCAATCAGGTGGGTTTCTGGCGGCAGCGGAATGAATTGCCGGGGCATTTTCAAGGAAATGCCCCGGTAATCGAAAAGGCGACACTTTCCGTTTGTTGTTGGAGTTGAACGAGCTCTTTGGGCAATTCCTCTTTGGGCATTGCACGGGCCTGCATCCCCTGTTATCCCCCTAACTTGAAGGGCAGGAAACTCGGTTAAATTCAGAAATTCCTGGCCTGTATGATAGAGGTCGCGACCGTTCTTTATCGTCGCAAATGCCACCAGCCTGAACCCAGGCTGGTGGCATTTTCTTATCGTTGACGGCATACGGGGGTAATGATGGCTATGACAGGGGAGACGCGGTCATTCCGCTATCTTGATCTGCGAACCGCCCTATCGGCTTTCGGGGTTTCCCTGGCGGCGGCGCTGGTTGTTTCCGTGATCATGTATCTGTTGAGTTATGTGTCGGTTGTATCGGTTAGCCGGGAACATGTTAATCAGGTACTGACCAGGAGTTTTGAACAGGGTCAGTTCGCAAACAACCTTGTACTACCCCTGGCACCGGATGCCCCGTTTTCCAGCATGTCGGGTAACGACTGCCTGATCTATGCCATGATGGCGATGCCCTATCCGGGCAATTTGCAGGAAGCCATCTCCCCACATCTTCTGTTGCAGCATCTCAGTCAGACCCCGGGCATCCGGTCTGACGAGTTGTGGACCTGTGGCTTGGCCCGGGTGACCGCTGCCGGGCAGTCGGTGGAGCCTGATGGCTATTACCATCGCTACCTGCACGGTTTTCGTACCGTGATGCGGTTCATGCTGGGCTTCACCGACGTGGCCGGGATCCAGCATATCCTGTTCGTTCTGCTGATGACGGCGACGGCCTTGACGGCTTTTGCCGGTGTGCGCCGCTGGTTGAAACTGCGGGGTACGGCCGCAGCGACCCGCCCGGCCGCCTATACGGCCATCGCTGTCAGCCTGCTGCTTTTCTATGGCTATACCCTGTTCGGATTCTGGCCCAGCTACGCCCTGGCCGATCTTGTGACGATCGGGTTTGTGGCCGCCGCCCTGCGGTGGCCGTTGAGCGAAAGGTCGGAGCGTTGGGCGCTGGGAATGGCGGCCGTTTTCGGCTGTTTAGTCGCGCATTTCGAGTTCCTGACCGGTGGTCTGCTGATCGGGGCCTGTTTGGTGATTGGCGTTGCCGCCATCGAATATCGCGGCGATTCCAAGCGCGCTGTGCGTACAGCCTTCTGGATGCTGGGCGCCTTTGGTGCCGCGGTCATCTTCAGCTTCGTGATCAAGTTCATCCTGATTGCCCTGGTTTTCGGCACGGATGAGATTGCGCGGTTCAACGAAACCCTGGGCCATCGCGTCAGTGGCTCCATTCTCAATGAATTGTCGCCTTATCTGGCCGAGCGGTTCCGGGCGGTGGGCATCGATCCCGTGGTTGCGGACAAGTCGCTGCCTTTGCGCATTGCCATGATGGCCTTGTCTTTGATCCACGCGACCAAATTCATGGCCTATGGTTCCTCCGCCCTGGGCGTCGGGTTGGTGGTGCTGTCCGTGTTGGTTCTGGCTTTCCACCTGATCCGGCTGGCCCGCGCCGGTTTTGGCAATAGTGCGGACTGGCTGCTGCTGGCATCGATCGTGCCGTTGCCGATCTGGTACCTTGTCTTCATCAACCACTCGATCCTGCACGCCTCCTGGATGGCGCGGCCTCTCGTGTGGCTGGTGTCGGCTTCGGCGGCCCTGACGGTGACGTGGCTCTTGTCCCGCCGGGTCAGGTCGGCAGGTTGATTGAGGCTGATACGGGGGTGATGATGGACGTCATCACCCCCGTATCAGCACCAGCGTTGCCAGCGGCGGCACGGTAATTTCAGCACTATAGGGCTGGCCATCCCAGGGCAGCGATTCCGCCAGCACGCCGCCGCCATTGCCGATATTGCTGCCACCATAACATTCAGCATCGCTGTTCAGCGCTTCCCGCCAATGGCCGGGGAAGGGCAGGCCGATGCGGTATTTTTCCCGCACCAGGGGCGTGAAGCTGGCCACCGTCACCGCCGCCCGGTCCGGGGCGGCGCCATGGCGGCTATAGACCAGGATGGATTCATCCGAAGCCGCCCCCTTGATCCAGCGGAAGCCTTCCGGCTCACAATCGCGCTCATGCAGGGCAGGGGTATCGCGGTAGAGATGGTTCAGGTCGCGCACCAGATCGCGCAATCCCCGGTGCCAATGGCCGGTCGCGGCATCATCCAGCAGGAACCAGTCCAGTTCCGCATCATGGTTCCATTCGCGCCGCTGCCCGAACTCCCCGCCCATGAACAGCAGCTTCTTGCCCGGATGGGTCCACATGAAGGCGAAATAGGCGCGCAGATTGGCGAATTTCTGCCAGTCATCCCCCGGCATCCGCCCCAGCAGGGAGCCCTTGCCGTGTACTACCTCGTCATGGGACAGCGGCAGGATGAAATTTTCGGAGAAGGCGTAGAGCAGGCCGAAGGTCAGGTCATTATGGTGGAAGCGGCGATGGATCGGGTCGCGCGCCATATAGCGCAGCGTGTCATGCATCCAGCCCATGTTCCATTTATAGCCAAATCCCAGCCCGCCGACATAGGCGGGGCGGGACACGCCGGGCCAGGCGGTGGACTCTTCTGCAATGGTGATGGCCCCGCCGCCCTGGCCCTCATCCTCCCCATAGACCAGTTCATTCATGCGGCGCATGAAATCAATGGCCTCCAGATTCTCCCGCCCGCCATAGCGGTTGGGTATCCATTCGCCTTCCTTGCGGCTGTAATCCAGGTACAGCATGGAGGCAACGGCATCCACCCGCAAGCCATCGACATGGTATCGGCGCAGCCAGAACAGGGCATTGGCGATCAGGAAATTGGTCACCTCATTGCGACCGAAATTATAGATCGCCGTGTTCCAATCCGGGTGATAGCCCTGGCGCGGGTCGGCATGGTCGTAAAGATGCGTGCCGTCGAACTGGTAAAGCCCATGCGCATCGGTGGGGAAATGGCCCGGCACCCAATCGATGATCAGCCCGATTCCGGCTTGATGGCAGGCATCGACAAAGAACTGGAAATCCGCCGGGCTGCCGAAACGCGCGGTGGGGGCATAAAGCCCCAGCGCCTGATAACCCCATGACCCATCGAACGGATGTTCATGGACGGGCATCACCTCAATATGGGTGAAACCCATGTCTTTGACATAGGGCACCAGCTTTTCCGCCAGTTCCCGATATGTCGGGAAGCGGCCTTCGGCCCCGCGCCGCCAGGAACCCAGATGCACCTCATAGATGGACATGGGCGCGGTGCGGGCATTGCGTTCCTTGCGCTTTGCCAGCCAGTCCTGATCTTGCCAGCCCTCCGTTGGCGGGGCTGAAACCAGGGAGGCGGTGCTGGGCCGGAACTCAGCGGCCAGGGCGAACGGGTCGGCCTTCAGCGGCAGCAAGGTGCCGTCAGCCGCCAGGAATTCATATTTATAGGCCGCACCGGCGGCCACGCCGGGAATGAAAATCTCCCAGACGCCGATGCCGGGATGTTTGCGCATCATATGGATGCGTCCATCCCAGTTGTTGAAGTCGCCGACAACGGAAGCCCGCTTGGCATTGGGGGCCCAGACGGCGAAACGCACGCCCGCCACACCTTCCACCTGATCCAGGTGGGCGCCCAGCCGGTCATAAAGCCGCCAATGCCGCCCTTCACCCATCAGGTAACGATCCATCTCCCCCAGCACGGGCGGGAAGCGATAGGGATCATCCATCTCCCACACCGATTCCAGCCTGTGCAGGCGCAGGCGGTAACGGTCCAGCGCCACCGCCGGCAGTTCCGCACTGAACAGGCCCGCCGGGTCAATCCGGTCCAGCGTCGCGCGGACCACGCCATCCGGCCCGATCACTGCCACCTTGTCCACATCCGGGCGGAACACGGTCAGCCGGGCACGGCCGGGATCATCGGCCAGCAGATGCGGCCCCAACGCGGCGAAGATATCCTCGCACCGGGCCTGAATGACCGAGTCGATGATGGCGGGGGTAAGGGCCAGGGACATCGGCGGTCCTTGTTCGTTGGGGGGCGGTGGCTTTTATAGCGCTGCCAGCAGAGGAAGGGGTGCGCCTTTTTAGTTGCGCTGCAACAGGCGCCGTTCGCGGATCGGTCGTTTGGAGCGGGCCAGGCTTTCCGCCAGATTGACACCCCGGCGCAAGGCCACCGCCACCTGCAGCACATCCAGCATGGCGAGATGGGCCAGCCGGCTGACCATCGGCGTATAGATGCTGGTATCTTCCACCACATCCACCAGCAGGGCAACGCTGGCCCGTTCCGCCAGCGGGGAGCCGCCGCTGGTCAGCGCCACCACCTTGGCCCCGCTATCCAGTGCCAGATCGACGGAGCGCAGCAATTCCCGCGTCCGCCCGGTATGGGAAATGACCAGGGCTGCCGCCGTCGGTCCCAGCAGGGTGGCCGACATGGCCTGCACATGGAAATCCGTGTAGGCGACACAGGGGATACCCAGGCGGAAGAACTTGTTCTGCGCGTCGGCCGCCACGATGCCCGACGCGCCGAAGCCGTAGAATTCCAGCCGCGTCGCCTCCGCCAGGATCGTCACCGCTGCATCCAGCGCCTCGGCATTGGTATGGTTGCGCACGCGGGTCAGCGAGGCGATGGAACGGTTCAGCACCTTGGCGGCGATATCCACCACCGCATCATCGGGCCGCACCTCCTCATGCACATAGGGCGTGCCGGTGGCGAGGTCCTGCGCCAGACGCAGCTTGAAATCCTGAAAGCCGCCACAGCCGATGGAACGGCAGAAGCGTACCACCGTCGGCTGGCTCACCTGCGCCTCACGCGCTACCTCTGCCACCGAGGCGTTCACCACGGAATGGGGACGCTTCAGCACCACCTCGGCAATCTTCTGTTCCGATCTGCGCAAGCCCGCCTGCATGGCCCGAATACGTTCCAGCACTGCCGGTACACTCCCCCAACCATTCGGACGCCGCCCGACAGGGTATGTTCCCAAGGGGCGGTTGGATGTCCATTTCCTATGCGTTTGACCTGTCGGTAACGCGTGTAAGGGAATTACACGAAATCCACCGCCTTTTGGCAAGCACCCCTTTGCGTTGGTAACGGAAAGGCTCCCCTGTTCCGCTTGATGGGCTTTGTCATCTGTGCGAAACCTATAGATCGGTAGTAAAGTTACGTTGCGACGCAGCAATTTCGAAAGTTCCGTGCACGCCCCCGCCATATGATGTCGCGGACATGTCACAATCTGGGTAACTACCTCTTGTGTCGTTTTGTAATTCTGCTACATTCGGCGGCGAAAAGCTGGTGCTGCCCCCTTGTCCATGGGTGCGGTCGCCCCGGCTGATAATCAATCCGGTATGCGGACGCAGGGCATGATGGCTGAAATTCTGCAGGTTCCCCCCTTCGACTATGTCGTGTTCGGTGGCACGGGTGATCTGGCCCTGCGCAAGCTGATGCCCGCGCTCTATTACCGTGAACGCGATCACCAGATGACCGATGACAGCCGCATCATCGGCGTTTCGCGCACCGATCAGGGGACGGAGCAGTTCCGCCAGCAGATCGCCGCCGCCTTGGACAAGTTCATTCCGGCCGACGATATCGATGCCGACGTGCTGCACCGGTTCTTGAACCGCATCACCTATGTGACGCTGGACGCCACCAAGGCGGGTGGCGGCTGGAATGATCTGGCGGACGCGCTGAAGGATGGCGGGGAGAAGGCCCGCGTCTTCTATCTGGCGACATCGCCGGCGCTGTTTGGCGCCATCTGCCGCAATATCAAGGAAGCCGGGCTGATCTGCCCGCGCACCCGCGTGGTGCTGGAAAAGCCGATCGGCAAGGATCGCGCCTCTGCCAATGCCATCAATGATGAGGTCGGCGCGATTTTCCGCGAAGACCAGATTTTCCGCATCGATCATTATCTGGGCAAGGAATCGGTGCAGAACCTGATGGTGCTGCGCTTCGGCAATGCCCTGTTTGAGCCGCTGTGGAACGCCGGCTATATCGACCATGTGCAGATCACGGTGGCGGAAAAGGTCGGCGTGGAAGGTCGCGCCGACTATTACGATCGTGCCGGCGCGCTGCGCGACATGGTGCAGAACCATTTTCTGCAGCTTGTCTGTCTGGTGGCGATGGAGCCGCCCTCTTCCCTGACGGAAGACATGATCCGTAATGAGAAGATCAAGGTTCTCCGCGCCCTGCGCCCGATCACGGCGCAGGATGTGAAGGCCAAGACGGTGCGTGGCCAGTATCGCCAGGGTGTCATCGACGGCAAGGCCGTGCCGGGTTACCCGGAGGAACTGGGCCATGGCAACAGCACGACCGAAACCCTGGTCGCCATCAAGGCGGAGATCGACAATTGGCGCTGGGGCGGGGTGCCGTTCTACTTACGCACCGGCAAGCGGATGCCGACGCGCTGCTCTGAAATCATCATCCAGTTCAAATCCATCCCGCATAATGTCTTCGGCAAGGGTGCCGGCGAACTGACGGCCAACAAGCTGGTCATCCGTCTGCAGCCCGATGAGGGCGTGAACCTGTCCATCATGACCAAGGTGCCGGGCCCCGGCGGCCTGCGCCTGCGTTCGGTGCCGCTGAACCTTTCCTATGCGGAAACGTTCAAGGACCGGTATCCCGATGCCTATGAACGGCTGCTGATGGATACGGTGCGGGGCAACCCGTCCCTGTTCATGCGCCGGGATGAGGTGGATGCCGCCTGGGCCTGGATCGACACCATCCTGAAGGGGTGGGACGAGGCCGAGCAGAGCCCTGAACCCTATTCCGCCGGCAGTTGGGGCCCGATCAGCTCCGCCCTGTTGCTGGCCCGTGATAATCGCCGGTGGCATGATGCCGAATTCTAATGAACTGAAGGGCTTTGCGGCCCGTCCCGCCCTGGTGGCGGCGCTGGCCGATCATCTGGCCGGGATCATCCATCAGGCTGTGGCGGCGCGGGGCGCGGCCACGCTGGTGCTGTCTGGTGGCACCACGCCGGCCGACCTGTTCGCTGTGCTGGACCAGATGGACCTGCCCTGGGACAAGGTGAGCCTGACGCTGTCGGATGAGCGCTGGGTGGATCTGGACGATCCGGCCAGCAATGAGGCGATGGTGCGCCGCACCCTGGCCAATACATTGGCCAAGGGTGCCCGACTGGTGGGGCTGAAAAGCCCCGGTGCCAGCGTGGCCGATGGGCTGGACGCGACGAATGAGCGGGTGGCCACGCTGGCCTGCCCCTTCGATCTGGTGCTGCTGGGCATGGGGGAGGATGGGCATACCGCCAGCTTTTTCCCCGGTGGCGAGGGGCTGGAACAGGCATTGAGCGGTGCCGGCGGGCTGGCCGTGGCTGGCGTG
>CALRQC020000031.1:0-69527 GCA_943370215.1 Azospirillum sp. RU38E
GCGTCGGCAGCCATGGCGGCACGGCGCAGGGGGGCGATGGCGGGGACGCGATCCCCATAATCGGCGGTGCGCCGGTTGACGGCCGCCACCAGCCCATCCACCAGATCGGCCGGCAGCCGGCCGCCAATGAACACCGCCTCCGGATTCATCAGGCAACTGATGGAAAGCAACGGTTCCACCAGCAATTCCGCCGCCATATCCAGCCATTCCGTTACCAGGCTTTGGCCGGAGGGGGGCAGGGCGGCCAGTTGGTCCGGCCGCCCCAGCGGGTGGCCCCGCGCTTCCAAAAAGTCGAACAGGGCGGAAAGCGAGACAGCATCCTGCAACGCGCGGGCGGCTGTGCGGGGGGAATGGACGGGCAGAAAGCCGATCTCTCCGCTGCGTCCATTGGCGCCCCGGTAATAGTTGCCATCAATCACCAACCCACCGCCCAGCCCCCGGCTGAACAGGATATAGACGAAGCTGGGGTGATGCAGCCCATGGCCAAAGGCCAATTCGCCGAGCGCAGCGGCGGCGGCGTCATTCTCGACAAAGGTGGGCAGGCGCAAGCGTTGCCCCAGCAGGGCGGGCAGGTCCACCTCCTCCCACCCGGCATAGGCAGCCGGCTGGTGCGGCAGATGCACCCGGCCCAGATCGTCGGGCCGGGCGATGCCGAGGCCGATCACCCGGTCCGGGTTGATCCCGCCCGCCGCCAGCAACGGGGGCATCTGCGCATCGAAAAAGGCGATCACCGCATCGGGCAGGGCAAATTCCGCCTCCAGCGTTGCGCGCGCCCGCACCTGACCCAGCAGGTCCAGCACCACCAGGGTGATATGGTCGCGGTCGATATTCAGCCCGATGGAAAAGCAGCCATCGGGATTGATGGTCAGCTTCATGGCCGGCTGGCCGCGCTGCCCCAGCAGGCGGCCCGCCTCCATGATCAGCCCTTCATTCAACAGCCGCTTGGTGATGTTGGCGATGGCGGGTGCTGTCAGGCCGGTGATATCCGCCAGATCGCTGCGGGTGATCGGCCCGCTGACCCGGATCGCCTGCAAGGTGACACGCTGATTATGATCGCCCGCCCGTTCCAGATTGGTGCCGGACAGGCTGGCCCCCAGCGATGGGTGCAGATCGGCCAGACGCGTGGGCGTGTGCGGTTGCATGGGCGGGTGAGACCTTCAGGGTCGGGCGGATACAGGATTGGCTTTTGGAATTACCGCGTGCTGGCCGGGCCACACAATGGGGATGTCGCGTCGCCTCGTCGGCACCGGGCCGGCAGCCGTCCCCTATTGGCCTGATAGATGTGTCCCAAGAGACTGAATGGTAAAGAAAAACATGTTTCAAACAATAGTTTAATCACCCCTTCATGAAGCTGTAACAGCCTTCCCTATTCTGCGCGTGATCGGCCGACCCCTGTCATCAACACCGGCCACGATCATCGGAAGGGAATAGAAATGTCGAATATCTGCTTGCGCCCGATCCTGCTGGGTGGCTGCGCCCTGGCGATTCTGAGCGCCGTGCCGGCGCAGGCAGAGGCGATCGTTCTGGAAGAGATCATTGTGACGGCGCAGAAGCGCAGCCAGAGCGCCCAGGATGTGCCGATCTCCCTGACCGCCTATAGCGGCAAGAAGCTGGAGGAACTGGGCCTGACGGAACTGGACGATCTGTCCAACTTCGTGCCCGGCCTGCAGATCCAACTGCAAAGCCCCAATAATCCCGGCTATGTCATCCGTGGCATCACCTCCGATAATGGCTCTTCCCAGCAGGAAGCCCGCGTTTCTGTCTTCGTGGACGGCGTGCCGGCCAGCCGCGCCCGGGGGGCGGTGGTGGAACTGTTCGATATCGAACGGGTGGAAGTGCTGAAGGGGCCGCAGGGCACCTTGTTCGGCCGTGGTGCCCAGATCGGCGCCGTCCATGTCATTTCCAACAAGCCGCAGTTGGACAAGATGGAAGTGACCGGCCGCATCGCCATCGGCAATTACCGCCAGCAGACCTATGAGGCCACGGTCAATGCCCCGGTCTCGGACAAGGTGGCCGTCCGGCTGGCCGGTATCAGCCGCCAGCGCGACGGCTATATCGACAATCTGGTGCCCGGCGCCAAGGAAAAGCTGAACGGCGTTGGCGTGGAAGCGCTGCGCGGTTCGGTGCTGGTGGAGGCATCTGACGATTTCAAGATCACCGGCATCCTGAACTATCAGAAGGATGATTATACCGGCACCTCCTTCAAGAACCGCCGCTTTGCCCCGGCGGGTGGCGATACCAGCCCCTTCACCGCCGCCCAGCTTAATCGCGGTGACGAGCTGGGGGTGGATCGGGAGCTGTTTAACGCCAATGTTACGGCGGAATATCGCCTGTCCGACAGCGTGCACCTGACCTCCATCTCCGGCTTCCGCAAGTTCGATACGAATGAGGAGTTCGATGCCGACGGCACCCAGGCCTATATGCTGGAATTTGCCGAGATCGCCCATAGTGAGCAGTGGAGCCAGGAATTCCGCCTGAATTACGATGATGGCGACCGGTTCCAGGGTTTTGTCGGGGCCAATTACTTCCATGAGAAGGGCTATCAGCGCGTGCCGCTGCGCACCAATGAACGCTCGCTGGCCCTGCTGGCGGTGCCGGCGCTGAACCCCTTCTATGGTCAGGCGATCCTGCCCAACGGTGCCGTCAATCCCGGCCCGACGGCGCTGCCCAATGGCCTGCCATTGCGCACCTATGGCGAGGCGCTGTTCACCAATTACGGCACCAACAGCGCCTATGAGGCCTTTGCCGACGGCACCTATGCGCTGACCCCGGAATTCTCCCTGACGGCCGGCGTGCGCTTCACGCATGAGAAGCAGGAATCGGCTTTCGAACAATGGGTGGATCGCCCGGTCAGCCTGGTCGGCAGCCTGTTCCCCAATGTGCCCCGCAAGGAACAGGAGAAGGATTTCGACAGTGTGGTTGGCCGCTTCGTCGCCAGCTACAAGCCGACGGCCGACAGCCTGATCTATGCCAGCGTTTCCCGTGGCCGCCGTCCGGCGGTGGTGCAGGTGAACGCCACCCTGTCCAACACGCTGAAGAACGAGATCGTCTGGAGCTATGAGGCGGGGGCCAAGACCAGCCTGCTGGATAACCGGGTACAGTTGGAAGGGGCTGGTTATTACTATGATTACAGCAATTTCCAGACCTCTTCCCGGCCGGACAATTCCCCCATCGCGGTGACGGTGGATAGCGGCACGGCCACGGCCTATGGGTTTGAAGGCACCATCACCGCCCAGGCGACGGATGCGCTGTCGGTCTTTGCTAATTACGGCTATATCCACGCCGAATTCGATGACACCGATTCCAAGGGCAACCGTCAGGTTCTGGCCGGCAATACCTTCCGCCTGACGCCGGAACATAGCGTCTCCCTGGGTGCCCAATATGTCCGTCCGCTGGGGACCAGCGGGGTTGAGCTGTTCGTGACCCCGACCTTCTCCTGGAAGTCGCGGGTCTATTTTGAAGAAACCAACCTGCCGGATATCAGCCAGGGTGCTTATGGCACCGCCAACCTGCGTACCGGTTTCCGGTCTGATGATGGGCGCTGGACGGTTACCGCCTCGGTGCAGAACCTGTTCAACCGCGAATATCTGATCGATGCCGGCAATACCGGCGGGGCCTTCGGTGTGCCCACCTTCATCGCCGGCACGCCGCGTTTCTATGGCGTTGAAGTTGCCGTCAAGTTCTGACGCGAAAGGGAAAAACCATGTCGTATCAGAACAGCAAGCCCGGATTGGACCGGCGGTCGCTGCTGCAGACGCTGCTGGCCAGCGGGGCCATCCTGTCGGTCACCGCTGCCAGCGGCCTGACGCCGCTGGTGCGGCCGGCGGCGGCAGGGCAGGGGCGCTTTCACTTTCCCCAAGGTTTGGCGTCGGCCGACCCGCAGCCGGACGCGGTGATGCTGTGGACCCGTGTGGTGGCGCTGGACGGCGCCACCCCGGATAATGTCGGCCTGACCCTGCAGATGGCGGAAAAGCCGGACTTCAAGAAGCTGGTGGTGGAACGCAAACTCACGGCCGGCAGCGCGCATGACCATACGGTGCGCGTGCTGGTGGATGGGCTGAAGCCCGATCAGACCTATCATTACCGCTTCATCGCCCCCGATGGCAGCATGGGCGATCTGACCGGCCGCACCCGCACGGCACCGGCCCGCGATGCCGACCGTACAGTCACGCTCGCCTATGTCACCTGCCAGAATTACGAAGATGGCTTCTATGGCGCCTATCGCACCCTGATCAACCGCGACAAGGCGGCCAAGCAGGGGGAGGAGATCGATTTCGTCCTGCATCTGGGCGACCAGATTTATGAGACGGTGGGCTATGCTGGCAAGCTGCGCGACCTGCCGGATTTCCCGTCCGGCGGTGGGGAGACGAAATGGGGCAAGGCGCGCCACGCCTTGACGCTGGCCGATTACCGCCAGCTTTATCAGGCCTATCTCTCCGATCCGCATTACCGGGAGGCGCGGGCCCGCTTCCCCTTCGTCTCCATCTGGGACGATCATGAATTCGTCAATGATTACTGGCAAACCATCGTCACCTTCACGCCGGAGGGGCGGTCGCTGCCCACAGCCAAGCTGGCGGCCAATCAGGCCTGGTTTGAATATGTCCCTGCTCTGCTGACCGGGACCAAAGGCGTACCGGGCGTGGAAAGCCATGCCAAGGATTTCACGCCCGTCAGTGTCAGCGATGTTGATGCCCGCAATGCCCCGGTGGATGACGGGAACCTGTTGCAGGAGCCCAATAATCTGGCGGCCATCGGCTCGCTGACCATTTTCCGCTCGCTGCGGTTCGGCCGGCATGTGGAACTGGTGCTGACCGACACCCGCAGCTATCGGGCCGACCATGCCGTGCCGGATGAACTGGCCATGGCGATCACCGGCCAGGCCACCTACATGCTGCCCTTGCCGCTGGTGGCCCTGATGGATGCCGGGCGTACCGCCAATGGCGGCAACCCGCCCGCCACCATTCCGCTGGGTGACAAGCAGGTGCCCAACCCACGCAAGGACCATCCGCCGGGAACCCTGTTGGGAAACCCCCAGAAGGATTGGCTGAAGCGCACCATGACGGGCAGTGATGCCACCTGGAAGCTGTTGGCCACCTCTGTGCCCTTCCTGCCCATGCGCATCGACATGGACCAGATCAAGCCCGAGGCGGCTCCCCTCATCCTGACTGCCGATGCCTGGGATGGTTTTCTGACCGAGCGGCGGGAGCTGATGGGCTTTTTCCGCGACCAGGGGGTGACGAACATCATCAGCCTGTCCGGCGACCATCACCAGAGCTTCGCCGGCATGGTTTATGATGATTTTGATGCGGCGTCGCCACGCCCGGTGGCGGTGGAATTCTCCGTCACCGGGATCAGCAGCACCCCGGTTTTCCGCTCCTTCGCCAGTGTGGCCAAGAAGGACAGCCCGCTGCGGCCACTGGTGGCCCTGGAGGGCGAGCGGTTCGGCAAGCCGGGGGACATTCTGCCGGCGCTGAATATTACCCTGCGCTATGGCACCCGTGCCGCGATGACGGCGGCGCAGACGGGCGACCTGAAGGCGGCCCTGGCTGCCCGCAATCCGAAGCAGAACACCCACCTGCGCTATGTCGATACGGACAGCAATGGCTATGGGATTTTGCGCGTTTCGGCAAAAGGTGTGGTGTCCGAACTGGTGACGGTGGCCCCGGCCAAGAAGGATTACGGGGCGGAGGGAGCGCCGATCCAGCGCACCGCCCGATTCCGTGTCGCCCCCTGGGCCAAGGGGCAGGGGCCGGTGATGCATGAACCTGTGGTGGAAGGGGAAAAGCCATTCCCCCTCGTTTAATCTGCCCTGTACCCTTTGCACCCACCCTGGCGCTTGACGCCGGGGTGGGTGGGCGGTGACGCTAGGGGGCATCTCTGCCCGTCACATCAAGGCGCCAGCCATGGCCATTGCGCCCACACCCGCCCGCCCCGCCACAGCCCTGTGGCGGGAACTTATGCCCAAGCTGATTACTTGTTTCCAAGAAGGATACAGTTTCGCCGCTTTGCGCAGTGACGCGGTGGCGGGACTGACGGTGGCCATCGTTGCCTTGCCGCTGGCCATGGCGCTGGCCATTGCGTCCGGGACCACGCCTGATAAGGGTCTGGTGACGGCGGTGGTGGCCGGGTTCCTGATCTCCGCCCTCGGTGGCAGCCGGGTGCAGATTGGCGGGCCGACCGGGGCCTTTGTGGTGGTGGTGTTCGATGTCATCGCCCGGCATGGCTATGATGGGCTGCTGCTGGCCACCCTGATGGCCGGCATCATCCTGGTGGCGGCAGCCGTCACCCGCATGGGCCAGTGGATCAAATATATCCCTGAACCCGTGGTGACGGGGTTCACAGCCGGTATTGCGGTGATCATTTTCACCAGCCAGATCAAGGATCTGCTGGGCCTGTCCATGGCCAGCGTCCCGGCGGAGTTTCTGGATAAATGGCCGGCTTTCTGGGAAGCGCGTGGCACGGTCGGGCCGGCGGCCATTCTGGGCTTGGGCTGTCTGGCCCTGATCCTGGCGATGCGGCGCTGGACACCCAAGGTGCCGGCCTTTCTGGTGGCGGTGATTGTGGCCGCCATTGCCGCACCGCTGGCGGGTTTACCGGTGGAAACCATCGGCTCCCGCTTCGGCGGCATTCCCGACCATTTGCCGATGCCGGCGGTGCCGGAGATCACGCTGCAGAAGCTGCGCATCCTGCTGCCCAGCGCCCTGACCATCGCCTTTTTGGCGGGGGTCGAGTCGCTGCTGTCGGCCGTGGTGGCCGATGGCATGACGGGGCGGCGGCACCGCCCCAATGCGGAATTGCTGGCCCAGGGTGTGGCCAATATTGTCTCGCCCCTGTTTGGCGGGTTGCCGGCGACGGGGGCCATTGCCCGCACCGTCACCAATATCCGCTCCGGCGCGCGCAGCCCGGTTTCAGGCATGTTGCACGCCGCCTTTCTGTTGCTGTTCATGCTGGCCTTCAGCGGGCTGGCCGCCTATGTGCCGCTGGCGGTGCTGGCGTCGGTGCTGGTGGTGGTGGCTTGGAACATGAGCGATGCCGGCCGCTTTGTGCATCAGTTGCAGGTCGCCCCCATCGGCGACCGGTTGATCTTGCTGACCACCTTTGTGCTGACGGTGATGATCGACCTGACGGTGGCGATTGAGGTGGGGGTGCTGTTCGCCGCCGTGCTGTTCATGCACCGCATGTCTGAAGCGGTCAGCGTGCGGGAACATGAACAGCCGGAGGCGTCTGCCGGTCTGCCGCCGCACACGGTTCTTTACCATATTGATGGGCCGATGTTCTTTGGGGCTGCCCGCAAGCTGGCCGATGTGCTGGAACGTACCGGCGGGGCCCCCAAGGTGCTGATCCTGGATATGGAGGCGGTCCCCCTGCTGGATGCCACCGGCGCCGACGCCATCCAGACCGCCATCCAACGGGCTGCGCGGCGTGGTGCCAGCGTCATCCTTTTCGGCGTGCAGCGCCAGCCGATGGGGGTACTGCATGGTTTGGGCATCCGGCATCGGCGCGGGGCGGTGGTGATGGCAGCCGATCTGGACCGGGCGAAGCAATTGGCACAGGACATATTGGATCGATAGGGTGGGTGGCTGCCTCGCCGCTTGCGACATTGACAGCCGCCCTTCCGATCCCCGATCTATGGCCGCCCGTTTTCGCCCGTCCCCTCTTCTCCCCTAAGCAGATCGACCATGCCCCGTCTTGTTTACCTTTGTGACTGGCTGCCCCCTGATTTCGGTGCCGTCGGCCAATATGCCGTGATGCATTGCCGTGAACGGGCTGCCCAGGGGTACGAGGTGACGCTGGTTGGCCTGACCTCTGGCGAGACAAGGCTGGAGGAGGAGAGGGTCGGACCGGGGCTGGTGCGTACCCTGCGCCTGTCCGCCCCGCCGATCGACCGGGCCAATCTGCCGCGGCGTCTGCTTTGGACAGCGCGCACCAATGCCGCCCTGCTCAAGGCTGCCTGGCGCTGGATGCGACAGGCTGATCAGATTCTGTTCACCGGCTCGCCGCCATTCCTGCTGCACTATCTGGTGCCGCTGAACCTTATCCTGCGCAAAGAGTTGATCTACCGGATCGCCGATTTCCATCCGGAATGTCTGATCGCATCGCGTGATACGAAATCGCCCGTTCTGGATGCCTTCCTGAAGCTGACCATCTGGCTGCGCCGCCGCGTGCAGCGGTTTGAGGCATCGGGTGAGGATCAAGTACGGTTGCTGCGCTTCTATGGCATCCCGGCGGCGAATATCGTGCTAAAGCGCGATCCGCCACCGGTGGAACTGACCGGCGATGAACAGCCGCTGCCGGTGCCGCCGGAACTGACGGGAAAGGTGGTGCTGCTTTATTCCGGTAACTGGGGTGTGGCGCACGATACCGACACCTTTCTGGAAGCCTATATCCGCCACCATCGTCAGGGATCGGGACGAGTCGGCCTATGGCTGAATGCCATTGGCGTGGGCGCCACCCTGGTGGAAGAGCGGCTGCGGGCTGAAGGGCTGCCGGTGGCACGGGGCAAGCCCGTACCCTTTGGTGATCTGGGGCGCTTGCTGGTGACCCCGGATGCCCATTTGATCACGCTGCGGGATGGCTTTGTGGCTTATGTCATTCCGTCCAAGACCTATGGCTGCATCGCGTCGGGCAAGGCTGTGCTTTATATCGGCTCCGACCTGTCGGATGTGGATTTGATTTGCCGGGAAGGACAGCAGCCCGGCCAGTCCTATATACGCGTCCCGGTGGGAGATGTGGCCGGAACGGCTGCCGCGCTGGAGGCGTTGGCGGACAGCGTGACGGCACGCCCATCCGCATAAGTGGTTCACAACCCGTTGCTGACGATGTAAGAGCAGCGGTTGCCATTCAGCTTGGTGGGGCGACCGGCGCATGGCTTTAAAGAAATAGTGGGTCGGCATGGGTGACGCCCCGGCAGGCCCGCCAACTGGAGAGTGGATATGTCGCGTAAGGTTGCGTTGATCACCGGTGTGACGGGGCAGGATGGCGCCTACCTGTCGGAACTGCTGCTGTCCAAGGGCTATATCGTCCATGGGGTGAAGCGGCGTTCCTCCTCGCTGAATACCGGCCGTATCGACCATCTCTATCAGGATATCCACGAGAAGGATCTGCGGTTCCAACTGCATTACGGCGACCTGACGGACAGCACCAACCTGATCCGCATCGTGCAGGAAACCCAGCCTGACGAAATCTACAATTTGGCCGCGCAGAGCCATGTGCAGGTCAGCTTCGAGACGCCGGAATATACCGCCAACGCGGACGCCATCGGCACGCTGCGTTTGCTGGAAGCCATCCGGATCCTGAAGCTGGAGCAGAAGACCCGTTTCTATCAGGCTTCCACCTCCGAACTGTATGGCAAGGTGCAGGAGACGCCGCAGAAGGAGACCACCCCCTTCTATCCGCGCAGCCCCTATGCCGCCGCCAAGCTCTATGCCTATTGGATCACGGTGAATTACCGCGAGGCCTATGGCATCCATGCCAGCAACGGTATCCTGTTCAACCATGAAAGCCCGATCCGCGGCGAAACCTTCGTGACACGCAAGATCACCCGCGCGGTCGCCGCCATCCACCACGGCAAACAGGATTGCCTCTATCTGGGTAATCTGGACAGCCTGCGCGACTGGGGCCATGCCCGCGATTACGTAGAGGGCATGTGGCGCATGTTGCAGCAGGATGTGGCTGACGATTACGTGCTGGCCACGGGTGAAATGCACACCGTGCGCGAGTTTGTGGAGAAGTCCTTCGCCCATATCGGTGTGAGCATCGTATGGTCGGGCACGGGCGTGGACGAAGTGGGCCGTTGTGGTGCCAGCGGCCGCGAACTGGTGAAGGTCGATCCCCGCTATTTCCGCCCCACGGAAGTGGATCTGCTGCTGGGTGACCCGTCCAAGGCAAAGGAGAAGCTGGGCTGGAAGCACACCACGCCGTTCGCCGAACTGGTGCGCGACATGATGGAATCCGACCTGAAGCTGATGGCCTGACGGAGCGCTGGCAATGTCTGACGAACTGCGCCCCTATGATCTGACTGGCAAGAAAGTTTGGGTTGCCGGTCATCGTGGCATGGTGGGCGGCGCCGTGGTGCGCCGCTTGGCCCGTGAGGGCTGTGAGGTGCTGACCGTCGGGCGCGACGTGGTGGACCTCACCCGTCAGGCGGCGGTGGAGGAATGGGTAGCTGCCCAGAAGCCCGACGCGGTGGTGGTGGCCGCCGCCAAGGTCGGTGGCATCCTGGCGAACAATTCTTATCCGGCGGATTTCCTCTACGATAATCTGGTGATCGAAACCAATATCGTGCAGGCCAGCTTCCGCACCGGTGTTGAAAAGCTGCTGTTCCTCGGCTCTTCCTGCATTTATCCCAAGCTGGCATCCCAGCCGATGCGGGAAGACGCGCTGTTGACCGGCCCGCTGGAGCCGACCAACGAATGGTATGCCATTGCCAAGATCGCCGGCATCAAGCTTTGTCAGGCATTTCGCAAGCAGCATGGCTGTGACTATATCTCCGCCATGCCGACCAACCTGTATGGTCCGGGTGATAATTTCCATCCCTCCGGCAGCCATGTGCTGCCTGCCCTGATGGCCCGCCTGCATGATGCGGCGCGCGAGGGCAAAGGCGAGGTGGTACTGTGGGGGACCGGCAAGCCGCTGCGTGAATTCCTCTATGTCGAAGATCTGGCCGATGCCCTGGTCTTCCTGTTGAAGAATTACAGCGGCTATGATCACGTGAATGTTGGCAGCGGACGGGAAGTCACCATCCGCACGCTGGCTGAACAGATTGCTGCCACAGTGGGTTATCGCGGTCGCTTCACCTATGACACGAGCAAGCCTGATGGCACGCCGCGCAAGCTGATGGATAATTCCAAACTGGCAGGACTGGGCTGGACGGCCCAAACCAGTCTGGCGGACGGCTTGGCCCTCACCTATCGCTGGTTCCTGGAAGAAGCGGAAAAGGGTGGGCTGCGCGGTATCGGCGCGCATTGATCCCGGCCAGCGGGTAGGTTTTTCTTATGTAGGGCAGGGATGCTGACCTATCCCTGTATTCCATAAAAACAAGGAGGAACCATGCCCGCTATCCGCATTGTGGAGGTTGGTCCGCGCGACGGGCTGCAGAATGAAGCAACCATCGTTCCGCTGGCGGTGAAGATCGCCCTGGTGGATCGCTTGGCCCACACCGGCCTCACCCATGTGGAGGCGGGCGCCTTCGTCTCCCCCAAATGGGTGCCGCAGATGGCCGACAGCGCGGCGGTGCTGGCGGGCATATCGCGCGTTCCCGGCGTTTCCTATCCGGTGCTGGTGCCCAACCTGAAGGGGTTGGAAGCAGCCTTGGCAGCCGGGGTGGGGGAGATCGCCCTATTCGGCGCCGCCTCCGAAGGGTTCAGCCAGCGTAATATCAATTGCAGCATGGCCGAAAGCCTGGATCGTTTCCGCCCGGTGGTGGCGCAGGCGTTGGATGCCGGGCTGCGGGTGCGGGGTTACGTGTCCTGCGTGCTGGGCTGTCCCTATGATGGGGCGATCGATCCGGCGCAGGTGGCCTTCATGGCGGCAGCCCTGGCGGAAATGGGCTGTTACGAGATCAGCCTGGGGGACACGATCGGTGTCGGCACCCCGGCCAAGGCCACCGCCATGTTACGGCGGGTGGTGCAGGATGTGCCGGTGGAGCGGCTGGCCCTGCATTTCCATGACACCTATGGTCAGGCCGTGGCCAATATCCTCGCCTGTCTGGATCAGGGCGTCACAGTCATGGACAGTGCTGTCGCGGGCCTGGGCGGCTGCCCCTATGCCAAGGGCGCTTCCGGCAATGTGGCGACGGAAGAATTGCTCTACCTGTTCGAGGGGCTGGGGCTTTCCACCGGCGTTGACCTGGATGAGGTAGCGAGAATCGGGGACTGGATCAGCCGGGAACTGGGCCGCCCCAATGGCAGCAAGGCCGGGCGGGCGCGGTTGGCCAAGCTGGCCGGGTAGACATAGGAAGGATGGGGGCGGGGTCGATCCCGCCCCCAAAAAACTGATTACAGATCTTCCAACTGGTCCTTGGTGATCCAGAATACCTCCCCGAAGGACAGTTCGGTTTCCAGCCACAGGAAATCGGCGTCGGGATAGGCCTCTTCCAGTGCAGCACGGCCGGTACCGACCTCCACCAGCAGACCACCGCCTTCGTTTAGATACTTCGGCGCTTCCTTCAGGATGCGATGGACAATATCCATCCCGTCATCACCGCCGCCCACCAGGGCCATACGCGGTTCCGCCTGATATTCCTCGGGCAGGTTGGCCATGGCCTCGGCATCGACATAGGGCGGGTTGCTGATGATCAGGTCGTACTTCTTGCCCTTCAGCGGTTTGAACAGGTCACCCTGATACAGTTTTACCCGTTCTTCCAGCGCATGGTCAGCGACGTTGATCTTCGCCACCTCCAGCGCATCGGGCGACAGATCCACCGCATCGACCTTGGCTTCCGGGAAAATCTTGGCGGCCAGGATGGCCAGACAGCCGGAGCCGGTGCAGAGATCCAGCACCCGCTCCACATCCATCACATCATCGACCAGCGTGAAATCCTGATCGCCGCCAAACATCTCCCCAAACAGCAATTCACCGATGAAGGAGCGCGGGACGATCACGCGTTCATCGACATAGAAGGGCACAGACTGGATATAGGTGCGTTTGGTCAGATAGGCAGCGGGTTTCCGGGTGGTGACCCGCTCATGAATGATCGCCGCCAGCGCCTGGCGTTCCGCCGGCAGCAGGCGGGCCTCCAGATAAGGTTCCAACTGGTCCACCGGCAGCTTCAGCGTTTCCAGGACCATGAAAACGGCTTCGTCATAGGCGGTGAAGGCGCCATGGCCGTGCACCAGCCCTGCCCGGTTGAACCGGCTGACGGCATAGCGGATGAAATCGCGCACGCTGATCAATTCCGCCGCCACACTGTCAATGGCGGGCAGGTTCAGGTCGCTCATGAACAAGGCTCCAGGGCTGGTTGGGTAAAAGTTGGGTTGGACGCGTGATACGAAAGATCAGCCGGCTGGCTGCTGTTGGGTAATGCAGTGGATGCCACCGCCACCGCGCACAATGTCAAGGGCTGGCACCGGCACGACCTTGCGGTCGGGGAACAGCCGGCGGAAGGTGCGCAGCGCTTCCTCATCCATCGGGTCTTCGAAGAAGGGCATCACAATGCCGCCATTGGCCATGTAGAAATTGGTATAGGAGAGGGTAAGGCGTACCCCATTCTGCTCCCGCCGGGCGGGGGTGCGCAAGGTGACGATTTCCAGTTCCCGACCTGCCGCATCGCGCGCAGCAGAGAGGCGGGCCAGATTATCCTGGAAAACCGGATAGTTGGGATCGGACGTGTCGTCCGTCACCATGGTCAGCACCACGCCCGGCTTCACGAAACAGGCGATCTCGTCAATATGACCGTCGGTTTCATCCTGCTCATAGCCACGGGCCAGCCAGATGAACTGTTTCACCCCCAGATGGTCACGCAGATGCGCCTCAATCTCCTGACGGGAGAGGTGGGGATTGCGGTTGGGGTTCAGCAGGCACTCCTCCGTGGTCAACAGGGTGCCTTCGCCATCGACATGGAAGGAACCGCCCTCCATCACCAGTGGTGCGCCGTAACGCTTCAGGCCCTGTTGTTCCAGAATCAGGCGCCCCACTTCCGTGTCGGGTTGGAAATCATCGTAGTTGCGGCCCCAGGCGTTGAACCCCCAATGCACGCCGGCAACATCGCCCTTGCCATTGATGACGAAGCTGGGGCCATTGTCGCGTACCCAACTGTCACTGGTGGGCATCGGCAGTACATTCACGCCTTTACCACACGCAAGGCTGACTTCCGCCAGCGTGCCATCGGGGCAAAGCATCGTCACCGGTTCGAACTGGGCGATGGCCTGGGCCACGGCGGCATAGGCGGCGCGGGCAGCGTCCAGGCCGTTGGGAAAGGTCTCCGCCCGGACGGGCCAGGCCATCCAGCAGCGTACATGCGGGGCCCATTCGGCCGGCATGTGGAATCCATCTGCGACAGGGGTGGTCATGGCCTGGGCATCCTCACGGCTGTTGTCTTGGGCAAAATAAAACGCCCCGGCGAAGGTAATCGCCGGGGCGTGTTTCTGACAACCATGCCGAAACCTTAAAAACGGATTTCGGCGTATCTGATTGGCTGAGACTGAAAAATGGGAACTGTTAAAAGAAGCAGGCCCTGTCGCCTCAATCGCGGCGATCGGCCGGGGTCTTCACAACGTGAGCGGCGAACGGAGAAAAAGCACCGAGCCGTAGCATAGGAAGGAAAAAGAAGTACCGCATGATGGATCCCCATCGCTGTTGACGATGATGGAAATATAATTGCTTTTTGCCGATTCTGCCAGCGGGGGGGACCGCCGTGGCAAGGCTGCGCGCCGCGCATGGCTTTTGTCATGAAATGGTAACAGGGGGGCGGCCTATGCCGGCCGCCCCTTGACGTCACACATTCAGCAGCAGGTTTTCCCGTTCCCAGGAACTGATCACCCGCTGATAGGCATCATATTCTGCCTGTTTCACATAGCCGACGGCCGCCACGAACCGTTCACCCAGCACTTCCTTCAACGGCTTGCAGGCGTGGAACTTGGTAAGCGCATCGGCCTGATGGCGGGGCAGGGAGAAGGCCAGCCGGTGAGCCGATCCCTTCACCGGATCGCTTGGTTCCAACCCCTGCGAAATCCCCAGATAGCCGCAGGCCAGTGAGGCTGCCAGTGCCAGATACGGATTGGCATCCGCACCAGCCACCCTGTTTTCCACCCGTCGCGCTTCCGGCGGGCTGACGGGCACGCGGAAGCCGGTGGTGCGGTTATCGCGGCCCCAATGCACATTGATGGGCGCGTCCGATCCCTGCACCAAACGGCGATAGGAATTCACGTTCGGCGCCAGCAGCGGCATGGCATAGGGCAGATATTTCTGCAGCCCGGCGATGAAGCTCATGAACAGGGGGGTATCGTCCCCCTCGGGCGTGGAGAACAGGTTCTGCCCCGTGGCGATGTCCACCAGCGACTGGTGAACATGCATGGCGCTGCCCGGCTCGTTCTGCATCGGCTTGGCCATGAAGGTGGCATAGACCTGATGCCGGATCGCCGCTTCGCGCACAGTGCGCTTGAACAGGAAGACCTGATCGGCCAGTTCCAGCGCGTCGCCATGATTGAAATTGATCTCAATCTGGGCGGCACCGGCCTCGTGGCTCATCGTGTCCACGTCGATTTCCTGCTTGGCGCAGAAATCGTAGACATCCTCGAAGATCGGATCGAACTCATTGACGGCGTCGATGCCATAGGCCTGACGCCCGCTTTCCTGCCGGCCTGACCGGCCGACGGGCGGCACCAGCGGATAATCCGGATCCTTATTGACGGCGACCAGGAAGAATTCCAGCTCCGGCGCCACGATGGGCCGCCAGCCCCGATCTTCATACAGCTTCAGCACGCGCTTCAGCACCGAGCGGGGGGAAATGTCGACGCTGGAACCGTCGGCATAAAAACAATCGCAGATCACCTGCGCGGTGGGTTCATTGTACCAGGGAACCATTCGCACCGTCTGGGGATCGGGCGTCATATAGACATCCCAATTCTCCACCGACGTCACATCCTCGTCTTCCGGATATTCACCGGTGACGGTTTGGATGAAGATCGATTCCGGTAGTCGCAGACCACGATCCCGCATGATGCGCAGGAACTTGTCGGCCGGCACGATCTTGCCACGGGCAATGCCCGCCAGATCAGGCACCAGGCATTCAACCTCGGTGATATGCCGCGAACGGATGAATTCTTCTAATGTGCTCATGCTCACGCCGCGGGTGGCGGCCCAGCGAAGGCGATCATGGATGAAGATGACCGGATCCGGGGAATGGTACGACGCCCGCAGCCCTCCGCGTTGTTGCAACCATGCCAGTATAGGCAGATGAAGCGGGGGGCCGGCAAGCGGGGAAAAACGACTCAGTAAAAGCTGATATCCCTTGCCAGCGGGCTGAACCTCATGCCGGCATCAACATAGAGCGTCTGGCCCGTCACGGCCGGGCTGCGCAGCAGATAAAGGGCTGCTTCGGTGATATCCCCTGCTTCCGGCCCGCGGCCCAGCGGGGTGCGGTGATGCAGGCGCTGGAAATCCGCTTCATCCTGTCCGGGGGCGGGCAGGGTATAGCCGGGTGCGATGGCATTGACCCGCAGCCGGGGGGCGGTGGAACGAGCCAGCATCTCCCCCAACCCCATCAACGCATATTTCGCCATGCTATAACTCAGATGATCGCCATGCGGGGCGGCCAGCTTCTGGTCGAGGATATTGATTACCGTGCCGGTCACTCCTTCCGGCAATTGAGACAGCAACTGGCGGCAGAGTAGGGCGGGGGCGACGGCGATGGGCAGATAATGCGCCAGCATCCGTTCTGCCGTGATCGTCTCGATATCGTCCCAATCAAAGGGGGCGGCACTGTTGATCAGACCCGTAATGGGCTGGCCGATGGCGATGGCAGCGCGTTCCACCATGCCTTCCACCGCCGCGGGGTGGGCCAGATCGGCGGTGATGGCGGCGGCCTTGGCTCCGGCCTGGCGGATGCTGGCCAATATCTCTGCCGCCGCATCCGCCCCAGCCGCATCCCGGTGATGGATGACGATGTTGAACCCGGCCTGACCACAGGCCAGTGCCAGGGCGGCGCCCAGCCGGCGGGCACCGCCAGTGATCAGCAGTGTCTGCTCCGTCATGTGCCTTGCCGCCATTCCCGTTCCAGTTCCATCCCACCGGCTTGCATCCACAGATGTTGGGCCGTGATCCGTTTATCAAATCCCATCACATAGGCCAGTACCGCATCGGCGACAGCGGCCGGATCGGCAAAGGGCCCCTGGCCTGGCAGTACCTGCAGGATATGACGCACAATCCGGCTATAATCGATGGTGATATGCAGGTCATCCGTATCCCCCAGAAAAGGTCCGGCAATATTGGTTTCCAGCGTCAGGCTGAAAAGGCAGGGCGTTGCCGCCGGGGGCACCCCCAGCGGCAAGTCAACGGCCACCTGCTTGATGAGAATACGAAGATTTTGACCATTCATGGAAACCGACAGGCGGCGGGGCCGCTCGACAATTGGCGCTGCAGCGCTACTATCAGGCCGCGACCGCCAGAGGAACAACAGAAGATGCGTCACCCTGCTAAATCCATCGTTCACTTGCTCTCGCTTTGCGTCGCGGTGGCCCTTTCCAGCTTGCCGGCACGGGCGGCGGAGAAATTCGTTTTCATGACCGACTGGGTGGCTCAGGCGGAACAGGGTGGCTTCTATCAGGCCCTGGCGGAGGGACTTTATGCCAAACGCGGGCTGGATGTAGATATCCGCCCTGGTGGCACCGGCATGGATCCGCAAAAGCTGCTGGCTGCGGGTTCCATTGATGGAGCAATGGGTTCTAGTGGGTTCTTCACTCTGAATCTTATTGATGTCGGCGCGCCCGTCGTAACAGTTGCAGCATTGTTTCAGAAAGACCCGACCATCCTGATGTCGCATCAGCGCAGCGATGTGACCAGCTTGGCCGATATGAAAGGCAAGCCGATCCATATTGGCGACCCGTCGGTCAACACCATGTGGCGCTGGCTGGCCGCACGCTATGATTTCAGCGACAGCCAAATTCGTAAGTACAGCTTTAGCATTGCGCCCTTTCTTGTTGATAAATCAGCGATTCAACAAGGTTACGCGACATCGGAACCCTTCACGGCGGAGAGGGCGGGGGTGAAGCCGCAGGTCTTTCTGTTGGCGGATAACGGTTTTGCCTCTTATTCCGCGATGATCATGGTCCGCAAGGATGTGCTGGCGAAGCGGGAGGCGGTGGTAAAGGCCTTCGTGGAGGCCAGTATCGAGGGCTGGTACCACTTCCTGACGCGTGACCCGTCGGTTGCCTTTGCGCTGATCAAGAAGCAGAATCCGGATGTCGATGATGCCACCTTGGCCAATGCCCGGCAGAAGATCATCGATTACGGACTCGTCACCGGTGGCGATGCCGTCACCCATGGTGTTGGCTATATGAGTGCTGAACGTTGGGCAGCATTTTCAAAAGAAATGAAAGATTTAGGGATTTATCCTCAGAATTTGGATTGGCAGCAGGGGGTGGATTTGCGTTTCGTGGATAAGGGCCAGGGACTGGCGTTCAAACCGTGAGCGGGCAGCTTTCACCCCTGTTGAGCCTTACAGGGCTACGCCTTGCCTATGGTAATGGCATGGTCGCCTTGGACGGTGTTGATCTTGATCTTCGGCGCGGGGAATTCCTGTCCCTGCTGGGGCCCAGCGGCTGCGGAAAAAGCACCCTGCTGCGGCTGATCGCCGGGCTGTTGGCGGCTGATGAGGGGCGGTTGGACTGGCACTGCCCCATCGCCCGCGGTGATATCGGCTTTGTCTTTCAGGAGCCTACCCTGATGCCCTGGGCGCGCGTCATGGATAATGTGCGCCTGCCGCTGGACATTGCGGGCGTGCCCCGGGCAGAGGCCGCAGACCGGGCGATGGCGGAGCTTGAGAAAGTTGGATTGCGAGATTTTTCAAGATCCTATCCACGAGAGTTATCAGGTGGGATGAAGATGCGGGTCTCCCTGGCCCGGGCGCTGGTGACACGCCCGGCTTTGCTGTTGCTGGATGAGCCTTTTGCCGCCCTGGATGAAATCACCCGTTTGAAACTCAACGATGATCTGCTGTCTCTGTGGAATCGCGACGGTTTCACCGCCATCTTCGTGACCCATAGTGTTTTTGAGAGCGTCTATCTCTCCACCCGTATTGCGGTGATGCGGCCCCGGCCGGGGCGGATTGTGGCGGAACTGTCGGTAGAACTACCGCAGCAGCGTGATTATGCCATCCGCACCGGTGCTGCGTATAATGATCATTGCCGAACCGTATCGTCCCTGTTGCATCAGGCGATGGGGGTGGCGGCATGAAGGGTGCTGTGCGTTTTCTGCTGCCGCCACTGGTTGGTTTGCTGGTGCTTGCGGGCTGGGAATGGGGTGTGCGGGCCTTCACGATTCCTGCCTTCGTGCTGCCACCCCCAAGTGCCGTTCTGGCGGCTTTGTGGCGTGACGGGCCACTATTGCTCTCCTCCTCCTGGTTGACACTCAGCATCACCTTGCAGGCCTTTCTGCTGGCCCTTGTCACGGGGGTGGGGCTCGCTCTGTTGTTCAGCCAGTCGCGTTTGGCGGCGGCGGCACTTTATCCCTATGTGGTGGCCTTGCAGGTCACCCCCATTGTCGCTATCGCGCCCTTGGTGGTGATCTGGGTCGGCTATGAACGGGTCAATCTGGCTTTGTTGATCCTGGCCTGGATCGTCGCCTTTTTCCCGATCCTGTCCAACACCACTCTTGGCCTTTCGGCAGTGGACCCGAACCTGCGGGACTTGTTCCGGCTTTATGGTGCCAGCCGGTGGCAGCGGCTGTGGCGGCTGCAATTGCCGTCTGCCTTGCCCTATCTTCTGGGGGGGATGAAGATTTCCGGCGGACTGGCCCTGATCGGGGCGGTGGTGGCAGAGTTCGTGGCCGGGTCGGGCACCGCTTCTGGTTTGGCTTGGCGGATCATCGAATCCGGCAACCGGCTCAATATGCCCCGTCTGTTCGCCGCCCTATTGTTGTTATCAGCCCTGGGCATAGCGATCTTCGCCGGTCTGTCTTTCATCCAGACGCGGTTGTTGCGCCATTGGCATGAGAGTGAGCTGGACAGGCGATAGTGCATTCCGAACATTTTCAACCCTCTTCGCCCGGAGGGGGTAATGCTGGCTGTTGACCCCTGTGACCTTGTGATGTCAAGTGCGCACAGGATCAGCAACCCCGCATATTGAATGCGGCGACGGGAAGGGCACGTGCAAACGGGAACCATCACATCGGCCTGGGGGGAGGGGCAGTTTATCCTGACCGCCGCCGGGCGCTGGGATATCGCTTCTGCCCAGTCGCTGGAGATTGAGCTACGGGCTCAGGCGCCGGACCGGAAGGCTGTTCACGTGTGCCTGGATCTTTCAGGCCTGACGGCCTTGGACACGGCCGGCGCCTTGGTCATTGACCGGTTGATGCGCCGCCTGCGTGGTCAAGGCCATCAGGTGGCCGTCGTCGGCGCGCGCCATGATCTGTGTGAGTTGCTGCGCGATGTGCAGCGCGCTACACAGGGGATCGCCAAGACCGCGCCGGACCCGGCAGGGCCACGCTTTCCCTTTGTGGATCATATCGGCCGCGTAACCGTCGCATTGGGGCGTGACGCCCTGTCCATGCTGAATTTCCTGGGGCTGGTCACCGTCACGTTTCTACGGTTGCTGCGTGCGCCGGGCCGTTTCCGCTGGAAGCCATTTGCCTTTCATCTGGAACAGGTCGGGCTGAACGCGTTGCCCATTGTCGGCCTGCTTTCCTTTCTGATCGGCGTCGTGTTGGCCTATCAGGGCGCGGACCAGCTACGTCGTTTTGGTGCCGAAATATATGTGGTCAACCTGCTGGGTATCGGGGTGCTGCGAGAGATCGGCATCCTGATGACCTCCATCATCGTGGCCGGACGCTCCGGCTCTGCCTTCACGGCCCAGATCGGCACCATGAAGGTGAATCAGGAGGTGGATGCCATGCGCACCCTGGGCCTGGACCCGCTGGAACTGCTGGTTCTACCGCGGATGCTGGCCCTGCTGGTGGCGCTGCCGCTTGTTGCCTTCTTTGCCAATGTGGTGGCGCTGGCGGGGGGCGCGGTAATGGCCTATGCCTATCTCGATATCAATTTTGTGCAATTCACCCGTCAGCTACAGATCGCCGTCAGTGCCAAGACCCTGTTCGTCGGGCTGATCAAGGCACCGGTCTTTGCGGTGGTGATCGCCCTGGTCGGCTGTTACGAAGGGCTGCGGGTGACCGGCAGTGCTGAAAGCGTCGGCCTGCTGACCACCAAATCCGTCGTTGTCTCCATTTTTCTGGTGATCGTGCTGGATGCCATTTTCTCCATCCTCTTCTCCTATCTCGGGATTTGAGATGATTGTCGGCGGAGGGGATAATCCTGTGATCCGCGTCAGCGGCCTGCGGACCCGGTTCGGGGCGCAGGTGGTGCATGATGGTGTGGATTTCAGCGTCGCCAAGGGCGAAGTGATGGGGTTGGTCGGCGGCTCTGGCACTGGCAAATCTGTGCTGCTGCGGGAAATTGTCGGGCTGATGGAGCCGACAGAAGGCCGGATCGAGGTTCTTGGCCGGGATACGCGCCAGCTTTCCGAACGGGAGCGCATCGCGCTGCAGGCCCGCTGGGGGATGTTGTTCCAGGATGGTGCATTGTTCAGTTCCCTGACGGTGCTGGAGAATATCCAGGTGCCGCTGAAGGAACATACCAGCCTGCCCCGCGACCTGATTGAAGAGATTGCCCGCGTCAAGGTTGCCATGGTGGGGTTGGGGCCGGAGGCGGGGGACAAGTACCCCTCGCAATTATCGGGCGGGATGCGCAAGCGGGCCGGTCTGGCCCGCGCCCTGGCCATGGACCCGGAAATCCTGTTTCTGGATGAGCCGACTGCCGGTTTGGATCCGATCGGCGCCAATGCCTTTGATGAGTTGATCGGCAATCTGCAAAAGAGCCTCGGCCTGACCGTGGTGATGGTCACCCACGATCTGGACAGTCTTTATGCGATCTGCGACCGCATCGCCGTACTGGTGGACAAGAAGGTGGTGGTGGGAACGATTGATGACCTGTTGAAACAGGATCATCCCTGGATTCACGATTATTTTCATGGGCCGCGCGGGCGCGCGGCCGGTGCCGCAAGGGGATAGGGCATGGAAACACGCGCCAATTACACGGCCGTCGGCGCCTTCGTCCTGGCCTTGGCCGCCGCTGCCATGGTGTTTGTCATCTGGCTGGCCAAGGTACAGTTCAGCAAGGACTACCAGCCCTATTACATCATGGTGTCGGGCACCGTGACGGGGCTGGTCCAGGGTGGGCCTGTGCGCTATCGCGGTGTCAATGTCGGTACCGTCACGGACATCCGTATCAACCCGGAGAATGTGGAGCAGGTGCGGGTGACGGTGGAGGTGCCGGCTGACACCCCCATCAAAACCGACGCCATCGCGTCGCTGGAACCGGTGGGGGTGACCGGTGGGGTCTATGTGGAAATCGCCGGTGGCAGCCGGGAGGCTGCGCTGCTGAAGGAGAAAGTGTCCGGCATCCCGGTCATTCCCTCCCGTCCAAGCTCCATCGCAGCCGTGTTATCCCGTGCGCCGGAGGTGCTGGAGCATCTGATCACCATCTCGGCCCGCCTGTCGGCATTGCTGAACGAAGATAACCAGAAGGCGATCGGCACGACACTGGCCAATCTGGCCACGGCGTCCGGCCATGCCAATGAATCCATCCGTAATGCCAATTTGCTGATCGTCGATCTTCGCCGCCAGGCAGAAACCTTGAGCCGTCAGGCCGAAACGCTGCTGGTGACCGCCAATGACACGGTGGGCAAGGTGGGCAAGGATACTGGTGTCATCACCGCACAGCTTGCGCAGACAACCAAGGAAATCAATCGCCTATCGGCATCTCTTGCCGGCATGATTGAGGAAAATCGGGAGCCCATCCGCGATTTCACTTCCACCGGTCTTTATGATCTCAGCCAGTTGCTGATCCATTTGCAGGATCTTACCGCCAATCTCAGCCGTGTCACCCGCCGGCTGGAACGCGACCCCGCCGATCTGCTGTTCGGCGGCAATTCGGGAGTGAAGACGGAATGACCCGCCAGAAAGCCGCCATGTCGCATCCGCTTCGCCCAAACCGGCGCGCCCTGTTGGGGTTGGCGCTGCTGGCCTCGCTGGCCGGTTGTTCACCCGTCCGCCTGTTGAATGGGGGGCGCCCCCCCCGGCTTTATCTGCTGACGCCGGCGCGTGATTTTGTGGCCGGCCTGCCGCGTGTCCCTTGGCAGTTGCTGGTGGAGACGCCGTTGGCCAACAGCGCGATCGACACGCCCCGCATCGCTTTGGGGGAGACGGCCAACCGCATCACCTATTTTGCTGAAGCCAATTGGGCGGATACTGGGCCGGACATGATCCAGACCCTGTTGGTGGAAAGCTTCGAGAATAGCCGCCGCATCGTTGCGGTGGGGGTGGAACGATCCGGCCTGCGTGCCGATTTCGTATTGAAGACCGATCTGCGGGACTTCCAGGCGGTCTATGACGGCGGTGATCCGACCACGACGGCGCCAGAGGCGCGCGTGCGCGTCAATGCCAAGCTGGTGCGGATGCCTCGGCGGAACATTGTGGCGGGCGAGACGTTCGAAGCGCAGGTCCGCGCCAGCAGCCCGGCGCTGAGCCACGTCATCGCGGCCTTCGATGAGGCTACAGGGGCCGTCCTACGCCGTATTGTGGAGTGGACATTGCAGCAGGGAAATACCAATGTGGAAATAGACCCGCTGCCGGGAACATCCGACATGCGGAGGTGACCCGTATTGTTCAGGGAAAAGAAAGAGTGGCGTCTTCCTTCAAGTTATCACTCGCTAACTTTGGCCTTCTCTCACTTCTGTTGATCGGTGCGACAGGGGTTTCCGCCCAGGACAAGCCAAACCCTTTGCCAGCAAAACCGTTCATTGTGGCAACTGGCACTGTTACCGGGATCTATTACCCTGTTGGCGGGGCACTCTGCCGGGTGATGAACCAGACCAAGGCCCAACACGGGTGGCATTGTCTGGTCGAAGCGACGGATGGGCCGGTTTATAACTTGAATGCATTACGGTCTGGTGAGGCCGATGCGGCCCTGGTGCAGTCCGACTGGCAGCGCATGGCTTTCAAGGGGGAAGGCCGTTTCGCCCCCGCTGGCCCGTTCAAGGAATTGCGCGCTGTTGCAACCCTTTACCCTGAAACGCTCACCTTGTTGGCAAAGCCGGAAGCCCAGATCAAGGGGCTGTCTGACCTGAAGGGCAAGCGCGTCAATTATGGCCCCACGGGGTCGGCACTGCGCAATCTCGCTGCCCTGGTCATGGGGGCTGCCGGCGGGGAGCCACCAAGCGGGGAGGGCGATATGCCTCCCGATGATGCCGCGGCGGCCCTGTGCGATGGTCAACTGGATGCCGCCTTTTTTGCTGTGGGCCACCCTAACGGCACCGTTCGCCGGGCCGTGGCGGAATGTGGCGCGATTCTGCTGCCGGTTTTTGCATCCGGCCAAGATAAGCTGCTGGCTGAACATCCGGAACTGGTGGTCGCGACGATCCCCGCTTCCCTCTATCCTGAGCAGGTGGAGGATGTGGCGACGCTTGGTGTGGCCGCGACCCTGGTGGTGCGGGCCGATGCTGATCCAGCAGCGGTAACAGCCCTGGTTGATATCCTGAAGAAGGGTGATGGCGGGCTGGAAAGCCAGCACCCTGCCTTTGGCCTGATGGACCGGGCCGCCCTTTCCAATGCCGGCCGCACTGCCCCGCTGCATAGCGCGGCAGAGAAAGCCTATGCCGCTGCGCCAGAGCGCAAACCATGATGAAAGCGGCGGCACTGGGTGCCGCCTTGTCCGCAATCCGGGAGGCGTCGCCCATGCCGTTGAGTCTCTATGATCATTTGGATGATGATGCCTTGGCGGAAAGGCTGGAGGCGGCCCGGGAAGTTGCGTTGTGTCAGCGGGTGATGGCCAAGACAGGCGATAATGTCCTGACCATGCTGCTGGGCTCACAAATGCCGGTTGGCGATCTGCGCCATTATCCGGCGACGGATGTTTATGACGCGGAATATCACGCCCAATATTATTTCCATGCCCATCCAGCCAATAGCCAACCGGTCGGGGAAGTGGGGCATTTCCACACTTTCATGCGCCCTTTCGGGATGCCGCCAGGGGTGACCCCCCTGGCACCACCGCCGAACCTGGATGATACCGATGGTAATGGCGCCCTGTCGCATCTTGTCGGGATCGCCATCAATCATGTGGGTAACCCTGTCCGCCTTTTCACAACGAATCGCTGGGTGACGGGGGAGTGCTGGTATGCTGCCAATGATGTCTCCCGTATGCTGGAAGGGTTTACCATCGATCATGCCCGGCCCAGTTGGCCGGTCAATCGCTGGCTGACCGCCCTGGTGCATTTGTATAGGGAGGAAATTATTGACTTGTTGGCTGAACGGGATGCCACAATGCTTCATTTCCATAATGGAAATGAAGATTCGGGTTGCTTTGAAGATCGCCGGCTGGAAGTTTTGTCGGAAAGGCCCATTAACCTTAATGCCAAGGTTTCCGAAACGGAACGGGTGGCGCTTGAGCGACGGCGGGCCCGGCGGCGTGCCGGATGAATTACGCTGGCCGAACGGTCGGTACCCGATATGCCCCCTTTTTCACGGTCGCAATTGGTCGCAAGCTGCACTAAATGTTACGTAAACATATCCGGGCTTTCCCATCGTGCCGCATTAGTGGCCGGGGGCCGGTCCTTGAGAGGGAGGGTGCGAACACCCCATGTCCGAGATGTTGACCCAACAGGATGTGCAGCGCCTGCTGACCGATCCCTCACCCAATACCCGTGCCGAAATGGCAGGCAAGGTTGCCGCCCAGTTCACTGTCCAACTGTCGCAGTCGGAGCGCACGCTGGCGGAGGATATTGTGCGCATGATGGCGCGCGACGTTGCCACCCGTGTGCGGGCTGCTCTGTCGGATAGCCTGAAAACCAGCGCGGCCATTCCACGTGACGTGGCCCTGTCCCTGGCCCGCGATGTGGAGGAGGTGGCCCTTCCTTTCATTGAGGTTTCTACCGTTCTGACCGATGCCGATCTGGTGGAGATCATCCGCAGCGGTTCCTCGGAAAAGCAGACGGCCGTGGCCAAACGGCCAGAGGTCAGCGAACAGGTCGCGGATGTGCTGGTTGAGCGCGGTAGCGAAATGGCTGTAGCAGCCCTGCTCTCCAATGAGGGGGCGGAGCTTGCGCCTCAGGCGATGAACCGCGCACTGGACCGTTTCCCGGATAGTGAGGCTGTGGCCGAACCGCTGGTCAATCGCGCGCATCTGCCGGTAACTGTGGCTGAACGGCTGGTCGCCCTGGTTTCGGAGCAATTGCGGGAGCGTCTGGTCGCCAAGCACGAACTGCCCAACGACATTGCGGCCGACATTGTGCTGCAATCGCGTGAACGTGCCACCTATGGGCTGGTCGGCGGGGCGGGCGACCAGGAGCTTGAGCGGCTGGTCGTGCAGCTTCGGCGCAATAACCGGTTGACCCCCTCATTGCTGCTGCGGGCGCTTTGTATGGGGGATGTGCCTTTCTTTGAAGTGGCCTTGGCACAATTGGGACAGGTGCCGGTCAGCAATGCCCGCCTGCTGATCCATGATGCCGGGCGGCTGGGGTTGAAATCCCTTTTCGACCGCACGGGTCTGCCATCCAAGCTTTATCCCGCCCTGCGGATCGCCTTGGATGTCGCCAATGAGACAGATTTTGACGGTTTGGCGCATGATCTGGAACGCCACCGTCGCCGGATGCTGGAGCGGATTCTGACTCAGTTCGAAGAGCTTGCCAGTGAAGATGTGGATTATCTGCTGACCAAGCTGACTGACCTGACGGCTGCCGCCTGACGTGGGAACGCATTGTTCGTGCAACCGTTGCCCTGGATAGGGATCGCTTGCACGGAGAATGCGTGTGCTGAAGGGGCGTTTTGCGGAAGCAGATCAAGGCGATTGCGCCGACAGTTCCTTGACGCTGCCCTGGTCGGGCTGGTGGTTGATCCTGCGTCGCACCTGGGCGGAAGCGGATCGTGACAATATCAGTGTTGCTGCGGCGGGTGTGGCCTTTCTGGGTTTGTTGGCGCTGTTTCCGACCATGGTGGCCGGCACGGCTCTCTATGGGCTGATCGCTGACCCCGCGAGTATCGGCCGCCATATCGAGCCGTTTGCGGCCCTGTTGCCGCCGGCGGGGCGGGATATTCTCTTCTCGCAATTGGCGAGTCTGACGACGCAGAAACCCGGCAGTCTGGGTTTTGGTCTGTTGTTCAGTCTGGTTGTGGCACTCTGGAGTGCCGGGGGCGGCATCCGTGCGCTGATGCGGTCGCTGAACATTGCCTATGGGGAGGAGGAGCGCCGGTCCTTTGTCGGTTTTGCCGGTACCGCCTTGATCCTGACCCTGGGCAGTATGCTGATATTGGCCATGATGCTGGCCATTGTTGTGGGCTTGCCAGCGGTGATGAATTTCATCGGCCTGGACCGGTTGGTCGAAATAGTGGTGCGGCTGTCACGCTGGCCATTGCTTGCGGCAGCGCTCACCCTGGCCCTGTCCGTCATTTATCGCTATGGACCTTGCCGGCGGAAGGCGAAATGGCGTTGGATCAGTCCTGGTACCATTGCTGCAACGTCGCTCTGGCTGTTGGGATCTGCGGGGTTTTCCCTTTATATCAGTAACTTCGCTGATTATAACGCCACTTATGGTTCCCTTGGGGCGGCGATGGCCCTGTTGATGTGGCTTTATTTGGGGGCCTATTCGGTGCTGCTGGGGGCGGAACTGGATGCGGCGACAGAACGCCAGACTTTGGGGGACGCCAAACATATGCCCATTGGCCAACGCAATGCCCCTGATCGCGGATCACAAACTCCAGTCTGAGCAACAGCATCACACCCAAGTCACTTGTGATCGAAAACGATCATCGGCCGCTGGGGTCAGCTATAGGTCGTGATCACATCCAGGAAATATTCGCCATAGCGCTCCAGCTTGCGGGCCCCGACACCCGGCAATTCGGCCAACTCATCCAGGTCTGTCGGCCGGGCTTGCACCATTTCCATCAAGGTGGCGTCGTGGAAGATGACATAGGGCGGCACGCCTTGTTCACGCGCCAGTTCCAGCCGCAGCGCCTTCAAGGCGTGCCACAGCGTATCATCGGCCGGTGACAGATCGGTTGGCGCGGTGCGGGAGCGCGGGGCGGGGCTGCTTGAGCGTCCACCGCCCCGCTTGCTTTCGGCCGCTGGATCTCGGCGCAGCCGCACCGTTTCCTGTCCCTTCAGCACGGCGGCGGCGGTTTCCGTCAGGATCAGCCCACCATGACCTTCCGGGTCGGCGCACAGGAAGCCATGGGCCACCAACTGGCGGAAGGCGCTCTGCCATTCATTCTTGGACATGTCGGCACCGCAGCCGAATGTCTTCAGCTTGTCATGGCCGCGCTCCAGCACCTTGTCGGTGGCGGTACCCCGCAGCACATCGACCAGATGACCGACCCCGAAGCGCTGTCCGGTGCGATAGACGGCCGACAACGCCTTCTGCGCCACCACGGTTCCGTCATAGGTCTGCACCGGTTCGAAGCAGATATCGCACTTACCGCAGGGTTTGGGATAGTCTTCCCCGAAATAGGTCAGCAGCGTCTGGCGCCGGCAACGTGCCGTCTCGCAGAAACCCAGCAGAGCTTCCAGCTTCTGCCGCTCCGTGCGCTTAAAGGCGGCTGGGCTGTCTGATGCCTCCACCATCTGGCGCAGTTGCACCACGTCGGAAAAACCATAGAGCATCAACGCTTCGGCTGGCAGCCCGTCACGGCCGCCACGGCCGGTTTCCTGATAATAGGCTTCCAGGGAACGTGGCAGATCCATATGCACAACAAACCGCACATTCGGTTTGTCGATTCCCATGCCGAAGGCCACGGTTGCCACCATCACCATACCTTCACTCTTGATGAAGCGGTCCTGGTTGGCTTGCCTTGTCTGCGGATCAAGCCCGGCATGGTAGGGCAGGGCATCCACCCCCTGTTCGCGCAGATATTGGGCAATGGCATCCACCTTGCCGCGTGACAGGCAATAGATGATGCCGGCATCTTCCGGCCGACGGCGCAGGAAATCCACCAACTGGCGGCGCTCCTGATCCTTGGCGACGATGCGATAGGTGATATTGGGCCGGTCGAAACTGGCCAGGAACAGCCGTGCTTCTGTCAGGCCGAGCCGGGCGGCAATGTCCGTGCGGGTCTGCGCATCAGCGGTGGCCGTCAGGGCCACGCGCGGCACATCGGGGAACCGCTCGTGCAGGATGGAAAGCTGGAGATATTCGGGGCGAAAATCATGCCCCCATTGGCTGACGCAATGAGCCTCGTCCAGGGCGAACAGCGCGATGCGTGACCGATCCAGCAGTTCCAGAAAACGCGGTGTCACCAGCCGTTCCGGCGCCACATAAAGCAGGTCCAGGTCACCGCGTTCGCACGCCCGTTCGACCTCCATTGCCTCCCGCCAATCCAGGGTGGAGTTGAGATAGGCAGCCCGTACCCCCAACTGGCGCAAGGCATCCACCTGGTCGCGCATCAGGGCGATCAGCGGGGACACCACGATCCCCACCCCAGGGCGGACAAGGGCCGGGATCTGGTAGCAAAGTGACTTGCCGCCACCCGTTGGCATCAGCACCAGCGCATCACCGCCGGCCACCACATGTTCCACAATATCCGCCTGCATCCCGCGAAACGCGGGATAGCCCCAGACATCACGCAGAACGGCCTGGGCGGCCTGCAAATGCGAGCTTTCGGTGGAAGGAGGAAGGACGTCGGGCATTGCGGGGGTTAACCGCTATCTCTTGTGGCAAAGCAATATAGCGCCCCCATTAGCAGGGCCAAATCATCTCTACGACGCGCGCCGCGACGGGTCCAGCGAAAAGCCTGTCCTGTCAAAGAAAGCGACCATGGGCGACAAGCTGTGGTGCGATGGCAGATCGCCCCGTTGGCTATCCATGGGCAGCATTTTTCTGAAATTCAGATATGCAAAATTATCATATCACATACGGATTCAGGGGGTGGCCTGCGATTATATAGCCCAAATCAAAGGCGAATGCTGGTTCACCAGTCAGGTCAAGTGGCTGGAAAGGCTTCACTGAACAAAGATAAGGCAGGTTCTTCCGCCTGAACGCCGCTCAGACCCTAGGCGATAGCGTTAACTCTTAAGTCATTAAACTGTTGCATCCTGATCTACAGCGAATACCTTTGTGTTAAGCTGTGACAGGGTGCCACATTGCGGGATGCCAAAGGCAGGTAGCCGCAGGGTCACCCTGGAGGTGTCGCGGCGGGTTGTGGATTGCGCCCAGTTCGAGAAAGGGGCTTTTAAAGTGCTCTATCATCTGTACGACATGCATCATGCTGCCCTGACACCGCTGCGCCTGTTGGCGGAGGCCACACAGCAAACCCTGCAAAATCCTTTCGTTCCGGCATCATATACCAAGGTCGGCCGTGCGGTTGCCGCAGGGGCGGAACTGATCGAACGGACCACCCGTCGTTGGGGTAAGCCGGATTTTGGCCTGCCCACCACCCGCGTCAATGGCCGCGACGTGGCGGTGACGGAAAAGGTGGTGCTCGAAAAGCCCTTCGGCAATCTGGTGAACTTCGCCCGCGCTGTGCCGCATGACGACCCGAAACTGCTGCTGGTTGCCCCGATGTCGGGCCACTATGCTACGCTGTTGCGCGGCACGGTGGCAGCATTGCTGCCGCACCATGATGTCTATATCACCGACTGGCATGATGCGAAGGTGGTTCCGCTGGCGCGCGGTCGCTTCGATCTGGAAGATTACATCGACTATGTGATGGATTTTATCCGTCACTTGGGGCCCAACACGCATGTCATGGCGGTTTGTCAGCCGGCCGTGCCGACACTGGCCGCTGTGGCGCTGATGGCCCAACTGGATGATGCTTGTCAGCCGGCCAGCATGACCCTGATGGGTGGCCCCATTGATACCGCCGCCGCCCCCACTGTGGTGACCAAGCTTGCCGAGGACAAGGAGATCGGCTGGTTTGAGCGTAATGTCATCACCACAGTGCCGCTTTATTACCCCGGTGCGTTGCGTCAGGTTTATCCGGGTTTTGTGCAGTTGACCGGTTTCATGTCGATGAACCTGGACCGGCATGTGGGTGAACATGTCAAGCTGTTCCGGCATCTGGTGCGTGGGGACGGGGAAAGCGCTGAAGCCCATCGCAAGTTCTATGATGAATATCTGTCGGTCATGGACCTGACGGCGGAATTCTATCTGCAGACTGTCAATCAGGTATTCCAGGAACGCGCTCTGCCGACCGGCCGGATGAAGTGGCGCGGCATGACGGTTGATCCGTCCGCCATTGAGAAGACGGCCTTGTTCACTGTAGAGGGGGAACTGGACGATATCTCCGCCCCTGGCCAAACTATTGCTGCCCATCGGCTCTGTTCCTCCCTGCCGGAGGGCAAGAAGCAGAACCACATGCAGAAGAGTGTTGGCCATTACGGCATCTTCAATGGCCGCAAATGGCGGGAGGAGATTGAGCCGCGCGTGCGTCAGTTCATTCTGCAAAACGATGCGGTGCGTTCTGGTCGCAGCAAGACCGCAGCCGCCTGATAGCCCCTGCATCCGCCGTCTGAATGGTGGCGATCGTCTTTGAAGACACCGCGCTAGCTACGCTAGCGCGGTGTTTTTTATGGTCTTTTTGTCTCCCTCTAACCGGCGGTGAAATGTTTTCCCGGTGATCTGCACATCTTTCGGTCAGGTTTGTGCATTTTCCAATAAATGCCCCTTGACGCCCCTGCTGAACGGGGGCACCATAAAACCGTAACAAAGACATGGAGGGCAGTTTGATAAGAAAAACGCCCGTATCGCAGTGGGCGGCCGACGTTTAGATAGGCGAACAACTGTGATCCGTAACTAGGGAGGGTGCTGAAACGCATGACTCCACCGCAGCAACATTTCGCGATTACCTGAATATCGCAGCTTAAACCCTGATCATTCTTTGCGACATCGACGCGGAATGATCGTTTGATAAGAGAACCCCCGCAGGCGCATCCAGCTGCGGGGGTTTTTCTTTTGTGCCTTTGGTTGCGTGATCGCAGCACTCAATGGCTGTCCTGAACATTATCGCGCTTTGCGAAACTGTGCCCTTTCACCGCCGTCATTTCTCGTCTTCGCAGGAGTGACGGTTCAATGGCGGAAAAAGATCAGGAAGTTTATCGACGGGCTCCCAGGGAGAGCCGGCTGAAACGGGTTTTTCTATAGCTGTCGTCTGCGGATAGAGTAGAGCGGTTGTTGACCCGCGCGGTGATTACCGTCAAAACAGACGCATGAAACGGGGCATGACCAGCAACAGTATATTCCACATGCGGCAACTGGCCGGCATGATTCTGCTCTGTGCCCTGTTGCTGCGGGGATTGATTCCCAGCGGCTATATGCCAAATGTCGAGCCCGGCAATGGTCAGGGCCTGCTGACGATCTGTTATGGCAAATCGGCACCGGTGGTTCCGGATGTCGATGACGGACAAGCCCCCACAGACACGCATCAACAGGGGCTTTGTGCCTTCGCCATGCTGGGCGGCGTGGTTCCGGTTCTGGCCCTGGTAGGGCTGTTGCTTGTCTGGCTGCCCCCCGGGCTGATCCGGTTTCAGTGGGTGGCCTTGGCACCGGCTTTGCGCCGCTTGTCCTGCGCACCGCCGGGGGCCCGGGCGCCGCCTTCCTTCATCTGATCTTATCTTCATCCGATTTGTTGAATGGGGCCGATCTGCGGCCTTTGTCGCGCGCTGCCTTTCGGGCACCGCTGTGACGTAGCGTGCCCGGTTTGGATCAAGCCGGGCAAATGGGAATGATCATGTTGAAGAAACTGCTTGTTGGCGGTGTTTCCATCCTCGCACTGACCTCCATGGCCCAGGCCACCACCGACGCCGGGGAGCCTGCCATTGTCGTCATCGGCCAGCGTGCCGCAGCCAAATTGGATCAGCCGACCAGTACCGCCAGCCGTCTGGGTCTCAGCCTGCGCGAAACCCCGGCTACGGTGGAGCTGCTGACCCAGGAAGATATGCAGGTACGCGGCCTGCGCACCTCCCGCGAGGTCTTCGCGGATGTGGTGGGGGCCGTTGCTGGCAATGTGCCGGGTAACCCGGCCGTGGTGTCCATGCGCGGCTTTGCCGGCAATACTGTTTCCATTCTGCAAGATGGCGTGCGGATTTCCAGCTCCACCATGGTCACCCGCGACACCAATAGCTGGCATTTCGACCGGATTGAGGTGATCAAGGGCCCCGCCTCGGTTCTGGTGGGCGAGGGGGCGCTGGCCGGCGTCATCAACAAGGTGACCCGCAAGCCCAGCCTGGACGGCAACCATGTCGATGCCATGGCATCCTATGGCAGTTTCAATATGCTGACCCTGGCCGGGGGCGTGAATGTGAAGCTGTCCGACGATGTGGCCGTGCGGGCCGATGTCAGCCGCATGACATCGGACAGTCTTTATGATGTGGATGCCAATAAAACCCGTTCCAGTGGCCTGACAGCCAGTCTGCTTTACCGGCCGGCACAGAACCTTTCGGTTCTGCTGGCGGTCGATCATTATAACGACAAGTATGACGGCACCTATCAGGGGGCGCCGCTGGTTTCCGCGGCTGTGGCGCGCGACCCCAGCAGCGCCCTGCGCAGCGCCAATGGTCTGGTGATCGACAAGGCGCTGCGCTACCGGAACTACAATCCCGATGGTGCCTATTCCGGGGCGGATGAAACGACGCTGCGGTCACGCGTGGATTACAGTTTTGCCGATGGCTGGGCACTGGCCAATGATCTGGTCTGGTATACAGCGACCCGTGATTTCGTGTTGAGCGGGGAGCAGAACTTCATGGCCCCCACCAGCGCCTTTCCCAATGGCCGTTTTGCCCGCTCGCTCCAGGCCATTGATCATGACCATGATTTCTGGAACGAACGGCTGGCCTTGTCGCACCAGGGGGAGATTGCGGGCTTACGCAACCGCTTCACCATCGGCGGCGAGTATAATGACACCGACTTTACCAATCCGCGCAAACAGACGGCGGTGGGTGCCATCGCGGCGGTTGATCCCTATAACCCGATCGTCGGCACCTGGCCGGTGGGTGACGCGATCTATACCAGTCAGAATGTCGTGTTCGACAGCCGGCTGAAAACCAGGGCCGTGTTTGCCGAGGATGCGTTGAACCTGACCCCGGAATGGCTGGTGCTGGCTGGTATCCGCTATGAGGGGATCAATCTTGATCGCGGCATTTACAATCTGAATGCTGGCAATGCCCTCAGCAGTGCTGATGCCGATTACGATCCCTTCTCCTGGCGGGTTGGCACCACCTATGAAGTGACGTCAGGCATCACGCTGTATGGTCAGTACACGACAGCGGCCCAGCCGGTGGGCAGTATGCTCACCCTGTCATTGGCCAATGCCGCCTTCAGGCTGACCAAGGGCCATTCTGTGGAAGGCGGCTTCAAGGCGGAGGTGCTGGAAGGCCGGGCCAGCCTGACCGGCTCGGCTTACCGTATCGCGCAGAAGAACATCGTTACCCGTGACCCGTCCAACCCGTCGCTGGCGGTGCAGGGGGGCGAACTGGCGTCCAAGGGCGTGGAACTGACGGTTGATGTCGCGGCCACTCACCAGTTGCACCTGTCGGCCGGGGCTTCTTACAGCGATGCGGAATATGAGGAATTGAAAGAACTTGTCGGTGGTCGGCTGGTCAGCCGGGCCGGCAACCGCCCCACCAACATGCCGACCACCACGGTCAATGCCTCTGCCCTGTATAGCCTGGATCAACTACCGCTGAGCTTCGGGGTCTTCGTTCGCCATGCCAGCGGATTTTACACCGACAATGCCAACAGCATTTTCGTGCGCGGGCACTGGCTGTTCGACGCTTCCGTCAGCTATCGTCTGACCGATGATGTCAGCCTGTCGCTGCGGGGGCGTAACCTGACCAATGCCTTCTATGGCGAATATTCGGGCTATCCCAGCACCAACATCTATATCGGCGCACCACGCGGGGTAGATGTCACCCTGTCGGCAAAGTTCTGACCGCAAAGGGGGGCGTCGTGGTGAAGACCAGGAACCGGCCTTATGGTCCGTTTTATCGTGCCGTCTGGCGCTGGCATTTTTATGCTGGGCTGGTCACGGCGCCCTTCCTGCTTATCCTGGCGGTGACGGGGGCGATCTATCTGTTCAATGACGAGATCAATGATCTGGCTTACCCGCACCTGCGCTTTGTCGCCCCGGTGACCGAACAGGTGACGATGGGGGAGATGCTGGAAACGGCGCTGGCACAGCGGCCCGATGCCATCGTCACCCGTATCGATACGCCGCCCAGCCCCGACCGGTCGGTACAGATCTTCATGGCTCTGCCCGATGGCGGTGGCCGGCGCGTGTTTGTTGACCCGCACACGGCCAGCCTGCTGGGTGAACTGGATTATGGCCGCACCCTGGTGGGGTTTGCCGATCAGATGCATGGCTCGCTGTTGCTGGGGGATTTTGGTGACGGGGTGGTTGAACTGATGGCCTGCTGGGGAGCGGTGTTGATCGTCACCGGGCTCTATCTTTGGTGGCCGGCGGGGCCGTTGCGCCTGCGCGGTTTCCTTTACCCGCGCCTGACGGTCGGCGGCCGCGCCCTGCTGCGCGACCTGCATGGGGTGGTGGGTTTCTGGGCGGCGCTGCTGATCCTGTTCTTGATCCTGACGGGCCTGCCCTGGGCCACGCAATGGGGGAACCTGCTGGTGGGGGTAATGGATGTGGCCGGCATCGGCTATCCGGCCAGCCATCGCGGCTATAATGTGCCCACCAGCACGCCGCCCGATAGCATCACCGCCAAACAGGCGGTGGGGGAGGTGCCGTGGACGCTGGAATCCACGCCGATGCCGCAATCCGTCGTGCCGTCGCCACCGGCCGGGGCCGGTCATGTCCATCATGGCCAGGGGCCGGCAACGGGGGCGGCCGTGGGGGCCATTGGTATTGACCGGGTGGCGCAAATTTTGGCCGATAACGGGATGCACTGGCCCTATCGGCTGTCCACCCCGCGTGGAGAAACCGGCGTCTATCTGGCTTTCACCTATCCGGGGCGGCCGCAGGGCCAGCGCTCCATCTATATCGACCAATATAGCGGGCAGGTGCTGCGGCAGGTGTCCTATGACGATTATGGCTGGGGCGCACAGGCAGTGGAACTGGGGGTGCAGTTGCATCTGGGCAATTATTTCGGGCGGGCCAACCAGATCATCATGCTGATGCCCTGCCTCGCCATTCTGATCCTGTCCATCACCGGACCCTGGATGTGGTGGAAACGCCGACCCCAAGGGCAATGGGGGGTGCCGAAGGTGCCGGGGCCGGAAAAATTGCGTCATCTGGCATTGATCACTCTGGTCCTGGGGCTGCTGTTTCCGCTGGCCGGTGCTTCGCTGCTCGTTGTGCTGATATTGGACCGGGCTCTGGCCGGCTTGATGTACCGCAAGGCAGCATAGGCCGGGATCGGGCAGGGTTAGGCGCATGATCAGACGGGCGTATGACAGAACAGGCTTCAGTGCGGGCAGACAGGCTGTGATGGCTTGGCTGCTGCTGGCGCTTGTGCTGCGCGCGCTGCTGGCTCCCGGCATGATGCCGGCCCTTGCCACGGATGCCCCTTTCCCCCTCATCATCTGCACCCCGCATGGTTTGCAGCCCCTGAATCCGGACGATGATGGCGGCGGCCACCCCGGTCAGGACCATGCGCCCTGCTTGTTCGCGGTGGCTGGATTCCTGAATCTGGGGGCCGTTGGTGGGCCGGTGCTGACGGTTCCGCTGCCCTGGCCGGGCCTGTCCTGGTCCTTGCCTTTGACTTTTGTGCTGGGGGTTGATCATGGCTGGATCGGGCTCGCCCGCGGTCCGCCAGCAGCCTTTCTCCCCCCAATTCCTGCCACCGACCGCACAGGCTGATCCCCCAGGGGATGGCGGCCTGACGGTTCGCCATTTACCTGAAACTTGGGGTTTCCCATGAGCAAGGTCGCGTTGCTGTCGCTTCCCACCGCTGAGTTGGGGGAGGGACAGCCGCTGTTTGATGCCGTCATCACGCCACCGGCTTCCCTGAACGATCGAGGCTTCATCCTTTTCATCGCCATCACCTTGGCGTTGCTTTGCCTGATCGATCTGGTTCTGTTCACCGCGGGCCTGTGGGTGGCAGTGCTGTTTCTGACCGGGAATTTTGTTTTCCTGGTCGCCGCTTTCCTCGCCGTGCGGCGCGGGCGGGCCCGATCAGAACGGGTGTTGGTGGCCGATGGGGTGCTGCGGCTGGAACGCCGTTGGCAGGGACAGCCGGGCAGTAGCGACACACTGCCCCTGTTCGGCCTGCGGCTGGTGCGGGTGCGCGATGCCGACGGCCTGTGTCGCCGGCTGGAGCTGCAAAACCGCCGTGACCGGCTGGTTTTCGCCACCGACCTGACACCGCATGAACGCGAAGCCTTTGCCGAGGCCTTGGGCCGTAGCCTTCACCGGGCGGGCCATCGCATCGCCATGCCAATTGTCGCCTATTGACCCGATCACCCCGGACCGGTCGTCCAGTTGGGGTGTAAAATATTGAAAGAAAAAGAAATGCATAATTCCGCAACAGCCTTTCACCGGCTTCGTGCCCTGCTGTTTGCCGGCAGCTTGCCGGTTCTGGCAACGATGCCTGTTCTGGCCCAACCGGTGGAAGGGGAACAAGGTGGCCTGGAAGCCATCATCGTCACCGCCACCCGCACGCCTGTGCCTATTCTGGATGTGGCGGCATCGGCCAGTATTGTCACCCGCAGTCAATTCCAGGATGCGCAGGCCCAGGATTTGGCCGGTGTGCTGCGCCGCGTGCCGGGTATGAATTTCGGTGGCGGCCCCCGTCCTGCCGGTCAGATACCTGCCATCCGGGGCCAAAGCGGTGCCCGTATCGTATTGAGCGTGGATGGTGCTCGCCGCAACTATGCAGGGGGCGTCTATAGCCCCCTGGCGCTGGATCCGGATTTCATCAGCCGTGTGGAACTGGTACGTGGTGCCGCATCGGCCTCCTATGGCAATGGCGGCATGGGCGGCGTACTGGCCTTTCAAACCATCGATCCGGAAGATTTTCTGGCCACCGGCGCCAGCCGGGGCGGGCAGATGAAGCTGGCCTATCATCAGGGCGATGAGGGGTTTGCCGGCAATCTGACCGGTGCGGCCCGGATACAAGGCGTCGGCATCCTTGCCAGCGGGACTTATCGCCATCAAAACGATATCGAAACGGGTGATGGTGGCACCTTGTTGAACGATAACCGGTTGAATGCCGGCCTGTTGAAGGGCACCTATGATTTCGGCCAGAACAGCCGGCTGGAACTATCCTACAAGCGGCAGAATGACCATCTGCTGGGACCGAACAACCCTTCAGGCAATAATAATTTCCAACTGCGTCAGTTGTTGAAACGTGACCAGGAAGAGGCGGTCGCCAACCTGACGCTGCGGCGGGATGGTTGGCTGGATGCCATCGCCACCGCCTATTACAATGATCTGCGGATCGACACGCAAAGCCGTGCCGTCACCCCGGTATCGCCGACCGCGATCCGGGTGGAGACTACGGGTGGTAGTCTGCAGAACAGCAACCAGTTCGATACAGGTTCTTTCATTGCCCATCGTCTGACCTATGGGGTGGATGGTTACCAGGACCAGTACCGTGACCGGACGGGTGCCGCGGCTAACCCGGTGAATCCGGATGGCAAATCCAGCACCGTTGCTGCCTTCGTGCAGGATGAAATCCGTATCGCTCAGAATTGGATCCTGACCGGCGCCTTGCGTTACGACAATTACACGCTGTCGCCTAAAGGGCAGGCGAAAACGGAAGAAGACCGGTTCACCCCCAAAGTCAGCCTGCAATGGCATGTTGTGGAGGCATTCAGCGTCTATGGTGCCTATGGCAAGGGGTTCCGCCTGCCGGGGTTTGGGGAGGCGTTCAGCAATCTGTCCACCCGGCAAGCCCTGTTCAATTTCCGACCCAATCCTGATTTGCGGCCGGAATCCAGCAATGATTACGAACTGGGTGCCAGCCTGCGCCTGACCGATCTGGCACTGGATGGCGACGTGCTGCGGGTGAAGGCCAGTTGGTTCAGCGAGGATGTGAAAGACCTGATCGACCGCAAGGTGGTGGGCACCTATCTGCGCCAGACGCCGTTCGCGGGTACCGGCAGTATCTTCCAGAGCCAGAACGTTTCCAACGCGGAACGAAAAGGGGCGGAGGTTGAGCTTTCCTATGGTTTCGGGCCTGTTGATCTGGGGCTTGCCCTGTCGCGGTTGCGCGTTACCGATAAAGCTACCGGGGCTGGCCTGTTTGCCCCGCCGGACAAGGCGGTACTGACCCTGGCACATGATTTCGGTGGAGGTTGGCGCCTGAACAGCATCACCCAATTTGTCGACAAGCAGCAGCGCGATGCCACCCTGCTGCGCCGGCGCGATGGTTATGTGCTGCAGGATATCGGGGTGAGCTGGGATCAGGGCTGGCTGCGGCTTGATCTGGGTGTCAGCAATCTGTTCGACAAGGCTTATGTGACCTATCAGCAATCCCAAGCGGACACCGTCACCTATGAGGAGGGCCGCAGCATCAATGCCACCGCGACCCTGCGGTTCTGATGGGGGCATCGATGGCGATAAGCATCAACCGGGGGCGGCTGTCCGCCCCCCTTATTCTGCTGGCCCTTGCCGGTTGCGCCACCCCGCAGCCGCCGGCGGAGGAGCGATCGATTACCCTGCATTTTGCCCTGGACGCCGCTTGTGGGCAGGATATCAGGGGCCTTGCCCCCGTACCGGTGCGGTTGCGCGATGCGCGGCTGTACCTCTCCGATCTGGCTTTGATCGACCGGGCAGGCAGGCTTGTGCCTTTGCGGTTGATGGAAAACCAATGGCAGCACGATGGTATAGCCCTGCTGGATTTCGAGGATGCGAGCGGTGGCTGTGCCGGTACGCCAGACATGAATGACCGGGTCACCGGACAGGTGCCGGCGGGTGATTACCGCGGGGTGACTTTCACCGTCGGTGTCCCATCGCCTGTCAATCATTCCAGTACCGAAACAGCGTCGCCACCACTGGACCTTGCCGCCATGGGATGGAGTTGGCAGGCGGGGCGCAAGTTCATCAAGATCGAATTGCTGCCGGCAGATGGTGTGACACGGCCCAATGGCGCCAAAGCGGCGGCTTGGAACTTGCATCTGGGATCCACCAACTGCACCGGGGAGCCAATCAAGGGGGAGGCGGTCAATTGCGCCAACCCCAACCGTATCAAGGTAAAGCTGGATCATTTCGATAGCGGACGTGATGTGGTCCGGCTGGATCTGCGTGCCTTGTTTGCCGGCAGCGACGTGACGCGGGATACTGGTGGCGCGCTTGGCTGCATGAGCGGGCCGGCCGATCTGGAATGCCCGCCCTTGTTCAAGGCCATGGGCCTGCGCCTTCACCCTTCCGGGGAAGGGAGAGGGGATGGCGGACAGATGCTACCGGCCGGACAGCGCTTCATCCGGGGGGAGCGTCGGTCATGAGGAAATTCGGTTTGCTGTTCGCCTGGTTGCTGCTGGTGATCGGCCCGGCGGCCGGGGCGGCAGAACCCGCCTGGGTTTGGAACTTGCCAGCGGATGTGCCGCCGCCACTGGTTCCCGCCGACAACCCGATGAGCGAGGCGAAGTTTCAGCTTGGCCGGCGGCTTTTCTATGATGTCCGTCTGTCTGGGGGCGGCAACATTGCCTGTGCCAGTTGTCATATCCAGGAACGGGCCTTTACCGATGGCAGGGCCTTGGGTGTGGGCACCAGCGGGGAGCCGACGGCACGCAACCCCCAAGGATTGGCCAATGTTGCCTGGTCGCCGACCCTGACCTGGGCGAACCCCGCCCTGGTGACGCTGGAACGGCAGATGGAAGTGCCACTGTTCGGCGAACATCCGGTGGAAATGGGGGTGAATGATGCCAACCGCGCCGCCATCACCACACGCATCGCTGCCGATCCTGTCTATCAGACCGGCTTTGCACAGGCATTTCCAGACGAGGCGATTGGTTTTCCCACCATTATCAAGGCGATCGCCAGCTTCCAGCGGGCCATCCTGTCCTTCAATTCCCGCTATGATCGCTATCTGCGGGGGGAGGTGACGTTAAGTGCGGCGGAGGAGCGTGGCCGTGTCCTGTTTTTCGGGGAGAAGGCTGAATGTTTCCACTGCCATGGCAGTTTCAATTTCAATGACCAGATCCGCCACGTGAATAGTCGCACGGTAGACCAGCCGTTCCATAATACCGGCCAGTTCAATATTGATGGCCGGGGGGCCTATCCGACGGGGAATGCCGGCCTGTTTGAACATACGGGCAAACAGGCCGATATGGGTGCCTTTCGTGCCCCCAGCCTGCGCAATGTGGACGTCACCGGTCCTTATATGCATGACGGGGCGGTCCCCACGCTGGACGCGGTGTTGGACAATTATGCCGCCGGGGGACGGGTCACCCCTGACGGCCCCTATGCTGGTGATGGTCGGCTCAATCCCCATAAAAGTGACCTGATTGCCGCCATCGACCTGTCCCCACAAGAACGCGCCGACATCATCGCCTTTCTGAAATGCCTGACCGATCTGGAATTGCTGCGTGACCCGCGCTTTGCCAACCCGTTTCCAGCCACCGCTTCGGCCCCTTGAACCGGTGGCGCGGTCACCCAGATCATCCTTATCCGGGGGTGGGGGTGCCCCCGGATGTTTTGCCATCAGCCGTCTGCAAGCCCGGCAAGGCACATGCCGATAATGTCGATGGCCTGATCCAGTTCCTCCCTTGTGACGGTCAAGGGGGGGGAGAGCGTCAGCACACTGCCCATGGTAAGCTTGAAGGAAAGTCCGGCGCTCAGGCAGCGATAGAGCATGGCCTCGGCTTGATCCAGCGCCGGTTGGCCGTCCCTACCGGTCAATTCGATGCCGATCAGCAGGCCGCGACCGCGAATGTCACCGATCAGCGGATACCGGTCCTTCAGGCAATGCAGCCGTGCCATGGCATAGGCACCCAGTTCCGCCGCCCGTTCCACCAGCCCTTCCTCCTGAATGATATCCAGTGTTGTCAGGCCGGCGCAGGTCAGCAGCGGGTTCTTTTCATGGGTGTAATGGCCGATGGCGACGGCATCGGCCAGATCCAGGTCGGGCCGGACCAGCAAGGCGGCCAACGGCAGCATTCCGCCCCCCAGCGCCTTGCCCAGCACCAGCATGTCGGGCAGCATCTCTTCATGGGCATGGGCGAAGAATTGGCCGGTTTTGCCCAAGCCGGTGGTAATTTCATCGAAGATCAGCAGGCTGCCTTGCCGATCACAGGATTGGCGCAGGCGCTGCCAATAGCCGGCCGGGGCAATGGTGGGGACTGCGCGCATCGGCTCGGCTACCAGGGCCGCGACGTCGCCCTGCTTGTCCATGGTGTAATCGGCAATGCTGGCGCAGGCCATGCCACAGCGTGACAGGTCCGGCGCCCCACTGCCGCCAAAGCCATAGGGGCAGCGGTAGCAGGCAAAGGGCGCCACATGTTCAGTGCCGGTCAGAAGGGGACCATGGCCCCGGAACAATTGTTCGCCCCCCAGGCTGGAAGCGCCCAACCCCGCGCCATGGAACGCATCCCAGAAGGAGACGGTTTTGAAACGGCCGGTGGCAATCCGGGCCAGTTTCAACGCCATTTCCACCGCTTCAGACCCGCCGGGGGCGAACAGAACCTTGGCCCCGCCGGGCCAGGGGGCCAGGGCGGACAAGCGTTCGGCCAGGGCCATGGCCGGTTCGCAGGTGAAGCGGCGCGGGGCGAAGGGCAATTCGTCCATCTGCCGCACCAGTGCGGCTTTCAGCCTTGGATGGCCATAGCCGATATGATGGACGCTGTTGCCATGGAAATCCATGATCCGGCGCCCGTCCATATCCTCAATCCAGATCCCTTCTGCCCGGCGCACGGCGCTGAGGCAGGGGGTTGAGAGCGATTGGCGCAGGAAAAGGGATTCATCGCGGTCGACGGCCCGGCGGGCAGCCGGGCCCAGATCCCGGTTCCAGGCGGCCCGCCGGCCACCCTTGTTGATGTCACCTTCGGTGATGGCGTCCGGGACCACAAGGGCCGGGCTGCGCAAACTCTGCACTCTGCACCTGTGCATTCGGGAGGGGGGGAAGAGATTTATTGGTATATACCAGATTTCGGCGCGGTTCGAAACGCGATAAGTGGGATTCAGGGGTGGTTGCCGGCCGCCATGCGGGTGGCGATCATGTCCAGCGCGGGCGGCAGGTCGGCGATACTGTCGATGACATAATGGGCCCCGGCTGCCCGCAATGTTGCCGCAGCAACCTGATTGCGGGCTTCCCGCTCGTCGGCGGGCAGGGCGGCCAGGGCGTCGGCATCCAGTCCCATCAGATTGCCGCTGCTGCTGACCCCGACGGTCCAGCAGCCGGCCGCCAGCCCCTCGGCAATGCCGGGCTCGGTATCATCCACCTTCACCACGCTGGCGGCGGGCCAGACCTGCAGGGCAATGAAACATTGGAACATCATCAACGGGCTGGGGCGGCCCTGCACCATGTCGCCGGCTGTCACCACACAATCCGGTTGATAACCCTGAGCGGCGGCCAGAGGGATCAACGCGTCCATGGTCACCCGGTCATACCCGGTGGTGGAACCAATTTTCAGCCCCCGTCGGCGCAATTCCTCTATGGTGGTCAACGCGCCTGGGATCAGTGCCGCCCGTTCGGCGACCGCCTCCAGCGTCAGGGGTTTGAACAGTTCGTGCAACCGGTCGACATCGGCGTCGGTGAAATCCGTACCGACGATCCGGCGCCATTCCGCCGCCACCCGTGGCAAGCGGCCGACAGCCTGGATATGCTGCCATTTCGGTAGACCCATCGGGCCCCGTGCCTCCGCCTCGCTGATGTCGATCCCGAATTGGGCGAAGGCGCGGCAGAAGACGCCCAGTGGTGCCAGGCTGCCATGGTCCAGCACGGTACCAGCCCAATCCAGCACCACGGCCCGCAGCGGGCCGTTGGTCGGGTTCATCATTGCTTTATCTCCTGTAAGGGACAGCCCTGATCAGGGCCGACCGGGAAACTCAGGTTGGGGGGAAGCCGGCCAGCGGGTCTGTCTCACCCAACAGGGTGGCCAGACCTTCTTCTCCCAGGGCGAAGGCCGTGCTCATGCCGGTGCCGCTGCTGACCAGCGACAGCAACACACCATCGGCCGGCCGTTCCATGATGGCCGTTTGTTCCAGGCTGGACGGATATAGCCCGGTCCAGCGCTCCAGCACCGGCAGGTCGGTGGGCAAGTCCAGCAGGGAGCGGGCTTCCCGCAGGATGATCTCTTCCACCCGTGCCGGGGCGAACGGGTCGGGCGTGTCGGCATAATGGTGGCTGTCGCCGACGGTCAGGCTGCCATCTGCGGATTGGACGATGATCAGATGGATGCCCTCCGCCAACGCATCACCGGCCTCCCGTTCCAGACGTTGGCACAATGCCGGGGCGGCCGGCAGTGCGGCATACCCATCATAGCGGACCAGGCTGAGATCGCCCATCACCGCTGCTGGCAGGCGCCAGCCGGGCGCGGCCAGTCGTAGCATTTGCAGCTTGCAAAGGCGCAGCCGGTGGGCGGCGATGCTGTCACCGAACAGGCTGACCAGATCGGCCCCAGGGCAGACGACCACCAGACCGGCCCGCAGGCGGCCGATCGTGGTTTCCACCTGCCCCGGTGTCACCCCCAGCACCGCAACATTGCGCAAGAACCGCACCCCATGGGCCTGTTCCAGCCAAGCAGCCAGGGCGGGAATTGCCGTGCGTGGCTCCACCCGCCTTTCATGGGGGCTGAACAGGCCGCCAATGGCCCCTTCGGCAGCCATCGACAGATGTTGATAAAGATCGGCGCGGTCCAGTAGCCGGCATTCCTCTCCCATCGGGTCGGCGGCGAATTCGGCCAGCACCGCCATTGCTTCCGGCCGACGTGCGGTGACGATCAGATCACGATGGACCAGGGGGATACCGGCGGCCGTGGCCACCTGTTCCCAGATGTCGCGGCTGCGACGTGCCCGGGCCCAGGTCCGCCCCGCCCGTTGGCCGGTGACGGTAACAAAGCCGAAATTGCGTACCGAAGCGCCATTGGCGCGGGCATCACGGTCGATGACGGCCACCGACAGGCCGCGGCGCACCCCGGCCAGCGCATGGGCCAGCCCGACAATGCCGCCGCCCACCACCACCAGATCGAAACCATCCGTCATTCATCAAGCTCCTGTCCGGGTCTGCCAGCGCGCTGTGCGGCGTCGCAACCCGCGTGTCACCAAGGCCCAGCCGATGCGCACAATGGCACCGGTGAAGAAGATCAGCATTGCCATGGCGGCGGCGGGGGCCGTATCGCCGGCATCATCCATGGCCAGAACCGACAGCGATGCCAGTACCGTGTCCGGATCATAAAGGAAGACGACAGCCGAAACCGTCGTCAGGGCGCTGAGGAAAAGGTAGGAGGCCATGTCCAGCACCACCGGCAGTGCCAGCGGCAAGGTAACCCGGAAGAAGGTTACCGCAGACCCCACCTTCAGGGCTCGCCCGGCTTCTTCCAGTTCCGGATCAAGCCGGCGCAGCGAGGTCATCGCTGAAAGGTGCGGTACGCTGTAATAATGGGCGATGGTGCAGATCACCAGCAGCCCCAGCGTGCCCTGAAGTACTCGCAGCGGATTGTCCGGATCGGACAGGAAAAAGACATAACCCAGCCCCAGTACCAGGCCGGGTACTGCCAGCGGCAACAGTGCCAGGGCGTGTATCCCTTGGCGCAGCATCTGCGGTGCGCGGCCCTTCACCACCAGCCAGGCACCGGGGAAAATCACCAGCGTGCCGAAGGTGGCGGTGAAGGCGGCCAGCTTCAGCGAATTGGCATAGGCATCCCAGCCGCTATCATCCGCCATCTCGAACTGATAATGCGACAGGCCCAGCGTCAGGTCATAGGGCCATAGCTTGACCAGGGAGGCGAACAGCGCCGTTGCCGGGATCAGCAGCAGGCAGATGCCGACAGCACCGCAGAAGATCAGAAAGCCAAGATCGACCGGGCGGTTGCGTTCCGGCACCAGTGCCACCGCCTTGCCGCCCATGGCTGCTGTCGGCCGCGCTGCCATTATCCGGTCGATCAGGAAGGCCAGCAGGGCGGGCAGCAGCAGCAGCAGGGCAACCACGGCCCCGCGCTGGAAATTCTGCTGCCCGATCACCTGTCGGTAGATATCGGTGGAAAGCAGCGGCATTTGGCCGCCAATCACCTTGGGCACGCCGAAATCGGTGATGACCAGGGTGAAAACTGCGACGAATGCAGAAACCAGACCGGTACGCACCGATGGCAGGGTGATGGTGGCAAAGCGCCGCCAGGGCCCCGCCTTCAGGGCGCGCGCTGCCTCATACAACCGGGCATCGGCCAGCGACAGGGCGGCGGTGAGGATCAGCAGGGCATGGGGAAAGGTCCAGAACACTTCCCCCAGCACGATGCCGATCGGGCCATAGATGCTATGCCCACCCAGCAGTCCTTTCAGCACCCCCTGATTGCCGAACAAGTAGATCAGGGAGATGCCGGGCAGCAGCGAGGGTGCCAGCAACGGCAATTGCGCAATCAGCGCGAATCCGCCGCGTCCCGGCATCCGCGTCCGCGTCAGCCCATAGGCGTAGAAAAATGCCAGGGTCACGGTGATCGCTGCACTGACCGCCGATAAGGCCAAACTGTTGATCAGTGCCGTGAGCAGGGACGGGTTGGCCAGATAGTCACGCAGGTTGGCCAAGCCGACAAAATGCCCCGCCCGGTCATGCAGGGCCTGTGTCAGCAAGAAAGACAAAGGCAGCGCCAGGGCCAGCAGCAGGAACAGCAGGCTGGGGGCGGTGGCCAGCAGGGATGCTGGCTGTTTCAGCCCGGCAAGCCCCGGCAAACGGGGCCGAACCAGGGAAGGCGGAACTGGCTTGGCCAGGGTGGGGGAGAGGGTCACGCGGCCTCTCCCCCGGTGAACAGGCGAAGCCGGCTCAAGGGCAGGCGCAGCCTCATCGGGCGGCCCGGCTGCAAGTCTGCGGTACCGACCGTGCGATCCCAGGCGGGCTGCAGGCTGGTCAGGGACAGGCCCGCCAGTTCCGGCGCGTCCAGCGCCAGTTGCACCATGACCTGGGCACCGCGATATTCACTGTCGGTCACCCGACCGGGCAGGCAGAGATGACCATCATCAATCATTGGCCTGTCCAGGCCGGTATCATCCAGCCCCAACCATTCCGGCCGCACGCACAGCACGGGGGCTCCTGCCGGGCGGCTGTCGGCCAACCCTAGCCCCGGCAGGGCCCACGGGCCCAGCCGCAGGGAATGGTCAGGTGCGGTTGCCAGCGGCACCCGGTTCATCGCACCGATGAAACCGGCCACGAACAGGCTGGCCGGCTGCTCATAAAGCGTCGCCGGTGTGCCCACCTGTTCCACCCGGCCCTGGTTCAAAACCATGATCCGGTCGGACAGGGTCAACGCCTCTTCTTGATCATGGGTGACCATCAGGGTGGTGATGCCCAGTTGGCGCTGCAGGCGGCGTAGCTCCCCCCGCAGGTCGCGCCGCACCTCCGCATCCAGGGCAGACAAGGGTTCGTCGAGCAACAACAGGCCGGGACCGGGAGCCAGCGCGCGGGCCAGGGCCACGCGCTGCTGTTGGCCGCCGGATAACTGGCCGGGATATTTGCCGGCATGGGCCGTCAGGCCGATCAGCGTCAACATGGCATCCAGCCGTTCACGCCGCGCCGCGCGGGACAGACCGCGCAGCCCATAGGTGATATTGTCCGCCACGCTCAGGGTTGGAAACAGCGCATAAGACTGGAAGACAATCCCGACATCCCGCCGTTCCACCGGTATGGCGGTCACATCGGTGCCATCCTGCTGGATGCTGCCTTCTGTTGGCGGTGCCAGCCCGGCGATGGCGCGCAGCAGGGTCGTCTTGCCGGAACCGGATGGTCCCAGCAGGGTGACGAACTCCCCCCGCCGGACGGTCAGATCGACCCCTGCCAGCGCCGTGAAGGAACCGAAACGGTGGCCGACGCCGGACAGGACCAGATGTGCCTGGATGGGCATGGTATCAACGCGACTGGCGTTCATTTCGCTTCCGACTTGGCATCATAACGGCGCGACCATTCGGTCAGGATGCGCTCACGGTTGGCGGCGGCCCAGGCGAAATCCTGCTTGATCAGCCGGGTTTCCAGATCGGCCGGCACGTGCGGCAGCTTGGTCTGCACTTCCGGCCGGGCGACAATGGCGAAATTCTGCGCGTAAAGCGCATTGGCCTCCGGGGTTACTGCCCAATCCAGCAGGGTCCGCGCTGCCGCCACATGGGCCGTGCCCTTGACGATGCCGACAGCTTCCATGTCCCAGCCCAGTCCCTCGGCGGGCAGCACCAGTTCGATCGGTGCGCCCTGTTCGATCAGCTTGTTGGCGCGATATTCGAAGGACAGGCCAATGGTAAATTCCCCGGTCGCCGCCTGCTTGCAGGGTTTGGAACCGGAATGGGAATAGCTGGCGATGTTACGGTCCAGCGCGTCCATGAAGGCCCAGCCTTTTTCCTCCCCCATCATCTGCAGCCAAGCGCTGACCATCAGGAAGCCGGTGCCGGACGATGCCGGGTTGGGCATGGTGATGCGGCCTTTCCAGGCCGGGTCTGTCAGGTCGGTCCAGCGTGCCGGCAAGGGCAGCCCCAGCTTCTCCCGTTCCACCTTGCTGACGCACAGGGCCGAAGCCCAGACATCCATGCCAACCCAGGTGGGTTGTGGCCGGTGGTCACGCAGCGCCGGTTTCAAATGGTCCAGGCCGGCCGGGGCATAGGACTGAAGCATTCCCTCCTGGTCCATCAGCATCAGGGAGGTGGCAGCCACCCCCATCACCACATCGGCCTTGGGGGCTGCCTTTTCCGCCAGTAACCGGGCGGTGATGACGCCATTGCTGTCACGGACCCAGCGGATCTCCATATCCGGATGTGCCGCCTCAAACCCCGCCTTGTAGGCCTTCAACTGGTCAGCTTCCAGGGCGGTATAGACGGTGATGCTGGTTTTCTCCTGTGCCGATGCGACCGGTGCGACCAGTCCCATGGCCAGAACGACAATGGCGAGTGGCAGGCTGGAAAGGCGACATAGGCGCATTGAGGAAATCCTCACTGGCTGGGCAGATAGGGAGGGGGTATCGGGACCGGCGGCCGGTTGATACGGGCGGACCGTCCTGCCTGCACCATGAAGGCGGCGGAGATATATTGGAAATCCATCGTATCAATGGCAGATATAGATAAATTCAATAGGAGTTTTCATGCTTCACACGCAGCTTCGGGCGTTCCACTGGGTGGCGCGGGAAGGCAGTTTTACCTTGGCTGCCAGAGCCTTGGCGATTTCCCAACCCACCTTGTCGGCCGAGGTCAAGGCGCTGGAGGAGCGTTATGGCATCCTTTTGTTCCTGCGGGAGCGGCGGGGAGTGGCGCTGACCCCCGCCGGTCTGGCCTTGCAGGAAATCACCCACCGACTGTTCGCCGCCGAGCAGGAGGCGGTGGAACTGCTGTCCGGCCATCGTGCCCTGAGCGGTGGGACATTGAATGTCGGGGCTGACGGGCCGGTGCTGGCCATTCCCCTGCTGGCGGAATTCACCCGCCGGCATCCCGGCGTGAAGCTACGCCTGTCCCTGGGGAATGCGGAGGCGATCCGCCGCGATCTGCTGGATATGCGTCTGGATGTGGCCGTGCTGGCCAGCCCCACCATTGACCCGCGCCTGACCGGTCTGCCGTTGGGTCGTGATCAGGTGATGGTGATGATGCCCGCCGGCCACCGCCTGGCCGCAGGCGACAGCGTGGACCCGGTGGAACTGGCCCGCGAACGTATTCTGGTCCGGGAACCGGGTTCAATGACACGCCGCGTGGTGGAGCGGGTGCTGGCAGAGGCTGAACTGGTGCTGCCCGAGACAATGGAAATTGCTTCCCGCGAAGCGCAACTGGCGGCGGTCAAGGCTGGTATGGGGCTGGCCTTCATCTGCAAGGCGGAGTTCACCGGTGACAGCGCACTGGCGCTGCGGCCCTTGCAGGGGTTGAAGCTGGATATGGATGAATATGTCCTGTGCCTGCGCGATCGCAGCCGTCTGGGCATCGTGCGGGCCTTTCTGGCCGTAGGAGAATCCATGGCCGAGGGCTGGCCACACCCCTTCTGGTTGGGCACTGAAGCCCCATGATGGTGGTATAAGCATTTGGAATTTTAACAGGTTAAGTGAGATAAATTTTCTCGAATAGTTATGTTAAGGTTCCGTTACACGGCATTGTTTCTGATTTTTGAAGTTTTTTCATTCACAGATAAATCTGGTTTACACCAGTTTTTCTTCGTTCATATTCACCCTCGTTTCCAGGGGCGATGACGCTGCGGGTTGCTGCGCCCGTGCCGCACGGCACCGTGAGCGCAACCGCATCCATGCCGCCACATACAACGGCAACCGAATTGCCGGACGCCCCAACACGATATCCGGATCAGGAAAGGGGAGCATTGATGACTATTCAACCGAAGGTCTATCGTCCACGCCACACGACCATTCTCGCGGGGGTCAGTCTGGCAGCCATGATGACGGGCCAGGCGGCCTATGCGGCCGGCCAGGGATCAGCCGGCGTACCGGCTGACGGGCACGCGGGGATGGTGAGTGAGGAAGTGGTGGTCACCGGCCAGCGCCTCAGCATCAAACGCGCTCTGCAGGAGCAGAAGGATGCCAGCGGGGTGGCCAATGTCATCTCCGCCGATGATCTGGGCAAGCTGCCGGATGCCAATATGGCCGATGCCTTGTCCCGGGTTCCCGGCATTTCGGTGGTCAACAACCAGGAGACCGGCGAAGGTGAATATGTCACCATCCGCAGTCTGGCCGCCACCTTCAACGCTTATTCGGTCAACGGGGTACGGGTTGCTGAAACGGATAGCGGCAGCCGCCAGGTTTCGCTGTCGGTACTGCCGCCGAACGGGTTGCAGACGGTGAAAGTCTCCAAGACCTCCACGCCTGATATGGATGGTGATGCCATCGGCGGCACCATCGACATGCGCACGCCCACCGCCTTTGATTTCGCCAAACCGGTGGCGCGCGCCTTCTATACCTATGGCTGGAATGACCGCGCCGACAGCCAGGGCGAACCCGCCAGCACCCATTCCGTCCAGGCCGATCTGGGCAGCAGGTTCGGAGCGGATGAGCGGTTCGGCATCTTCGCCACCGCCTATTACACCAAGTCGCATCTGGTGTCGGAAGAGACGGAGAATGATGGCGAGTGGGAACCCTATCGCTGGCGCAAGGATTCCCAGGAGGCGATCGACGACCGTTCGATGTTCCTGCCCGGTATCGATCTGGATTTCCGCCGCATTCAGCAGGAACGCCTGGGCGGTAACCTGTCGCTCGATTACCATGGGGACAGCACGAAACTCTATCTGCGCGGTCAATATGCCCAGTATGAGCGGGTGGAGGATGTCAATTCCCTGATGATCAAATCCGCGAAGACGGCGCGGTTGACCCAGGTGAACCCGGAGGCGCGCGATCTCGCGGCACCGGAGGCTGCCATCATTGGCGTGCAGAAGAATGGTGATCGCGTCTATAATTACACAACCGGCCAGATCGTGGACGCCAATGGCGATGGGCTGATCACCGATGCCGACCGCCGGGGCAATTCCTATTGGTCATTGATCGGGCGCTCCGGTACCTGGAACCCACAGGCTTTTCAGTTCTCCCGCAGTTTTGAGGTGAAGGACCAGAAGCAGAATCTGGGCACGGTGGATATTGGCGGTGAAACCGTCGTCGATGCGCTGACCCTCACTTATGACGCGGCTTATAGCTGGGGGGAACGGAACAGTCCCCGCAATTACGGGGTCAGCTTTCATTCGGTGCAGGGCACGCCCCCGTTTAACCAGTCCGGTGTGCTTTTCTCCTCCGCTGATCCGCGCTTTCCGCTCTATCAACTGCCGGCGGCGGCCGGCAATCTGACCCAGTGGGATGGGCTGCTGGCACCCGATGGCGCCAGCTTGAGCGCGGAAAAAACCACCAATGACCGCTATATCGCCAAGCTGGATGCCCGCTATGAAATGGCGGCCAGTTCTTGGCTGCATCATTTGCAGGCGGGGGTGAAGTTCCAGCGGTCCAAACGCCGTCGTGATGTGAACCAGATTTATTCCGGCGATCTGGATACCGCCAGCCTGAAGACCTCCGGCCTGATTGAGCGTAACCTGCCCAGCATCCTTGATGGCACTTACAGCTATGGATCGATCCTCGGCCGCGATGCCGTCATCGCCGCCATCGATGCCAAGGGCGTGCAGAAATTCAGCGATGATAAACAGAACGAAAATGACACCCGTAGCCAGGAGCGCATCTATGCTGGCTATGCGCTGGCCGACATGCGCTTTGATGATGTGCAACTGATTACCGGCTTGCGTGTGGAAACCACCGATGTCGATAATGATTTCTGGGTGACCGACCAGAAGAGCCACTGGGGCAATTCTTCCAAGACCTATACCCAGGTGCTGCCGAGCGCCACGCTCAACTATCGGCCGAGTCCGGATCAGGTTTACCGGGCCGCGATCTGGACCAGCTTCTCCCGGCCGGAATATGGCAATATCACCGGTGGCCAATCGGTAAGCCGCAACGCGGCCAATGAGATTGTTGGCATCAGCCAGGGTAATCCCGATCTGAAGCCGGCGGAGGCCACCAATATCGATCTGTCAGCCGAATATTATCTGTCTGAAGCCAGCATGGTGTCAGCCGGCGTGTTCTATAAATCGATCAAGAACTTCATCTTCGCCAATGGCAATGACGTGACGGCCAACACCACGTCCGGCATCATCACCATCTCCCAGCCGCAGAATGGCAAGACCGCCAAGGTCTATGGCACGGAATTGAACCTGATCAAGGATCTGAAGGGACTGGCGGCCCCCTTCGATGGCTTCACCCTCTATGGCAATGTCACCTGGCAATATAGCGAGGCGGAAACCGGTATTCCCTATCGCATGGGGCGTAAGATCCCGCTGATCAACGCCTCGCGCCTGATGTATAATGCCGGCATCGGCTATCAGTATGATGGGCTGGAGCTTCTGCTCTCCTACAATTACCGCTCGGCCCATATCGAGGATTTGCGTGACAACGCGATCGATAAATGGGTGCAGCCGAACAAGAGCCTGGATTTCCATTCCCGCTACAGTTTCGACAATGGGATATCCTTTGGCTTCGATGCGCAGAATCTCACCGACGAATATCGCTACTATACCACCAAGGGCCGTAACCCCAGTTACCAGAAGGATTATATGGAACCGGGCCGTACTTTCCTGATCAAGGCATCCTACGCCTATTGAGGAAAGGCCATTTGTGCGGCCCCACCCCTTCAGGGGTGGGGCCGCACAGGTTTTTAAAAAACAGCTAAAGCAGAAAGCCCGATGCCGGGAAGGGACATCGGGCTTTCTGCTTTTCTATACGCTCTGCTTGCTTGCCAAGACACCGGGGGCGGGAAGTTCTATCCCCCCGGTGTCTTGGCAACCGGTTCAACCGGCGATGATTGGGTTGCCCAACACCATTGGCCCGATGGCGGGATCGGTGCGGCTTTCCAGACCTGTTTCGACATGGCCGGCATAGCGCCACAGGAACGGAGCGCCGGATTGGGTGGTGATGGTGAGATCGTACCAATGATCGTTGGCGGTGACCGGCCAGGACACCAGCGTTGCCGTTCCCCCCGCCAGTTCCACCCGCCGTTCGCCCCCACCATAAACCGTAGCCTGGACGATCCGCACGATGGCGTGATGTGGGCCCCAATTGCGGATCGCCAGATCGACCTGACCGCGTTGCGGGCTTTCCGTCAGGCCGATTTCGATATCGCAGATGGTGCTGCCGACGAACTGGCGGAAAAAGCCAGCCGGGCCATGCAGGCTGAGATCGAAACTGGTTTGGCCGTCCGGCTGCCAGGGCTGCGCCTTGTGACGATGCCCGGCCCCCAGCGTATAGCGCCAGGGGCCCTGCCGGTCCTGGTTGTCGAAAAGCTGGAAGACAGCGCCCGTGCGCCCCCCATTTTCCAACAGGAACTGTGGCCGCCCGTCGACCAGCCGCATCTCGGCCGACAACCGGTAGGGCAGGGGCCGGTAACGGCGCTGCGGCCCTTCCTGGCTGGTCGGCTCCTGGTGCTCTGGAATGGTCAGATGTGCAGCGGCGGCGGATGCCTGCACCCGGGCCATGAAATCGGCAGTGTCCGGCAGCACCAGATCGCGCCAGTCCCGGTTGGGATTGGCGAAATCAAAGGCCGATGTCAGGTCGCCGCAGACGCTACGCCGCCAGTCGCTGATATTCTGCTCCCGTACCCCGAACCGCGCTTCGATGAAACGCAGGACCGAGGTATGGTCAAACAGTTCCGAACAGACATAGCCACCACGGCTCCAGGGCGAAATGACCATGGCCGGCACCCGGATGCCAAGCCCCAACGGGAAGGTGCCCTTGTTGGGGTGATGATCATTGCCGTCATCGGGGTAGTGTTTGGACTCCCCAGCGACCGGTACGGTGGAGTGGCCATCCTCTGCCGTCAGGGGTGGGCGCGGCGGCGGCATATGGTCGAAGAACCCGCCAGCCTCGTCATAATTGACAATGAATACCGTCTTGGCAAAGACGTCTGGATGGTCAACCAGGGCTTCAATCAGCTTGGCGCAGATATGCTCCCCCTTGGCCGGTTCGGCGGTGGGGTGCTCTGACAGGTCGGCGGCGGTGACGATCAGCGATACTTGCGGCAGACGACCGGCGGCGATATCGGCGCGGAAAGCGGCGACCAACTGTTCCCCATCCGACCGGGTGCGGTCAGGTCCGCTGGTATTTTCTGACACCCAGGAGCGGCCGCGCCGGTAAAGCGGGGAATCCTTTGGCGCCGGCCGGAACGGTTTGAACACCGAGATTACATTGTCACCGAAATTGTCATATTCCTGATAGACCTTCCAATCGATACCGGCCGCCTCCAGCCGTTCCGGATAGGTGGTCCAGGTCAAAGGGCCGTGGGACAAGGGCTTGTCGGTGGCTTGGTCGGCGCTGGGTGTATCGGATTCCCCGTAATTGCTCATCACCGGATCGCCGCCAACCTTGCCACCGCCATTGCAGCCGGTCATCAGATGCAGCCGGTTGGGGTAGGTCTGGGTCAGGGTTGAACAATGATACTGGTCCAGCACGGTAAAGGCGCTGGCTAGGGCATGGTAGAAGGGCAGATCTTCAGCCCGATGATAGACCATGCGTTTGTGCAGTTCCCGGCTTGCCCCCCAGCCATTATACCGACCGCCATTGACAATGGTGATCGCGGCCTGATGGCCCTGATCCGATCCATCCACCGTATAGGCATTGGTGCGTCGGCTATCACCATGGAAGGGCATGACATGGCCGTCCGGGTGCTGGTCGCTCGGCTGCTGCCAGACACTGCGCCCACCCGGCAACCGCAGGGCACGGGGGTCCCCAAAGCCGCGCACGCCGTTCAATGTGCCCAGATAATGGTCGAAGGCGCGATTTTCCTGCATGAAGATGACGATATGTTCGACATCACGAATGGTGCCGGTGCGATTATTCGCCGGGATTTCCATCGCCTTCAGGATGCTGGCCGGCAGCATTCCCGCAGCCGCGCCCAGGGCGGCCCCTTTGGCTGCCGTTCTCAGGAACCACCGTCTTGTGCCCTTTGTCATGACTGTTGCACTCCTCATTCGCACTAATCTGGACTATACCAGATTGAGTTTGACTGAAGCGCGACGTTTTCATGACGCTTGATCCTGCCCCCTTGACGCGGCATCACTCTGCCTGTGTTCTGCGCAGGCCGCGATGGCGGCTTGAAACCGGACAGGAACGGGCATGAAAGCGGGCAAGCCCTGGTGGCGGGAGGCGGCCCCTCCCCATAACCAGTTGCAATATCTGGAATTACGGGATCGTATCGCGGCGCAGATCGTCGCCGGGGTGTTGGCGGTCGGGGACCGTCTGCCGTCAGAGCGGCAATTGGAAAGCGGGCTGGGGTCGGCACGTGGTACCGTGCGTGAAGCGCTGTTCCAGTTGGAGGCAGAGGGGCTGATCTATCGCCGTGATCGCAGCGGATGGTTTGTCTCTCCAGCCCCCATCTCTTATGATCCGACGCGCTGGGAAGGGTTCATGGCTTATGTCACGGCCCAAGGCCGGCAGCCAGAGACGGAGACCCTGTCGAAGCTGCTGGTCCCGGCGACGGAGGCGTTGGCAACCACCTTTGATGTTCCGGAAGGGGCACCGCTGTACGATATCAGCCGGCTGCGCCGTATCGATGGCCGTTCGGTGCTGGTGGAACGCATCTATGTCAACCCTGCTTTGGTGCCCGGGCTGATCGACCATTCGCTTGATGGGTCGTTGACCGGTATTCTGAAGTCGCATTACGGCGTGGTGGCGGTGCGCAACCGTATCGCCATGCGCCCTTGTGCCATCCTGGGTGCCAATGCGGAGACATTGCGGGTTCGTTCCGGTTCACCCGGTCTCAGTATTGTGCGTACCAGTTTTGACGCTCAGGGACGTGTTGTCGAATATGACGAGGAATGTTGGCGGCACGATGCCGTTACCATCTCCGTCGATACAAAAATATCCTGAGCGCCGCCGCATCTTCAGCAGTGAAACCCCCGTTCCGCAGGATTTTATCTGCTGGAACGGGGAGATGTTTGGTCAGGATCAGGATTTCGCCAGGGCCTGGTTGATCAGGGCGTTGAACCGGTCCAGCCGGCAGAAATCCCCCGTATCGGCGCAGCCGGGGATGGGCAGGATTTCCGTGAAAGGCGGCTGGGCCACCGACAGCGGGGTCAGATGGCGGATCTGGTCCGGCGTCTGCGCCAGATAGGCCAGCCGCACCCAGACGGCACCGGCCGGATCACGCCAGCGTTCAAAGCGCAGTCCACCACCGATGGGCGGATCATCCTGGCCATAGCCATCCACCTGGAAATGCACATCCAGCAGGCTGGACAGGGCGGCGACATTATTATCGTGCCCGATCAGCAGGGTCAGGGCCGGCCCCTTGTCCGCCGACAGGGCGTCCAGCACGCGCGGCGCCATCTTGAAAGCCGTGTGGCGGGCCATGTAATGCGGCCTTGCATAGACCTCGAACAGCAGGGCGTGAAGGCGGGATATCCGGGCCAGTTCCGTGGCGTCGAGCTTGCCCCAGGCCACATCCTTCATCGGCATCCCTTCCAGATATTGCAGCAGGAAGACCTGTGCCGTGCCCGAGGTGATATAGATCGGCCCCAGCAGATCGATGCCCTTGCCATCGGCCGATAAAGACAGGGTGGCTTTGGTGCCGGCAATATCACAGGGCGGGTTGCGGCGGTCGCAGCCCAGCGCCTTTTCCATCAAGGCGATTTCCGCCTTGTAGGGGGCGGTGATGCCCTGCGGATCGCCCTTTTCCGCCCGGATGGCGGCAATAGCCGCTTCGGGGGTGAAGCCCGTCATCTCATTGGGCGGGCTGAACAGCGGGTCGCGGGTGCCGGGTTCCAGATGGGAAACCTTGACCTTGCAGCCGGGGGCCAGACCGTCGGCCAGGGCGTGCCCGGTGCTGATGGTGCGGGCGGCGCTGTTGGTCCAGATATCGACCACCCCATCCGCCGGGCAACCGGCGGCCGGCAGGATTTGGCCTGCGGCGGCCCAGCCGCGCAGATAGGTGCCCAGCAATCGGGTCGCCGCTACGCCATGGGCGGTCAACAGGCTGGGCGGTTCCTTCCAGGCCGGCAGCGGCTGTTCGTTCAGGCCGGTGATGGCGGCTTCGGTTTCCAGCGGCGTGCGCAGCCCATGGCGCAGCAGCAGCACCGACCGTTCCAGTTTCCAGCCCGGCCCCGGTGCCGGATCGGCAGCGGCCAGGGCAGGGGCGGCAATAAGGGTGGCCAGCAGGGCCAGGACAAGGCGTTTCAAGACGCGGGTTTCCTTAAAGCTGGTGGAAAGGGGATCAGAATTCCAGCCGCAGCACCATCTGGGCGCTGCGACCGCTGGCAATGGTTTCCGGCACGGCATCGCTCTGCCGGCCGATGGTGGCGCGATAGGCGAGATCGTTCAGCAGATTGCGGATAGAGAATTCCAGGGTGGCACCCGGCGACACCTGCCAGTCGCCCTGCAGGTCCAGCCGCTGCGACGGCTGGACCCAGACATCCAGGGCGCTGCCATTCATCCGGCTGCCGCTGCCGGAAAGCCCGTGCAACCCGTATTTCTGGATATAGGCATCCGACCAACTGTAACTGATGGACAGGGACCAATCGTCCGCTGCATAGCGCAGGCGGCTATTGACCTGCCAGTTGGGCGCATATTGCAGCCGTTCCACCGGGGCCAGTTCCGGCATGTTCAGGCGTACCCGGCTGTGCTGGCTGTTCAGGCTGGTTTCCAGCACCAGGGCGTTGAACGGATCGGGCAGGAAATCCAGTTCCTGTGCCGCCGCCAGCTCCGCCCCCCACAGCCGCGCCGTGCCGCCATTGAAGGGCTTGACGATGGGAAGGCTTGCTCCCCCCCCGTCGGCGAGGCCATTGTAATTGGCACCGGCATCATAAAGATAATGCCGCAAGCGCTTGTGATAGAGCGACAGGCCGGCATGGCCACCCGGCCAGCGCCATTCCCCGCCCAGATCGATATTCAGCGCCGATACCGCTTTCAGATCGGGATTACCCTGGATAAGGGTAATCGTGCCATTGGCGTCGCGGCTGGCCGTGGCACTGCCGGAAAGCTGATAAAGCGCGGGGCGCACCTGCCCGGTCCAGATGGCCAGCCGGTAACGCTGATCATCATCCGGTGTGTAGTTCACCAGCAGGCGCGGCAGCCAGGCGGTATAGCGGCTTTCGCCCCGGTTCCAGCCATAGGCAATGCCGCCCGCCGGCACCCCCTGGTTCCCCGACAGCCAGTAGCGTGTATTGATTTCCGCCCGTTCCACCCGCAGGCCGGGCAATAGCTGCCAGGGACCGCGCTGCAGATCAGCCTGCAGATAGGCGGCACTGACGGTTTCCTGACCGCTCATGCTGTTGCCGTTATAATCGTCCGGGGTCCAGACGAAGTCACCGGCATTGGCGCGAAAGCGTTCCAGCAGCAGCCCCTGATCGATCAGCGGCACCTGATAATCATAAAGCCCCTTGGCCACCGTCACCCAGGTGCCATCGGACAGGCCCAGCGCTGTCAGATCGCCCATGCGGGTGCCGGGCGGCAGAGCGGCACTGCCGCCGCTATTCTGCGGGCGCTGGTTGCGGCGGGTGACGCGGTTGTCACTGCGCACCAGCTTCAGGCCGGCTTGCAGCTTCATGCCGTCTGGCCCCGTCTCCAGATCCAGCCCGCCGCCATCTTTGCGCTGCCGGCTGGTCAGGCTGGTATATTCGCCCAGGTTGGAGGCAGGCACCGCGTCGGCACCGGCCAGCAGTGCCAGCATCTTCGGCCCCAGCAGCGGCACCGGATAGCCGCCCCGGTCAGCCATCACCAGCCCTTCATCCACCGTGGTGCCATTGCTGTTCCAGAACGACACCTCGATATGGCGCGGCTTGTCGTTGCGGCCCCAGCTATGGAACAGATAGGGGCGCAGGGTCAGTGCGCCGGCCCTGATCTCCCCACCACCATGCAGGGTCAGCAGTTCGGCTTCGTCCGGGTTGGTCTGGAACCAGTAATGCAACTGGTTCTTGATGCTCTGTGTCTGGTACAGGCCGTTGCCCAGCGGGATGCGGCGGGTGAAGCTGGCATCCCGCCCGCCCTGGAACCCCACCTGATAGACATCCTGTTCGGTATCGGCGCGGTTCCAGCCGGCGCGCAGGAAGGCGCTGTAAGGCGCATCGGGCCGCCAGTCCAGTGCTGCCGCGGCGCCGCCCCGCTTGGTGCGCCCGCGCACAAATTGTGCATTCAGGGAGGTGGGCAGCAGGTTCCGGCCGGCATCCATGCCGGCCGGATTATGGCCGGCCGCATCGGTGATGGCATAATCGAACTGGCCGGTCTGATAGGTCTGCTGCCGGCTGGCAAACGGGCGGCTGTCGGCATGGGCGCGCAGCACCAGCCCGAGCGCATTATCCCGCCCGAACAGGCGGGACCATTCCACCTCGCCCCCGCCACCAGCGCCGGAGAGTTGATAATCCCCTGTCCGTGTTGTCCAGTTGCCGCGCAGGCTGATACGGGTGCGCTCTGCCCCCAGATCAAAGGCGCTGGCGCTGCGGAAATCGATGATGCCGCCAATGGCATCCCCATCCTTGTCCGCCGTCAGGGCGGTTTCCAGATGCAGCGCGTCCGGCCCGAAGGGGGGCAGCAGGCTCAGTTGCACATCCCGGCTATAGGGCAGGCTCTGGGCGATATTGATCCCATCCATCAGCAACTGGCTGTAGGCACCGCCCAACCCCCTGATGGCGACCGACTGGCCCTCTGCACGCGCCGCCCGGTCGATGCCGCCCAGATCACCTTGCAGTGAGGTCATCATCACATTGACGCCGGGCAGGCGGCCCAGCAGCTCCGCCATGTTGCGGTCGGCCGCCCGGTTGAAATCCGCCACCGGCAGGATATGCACGGGCAGGGGGGAGCGCAGTTCGGCGGCAAACCGGTCCTGCAGGCGCTGTCCCATCACCAGGATTTCCTCTGCCGATTCCGGCGGTCGGGGCGGGGGTGGGGTGGGGCGGCTGGCTGGGGCTGGCAGGATGACAATGGTGCCATCCGGCTGTTCACGATAGATCAGGCCGGTGCCGGCCAGCAGCAGATCCAGGGCCGCCCGAAAGCTGGTGCCGTCCGGGATGGAAGGGGCCGCGCGCGGGGGCAGGGCGGCACCCTGGAACAGCAGATTGCGCCCTGATTGCCGGGCCAGGGAGAGCAACGCATCCGACAGGTTGCGCTGCTGCGGCCCCGGTGCGGCATGGGCTGCACCCGCCGCCAGCAAGGCGGCCCCCAGCGCGATGGCCGCCACCGTGCGGCCAGGGCGGGGATCAGCGCCGGCGCGGCTCAAGCTGATACTCCCCCGGCGCTGTCTGGCGCCAGGATAGCGGATGCAGCAGGGTCAGGGCGTTCAGGAAGCCGCTGATATCGGCGGTATGGAAAACCCCGCTGACTTTCAGCCCTGACAGGGCGGGGTCTGCCAGCCGCATCCGCACGCCGGTACGGGCTTCCACCTCCGCCAGTGCCTCAGTTAGGGGCGTATCCTCAAACACGGCCTGCCGGTCCCGCCAGGCCAGCACTCGGCCCAGATTGGCCGCTGACAGCCGAAGCTTGGCACCGGGGGCCTGGCTTTCCACCTGCTGGCCCGGTTTCAGCACCGTCAGCACGCGACCGTTCTGGGCGTCGCGCACATCGGCGGCCCCTTCCAGCAGCACGACGCGCACCTTGTCCGCCCGGTGGCGGACGGTGAAGCGGGTGCCCAGATCATGCACCACCAGATCGCGGGCGGCCACGCTGAAGGGGCGTAGCTTTTCGTGCACCACATCGAATTCGGCTTCCCCCTGATGCAGGGTCACCTGACGGGACAGGGGATCGATGCGCACATGCAGCCTGGTGCCGGCATCCAGCCGCACCGCGGTGCCGTCTGCCAGCATGATACTGTGCCCTTCGCCGGGGCCGCTGGCATAATCGGCCTCTGTCACCGCTCCCTGCCAGCCGATCACCGCCAGCAGACAGGCCGCCGCCATGCCGAACCCGGCCAGCAGCGGCCCCCGCCAGGAACGGCCGGTGCTGCTGTTGCGGGCGATGCGGAAATTACGGGCGCGCAGCATGTCCGGGCGCATCCGGCCCTGGTCATTGATGGCGCCGGAGGCGATCCAGGCGCGGGACACGATATCCATCGCCGCCACATGGTCGGGGCTGGCCTGCAGCCATGCCTTCAGGGCGGCCTGTTGATCGGGGCCCAGCTTGCCGGATGCCGATAGCCGCATCCATTCCGCCGCCTGATCCAAAATTCGTTGTTCCGGGTCGCCCGCCATCACTGTTCCGTCTCCGCCAGATGACGCCCCAGATGCACCAGTGTGCGGTCAACCAGCCTTGTCACTGTCCGCGTATCCATGCCCAGCCGTTCCGCCACATCGCGGTGGCGCATTCCATCGACACGCACCAGCAGGAACACATTGCGGGCAATGGGATCAACCTGCTTCAACGCCTCTTCCAGTCGCTCCAGATTCTGACGGCCGATCAGCGCCTGTTCGGGGCTGATCGCTTGATCGTCGATCAACTCGCCGGCTTCTTCCAATTCCTGATGCTGGTCGCGCAGGCGGGCGCGGTCGCGCCGGAACCGGTCCACCACCAGGCTGGAAGCGACGCGCAGCAAGAAGCCGCGCCAATTGCCGACGCGTTCAGCCGGGGCCGCACTCAGCACCCGGACGAAAACATCCTGTACATAATCTTCGACATCACTGCCGCCACCGATCTGGCGGGTGAAATAGGCCCGCAGCATCGATTGATGCTCGGCATCCGCCAGGGTTCGGGATTTTTCCGCCATTCTTCCGCATCCAGCCTGGGCCTTGCGGCCATGCATATTGGCGTGTGTGGTCCTAGCGGATGTGGGTTGCAGTTTGATGACGGTGGCGGACATGGCAGCTCCCCATCGGCGCAGGGCGGCTGTGCAATGCACACCACCCTGCGCCGGCACGTGAGACCCGGTGATCGTTTCCGACCACCGGGGTCGGCATCAGTACGTGTACTTGATGGTCAGCAGGCTGGTGGTGCCGCTATCCACCACGTCGGAGATCGCCAGGCTGTTCTTGCCCACATGCGACCAATAGGTGTAGTCGCCGAGCAGGTTGGAGACGGACAGATCGACGCTGAAACCGCCTTCGAACTGGTAACCGGTATGCAGGTCCAGGCGGGTGGTCGGGCGGACCCAGAGATTATCCCAGGTGCCCGGCTGGTTCAGGAAGTTGTAAACGGAGACGTAGCTGCCGGTGTAATTATAGATGACGTCGAAGGTGAAGCCTTCATATTCATAGAACAACTGGGCATTGGCCAGCCATTCCGGGGCGTTCTGGATGCGCTGGCTGCGGCCCACAACATCGTTGCCCAGGTCCACCGAGGTCCATTGACGGGTGAGGTTGCCGCCGATGCCGAAGCCGTCAAACGGGGCCGGCAGATCCTTGAACTTCTGCCGCAGCGTCAGTTCCAGGCCATAGACATCGCCCTTGCCGCCATTCTGCGGCGTCAAGGTACGGGTACGGCCGCTGCCGCCCAGGGCCGCATTCACACCGTCAGAGCCGTTCTCGTAGAGATAATCCGACAGGTGCTTGTAATAGCCGCCGAAGGAGGCGTAGCCGCCCCAATCGCTGCGCCATTCACCCGACAGATCGGCGTTCAGCGAACGGATCGGCTTCAGGTCAGGATTGCCCATGGTGATGGTGGTGACGCCGTCATCCGACAGGTCATAGCGCGCACCACCGGCCAACTGCACAAAGGCCGGACGGGTGTAGGAGGTCCAGACCGCCGCGCGGTAAACGCTGCTGTCATCCGGGCGCCAGTTGGCGTGAATGCTGGGCAGCCACTCATTATAGGTGGTGTCGGTCTTGGCCCAGTTGCCGCCGACGCTGCTGCTGGCCGGCAGTTGCCAGAAGGTGTTCTTGATCTCGGTATGTTCAAAGCGCAGGCCCGGGATCAGTTCCAGATCGCCCAACTGCCACTGACCCATGACATAGGCGGAGCTGACCGCTTCGCGGCCCTTCTGGGTGTTGCAGTTCATGTTGTCGACATAGGGCCGACCACCGCCGCAACTATCGAAGCTGGCCGCATTCTGATACTTGCGGAACAGTTCCAGCATCCGGTCATGGTCGATTTTCGGCACCGACCAGCCATATTTGCCGGGGAAAATCTCGTCATAGCTGTCCTTGGCAATGCCCAGGCTGGACCAGGTGGGACGGCCGCCGACCAGATTGGAAAAATGGTCGTTGGTCCAGTCTCGGTTGGTCACCTTGCGCTGGCTGTCGATATATTTGGCGCCGAACTTGACGAATTGCAGGCTGCCTTCATCGAAATCATGCTGCACGTCGATCTTGCCGCCGCGCTTGTCCTGGCCGCTGGCCTGGGAGGTCAACTGACCAGCGCGGCGGGCATAGAGTGCGGTGCCGGCATTATCCAGCGCATTGAACATTTCCGGCGTCAGCAGCGGAATGGGGAAGTTATTCTCATAGCCCATGGAGACGCCGCCACCATAGTTCCAGCGGTCGTTGGAGCTATACTGGTCGTTACGGGCCGAGGCTTCCAGATGGTCCGGGCGGTTATTGTTGCCCATGCTGTAGAAAAGCTGCGGGGAGATCGTCCAGGCACCGATCTTCTTTTCCGCCCCCAACTGGAAAGTGGAAAGGTCTGCGCGCTCCGGGTTGGTTTCATACCAGATGGAGGTGCGGAACTTCTGGATGTCCAGGCCGTAGAGCCCGCTGGGCTGCTTGATGCGCCCCTTGTTGGTGCTGACAATCTGGCTGAAGGTGCTGTTCTGCACTGTCTTGGCAAAAGCGTAAGAGGCGCGGAAATAGGCCTGCAGCGTCTCATCCGGGTGCCAGTCCAGCGACAGGTTGCCGCCGTAACGCGCCGTGCTGCCATTCGACACGCCGAGATTCACGCCCGTCTGCACCACGTTGGACAGCGGATCCAGGCCCGGCGCGCTGTTGGAACCACCGGCATCGCCGGTCAGCGCATAGGCCCAGCCGCCATCGCTGCGGGCCGCCATGGCGCCCGCCATCTGGCTGTTGGCATAGTTGCGCTTGTCGTAATAGGCGCTGACATAGACGCCGAACTGATCATCCTGGCCGAATTTGAAGGCCAGGTCGCCGGCGGTGCCGCCACCCAGGCCGCTATCGCCATAATCACGCGCCCGGCTTTCCATGCGACCGGAAACGGTCATGCTGGCATGGACATCCTGCTTGAAATCATAGGCCGTGGGGGTACGGAAATCGATGGTGCCACCGATGGCATCGCCATCCATGTCGGGCGTGGAGGTCTTGTTCAGCGCGATGGTGTGCAGGCCCGACGGCGGCAGCAGGCTCAGCTTCACGCCGCGGCTGTAGGGCATCCCCTGGGCCACGGTGATGCCGTTGATCATGTTGACATTATATTCGCTGTTCATGCCGCGCACGGCGGCGAACATGCCTTCACCACGGGCCGCACCATCAATGCCGCCGAAGAAGGACTGGCCGGTATTCACCACCGTCACGCCCGGCAGCAGGCCCAGTGCTTCGGCCACATTGTGCACAGCGGTATGTTCCAGATCCTCGTTGGAGAGGATGGCGACGCTGTTCTTGGACTGCATCTGCGCGTCGCTCGCCTGATAGCGGGTGGCGACGACCAGGATCTCTTCCAGGACAAGGGGTTCATCCGCATGGGCGGCGGCGAAAGGGGCAAGCGCGACGGCGGTGGCCAGCAGCACCGATTTCAGGGCGGGGCGATGCATGATGATCCTCAAAGGCTCCGTACTTGGGTTTGGAGGGATGTCACCACCCCTCATCAGCCAAGACGCATCCCGCACCGCAATAACCGCGTGTCACATAACTTTCTTAAATCAAATCAAGGTGTAATGAAAATGACATCTTCTGGTGTGCTGGTTTCTGCGTAGCAATCGGCTATCCCAGAGTGTCTGTCCGGAAAGTTATCGTGCCTTTCAAAACCTTACCCTTTCCCCACCGTCATTCCCGCGAAGGCGGGAATCCAAAACCCGCGCTGTTGTATGGATTCCCGCCTTCGTGGGAATGACGGTGGAAAGATTGGAAAAGCAGAGAAAGTTCTCAGACGGGCTCTGAAACAAGTCCGCCCCCGCACCGACAGTCATCAATCATGACCATTGGTGCGGGGGCGGTGTTCAGCGCTGACTAAAGGGACGTATTATCCATCAAACCGGACGATAGCCGGTATCGATCACAGCATGGCCGCCGGCAATGCGGGACACGCAGGCGCACATGCGCTTGCCTTCGTGCTTTTCCTCATCCCCCAGGAAGACATCCCGGTGGTCGATGGGCTGGTCATGGTCCAGCACCTCAACGGCGCAAAGGCCGCATTCCCCCCGCTTGCAATCATGGATCATGGCCACGCCCGCTTCCATCAGCGCGTCCAGCAGCGACTGGTCGGGCGGAACGGTGACGGTCAGGTCATACCCCTTCACCGCCACCTGGAAGGGGGTTTCGGTGAAGCGGCCAGTATCGCCGAACACTTCAAAGCGCAGGCGGCTGATCGGGCGGCCGGCGGCGGTCCATGCCTTTTTTGCTGCCTCCAGCATGGGCAGGGGCCCGCAAATATAAAGCTCCCCATCCGGGGACAGCTTGGCAATCTCCCCCGCCATATCCACCATGGACCCCTGGTCCTGCGGATGGATCGAGAGATCATCGCCAAGCGCGGCGCGCAGCGGTTCCAGGAAGGGCATCGCCCCCAGGCTCTGCCCACCATAGGCCATGCGCAGCTTGGCCCCGCGTGCCTTCAGCGCCAGCGCCATGCCGTAAATCGGGGTGACGCCGATACCGCCCGCCATCAGCAGATAGTCGCTTGCCCGCCAGGACAGATCAAAGCGGTTTTCCGGCGTGGTGATGCGCACCGTATCACCCGGCTTCAGCGTGAACATGAAGCGGGAGCCGCCCCGGCTGTGGGGATGCAGCTTCACCGCCACCGCAACATGGCCGGGGGCGGCGTCGGGCAGACAGCTATAGGTGCGCAGGGCGTGGCCATTTTCGATCGCCACCCGAATGGCAATGTGCGAGCCGGGATCGAACGCCGCCAGCACGATGGGGGCGGCAAATTCAAAACGGCGGATGCCTTCAGCGATATCGTCAACGCGCGTTACCCGCGCATCCAGCCAGGTGACATCATTCTTCATTATATTCCCTCCCTGTATTATTGGTGGGGCGGCGTCAGCCGGCGACCAGCGCCAGCGCCGGGAACCGGCGCAAAGCCTCGCTGCCCCCTTCCATCACGGTTTCCAGATTGCGGCGGGCCAGCCGCGCATGTTCACGCGCCACAGATTCCGCCCGCGCCCCTTCGCGCAGGCTGATCGCTTCCACCATCGCCCGGTGCTGGGCCTGGGCCAGCACCAGCGAATGCGGCACCACCGGTTTCGCCCCCGCCTTTTCCAGAAAGGCGCTGGGGGAGGCGAAGGGCAGGCGGGTAATCCGCTCGATCTCCCGCTCGATGGTCACGCTGCCGGACAGGCCGGACAGCAGGTTGTGGAACTCCTCATTCAAGGCGATATAGCGTTCCATCGACGGGTCGGCCGGGTTCTGGACCACCACCAGATCAATGGCTTCCAGCACCCGGTTGATGGCCAGCATCCGGCGCGGTTCCACACCCCGTTCGGCCGCCAGCCGGGCGGCGGTACCTTCCAGCACGCCGCGCAGCTCAATGGCGTCAATCGCCTCATCCAGGGTGAAACGGCGGGGGATATGGCCCCCCGCCGGCACCCGTTCCAGCAGACCTTCCTGTTCCAGCCGGGCAAGGGCGGCGCGGATGGGCGTGCGGGAGAGCCCGAGTTTTTCCGCCAGTCCCGGTTCGGACAGGCGTTCACCCGGTTCCACCGCCCCGCGCAGGATCAAATCCCGGATGCCGGCCAGGGCCCGCACCGTCTGCGCCGCGTCCTTGTTGTAGCTCATGAGGGGGTCTTACTCGGCTGCCAGTGAGGCGACGGGGCGGTTTTCGTCAGCAATCATCTTGTCGATCAGCCGGCGCGCCCACATGGAGCCGGCATCGATGTTGAGATTGTAGAAGACATGGCCCGGATTATCGTCGATGGCCCGCTGCTGCGCCTCCAGGATGCGTTCATCTTCCCGGAAGATGCCGGACACGCCTTCGCGGATCTTGTGCGTGCGGGCCTGATTGTGAATGTCGAAATTGCGGGCAAAGGCCCAGAAATAATGGCAGGTCTTGTCGGTTTCCGGCGTCAGGCAGTTGATGACGCGGCCATCCACGCCCTTGCTGCGGTCGCCTTCCGGCGCGCCGGTGCCGGTGGGGGCGACCCCCACCTCAATGATGATGGTGGAGGGGGCGGTGAAATTGATGATCTGCCAGCGGTCCACATGTTCCTTCTGGCCAAGATTTTCTGCCCAGAAGGGGGGCGCATCAATATCCACCATCCAGCGGGTGATGGTGGCCGTCTTCTGGCTGTGCGTGGCGGTAAAGGGGGCCTCCGCCACGGCCTGATTGCCGATGGAGCTGCTATGCACAAAGGTTTCGTGCGTCAGATCCATCAGATTGTCGACCACCAGCCGGTAATCGCATTTGGCATGGATCACCTTGCCGTCGCCGGCCCAGGCGGGATCGGTGGCCCAATGGATATCGGGGATCAGGTCCGGGTTGGCCAAGGCCGGATCGCCCGGCCAGATCCACAGGAAGCGATAGCGCTCCACCAGCGGATAGCTTTTCACGCAGGCAGACGGGTTGATGGTATCTTGCGACGGCATGTATACACATCGCCCGGTATCATCGAATTTCAGCCCGTGATAGCCGCAAACGACCCGGTCTTCCTCCAGCCGGCCCAGCGACAGCGGCAACAGCCGGTGCCAGCAGGCATCAGCCAGCGCCACCGGGGTGCCATCCAGCTTGCGGTACATCACCACCTGCTTGTTGCAGATGGTACGCGCCAGCAGGCTGCGCCCCAGTTCCACGTCATAGGCGGCGACATACCAGGCGTTAAGGGGGAAGCCCGTCATCAAATCTCTCCCTGGGTGTATGTTATTCTTCATACCTGTATACAGCTATCCAGGGCATGAGTCGAGAGACGATTTTCACGCCGATATATTCACTCAGCAGAAACAATAAGGCAGGGACAGCGGCGGCCTGATCGGGCAGGGGCCCCAGGGCTTCAGCCCAGCTTGGCCTCCAGCTCATCCAGCCGTTTGGCCATGGTGCGGATATTGTCGATCAGCAATTGCACCAGTTGGCGTAACAGCGGATCGGCGCCATACAGGCTTTCGCGCAGCACGCTGGCCGGCATCCGCATCAGCACCGACTCCATCTCGGCCGACGCATTGGCCATGCGGGGTTTGCGGTCGAAAATGGCCATTTCGCCGAAGACGCCCTTTTCATCGACCGCGCCGATGATGGTGGGATGCTCGATCTCCCCCCGCCAGATACGCACCCGGCCCTTTTCCACCACATAAAGGCTGTCGCCTGGATCGCCTTCCTTGAAGATCATCTCACCGGGTGCGAAAGTACGGCGTTCGAACGCGGCGGACATGGGCAAGGCGCTCCCGCAATGATTAACGGCTGCGCCATCATTACGCCCGACACCGGCATTTGGCTATAGGCAGCCATGTTGGGCGTAGGGGATTGACAATAGCACGACCGTTCGTATTATTTTCTCCATGAGCAAAGGGGAACGCACACGCGCCACCATCCTGGACGAAGCGCTGGCCATGACCAGCACGGACGGGTTGACGGGCCTGACCATCGGCACGCTGGCGGAACGGCTGGGCATGTCGAAAAGCGGGCTGTTCGCGCATTTCGGCAGCAAGGAGATGTTGCAGGCCGCCGTGCTGGGGCGGGCGGCGGAGCTTTATGCCGATACGGTGGTGCGCCCGGCCATGGCTTTGCCGCGCGGGTTGCCGCGCGTGCTGGGCCTGTTTGAGAATTGGATCGCCTGGACGCTGGCCCCGGTTCTGCCCGGCGGCTGTCCGATCCAGGCCGCATCGATAGAGTTTGACGACAGGCCCGGCCCCTTGCGCGACATGATCATCCGCCATCAGGAAGATTTGCGCCATCTGGTGACCGGGGCGGTGAAGCGCGCTGTGGATGAAGGCCATCTGCGCGCCGACCTGGATGTGGAACAGTTCGCGTTTGAGGGGATTTCGCTGTGCTTCGGTTTCACCCAAACCTATCGCCTGCTGAAAGATCCGCGGGCGGAGGCTTGGGTGCGGACGGCCATCAATCAGTTGATTGAGCGCAGCCGACCGGTTGGGGCGTAATACCAACGGTCAGGGCCTGTTGAAGAAGCCGATTGCCGATCTGATGATTTGCGGTCTGGTCAGACGGTAAATGTGTTCAGAGCGCTGTTTGGCAGGAGCAAACAGCGCAGCATCAGCAGCAGATAAGCGGCCAGGCGCTTGAGGTTGA
>CALRQC020000032.1:0-68779 GCA_943370215.1 Azospirillum sp. RU38E
GGTCTGCTGTTGATGCGCACCTATATCCTGTCCGGCGACACCGCCCATTATGACCGGGTGATCGCGGCACTGGAGGGGCGGGGATATCGCGTGGTGCCGGCCTTCTGTTCCGGCCTGGACATGCGCGGCGCGATTGAACGCTATATGGACCCAGCCGGGAGCGGTACGGCCATTGACGCGCTCTGTTCGCTGACCGGCTTTTCCCTGGTGGGCGGCCCCGCCTATAGCGACAGCGCTGCCGCCGCCCGCACGCTGAGCAAGCTGGACGTGCCCTATCTGTCGGCCTTCGTGACAGAGTTCCAGTCGAAGGAAGGCTGGCAGAAGTCCGGCCAGGGCCTGACACCGATCGAAACCACCCTGATGGTGGCGATCCCGGAACTGGATGGGGCCACCGGCTCCATGGTTTTCGGTGGTCGGTCGGAAGGCGGGGATAAGGCTAAGCCCTGCACCTGTTCCCGGCAGTTGGGCGAATGCCCCGCCACCCGCGCCTGTATGCAGCCGGATGAGGAGCGGGTGGAGCTGCTGGCCAACCGGCTGGCCGCCCTGGTCGATCTGCGCCGCAAGCAGCGGCGGGAACGGCGCATCGCCGTCACCCTGTTCAATTATCCGCCCAACAGCGGCAGCATCGGCACCGCCGCCTTTCTGGCCGTGTTTGAAAGCCTCTACGCCACCATGAAGCGGCTGGCCGCGGAGGGCTATGACGTCACGGTTCCTGACAGCGTGGAGGCACTGCGCATTCTGTTGCTGGAAGGCAATGCCGCCTTCCACGGGACGGAGGCCAATGTTCACGCCATCGTACCGGCGGATGATCATGTGCGCCGCGAACGCCATCTGACCGATATCGAGGCGCAATGGGGCCCGGCACCGGGCCGTATCCTCAGCAACGGGCGCGGCATCTTTGTGCTGGGCCGGCAGTTCGGCAATCTGCTGGTCGGGCTGCAACCTTCCTTCGGGTATGAGGGCGACCCGATGCGGCTGCTGTTCGAGGGCGGGTTTGCCCCCAACCACGCTTTTGCCGCCTATTACACCTATCTGCGGGAGACGTTCCGCGCCGATGCCGTGCTGCATTTCGGCACGCATGGCGCGCTGGAATTCATGCCCGGCAAGCAGACCGGCCTGTCGGCCACCTGCTGGCCGGACCGTATCCTGGGTGCCTTGCCCAATTTCTATTTCTATGCCGCCAATAACCCGTCGGAAGGTTCGATTGCCAAGCGGCGGTCGGCGGCCACGCTCGTCAGCTACCTGACCCCGCCCATCACCCAGGCCGGGCTCTATAAGGGCTTGAGCGAGTTGAAGACCAGCCTGGACCGCTATCGCGCGACAGAGCCGGATGCGGTGGCGGAACGCAGCCGCATGATGGCGCTGATCCGCGTCCAGGCCGAACAGTTGGACCTCAGCCCCGCCCCGCCCCATGCCGACGAGGTGCAGGTGGTGCAGTACCTGATGCAGCAGATGATGGAGCTGGAATATGCGCTGATCCCGCACGGGCTGCATGTCGCCGGCCAGGGCATGGGCCGGGCGGAACGGTTGGAACTGCTGGATCATGTCGTGGCCGGCATGGAAGACGCGGCCTTCCTGCGCGGCGATACCGCGCTCATCACCGCCATCGTGGATCAGGACCGCCGCACCATCGACATGGCCCTGCGCGGCGCGGAGGAGGGCAAGCGGGCGGTGGTGGCTCGGCTGTCGGCCATGAACGCTGGCCTGCTGCATAATGAGGAACTGGACGGTCTGGTCCGCGCCCTGGATGGGCGGTTCATCATGCCGTCGCCGTCGGGCGACCTGCTGCGCACGCCCGATCTGTTGCCCACCGGGCGCAATATCCATGGTTTCGATCCGTTCGGCATCCCCAGCGCCTATGCGATGCAGGATGGCGAACGGCAGGCGGCCAAGGTGCTGGAGCGTTATCGCCAGATCGACGGACGGCTGCCGGAAACGGTCGCCATCGTCCTGTGGGGGACTGACAATCTGAAGACCGGCGGCGCGCCGATGGCGCAGGCCCTGGCCCTGATGGGCGCGCGTCCCCGCCTGGATGCCTATAACCGGGTCTGCGGGGCTGAACTGATCCCGCTGTCAGAACTGAAGCGCCCCCGCATTGATGCCGTCATGACCCTGTCGGGCATCTTCCGCGACCTGCTGCCGATCCAGGCCAGCATGTTGGCGGAGGCCAGCTATCTGGCCGCCACGGCGGATGAACCGGTCACGATGAACTATATCCGCAAGCACGCCCTGGCCTATTGCCAGACGCATGGCGGCGTGCTGGAGGCAGCGGCTTATCGCGTCTTCTCCAACGCCGAAGGGGCTTATGGCGCCAATGTCAACATGCTGATCGGCTCCTCTGCCTGGACGGATGATGAGGAGATTGCCGAGACCTACACCCAGCGCAAGAGCTTCGCCATCAACCGCAAGGGCAAGACCAGCAACCAGGCCGCCGTGCTGGACTCCATCCTCAGCGAAGTGGACATGGCCTATCAGAACCTTGATTCTGTTGAGGTCGGCGTCACCACCATTGAACATTATTTCGATACGCTGGGCGGCCTGACCAAGGCGGTCTCAAAGGCCAAGGGCGATGCCGCCCTGCCAGTCTTCATCTCCGACCAGACGCAGGGTGAAGGCAAGGTTCGCACGCTGGGTGAACAGGTGGCGCTGGAAACCCGCACCCGCACCCTGAACCCGAAATGGTTCGAGGGGATGCTGAAGCATGGCTATGAGGGCGTGCGCCATATCGAAGCGCAGGTGACCAACACGCTGGGCTGGTCGGCGACCGCCGGCGGCGTGGACCCCTGGGTCTATGAACAGATGACCGAAACCTTCGTGCTCGACCCCCAGATGCGCCAGCGTCTGTCGAGCCTGAACCCCGCCTCCACCGCCCGGGTCGCCGCCCGGCTGATGGAGGCGCATGAACGCAATTACTGGCAGCCGGACACAGAAACCCTCGCCGCCCTGCGCCGGGCGGGGGAGGAGCTGGAAGACCGTCTGGAAGGCGTGGCAAGGGAGGCTGCCGAATGAACATACAGATCAACACAAAGACCGTGGAACGCGATGCAAGGCTGGTTCAGTCGCTGCGCGAGCGTGCGGACGGGGAGGGCAGCGTTCAGGTCCATCTCGACCCGACCATGGAAATCGATGGTGCCAAGGTCTTCGCCGTTTATGGCAAGGGCGGCATTGGCAAATCCACCACCTCCTCCAACCTCGCGGTTGCCTTCTCCCTGCTGGGCAAGCGGGTGCTGCAGATCGGTTGCGATCCCAAGCATGATTCCACCTTCACCCTGACCAAAAGCCTGATCCCCACCGTCATCGACGTGCTGGAGAAGGTGGGGTTCCATTCGGAGGAACTGCGGCCCGAGGATTACATGGTCCAGGGCTATAACGGCGTGCAGTGCATCGAGGCCGGCGGGCCGCCGGCGGGCACCGGCTGCGGCGGTTATGTGGTGGGGCAGACGGTCAAGCTGCTGAAGGAACATCACCTGCTGGATGATACCGATGTGGTGATTTTCGACGTGCTGGGCGATGTGGTTTGCGGCGGCTTTGCCTCCCCACTGCAACATGCCGAACGCGCTGTGATCGTCGCGGCCAATGATTTCGACAGCATCTTCGCCATGAACCGCATCGTGGCGGCCATCAAGGCCAAGTCGAAGAATTACGAGGTGCGGCTGGGCGGTGTGATCGCCAACCGGTCGCGGGAAACCGACCAGATCGACCGCTACAACGCCGCCATCGGCTTGAAGCGCCTGGCCCATATCCCGGACAGCGATCAGGTGCGCCTCAGCCGCCTGAAGAAAAGCACGCTGTTCGAGATGGGGGACAGCCCGGAAATCAGGGCCATCCAGCAGGAATATCTGAAACTGGCCGAAACACTCTGGGCTGGAACCCCAGGGCTGTTGGTGGAGCCGATGAAGGACCGCGACATTTTCGATTTCCTGGGCTTCGAGTGATGGGGGCCGCCGCGATGACACATGTCGACCACATACGCCGGACCGGAGAGATCGAACATTATTTCGATCGCACCGCGCTGGATGCCTGGAAGAAACTGACCGGGGAACAGCCGGTCAGCGGCATCCGCGCCACCGTGCGCCGGGGCCGCGACCTGATGCGCCGCACGTTGCTGGGCTGGCTGCCGCAGGATTTGACCGGCTGGCGCATCCTGGATGCTGGCTGCGGGTCGGGCGTGATGTCGCTGGAACTGGCGGATCGCGGCGCGGATGTGCTGGGCATCGACCTGTCGGCCCAGATGGTGGAATTCGCCCGCCAGCGTGCCACCCACCAATGCCCGGTTGGGGGGCGGACCGGTACGCTGCGCTTTGCCAGCGGCGATATGTTGGACCCCCGCCATGGTCGCTTTGATGCCGTGGTGGCCATGGATGTGCTGATCCATTACGACGCCCCCCATGCAACGCGGCTGTTGGAACAGTTGGCGGCGCGCACGGAGCGTAAACTGGCCTTCACCCTGGCACCGGGTTCGCGCTTCCTGCGCACCATGCTGGCCGCCGGCCGCGCCTTCCCGCGCGGCAACCGCTCCCCTGCGATCTACCCGGTCGATACGGATGATCTGGTCACAGGGCTTGTCGCCCGGCCGGATATGGCGGGCTGGTCGGTGGGGCGGACGGAACGGGTTTCCATCGGATTTTACAAATCCCAGGCGATGGAGGTCACCCGGTCATGAACCTTGCCGCCGCCAACCGCAGAATGATCGGGCTCTGGCAGAAGCTGGGCACCCGTTACATGCCGTTCGCGGATGCGGCGTCGGTGGAAATGCCGCTGGCCCGCCTGCTGCGGCTGGCCTTGTTCCAGATTTCGGCGGGCTGCGTGATGGTGCTGCTGAACGGCACCTTGAACCGGGTGATGATCGTTGAACTGGGGGTTCCGGTCGAGCTGGTCTCCGCCGCCATCGCCATCCCGGTGCTGGCGGCCCCCTTGCGGCTGTTCTTCGGTTACCGGTCGGATACGCACCGGTCGGTGCTGGGCTGGCGGCGGGTGCCCTATGTCTGGTTGGGCAGCCTGTTGCAGTTTGGCGGGCTGGCCATCATGCCCTTTGCCCTGTTGCTGCTGCAATCGCAGACATTGGGCCCGGCATGGGCGGGGGCCGTGGGTGCCTGTCTGGCTTTCATGCTGACCGGGTTCGGGATGCATATGTCCCAGACAGCCGGTCTGGCGCTGGCCAGCGATCTGGTTCCGGCGGAAAAGCGGCCGCGTGTGGTGGCCCTGCTCTATGTCATGCTGCTGGTCGGCATGATGGGGGCGTCTGCCTTCTATTCTGTCGCCCTGGTGGATTTCTCGCCCAAGCATCTGATCCAGGTGATCCAGGGCACGGCGGTCTTCACCATTGCGCTGAATGTCATCGCCATCTGGAAGCAGGAGGCGCGCAACCCCGCCTTCACGGCGACCCGTGGCGACCGCGCCGGCTTCTGGGAAGCACTGGCCCGCTATCGCAGCGATCCGGGAACGCTGCGCCTGCTGCTGACGGTGGCGGTGGGGTCGGCAGCTTTCTCCATGCAGGATATTCTGCTGGAACCCTATGGCGGCGAGATCCTCGGCATGTCGGTGGGGCGCACGACGCTGCTGACCGGCCTGTGGGCGGCGGGCACCATGGTCGGTTTCGCCTGGGCAGCCCGAAGCCTGCAATCGGGTGGGGAGATGTACCGCATCGCCGCGCGCGGCCTGCTGATCGGCATTACCGCCTTTTCGGCCATCATCCTGGCCGAACCGCTGGAACTGCACGGCCTGTTCTATGCGGGGGCGGCCGGCGTGGGGATCGGTGGCGGGCTGTTTTCCGTCGGTACCCTGCTGGGGGCGATGGCGATTTCCGCCCGATCCGACAGTGGCATGGTGGTGGGGGCCTGGGGTGCCGTCCAGGCCACGGCCATGGGATGCAGCCTGCTGGCGGGCGGGGTGATCAAGAATGCCATCAACAATCTGGCGCTGAATGGCGCGCTGGGTGAGGCGATGGTGACAAGGGCGGCGGGCTATCTCACCGTCTATGCGCTCGAAATTCTGCTGCTGTTTGTCTGCTTGGCAGCCATCGGCCCGCTGACGGGCCGGCGCTATCGGGCAAGCGGTTCACATGACATGCGTTTGGGCCTGGCGGAGATGCCCGGCTGACCGCCGGCACCAGCGCCTTATAAATGGGAGGGACAAAAATGATCGGTTCTCTCGGCGGCAGCCTCGATGTGGCCCAGATGGTGCTTTATGCCTTCTGGATCTTCTTTGCCGGCCTTCTCTGGTACCTCCGGCAGGAGGATCGGCGCGAAGGCTATCCGTTGGAAGATGATGTGACGGGGCGGTTCAACAAGAACCCCTTCCTGTTCATCCCGCCGAAGAAAACCTTCATCCTGCCCCATGGCCAGGGCACCAAGCAGGTGCCGGATTTTGTGCGGGATACACGGCCTCTGTCGGGACGCCGGATCGCCAAGGCGTCGGGATATCCGCTGGAACCGGTGGGCAATCCACTGCTGGCCGGCATCGGCCCCGGTTCCTGGGCGGAACGGGCGGAATGGCCGGACATGACCGCCCATGGCGATCCCCGCATCGTGCCGCTGCGCCATGCCGAGGGTTTCGCAATCGCCAAAGGGCAGACCGACCCGCGTGGCTTGCCCGTCATCGCCTGTGATGGCCAGCAGGCGGGAACGGTCAGCGATGTCTGGGTTGATCGGTCTGAGCAACTGATCCGCTATTACGAGGTGGCGCTGGGCACGGGCGAGGGGGCACGCCACGTGCTGCTGCCCAATAACTTCGTCGTGATCCGCACTGGGCGCGGCAATCGCCGACAGCTTTATGTCCACGCCATCACCGCTGCGCAGTTCGCCGACGTGCCGGCCACGGCCCAGACCGGCACCGTGACGCTGCGGGAGGAGGACAAGATCGCCGCCTATTACGGTGCCGGTCTGCTGTACGCGGTGAGTGACAGACAGGAGCCGCTGCTGTGAAACAGTTCGTCGCCCGTGAACATGAGATAGAGCCGATCCCTGGATTGCCGGGGCACCTGCCGGCGGGGGAGCAAATCCTCTGGCAGGGGCGCCCCGCCGCCCGGCTGGTGGCCCGGCATGTGTTGAAAAGCCTCTGGGTCGGCGGCTATTTCCTGCTGCTGGCGCTGTGGGCCGCCGCTGCGGGGCTGGCGGATGGCCAGCCTTTGGGCGGCATTCTGTTTTCGGTCGCCGTGCTGATCGCGCTGGCGGCGCTGGCGCTGGGCCTGTTGGAACTGTTCGCCTGGGGGGTGGAACGGACGACGCTTTACACCATCACCAGCCAGCGGGTGGTGATGCGGTTCGGTGTGGCCCTGTCCATGAGCCTGAACCTGCCTTTCACCCAGATCAACGCGGTGGCACTGGGTCGGTTGGGCGGCAAGGCCGGCAGCATCGCCATTGCCCTGCGTACCGGCCATCGCCTGTCCTGGATGGTGCAATGGCCGCATGTGCGCGGCTGGCGCTTCGCCGCACCGGAACCCGCCCTGATCTGTCTGGCCGATGCCGATGCTGTCGCCGCCATTCTGGCCATGGCCTATGGCCAGAATGTCAAGGTTCGGTCGCTGCCGGTCGCCGCCAATACGCTTGATGCCATGCCGCACGCCCTGGATGCGGAATAGGGGGGGATGATGCGATCCGCGCTCAGCCTGGGTTATTTCGACAGCCGGAAGCGGCGGGCGACCAGCCGGTTTCCGCGCTGGATATTGCTGGCCGCCGCCGCCTTTCTGCTGTTCGCCACCGCTGCCGTGCTGTTCGGCCAGGTAACGGGCATCGGCGTGGTGCGGGAGGGGGCAAGCCGGCCGCTGGCCGTGCGCGATATCACCATCACCCGCGCCCCTGGCGATCAGGTCATTGTCACCGATGCGGCGACGGGGGCGGTGATTGCAGCATATCCGCCCGATCAAGGGGGCTTTGTGCGCGGGTCGCTGCGTGCCTTTGAGCGGATGCGCGATGTGGCCGCCGCCCCCAAGGGGGCTGCCTATCGCCTGATCCGCTGGGAAAATGGCCGGGTCAGCCTGTCAGACACGGCCACCGGCCAGCGCATCTATCTGGATGCCTTTGGCCGCGACAATGCGGCGGCCTTTGCCGCCTTGCTTGGCCCGCAAGGGGGAGGAAAGCCATGAACCCCGTCTTTGCCCTGATGCGACGGCGCGAGAGTGTCGATTGCACCATTGAGATCAACAACACGTTCGAGGCGCTGGGCGCGCATCTGCGCTTTGACAATGGCGTGATCATCCATCCAGGGGATGAGGTGCTGGTGCATGGCGCGCCGGTGCAGATCCCCTATGGCGAAAGCCAGAGCTTCCGCCGCCGGGCCACCATCACCCGTGCCGGTGCGCTGGAACGCGCCTGGACCCGCGCCACCGGCGACCTGGACATGCTGGAACTGTGCGAATTCAACTTCACGGAGAGGGCATTGTCATGAGCAACGCAGTGAGGGCCGATCTCCCCGACCATGAACCCTCCATTGAGGAAAAGCTGGCCGCGGTCAATGACACCACGCGCAGCGCGCTGGTTTCCACCATGCTGACGCCGCGCTTCTACACCACCGATTTCGATGAGATGGACAAGATCGATGTGGAGCCGGTGCGGGCAGAATGGGACGGGCTGATCGCCCAGATGCGCAACGACCCCAACCGGGGCCATTTCCGTCGCAATGCCGATTGGGACAATATCGATATCAATGACCTGCCCGCCGATCTGCGGGAGGAACTGATCGATTTCCTCGTCTCCTCCCTGACGTCGGAATTTTCCGGCTGCGTGCTGTATAAGGAAATGAAGCGCCGGGGCACAAATAAGGAAATCTGCGAGCTGTTTGGCTATATGAGCCGGGATGAATCCCGCCATGCCAGCTTCATCAATGATGCGCTGAAGGATTTCGGCATTGGCGTGAATATGGGCTTTCTGGCCAAGGCCAAGAAATACACCTATTTCAAACCGAAGTTCATTTATTACGCCACTTACCTGTCGGAAAAGATCGGCTATGCCCGCTATATCACCATCTTCCGCCATCTGGAAAAGCACCCGGACCGCCGGTTCCACCCGATTTTCAAATGGTTCAAGGAATGGTGTAACGACGAATTCTCCCATGGCGAGGCGTTTTCCTTAATCATCCGCTCCGATGAACGGTTGTTGCAGGGTGTCAACAAGCTGTGGATCAAGTTCTTCCTGCTGGCCGTCTTCACCACCATGTATGTGCGCGACCATATGCGGCCGGCCTTCCATGCCGCCATGGGTGTGGATATCGATGATTACGATATGCGGGTTTTCCGCCTGACATCGGAGATTTCGCGCCAGTGCTTCCCGCTGGTGCTGGATCTGGATAATGATGCCCTGCGTGAAGGGTTCAAGCGCATGGAGCGCATCAACCGCCGCATCATCGCCGCCAAGCAGCGCGGCGGTGTGGTGGGGGCGGTCACCAAGGCCTGGTGGGCGGCGGCGGCAGGCGGCAATTTCCTGCGCATGTACATGATCCCGTCCAAGGCGAACGCGATCCCCGCGACCTCCCGCCTGCTGCCGGTCTGGTAGGGCGCCATGGAATTCGCCCACCCGGCCATCGTTGTGCTGATTGCCGTCATCGTCTGGTGGCTGTCGACCGGGCTTGTGCTGGCCATGGTCCACCGCACGGAACGCGGCGGCTGGGGACCGGGGCAGGTCATGCCAGTGATGACGCTGTTCGGCGGTGCCGGCCTCGGCCTGATGTGGTTCGGGGCCGGGGAGACCACGCCGCTGGGCTCCTATGCCGGGTTCTTCGGCGCACTGCTGGTCTGGGCCTGGCATGAGGCGGCATTTCTGACGGGCGTGCTGATGGGCGGCCGGGCAGGCGAATGCCCGCCATCGCTGGCAGGCTTCGCCCGCTTCCGCGCGGCGTGGGAGGCGATCTGCGATCATGAGATTGCCATCCTGATCACCGGCTTTGCCCTGTGGTTCGCCCTGGCGGACAGACCGAACCTGTTCGGGCTGGCGGCCTTTGGCTTGCTGTGGGGGATGCGGATTTCCGCCAAGCTGCTGATCTTCTTCGGCGCGCCCAACGCGGTCAGCGAGCTGATGCCGCGCCGCATCGCGCATCTGAAAAGCTATTTCAAGACCGACCGGCTGACGCCGCTTTTCTATCTGCTGATGGCGGGGGCGGTGTCGCTGTTCATTCTGCTGGTCTTCTGGGCCCATCGGGCGACAGAGGATCATTCCGTGGTTGGACATTCATTGCTGGCAACCTTCATGGCGCTGGCGATTCTGGAACATCTGGTCCTTGTCCTGCCGGTATCCGACACGGCGCTGTGGCGCTGGGCGGTGCCGGGCAGGGTGAAACACGCAACCGACAAACAGCCATAAACCGGGTTACAGGGATGGAAAGGGGAGAGAGATGGACGTTTTCGCCCATATGCAGGAAGCACTGAGCAACCTGAAAACCGCTGGCAATTACCGCGTCTTCGCTGAGCTGGAACGTCAATGCAGCGCCTTTCCGACGGCGACCGTCCACCGGGGCGATGGGGAGACGGGGGACGTCACCGTCTGGTGTTCCAATGATTATCTGGGCATGGGCCAGCACCCGAAGGTGACCGCCCGGATGACGGAGATCATCGCCAAATGCGGGGCCGGCGCCGGCGGCACCCGCAATATTTCCGGCACCAACCATTATCATGTGCTGTTGGAACGGGAACTGGCCGACCTGCATGGCAAGGAAGCAGCCCTGATCTTCACCTCCGGCTATGTCTCCAACTGGGCGGCGTTGGGCACGTTGCTGGCCCGCATTCCGGGGATCATCGTCTATTCTGATGCGCTCAACCATGCCTCCATGATTGAAGGCATCCGCCATTCCGGCTGCGAGCGCCGTATCTTCCGCCATAATGATTACCGGCATCTGCGCCAGTTGATGGCGGCGGATGATCCGGCAGCGCCCAAGATGGTGGCCTTTGAATCCGTCTATTCCATGGATGGCGACATCTCCCCGATCCGGGAGATCTGTGACGTCGCCGATGAATTCGGCGCGCTGACCTATCTGGATGAGGTTCATGCCGTGGGCATGTATGGGCCGCGCGGCGGTGGCGTGGCGGAACGTGAAGGGTTGATGGACCGCATCACGGTGATTGAGGGCACGCTGGGCAAGGCCTATGGCGTCATGGGCGGCTATATCACTGGGTCGGAGACGTTGATTGATTTCGTCCGCTCCTTTGCTTCCGGTTTCATCTTCACCACCGCCTTGCCACCGGCCTTGGCGGCGGGGGCGGCGGCGGCGATCCGGCATCTGAAGGAAAGTCCGGTGGAGCGTGCCCGCCACCAGGCCGCCGTGGCCAAGGTGCGCCAGGCGCTGGACGCGCGTGGCATCCCGCATATGTCTAATCCCAGCCATATTGTGCCGGTGATGGTGGGCAATGCCGCCAAGTGCAAATGGATTTCCGACATTCTGCTGGACCGGTTCGGCATCTATGTGCAGCCGATCAATTACCCCACCGTGCCGGTGGGCACCGAACGGCTGCGCATCACGCCCACGCCGTTGCATAGCGACGCCGATATCCGCCATCTGGCCGATGCGTTGTCGTCGCTCTGGTCACAATGCGCTCTGGCCCGTCAGGTTGCCTGACGGGGGCGCGCGCAGCAGCAGGGGGCGTCCATGGATATGATCGAAAAGCCGATCATCATTCCGGCGGTGGCCCCGGACGGATCGCTGTTTCCGATTGAGAAAATGGCGGCACATGTCACTGGCCAGCTTCATCTGGCCGTGTCCGTCTTTGTCTTCGATGGCGATCTGCTGCTGTTGCAGCGCCGGGCATTGGGTAAATATCATTGCGCCGGCCTGTGGGCCAATAGCTGCTGCACCCATCCGCATTGGCGTGAACCGGTGGAAACCTGTGCTGCCCGCAGATTGCGGGAGGAATTGGGCATTTCGCTGCCGCTGCAACGGCACCAGACGGTGGATTACGCCGCCGATGTCGGGGAGGGGCTGCGGGAGCATGAACGGGTGACCTTGTTCAGCGCCTCGGCCGATCATGCCCGTCTGGTGCCGTCGCCCGACCCGACCGAGGTTGCGGCGACGCGCTGGATCAGCCTGACGGAGTTGCGGCGGGAGGTGGCAAGCCAGCCGCAGAGCTTCACGCCCTGGCTGCGGATTTATCTCCAGCGCTTCCCCGACCTGTCCTTCGACCACCCGGCGCAGGTGGCCTGAGCGTCTGCTTGGGCCGTGATGTCAATCCGCTTTGGCGGTGATTAAGCCCGCTGTCATGCCTGATGACAATTAAATGAAAGTCCATCCACAATTTTTATTTAAAATCAATGCATTAGAACCATCACCCCGGCGAAAGCCGGGGTCCAGTTCGTAGAGCGATGCGCCCTTTGACTCTGGACCCCGGCCTTCGCCGGGGTGACGGCTATGTAGAAGCTAAATCATGTAAAGAATTGAAATTAATAAAAATTTTCAAAATTAAAAACCGATGTCATGCACCATGGGAAAGGAAGAGGCCGGGGGAGCATCATCGCTCCCCCGGCCTTTTCCTTATACCACTCCACCCCGTTACTGCGTCGGCGGTGGGCCACCCAGAACCTGGGTTTTGCCGGGGATATAGGTGGTGAAATCCGGCACCTCGGTCGACCCTTTGACCGTCATGGCCGCCACATAATCTTTCAGCATGGACACACCATAAAGCGGCTTCTGCACCCCATTATGGCAGGTCGCACAGCCGATCTTCAGCACATCCCCTTCCGGCCCCTTGCGGTTGGCCGGGAAAACGGGGGTCAAACCTTCCATGTAATTGGTATTCAGGTAACGGGCCATTTTAATGCCATGCCAGGCGGTCACCCGTTGCGGCGGGCTCTGGTCCCAGTCATTGAAGGCGCGGGAATTGTGGCAGGTGACACAGTTCACCCCCAGCGATTCCGACATATGCATCATCAGCGCCCAGGTGTGCTCTGTTTCCTTGGTGCCGGCATGGTTGGTGCCGGTGGGAAGGGCGGTGGTGGAATGCACCCGGATCGGCTTATCCCCCAGCAGATAATCCATCAGCGCATTCTGCGGCAGGGCGCTTTTGCCGGCATAGTCGGCCACGACATTCTGGCCCTGCCGGTTCTGCGTCATGTTGCCGGCGGGTTTCGGTTCCAGGCTGGCCGACCAGATGGCGGCCGGAATATGCTGGCCGCGATGGCAGGTGTAGCAGGTGACGCCGGTTTCCGCGACATGGGGTTTCCAGTCGACATTGATCGCCTGGGTCATCTGGATCATGCGGCGGGCGACAACCTTCTGATAGATCTCGTCCGACGCCATGTTTTCCGGGTTATGGCAGTAATTACAGCCGGTTTCCGGTGCCACCCATTCGGTGATGGAGGCCATGAACTGGTTGAACTGATCGTCGGACAGATCGCCCAGCACCTGCACATTCTGATACAGCGTCCCGGCCTTGTCGCCCGCCGGGTCGGCCTGCCAGGGGGCCTGGGGCACCACATTGGCCTGCCGCAGGGCGGCTTCGCTTTCAATGTCCCGGTGATGATACATACCGGTACCGCGAAAGCCGATCTGTTCGCTTGCCACCGGCGGGGCATCCCAGCCGGCACCGACGAAACTGGCGATGGTCAGCAGAGCGCCGGCAGAGGCGGCGAATGGTAGCCAGAGTTTCATGGTGCCCCTCCCTGGGCCGGATCGACAACACCAGGCCACATCGCGGGCAGTGGTGACACAAGCCCGTGGTTGACACCCCACAGGTACCAGTTATCGACCACGGTGCCAGTCAACAGGATGCCGATGCCGCCCGTCAGCGGGGTCAGGATGGCAAACCACCAGGCCCAGCGATGGATGGATTCCATCGTTGCGTTGAAGCCCATCGTCCAGCGCCAGAACAGGGCGGCGCGTTCAGAGGCGGTGCCGCGATCGGTGATCTGCTCCAGTTCCCGCTCCCCGCCATATTTGCCAACCGCCAGAATGGTCGCGCCATGCATGGCGAACAGCAGGACCGAGCCATAAAGGAAGACGATGGAAAGGCAGTGGAACGGGTTGTAGTAGAGATTGCCGTAGCGGATGGAAAAGGCCGCCGTCCAATCCAGATGCGGGAAGATGCCGAACGGTACCGCTTCGGAGAAATTACCCATCAGCAAGGGCCGGATGAAGCCCAGCACCAGAAACAGCCAGATGGCCGAGGCAAAGGCCCAGGCAACATGGGTGCCCATTTCCAATTGCCGGGCGCGGCGATAGACCCTGACCCACCAGAGCAGCACCGACAGGGTTAAGAAGAAGCCGGCCATAAGCCACCAGCCGCCCTCGGCCAGTGGTGGCAGCACTTTCAAGCCATATTTGGCCGCCGGCGGTTCAAGCCCCAGCCAGAAAAGCTGGCGCACGAACTCAATCGGGTTCCAGCCGACCGAGGCGAACATGTTGAGACCGATGATCTCAAACGCGATAAAGCCGAAAACCAGCGACAGGGTGCCCAGATAGCCCAGATAGATCGGGCCGATCTGGGCATTGCCGATCATGCCGAACAGCCGCACGAAGAAGGGCTTGCCGGTGCGCTTGCCGTCCCCCCGGGGCAGCGGCATCCCGTCTTCGATGGGGCCGCTGATCTGGATCGGGGTGATGATGTTTTGATATTGTGCCATCGCTAGAACCCTCCCTCAGCGCCAGATCGGAAGTTCAAGCCACCAGCTCCACCATTGGGGCCAGCCCTTGTTCCAGAAGGGGCCGCTGATAATGATGCAGACGGCACTCCAGAACCCGGCATTCAGCGCCAGGATCAGGCCCAGACGGTGGATGCCCAGCGTGCCGATGGAATAGCCGATGATGTCGCGGAAGAAGGTGTCTTCATATTCCGGCGTCTTCACCTCGGCTTGGGCGCCCGGCTCGTCCAATGCCGCGCCGGGATTGGCGGCGGACAGGATCAGGCCGCCATGCAGCGACAGCGCGAAGGTGGTGGTGAAGAAGAAGGACACGGCGATCATATGCGCCGGGTTGTAATGGAAATGCAGATACTGGTAGCCGACGTTCGACACCCAATCCAGATGGCTGAAAATGCCATAGGGGAAACCATTGCCCCAGGCCCCCAGCAGCAGCGGGCGGAACACCACCAGCGTGGCATAGGCGAAAATGGCGAAGGAAAAGGCAAAGGGCACGTGATAGCCGATGCCCAGCTTGCGGCAGATTTCCACCTCCCGCAGCGCCCAGGAGATGAAGGCTCCCAGCGCGCAGACAGTGATGATCTGCCAGAGCCCCCCCTGTTTCAGGGGCGCCAGCGCCAGCCCATAGGAGAGGTCCGGCGGGGCGATGGAAATCTGCCAGATGTTCCAGGTGGGGCCGATGGCGGCCCCGTAAAGAATAAGGGCCGTGCCCAAGGCGGCGAAGAAGGCGGTGGTGACACCGAAGAACCCGACATAAAAGGGCCCGACCCAAAAGTCGAACAGATCACCGCCAATCAGCGTGCCACCGCGCACGCGATATTTGCGTTCAAAACTGAGCAGCGCCATGTACGTATCCTCCCGCAGCGGCCAGCCAGTTGGTGATCCAGTTGGCGATGTCTGTGGTTGAGCGTTGGCGGCGGGCGGGCCGTTGCCGGCCACGCCTGCTGCCGTCTTTTGCTTCAGCCGACGTGCCGGTGATCCGCATCCTGAGAGAGCGACTGTTCGATGGCGCTGGTTTTGAGGGGCTTGCCCTCCAGCCAGTTGAACCGGTCAGTGCTCAACAGAATGAAATGGATCAGGATGGCGAGCGTGAACAGAAACACGGAAAGTGCGACCAGCGCCTTGCGCGGATCGAACAACAGCCAGATTCTCCACATGTCGCTTCCCCCTAACCGATCATTGGCAGAACTGCCTGGGCCGTCTGGTTGATGCTCTCCAGAGAGGCATAACCGTTCGGCCCCGGTATCCATGGGCGCCACATCCAGACCAGAACATGCGCGACGATGGCGATCGCCGTGAAGATCAGGAAGCCTTGGATGAAGAGCGAATGGAACTCGCGGGCTTCGCTTTCGGTCAGACCCGAAAGTGAGACGTTTGATGAGTCAGCCATCAAATCCACCTCCTCGTCTCGAACGCCGCGGCACCCCCGCGGCCGGGTTCCGGCAGCACCCTTGTGACGGTGCGGCCGGGCTTTTGTCGGTGTCGAGAACACCGGCAAGGCGACAGTCACACGTTGAACGCGTAACCAATGGCGGCATGGACCGATGCGCGGGCCTCGGCAAAGACAGATTGCGCCGGGCGGGTGCTGCGGCGGCTGACATGCAGGGCAAGCCGGCCCGTCATCGCTGCGATCAGGCAGAGCGGATAGGAGATCAGGAAGAGGAGCTGCATCTCCACGCGTTCAAACTGGCGGTGCCGGCGGGCGTCATCTACCGCACTGTGCCGGATGCTGAACGTCATTCTGTCCTCCCTGCTGCCGTCATCGGGCGGCATTTTGGTTATGTCCTATGCGTTCACCCTGCTGGGCCTTGTGGCCCCCGTCAGGTGACGCGGTGAGACCTCGTGCGCGCCGTCCTGGCGCGCTTCCCGTTCGGCGGCTTCGCGCAGGCGCTTGGCCGCGGAAATACGCACCAGAACAGGCTCTGCACTGATCTGCCGTTCCAACAGCGCCTGCGCGTCTGTCGACCAGGGCAGGGCACTGCCGGCGCGCGTGGTGGTCGGCTCGATGGCGTCCAGCTCCCCCGCCCGGGGCAGGATGTCGAACAGCATGTCGAACAGGGCGTTGCAGACCTCCTGGATCATCCAGGTCGCCCCCGAATAGCCCATGACCGGTGTGCCGGTATGGCGACGGACAATGGCACCGGGATAGGAGAGCTGGATGAACTTGCCGCGCTGGCCGCGTTCGGCCATGTACATGCGCTCATTGAACGATCCGAACATGATCATCGGCGGTTTGCCGGTCAGCAGATCCTGGACCGCATCATTGTTGGTCTTAACACCCGGCTTGCGCGGTACCGCGAAGGCGCAGGGCAAGCCCATTTCCTCTTCCAGGAAATGGCGCACGCCGCGCGTATAGGTTTCGCCGGCCACCACGGCAAAGCTGGCCGTGCCGAAGAAATCCTGTGTCACCGAACGCCAGAGATCCCAGAGCGGTTTCAGCGTCGTATGTTTTTCGCGGGTGATGAAGGGTTCCGGGTCCAGGCCCAGCATTTCGCCGAGCTGGCGCAGAAAGGCGGTGGTGGAATGGATGCCGATGGGCGCTTGCAGATAGGGCCGGTCCAGGCTTTCGCACAGCAAACGGCCGAATTCCCGGTAAAGGCAGATATTGGCATCGGCATCGGCCAGCTTGCGCACATCATCCACATGGCTTCCCAGCGGGAAGACCATGTTCACCTCGGCCCCCAGCCCCTCCACCAGCCGGCGGATTTCGGCCAGGTCCGACGGCATGTTGTAGGTGCCATAGATCGGGCCGATGATATTGACGCGGGGCTTGGCCCCCTCCGGATGGCGGCGGGGGGCCGGCACCTTGCCACCCTTGGGCCCGAATTCCGTCCATAGCCATTTCAGGGCGCGGTCGGCACTCTGCCACTGATCCTCATCAATGGTGCGCGGCAGGAAGCGGACGATGTTCGACCCTTCCGGCGTCACCCCGCCGCCGATCATCTCCGCAATCGATCCGGTGACCACCACCGCCGGCAGGCTGGGGTCCAGCGCCAGCCGCGCCCGCTTCATCGCCCCTTCCGTACCATGGCGGCCCAGCTCATCCTCTGACAGGCCGCTGACCACGATGGGCAACTCATGCGGGGGCAGGGCGTCGGTATAGTGAAGGACGGAGGTGACGGGCAGGTTCTCACAGCCCACCGGGCCATCGATGATGACCTGCAGCCCCTTGATGGCGGTAAAGGCATAGACGCTGCCCCAATAGCCGCCGGCCCTGTCATGGTCGAGGATCAGCATCCGACGCTATCTCCATTCTCGACCGCATTACGCGATTGGTTGGTCTTGGCCGCGTATTTCCGGCGGAAGGCGCTGCGGTCCGGCGGCACATCTTCCCAGATGCCAGCGGCGTCACCTGTGCCCACCCCTTCGAAAAAGGCGTTCATGGCATCAAAGCGCGGCTTGTTGGCGATGGCGGTGTTGATGACCGACGGCAGCGATCCCGGCCCCGCTGGCCCCATCAGAGGGCGGGCAGAGATCAGGTTGGTGAAATAGAGGGCAGGCGTTGCCGCCTCCTTGGCCTTCTGCACCACGGGCGTGGTGCCGATGGCCAGATCGGGTTTGAACTCCGCAAAGGCCGCCAGATCCTGTTCCAGCGAGGCGCGGAAACGGACGATCACGCCCTTGGCCGCCAGCCATTCCGCATCCTCAGTATTGTACGGCGTCTTCGGGCAGGCCGTGCCGACATAGCGCAGGTCCGCGCCCAGTTCGACTAGCAGCCGACCGACCAGCAGTTCGGAGCCCTCATAACCCGACAGCGTGATGCGACCCTTGATGCGGTTGGCGGCCAACCCGGCGCTGATGGCACCGCGCATGGCGTTGCGTGTCTGGTCGATCCGGGACTGCGGCACGCCGCAGCGCTGCCCGATGGCGGACAACCAGGCATCGGTGCCATCCAGCCCGATGGGCGCGGAACCGACGATGGGCCGCCCGGCGGCGGTGAATTCGCGGAAACTTGCGGTATAGAAGGGATGGATGGCGGCCACGGCGGCACAATCCAGCGCGCCATAAAGATCGCGCCATTCCCGCACCGGAATGCTGGGGCCCACCGCCAGCCCCATCGGGTCCAGCATAGCGCCGATCACCACCGGATCGGCGGGGAACATTTCCCCCACCAGGGTGACGGTCGGCTTGTCCTTCAACCCGGCGCGCGGCCTCTGCACCGGCCCGGCTTCCGCTTCCTGCCGCGCATAGGCCAGCATGGCACCGGACAGCACATCCTTGGCCTCCGCATGGGTGGGTACGCCAAAGCCCGGCACGTCGATGCCGATGATGCGCACCCCATCAATCTCCTTCGGCAGCATTTTCAGCGGCACGCCAGAGGCGGTCGGCACGCACAGATTGGTGACGATCAGCGCATCAAACCGGCCCGGATCGGCCATCAGATGCACGGCTTCGACGATATCCTCATACAGCTTGCCGGTGACCAGCGTTTCAGAACTGAACGGCACATAGCCGACGGAACGCTTGGCCCCGTAGAAATGCGAGGTGAAGGTCAGGCCATAGACGCAGCAGGCCGATCCCGACAGGATCGTACCAACCCGCCGCATCCGCAGCCCCACCCGCAGCGACCCGAAGGCCGGGCACATGGATTGCGGCTGGTCATGCGGCCCCTTGGGGTAATCGCGTTCCAGCCGGTCCATGACTTCATCATTGCCGGCCGCACGGGCGGCGGCACGCGACAGTTCGACGCCACCATGGCACCCAGCCGCGGCGGCGGGTTGGCCACCGTCGTCACTGCCGGCTGTTTCCGCTGCGAAAAGGGTGTGGTGGTCATCCATGGTTGTGTGCCCCCTAGACCCGGTCGTAGATGACTTCCAGCGAGGCGCGTTTCAGCGCGCCCGCCGGGCACATGTCTTCCGGTGTGGCCGGCACAAGCTGGAAATTGCCGCCGGTCTGGCTGGCATCGAACAGGCCCAGCAAACCATCCTGATCCAGCGGGCGCGGCAGCACCGGCGGGGCCTCCGCCAGATTGATCGACAGCGCCTCGAACAGGGGACCCCACCGATTATCGGGGGTGCCGATGATCTGGTAATTGGCACTCTTGCGGCGGATATCCTCATCCTGCGGGATGGAGGCCAGCACCGGGATGCCGACGGCATCGGCAAAGGCCTGCGCCTCCCCGGTGCCATCATCCTTGTTGATGACCAGCCCCGCCACGCCGACATTGCCGCCCAGATTGCGGAAATACTTCACCGCCGAGCAGACATTGTTGGCAACATAGAGTGACTGGAGATCGTTGGAGCCAACGACCACCACCTTCTGGCACATGTCGCGCGCAATCGGCAGGCCGAAGCCGCCGCAGACCACATCGCCTAAGAAATCCAGCAGCACATAGTCGAAGTCCCATTCATGGAACCCCAGCTTTTCCAGCGTCTCAAACCCATGGATGATGCCGCGACCGCCGCAGCCCCGCCCCACCTCCGGCCCCCCCAACTCCATGGCGAAGACGCCATCGCGCTTGAAGCAGACATCGGAGATGGAGACTTCCTGGCCGGCTTCCTTGCGGCGCGATGCCGTTTGGATGATGGTCGGGCAGGCACGCCCGCCGAACAGCAGGGAGGTCGTATCGCTTTTCGGATCGCAGCCGATCAGCAGCACCTTCTTGCCCAGTTGCGCCAGCATGTAGGACAGGTTGGCCAGCGTGAAGCTCTTGCCGATGCCGCCCTTGCCATAGATGGCGATGATCTGGGTTTCCTTGCTGACCTTGCCGACATGCGGCGCATCGGGTTCAATCGCCGCTTCTTCGCGCAGGCGTCGGCTCATCTGTTTCGGGCTGCTGCGGACGTCCAGATCAAGGCTCATGCGGCGTTCCTCCAGTCGATCACCATTTTCAGGCAGCCGGGGTCGTTGAATGCGGTTTGGTAGGCAGACGATGCGTCTTTCGGGGCGGCCCGGTGGGTCAGCAGCCCGTCAAGCGACAGGCGCCCGGCTTCCACCAGTTCGATAACGGCGTGCACATCTTCCGGGCGGAATTCCGCCGCGATGGAAACCGTCAGTTCCCGCATGAAAGCGGGGGCGAAGGCGTACCCCACCCGCTCCCCATAAAAGCCGGCCAGCACCAGTTCCCCCGGTTTGCGCAGCCGGTCGATGATGCCGTCAATGGCGCCGGCATCTCCACTGGCATCGATGGCGGTGTCGTACCGGCTGTCCCGGTCATCCTTTGGATCCATCACCCCATAGAGGTTGGCACCTGTGCGGCGCGCGGCCGCCGTTTCCCAAACCATGGGCGCTGGGAAACTCAGCGCCATCACCATGCGGGTGATCAGGCGGCCCAGCACACCATGGCCCACCACCAGACCGACAGGCCCCTGGGCGCGCCTTACCGCGTGATGGGCCGTTGCCGCCAGGGCCAGCAAAACCCCGTTTTCTGCCAGTGCTTCGGCAATCTTGAACACCCGTGCGCCGGGGACGATCAATTGCGATGCATTGGCCCCGAACAGGCCCGCCGCATCGGCATAACAACTGGCACCGGGCACGAAGACTGTTTCCCCCACAAGATGGCCGGCGGCCGGGCCCGCCTGTACCACCCGGCCCACCGTTTCATAGCCGGGGACCAGTGGATAGGCCATGCCGGGAAACCGGGGCATGGTGCCCTGGAACAGCATCTTTTCCGTACCGGTGGAAACACCACTGACAAGGGTGTCGACCACCAAGTCGGCGGGGCCGGGAGCGTGGAGGGCCAGCCGCTGAACGGCGACTTCCCCCGGTCTCTCAAACACGATTGCCGACGCGTACATCCGGGCAACTCCCCAAGGCATGGCTTCTGATTACGCGAATGTCATATTAAGTTGACACATCAAACTGTCAATCAATATTTACACTTTTTAACCGTGCAGGGGATGGCCGTTACCGCTTTGCGGTGACCAGGGTGGCGATCAGCGGGTTCGCGGTGGCCACGGTACGGATTGAATGAAAGCCGGCGGCTGACAGCAGATCGGCAATCTCCCGCGCGCTGCGGCAGCGCCCCGATCCCATGGCCAGGAAATAAAGCCCGAAATAAGCGGCGGAGAGCCGCGCCCCTTCCGCCGGGCCATCCATCGCCTCTGCCACCACCAGCCTGGTGCCGGGACGCAGGGAGCGGTGAAGGTTGGCCAAAATGGCCGCCACCCGCGAATCGTCATGATCGCACAGCACCCGAACCAGGGTGACGCAATCAGCCGCCGCCGGAAGCCGGTCGCGGGTGAAATCACCGCCATGGATATGGGTTCGTTCCGCCAGCCCCAGCCCCGCCAGATGGCGGGCAGCCCGTTCCGCGACAGCGGGAAGGTCGAAAAGGCAGAGTGACAGGCGGGGATGGGCCGCCGCTGCTGCGGCCAGAAAGGCGCCATCCCCACCACCTACATCCAGCAGGGTTTGGTATTGGCTGAAATCATGGCTGGCCAGGATGCAGTCAGCCATCATGGTCTGGCTTTCCCGCATCAGCAGGGAATAGCCCTCCACCGCCGCCGCATCGGGGCCTTGCTGCCCCATCTCCCGCACATAGGCCCAATAGTGTCGCAGCTCCGTCTGTGCGGCACCGTCGCGCAACAGCCGGTCGGGGTCGGTCAGATCGCGGTACAGCATGGCATGGTGCTGCACCATGGCGGCCAGCCCCCGGTCGGCCGCCAGGATCACGCCGGCATCATCCAGCAGCCAGAGGTCGGGGGCCGCCTCCACCAGCAGGCCGAGGGAGCCATTGGCGCGCAGCAGCACCCGCAACCGGGCCTCCGGCACGCCAAGCCGGGTGGCCAGAAGGGCGGTTGTCGCCGGTGCGCCCGCCAAAGCCTCATACAAGCCCAGCCGCACCCCAGCCAGCAGCACCTGGGAGAAGATGAACCCACCGGTCAGGCGGAACAGGTCGTTCGCCTTGCGATTGCCGATGGCGCGCAGCAGCGGCAGCCGCGCGATCAACCGGCGAAAACCGGGCGATGCCACAAGCCGGTTGCGCCAGAGCCGCAGCCGCAGGCGAAGCGGCAGCGCCGCCATCCCCGCCATGGGCACAGCGTCGGCATGGGGGAGCCGCGTCGACATGTCCCGTGTCAAGCAGCGTTGACAGAAAGCGTCTTTGGCATCAGCCGCACCGCCTCATGGCGGATCATGGCGCGGAAGGCTTCCCGCCCGGCGCAGTCGGGCACGCTGTCGGCGGCTGTTTCCACCAGGGTCCGCAGATGCTTCAACGTGCCGGCAATGCCCAGCGACAGGGCGATGTTGGGCTTGCCATTGCGCCCATCCTGGCCGACGGGCTTGCCCATGCTGCCGGTCAGGCCCATCGCGTCATAAAGATCGTCAGCCACCTGATAGGCGGATCCCAGCGCATCGGCCAGGGTCAGCCAATCCTGTGGATTGCCGCCGGCCGCCAGCGCACCGGTGGAAACGGCCCCGGCAAACAGCGATGCCGTCTTGGCGCGATGATATTGCACAATGTCAATCTCAGCCTCGCTCTCCCAGGCCTGACCGGCGACCAGCCCATAGGGGGAGCCCACCGCCTTGGCGATGGTGGCCACCAGCGGGGCGGTCAGCCTTGGCGCGTGCAGCGTTTCCCGCGCCAGGGTTTCAAACGCCGCCACAATCAACCCATCGCCCACCAGCAGGGCGATTTCCTCCCCATATTCGACATGCACAGCGCTCTGGCCCCGGCGGGTCGCCGCATTGTCAAAACAGGGCATATCGTCATGCACCAGGGAGGCGCAGTGCAGCAGCTCAATCGCCACCGCTGCGGCAGTGGCCGCCTGTGGGTCAGGGTCGCCGCAGGCCATGGCCACCGCCAGACAGAGCCGGGGGCGGATGCGCGCCCCGCCGGGAAACACCGCGTGGCGCATCCCCTTGGCCAATAAGGGCGGGCAGCCATTGGCGGTGGCAAGCCGCAGGGCAAGCTGCAAGCCGGTTTCAATGCGCTCAGGCAAATCCATGGGGCGGCCTCCTCACACTTAAATGTCAATTCTATTTGACGACAAAATGTGTAAACATAAATTGACACACAAAAATGGAAAGTCAATGCAGCAGGGGGGCGTGTGGCGGGGGGAAGCGACGATAGCGTTGTGATCGTGGGTGCCGGGATGGGCGGCCTGTCGGCTGCCCTGGTGCTGGCCAGCGCCGGTGTGCCGGTGATGGTGGTGGAGGCGGCGGCGGGGCCGGGCGGCAAGCTGCGTCAGGTGACGGCCGGCGGGCAGCAATTTGATGCCGGCCCCACGGTGCTGACCATGAAATGGGTCTTCGATGCGCTGTTGGCCCGCTGCGGCACCACGCTGGACAGCGAAGTGCGGTTGACGCGATCCGATCTGCTGGCCCGGCATTACTGGCAGGGGGGCACCCGGCTGGATCTGTTTGCCGAGCAGGATCGGACCCGTGACGCCATCGGGGATTTTGCCGGGGCGGCAGCGGAGGCCGGTTTCCAGCGCTTTGCCGCCGACGGTGCCCGCATCTATCATTTGCTGGAGCGCAGCTTTATCGATGCCCCCCGGCCCAACCCGCTGTCACTGTCGGCCCGGATCGGGCTGCATCGGCCGGGGGCGCTGCTGGCGCTGAAGCCTTACAGAAGCCTGTGGTCAGCCCTGTCGGGCTATTTCGCTGATCCGCGACTGCGACAATTGTTCGGGCGTTATGCCACCTATTGCGGCTCCTCCCCCTTTCTGGCGCCGGCGACATTGATGCTGGTAGCGCATGTGGAACAGGCAGGCGTGTGGATTGTCGATGGCGGCATGAACAGCCTGGCGCAGCGGCTGATGGAATTGGCCCAGGCCATGGGGGTGGTGTTCTGCTTTGGGGAAAAGATCATCGCCATCAACAAGGACCGCTCGGGCCGGGCCGTTGCCGGTGTCACCACCGATCAGCAACGCCAGCTCCGCGCCGGTTCGGTGATCTTCAATGGCGATATTGCCGCCTTGGCCCCGCTGCTGGGTTCCACCAGACAACCGGGCCGGCCCGTGGCCCAGCGATCCCTATCGGCCCTGGTTGCCTGTGGTCTGGCCCAGCCGTGCGGGGTGCCGCTGGCCCATCATACGGTGTTTTTCTCCCACGATTATGCGGTGGAGTTCGATGCCCTTCAGCGACACCGCCGCCCGCCGGATGATCCCACCATCTATATCTGCGCCCAGGATCGGACGGATATGGGGGCCCTGTCCGGGCCATCCACCGGCAAGGGGGAGCGGCTTTACAGCCTGATGAACATGCCGGCGGACGGCGACAGCCACGCCTATTCGGAAAGTGAGATCGACCGATGCCTGTCCACGATGGAACGTCGTCTGGCCCGCAACGGGCTGACCCTGCCGTTCGACAGACAGGCCATGTCGGTCACGGGACCGGATGGTTTCAACCGGCTGTTCCCGGCCACGGGCGGGGCGCTGTACGGGATGGCCTCCCATGGCGCGATGGCCTCCTTCCGGCGGCCCTCCGCCCAGGGGCTGATCCGGGGCTTGTATCTGGCCGGGGGCAGTGTGCATCCGGGGCCGGGGGTGCCGATGGCGGCCCTGTCGGGCAAGATCGCGGCGGAGCGTTTGCTGGCGGATCGGGCTTTGACCGGCCGGTCCCGCCCGGTGGCTATCACTGGTGGTATGCCGATGCGGTCAGCGATTGCGGACAATACGCGCTGACCATCATCGCCTTCATCGGCTCCGTCTTCTCCCCCTATTATCATTGGTCGGGGCGGGGGCGGCCTGAAAATCATGTCGCCTTCAACGTCGCGCTTTATGGCCCCCATGGCCATATCTGGTGCATGACGGAACGGGGGCAGGGCAGCCTGGAACGGGGGCCGCAGCATCTGCGCATCGGGCCCAGCCGTATGGTGATGCAGGATGACAGGCTGGTGATTGATTTCAGTGAAACGGCACTGCCCTGGCCGGGGCAGCGCCTGAAACCTGGCCGCGTGTCGGGCCGGGTGGAACTGGTGGCGGATATTGCCAGCACACATTCTGTCGATCTGGATGATGCTGGCCGGCATGTCTGGTGCCCCCGAATGCCACGGGCCAGGGCCACCATCACCTGCGACGCCCTGCCGGGCGGTGGCTGGTGCGGGCCGGCCTATCACGACATGAATTTTGGCAACCGTCCGATTGAACAGGATTTCATCGGCTGGGATTGGGCGCGGGGGCTTGGCGGGGCAGGGGGTGACACCATCATCCTCTATGATGCTAAAGCACGCAACGGCACGGCACGCCGTCTGGCCCTGCGGTACAGCAGTCAAGCGGCACCGGAGGTCATCGGCCTTCCCGCTCGGCAGACCCTGCCGCGCGGCTTCTGGGGCGTGCGCAGCGGGGTTGCCTGTGATGCGGCGGGCATCCCCCGCTTGCTGACACGGCTGGAGGATTCCCCCTTCTACACCCGGGCCTGCATTGAGACGCTGTTGCAGGGTCAGCGGCTTACCATGGTGCATGAAACGCTGGATTGCCGGCGACTGTCCAACCCGCTGGTGCGGCTGATGCTGCCTTTCCGGATGCCTCGGCGGGGCCGCTATCCCTGACATCAGGGGGGCGGGTTGTCCGATTTCTTTTCCCGCGCTTCCCGGTCCTGCTGTTCATAGCGGCGCAGGTCGCGCCGCTGCCAGATGTAAAAGGCAATGGCGAGGCCGAAGACAAAACCCGCCTCGATCAATCCGAAATAGCGTTCAAACAAGGCGCGCCACCTTCTGCCAGCGCGCCAACCGCTGCTGGCGTTGGTCGTCGCGTTGGCGCTGCTGGATGTCGATCATGATCAGGGTCACCCGCTCCAAGGGGGAACCTGATCGCGCCACGGCCCGGCGCTGGCCCTCCACCAGGGCAAAGGCATCGGCGGCGGTGGTCACCAGTTCCGCCACGGCGGGATCGGGCGGGGCCGTTGCCAACCGATCTGCCTGCAATTCCGTGGGCCGGACGGCGCGCAGCACCAGGGCCAGTTTGCGGGGCAAGCTGGTGCGCGCGCGGCGGGAAATGGTGTCATAACCGTTCCGGGCAATGCTGCGCCCGATATCCTGATAGGTCAGGGCGGCGGTGCGGATGGCGTGGCGGCAGTTGCTGGGCAGCCGGGCGATCCCGGCATGGCCCAATCGGTAATGCCGGTCCGCCTCCTCCAACAGCCGTTTCACCACCCCGCCCAGGGCCGGGGTGAAGCGCGGATCGCGCAGAAAGGTGTCCCCGTCGACCCCCGCTTCGCGCAGCCAGTCCAGCGGCAGGTAAAGCCGGCCCTGGCGTGCATCCTCCCCCACATCGCGGGCGATATTGGTCAATTGCATGGCCAGCCCCAGATCGGCGGCGCGGGCCAGCGTCCAGGCATCGCCGGCCCGCATCACCAGCGACATCATCAGGCCGACGGTGGCGGCCACGCCCGCCGCATATTCTTTCACCGCCGCAATGGTGTGGTATTGCCGCCCCGCCATATCCATGGCGAACCCGTCCAGCAGGGACAGCGGGATGGTCTTGGGGATGGCATAGTTGTGCACGATCCGGGCAAAGGCGCGGTCACAGGCATGGTCGCAAGGGGCACCCGCATAAATCCGGTCCAACCGCTGCCGCAGCCGGTGCAGCGCATCGGGTCGGCGGGCCGGATCATCGATCACATCATCGGAATGCCGACAGAAAGCATAGAGCGCATGGGCCGCCTGCCGCGTGCCGCGCGGCAACAGCAGCGACGCGATATGAAACGATTTCGACCCGCGCCGGATGGCGGCGGTGCAGTCATCCAGGTCGATCGCATCACCGGTGAAGCCGTAATTCATCGCCACCGTCCGGCGTGGGGTGCGGCACGGACTGTCATGGCTGCATTCAAGCGCGTCCATCATGGTTGATGCCTCCCCCTGTGCTGGCGGATGCAGGCGGCGGCATCCGGCACCAGCCCGTTGACGATCCGCGCGGATGACAGCACCCCCGGCAAGCCGGCACCGGGATGGGTGCCAGCCCCGCAGAGGAACAGGTTGTCCAGCTCCTCACTGCGATTATGCGGGCGGAACCAGGCGCTTTGCAGCAGCTTGGGTTCCAGCGCGAAGGCTGCCCCCTGCCAGGAGAGCAGCCGGTCACGGAAATCCAGCGGCGTCGCCAGCTTGGAGGTAACAATATGGCGTTCCAGATCGGGCAGCAGGGTGCGGGACAGATATGCTGCGATCCGTTGGCGATAGGGTTCCGCCATCGCCTGCCAATCCGTGCCGCTGCCCAGATGGGGCACGGGGCTCAGCACATAAAAGGCATCGCCGCCGGCGGGTGCCACCGTGGGGTCCACGGCGCTGGGGCGGTGCAGATAAAGGCTGAAATCATCGGCCAGATGCTGATGGCGGAAAATATCATCCAACAGGCCCCGGTATCGCGGCCCGAACAGCATGGTGTGGTGATACACATCCTCATAGCGCCGGTTGGTGCCGAAATACCAGACGAACAGCCCCATTGAATAATCGCCCCGCGCGATCTTCGCATCGGTCCAGCGCCGCCTGGGATGATGGCGCAGCAGCTTGCCATAGGTGGTGGCCGGATCGGCGTTGGAGATGACGATGTCCGCCGGCACAATCTCCCCCGACGCCAGCCGCACGCCGGTGGCGCGGCGTCCCGCCGTCAGGATGGTTTCCACGGTTTCGCCCAGCCGGATCACCCCGCCATGGCGGCGAACCAGCCCGGCAATCCCCCGCACCAGCGCGTTGGTGCCGCCCATGGCGTAATGCACGCCATACCGGCTCTCCAGATGCGCGATCAGGCAGTAAAAGGAGGTGGCGGAGAAAGGGTTGCCGCCGATCAGCAGCGGATGGAAAGAGAAGATGGTGCGCAGCCGTTCATCGCGGAAATGCTTTGAAACAACCGCATAAACAGAGCGATAGCCCCCCAGCCGGGCCAGCGATGCCAGGGTGCGGGCGGTGAAGCCCAGGCTGTGGAAGGGCTTATCGGCCAGTTGCTCAAAGGCGACCTCGTAAATGCGGCGGCTTTCCGCCATGAAGCTTTGATAGCCTGCGACATCGGCGGGGTTGAAGCGCGCCACCTCTGCCGCCATCGCCGCCGGGTCGCCGGAATAGTTGAACCAGGCACCATCATCGAAGCGGATTTTGTAAAACGGGTTGCAGGGCCGAAGCGCCACATCCTCTGAAAGCTGCCCGCCGCAATCGCGCCACAGATCCTCAAACATCCAGGGGGCGGTGATGATGGTGGGGCCGGCATCGAAGATGAAACCATCCTGGCGATGGGCATAAGCCCGCCCGCCGGGTGCATCCAGCGGGTCGATGATGGTGACGCCATAGCCCCGCGCCGCCAGCAACGCCCCGGTGGACAGGCCGCCCACACCGGCCCCGATGATAATCGCCTGGGGCCTGGACGGATCGGGGGCCTGGGCGTCGGGCCGGAGATGGGGGGTGATCATATTCATGCCGCATCCACCCGGTTGGCCGGGCGCGCCCGCAACGCGTCCGTGATCAGCCCCGCCACCAGATCGGCGCGGCATTCATGCAGCAGATGCCCGCCGCGATCCACCAGCGTCAGGCTGGCGCCGCGTGCGATACTGGCCGCGTGACGGCTATCGTCACAGGGCACCATCGGGTCATCCTTGGCGGCGATCAGCACCGGCGGCTGGGGCAGGGCAGACAGCAGCGCATCGAACCGTGTCAGATCCCATGCCGCCATCATGCCCAGCGCACCGCGCACATGGCCCGAGGAGGTGAGCAGCCGCCGGTACAGCGCTGCCCCCGCCTTGTCGAGGGGCGATCCAGTGGCCGTCAGCAGATTGTCGGCAAACCAGCCGCGCCGTGCCACCAGGGCGAACAGGCTGGCTGACAAGGGGGCGGCAAACAACGCCTTGGCCAGGGGGGAGAGGATTTGTTCGCCCCGGATCGGCCGGACGGCACTATTGATGCCCACCACCAGCGGCCTGGTCTTCACGGCGGGCTTGGCGCCCAGCGACACCGCGATGGCCGCCCCCGCCGAATGGCCGATAATGGCCGTCGGTGCAATGCCCAGCACCGCAATCAAGGACTGGATGGCCCCGGTCATGCCGTTCAGCGACAGGTCCGGCCAGCCATGGGGGCGGCTGAAACCATGGCAGGGCAGATCGGGTGCCACGATCCGGTAAGCCCCCGATAAAAGGGGCAGCAGATGCCGCCAGGAATGGCTGGAAGCGCCGGTGCCGTGCAGCAGCAGCAATACCGGCGCGTCCGCCGGCCCCATTTCCTGCACATGCCAGCCTATCCCGGCGGTGGAGACAAAGCGGCTGGCCGACCGGTGGGGCCAGTCGCGTCCATCCCTGTCCCAATCCAGCCAGCTGCCGATCATGCTGGCGCCCCCCGATGCATGGAGGCACGGACAATCTCCGACATATGGGCGGCGTTTGCCTGACGCAGCAAATGCAGTTCCGCCCCCAGCAGCCCCGCCAGGGTGGCCACGCTGTCACGCGGGCGGCGGGCAATATCGATACAAAGGCATTTCAGCCCGTTGGCGCGATAGAGCCGGGCAATGGTCTCTGCCTGTCGTCCGGCCAGCGCCCGGTCAGCCGTGCCGTCCAGCGCGATATTGCCGCTGCCATCGGTCATCACCACCACGATGGGGGTGCTGCCCCGGCGGCGGGCGGCCAGCGCCATCTCCAGCCCCCGTTCCAGGCCAGACGCCAGCGGCGTCGGCCCGCCGCCGGGCAGGGCGGACAGTTTGCGCTTGGCGGCCACCAGTGACCGGGTCGGCGGCATCAGGATTTCCGCCGTCTTGCCCCGGAAGGCGATCAATGACACCTCGTCCCGGCGGACATAGCAGGTGGCCAGCAATTGTTCGATGGCCCCCTTGGTTTCTCCCAACCGTTCCAGCGCGGTCGACCCCGACGCATCCACCACAAAAATGGCGGTCGATGGTTGCTGGTGCCGCCGCCGGCGATAACGGAAATCCTCCTTCCGGATCAGCGGATGGGTCGCCTCCGCCCCGGTGCGGGCTTGGTACAGGCGGGCGCGCAGCCGCTGCCAGGGGGCGGCGGCGCGCAGGGTTTCCACCAGATCGGGCCTGGCATCGGGGAAGGGGGGCCTGCTGCTGCTGCCAAACGGGCGGCCGCGCCTGGCATGGCGGGTTGCAGCCCCGCCCTTGCCGGTCTTTCGGCCTTGTCGGGCCGCCCTTTCACTGACGGACAGCGACAGCCCCTCCACGGTACCCTGTTCAATGGCAGTCAGCAGTTCGGTCAGGTTATCCAGCCCGCCCCCGTCACCATCGCCCTCCCCGCTGCCGGCAGGGGGCGGTTGCTCCGGGGTGCTGGTGGGGCCGGGTGTTGGCTGTTCGGGTTGGGGCTGGCGATGCTCCAACCGGATGCCCAGGCAAAGGCGCAGGGCCGCCACGGCGTCCGCCACCCCGGCAGACAGCCGCCCGTCAAGGGCGGCATGAATGCGCGTCACCTTTGTCAGATGGTGCAGAACCCGCAGGGAGCCGTGACCAGTCGCGGTGGCGATGGTGCAAAGCTGTTCCAGCATCCCATCATCCAGGCGGACGGATCGCCAGTCGATCGGCGGGGCAGGGGCCATGCCCAGCGGCGGCGCGCTGATGGTCCGCAGCGTCACACCCTCCAGACAGAGGTGAAGGCCCAACCGGTCGGACAGGCAGGGTGGGACCGTCTCCTCCGGGTCGATAGCCTCGTCCAACGCCACCACGGCGAAGCGGCTGGGCTGTCGCCCCTCGGCGGCGGTGGGGTGCCGGGTCGGGCAGGCCTGTATATCCATGGTCGCCGCAATGATGGCCGCCGCCCCCAAATCCAGCCGTTCCGCCATGGGGATCAGCAGGATACCGCGATCGGCGGCAGCCAGGATTCCGCTGTCCCAGACAATGCGGCCGGCCTTCAGTGAACAGGCAATGTCCAGATGGCCACACAGGGCCGTCGCCGTGGCGCCGGGCGGCAATTTTCTGGCCGGTGTGGCGCTGGCGATCCGCCAGAGATGGTCCAGGAAACAGTCACGGACCCCCGATGCCCGCGCCGTCAGCCACAGGCCGCCAATATCGGCCCCACCCACCGCCAGGATATGGGCGGCCAGGATGGCATCGCGCCAGCGATCCTCGCTCTGCTGCTGCATGTCGGGGCAGGGCCCGTCGCTGGCGGCCCCGTCAGGCATGACCATGCCCGGCATCCAGGGCCGCCAAGGCGCGTTCAATGCGGGGTGTGGTGCCGGCCTCGTCCATCGGGTCGCGGCGCAGCCGGTGGCACAGCACCATGGGTGCCACCGCTTCAATATCGGTCCAGGTCACCGCCATGCGCCCATCCAGCGCGGCGGCGGCGCGCCCGGCCCGCATCAGGGTCAATTCCCCCCGCATCCCGTCAATTCCCAGCCGCATACAAAGCTGTGACAGGCGGAACAGGATGGCGTCCGGCACCGCCACCTGTTTCAGGATTTTGCGGGCCGCCACCACCTGGCTACCGATGGCGGCGTCCTGCTTGGCCCAGGTCGCCACGAAACCATCAGGATCGCTTTCATAGGCATCGCGGCGGCGGATCACCTCAATCCGCAATTTCAGGTCCATGATGGTGCGGACCTCCACCGACAGGCCGAACCGGTCCAGCAATTGCGGCCGCAGGTCGCCTTCTTCGGGGTTGCCGCTGCCGACCAGCACGAAGCGGGCGGCATGGCGGATGCTCAACCCCTCCCGCTCCACCACATTCACGCCCGATGCCGCCGCATCCAGCAGCAGATCGACCAGATGATCTTCCAGCAGGTTCACCTCGTCGATATAAAGGAATCCCCGGTTGGCGGCGGCCAGCAGCCCCGGTTCGAAGGCCCGTTCGCCGGCCACCAGCGCCTTTTCAATATCCAGGGCGCCGCAAACCCGGTCCTCCGTCGCCCCCAGCGGCAAATCGACCATGGGCGTGCGTATCTTCACCAGCGCCGGCCTTTCCGTGCCGGTGGTGCGACAACGGGCACAGGCCGGCTGAGGATCGCCGGGCAGGCAATTATAGCGGCAGCCACTGCGCGTTTCGATCTTGGGCAGCAATTCGGCCAATGCCCGGACGGCGGTTGATTTGCCTGTGCCCCGGTCCCCCATCACCAGCACCCCGCCCAGCAACGGTTCCACCGCCGCCAACAGCAGGGCCTTCTTCATATCCTCCTGGCCAACGATGGCGGCGAACGGGAACGGCTTTGGCATCGGACGCGCTTCCCTTAAAAAGTGTAAACTTACATTGACACTTTTTTGGGGCTTTAAGAAGGAGAAATTGACATAGGGGGTGGTACTGAGCGCATCCGACACAATGCGCTGGCGTCGGTGCTGGTTGGCCCCATGTGGCAGTGTCATCATGGATGAAGGGGCTGGGCTGTCAGCGGTCCTTCCTTCAACGTCGATCTACGTGATTATGGGATGCAGCAACGCAGCTAACCCACCGGCGATACGCGTTTGCGCGGCCCCGGTGGGTTAGCTGTTGGCCCGGCGCTGAATTTCCGGGCCGCAGTCGCGTTGAAATGGGTGCTGGTCTGAAAATGTCTTGGCGGGTAAATCCGCTGCGGGCATTGGGGAACCCGCAGCGGATCCCACACCCCCTGTCGCCCGGCCGGAAGCTTCCCGGCGACAGGGGGCGTTTGGCGGAAGTCGGGATCAGAAATCCAGGTCGCCGCCCGGTGCGGCGGGGCCGTTGGTCTTCTTTTCCGGCTTGTCGGTGATCAGGGCTTCGGTGGTGATCAGCAGCCCGGCGACAGACGCGGCATCCTGCAAGGCCACCCGCACCACCTTGGCCGGATCGATGATGCCGGCCTTCAGCAGGTCGGTGAATTCGCCCTTCTGCGCGTCATAGCCGTAATTGGTGTCAGTGCTTTCCAGCAGCTTGCCGGCCACCACCGAACCATCGGTGCCGGAATTCTCGGCAATCTGGCGTACCGGGGCCTGCAGAGCCTTGCGGATGATATCGATGCCGGCCTTTTCATCGGCGTTCAGCGGTTCCACCGCCCCCAGCGCGCGGATGGCATAAAGCAGGGCGACACCGCCGCCGGGCACAATGCCTTCTTCAATGGCGGCACGGGTGGCGTGAACAGCATCGTCCACCCGGTCCTTGCGTTCCTTCACCTCAATCTCGGTGGCCCCACCCACGCGGATGACGGCGATGCCGCCGGACAGTTTGGCTAGCCGTTCCTGCAGCTTCTCTCGGTCATAATCGCTGGTCGTCTCGGCGATCTGAGCCTTGATCTGGGCAATCCGCGCCTCGATATCGGCCTTGGCACCGGCACCATCGATGATGGTGGTGTCATCCTTGGTAATGCGCACCCGCCGGGCGGTACCCAGTTGCGACAGGCCGACATTCTCCAGCTTGATGCCCAGATCCTCCGACACCACCTCCCCGGCGGTGACGATGGCGATATCTTCCAGAATGGCCTTGCGGCGGTCGCCAAAGCCCGGTGCCTTGACGGCGGCGATCTTCAAGCCGCCGCGCAGCTTGTTCACCACCAGCGTGGCCAGCGCCTCGCCCTCCACATCCTCTGCGATGATCAGCAGTGGGCGGGACGATTGCACCACCGCTTCCAGCAGCGGCAGGATCGGCTGCAGGCCCGACAGCTTCTTGTCGAAGATCAGGATATAGGGATTGTCCAGTTCGGCCACCAGCTTGTCGGCATTGGTGACGAAATAGGGGGAGAGATAGCCGCGGTCGAATTGCAGCCCTTCCACCACATCCAGTTCGGTTTCCAGGCTCTTGGCCTCTTCCACCGTGATCACGCCTTCATCGCCCACCTTGGCCACCGCCTTGGCGATGATTTCCCCGATGGCGCGTTCGCCATTGGCGGAAATGGTGGCGACCTGGGCCACCTCCTCATTGGTGGAAACCTTTTTCGACCGGGCCTGCACATCGGCCACCACGGCGGCCACGGCCCGGTCGATGCCACGGCGCAGATCGGTGGGGTTCAGCCCGGCGGCAACCGCCTTGGCCCCTTCGCGTGCAATGGCCTGGGCCAGCACGGTGGCGGTGGTGGTGCCATCGCCGGCCAGATCGGCCGTCTTGGTGGCAACTTCCTTCACCAGTTGCGCGCCCAGATTCTCGAACTTGTCGGAAAGCTCGATCTCCTTGGCGACCGAGACACCATCCTTGGTGATGCGCGGTGCGCCAAAGCTCTTTTCAATCACGACATTGCGGCCCTTCGGCCCCAGCGTCACCTTGACCGCATTGGCCAGAATATCGACCCCACGCAGCAGGCGTTCACGGGCGTCGGTGGAGAATTTCACATCCTTGGCAGCCATGGCACAGGCTCCTTCGTCTCAAATGGTTTCGTATTGGGAAATCAGCCGGTATAGACGCCGATGAGGTCGCTTTCCTTCAGGACCAGCAATTCCTCGCCGTTGATCTTGATCTCGGTGCCCGACCATTTGCCGAACAGCACACGGTCGCCCACCTTCACATCCAGCGGCACCAGCCGGCCCTGATCGTCACGGGCACCGGGTCCGATGGCCACCACCTCACCCTCCTGGGGCTTTTCCTTGGCGGTATCGGGGATGATGATGCCGCCCTTGGTCTTCTCTTCCTGGGCCAAACGGCGCAGGACGACACGGTCATGCAGGGGACGGAAGGACATATCCTGATGCTCCTCAATTCCTCAAACCCAATGGCGCCCGCCACGCGGCACGCCGTTGATGTGGATTAGCATAAAACTACATTTCCTATTTACGCAATATGGATTTTATCACAAAAATTATGTGTTATTATGTGTTGAATCGGCAGGATGGACGGATTTCCCATGTTTTTTATGGCGTCAAGCGTCTTATGAGTTTTTAAAATATATAAGTTGAATATTTTTAAATATTTCAGGATGTAGTGAATAATTAAGCACGAAAATTATGCAATTGATAAAAACTCAAGCATCAATTCATTGACCATAACTCTGGAATCATTCTAGCGTTTCTATATCGCACTGCGGCATCGGGCCGATCACTCCTTTGTGCGGGCAATGGATCATCATGACAATGAAATTGACGCGGCGCGATCTGCTGCGCCGGGCTGCCGTCACCGGTGGTTATGGTGCCACCTATATGTTGATGCAGGGTTTGGGGATCATGGCGGCCCCCGCCGCCTATGCGGGGCCGCCTGATCTGCCGGCGGGGCTGGGCGGGGGGCGTCATGTCGCCGTGCTGGGGGCTGGCGTTGCCGGGCTGGTGGCGGCGCATGAGCTGGAAAAGGCCGGCTTCCGCGTCACCCTGCTGGAGGCGCGCCAGCGGCTGGGCGGTCGCACCTGGACCATCCGCGACGGCGACAGTATCGAGCATCTGGGCCATGAACCACAGGTGGCACGCCTTTCCCCCGGCATCGGCTTCAATGCCGGCCCGGCCCGCATCCCCAGCCATCACGAAGCGCTGTTGTCCTATATCCGCGCCCTGAAGGTGCCGCTGGAGGTGGAGGTGAACAGCAGCCGCAGCGCCTGGCACCTTTCCCCCACGGTCAATGGCGGCCAACCGGTGCGCCAGCGCCAATTGGTCAATGATACGCGCGGCTGGCTGTCGGAATTGCTGGGCAAGGCGACGAAGCGCGGCGCGCTGGATGGGGAATTGACGGCAGAGGACAAGGACAGGCTGCTGGCCTTCCTGCGCGCCTATGGCGATCTGGATGCCGATGGCGCCTTCAAGGGCACGGAACGGTCAGGCTATCTGCGCACCCCCGGTGCCGCCGACCAGACGGGCCAAGCCGTCGCCCCCTTGCCGTTGCGCGATCTGTTCAGCCCCGACACCCTGCCCAGCCTGCTGTTTGAGGATAATATCCTGATGCAGGCCACGATGTTCCAGCCCACCGGCGGGATGGACCGCATCACGGAGGCGTTGGGCGCCAGCCTGCGCCCCGGCACCATCCGGCGCGGGGCGGTGGTCACATCCATCCGCCGGGCGGGGGAGGGGGTTGCCATCACCTGGCGGGACAATGGCACGGGAAAGGAGCAGCGGCTGCTGGTCGATCAGGCCATTGTCACCCTGCCACTGCCCATCCTGGCCCGCACCGACAATGATTTCCCGGCCCCGGTGAAGGCGGCCATCGCCGCTGCCACCTATGACCATGCCAACAAGGTGGCGTTTGAGGCCCCGCGCTTCTGGGAGGCGGAGCAGATTTACGGCGGTATCTCCTTCACCGGGGGGGAGAACAGCCTGATCTGGTATCCGTCCGACCATTTCAATGCGCCCACCGGGTTGCTGGTCGGTGCCTATAATATCGGGGCCAATGCCGCCGCCTTCCAGGCGCTGCCGCTGGCCGAACAGGTGGCCCGCACCCGGGCGGCGGTGGCCCGGGTGCATCCCGGCAGCGCCCCCCATCTGCAGCGTGGGCTGGCCATCAACTGGCGGCTGATCCCCTTCAACGAGGGGCCGTGGCTGCATTGGGAGGTGGATGGCAATGCCCCCGCCGCCTATGCCCTGCTGAACCAGCCCATCGGCCCCATCCATCTGGCCGGCGCGCATCTGAGCCAGCTTCCAAGCTGGCAGGAAGGGGCCGTGCTGTCGGCCCAGCGTGCCGTCACGGCCATTGCCCACCGTACCGCCGCCGGCGGTGCCGACATCAAAACCAGTCTGAAAGGTTGATCCCATGCGCGTTCCGCTTCGTCTGCTGGCCCTGCTGTGGCTGGGTCTTCCGGTTACTGCCCAGGCACAGGAGATTGTGCGCACCCCGATCCCCGGATCGGACTTCCCGATTGCCGCCGCCGTCACGGTGCCGCCGGGTGCGACCCTGACCTATCTGTCTGGTGCCTTGCCGGCGGTGGCCAAGCCCGACGCCCCGAAGGGCAGTGTGGAAACCTATGGCGATACGGAGGCCCAGACCCTTTCCGTGCTGTCCAAGCTGGAGGCCGGGTTGAAGGCCCAGGGGCTGGGCTTCGGCGATGTGGTGCAGGCCCATGTCTATCTGGTGGGCGATCCGGGCAAGGGTGGGGAGATTGATTTCGCCGGCCTGCAAAAGGCCTGGAGCCGCCATTTCGGCACCCAGGCCCAGCCCAACAGGCCGGCCCGCAGCACCGTGAAGGTGGCGGGCCTGGTGCTGCCCGGCGCCCTGGTGGAGATCGAGTTCCTCGCCGCCAAGGTGAAAAAATAAGGGCGTTTCCTCTTCGCCGGCATTTCCCGTCATCCCGACCTGAAGCCGGGATGACGGGTCAATAGAAGCCCCCCATCACCCGACCAGCTTTCATGCCGCAACCGGCGCCAACCTGCGCGCCGGAACGGCCCCCCTTGTGCCAAAGCCAACAAAATCAACAGGAAGAGAGCCAAATGTCACGTATTCGCACCGGCGCGCTTGCGCTGCTGACCCTACCCTTGCTGCCCGCCTTCCCGGCGCTGGCCCAGACCATTCAGGTGGCGGAAACGGCTGCGTTGGACGAAATCATCGTCACCGGCACCCGCCGGACCGACCGCACGATTGCCGAAAGCCTGGCCCCCATCGATGTCATCAGCGCCGATGCGCTGGCCGAAACCGGCAAGCCCGGCCTGAATGAGAAGCTGAACAGCCTGCTGCCCAGCTTCAACCTGCCGGCCCGCGTCGGTTCCGATGCCAGCCTGATCATCCGCCCGACCAATCTGCGCGGCCTGTCCGGTGACCAGACGCTGGTGCTGGTCAATGGCAAGCGCTGGCATCCCTCCGCCGTGTTGAACATCCTGGGCTATACGACCTACGGCACGCCGGTCGATCTGGACTTGCTGCCGGAAGGGGCGATTGAGCGGATCGAGGTGCTGCGCGATGGTGCCTCGGCGCAATATGGTTCCGATGCCATTGCCGGGGTGATCAACTTCATCCCCAACCGCACCAAGACGGGTGGGCGTGTCACCCTGTCCGGCGGGCAATATTACAAGGGCGACGGCACCACCGGGCAGGTATCCGCCAATCTGGGTTTCAGCGATGACGAGGGCGGCTTCCTGTCGGTGGATGCGGAGGTGCGCTATCATGAACGTTCCAACCGGGCGCAGCAGAATCGCGGCCAGCTTTATCCGCTGCTGGATGCCAATAACAACCCGGTCAGCACCACGGTGGCCCGCTACGACACCGCCCTGCTGCCGGCGGGTCTGAAATTTGATCCGCGTGAAGCCACCGCCGACCGCCAGTCGATCCTGAATTACGGCGATCCGCAATCCCGCTCGCAGAGCTTCCTTTACAATGGGGAGAAGCCGCTGGGCGAGACGGTGAAGGTTTATTCCTTCGGCAGCTATGCCCACCGGGAGGCACGCGGCTGGTTCAATTTCCGCAGCCCCAACAGCGTCAACAATATTCCCGCCATCTATCCCAACGGTTTCACCCCCATCATCGAAATCATCTCCGACGATACGCAACTGGTGGCCGGGGCCAAGGGGGAGGGGCTGCTGGGTTTTGACTGGGACATCTCCACCGCCTATGGCCGCAACGAGGCGGCCTATTATGTCCGCAATTCGCTGAATGCCAGCCTGGGGCCGACCAGCCAGCGCGATTTCTATGATGGAAGGCTGATCTTTGATCAGGTGACCAACAATGCTGAACTGACCCGGGCCCTGGATACCGGCCTGTTCGCCAGCCCGCTGACCCTGACCCTGGGCGCAGAATATCGCTGGGAGAAATATGCGATCGAGGCCGGGGAGCTGAATTCCTACATCCTGGGCAGCTATCGCCCCAGCAGTGGCCCCAATGCCGGGGCCCAGCCCAGCGGCGGCAGCCAGGTCTTCTCTGGCTTCCGTCCATCGGAGGCCGGGTCGCTGGACCGCGACAGCGTGTCGCTTTATGCCGATCTGGAAGGCGATATCACGAAGGAATGGCAGTTGGGCCTGGCCGGGCGGTGGGAGAAATATTCCGATTTCGGCGATACGCTGAACGGCAAATTGTCCAGCCGCTATGCGTTCAGTGACAAGCTGGCGCTGCGGGGCACGGTCAGCACCGGTTTCCGCGCGCCGGCCCTGGCGCAGTCGCTCTATGCCTCCTCCACCACCATCTTCCGTTCCAATAATGGTGTGCTGTCACCGCTGGATATCAAGGCATTGCCGGTGGACAGCCCGGCGGCCCGCGCCCTGGGGGCGCAGCCGCTGGACCCGGAAAAATCCGTCAGCGTCAGCGCCGGGCTGGTGGTGACGCCGCTGGACAAGCTGAACATCACCATTGACGCCTATCAGGTGAAAATCGATGACCGCATCGTCTCCACCGGCACCCTGGCTGGTTCGGTGGTCAGCAATATCTTCGCGGCCAATGGCATCGACCCCACCATCGCCGGCGGCAGCTATTATACCAATGCGGTCGATACCCGCACGCGCGGGCTGGATCTGGTGGCCGATTATCCGTTCGATCTGGGGAACGGGCAGACATTGCGCACTGGTGTTGCCTTCAACCTCAACCGGACCAAGGTCACCGGATTGAAGGACACACCGGCCGCCCTGAAGGCCGCAGGACTTGTGCTGTTCGACCGGCAGAAGCAGAGCTATCTGACGGAGGCGACGCCGCGCAACAAGCTGATCCTGTCGGCCAATTACAAATGGGAAGGCTTCGGCGCCTCGCTGCGGGTGACCCGTTTCGGGCGGGTCTGGCAGCGTGATGCCAGCAACCCGGCCCTGGATGACAGTGTTGATCCGCGTTGGATCACCGATCTCACCCTCTCCCAGCGGATCACCGATAATCTGTCGCTGGAGGTGGGGGCGAACAATCTGTTCGACATCTATCCCGACCGGCGGCAGGCCGCCAATATCCCGGTCAACGGGTTCGGCGGCTATAACCAGCTTTCCCCCTGGGGGATCAGTGGCGGTTACTATTATTCCCGCCTGACCTACAGCTTCTGATCGGGTGGCGGCGCTGGCGATCAAAGCCCAGAGATGGGTTCCGATCAGTGGGACGTTAAAACTGGGCCAGCGCCGCCTCATGCCCTGGTATGTTTTCAGCGCCGCGCGAGCTTGATTTCCACTTGCGAAAGCACAGCCTTGATTTCTTCCCGCCGGCCGGCATCGGCGACTTCACGCCCCGGACGGGGGGATGCCGCCAGCGCATGGTTCAGCACGTCGCGGGCCTTGGCATAATCCCCCTGCCGGAACAGGAAATCGCCATAGAAGTAATTGGGATCAATCCCATCGGGATTCAGGGCCAGCGCCTTTTCCAGATAGGCCTTGGCCTTCTTGTCGCTGCCAAAGCCGATGGGGAAGCCCGGCACTTGATAATAGAGACTGCCCAGCGAGGTATTGACGGACCCGTCCAGCACGGTCGCGTCGATCTTCTCGGCCGTTTCCAGTTTGGCTCTGGCATCCTTCACCAACGACAGCGCGCCCATGCCGCCCTTGATGCCGGCCTCCGATGACAGGATGATGGCTTCCCAGACCAGCGGTTCGGCCTTGCCGGGATAGGCGGCGGTCAGCGTTTTGGCCTGCGCGGCCAGCGCCTCCATACCGGAAAGCTGCGCCTCCTCCCCCTTCACCTCATATTTTACATGGGCCCAGCCGCTTTGCAACTCGGCGATCCGGGCATCCAGGGCCGGGTCGGCCGAGGCAGCGGCGGAACCGGCCAGCAACAGGGACAGGGCGGCCAGGATCAGTTTCTTGTCAACGCGCATGGTTTTCCTCCCGGATCGGGGTAGCGGTGGCGGCATTGGGTGTCGGATGGGTGAACAGGCTGGCGGCCTTGGCGTCATTGCCGGCCAGCGCCCGGTCGACCAGACCGGGGAACAGGGCGTTCAGGCGGGTGAAAAAGGCTTCCGGCCAGCCGATGATTGTTTCGGCCTTGCCCGTCTGGGCGGCCGACAGAATGCGGCGGGCAACATGGATCGGGTCATCCAGATTCATGCCGGTCAGTTCCGCAAAGCGCTGCACCAGCGGTCCGTTAAAGCTGGTGCGCACGGCGCGGGGGGCCACATGGCAAACTGTGATGCCGGTGCCCCGCACCTCCCGCCGCAGGGCCTGGCTGAACCCTTTCAGCCCGGCCTTGGCGCTGGAATAGCCGGCGAAATGCGCGAAATTGATTGAACCGAAGACGGAGCCGACATTGACAATATGGCCCCGGCCCCGCTGTTTCATCATCGGCAGTACGGCCTGGGCCAGGGTCACCGGCGCCACCAGATTGACCAGATAATCGGCTGCCAGATCGGCGGGGCGCTGGCCTTCCAGCGGGCCGAAATATTGCCGGCCGGCGATGTTGAACAGCATCTGCGGGGCCAGCAGCCGGGCCTGTTCGGCGGCCAGCGCGATGCCGGCCGGGGTCGACAGGTCGGCACGGATATGCCGGCCCGGCATTTCCCCCCGGCCCAGTGTGGTGACCTGGGCCCCCCGGTTGCGCAGCAGGCTGACCAGGGGCGACCCGATGCCACCGGCCCCGCCGGTGACCAGGACGGTACGCCCTTCCAGGCTTTCCTCATGCGACATGGCGCACCTCTTGCGATTGGCGGCTGTGGGGGATGGCGCGGAACAGGCCGGCGAACAGACCGAAGACGCAGTTCGCCATGGTGATGATCGCCTGCTGGTCGCGCGGATCGATCACCTGATTCATCAGCGTGCGGAAGAATTCCATATGCTGGATATCCAGCGACCCATGGCTGGTCAGATAGGTGAAGCAGGTTTTCGGCAGGTTCAGGGATGTGCGCACCGCTTCCGCCCCATGGGTGGCGATGGCGGTGCTGGTGCCTTCCAGCACATAGACCATGCCGAAGAAGCCGGCCGCATTCTCTTCCCGGATGAAGCGATAGGCTGCGTCCACCATGGCCTGGGTCGCCGTGCGCGGCGTGCCATGGCGCACCGCTTCTGCATCACCGCCGGCATGGCGGATATCGTTGAGAATCCATTCCTCGTGCCCCTCTTCCTCCTCGATATATTCATCGAGCGCGGGGATCAGCCATGTCTGGTCAGGACGCAGCGCGACGCGGGCGGCGCGCATCAGCGGCACGGTATGCTTCACATGGTGATAGGCCTCTGTCAGATAGGCGATATAGGTGTCCAGGCTGATCCGCCCGGTCAGGCCATCTTGGATCTGCGGTACGGACAGCAGGGCCAGACGCGCCGGCTCCGTCTCCGTCACCAAACGGTCGAAGAAGGGTTGGGGCATGGAGGCTTCATCCTCATCCGGGGAAAGCAGGGCGGCATGGGCGGCGGCGATGGCATCGCGGCGCGGCCGGCCATTGGCGGTCAGTTGCCCGTTCAGGGGGGTGAAGGCGGCCACCGCCTGCCAGCGGGCGACCCTGGCATAGGGCGGTAAGGCCCCATTGGCCCGCGCCACGGCCAGGGACAGGGCTGCCGCATCCTGGCCGAACCGGCTGGACACGATCAGGGCGGTCAGGTCCGCCCGCCCATCGCCGAACAGCACGGCCTGCAGGATTTCCGGCTGGGCGGTCAGTTCGGCTTCCACCCATTCCGGGGCGATATTGCGGCCGAAACTATTGATGATGACATTGCGCGACCGGCCCTGGATGGACAGGAAACCGTCACCATCCAGGCTGCCGAGATCGGCGGTAGCGATGCGGGCAGGGGCGGCCGCGCCGCCGACATAGCCCAGAAAGGCATGGTTGTTGAGGCTGACCTCCCCGGTGGCCGGGTCAATCTCCAGGTGCAGATGCGGCAGCACGCGGCCAACACTGCCGACCCGGTTGGCGGCGGGCGTGTTCAGCGCCACCACCGACCCGCATTCCGACAGGCCATAGCCCTGATAGACGGGCAGGCCCAACATGCCGGCCTGGGCCAGCAGGGACGGTGCCACCCGCGCCCCGCCCACGGCCACCAGCCGCAGATCGGGCAGGAAGCGCCCGCCCTGGGCTATGGCCGCCATCAGGCCGCGCAGCAGTTCCGGCACCAGGATGATACTGTTGGCCCGCAGGATGGACAGGGCAGCGAGAAGCCGGGCGAAATCCGGCTGGAAAGGCTGTTCCAGCCCCAGGGTGGCGGGGGACACGGCCAGATAATGGCCACCGGCCAGCAGCGTGCAGTAAAGCCCCGCCACATTTTCCAGCAGCACCGGCAAAGGCAGGATGGCGACATGCCGGCCGGCATAATCGGCCCCGATCACCTGCACCAGGGAGGCGGCCACCTGCTCCAGCCCGGCGGCCGACAGGCACACGCCCTTGGGTGCCCCCGTCGTGCCCGAGGTATAGGTGATCTTGGCCGTGCCCGCCGGCAGGGCAACCGGCGCATGATCCAGGCGCTGGAGATAGAGCGTCTCTTCACCCACCGGCAGGGCCACCGCACCCGGCACCGCCTTGTCCGTCACCAGCCAGCCGGCCCCGGCATCGCCCAGGGCGTGGCGGCGCTGGTCGGCGGTGAAAAAGCCCGGCAGCGGCAGGGACGGCACCCCCAAATCCAGCAAGGCCAGATCCAGCAGCGCCCAGGCGGCGGCATTGCCGGCCTCCACGGCGACAGGCTGGTGCCCATCGCCGATGATCCCGCGCAGATCGGCGGCCAGCCGGTCCAGGGCGATGGACAGGGTGCCATAGGTCCAGTCATTGATGGCGGGCTGATCCGGGGCATGGGTCCGCAGGGCGGAAAGAACGCGGCTCATGCAGTCACCTCTGTCGCCGGAACGGCGGGATGCAGACGGGGAAAGGTAGGATGGGTCGGCAGCACCTCGCGCGCATCGCCGGCCAGGAAGCGGTCCAGGCAGTCGGCACCAAAGGCGACATTGCCGCAGACGACGCGCGGGTCATTGGCGTAATAGCTGCCCCAGGCAGCGGCGGCCGGGCCGATCCGGTCAGGCCGGGCCCGGCCCAGTTCCAGCGCATCAAAGCCGATATGGCGGAACAGCCGGCGCAGGGGGCGGGTGGCGGTGACCACCGCCTTTTCAAAGCCCTGCCCGTGCAGATAGGCAGCCAGCGCCATGAACAGCAGATAGGAGGCGCCGGGTTCCGCCGCCGCCAGATTGCCAATCTCCACAATGGACGACCGGTCTGGGGCCGGCCGGGCCGGCCCGCCGGGGATCAGCGCCTCCACCGGGCGGTCAAGATAGGTTTCCAGGAACAGCGGGCCAGTGCCAGCCGGGCGGAAGCCGACACCGGCCAGAATACGGTCGTCCGCGTCCCGCAGGCTCATCAACATCGGGTGGGTGACGGCGATATCGCCGCCATAGGTCTGCGCATAGGTCTGGCGGATCATCGCCTCCACCCGCCGCCGTTCGGGGGCGAAATGGTGGGTGATGGCCACGACTGCCGGGCGGCAGCGGGTCAGGCTGCCCAGCCGTTCGGCATCGAACCGCAGGTGGCCGCGCACCCCATCCTCATCGCGCATCAACATTTCAATCACAGGCGTCGCTCCGCCGGTTGGGTTGGCCGGATCAACCGGCCTTCATGGGGATGACGGCGCCGCCCGCAGCGGACCGCAGGTGCGAACAGAAAAATTTTCTGCACTGTGTCGGATATGACCTGCCGCATTGATCGGGCAGGGCCTGGGGGCTATATCGGAAGGCAGTCTTCGCCCAGTTCAGGTTGACGCCATTTCCCCGCCCCCGCCCCTGATCGCCGCCTATCTGGAACACCGTGCCTTTCTGCTGCGGCTGCTGACGGCGCGCACGGGCAGTGCGGCGGAGGCGGAAGACATCGTGCAGGAAATGTATGAGCGGCTGGCCGCCCTGCCCGCCGGGGGGGAGGCGGTGGAGAATGTGCCGGCCTTCCTGAACCGCATGGCGCTTAATCTGGCCTTTGACCGGCAGCGCAGCGGATCGCGCGCCGCCGCCCGTGATGGGGAATGGCTGTCCGCCAATGCCCTGGTCGATGGCCCCGAACCGATTGCAGAGGCCCCGACGGCGGAACAGGTGGCATCCGGCCGGCAGGAACTGCGCCTGCTGCGCGATGCCATCGACGCGCTGCCGCCACAGGGCAAGCGCGTGTTTGAAATGCACAAGCTGCAGGGCCGCCCCCATGCGGAGGTCGCCGCCAGCCTGGGCATTTCGCGCAGTGCGGTGGAAAAACACATGGCGGCGGCGATGAAGAACCTGTTGAAACGGCTGGGCCGCCGGCTTGAATGAAAAATATTTCATCCAGACGGGTGGGGTACCGCCCCTTCCGTGACGTCAACAGGACAAAGCCCGAACCAGAAGCCGCCCCATGGTGAACCGCCCAACCGATACGCCCCTTGATCCCCGCCTGGAACAGGCGGCGGATTGGCACGCCCGCCTGCAGGGCGATGCCGATCAGGCGGTGTGGCTGGCCTTCACCGAATGGCTGGAGGCTGACCCCAGCCACCGCCGCGCCTATGATCAGGTGGAAAGCCTGTGGCGGCAGGTGGAGGCACTGCCGGCAGAAGCACCGGCCAGCATCATCGATCTGGCCAGCCGGCGAAAGGCTGAGCCCGCCGCTCCGGCCAACAGCTCCCGCCGCTGGTTCCTGGGCGGTGCGGCGGCCGCCGCTGCCGCTTTGGCCCTGACACTGACCGGTCGCCACACGCCAACCCCGCTGCCGGAGATGTTTGAAACCGGGCAAGGCCAGCGCCGCACGGTGACATTGGCCGACGGGTCCAGCATCATTCTGAACAGCGGTACCCGGTTAAGCGTCGCCCTGTCCGCCGACCGCCGCGCCGTGGTGCTGGAGCAGGGGGAGGCGCTGTTCGACGTGGCCAAGGATGCCGCCCGCCCCTTCACCGTGGCGGCCGGTGAACGGCTGATCACCGTGGTCGGTACGGCCTTCAATATCCGCCACCTGGACCGGTCGGTGACGGTCACCGTCACGCGCGGGCTGGTGGATGTCGGTGACCAGACCGGCGGGGCCAAGGTCCGCCTGACGCCGGGGCAGCAGATCAGCGCGGCGCAAGGCCAGCCCCCCGGCCCCGTCACCACGGTGGATGCACAGGCCGCCACCGCCTGGACGCAAGGCCGCCTGTCCTTTGACAATGCGCCCCTGCCGCAGGTGCTGGCCGAGCTGTCCCGCCATTATCCGCTGCCCATGCGGGCGGAAGGGGCGGCGGCAGCGCTGCATTTTTCCGGTGTGCTGCACCTGGATGGCGATCAGGCGGTGTTGCTGGCCACCCTGCAGGGGTTGCTGCCTATTGTGGTGGTGCGCCAGGGTGATAGTTTCGTGCTCTCAAAACGTCCCTGACGGTCCCCGCTTTGCGTCTTCTGCCGGTTTCCGCCCTTGCCCTGCTGCTGACCGTGCCGCCAGCCCTGGCGGCCGATGCGGGGATTGCCGTGCCTGCCGGTCCCTTAGGCGGCGCGCTGGCGGACCTGTCCCGACAGGCCGGCATCTCCATCGGTGGTGACCAGCCGCTGGCCGGAAGGCACAGCCCCGGTGCCAGCGGACCGCTGACGCCCGAACAGGCGCTGACCCGGATGCTGGCCGGAACGGGGCTGGGCTTCAGGAAGGTCGGCCCCGGTGCCTATCGGCTGGAAGCCTTGCCGTCGCCACCTCTATTGCCAGCGGCGGGCCGGCATATCACAGAGCCGGTGGAACCCATCATCGTCACGGCGACCAAGCGTGGGGCCGATCCGGCCAGCCTGCCCGTTTCTGTGGGCTGGCTGACGGCGGCCGATCTGGCCCGGCTTGGCACCTCTGATCCGGATGCCGCCCTGCCCCTGCTGGGCGGGGTGGGCAGCACGCATCTGGGACCGGGGCGCAACAAGCTGGCGATCCGCGGCCTGTCCGACAGCGCCTTCACCGGCCAGACCCAGGCGACGGTGGGCCTGTATCTGGATAATGCCAAGGTCAATTACAATGCGCCCGACCCGCATCTGCACCTGATCGATGTGGACCGGGTGGAGGTGCTGCGCGGGCCCCAGGGCACGCTGTATGGCGGTGGCTCCATCGGTGGCATCCTGCGCATCGTGCCGGCCGCCCCCGACCTGTCGGAACAATCGGCCCAGGCCCGGCTTTATGGCAGCCTGACCCGTAGCGGTGCCCCTGGCGGCGGGGTGGAGGCGGTGTTGAACCAGCCGCTGCTGACCGACCGGCTGGGAATGCGGCTGGCACTTTATGCGGAGCGGGAAGGGGGGGTGATCGATACGGCGGGCCGGCATAATATCGACCGCACCGACATGCAGGGCGGCCGCGCCCTGTTTGCCCTGATCCCGGCTGAGGATTGGCGGCTGGAACTGGGCGGCACCTATCAACTGATCGACACCGATGACAGCCATTATATCCAGGGGCGGCGCGGCTGCTGCACGCGTGCCGCGCAATTGCCAGAGCCGCATGACAATGATTTCGACGAGGCGCATATCACCCTGACCGGCAGCCTGCCCTTTGCCCAGCTACACAGCACCACCGCCTTTGTGCGGCACGAGATTGACAGTTTCTATGATGCCAGCACGGCGGTGCCGGCCCTGGTCGGGCTGCCCGCCCAGCCCGCCCTGTTCCACGAGGCACAATTATCCCGGCTCTGGACCCATGAAACCCGCTTGACCAGCAATGGCAATGAGGATGCAGCCATCCGTTGGTTGGCCGGAATTCACCTCTCTCGCCAGACGGCGCGATCCAGCCGCCGCCTGTCAAACGCAGGTACGCTTGGCACCGATCTGTGGCGCCGCGACCGTGACGACACGGTGAAGGAAGCCGCACTGTTTGGTGAAGTTTCTTGGCTTTTCCATCCCGACTGGACCCTGACTACCGGCGGCCGCCTGTTCCATGTGGCGCAGGAGGTTGATGCCGCTGCCCTTGCCCCCGCAGCATCGGTGGCTGTGGCAGAGGGATACGCAAAAGAGACCGATTATACGCCCAAGCTGGCCCTGACCTGGCGCTTCCGGGATGGTGCCAGCCTCTATGCCCAGATGACGGAAGGCTACCGGCCCGGCGGTATCAACATCGAAGAGGCCGGGCAAGACAGGGCAGGGGACTACCGGGCTGCCCGGTTTGGTACGGATGAATTGTGGAACTATGAGCTGGGTGCCAAACTTTCCTTCTGGCAAGGACGCGTCATGGTTGATACTGCCCTCTTCCATGCGCGATGGCGGAACATTCAGACTGACCAGTTGCGACCCGATGGCCTGACCGTCACCACCAATGCTGGCGACGGCAGCAATACCGGGATCGAGATCACACCGCGCCTGCATCTGGGGCCCTGGCGGCTGGATGCAACATTGATCCTGAATGATCCGGAGCTGACCCGGGTTGACCGTGGCTTTGCGGCCAGTGCGGAGGGCGGGTTGCCCGGTGCTGCTCACGTCAGCGGCAGTGCCAGCCTTTCCTGGCAGGGGGAAATTGCTGCTGATATGCGTCTGCTGGGAGCCCTGGATTATAGCCATACAGGCCGCACTCACCTGACTTTCAGCAAGGCGATCCGTCAGGGCCCGGTCAACCTGCTGAGCGGACGGATGAAGCTGGATTTGTCGGGTGGCTGGTCGTTGGGTTTCGCGGTGGACAACATATTGGACAGCGACGCCAACCAATTCGCTTATGGCAATCCATTCACCCTGTCCGCCAGCCCGCAAACGACACCCCTCCGCCCAAGGACATTCAGGTTGAGCCTCGGCTGGGAACCGTAGGGCGGGATGGTTCAAATAGAGTCCACCGGCTGCCAAACAGAAAATCAATAATCTATCTTATGGAAACTAACCCTGAGCATCTTGCTATTCAGCCATGGATGGCACTCAGATGCTCTTCACGTAGCAAATGCAGACGCATGGAGGCTAGACGGTCACGGCCATCATTGGTGAACTCCAACAATTCCATACCCTCGCAAATCAAGGGGTTGAGGGTTTTCCAGAAAAGCTGAACATAATTGGCCCGGAACTCCACCACGTCAGCCACCCCAAGTTGGCCCAGCATTCCGGATTCCTGGAATTCCTGGGTCAAAGGCTTCAGTTTCTTCATGAAATAAGGATCGGAGACCATACCGATCAGACGGGCCGCCCGCACCAATCCCCGGAAACCCGTCAGGTCCGGCTGGCGCTCGGGGCATGGTGGAAAACGCGTATAATCAATGTAATCGGCCAACATATTGGCATCCAGGATCGGGCTTTCGGCGAAATGCGCCCGCACGAACATCATGCCGCGTTCCGGCGCATAGGGGCGCAGGAACGCATCGGTTACCCCGTCGGGCAACTCTATACTGGTGCCGTCCGGGTGGATCACGACGCGATCCACCCGATCGTCAGGTAACAGCCGGCGGTTGAACCCGATGGCAAACAGCAGCAGCGCGGCAATGAAATGCATCGCCTCATGCGCGTCCAGATCGCCGTCGCGCAGCATCTTGCCTTTCAGCATCTCTACGCCAACACAGACAACCTGCACCGTATGGTCCAGGTTATGATACAGCGCGTCAGTCCGGGCAGCATGGCTGGCGCCGATGCGGCAGGCCCGCAATAAGGCCACCTTATATTCCACCGGTGCCAGCGGGAACAGTTCCGCATAACTTTCCGACAAGCGGCGCAACAGCATTTCGATCACGATATCGGCTGGACGGAACATGACGTCACCCCCTCCCCTTGGCCGTATGTTCCTGTACGAACACGTGCGACATCAGGCTGGAAATCCATTTACGCCCTTCCAGGGTGACCTCCAGATAGGACAGCCCACCCAGGATGTGATGGTGAACATGGTTCCAGAAGAAGGCCGGATAGGTGCGACGCAGATCGGCAGGTGACTTGTTGCCCATGCGCGCATTGGCGCCAATCTCCTCAAACTCCTGATAAAGGGCCGGGAGTTTACGCAGATAATCCGGATCAGCCATCTGCCCAATCAGGTCGGCGGCAGAAACCAGCCCCGGCCAGCTTTCCAATGCCTTTTCACCGTGATCAGGCACAGGAAAGCGCGTATTCTCAATGCAGGTGCACACGAAATCACAGTCAATGATGCGGTCGGTCTTGAAACGCCAACCAACAAACAGCTTACCCCGTTCCACATGATAGGGGGTGAGGTACGCATCCGTCATGCCCGGCGGCACGGTCACCGTCTCGCCTTCCGCATTGATCACTGCCACGGCGCCACGGTCGCCGGGGCAGACGCCCTGCAGATAGCCAATATCATGGCATAGCAGGGCCACCAGATAATTCACCCATTCGGTCGGGGTGACATTCCCTTCCCGCAGCATTTTGCCATGGACAATTTCCTGGCCCACCATGGTGACCATGATGGAATGTTCGTAATCATGGTAGGGGGCCGTGGAATTTACCAGGGCTTCCATGGCCAGCACCGCCGTTGTCGACAAGGCGTTACTATGTTCCGGATAGAGATGGCCATAGACCCGGTGGAAGCCCTCAAGCAGGCGTGCGACGAACGCATCTATGACGACCTGCCTGGCATCGAACGATTGCATCACGTTATTCTTTCCGTTCCCCCACGGCAGCAACTTAACATAGGGCGACCTGCCCCAGCCCACGATTTTCTATGCTCTTGATGGCCGTGGCTATGGAAAAGCGGCATGGGCCGGCTAACTGGCAAACCCGGTCAACCGCAAGTCCGGTCCCAGCGGAATTTCCAGATGGCAACGCAGCCCATCCGGCTGGAAATCCAGATTGGACTTCCCGCGTAATTCATAGGCGATGCTCTGGCGTATCAGGGTTGATCCGAAGCCGTTTTGCGATGGCGCTGTGGTCGGCGGCCCGCCGGTTTCCCGCCATTCCAGTAGAATGACGGGTTGCGCCCCTTCTTTCACACCCAGGCGCCAGTTCACCTGCAACCGCCCTTCCGAGTTCAGGAAGGCACCATATTTCGCCGCATTGGTCGCCAGCTCGTGAAAAACCAGTGCCAACGCCAGCGCCGCACGCGGGCGTAGTTCGATGACCGGACCGTCCAGGGTTACATCCTGCGGGGTTTGGGCATAGGGGGTTACCTCGTGCCCGATGACCTCCCGCAATTGCACCCACTCCCAAAAATGCTCGGCCAATAGATTATGGGTTTCTGACAGGGCGCGCAGGCGCCCCTCGAAAGAGGACCAGAAACCGTCAATGCTGGTATGGCGGCGACGCGTCTGTGCCCCAATGGATAGCACGGTGGCCAGCGTGTTCTTCACCCGGTGGGACAGTTCTGCCATCAACAGCGCCTGGCGTTCCTCCGCTTGGCGCCGTTCGGTGACGTCGATGATCTGCACCACCGCACCGGAGGGTGCCACTGTTTCCCCATCATGTTCCAAGCCACCACCCAATAGAGGGGTAACGGAAAACAACACCGGCACGCACCGCCCATCGGGGGCTGTCAGCATGGCGGACCGGTCCGTAATCTCTCCGGGCAGGTCGCCATCCGGCAGTTCCACGCCCAGCCGGGCAAACAGGCAATGCCGGTCGGTATCCGTGACAGCCGATCCCAGCAGGGATTGGGCCGGCGGGTTGATATAGGTGATGGTACCTGCTGCATCCGTCAGGATCAGTCCGGTGCGCACATTGCGTGTAATGGTGCTGGTGATCAGCGCCTGATCCGCCAGCCTTTTATTGGCTGCCGCCAGTTGGTCAGCCAGGGCGGCGCGGGCCTGGGCGGCGTTGCGCTCCGCCTCCAACATCAGGGCCCGTCCCTCCCGTTCGCGGAAATCGGCCAGCAAGCGGCGATTTTGTTCCTCCAGAAAGCGCCGTCGCATGATGGCACGCAGCCGTGCCCGCAACGGGGCCAGCGGTGCCCCTTGCACATAGATATCGCTGATGCCGGCCTCCAGCATCTCCTGTGTCAGTTGGCCGCCCGCAACATCCCGCATGACCAGGATGATCGCCGGGGGGAGTTGGGAACCGGCGATGACATGGCGGGCAAAATCCAGCCAGCCAAGCCCCGGCAACCGTTCGGCCAGCAGGATGCCATCCATCGGCGTTTGCTGTTGCATTCGCTGCGCCGTTTCAGCATCGCCTGCACGCTGGACCAGACAGCCTTCCTCCAGCAGAAGCGCCTCCAACTCGCGGGCATCGTCGGCACTGAACCCAGCCAGGAGCGCACGGGGTTGACGGAATACCGTCTGTGGCAGCACATCCACATCGGCATCCCGCCGGGCATGGCGCAGCAGGTTGCGCACCCGCAGCATCAAGACGGCGGGGTCGGTCGATTTCGGCAGAAAATCATCCGCACCACTATCCAGCCCCTCCCGTTGGCGGGCTGGCGTCTCATCCGCCGTCAGCACCAGGATGGGCATGGAGAGGGTGGCGACATGCAACCTCACCTGCCGGCAAAGGTCGGCCCCCTGCAAACCCGGCAGATGGTGATCGACGATCAGCAGATGCGGAACGGTGCGGTTCAGCACGCGCAGCGCCTCCTCGGCGCTTTCCACATGCTCCACCTCGTATCCCTGTTCTTCAAGCAGGAACAACAGCCGCAGGGCCTGCGTCGGGCTGTCTTCCACCAGCAGGATACGTTGCTTCGTCATGTCGTCCGCCCTTTCAGGCTCAGCCAGCGGCGGGCCAACACCATCATCAGGCATTCGCCGCTGCCATGACCTTGTCACGGGCGAAAACGTCGCCGGCCAGCCGTGCCAGATCGCGTTCGATCACCGGCTTACGCAGGTGCGGTCGATCTCTCCAGCGTTCCGGCAAACCGGTTGCCTCGTACCCGCTGGTCAAGATAAAGGGAATGTTACGATCCGCCAGAGCTTCAGCAACCGGAAAAATCAGTGTGCCTGAGAGGTTTACATCAAGAATCGCCCCATCGAGCACACTCTCCTGCAGCAGTTCCAGGCCCTGCTCAATGGTAGCGACCGGACCGACCACGCTGAAGCCCAAGCCTTCCATTACCTCTGCCGCATGAATAGCGATCAGAAATTCATCCTCGACAATCAGAATATTCTTTCCCTGGCCCTGCGGCATCGCGGCTTATCCCTGACTTGCCTTGGGCACCCCTGCCCTGTGAGACAATTTAAGGCGGTTGGTAACCGATTTCGTTAAGCGTTGCGCCTTATCCCAAAAGATATAGGGTTAGGACAGCCATCGACCAGACAGTCCACTGAGGCACTCTCCAGTCAGATAACGGCTTTTCGCTCTCAAAGGTTCATCGCCATGCCAATTGAGGCAGGTGCAGTCTCTGAAAAGCCAAACTGGCTATAAAGAAAGCGCGCATCGCCATCTGCGATCAGGCTAACATAAGCGCCCATCGGTGCGCGTGTCCGCAGATGCGCCATCAGGGCGGCCATGATCTGCTTGCCCAGCCCCCTGCCCTGATGGGCCGGATCGACAGCGACATCGCAAATCTGGAAGCAGCACGCCCCATCACCGATGATGCGCCCCATTCCAACAATGTCGTCACCGTGGCGGATATGCACACCGAAGAAACTGTTGGCCAGGCCGATGCGCGCGGCAGCCAGATCGCGCGGCGACATGCCGGCGATCTGGCGCAGGCGGCAGCAATCCGCCGCCTCCACCACCTGTGGCACCAATTGATAGGATTGCTCCGTCAATCTTGACCGTCCTGCTGGTTGACGGCACGGCGAAATGGGTGAGCCGGATAGACACCCAGGATTTTCACTTCACGTGCGAAGAAATTCAGTTCCTCCATGGCCAGCCGCAGCGGCCGTTCCTCCGGATGTCCTTCGACATCCGCATAGAACTGCGCGGCGACAAAGCGGCCATCCACCAGATAGCTTTCCAGCTTGGTGATATTCACCCCATTGGTGGCAAAGCCGCCCAGAGCCTTATAGAGCGCCGCTGGAACGGAGCGCACGCGGAACAACAGGCTGGTCACCGTGTCGCTGCCGGCGGGCGGCACCGCCGGCTCCTTGGCCAGCACCAGGAAGCGCGTGGTATTATGGGCAGCATCCTCGATACCCTTGGCCAGAATCGTCAGGCCATAGATTTCTGCCGCCAGATCGGACGCGATGGCGGCGATGCCGGGATCGTTCCATTTTGCCACATCGGCGGCCGCCCCGGCAGTATCGGCGTGGCTGACGGGAACCAGCCCCCGATCACGCAGATAGGTGCGGCATTGCGACAGCGCCTGAATGTGGGAATGGACCTCCCGCAGCCCTTCCATCGTCGCCCCCTTGGGGGCTACCAGGCAATGCACCACGCGTTGATAATGCTCACCGATAATATGCAGGCCGCCGCGTGGCAGCAGATGGTGAATATCAGCCACCCGACCGGCAACGGAGTTCTCCACCGGGATCATCGCCAATCGTGCGCGTCCCTCATGTACCGCTGCGAAGGCATCCTCGAAAGAGGCGCAGGGCAGCGAGGTCATTTCCGGGAAAACGCTGCGGCAGGCAAGGTCGGAATTGGCGCCGGGGGCACCCTGATAGGCGATGGTGGTGGCGGACATGGCGGTTATACGTCTTCCTTGCTGCGGTTGATTCACTGGATGGGGGACAGCATCCGGCGGGCTTTTTCAAGATCCTCGGCCGTATCCACACCCAGCGGCACAGTATCCACCACGGCCAGGCGGATGGTCATGCCATTGGCCAAGGCGCGCAACTGTTCCAGCTTCTCGCGCTTTTCCAGCTCCGCCGGCGGCAGGGCGACGAATCGTTGCAATGCGGCGCGACGATAAGCGTAAAGGCCGATATGGTGGAACAGGGGCCCCTCCCCCCAAGGGGCAGTGGCCCGGGTGAAATAAAGCGCGCGGCCGGTCAGCCCATCGGGCGGCAATTCGACAACCGCCTTCACCACATTGGGGTTGGTTCGTTCCGCGGGGTCGCGGATAACGACACCCAGCGTGGCAATATCCGTCTGTGCATCGGCCAGGGGGCCGAAAACCGCCCGCACCGCCTCTGGTGCGATGGTGGGCAGGTCACCCTGCACATTAACAATGGCGTCATGCCGTCCCTCCGGATCAACCTTGCAGACCGCCTCCCAGATACGGTCCGAGCCGGAAGGATGATCAGGGTCGGTCAGCACGGCACGGCCACCGGCGGACTCCACCGCGTCCACAATCGCTTGTTCAGCCGCAGCCACCACCACGGGGCCGATGCCGGCTTCCGCCGCGCGGCGCCAGACATGCACGATCATCGGCAAACCATGGATGTCGGCCAGCGGCTTGTTGGGCAGCCGGGTGGAAGCGAGGCGGGCCGGGACCACCACCAGAGGATTGCCCGGCAGGGCATTTTTCTGTGCTTGCGTCATGATGATCTGTCCGTGCGACATTTGGTCCGCCGGGTCAAGGCGGAAACACCATGTGCGACCGCCTGTCCTGCGATAAACATCGCGCATGGTTTGCCTATCAGGCGGGCATGGACGTGCTCGTCTATTGGCGTTATTGTGCCCGCGCCCGGGGTACCCAAGGGATTAGGACTGATGGCTGGCAGCACGTTCAATAAGATTTTCATGGCGATTCTGACGGCAACGCTGGTTGCCCTGTTCGCCGGCTTCTTTTCCAGGAAGCTGATGCACCCGACATATCCGACCGAGCGCGCCTATAAGGTGGAAGTGCAGGGTGGCTCTGCCGCCCCGACCGACGCTCCTGCCGCTCCGGCAGAACCCGATCCGGTGACGCCGCTTCTGGCTGCCGCTGATCCGGCCGCTGGACAGAAGCTGACCAAGGCCTGTGCGGCCTGCCACAGCTTCGAAAAGGGCGGCGCCAACAAGGTTGGCCCGAACCTGTGGGGCATCGTTGGCAACAAGCACGCTCATGCGGAAGGTTTCGCTTATTCTGATGCCATGAAGTCGCAGGAAGGCGCCTGGGATTATGAGCATCTGAACAAGTTCATCGCCAACCCGAAGGTCGGCGTTCCGGGCACGAAGATGAACTTCGCCGGCCTGAAGAAGGTGGAAGATCGCGCAGCCGTGATCGCCTATCTGCGCACGCTCGCCGACAACCCGGTACCGCTGCCGTAATCGGCAAGGCGTCCGGAATATGCTAGAAAGGGGGTGGCCGATCAGCCGCCCCCTTTTTCATTTGGATCTCGCCAGCGGCGCGCGCCGTGATTTTCCGTCTGGAGTTACCACCATGTCTGCCATCGATCTTGTCCCTTTTGTCGAACTGGCGATCCGTTGCGCCGATGCCGCCGGTGCTGTTGCTCGCCGGCATTACCGCACGCCGGTTGCGGTGGATGTGAAGGCCGACGATTCCCCCGTGACCATTGCGGACCGGGAGGTCGAAACGGCGATCCGGGCCATCCTGGCAGAGGTACGGCCACAGGATGGAATCCTCGGAGAGGAACATGGCAGCCGCGATCTAAATGCTGAATATGTCTGGGTGATCGACCCAATCGACGGTACGAAATCATTCATCACCGGCCGCCCCCTCTTCACTACCCTGATCGCCTTGCTGCATCGGGGCGTACCGGTGCTGGGGATCATCGATCAACCTGTGATCGGGGACCGTTGGGTTGGGGTCAAGGGACAGCCCACGACCTTGAATGGTCAACCGATTCGCACCCGTCCCTGCCCCAACATCGCGCTCGCCACCCAGGCAGCGACGATGCCTTTCAGCCATACGGAATTTCGTCTGACCGAAGCGGCCAGCCGTTACATGGTCTGGGGGGGCGATGCTTATGCTTTCGGCCTGCTGGCAGCGGGCTTTATTGACCTGATGGTCGAAGCCGGATTGCAGCCCTATGACTGGGCGGCGCTGGTTGCTGTTATCGAAGGGGCGGGTGGCATCATCACCGATTGGGAAGGCCAGCCGCTACGCTTGGGTACCTGTGGCAATGTCGTCGCAGCCGGTGATCCCATCCTGCACGCCAAAGTGCTGGAGATGATCGGCCAGCGGGGAGGCTGATTGGCCGGCTGCCGCCGCCTTACTTATCCCCCATCACCACCTTGTCCCCCACCTCCCCCCGCTTCAGCCGGGCCAGATGCAGGGCGGTGGGGCCATCATCCGGCGCATCGGCAGCAAGGGCGGCAAAGGCCTCCAGCGCTGCCGGATCCCCGTTCGCCATCAAGCTATAGGCTTGCTGGTAACGGCGGATCACCGACGTTTGCGCTTGCTCGCTGGATAGCGGCTGGAACACGGCAATCGGCTCCGTTTTACCCTTCAGGACGATTTGGCCGATGGGACGACGTGGTATATCGGGACAGCGCTCCGCAGCCACGCCGCTCATCGCCACGCGGGTGCCGAAATATTTGTTCAGCCCCTCCAGCCGTGCTGCGGTATTCACCGCATCGCCCAGCGCCGTATATTCAAACCGCGCCTCCGCACCGAAATTGCCCACGCTGGCCGGGCCAGCGTGGACACCGATGCGGGTCATGCCAAAGGCCCGGCCGGCGGCAATTTCCGCTTCCAGGAAGGACTGGGCAAAGGCATCCAACTCCAGGGCACAGGCTACGGCACGGCTGGTGTGATCTTTTTGATCGCGCGGGGCATTGAACAGGGCAAAAACCGCATCACCAATGAATTTATCGACCGTTCCGCCATAACGGAAAACAACATTCACCATTCCATCAAGATACCGGTTCATCACATCGGATAGCGCCACCGCATCCATGCTCTCTGAAATGGTGGTGAAACCGGCAACGTCGGTGAAAATGTAGGACAGGTCGCGCCGTTTCGGGTCAAGCAGCAGCTTGGAAGGATCTTTCAGGATGTCATCCAGCAAAGCTGGTGAGAGATATTTGGAAAAGGCGGCCTGGATGAATTTCTTCTGCTCCCGCTCCTGCCGGCCGGCATGAAGATCGGATAGCCAGATTGCCAGACCAAATCCCAATGAAGGGGTGATGATCGGCAGCATCAAATTGGCATGGCGGAACAACAGCAAGGCGCCCAGCCAGATGCCGGTCATCACCAACAGCGATAGCCCCATCCGCATCCACAAGGCCACATCCAGCCTGCCCAATAACGCACCCACCAGGGCCGCCGCCAATGTCGCCAGAAGCGCGATCCCCACGCCCTGAACGGGCGGTTGCCGGCCTTCCAGCAACTGGGCGATCATGTGGGCATGGATCAAGGGCCCTGGCATCGTCGCCTGCCCTGGATCGGCGGCTGCACGAAATGGCGTGCCGTGCCTGTCCATGTCAGAAAGATCGGCCCCGACCACCACAATTTTGTTCTTGAACCAGCCGGCCGGCAGGACGGAAATCATGTGGGACGCGAAGGTCCGGAAAGGAGGCGTGGCGCTATCTGTACGGCCATGCCATGCGACGGGTGTACCCTGATCCAACGTCGGCGTCAGGCCCAATTTACCCAGCAGCGCCAGGGCTACCGGCGGGGCCGTGCCGTCCGCCGGATTGGGTTTGCCGACATAGATGGTGCGCACGATGCCGTCATAGGGATCCTTTTCGAGATTAGCAGCCCCGCGTAAATCCGGCGGCAAAAAATCGTCCAGAAAGGCCGCCTGGGCCGCGGTCAGCCCCTCCGCCTTGCTACCATAGCTAGCAACCAAAGGCACACGCAGGGCCGCCATCACCTGCTTAAGCCGCGCATCCTTGGCCGGCTCGGTGGGGGTGTCGAGCAGAATGTCGAAGAAGATGGCCCTTACGCCCTTCTGCTCCAGACTCAACAACAGATTGGCCAGAAACTCCCGATCGATGGGGGAACGATAGGGAAAATGACTGACTGTCTCTTCATTGATGGCAACGAAGACGATATCCGGTTGCTGCGGTTCCGCTGGCAATAGGGTGGCAATGCGGAAATCCGCCAGCCACGTTTCCAGCGATGCCAGAAAGGGCATGAAACGCCCCAGGGCCACGGGCAACAAGGTGGCAGCGAGGGTCAGGCCCAAGATCACCGCCCAACGGCGCAAGGCTGCGGACATCTTACTTCCCTGTCAACCTGTCAGCGTTCGGCAGGATAAGGAAACCACCGATGCGGTCGCAACGGGCTTTCCATGGGTCAATTATTCTACCCAAAGGGAATAGCACGAACGGCATTGACCCGGAATGTATAAGCTATTCAACCCAGGTTGTTCTGCGCCGGGATAAAGAATGTCAAAAAGCTCATCTCTCCGGTCAGGCGGCCCGGGTCAGACTCTCGATGACACGGCGCACACCGCTACGCAGAGATTCTGCCTGACGGCTCAGCTCAGTGGAAGCGCTCGTCAGTTGATCCGCTGTTTCCCCCACCATTGCGGAGGCAGCGGTCACGCCCGTTACATTGCTGGCCACCGTCGCGGTGGCCGATGCGGCGTGCCGAACATTGCGGGTGATCTCTTCCGTGGCAGCACCCTGCTGCTCCACCGCTGCGGCAATGGTACCGGCAATATGGTCCATATCGCGGATCGTATGCTCAATGGCAGTGATGGCATCCATGGCGCTGGACATGCGATTTTGCATCTCACCCACTTGGCGTACAATATCTTCCGTCGCCCTGGCCGTCTGTTGCGCCAGTTGCTTCACCTCCCCCGCCACAACCGCGAAGCCTTTCCCGGCCTCCCCCGCCCTTGCGGCTTCGATGGTGGCGTTGAGTGCCAGCAGGTTGGTCTGGCTGGCAATCTCATTGATCAAATCGACCACCTGATTGATACGGGCGGCGGCTTCGGCAAGTTCATGCATACTGCTATCAACCGTCCCCACCTCGTCCACGGCAGCATGGGCAACCTGGGTGGACTGGACGACCTGGGCGGTGATTTCGTGGATGGCCCCGTTCAATTGTTCTGAAGCGGCAGCGACATGGTTGACATTATCGGTGGCCTGACCGGCAGCATCACCCGCCGCCGAGGCGCGATCATTGGTTTCATCCGCTGTTCGTTTCATGGCCTGGGCATTGGTATCCAGCCGCTCAGCGGCGGCCGCCACCCCGTCCACCATGGAGCGAACATGCGCGTCCAATTCACCGGCGATTTCCAACAGCCGGCGGTTATGGCGTTCGGCGTTTTCTTCCAGATACGTGCTGATGACCAGATCCATATCCAGCATCACAGCCAGATTCACCGCCCGCATCACCTCTGCCAGATGCGCTGTGGTGGCACGTTGGCGCCAAGGAAACAGAAACCAACCGCGCGGCTGGTTATTCAGCAGGGCTGCGTAAAGACGGGAGAGGGTCAAGGCATAGCCGCCAAGATACCATTGCGGCTCCAATCCCAGGGCGCTGTGCACGCGCCCAATGGCACGCACACTGTTGAAATAGCTGGGGCCGAAATCACCGGAAAACAGGTTCAGCCAATGTTTCAACTGCTTTTGCTTGGCATGGGTCATGGCCGCATCATCACGGAACATCCGGGACATGTTCGGCCAAGCACGAAGATCGGAATAAAATGCCTCGATGATACCGGGCAGAAGCTTGGCAATATCCGCCCTCACCCCAGCCAATGTGGCGCAAGTTGCGGCATCAATGCCAAGAAACCGTAATCTCTCTTCCTGTTCCTGTACCCGATCCTGCATTCCCATCCCCCCAGCCCCAGTCATAGATCCAACTTTGATGCCAGATTCGATCTTCATTGTGCGTTTACACGCAATCATTTGCAGACCTTATCGTCTGGATCGTAACTAGCAATGACTTTCTCTCCACCTAGCCATTCAATGAACAGCAGGTGGGGAAAATTGTTTGTAAACCTATTGGGGTCTGGCGACAGATCGGTAAAGGGGGGACGCTTTGAAAGGGAAATCTCACGCCTGTTTCCAACAGCATGAGGTAGGGGAAAGGCGAATCAGCCCCGACCAACAGTCTCTATGAAGGCGAGCAGCGGTGCCCAGTCCGCCTTGGCGTCGGCAACCCGCTTGGTCTTGATATCGAACAGGCTCAATCCTTCCGAAGCAAGATCAGGGTAAAGCTGGCTGTCCCGCAGCCGCGCCGCCACCTGATGGCCAACATCGGACAAGAACAGGTCAAGCCTGTCCGCGGCCTTGGTGCGGGGCCGCAAACGGTTGCCAACCACCGCCACCGGTACCTTGTTCTTGCGGATGGATTTAAGCTCATCCAGCTTCTTCAGGAAACGGGCGGTTGCCGCCTCATCAAACGCGCCAGGCAACAGGGGCAGCACCACCACATCCGCCATGCGAACCAGTTCTTCCACTTCCTTGGGACGCATGGCTGCGGGCACGTCAATCACCAGACGCCCCGGCTTGGCCGGCACGTCGCCCAGCGACTTGGTCCAATCCTCTGCGACAATGGGGGCCGCCGTTTCCGGCCGCCGCTTCAGCCAGCCAAGTGCGGATTTCTGCTTATCCATCTCTGCCAGGATGGTGTGATGGCCGCTGGCGGCGAAAGCTGCCGCCAAATGGGTGGAGATGGTGGTCTTGCCAACACCCCCTTTTATATTGCTGACAAGAACTGTAAGCATTGTCCATCAACCCTTTGATTTTTCTGTTAAATAAGTGTCGCGCCGTCGGTATTCTCGGCCGGTTCCCGCCAGAAGGGTTTAGTATCGGCGAAACGACGCCAATCCTCCACCACCCCGGCCTCCATATCGTGCAGTCCACGGGCGTGCCAGCCCGTAACCAGCCCTGCCCCGTGTTGCCAGCCCTTAGTAGCCGGTCCGGTGGCCGTCTCCTCCAACTCCCGCATCAGCTTGGTCACTGTGGCAACATCCTGGAGATGACCCAGCTTGTCCTGCAGGCCAGAAAGATCCTCCAGGAAACGACGCACAGCGCGTTGATCAAACAAACTTCTAAAAAAATCAGCAGCATACCGGAGTTTCTTCAAGGCAATTCGTAACTCATGCCGTTCCGCCGGCTCCGCATGGGCAAAGCCACGACCGCGTTTGCGGGCCTGCTTGTAACGCTTGGTGAGCAGCGCCCCCGCCATCTCCGACGCCGGTCGCAGCAGTAAGGCTGAACGTTCGCTGACCGGCTGGTTGCGCCATCCCCGCCCATCCACCCAGGCCGCCAGTTCCAGCAGCAAGCTGGTATAGCGGGGAGACAAAATGGCTTCCCGCACGGCTTTATAGCCAGCGGCATGGGCATCCCGCGCTGCCTTTTCCAAGGCCACCAGACCTGGGTGACCCGCCAAGGCATTGGCAACAGGCGGCAAAAGCTCACCCAGGAACACATCCCACTCACGCGCAGCCCCCAGGCTGCCGGCCAACCATTTCACCCCTGGGACCAGCGTTTCCTGCTGGTCTGCCGGGATGAAGGGCCGGAAAATCTGGAAACTGGAACGTAGCCGGCGCAGCGCGACGCGCATCTGATGCACGCCTTCCGGGTCTTCGCCCCCCAGAGCCGCCGCCTGATTGGCCAACATGTGGGTCAGGCAGTGCCGCACGACGCTGGCCAGCGCCTCTTCCACCGTCGTGTCTTCTTCCAAGGTCAGCTTGTCGGCCTTGCGGGTGGTCAACGTCCCCCCATCCGCCAGCGCATAGCCGCGGGCGGACTTGGTTTCCATCTCCAACCGCACTGGGAGAGTGGCGTGGATGGTTCGGGCCAGATTGTAAAGCGCCAGCGTATCGTCGCCTTCCACCAGTTCCAGTTCCAGCTCGTTGATCGGCAGACTGGCGCCGACAGGGGTGACGATCTCCCCTTGATCGATCGCCACCTCGATCCGCACCCCCGGTGCGGGGGTTAGCAGGCGTACCTGACGGCGAATACGTGTTTCAAACACCGGCTCCAGCTCGTCCGCCGTCAGCAGGCCAAGGGGAGCCAGCACGGTGGGATCAGGCAAGGCCGCCAGATCGGGACGGGGTGCTGCTACCGGCACCTCCCACTCCCCCCGCACCAGGGCACCGATGCCCGGTGGCGGGGCCGACTTCAACGTCTGTACCAGCTTCTTGCCCTGGCGTCGTACCCGCAGGGAGAGACCGTGCGCCTGCAGGCGACGATCGGCCGTATCAAAATAAAGACTATCCAGCAGCTTGGCGGTCGGCTTTCCCTCATCCGGAGAGAGGACAGGCAGTTTGCGCAGCCGATCCATATCCTCTGCGGCGACGGAGAGTTTCAGTTCGATTTCGCGCGGCGACATGACAGCTCTTGAGCTTTTGATTCCATCGAGAAAAAGCCCGCACCACCGGGGGATTCTCCACCAAGGTCGGGCTTTTACGACAGAACGATGACAAGCCTGTGAAACGCTGTCTATCGCAGAGCGTGAATTTTTTATGAGCCTCTATGTGTAATCGTACTTTTCGCCCCGTTGAAGACGGGAAATTTTTGTGCTTCCCTCCGCCCGCCTCCTGCGCAGTCCTTTGCGCTGGCCATACCATCCGAACCGGGGAAATCCGTTATGCGCTTCCAGACCCTCGACACCATTGATGTCGCCGGCAAGACCGTCCTCGTCCGCGCGGACCTGAACGTGCCCGTGGCCGACGGGAAGGTGACGGATACGACCCGCATCGATCGGTTGATCCCCACCTTGAAGGAAATCGCCGCCAAGGGCGCCAAGGTGGTGGTGATGTCGCATTTTGGCCGCCCCAAGAACGGGCCGGACACCAAGAACAGCCTGCGCCAGGTGGTGCCGTCCGTGGCAGCGGCGCTGGGTGCGCCGGTTGCCTTTGCCGAGGATTGCGTCGGCGAAAAGGCCGCAGCGGCCATCGCCGCCCTGCCGGCCGGCGGCGTGCTGATTCTGGAAAATACCCGCTTCCATGCCGGCGAGGAAAAGAATGACGCCGAGCTGGCCAAGGCCATGGCGGCCCTGGGCGATATCTATGTGAATGACGCCTTCTCCTCCGCCCACCGCGCCCATGCCTCCACGGAAGGCATCGCCCATCTGCTGCCCAGCGCCGCTGGCCGGCTGATGCAGGCCGAACTGGAAGCGTTGGGCAAGGCATTGGCCGCCCCGGAACGCCCGGTGGCCGCCGTTGTCGGTGGTGCCAAAATCTCCAGCAAGCTGGAGCTGTTGCTGAACATGGTGTCCAAGGTGGACATGCTGGTGCTGGGTGGCGGCATGGCCAACACCTTCCTGTTCGCCAAGGGCGTTTCCGTCGGCAAGTCGCTGTGCGAGGTCGATATGGCCGAGCAGGCCCGCGCCATCATGGCCAAGGCGGAAACCTCGGGCTGTGAGTTGCTGTTGCCTGTCGATGGCATGATGACCAAGGAGTTCAAGGCCGGTGCCGACCATCGGCTGGCCGACGTCACGGCCATTGCCGCCGACGAGATGATGCTGGATGTCGGGCCGAAGACGGTGGAATTCCTGTCCCTCAAGCTGCAGAACGCCAAAACCCTGGTCTGGAACGGGCCGATGGGAGCGTTTGAAATCCAGCCGTTTGACAGCGGCACCAATGCCGTTGCCGGTCTGGTCGCTGGCCTGACGCAGCAGGGCCGGCTGCTCTCCGTTGCCGGTGGTGGCGATACGGTGGCGGCCCTGGAACATGCCGGCGTGGCGGCTCAGTTCTCTTACGTCTCCACGGCCGGTGGCGCTTTCCTGGAATGGCTGGAAGGCAAGACGCTGCCGGGCGTCGCCGCCCTGGAGAAGCACGCCTGACAATTGTTTGGCCGGCGGTCCCTGACCGCCGGCCAAATCGTTTTACTGCAACCTCACACGCGGCGGTGTTGGGCTGTCTGTGAACAGATACGATCGAACGCCGTCCCTTGCCCGGGCTATAACAACCGGGCGCCGGCTGATTTTCGATGGCATCTGCGCCATTCACCCATAGGCATGTAGCCGTGCACCATTGACACGCAACCATTCCCGTGGCGCTTCCACGGCAGGTGTCAGGCTGGCACAAAGTTCCCAGAAACGCTGGGAATGGTTCATTTCCTTCAGATGCGCCACCTCGTGAGCGACAACATAGTCAAACACGGCATCGGGCGCCAGGATCAGCCGCCAGCAGAAGGAAAGCCGGCCGCTGGCCGAACAACTGCCCCAACGTGATCTTGTGTCGCGTACCGAGATCCCCGCCACCTTGGCCCCCAGAGCAGCCGCTTTCACCCGAGCCCGTTCAGCCAATTGTCGGCGGGCCTCAGCTTTCAAGAAATCGCTGACGCGCCGGTTCAGAAAGGCGGGATCGCCACCGACCAGAAGCACGGACTGCCCGTCCTCTACCGTCAGGCGGGTAGCCAGACGCTGGTTCGGCCGGTGGCAGATGCGATACTCCACCCCGAGAATTGGCACCAATGCCCCATCCTGGAAGGCGAAGCGGGGCGGTATGGCCGACAGGCGTTGCTGCAGCCATTCCAAATGGCGCCCGATGAATCGCTGGATATCGGCATCGGACACTTGCGGGGGGGTGGAGATGCGCACGACATTGCGCACCTGATCCACCCGCATGGACAAGCGGCGAGAGCGGGCCGAAACACGCACCTCCACCGGCACCGGTACCGCCGTCAGCGCCATCAGGCGCGGGTTGGACAGAACAGGCGTTCGCCGGCGCGTGGCCGATTTGGGCGCAACGGGCGTCTTGGAACGGTTGGGACGAAGAAAGGCAAACATTGCAGGTCCGGTCAGGGCAGCTTGTCCCTAACCTACCTGAACCGACAGCCATGGCAAATGTCGCAACGATGAAGCCTGACGACGGGTTTATGTTGGCCGCGCGCCGACAATAAAAATTGCCCGTGCGATACGGGGCCGTAGGGTGGCCCCAAGCATATTGGTTGACTGATGGGTCGGGCGGGCAGTGACGGCCGGTTGCAGCCAGACTACCACCCGTACCGGCTGGGGCCGCGCCTCGTAAAGATCGAGGCAAGACAGGCGGACCCGCTGCCCGGCCCTATGGTGTCAGAGCACGCTCAGGGGCCGCGAACAAACCGGATCGACCACCACCTCCAGCACCGCCCCCAGGGTGATGCTCACGGAACGGCCGAAGGCCGGGCCGGTCGTTGTTCTTTTACCGTGAGTGGATCCTTTCAGCGCTATTGGCTGGCGGCCCGGGCGGCGGGGCATCGGGTGCTGCTGACGGGGATTACGGCAACACCATGCCGAGTGCGCCCGGGCGCGGGGCACCGATGGCACTGTTGCGTCAGGGGCGGTTGTTGGCGCTGGCGCGGGAACTGGCCGGCTTCTGCGTCGATGGGGATGATTGGGAAAGCGGTCGCATTGCGCTGCCTTCTCCGTGATAACCCCACAAGGAAGAAAGGCCCTGCGAAATTGGGTTTCGCAGGGCCTTTTATTTTGACTCAGAAGGATTGCCGCAGGATCAGGCCGCCGCCGTCTCCAGCAGCACACTGTTCTGCAAAGACGGATCCTTCGGGGCCGGCAGGCCGGTTTCGGTCAGGCAACGCTCGCGCAGTTCGTCGATGGTGCCGCCGAAATTGAACAGGCCAATTTCACCGCGCTTGGTGGCCAGTTCGTCGCGCAGGGCCGCCGTGGCGGCCTCATCCACCGAACCGTCAGCCGCAATGACAACGCCATAACGCTTGGCGCCGTCCACCGTCACCAGACCACGCTTGACGTCGGTGGCCACCAGGGCCGGGTCGCGGGCCAGCGGGTCGCCCCAGCCACCACCGCCCCAGGTGTCGAAGATCAGCAGGTCGCCGGGGCGAACCTGGATATCATCGATCTTGGCGGCCAGCACCTCTTCCACGCCATTGGCGCGAATCAGCACGCGGCGCGAACGCCAGCCCGGCTCACCGCCATTGACACCCCAGGGATAGGTGAACCAGCGGTCATCATGGATGGCGATGGCACCCGGCTCCAGGAAGCGATAGGAGATGCGCACGCCATTGCCACCACGATGCAGGCCCGGCCCGCCGCTGTCGGGGATCGTCTCATACCGTTCGATCCGCAGCGGGAAGTAAGCCTCCAGGAACTCGTTCGGCACATTGGTGAAGTTCGGCCACAGGGAGTGACCGTCCGGACCGTCACCGAACGGACGGCCGGGGATGCCGCCGAAACCGATCTGGAACAGTTGGTAATATTTGCCCGACCCGCGATAGCTGCCCGACAGCATCAGGTGCGGGGAGGAGGAGAAGCCGGCAGCGTTGAGGAATTCCGGCGTGCGCTGGCCCAGCAGGGCCCCCAGCACGTCGAACACGCGGCCGATACCATGGGTACGGCAGGAGAGTGCCGCCGGGTATTTCGGCTTCAGCAGGGAGCCTTCGGGGATGCGGGTTTCAACCAGATCATAGAACCCGTCGTTGAACAGGATCTGCGGGTCGAACACCATGATCATGTAAATGCCGAAGAACATCTTCAGCATGTTTTCGTTCAGGTAGAAATTGATCGAGCTTTCCGACTGGGGCGAGGTGCCTTCCCAGTCCAGGATCACCTTCTCCCCTTCACGCCACATGGTGGCCCGCAGCTTGAAGGGACCGAAGCCGCGACCATCATCGCAGATATAGTCTTCAAAGCTGACCTTGTCGGTGCTGATCGAGGTTTGGATCAGCTTGGCCATGGCGCGCTTGTTGCGCTCCAGCAGCTCATCAACGGCGGAGATATAGATATCGGTCTGGAAACGCTTGCACATTTCCACGATGCGGCGACCGGCGATGCGGCAGGACGCGATGATAGCATTCAGGTCCGACCGGCACCAGTCGCGGGTACGGGTGTTGTTCAGCACCAGTTCCAGCACATCCTCGTTCAGCACGCCCTTGCGGTACAGCTTGATCGGCGGGATGCGGATGCCTTCCTGGAAGATGGAAGTGGCATCGGTCGGCAGGGAGCCGGGAACCTTGCCCCCCACGTCAGTCTGATGGCCGAAATGGCAGGTCCAGGCGACCAGACGGCCATCATGGAACACGGGCAGGATGATCAGCCAATCGTTCAGATGGCTGATGGCACCTTCGACGGAGTACGGGTCCGACAGCCAGATGACGTCGCCTTCCTCGATCGTGCCCTTGTAGTTCTTCAGGAAGCCACCGAGGAACGAGCCGAACTGGCCGACAACCATCTTGCCTTCATGGTTGGCGATCAGCGGGAAGGCGTCACCCTGTTCGCGGATGCCCGGCGACATGGCCGTGCGGAACAGGGTTGCATCCATCTCCGCGCGGGCATTGCGCAGGGCGTTTTCAATGATGTCCAGCGTGATCGGGTCGATGACGATCTTCTGGAACGGGGTCGGGTTGGTCTGAATGATCTGGGCAACCATGGGTCTGTCCCCTTTTCAGAAGCTGGAAATCACTGGGCGGCGAGCGGGCGGATCAGGATCAGCCCATAGGGATCGACTTCGGCCACATGATCAGGCAGCAGCACGGTGGTGCTGTCCATTTCGCAGATGATGGCCGGGCCGATGACGCGGTCACCCGCCTTCAGCTTGGCACGATCATAGATGACGGCCGGATGTTCCTTGCCATCGGCCCAGATGGCATGGTCGCGCACCTTGGCGGCGGACGGGTCGCCGTTACCTTCCGGCAGCTTTTCCAGCTTGATGGCCGACGCCTTGCCCAGGGCCGTGGCACGCACCGTCACCAGTTCACGATCCGATTCCAGGCAGAAGGTGAACAGGCGCTCATGCTCCTTGTCGAAGGCGGCACCCAGATTTTCCAGGCCATCAGCCGCGAACCCGTCCAGCGCCACCGGCAGGGAAACCTCGAAGGCCTGACCGGAATAGCGCACGCCGGCTTCGAAGCTGATCTCCTGCTCGGCCACCGGCACGCCTTCGGCCAGCAGTTCCTTGGAAACGGCGGCGTGCAACTCGCGCAGCACATCGGCCACGCTCTGGTTGCTGACATCCGGGAAGGGCTTGCCGATGGACTTGGAGCGTTCGGCGCGCAGGCGGGTGGTGGCGTCGCCAAAGGCGCAGAGCACGCCGGGGCTGGGCGGCACGATCACCGGCCAGCTTCCCAGCAGCTTGCCCAGCGCATTGGCGTGCAGCGGACCGGCACCACCAAAGGCCACCAGCGCAAAATCACGCGGATCATAGCCCTGCTGGACGGAGATCAGGCGCAGCGCGCCCATCATCGTCTCATTGGCAATGGAATAGATGCCGTTGGCGGCTTCCTGAACAGTGATGCCCAGCGTGTCGGCGATGACCTGCACCGAGGCGGACGCCGCCGGACGGTCCAGGCGCATGGTGCCG
>CALRQC020000033.1:0-67585 GCA_943370215.1 Azospirillum sp. RU38E
GGCCGGGGTCCAGGTTCGTTGAGCAAAGCGCCTGTGGCCCCTGGACCCCGGCCTGCGCCGGGGTGACGGTAGAGATAGGCGCAACGCTTTTCGAGATTTCCGCTACTAGGCTGGCGGCGTTTTGTCCCCCCATCCCCCCACCGGCAAACCCCATCGCCCGTTCCGGCTGATGCTCATCTTCTGCCAAGGGCGGGCCGATGCGATCGGGGCCGAGGCGGTTGCACAGCCGATCCAGCAGAAAGGTCAGGGCGAAGGCATCGCCCGTGCCCAGGGCCGTCTGGCTGGCGGTGAAGCGATCCGTCACCGTCGCCGTCAACAACATCATTTCGATACCGAAACCAGGTTCAGCCTGATCCAGCTTCTCCCGAAATAATCGTTTCAGAGTCGAAATATCCCTTAATGGCTGCCCCGTTCCCAGTGTCAGGGTCTGCTGGCTGGCGTCGCTGCGCACCAGCAGCAGTTCCAGCCGCCTTGCCCCCCGCCCGCTGGCCTCCAATTGCCCGCACAGGTCGCGCAGCAGCCGGTCCAGCCCCGTATCAATGGCGTCGCGGGTGAAGATCGGTTCGGCCAGGGGCAGCCGGGCCTGCCATTGCGGCGGGCGGGCCTGTGGGGCCAGCGGTTCCCCCCCCAGCCCCAGCAGCCGGTCCAGCCGCCGTGCGGGGGCGCTGCCGTACCGGGCAGTCAGGGGTGCGCGGGGCAAGCGGTGCAGGTCGGCCACCCGTTGCAGCCCCACCCGCGCCAGATCGGCGGTCAGCGCTGCATCCAGCCGCAGGGCGGCCAGCGGCAGGGCTAGCAGTGCCTCCCACGCCGCACGACCTGTCGGCAGAATCTCATCCGCCCCGGCCGGCCGATGGCGGGCCCAGCCCCAGGCGGCGGCGGGGCTGTCGGCCAGGGCTAGCCGGTGGGTCAGCCCGGCCCGGCGCAGCCGCTGCGACAGGTCGGCCAGCAAGCCCGCCTCTCCATTCCAAAGGTGCGCGCAGCCGGTGATATCCAGCACCAGCCCGTCGGCCCCATCGCTGGCGGCCTGCGGCGTATAGCGCTGGGCCCACAGGGCCAGCCGGCCCAGCTCCGCCCGGTCGCCCGCCGGGTCGGCCGGCGGGGCCGCCAGGGTGGGGCAAAGGGCGCGGGCATCGGCCAGCAACATGCCCACCGACAGGCCATCGGCACTGGCCAGGGCATTGACGGCGTGCAGCCGGATGCCGCCCTGGCCGGGCAGCACCAGGGCCAGCGGGCCGGGATGGGTGCCGCCAGGGCTATTCCGCCGCTGCCACCGGTCCGTTGGCCAACGGCTCAACCAGATGCAGACGAAACGCCGCGTCATCCCACACCACCTTCCATGTGCCTGAATCGGCGGCTGTGCCGGTCAGGCCGCCGCCGCGGGCCCGCAGCAAATCCACTTGCCAGCAGGGCCGCCCCCAATCCCCCTCGCCCGGCTGGTCGGGCAGGGCGCGCACCCGCCAGCGGGTCAGCGCGGTGGAAGGCGGCGGGCGGCCCTGCGGCGGCAGGATGAGCAGCCCCAGCATCCCCCCTTCCTCCGCCGCCAGTTGCAGCCGCCGCCCGGCCACCGGGGGCGGGGTGATACCATCGCCCACCACGGCACCCAGCCGGGGGCAACGCAACGCCTCTTCCAGCACCCAGAGCGCATCCTCCAGCGTGCGGGGGCGGGCCAGGATCAGCCGGTCGGGATCGGCCCCCAGACAGATCAACCCTGGCGCATAGGGCTTATCGGCGGGGGCATCGGGCGGGGGCAGGCGGCACCACAGCACCGGTCCCGCCGCCGCTGGCAGCCGTGCCAGCAGGCTGGCGACAAAGCCATGCGGGGCGGCATCGGCCGTTTCCCCCAGAAATTCATGCAGGCCGCCCCGTACCAGCCCGCCCCCGGCCAGCGCACCATCCAGCACCGCCAGCCCCAGCGACAGCGCCTCCTGTCCTGCGGGGGCACGGATGCGGTCCATCACGGACAGCCGCGCACGCAGCGCGGTAATGGTGTCGGCACGGTTCGTCATGCCGTATTATGTTCTTGTTTTGTTCTTAAATTCAAGCATCGAAAGGGATAGGGTGGGGCGTGTTCGCCCCACCGCTGATCAGAAGGGGCGCACGATCACCAGGATGACGATGCCGATCATCAGCAGGGTCGGCACCTCGTTCAGGATGCGGAAGAATTTCTGCGGCTTGGTATTGGCGTCATTGGCGAACAGGCGGACATATTTCGACAGCACGCCATGCACGCCCGACAGGATCAGCACCAGGGTCAGCTTGGCATGAAGCCAGCCCTGGCCCTTCAGCAGGTCCGGGTTCAAGGCGATCATGGCGATGCCGAAAATCCAGGTGGCGATCATCGCCGGGTTCATGATCGCCTTCAGCAGGCGGCGTTCCATCACCTTGAAGGTTTCCGATTGCGGCGACCCGACGGGTGCTTCGCAATGATAGACGAACAGGCGCGGCAGATAGAGCTGTGCTGCCATCCAGGCGATCACGCTGATGACGTGAAGGGCTTTGATCCACAAATAATAATCAGCCATGGCGTTTCCGCTCCCGTTCCGGCCGGTCCTGTATCCCGATGGACCTTTGCCCTTTTCAATCTGCCAGGGCTAGATAACATCGCGCCGCATGGGGGCATAGCCCCCCCCTTGACGGCACGTCATTTCAATATGGCCCCTGTGAAAAGGTTGTCATGCTGCTGGGCACCCTTATAGTTACCACCTTCGGCGCCCGTGCGGCGCAAGGGAACGCATGATGGCCGATACCAGCGAACAGACAGCCAGTGAGGATGTTGCCCCCGCCGCCGTTGAAGAGGAACTGTTTGACGACAGTGCCCGCGACGCGTTGCACATCCTGCCCATGGCCATGTTACCCCTGGAAACCCCAGGCCTGCGCCGGGCCAAGCTGATCAAGAATGCCCGGCTGGAAACGGTGGTGGAGGTGTTCCACGATCGGCAGACGGGCAGCGGCCAGATCAATCCTGACCATCTGGGCAGCCTGTTCCCCAGCCATTCCAAGGCGTTGCGCGCCGATATGGTGCAGATCAACAAGCTGGTGCGGATCAACAGTTTCGATGTCTACACCCTGCGCAAGGAACTGCGTCGGGTGGGTATCGCCGTCAATGACGCCAAGGCTCTGCAGCTTTCCGACAGCAAGCGGGCCGAACTGACCGGCTATATGAAGGATTTCACCCGGCCGCTGTTGCAGCAGGTCTATGGCACGGAAGAACGGCAGATCGGGGACGTGGCCGACATTCTGGCCATGCTGGCCAATCCGGATAAGGAGGACGCGCTGACCAATCTGCGCCTGCTATCGGAGAAGCTGAAGGTCAAGCTGAACGAAATCCCGGATTTTCTGGAGGATTATGGCGACGTCTTCCTGTCGCTGGCCTATTTCCGCTCCTGCCTGGATGGCATTGTGCCGGAAGTGCAGAAATTCATGAAATGGGCCAATGAGCCGAAGACCAGTGAACTGATTTCGCGCGACCGGCTGGTGATGAAAATGCTGGCCGATGTGCAGACCAAGCTGACCTCCATCACCACTTCCATCACCGGCCGGTTTGAGGCGTTCGACCGCCGCAGCAAGGATTTCTGGAACGATATCAGCGCGGAAAGCTTCCGCGCCGTGCGTCACCAGATCGAAAGCCACCATGTCACCATCGGCGGCGTGCTGTGCGGGCTGGCGGTGAAGATGGCGCTATGGAAGGCCCGCTTCCCCCAGGGTGGCGGCGGGCCGCAGAAGCGGGTGGAGTTCGTCCGCTCGGAAATCCTGCCCGGCCTGGACCATATCCAGGCCATCGAATCGGCGGCTTCCGGGGTGAAGTAACCGTCTTTTCGCCCCAATCGGCGGATAGAACATTCCAGACAGCATAACCCGGAAGACAGGGTTGCCGTGGCATCGCTTTCCAGGCGATGGCAGGGGCCTTTATGGTGATGCCCGTCTTACCATTTTCCCACCGGATTCCGTCACCGTGAGTGAGCTGACCGCCCCACCCCGTTTCCGCCCCAGTGGGGAACCGCCGCGCCCGGTGCGTCCGCCGCCGCCGGAACGCCGTCCGCCCCCGCCGCCGCGCCCACCCCGGCAGCGGGCGGAAGGCGGCAAGGGGGACAAAGGGGGGAAAGGCGGCTGGGGCCGGCGTATCCTCACCGTGCTGGCCGTGCTGGCCATTTGGGTGGGCATGGCCGGGGCCGGCCTGATCGCCTATTTCGCCTATGATCTGCCTGATATTTCCCAGGTGGCCCAGGCTGACCGGCGCCCGGCGGTGACGCTGCTGGCGGCCGATGGTACGCCGTTCCACCGGTTTGGCGACCTGCGCGGCGAAACGCTGGATGTCTCCCAATTGCCGCGCCATCTGATCGATGCGCTGGTGGCGACGGAGGATCGGCGCTACTGGAGCCATTTCGGCGTCGATCCGCTGGGCATTGCGCGGGCCTTTTATGCCAACCACCAAGCCGGGCGCACGGTGCAGGGCGGGTCCACCCTGACCCAGCAGTTGGCCAAGAACCTGTTCCTGACCCCCGACCAGACCCTGCGCCGCAAGGCGCAGGAGGCGTTGCTGGCCATCCGGCTGGAGCATGAATATAGCAAGGAACAGATCCTCACCGCCTACCTGAACCGGGTCTATCTGGGGGCGGGCACCTTCGGCATTGATGCGGCGGCCCGCACCTATTTCAACAAATCGGCGCGTGACCTGAACCTGCGGGAATCGGCCATCATTGTCGGGCTGCTGAAGGCGCCCTCGCGCTATGCCCCCACCGCCAACCCCGACCGGGCCACACGGCGCATGGGCGTGGTGCTGCGCGCCATGGAGGAAGAGGGCTATATCACCGAGGCGCAGTTGCAGGCCGCCATGGCCCCGCCGGCCGATGAAAAGCGGGATGAGGTGCCGGATGGCGACGGGCGCTATCTGGCCGGCTGGGTGGCCGATCAGGTGGCGGGTTTCGTTGGCGCCGATCATGGCGATCTGGTGGTGCGCACCACCTTTGACGGCAATCTGCAGCGCATTGCCGATGCCCAGGTGGCGGCGATGCTGGCCGGACCGGGGGCAGAGGCCAATGTCGGCCAGGCGGCCGCCGTGATCATGGCGCCCGATGGGGCCGTTCATGCCATGGTCGGCGGGCGCGGCTATGACAAGAGCGAGTTCAACCGCGCCACCCAGGCACTGCGCCAGCCCGGCTCCTCCTTCAAGCCCATCGTCTATCTGGCGGCCCTGGAGGCGGGGTGGAGCGAGAACAGCACCATCCTGGATGCGCCCTACACCAAGGGCAAATGGCATCCCGGCAATTATGACGGCAAATTCCGGGGCGAGGTGACGCTGAGCACGGCGCTGGCCAATTCGCTGAACACCGCCACCATCCGGCTGATGGAGGCGGTGGGCGTGGATAATGTGCGCAATGCCGCCAAGCGGCTGGGCCTGACCACCACCATGCGCCGTGACCTGTCGCTGGCGCTGGGCACGTCGGAAACCACCTTGCTGGAACTGACTGGTGCCTATGCCACGCTGGCCAATCAGGGGCTGGGCGTCATCCCCTATGCCATCACCGAAATCCGCGATACCTCCGGCAATGTGCTGTATCGGCGCCAGGGTTCCAGTGCCGGTTATGCCGTGGCAGCCCCCTATGTGGCGGCAATGAACCGTCTGCTGTCCGGCCCCGTTGAACGCGGTACCGGCAAGGCCGCCCGGCTGGACCGCCCCACCGTGGGCAAGACCGGCACCACCCAGGATTACAAGGATGCCTGGTTCGTCGGCTATACGGCCGATCTGGTGGGGGGCGTGTGGCTGGGCAATGATGATGGCAAGCCGATGAAGAAGGTCACTGGCGGCGGCCTGCCGGCCAAGCTGTGGCATTCCATCATGGTGGAGGCGCATCAGGGCCTGCCGGTGCGCGGCCTGCCCGGCCTGAACCGGGTGCCGAGCGACGATCCCATCGGCGCCCTGCTGGCCCAGCATCCGGGTGATGGCATGGAAACCACGGCAGATGCCGGCGTCGTGGAGGTGCAATCCGAACCGCTGGGTGAGCCACCCCCACCGGAGCCGGAACCCGCCAGCGGCGACCCGATCGGCAATCTGCTGCGCCGCCTGACGGGCAAACAGTGAAAATCCGCAAGGTTCCAGACGCTTCCTGATTGCGCCGCCGCCCGGAATTGCCGACTGTGGTGACGTTTCCCTAATCGTCAATCGGGTGGACATGCGGATGATCGGCCGGTGGCTCTGTCTGGTGGTGGCCCTGTTCTGGTTGAGCGCCCCGGCATTGGCTGGCGGGGTGCTGCACCGGGGCAACGGGTCGGAACCGCAATCGCTGGACCCGCATAAATCCACCGGTGAATCGGAAGGCTGGATTCAGCGCGACCTGTTCGAGCCGCTATTGACCGTCGATGCCAGGGGCGCCCTGGTTCCCGGTGCTGCTGAACATTGGACCATCAGCGAGGATTTGCGCACATTTCGCTTCCATCTGCGCCCAGAGGGGCGCTGGTCCGATGGCAGCCGCGTCACGGCGGATGATTTTGTCTTTGCCTGGCGGCGGCTGCTGGCTCCCGCCACCGCCTCGCCTTACGCTTTCTATCTCTGGCCGGTGAAGAACGCGCGGGCCGTGGCAGAGGGGCGGTTGCCTGTGGATGCCTTGGCCGTCCGGGCGCTGGACAGCCAGACCTTGGAGGTGGAACTGGAAGCACCCACGGGCTATTTCCTGGCGGCCCTGCAATATCCGGCCACCGCCCCGCTTAGCCGCGCCAATGTTGCCCGCTATGGCGACGGCTTTGCCCAGCCGGGGCGGCTGATTTCCAATGGGGCTTTCATGCTGGCGGCATCGGTGCCGCAAGGCCATGTCAAACTGGTGCGCAATCCGCGCTTCCATGATGCGGCCAATGTCAGCCTGGATAGTGTCTATTTCTATCCGACGGAGAACCAGGAAACGGAGTTGAAGCGGTTCCGCGCCGGGGAACTGGACATCACCTATGATGTGCCGGCGGCCCAGCTTGGCTGGGTACGGGAGAATTTGGGAGATGAACTGCGGATCGCTCCTTTTCTCTCCACCTATTTCTATTATTTCAACCTGCGGCGAGAACCTTGGAAGTCGAACCCTGATTTGCGTTTGGCCCTGTCGCTTGCCATCGATCGGCAGGTGATTGTGGAGAAAATCACCCGGGCGGGGGAGGCTCCGGCCTACACCCTCACCCCGTCGGGCACGGAAAATTATCAGCCGCCCGCCCCCGCCTGGGCCGACTGGTCGCAGGACAAGCGGGAGGCGTTGGCCCGCGACCTGATCCGCAAGGCCGGCTATGGCCCCGGCGGCAAGCCACTGGAAGTGGAAATTCTGTTCAATAACAATGAACTGCACCGCCGCATCGCCATCGCGGTGGAAGCGATGTGGCGGCAGGTGCTTGGCGTGCGGGGGCGGTTGGTCAACCAGGAATGGCGGGTATTGTTGGCCAACCGGGCGCAGGGGCAGTTCGGCGATGTGGTACGCGGCGGCTGGATCGGTGATTACAATGATGCCTTCACCTTTCTGTCCATTTTCCAGTCCGATGCTGCAGGTCAGAACCATGCCGCCTATGCTAATGCCACGTATGACCGGCTGCTGGTTCAGGCGGCGGCACAGGGCGACCCGATGCGCCGCCGCGTCCTGATGGAACAGGCAGAAACCCTGCTGCTGGCCGACGCCCCGATCATCCCGCTTTATACCTATGTCACCAGCCATCTGGTGGGCTCCCACGTGCGGGGGTGGGAGAACAACATCCGCGATCTGCACCTGTCCCGTTATCTGTCAGTGGTGCCGAACGGCTGATCTGCAATGGGGGAAGAGATTGAAGGTGTTTATTCTGAATGATGTTTTTCGATCATCACAATGTAACTAAATTAAGGGATACTGCTAAAGACGCATTTTCTTTCCGCATCACCCGCGTTGTACGCCGCCCAGCCATGTGATCTGGGTGTTTACCATTAAGGGCTTTTTTACCGTCCGGGCGTGAATGTCCCTGCCAATTCGCAGGTCTTTTCACAACCAGGATTGGTCATGAGCCCGCGCCGTTTAAAGCATCCCCCCCCTGGTACCAGCGCAGCGGAGCCCCCGTCGCCCCGCTGGCTTGCCCTGGTACCCAAGGAGGTGCCACCGCCTACGCCGGCGACGACCGTGCCCCCACCGCTGAGTGCGGAGGAGGAGATGTATGCGCGTGCGGCTTTGGCCTGTTATACCAAAGCGCTGGCGACCGAGGATCCTGATCTGGTGACCAACCTGTTGGAGGCGGGTGCCTGGTTTGCCCGCCTGGGCAATCATAGCGACACGTGATCCCAGGGATAAGAAATCCCGCCGCCGGTATTGCGCCGTCAGGCGCGGCGGCATGACAGGCGGCAATGCCGCCACCCGTCACTGCATCCCCCTGTTTTAGAACATCATTTCCAGTACGCGGTCGCGCGGGGTGTGTCCGTCAACGAAGGTCTTGATGTTGACGATCACCTTCTCCCCCATATCCAGCCGCCCCTCGATGGTGGCGGAACCCATATGCGGCAGCAACACGACATTATCCAGCTTCAGCAGCTTGGGATTGACGTTGGGTTCATCTTCATAAACATCCAGCCCGGCCCCGGCGATTTCCTTCATCTGCAGCATCCGGGCCAGCGTTTCCTCCTCCACCACCTGTCCACGGCTGATATTCACCAGGATGGCGCTGGATTTCAGCAGGCCCAGCCGGCGGGCATTCAGCAGATGATAGGTTGCAGGTGTGCGCGGACAGGTGACGGCGATGATATCCATGCGCGTCAGCATCTGATCCAGGCTTTCCCAATATGTCGCGTCCAGTTCCGCCTCGACCTGGGGATGCACGGACTTGCGATTATGATAGTGGATAGACAGGCCGAAGGCCTTGGCCCGCCGGGCCACGGCCTGGCCGATGCGGCCCATGCCGATAATGCCCAGCCGCTTGCCGGCCAGCCGCGCGCCCAACATGACGGTGGGGGCCCAGCCCGTCCATTGGCCCGCCCGCACCAGCCGCTCCCCTTCCGACAGGCGCCGCGCCGTGGCCAGGATCAGGGCCATGGTCATATCGGCCGTATCTTCCGTCAGCACACCCGGCGTGTTGGTGACGGTGATGCCACGCGCCCGGGCGGCGCGCAGGTCGATATGGTCCACGCCATTGCCGAAATTGGCGATCAGCTTCAATTGCGGCCCGGCCTGTTTGATCAGCGCCTCGTCGATCGTGTCGGTCACGGTCGGCACCAGCACGTCCGCCGTTTCCACGGCTTGACGCAATTCGTCGCGCCCCATCGGATGATCATCCAGATTGAGGCGGGCATTGAACAGCTCCATCATCCGGGTTTCAATCGCGTCGGGCAATTTGCGGGTGACGATGATGAGGGGCTTCTTGCGCTCGGCCATGCTGTCATCTCCGTGATTGCCGCCGATCTCACCGGGGGCGGTCTTTCCCAAGCAGTAGCAAGCGGGGGCGTAACTGTCCAGGTGGGCAGGGGGCCCCGGCGTCGAGCGAAACGATAATCCCAAAGGGCATATCCCATGGCCCTTGATATAATCCGCGTCCAAGGCTTGACCGGCGATCTGCTGGGCGGCACAAAGGAAAGCTGCTTGGGTGATACATCCCTTCCGCAAGAATGCTGGGGCCGGGTTTGGGTATTTTCAAGGGCATAGGAATTCGCGACCGGGCACGACTTGCTTGGGGGCAGCATTTGCTGCTGGTGGCCGCTATGCTGCTGCCACTATGCATCCCCGTCGGCACCAACGCCCAGGAGACGGACCCGCGCAAGGACATGATCGTGCGCAGTGGTCTGCCGGTGCCACGCTTCGTCTCTCTGCGGTCGAACGAGGTGAATGTGCGTGCTGGTCCCGGCCGGGCCTATCCCATCGAATGGGTATTCGTGCGTGCCGGAATGCCGGTGGAGATCACGGCCGAGTTCGACACCTGGCGCCGTATCCGCGATGTGGAGGGCACCCAGGGGTGGGTGCATCAATCCATGCTGTCAGGCCGGCGCACCTTGGTGGTGACCAAGGAAATCCGCACCATCCGGGAACGACCCAACAGCAGTTCGGCTGCCGTGGCACAGGCCGAACCGGGTGTGATGGGGCGGTTGGTTTCCTGCAAGGGGGATTGGTGCGAGGTGGAAATCCAGGGCTATCACGGCTGGATGGAACGCACTGATTTCTGGGGCGTGCGCCCGGACGAAAAACTGGATGACTGATCCCTCCCCCCGGTGGCCACATGATCGGCCACCGGGGGGACCGGGATCGGATCAATCCGTCAAATCTTCCATGGTCTGGCGGACAACGCGGACGATATCGGCGCCACGCTCACGCATGTTCACGCCCGAGGCATTGGCGATCACCGATAGTTCCACCTCTGTCGTCGGGGCATAGCGGGCAATTTCCGCCACCAGTGCGCCGGGCAGCACCGCTTCCTTGTCGATTCCCAGATTGCGCGCCATATCCGACCGCCAGCTATTCAGGGCTGCCTGGATGGCGGTTTCGATCTGGGCTTGCTCCTCCTTGCGGCGCAGGTCGCGATAATGCACCAGGATGCGCCAACCGCCGGGGACATAGGCGGTATCAATCCGTTCTGCTTCCACCGAACGCAGGAAATGGGCGATCCGCTGCTCATCCTCCTCCGTATGTGTGTCCCGGATCGTGAAAGTACGGAATTCCAGATTCATGCTGCGCACCCATCTTGAAAGGGCTGCCCGGTCCGGGGCACCACCCGCGTCCCTGGAGTATAGTCGCCACTATACCCCCAGACTATGACAGTGGCATCACCTTCCGTATGGGAATTACCCTTTCGGCGTCCCCCCCCAAAAGGCGAACGGCCCCGGCGGAGGAAACCGCCGGAGCCGTCAGGAAATCACTGGCAATGTCGCTGCTTATCGCACGAGCCCATGATCGCAACCGATCATGGCACCCAATCGCCGTACCAGTGCCCGATGAGTGCTGATCATCGGGAATGGTATCAGACGTCGGCTTCCGGATTTTCCTTCAGGATGTCGATCAGCGACTGCCAGCGGCCCAGCGACACGAAATGGGCATAGACCAAGCCGATCCAGTTACGCTTGCGCCATTCCAGGAACACTTCGTCCGGCAACGCATTGAACTTCTGTTCGTCAATGATGCGGAAGCCCGACAGCGACAGGCGCTTGCCTTCCGGCGTCACCACATCGGCGCGCTGGTCAACCAGCAGGTCGCGGGCGGCCAGTTCCTTGCAGAATTCCTGCGTCAGGCGGGCAGAATTGTTGAAGGTGACGCAGTAATTGAGGATTTCCTCGCCTTCCTTGGTGCCCTGGCCGTCCTTGAACAGCGGCACGTCATAGCTGGGACCGACCAGATTGGCGTCCTCTTCCATGATCAGGACCAGACGCTTGTCCTCCGGCACTTCCACCAGCAGGAACGGATAGCGCTGGATATAGGCAGGCACCAGCGTGTTGGGGCGCCACTTGCCATCCTTGTCCACAAACAGGTTCTGCCCGGCGCGCAGCCCCAGCAGTGCCATCACGGCCGGGCTGTCGCCGCCGGTAAACACGATCGGGTAGAATGCCTGGAGCTGCGGGAGTTCCTCCGCCAGAATCGGCACGGCGTGCACATCGGCAGCATAGCGGAACTCACGGTTGTTCTTCACCTTCCAATCACCATGGCGCGCGGCGCTCACGGGAACCGGGTTGGTGTAGAACAGCGGCATCGAGGGGGCGTCGGCGTTGTCGACGTCGGTCATCTTGGCAATTCCCGGCAATGGTCGGGCAGCCTATCGGTTGGCTACCCGGTTTCAGATGAGGTTCTCAACTGCCGGAAAGATACCCTACCTGTCAATGCCGCTGCACGCGATCTTTGTGCGGGAACTGGCAGAAAAGTAGTGAAAATAGCATTGAGAACCGTTGATTTAACGCATTTACCATTGAAATGGCCGTGACCATGGCTTCCTCCGTCAGCAACAGGGGCTGGTTATTGCCCTTATCTTCAACATCATGGGCGCGATCATGGCTTGACGTCGATGACCGGATCACTACAGTCGCTGTAACGGAAAGTTACACCAAGGATATGGCAGATGATGCGCCGCTTGCCGAACCTGACGGCGCTGCGCGCCTTTGAAGCGGCGGCGCGGCATGAAAGCCTGACGCGGGCAGCCGAAGAGTTGAACGTGGCCCACCCGGCCCTGTCACGGCAGATCCGGGAGCTGGAGGGCTGGCTGGGCTGCGCCTTGTTCAACCGCCATAACCGGGGGCTGAGCCTGACCGATGCCGGCCGCGCCTATCGTGATGCCGCCAGCCAGGCTTTCGACCTGATCGATGCCGCCACCGGCCTGCTGCGGCCGGATGCCCCGGCGGTGGGTGAACAAAGGCTGACCCTGTCGGTGGAGCCTTCCTTCGCCCAGCGCTGGCTGGTGCCACGGCTGAGCGCGTTCCGGGCGCTGCATCCTGCTGTAACGGTCATTGTCGATGCGACGCGGGAGGCAGCGAATTTCCGCCGTGGCGGGGCCGATCTGGGCATCCGCTATGGCAGTGGCCCCTGGCCGGGGCTGGAGGCGCGCAAGCTGGCGGACGTGGAAAATTACCCCGTCTGCGCCCCCGGCCTGACCCCGCTGCCCGTCGATCCCGCCGACCTGCTGGATATGGACCTGCTGCTGGAAGAAACGGACCTGCCCTGGCGGGCCTGGTTCGCCGCTGTGGGCATCACCCTGAACCGCCCCCTGCATGGCACCCGCTTCTTTGATGCCAGCCACGCCATGGATGTGGCGGTGGCGGGCCAGGGCGTGGCGCTGGGTGACACGATCCTGTCGCGCGATGATCTGGCGGCGGGCCGGCTGATCCGGCCCTTTCCGCAGGCGGCGATCTACCAATCCTATAGTCTGGTGGCCCCGCCCGCCCATTTCCGCCGGCCAGCGGTGAAGGCCTTCGCCGAATGGGCGCTGGCCGCCATGGCGGCGTTCCAGGCTGGGTGAGTCGCCGTAATGGCTGCCAGGACCGCCCCGTTGACGGGTAATATTGTGACCCCCGCAAACGCCGCCGCGCCATTCCATTATTCATGTCGTCTCAGGCTTGGAAATGGCGGGCGGGCGGTCTAGTTTGCAGGCCTCCGGATGTCCACACTGGTTCTCAGCCATGAACGCGCCCCTGAACAGCTATCGTAACGGTCCCGACGAACATGGCCATTTCGGCATTTTTGGCGGACGCTTCGTCGCCGAAACGCTGATGCCGCTGATCCTGGAGCTGGAGAAGGCCTATACGGAGGCCAAGGCGGATCCCGCCTTCCATGCCGAACTGCGCCAGTACCTGACCCATTATGTCGGTCGGCCCAGCCCGCTTTATTATGCCCAGCGGCTGACCGAGGAGTTGGGCGGGGCCAAGATCTATTTCAAGCGCGACGAGTTGAACCATACCGGCGCGCACAAGATCAACAATTGCATGGGCCAGATCCTGCTGGCCAAGCGCATGGGCAAGACCCGCATCATCGCGGAAACCGGTGCCGGCCAGCAGGGCGTGGCCACGGCCACCGTCTGCGCCCTGATGGGCCTGCCCTGCACCATCTATATGGGCGCCACCGACATTGCCCGTCAGGCCCCCAACGTGTTTCGCATGAAGCTGCTGGGGGCGGAGGTGAAGCCCGTCACCAGCGGTGCCGGCACCCTGAAGGACGCGATGAATGACGCGTTGCGCGACTGGGTGACGAACGTGTCGGACACGTTCTACATCATCGGCACGGCCGCCGGCCCGCACCCCTATCCGGCCATGGTGCGCGACTTCCAGGCCATTATCGGCCAGGAAACCCGCACCCAGATGCTGGAAGCCGAAGGACGCCTGCCCGACCTGCTGGTGGCCTGCATCGGCGGCGGCTCCAACGCCATCGGCCTGTTCCATGATTTCCTGGACGAACCGACGGTGAAGATGGTGGCGGTGGAAGCCGGCGGTCATGGTCTGGAAACCAAGACCGGCCATGCCGCCAGTCTGGCCGGCGGTCGCCCCGGCGTGCTGCATGGCAACCGTACCTATCTTTTGCAGGATGATGATGGCCAGATCATCGAAGGCCATTCCATCTCTGCCGGGCTGGATTATCCGGGCATCGGCCCGGAACATGCCTGGCTGCATGAGGTGGGCCGGGTGCAGTATGTCAGCGCCACCGACCGGGAGGCGCTGGATGCCTTCCAGCTCTGCGCCCGCACCGAAGGCATCCTGCCGGCGCTGGAACCCAGCCACGCCCTGGCCGCCGTCGCCCGCATCGCGCCTGCCCTGTCCAAGGACACGCTGCTGGTGATGAATCTCTGCGGTCGTGGCGACAAGGATATCTTCACCGTCGCCAAGGAACTGGGCGTGGAGATGTGAGGTTCGGCGGGGGGCATTCGGGATGAAGGCCCTCTGCTGCACCTGCTGACTCTTTTCCGATTCGTTCCAGCGTCACCATGGCCTTCGCCGGGGCGACGATAGGGGAGGTGGCATAAGGTGAGAAATCTCAATGCCCCCACCCCCGTGAGTCCCCCGCCTCAGCGCGGCAGATTCTCTATTCGAGGATAGTGCCGCCACCACGCTCCCAGATCATTGCCCAAAATTGCTGACCCCAGTTGGTCTGATGCCCATCGAGATAACGGGATTCGCCAAGTGCCGTTCCTAATCGCCCTATTAAAGCAGAGAATTCGGCATCGGTTGGAGACGCGGCTGCCCAAATCCGGCCTAACACGAAGGTAAGCAATGCTTGAAAGAGCGTAATACGTGTCGCCTTTTGCGGGTCGTAGGCGCGTGGAGCCATTTCGGCAACGGCGTGGGTGTCGCCGTTCGGTTCGTGCGTGTCATAGATGCGGTGAAGCCGAAGCTGCCATTGGGCAAGGCTGCGACCATAATGGGCGTAGGGTTGGATCGCGCTAGCAAACTCCCGCATAAAGGCTGACCAAGGCTCTTGCCATAGACCATTGCCGTAGCTTGACCATACATTAGCTTGCAGCCACGCCCGAAGCCTGCCCGGCGTAAGATCATCCGAATCCCATCTCAGCAATGTCGCCTCTGCTTCAGGGTGGCCGCACACGCCGAGTTCGATGATACTGATCGCTTCCACACATTGCCGCGTTAGCGCTAGAGCATTGGCGTGCATCCCCTCCCGGTTAGCCCGATTGGCCAGAAGCAAAGTATCAAGCATAAACCAGTGTGCCAGCATAGGTGCAAATCGAACCTGTGGAGTCATATCTATATCTGAGATGCGATCTGCGATGCGGCGCATGACAAGCGGCGTCGCCTCTTCGCCCACTTCAAACCATTCAGGCATTTTTCTTGTCATTATTGAGCTCGCTGAAAATGACTGAACATTCATCCATGATACTGGTAGGCATGAATTATTTCATTATCTCTCTTATGTAATAATCCGCCCAAGAACTTTCCGTTATTTTCCAATATTTTAATCGTCAATCCCGCGAAGGCGGGAATCCAAGACCCGCGCTGTTGTATGGATTCCCGCCTTCGCGGGAATGACGGTAGAGAAAGATCAAGGCTTCGAAAGACGCTATAACTTTCCGGACAGAAACTAACACCTAACTTTCAGGCCTTGGTCGGAGACCAAAACATTGGAATAGAAAACAAATACTCAAACTCACAAAATTGGTGTTGTTCCATAAGTGGAGGAATCGCGCTTAAGCAGCCCGATGCACGACAACTCTAGGCGCGGTGGTACAGTCCACGGCACCTCAACGCGGCAGCACCACGGAGAAGCGGGCGCCCTTCACGGTGCCGTCCGGCCCTTTGATATTGTCGGCGAAGATGCGGCCCTGATGGGCCTCCACGATCTGTTTGGAGATGGACAGGCCCAGGCCGGAATGTTTGCCGAACGCCTCTGATTTCGGGCGTTCGCTGTAGAACCGGTCGAAAATCGCCGCCAGCTTGCCTTCGGGAATGCCCGGCCCCTGATCCTCGCACACCACCTCCACCCGGTCGGGCAGGGCCTTGGCGGTAAAGCGCACCACCCCGCCCGGCGGGGAGAAGGACAGGGCGTTGGACAGCAGGTTCTGGAACACCTGGGTCAGCCGCCCTTCCAGGCCGGGCACCACCAGCCCCTTGCCCTGTTTGGGCAAATCCACCTCCACCCGCACCGGGGCGGGGGCATCGGCCACCTCTCCACCAGCCTCTGCCGCCGCTTCGCGCAGGGCTTCGGCATTGCCCAGGGTGGCATCGTGGATATTGGCCAGCATGGTCAGCATCTGGCCGACATCCGCCGGTTCGGCGCGGGCGCGCGACAGTTCGGCATCCAGCCGGCTGGCATTGGAAATGTCGGAAATCAGCCGGTCCAGCCGCTGCACATCATGATGGATGATGGACAGCAGGCGCTGGCGCTGTTCATCGGTCTTCACCCGCTGCACCGTTTCCACCGCACTGCGCATGGAGGTGAGCGGGTTCTTGATCTCATGTGCCACATCGGCGGCAAAGCGTTCAATGGCGTCCATCCGGTCCCAGATGGCCGAGGTCATTTCCCGCAGGCTGACCGACAGGTCACCCACCTCGTCCCGGCGGCGGGAGAAATCGGGGATCACCACCTGCCGCCCATGACCATGGCGCACCTCGTCCGCCGCACTGGCCAGCCGGCGGATCGGGCGGGCGATGGTGCCGGCCAGATAGAAGGACAGCAGCACGGTGACGCCCAGGGTGATGCCGAACAGGCGCAGAATATCCATGCGGAATTCCCGCACCGCCGTATCCACCTGTGCCCCGCCACGGGAGATATAGACGGCCCCCAGCACTTTTTTATAGCGCTGCACCGGCACGGCCACGGTCAACAGCATGTCGGTGCGGCCATCGGCGCGGGCCACCCGCCAGACGGAGCGGCCGATTTCCCCCACCAGCGCCTTCTGCACATCGGGATAGGCATCGGCATTCTGCTCCGCCTCCCCCGGATAGGCTGGCAGATGCTCGCGCTCCGGCACGGCATTGACGATGTAGTCATAGATGGCGATGCCCAGCTCCGTCAGCCGGTTGCCATCGCGGAGCGGCGGCAGCTCCTCGATCTGCACCATGCTTTTCGGGCCGCCCAGTACGCGGCTGTCGGCCATCAGTTCGCCAGAGGGGGCGAACAGGCGGGTGCGGGTATCCGTGGTCTCCACCAGACGGCGCACCATCTGGCGGGCCAGTTCATTGGAAAGCTGGTTGGTCGGCTCGTTGAACTCATCCACCGCCGGCTGCATGGCGCCTTCGCCCAGCGCGCCGGCGAAAATCCGCGCCTCCGTCGTCAGCGCGGTCAGTTCCTTGTCGATCAGCCATTGCTGATAGGTGGACAGGTACAGCAGGCCGCCCAGCAGGATGGCCAGCGCCAGCATATTGACGGCCAGGATGCGCAGCGTCAGCGGCGAGAAATGCCGCCGCCGGTGCCGGGGCTGGGCCGGGGCCTCTGCCGCTTCCGCCCCGACGCTGGCCTTGGGCGCCTTCGCTGCCGGCTTTTTCGGCGGCTCAGGGCTGGTCGTCCCGGCCGCCAGGGGGCCGGGGCTACGCAAATCCATGCTCATCTCTGTGCTGTCCCCTGGGGGAGGGGCTGAGACAAGGGGGCAGGGATGCCCCCTTGTGGATGGTGGCGACCGCCACCGCGCGGCACCGGCGGGAAAATACAGACAGCAAGCGCCATCTGATGGCCCTTGCGCTTATTCCTTATACTTGTAGCCGACGCCATAGAGCGTTTCGATCTGCTGGAAATCGTCATCCACTGTCTTGAACTTCTTGCGCAGGCGCTTGATGTGGCTGTCGATGGTGCGGTCATCGACATAGATATGCTCGCCATAGGCGGCATCCATCAACTGGTCACGGTTCTTCACATGGCCGGGGCGTATGGCCAGCGCCTTTACCAGCAGGAATTCCGTCACCGTCAGATCGATCTCCTTGCCCTTCCAGGTACAGAGATGGCGGGCCCCGTCCAGCACCAGCTCCCCGCGCACCAGATTCTGGCCCGGATCGGGCGTGGCGCCCTTGCCCTGGGCCAGTTCGGCGCGGCGCAGCAGGGTCTTGATGCGTTCGATCAGCAGACGCTGGCTGAAGGGCTTCTTGATGTAATCATCGGCCCCCATGCGCAGACCCTGCAGCTCATCCGTCTCATCATCCTTGGAGGTGAGGAAGATGATCGGCATGGCTGTGGTCTGGCGCAGGCGCTGGAGCAGTTCCAGCCCATCCATGCGCGGCATCTTGATATCCAGCACGGCCATGTCGACGGGACGGGAGGTGATGCCGCGCAGCGCCTCATCCCCGTCGCTATAGGTACGCACCTCATAGCCTTCCGCTTCCAGCGCGATGGATACAGAGGTCAGGATATTGCGGTCATCATCGACCAGCGCGATCGTCTGGGACATGTTCTCTCCGGCAAGGGCGACAAACCCGTGGGACATTTCAAGCAGGCGGCATGACGGATGTTGATCCCGACGTGCTACCCCTTGCCACGGCTTTGCCAAGTCTCAGCTTCTATTTCAATATGGCACGAATAGGGCGCAAAAGAGAGCCGTAACGAACTTGGCGGGGGAACCGGAAAATGGTGATAGACCAACTGGATGGTGATGGCGCTGCCAATGATCCCGGTGCGGCCGCCCGCACGCTGATGCGCGGTTGCGGGCAGGCCACGCTGGCCACCCATCATACCGGCCAGGATGCCAGTCTGGTGGGCTGGCCGGTGCCGACCCTGGTGCTGGTCGGGTTCGATCTGGATGCCACGCCGCTGCTGCTGATTTCCCGGCTGGCTGAACATACCCGCAATCTGGAAGGTGACCCGCGCTGCGGCCTGCTGTTCGATGGCACGGGCGGCCATGCCGATACGCTGACCGGCCCGCGCCTGTCGCTGCTGGGCCGTGCCGTGCGCGATGGCGATGACAGGCGGCTGGCCCGCTTCATCGCCCGCCACCCGTCGGCCAGCGCCTATGCCGGCTTTGCCGATTTCGCCCTCTGGCGGGTGGAAGCCCGGCGCGGCCATATGGTGGCCGGATTCGGCCGGATCAGCGCCATCCCGCCCGAACAATTGCGCCTGCCCCCGGCGGATTGGGCCGAACTGGCCGAGGCGGAGGCCGGTATCATCGCCCATATGAATGAAGACCATGCCGATGCGGTACAGCTCTATGCCACCGTGCTGCTGGAACGGCCGGCGGGGGATTGGCGCATGACCGGCATCGACCCGGAAGGCTGCGACCTGCGTGATGGCACCCACAGCGCCCGCCTGCCCTTTCGCCGCAGGGTGCGCGATGGCGAATCGGCACGGGGCGAACTGGTGCGGCTGGTGAAGCAGGCGCGGGCAGCGTAAATTGGCCCGTATCTTCCCCTGCCTCACCGGACCATCATGGCGCCGATCCTCCGCCCCGCCTTCCTGTTGCTTGCCGCCTGCCTGATCACCCTGCCCGCTGCCGCCCGCAACCCCGCCGACTGCCAGTCGCCGGAAGAGACGGAGGCCGCTTCCGTACTGGCGAAAGAGGGCGTCACCATGCCCGGCCTGGCCCTGGCCGGCATCACCCGCGCGCCTGCCGCCCAGGGGGGTGAATGGCTGCTGACCAGTTGGAAACCCTGTCTGGAGCCGGCCAAGGAACCGGAAGGCGGGGTGCCGACGCAGGTGCGGCTTTACCACCACCCGGATGGCAAAGCCGCCAGCCTGAAGGGGGAGGCGGAATTGCCGGGCGTGCTGACCTATGTCACCCCGGCGGAAAACCCGGTGCTGGAACTGGCCGACGGGCCGCTGGCCCTGCTGGAGGTGGCGACCGGCGGCAATTGCATGACCTGTGAACAGTTGCTGCCCATGCGGGTGGAGGGGAGCAAACTGGTGGCGGTGGAACCGCCCGACCCGCTGGTGGCCCTGCGGGAGGTAACGGCGGTGGAACCGCTACCGATCATCACCGGCTATAGTGCTGCCTTTGAATCCTATGGCCCGCTCTGCCATGCCTGTTCGCCCTCCACCACCGTGCATCTGCGACTGGAGAAGGGCAAGCTGCTGGAAAACTGCACCGCCCAGCGCGACGATTACACAGCCGATGTCGCCGCCGCCATGGACGAAACCAGGGAGATGGCGGCGGCGAAGGAAACCGACGATACCGCCGCCGACGAGCTGTTAAGTGCAGCCATCGCCATGCTGCTGGACCGGCTGAATGGCGGGGTGAAGCCGGAAGAGGCGCTGACCGCCTTTGACAGCCTGACAGGCCGGGCCACCGCCCGCGCCACCCGCCGCCATGGGGAGGATATCAGTGCTGCCGCCAAGGCGCTGGCCGCCGCCACCCGCGATGCGGCGGCCAAGGGGGCGCTTAGCCGGGGCTGCCCCGCCCTGGGGGTGAAGCGGCCGGAGGGGTATTGAAATCCTGCGGATGCGGGCCCGGTGCCGGGATGTAAGGTGCCGGGCGTCGATGTGATGAACCAGAGCCACAGGCTTGAAAGGGTTGCGACGGCGGAAAGAGAACGGTAAGTGTACAAAAGCCGTTACATAAAAATGCGCCGACCGGGATGCGGATCGGTGTTGCCCCACCAAAGGGGCAGCGGCCTCACGGATCATGAGGGAGAATGCGACCGTGGAAAAGACTGGTCCCGTCATCAGCCGTTTCGGCCTTGATTATCTGGGTTTGGCCAATCTGAAGGCCGCCCATTGGAATCTCAGCGTCGGTGCCCTGTATGAACAGGCGCTGAAGCGCGGGGAGGTTGCCCTGTCCAAGGATGGCGCGCTGGTCGCCATTACCGGCCAGCATACCGGCCGTTCCCCCAACGATAAATTCACCGTGCGGGAGGAAACGACGGAGGCTGATATCTGGTGGGGCCCGAACAAGCCCTTCACGGAAGAGGCGTTCGACCGGCTGCACGCCCGCGTCACCGCCTATCTGCAGGGGCGCGAGGTCTTCGTGCAGGATCTGTGGGCGGGGGCCGATGCGGCTTATCGGCTGCCGGTGCGCATCGTCACCCAGCACGCCTGGCACAATCTGTTTGCCCAGAACATGTTCATCCGCCCGGCTCTGGCCGACCGGCTGGCCTTCGAACCGGGCTTCACCGTGCTGCAGGTGCCGGATTTCCATGCCGTGCCGGAACGCGACGGCACGCGCTCGGACGTGTTCGTCGTCATCAATTTCAAGAAGAAACTGGTGCTGATCGGCGGCACCTCCTATGCCGGGGAGATCAAGAAGTCGATCTTCTCCGTGCTGAATTTCATGCTGCCGGCCCAGGGCGTGCTGCCCATGCATTGTTCGGCCAATATCGGGGCGAATGGCGACACCGCCATCTTCTTCGGCCTGTCCGGCACCGGCAAGACCACCTTGTCGGCCGACAGCAGCCGCACCCTGATCGGCGATGATGAACATGGCTGGTCGGACAATGGCGTGTTCAATTTCGAAGGCGGCTGCTATGCCAAGGTGATCCGCCTGTCGGCCGAGGCCGAGCCGGAGATTTATGCCACCACCCGGCGCTTCGGCACGGTGCTGGAAAATGTCGTCATGGACGAAGGCACGCGCGACCTGGACCTGGATGACGCAAGGCTGACGGAAAATACCCGCGCCTCCTATCCGATCGATTTCATCCCCAACGCGTCCGACACGGGGCTGGGCGGCCAGCCGCTGAACATCATCATGCTGACGGCGGATGCGTTCGGCGTGCTGCCGCCGATTTCCAAACTGTCGGCCGAGCAGGCCATGTACCATTTCCTGTCCGGTTACACCGCGCGCGTGGCCGGCACGGAAAAGGGCGTGACGGAGCCGCAGGCCACCTTCAGCACCTGCTTTGGTGCGCCCTTCATGCCCCGCCACCCCACCGCCTATGCCAAGCTGCTGGGGCAGAAGATCCAGGCCCATGGCGCCAATTGCTGGCTGGTGAATACCGGCTGGACGGGCGGCGCCTATGGTACCGGCAGCCGCATGAAGATAGGCCATACCCGCGCCCTGGTAAATGCCGCCCTGTCGGGCAAGCTGGCCGGTGTGGCGCACAAGCCGGAACCGAATTTCGGTCTGGCCGTGCCGGAAGGCTGCGAGGGGGTGCCGGCCGATGTGCTGCTGCCCCGCAATGCCTGGGCAGACAAGAGCGCCTTTGACGCCACCGCGCATGAGGTGGCGCGGCGGTTTGAGGCCAACTTCACCCAATTCCAGGACCAGGTGGACGAGAAGGTTGTGCGCGCCGGTATCCGTACCGCCGCGTAACAATCCAGGCACCACCTGTCCTGGCGCCTCCACGACCGGGGAGGCAACCGGCGGGCCGGGGGGATATCCCCTCCGGCCCGTTTGGTTTTCAAGGGGGGGGGCAGATCAGCCCTTTTTATAGACATCCCGGCGATTGCCGATGGTCAGTACCAGGATGGACAGCTTGCCATCTTCGATATGGGCGATGATCCGGTAATCGCCAACGCGATATTTCCAGAAGCCTGCCAGCGGGCCACGCAACGCCTCACCAATGGCGCGCGGATCATCCAGCGGTCGCACCCGTTGATCCAGGAAGGCCAGGATGCGGCGGGCATCCTGCACGGATAGTTTGTCCAACGCCTTTTCCGCCGCCGGTGAAAAGGCAATTTCCCAGGCCATTCTCAGCCCGTCAGCTTCTCATCATAGCGCCGCAGCAGGTCGTCCAGCGGTGTGGTCCTGGCCCGTCCCGCCTGCACAGCCTCCAGTTCGGCCTGCGCCAGATAAGCGTCTTCCAGATCCTGCAAATGTTCGGTGATGGCCTGACGGATATAGAACGCCTTGGTCCGCCCGGTGGCCTTGGCCAACCCCTCCAACCGACGTTCGATATCCGCTTCCAGCCGAATGCTGACAGGCATGGCGATTTCCTTATCCTCGGATGCGATACATGTATCGCAAAAACCTTGCCCGCCCAAGAAAATACCCGCCGCATGAAGATCGGTCAGGACCGGGGCGGCAACCAGCCCGTTTGATTTTCAAAAAGCGCGGGGAGCCGGCCCTTAATAGGGGAAATCGGTAATGCTGGCCGCGAACCGGCGGCGCGCTTCTTTCAGGTCAAGCTGGCCCAGCCCGGCAGCGGCCAGCCGGTCCGCCGCCGCCTTGTTGTCGGCATTGGCGGGCGCGCCGCCATCCGGGTGGCCGGATGCCGCCTTGGCGTCCGCCACGGCCTGGAAACGCTGCTGAAACCCGGCCTGAATGGCGAGCCCCGTATTCCCCATGGCCGCGTTGCTTTGGCGCGCTTTGGCCGAGGCCTGCCGATAGCGGGCCGAGACCTCGTCCAACCGTTCGCGGGCCGCCGCCACATCGCCGCTCCCGCTCTCCACGGCCTTGATATATTCTTCGCTACGCGCCTCATTCTCCCGGCTGATGGCGGCGAATTCCTGGAAATCCGACGCGAACGCCGCCCGCGAATCGTCACGCTGCCGGGCCTGATCCGTCTCCTGCGCCGAGGGGGGCACCAGGGTCATGGCCTTGGTGAAGGTCACATCATCGGCCCAGAATTGCAGGCCCTTCACGGCATCATCGACAGAGACCTTGCCGGATTTGACCAGGGTTTCCAGCGTGCCCCGCTCCTTCTCATCCATCTGGTTGAAGAAGGCGGCGGCTTGGCCCGTCAGTGCCTGCGCCAAGCCGCTGAGTTCCACTCTGTCGGTCGCCGTAACGGGGCCATTGGTGGACTTGGCCGACACCACCCCGGCATTGTCCTTGGCTGGCGTGAACAGACCATCCGGCGATGCAACACCAGCCGTCTTGCCAACATTCGCAAAGGGGTTTCCCACCGACGACGGGTTGTTACCATGCGTCAGAATAAGGAGATTGTTTACGGCCATGTCACCCCCCGTTTACAGCACGCTGTGAACTTCATGTACTTTCAAAACATTCGATACAGACTCCTTAAAATTCCCAATAGAGATGAATTCGAAACCTTGCCCTTTCTCCACCGTCATTCCCGCGAAGGCGGGAATCCATACGACAGCGCGGATTCTGGATTCCCGCCTTCGCGGGAATGACGGTTAGGAAATTGGAAAATCAGTGAAAATTCTTGGACTGACACTTAAATATTTTCCACGTTTTGTTTTCAGTACTATCGTCACCCCGGCAAATATCTATAAAATATTGATGATAAACATAAAACCTCAGACGGACACAAAAACCCGTACACACTAGAAAGTGTAGCGCCGGTTATTCATCGCGTCAATAATGGTTGTATTTTCTAAACCACACACCCCTTAATCGCATCCGAACGTATGCGAATACTGCGTGCATAACGGAGACACCGACCAGCAGCCAAGCCCTCCCCTGTGCTCCATCAGGTTTTCAATCGGTCAGGTTCACCCCTCCCCACCGCTCAACGCCTCGACAATCCGGCATTCCCGGACGGTACCGCCATGGCACTGGTTGGCGACATGGGCCAGTTCGGCGCGCAGGCGGGTCAGGTCAGCGATCTTGGCATCGACCTCCGCCATCTGGGCGCGGGCCAACTGGTCGATGCTGGCGCAGGGCTGGTCGGGCCGGTCCACCATGCCCAGCAGGTCGCGGATCACATCCAGATGGAAACCCAGCGCCCGCGCCCGGCGGATGAAGCGCAGCCGGTTCAGGTGGGTCTCGCCATAAAGCCGGTAATTGCCCTCGGTGCGGGGCGGTTCCGGCAGCAGGCCGATACGCTCGTAATAGCGGACCGTCTCCACCGCCGTGTCGGTGGCGCGGGCCAGATCGCCGATGCGGTAATCACTTTTCATACCCTAACCCCCTTGACCCTGTAGCGGCTACAGGGTCCATCTTTCCGGGCAGCTTACCCTCCTGACAAGGGAAAATCCCATGTCCGCTTCCTGCTGCCCCACCCCGACCCATGGCCCCACCAGCCCGGCCTATCGCCGGGTGCTGTGGCTGGCCTTGCTGATCAATGGTGGCATGTTCGCCTTTGAAATGCTGGCCGGCCTGCAATCCGGCTCTGTCGCCCTGAAGGCGGATGCCGCCGATTTCCTCTCCGATGCCGCCAATTACGGGATCAGCCTGTTCGTACTGGGGGCCGCCCTGCATGTGCGGTCCTGGGCGGCCCTGGTGAAGGGGCTTTCCATGGGCGGTATCGGCCTGTTCGTGGCGGTGCAATCGCTGCTGAATGTGCTGGGCGGGCGGGTGCCGACGGCGGAAACCATGGGCTGGGTCGGCGCGCTGGCCCTGGCCGCCAATGTCGGCACCGCCATCATGCTCTATGCCTGGCGGCAGGGCGACGCCAATATGCGCAGTGTCTGGCTCTGCTCCCGCAACGATGCCCTGGGCAATATCGCCGTGATGGTGGCGGCGCTGGGCGTGTTCGGCACCGGCACGGGCTGGCCGGATATTGCCGTGGCCCTGGTGATGGCCTGGCTGTCGCTGAGTGCCGCCTGGCAGATCAGCCGCCAGTCCATCCGGGAATTGCGCACCGGTGAGGTGGCGGATCATGCCCATGATCACGGCCATGCCCATGACCATGGGCACGGCCACCCGCATTGATCGGCCGGCCCTGCCCGCCTGTCGGACGGGATGCATGAGGGGGTTGCTGCAGGCGCTTGCCAGCCTTCCCCCACCCTCGACCCTTGTCGGCTTGCCCACTGCATCATTTCGGGCTAAGCAGCCGGCCCAGGGTCACCCGCGTCGCGGCCAGTTGAAAGCAAGCCCCCTCGCGGTTGCTCCAGACGAAATTTACTTTCCTGATCCGACCTACTCGAAGGGAATGACCCATGGCACGCAAGAAGATCGCCCTGATCGGCGCCGGCCAAATCGGCGGTACGCTGGCTCTGCTGGCCGGCCAGAAGGAACTGGGCGATATCGTCCTGCTCGACATTCCGGATTTCTCCGGCGTCGCCAAGGGCAAGGCGCTGGATATCGCCGAGCTGTCGCCGGTTGCCGGTTTTGACGCCGGTTATTCGGGCACCTCCGACTATGCCGACATTGCTGGCGTCGACGTGGTGATCATCACCGCCGGCGTGCCGCGCAAGCCGGGCATGAGCCGTGACGATCTGGTCGGCATCAACGCCAAGGTCATCAAGGCCGTGGCCGCCGGCGTCAAGGAACACGCCCCCAACGCCTTCGTCATCGTCATCACCAACCCGCTGGACGCCATGGTCGGCCTGTTCCAGGAAGTCTCCGGCCTGCCGGCGGAGAAGGTGGTCGGCATGGCCGGCGTGCTGGACAGCGCCCGCTTCCGCTGGTTCCTGGCCGAAGAGTTCGGCGTGTCCGTCGAAGACGTTACCGCCTTCGTGCTGGGCGGCCATGGCGACACGATGGTCCCGTCGGTCCGTTACTCCACCGTCGCCGGTATCCCGCTGCCGGATCTGGTGAAGATGGGCTGGACCACGCAGGAGAAGCTGGACAAGATCGTGCAGCGCACCCGCGACGGCGGTGCGGAGATTGTCGGCCTGCTGAAGACCGGTTCCGCCTTCTATGCTCCGGCCGCTTCCGCCATCGCCATGGCCGAAAGCTACCTGAAGGACAAGAAGCGCGTTCTGCCGGTGGCCGCCAAGCTGACCGGCCAGTATGGCGTTGATGGTCTCTATATCGGCGTGCCGACCGTCATCGGCGCCAAGGGCGTGGAAAAGATCATCGAGATCGAGCTGTCCGCCGAGGAGAAGGCCAATTTCGACAAGTCCGTCGATGCGGTGAAGGTTCTGGTCGACGTGACCAAGAAGGTTTCCGCCGAAGGCTGATACCTGTCCGGTCCTGCTGGACCGGACCCCCGACAGAAACCCCGCGCCATCTTGATGGCGCGGGGTTTTTGTTTGTGGTGTTAACCATTTCGCAACCGCTACCTCTTAAGGTTTTCGTGTCACTGTTGATGCATTTTGATTGCATTTTAGACAATGCACGTGTTGCATGGCAGCAATGGAAGTGCTGACAATTGACGGTGACGGTCAAGCAAAGTATCTCATCGATCGCGCGTCAGAGTAATCAGGCTATTCAATCTTGGTTATTGATGTGGATGCGTAGGTTGCAGCGTATCCATCCGCTGGTGGCGTTTTTATTTCACCCACCCTGGACAAGACGCGACCGAATTGACGATCGAAATCTTGTATCACCTTATCAAGGACTAACCTTCATGAAAACCGCCGCTCTGCTGATCTCTGCCGCCCTCCTGTCGCTGACTGCTGGCACCGCTTTTGGTGCTGGCTGCGAGCAGGGCACCCCGCCCACGCTGCCGGATGGCGCCACCGCTTCCAGCGAGGAAATGGGCACCGCGATGAAGGCCGTTAAGGCCTATATCACCGCCACCCAGGAATATCAGGCCTGCCTGGAAGCCGCCGGCAAGGGCAAGGTCGACATGACCGCCTACAACAAGTCCACCGAGATGATGGAAAAGCTGGCTGCTGACTTCAACAAGCAGCTCAAGACCTTCAAGTCTCGCGCTGGCTGATTTTTGTTGGTCGGGGGTGGCTTGGCCATCCCGTCCCGGTTTGTAAAGCCCGCGTCCGCCCGTCGGACGCGGGCTTTTGCATGTCCAACTGTCGGCGATGCAGCATCGTGCCAAAGAGGTATTTCCTTACGATAGGCTATTGACGTTGCTGCATTGCACAAATACCTTTTCCTTATTGTGGAAGAGAAGGTGGCCGGCTGCCCAATTAACCAGTCATTCCCGGTGGACTGTCGCGGAATACGCGCACAGTGAAGGATGGGATCGCGCTCAACGCGGTCACCGGTCCTGTTCCACCATGGCAATCGGATGGGAGAGGGCAGATGCGTATCCAACTCAAGCATATCCGCACCATGCGAAAAGGCGGCGTTGCCGTGCTCGCAATCTCCAGCCTGATGATGTGCAGCAGCCCGGCCTGGGCTGGCTGTGAAATTGGTGATCCCCCGGCCTTGCCGGACGGCAGCACCGCCACCGCCGCAGAGATGGGGGAGGCGGCGAAGATGGTAAAAGCCTATATCAGCGCGACCGAGGAATATCAGGCCTGTCTGACTGCGGAGGGTAAGACGCGCGGTCGGGTTGATGCCGATTCCTATAACAAATCCACCGAACGGATGGAGAAACTGGCGGCCGACTTTAACAGGCGGTTGAAGGCGTTCAAATCCCGCGCCGGATAGAACCTAGCGGCCGGGGGATGGTGCGGCATGGCGGTGTCCGGCTGGCACCGCTATGATCCCGGCCCAATCACCGGGGAGTAGACGCCATGCCGCAGGTGCAGGCCAACGGGATCAGCATCGCTTATCAGGATCATGGCAGCGGCCCCGCCTTGCTGCTCTGCCATGGCTGGCCGGAACTGGGCCATAGCTGGCGCCATCAGGTGCCGGCCCTGGTGGCGGCGGGATACCGGGTGATCGTGCCCGATATGCGGGGGTACGGCGGCACCGATGCCCCGGATGATGTGGGGGATTACACCATCCTGCATCTGGTGGGCGACCAGGTGGCGCTGCTGGATGCGCTGGGCATCGATCAGTGCACCATCATCGGCCATGATTGGGGGGCGCCGGTGGCCTGGCACGCCGCCTTGCTGCGGCCGGACCGGTTCCACGCCGTGGCCGGGCTGGCCGTGCCCTGGTCGCCGCGCGGCGACCAGGGCGGCCCGATCAGCATGGCCCGCGCCCAGGGGATGGACCGGTTCTACATGGTCTATTTTCAGGAACCGGGCGTGGCGGAGGCCGATCTGGCCGCCGATCCCTATGAAACCCACCGCCGTTTGCTGGTGGGCGCGTCGGGGGACGGGGTCAAGGCGCGGCGCGGCTGGTCGTCCCTTGTGCCGGATATCGGTCTGGTACAGGGCTGTGCACCGGTGGATGTGCTGCCCGATTGGCTGCCGGAGGCGGATGTGCGCTTCTATGCCGATACTTTTGCGCGCACCGGCTATCGTGGCGGGCTGAACTGGTACCGCAATCTGGATCGCAACTGGGCTTTGACGGCACCCTGGCATGGCGTGCCGATCAGCGTACCGGCCTGCTTCATCGCCGGACAGTTCGACGGGGTGTTGCGGATGCCCAGCATGGACAAGGCGCTGAAGGCCATGGATGGCCTTACCTGCACCGATTATCGCGGCACCACCCTGGTGGAAGGTGCCGGCCATTGGGTGCAGCAGGAAGCCCCCGCAGCGGTGAACACGGCGTTGATCGCCTTCCTGCGGGGGCTGTGACAGGGGGCGGGAAAGCCCGCCCCCCCTATTTCAAGATCAACCCTTTGGCACGGCCTTCAGGTCGAAATCGACATCCACCTTCAGGGCCACCCATTGGTCGGTGGCCCATTGGCCCTGGCCGACGCCGAAATCACTGCGCAGCAGCGTCACCTTGCCCTTGGCGCGGGTGGCGGTGCCATCGGGGGACAGGGTGAAGGGCAGCACCAGCGGGCGGCTGACACCCTTCATGGTCAGGGTACCCTCAGCCTCATAGGCATTGTCGCCGGTACGGCGGAACGTGGTCGCCGTGAAATTCGCCTGGGCGAATTTATCGATGGCGAACCAGTCGGCACCCGGCAGGCTGCCATCACGCTGGGCATCGCCGGTCTTGGCGCTGGCCATGTCGATCAGCACTTCCACCTTGCCGCCCGCCTCGGGCTTGGCCGGGTCGAAATCGATCCTGGCGCTGAATTTCTCGAACTTGCCCTGGAAGCTCTGGCCCAACTGCACCCCGGTGAAGCCCAGGCGGGACTGGGCCCCCTCCACCTGCCATTCGCCGGCGGCGGCGGGCAGGGCCAACAGGGCAACAGTGGAGCCCGCCAGCAGCAGGCGTTTCAGTGCGGACATCATGATGATCAACCTTTCCGGGGGGCCAGCCAGCGCGGCAGCATACTGCGCAGCACATGGTCGCGCAGGATCAGCGCATGGCGCAGGGCGGCAGCGATATGCACAAATAACAGCGCCAGCAGGGTCCAGCCGCCCAGCCCATGCGCCGTTTCCGACAGGCTGTTCAGGGTCTGGCGCATCGCGGCATCGGCCGGGGCCGGCAGATGCGGGATCAGGAAATAGCCGAACCAACTGGTCGGCAGGTTCAGGGGGGAGACGGAAACCAGCAGCCAGCCAGACAAGGGCAGCCCCAGCAGCAGGGCGTAAAAGCCCAGATGGGCCAGCCGCGCCCCCAGCTTTTCCAGGGCCGGCATGGCATCGGGCAGGGGCGGCGGCCGATGGCTCAGGCGCCAGACCAGCCGGATCAGCGTCAGCGCCAGCACGGTAATGCCCAGCGCCTTGTGCCATTGATAAAGATTGAAGGCCGTCATACCCGGCGCCATGCGGGTCATGGTCAACCCGCTGGCCAGCATCAGGAAAATGGCGGCGGCCGTCGCCCAGTGCAGCGCCATCGCAACCCCGCCATAGCGCGGGTCGTGCTGGCCATCATGCGTTACCGTGCCCGTCATGGCCCCGGTCTCCTTGGAAAGATGGAGCGGCGCGAGCGGGGGAACCGCCCGCGCCGCATCACATCACTTCTTCAATTGCAGTTCCGAACCGATGCGCAGCGTCACCTCGTCGCCCACGGCGGGGACATAGGCGCTGACGCCGAATTCGGAACGCTTGATGGTGGTCGTGGCATCAAACCCGACGCTGTAAACCTTGTTGATGAAGTTCGGGCCAGCCTGGTTGAAGGTGACATCCAGGGTCACCGGCTTGGTCACACCCTTCAGGGTCAGGTTACCGGTCACCTTGGCCTTGTTCTTGCCGGTCAGTTCCACCTTGGTGCTCTTGAAGGTGGCCTTGGGGAACTTGGCGCCGTCAAAGAAGTCGGGCGACAGCAGGTGTTCGTTCAGTTCCTTCAGGTCGGTGGAGATGGCGGTGACATCCACCGTCACATCCAGCACCGACTTGGCCGGGTTGGCGGCGTCCAGCACCAGCGTGCCCTCGGCCTTGGGGAAGCTGCCATAATAGGTGGAATAGCCCAGATGGTTGATGGCGAAGACAACCTTGGTGTGGGTCGGCTCCACCGCGTAGGTGCCGGACTTCACAGCCGCCGGATCCTGGGTCAGATCCTGGGCAATGCCCTGGCCGGCGGTCAGCAGCAGGGCGGCGCCGAACAGACCGGCGATAAGGGTACGGGACATGGGGTGCAACTCCGTCTTGGTAGGGTTCAACGTGGGAACCAGCATGACCCAGAATCCGCTTTGCCACTATCTGGCATATTCGGGACGCAATGTTTCACCCAGCGCAACAATTGCCCTTGTAGTGGACCTGCCGCCGTTACATGGCACCCCTGCTGCAGATGCGTGCCCTTCAATCAGTGGCCTATTCCGGGCCCTTGCGCCGCCAAGGGTGGGGGCCCGGACGCTTCGTGCGGCAGCGCGCAAATCAATGTGCATGGGAGGGACCTTTGGACGGTTGATCCCGGTTGGCATAGTGCTAAAGTGCCGCCCGCGTGGGGACGGACCCTGCGCGCGGTCCGTTGACACCCCGTCGCGGCCGGCCCGTCTCCCATCCAGAGCAAGACGGCTGACCTATGAATATTCATGAGTACCAGGCCAAGGGCCTGTTGAAGAAGTACGGTGTCGCGGTTCCGCGCGGCGGCGTTGCCTATACGCCCGAGGAAGCGGCCAAGGTCGCGCAGGAGCTGGGCGGCCCCGTCTGGGTGGTCAAGTCGCAGATCCATGCCGGTGGCCGTGGCGCTGGTCGTTTCCAGAACGACCCGAACGGCAAGGGCGGCGTCCGCGTCGTCAAGAGCGTGGAAGACGTGCAGGCCAATGCCGCCGCCATGCTGAACCAGGTGCTGGTCACCAAGCAGACCGGTGCAGAAGGCAAGGAAGTCAAGCGCCTCTATATTGAGGAAGGTGCTGACATCAAGCGCGAGCTGTACCTGTCCATGCTGCTGGACCGCGGCTCTTCCCGCGTCACCATCGTCGCTTCCACCGAAGGCGGCATGGAGATCGAGGATGTGGCCCACAGCCACCCGGAGAAGATCACCAAGGTCGCCATCGACCCGGTGCAGGGCCTGCAGGGCTATCACGCCCGCAAGGTCGCCTTCGCCCTGGGCCTGGAAGGCAAGCAGGTGAACGCCGCTGCCAAGTTCATGACCGCCATGTACAAGGCGTTCATCGACCTGGACATGAGCATGGTGGAAATCAACCCGCTGGTCGTGACCGGTGCCGGTGATGTCATCGCGCTCGACGCGAAGGTGAACTTCGACGACAACGCCCTTTACCGTCATCCGGACGTGGAAGAACTCCGCGACGAGGACGAGGAAGAGGCGTCGGAGACCGAGGCCACCAAGCACGGCCTGAACTATGTGAAGCTGGATGGCAACATCGGCTGCATGGTGAACGGCGCTGGTCTGGCCATGGCCACCATGGACATCATCAAGCTGTATGGCGGTGAGCCGGCAAACTTCCTGGACGTTGGCGGCGGCGCCACCAAGGAACGCGTCACCATCGCTTTCAAGCTGATCCTGTCCGATCCGAATGTCGAAGGCATCCTGGTCAACATCTTCGGCGGCATCATGCGCTGTGACGTGATTGCGGAAGGCGTCGTTGCCGCCGCCCGCGAAGTCAGCCTGCATGTCCCGCTGGTTGTCCGCCTGGAAGGCACGAACGTCGATCTCGGCAAGAAGATCCTGGCCGAATCCGGCCTGCCCATCCTGTCGGCCGACAATCTGGCCGATGCTGCCGAGAAGATCGTGAAGGCCGTGAAGGAGGCCGCGTAACATGGCCGTTCTCGTTAACAAAGACACCAAGGTCATCTGCCAGGGCTTTACCGGCGCGCAGGGGACTTTCCATTCCGAACAGGCCATCGCCTATGGCACCAAGATGGTCGGCGGCGTGACGCCCGGTAAGGGCGGCTCCAAGCATCTGGACCTGCCGGTGTTCGACACCGTGGCCGATGCCGTGTCGAAGACCGGGGCCAATGCCTCGGTCATCTATGTGCCGCCGCCGTTCGCCGCCGACGCCATCCTGGAAGCCATCGATGCCGAACTGCCGCTGGTGGTCTGCATCACCGAGGGCATTCCGGTGCTGGACATGGTGCGCGTCAAGCGTGCCCTGGCCAACAGCGCGACCCGCCTCGTCGGTCCGAACTGCCCGGGTGTCATCACCCCGGACGAGTGCAAGATCGGCATCATGCCGGGCCACATCCACAAGCGTGGCAAGATCGGCATCGTGTCCCGTTCCGGCACGCTGACCTATGAGGCGGTGGCGCAGACGACGGCGGCTGGCCTGGGCCAGACCACCTGCATCGGCATTGGCGGTGACCCGGTCAACGGCACCAACTTTGTCGACGCGCTGGAGATGTTCGCCAAGGATCCGGAAACCGAAGGCATCATCATGATCGGTGAGATCGGTGGTGACGCTGAGGTGAATGGTGCGGAGTACATCAAGGCTTCCGGTCTGAAGAAGCCGGTCGTCGGCTTCATCGCCGGTCGCACCGCCCCGCCGGGCCGCCGCATGGGCCATGCCGGTGCCGTGATCTCCGGCGGTAACGACACCGCCGAGTTCAAGGTGGAAGCGATGCGCGCCGCCGGTATCCATGTCTCCGAAAGCCCGGCCAGCCTGGGTTCGACCATGGTGAAGGCGCTGGGCTGAGTTTAACCTCGGACCAGAGCGATTTGATTTAAGTAAAGAAAACCCGCCGGGGCACCCCGGCGGGTTTTTCTTTGGCGGGTTTTCATGGCGGTTTTCATTATAAGGGCTTATCTTTGGTGGATTGCGCCAAATAGGGGAAATCATGCTGATGCGGCGTTTTGCAACCCTGGCTGTGGTGGGAATCCTTTATGTGGGTCAACCGGCACTGGCCGCCCCGGGTGACGATGCTCAGCGCCTTGAAAAGGCGCGGGCCTTGATAGAGGTGACGGGAGCAGCCGCGCTCAGCCAGCAGATGATGGAAGGGGTGACCCGTCAGCTTGAAACAGTCTTGCTGTCCCAGAACCCTGGCCGGGAGAAGGATATCCACAGCCTGGTGCAAGACCATATGCGGCCGGCGCTGAAGGATGGAATCCCGGAACTGATACAGGGGTTCGAGGCACTATATGCCAGCAATTTCACGGTCGATGAAATGGATCAGCTCATCGCCTTCTATCGCACGCCGATCGGTCGGAAGAGCCTGCAGCAAATGCCCCAGATCATCCAGCAATCCATGGCACTGGGGCAGGCCTGGGCCGGCAAGATCATGCAACGGGCAGAGGAGAGCTTCACCAGCGCCGCCAAGCAGCGTGGCTTGAAACTTTGACCCCTATTTTTGGGCGTCTGACCCAGGTCAATGAATGACCGGCCTGTTTGGCCGATAAGCAGGATGACGCCATCTTGATGGCGGTCGTCCTGCCGTGCGGCTTGACGCTCCAGCCCTGCGCGGGCAAGGGTGCCGCCGTGATTATCCATTGCCGCTCCGGGGAGCCCTGACGCCCATGTCCACCAAGCCTGTCATCGCCATCGATGGTCCCGCCGCCAGCGGCAAGGGCACGCTGGCCCACCGTGTTGCCCAAGCCATGGGCTATGCGTTGCTGGATACGGGGGCGCTGTACCGGGCGGTGGGCCTCTCCATGATCCGAAGCGGTCAGGATGTGCGCGATGTGGAAGCGGCCATGGCGGCGGCGCGTGCGCTGGATGCCGGGCAGATTGCCGAACTGACCGCCGATCCGGCCTTGCGCCAGGATGATACGGCGCAGGCCGCCTCCATCGTGTCGGCCTATCCCGGCGTGCGGCAGGCCTTGCTGGAATTCCAGCGCGGCTTCGCGGCCAACCCGCCGGGCGGGGCTGCGGGGGCGGTGCTGGACGGGCGGGATATCGGCACCGTCATTTGCCCCGACGCGCCGGTGAAGCTGTTCGTCACCGCCTCGGTGGAGGTGCGGGCCGAACGCCGCTTCAGGGAACTGGGCGGGGAAGCGGCGGGCGTTGATTTCGATGCCGTGCTGGCCGACATGCGGGCGCGCGATGAACGTGACACCACCCGTGCCTTTGCCCCCCTGATCCCGGCGGACGATGCCGTGGTGCTGGATAATTCCAGCCTCGGCCCCGAAGCGGCATTCCAGGCGGCCATGGATGTGGTCCGCGCCAGATTGTGAGAAGCCCGGCAGCAGGGCGGCTTTGCTGCACCTCCATGCCGACTCTACCGGTTGCGGCGAAGGCGGTTTCCAGCTATATAGCCCGCCTTGCCCCGAAGGGCATGAAGGATCATGACGCGATGCGCTGCCGGGGGCCGGATATGGCCCCGCTGGCTTTGCTCGCGTTCTGCTATTGAACGTCCTCGCCGCCGGTCCGGTGGCGTAGCCATGGGCTTTCATCAAGGGGGGCACGCACTGCCACCCTCTTCGGGAAAAGAAGACCGACCTTCGGGCCGGTTTTGTAAAAAGCCGCCGGGTATGGTGCCCGGCGCGGCGGTGGTGAAGCCACAGAACCGGTTCGGGCGTGCCGGGGATGGGTGGAAGCGCCGTTGGGATCAACCCGAAACAGTCTGCCCATTGGAGTTTACATGGCACAGGTTTCCGCCGCGAAGGAAAGCTTCGCCGCCCTGCTGGAAGAATCGTTCGGCTCCGCCGACAGCCTGGAAGGCACCGTCGTCAAGGGTCGTGTCGTCAATATCGACAACGACATGGTGCTGATCGACGTTGGCCTGAAGTCTGAAGGTCGCGTTGCTCTCAAGGAATTTGCCGTTCCGGGCCAGCCGGTCGAGCTGAAGATCGGCGACACCGTCGAGGTCTATCTGGAGCGCATGGAAGACAAGAACGGTGAAGCCGTTCTGTCGCGTGAGAAGGCCAAGCGCGAGGAAGCCTGGACCCTGCTGGAGAAGTCCTTCACCGACCAGAGCCGCGTCACCGGCATCATTTTCGGTCGCGTCAAGGGTGGCTTCACCGTCGATCTGAATGGCGCCGTGGCCTTCCTGCCGGGCAGCCAGGTCGATATCCGTCCGGTGCGCGACATCTCCCCGCTGATGGGCACGCCGCAGCCGTTCCAGATCCTGAAGATGGACCGCTCGCGCGGCAACATCGTCGTTTCCCGCCGCGCCGTGCTGGAAGAAAGCCGTGCGGAAGCCCGCTCCGAGCTGGTCGCCTCCCTCAAGGAAGGCCAGATCCTGCAGGGTGTGGTCAAGAACATCACCGATTACGGTGCGTTCGTTGATCTGGGCGGCGTTGACGGTCTGCTGCACGTCACCGATATCGCCTGGCGCCGTATCAACCACCCGTCGGAAGCCCTGCAGATCGGCCAGACCGTTACGGTCCAGGTCATCCGCTTCAACTCCGAGACCCAGCGCATCAGCCTCGGCATGAAGCAGCTGGAAGCCGATCCGTGGGAAGGCGTGGAAGCCAAGTACCCGCCGCAGGCCAAGTTCAAGGGTCGCGTCACCAACATCACCGACTACGGCGCCTTTGTGGAGCTGGAGCCGGGGATCGAAGGTCTGGTGCACGTCTCCGAGATGAGCTGGACCAAGAAGAACGTCCATCCGGGCAAGATCGTTTCCACCTCTCAGGAAGTGGAAGTGATGGTGCTGGACGTGGATCCGGTGAAGCGCCGTATCAGCCTGGGCCTGAAGCAGACCATGCAGAACCCCTGGGAAGCCTTCGTCGAGAAGTTCCCGGGCGGCACCGAGCTGGAAGGCGAGGTCAAGAACATCACCGAATTCGGTCTGTTCGTTGGTCTGCCGGGCGACATCGACGGTATGGTGCACCTGTCCGATCTGGACTGGAACACCCCCGGCGAGCAGGCGATCCAGGAATACAAGAAGGGCGATCAGGTCAAGGTCAAGGTTCTGGACGTTGACGTTGAGAAGGAACGCATCTCCCTCGGCATCAAGCAGCTCGCTTCCGATCCGTTCGAGAGCGCAGCTGCTGGCGTCAAGAAGGGTGATGTCGTCACCTGCACCGTGACCCAGATCACCGAAGGCGGGATCGAGGTTGAGGTTGGTGAAGGCTTCACCGGCTTCATCCGCAAGTCTGACCTGAGCCGTGAGCGTTCCGAGCAGCGCCCCGACCGCTTCGCCGTTGGCGAAAAGGTCGATGCCAAGGTCACCCAGGTCGATCGCGGTTCCCGCAAGATCGGCCTGTCGATCAAGGCCAAGGAAGTCGAGGAAGAGAAGTCCGCGATGGCCGAATTCGGTTCGTCCGACTCGGGCGCCTCGCTGGGCGACATCCTGGGTGCCGCTCTGAAGCGCCGCCAGCAGAACGATTGATCCGGTAACGGATCAGCCTGATCTGTTCAGGTTGTTTGAGACGTGAAAAGGCCGCCGGGGCAACCCGGCGGCCTTTTTGCTGTGCGGAGGCAATCGTAATGGGTTGTAATTCAAAAGGGGGGGACGTTACTCTTCAGGTATAGAGCTGTAGGGGGCTGCCTTTAATCGCAACCACAGCCCGCTCTGGTGCTCTGCTGTGCAAAACTTTGCTGTTGGAAATTTTCTGCTAGGGTGTGAGGTGCCTTAAAGTCATTTCATTCATATTTCTTTTGCCTCCAATTAAATTCAGAAAAGGAATGGTATGATAATGAAATTGGATACGGATAATCATGGCGTCCCCTTACTGCGTTGCTTGCTTAGGCCTGTAATTGAATCTCTGCGTGATTTGGGTGGATCGGCAAGCAATGATGAATTGATCGAAAAAATAATAAAAAAAGAAAACATTCCAGAAAATATCCAAAATTTAACCAGAAAGGACAGCCGAACTACACGACTATCTTATCGGTTGGGTTGGACAAAAACCTACCTAGCAAAATCCGGGTTGATAACCAACAGCGCCCGGGGGGTATGGACCCTCACTGACGAGGGTGAAAAAATCACCGATGAACAACTTGCAAAAGTACCGGCATTAGTTAGAGCAGGTATTAATGCGAAATCTGCATCAAAAACTGAGATCGATGCAGAGGTGGATGATTTTGAACCAGAATCTTTGGACTGGCGGGAGATATTACTTCGTACTCTACAAAATATCACGCCGGATGCGTTTGAGCGCCTGTCACAGCGCCTGTTGCGGGAAGCCGGCTTTGTAAAGGTGGAAGTCACTGGCAAGACGGGGGATGGCGGCATTGACGGGCAGGGTGTGCTGCGCGTCAACCTTGTCACCTTTCAGGTGGCATTCCAGTGCAAGCGCTATCAGGGGTCCGTCGGTGCCTCGGTGGTGCGGGATTTCCGCGGGGCCATGGTTGGCCGCGCGGATAAGGGCCTGATCATCACCACCGGCACCTTTACCCAGGCCGCCAAGGATGAAGCCATCCGCCCCGGTGCCCCCGCCATCGACCTGATCGACGGGGAGCTGCTGTGCCAGTTGCTGAAGGATTTGAAGCTGGGTGTCGTCACCCGCATGGTGGAAGAGGTGACGGTGGATGGTGGCTGGTTTACGGCCCTTTGAGGGGGGGCGATCCCCCCCTCAATGCGCCTCCGCCCAGGACTTCCCATGCCCAGCCTCGGCTACCAGGGGCACGCCGATATCGGTGGCGGTTTCCATCACCTGTTTCACCAGGGCCGCCGTGGCATTGATCTCCGCTTCCGGCACTTCGAACAACAGTTCGTCATGTACCTGCAACAGCATCCGTGCCTTCAGCCCGGCATTGGCCAGGGCGGCGGGCAGGCGGATCATGGCGCGTTTGATGATGTCGGCGGCCGTGCCCTGGATGGGGGCGTTGATGGCCTGGCGTTCGGCATAGGAACGTCGCGCGCCCTTTTCCTGAATGCCGGGAATCCAGCATTTGCGGCCCAGCAGGGTGGTGACATAGCCCTGGGCGTGCGCTTCCGCCTTGGTCTTGTCCATATAGGTCTGCAATTCCGGGAACCGCTCAAAATAGGCCTTGATGAAGGCCCCGGCTTCGCCCGGCGTGATGCCCAACTGGCGCGACAGGCCGAAGCTGGAAATGCCATAGATGATGCCGAAATTGATCGCCTTGGCCCGGCGGCGGATTTCCGACGTCATCTCGGCCAGCGGCACGCCGAACACTTGGGATGCCGTCATGGCGTGAATGTCGATGCCGTCGCGGAAAGCCTGTTGCAGGGCCGGGATGCCGGCCATTTCCGCCACCAGCCGCAATTCGATCTGGCTGTAATCCACGGACAGCATCACATGGCCCGGTGCCGCCACGAAGGCGCGGCGGATCTTGCGCCCTTCCTCCGTGCGGATGGGGATGTTCTGCAAATTGGGATCGGTGGAGGACAGCCGACCGGTGGAGGTGATGGCCAGCGCGAAACTGGTATGGACGCGGCCCGTCTTGGCATCAATCTGTTCGGCCAGCGTGTCGGTATAGGTGGATTTCAGCTTGGCGAACTGGCGCCAGTCCAGCACCTTCTGGGCGATCGGCACGCCCTGGTCGGCCAATTCTTCCAGCACCGAACTGTCGGTGGAATAGGCGCCGGTCTTGGCGCTTTTCTTCGCACCCGTCAGCTTCATCTCATCAAACAGAATCTCGCCCAACTGCTTGGGGCTGCCGACATTGAAGCTGCGGCCCGCCAGGGCGTGGATTTCCGCTTCCAGCTCCACCATGCGCTTGGCGAAATCGCCCGACAATTCGCGCAGCACGGCGCGGTCGATCAGCACGCCGTCGCTTTCCATCTGCGCCACCACGGGCACCAGCGGGCGTTCAATCGTCTCGTACACCGTCACCATGCGGTCGGCCAGCACGTCATGTTTCAGCACATGCCACAGGCGCAGGGTGATGTCGGCATCCTCCGCGGCATAGGCCGTGGCCTTGTCCAGCGGCACCCGGTCAAAGGTGATGCGCGCCTTGCCGGTGCCCGTCACCTCATCATAGGAAATGCAGCTATGGCCCAGATGGCGCTGCGCCAGCTCATCCATGCCATGGCCATGCTTGCCGCCGCCGATGACGTAGGAAAGCAGCATCGTATCGTCGATGGGGGTGACAGTGACGCCATGCTTGGCGAACATCTGCCAATCGAACTTGATATTATGCCCGACCTTCAGCACGCCTGGATGCTCCAGCAGCGGGCGCAGGATCGCCATGGCCCGGTCCAGGGCGATCTGCTTGGGCGGCGGCGGGGCAGTGCCGAAATCCAGGCCGCCCTGATCGCCCTTGGGCGTGGACGGATCGATATGGGCGATGGGGATATAGCAGGCGCGGCCCGGCCGGGTGGAAAGCGAGATGCCCACCAGATTGCAGCGGGTCGGCGTCAGCCCGTCCGTCTCCGTATCCACGGCGACGATGCCGGCTTCCAGCCCTTCTGCCACCCAGGCTTCCAGGTCAGCCTCTTCCACCACCAGCAGATGTTCCACGGCACCGGGGCGGGGGATATGGGCATCGGCCCGCATCTCTGCCGGGGCGGTGGCGGGGGTGGGGGCGTAGGAACGGCCATCCAGGGCAGCGCGCAGGTCGCGGCGCGGCTGTTCCGATCCGCCGGCAGCAATAGCGCGGGCCACGGCCCCATCGGCCAGTGTGCCGTCAGCGGCGATTTCGGCCTTCACCTTGGCGATGATGCCGCGGAACCCCTGCATGCCCAGCCATTCCAGCAGGCGGGCGCTGTCCGGCTCCCGCACCACCAGTTCTTCCACCGGCACCGGCACGGGCGCATTTTCTTCCAGCTTCACCAGCCGTTTGGAAATGCGGGCCAGGTCGGCATTCTCCAGCAGTTTCTGGCGGCGGCCCGCCTGTTTGATCTCGCCGGCCCGTTCCAGCAGGGTTTCCAGGTCACCATAATCGGTGATCAGTTGGGCCGCCGTCTTGATGCCGATGCCGGGCACGCCCGGCACATTATCCACGCTGTCGCCGGCCAGCGCCTGCACATCCACCACCTTGTCGGGGGTGACGCCGAATTTCTCAAACACCTCATCCGGGCCGATCAGCCGGTTTTTCATCGGGTCCAGCAGGCGCACGCCATCGCGCACCAACTGCATCAAGTCCTTGTCGGATGAGACGATGGTGACGGGGCGGCCCAGGGCGCGGGCCTGGCGGGCGTAGGTGGCGATCAGGTCATCCGCCTCATAGCCTTCCAGTTCAATGCCGGGCAGGTTGAAGGCGTCCACCGCTTCGCGGATCAGGGCGAATTGCGGGCGCAGATCTTCCGGCGGCTCCGGACGGTGGGCCTTATAGTCGGGATAGAATTCATTGCGGAAATTCAGCCGCTTGGCATCAAAGATGATGGCCACGGCCTCGGCCTTCAGTTCCGCCAGCAGCTTCATCAGCATATTGGTGAAGCCCATCACGGCATTCACCGGCGTGCCGTCCGGTCGGTTCAGCGGCGGCAGGGCGTGATAGGCGCGGAAGATGAAGCCAGACCCGTCCACCAGATAAAGCGGGCTGCCATCGGCGGCCGGCAGGGCAGCGGGGTCAGCGGCTGGGGTATCGGTGGGCATGGGGATGGCCTGTCGTTCCGGGTGCGTTCACGCGCGGAACATGGCCCATGCCGCCGCCCCTGTCCACTGTTCAGCGGGGCGGCGGGACGCGCATAAAAGCTTCAGGCGATGAGCGCCTGCGGTTCGGCCAACGCGCGGTGACGTTCCGACGTCAGCACCTGCCGCACCAGCGGAATGGCCCGCAGGCAGCGGGCGATATAGTCCGATTCGTCGCGCGTCAGCGTGGGCACCTGCACATCGACATGCAGCGTCTCATCCGGCTCAAACAGGCGGGACTGGACCGAGGACGGCACCAGCCCGCGCTTGGCGAACAGTTCCAGCACGCGCGGCAGCGAGGCCGGGTCCGGTTCCGCCAGCACGGCAAAACAGGCGGTGCGACCCGGATCGGTGGGGCGCTGTTCCTGCGGCGGCGGGGTCAGGGTGGGGGCGGGCATGGATCTCACTCGGCAGCGACGAAATGGGCGGGGACGGTTTTGCTGGCGCCGCGCATTTCCGGGCCGACGGACAGCCGATCATGGTCGGCACGGGCCAGACAGCGGGACAGAACGCTGGCCGGGTCTTCATTCAGGCCCGTCGCGTCATCCGTCACCAGCATGGCGAAGGCGCGGGTGGAACGGGAGGCGCGCAAGGCGGCATCCACCGCCTCGCCCAGATCAACGCCCTGCAGGCGCTGCCACGGTACAGGCGTAATCACCCCGCTGGCCGCACGATGCACCGCCAGGGCAATGCACGCCCCCGTCGGCTGGTCGCGGTAAACGGTCAGGCTGGCGTGATTTTCATAGGCGGAAGACATCGTGGCGGCCCCGGTAGAGCATGAAGAACAATGACGCCACCCTATCGGAGAAGCTGGGGCATTTCTTTGCAAGTTTCCTTCACTGGGGATAATCTGTGCATGAATTTTGCTGATTATGAACCAGTGGAGGAATTTTTATGCAGAAAGAGTTAGATGGCTTGGATTGGAGAATCCTGGGCCTGTTGCAGAAGGACGGATCGGCAACGGCGGCGGAAATCGCCGATCAGGTGGGGTTGAGCCAAAGCCCCTGCTGGCGGCGCATCCAGCGGCTGGAGGAGGATAAGGTGATCAAGCGCCGGGTGGCGCTGCTGGATCGCAAGGCAGTGGGGCTGAATGTGCTGATCTTCAGCCATGTGAAGCTGGAGGCGCATAGCGGTGACATGCTGGATGATTTCCGCGCCTCCATCCGCCGCATCCCGGAGGTGCAGGAATGTTTCGTGCTGATGGGGCAGGTGGATTTCCTGCTGCGCATCGTGACCCAGGATATTGAAGCCTATGAACAGTTGTTCTTCGAGAAACTGTCCAAACTGCCGGGTGTGCGGGAACTGAACAGCATGATCGTTGTCTCCACGGTGAAGGAGACAACGGAGCTGCCCCTGCCGGGGCAGCCGGCACTATAGTTCACCCGAATAGAACCCGTGCTACATCGGCTGCCGCCTTGGCCTGACGATCGTCACCGACGATCAGGAACAGGGCGTCGGCCTTGATCTGCTGGCCCAGCGGGTTGGACAGCACGGCACCCGTCTGGGCACAGCGATAGCCGATGGGCGTGCCGATGCCGGCCCCGGCGATGCGGGTCAGCAGGTCCAGCCAGGGGCCGGACCAGGGACGGGGCAGGTCGATGCGGCGGCATTCATCGCCTTCCGCCGTGAAAAGCTGTTCGATCAGGGCTTCCGATCCGGGGCTGACAATGGCGCGGGCGGCGGCTTCGGGATAGCCATGCATCACCCGCATCGGCTGGGCGGCCCCCAGCCGGACCAGCCGGTCGCGGTCGCCGGCATCCACGCATTCGGCGATGATGGGCGCGGTGGCATTCACCTCCCGCAGGCGCAGCACCGTATCCAGCACCCGCGCCGTGGCCTCCCGGTCGGTTTCGGAGGCGGAAAAGACCAGCATGGCGCGGGCCTTTTCCGGTGTGGCGCGGGCCAGGGCCTGCGGGTCGGCGGCGCTGCCGGTGACATGCACAATGGCCCGGTCCCCCAGGCTGGATGGCAGCCGGCTGTCAGCAAACGCCCGGGTCAGCAGCAGCACGGGCACACCCGCCCAATCTTCATGCGCGCGCACCTGATCCACCAGCCGGCCGATATGCTGGGTGATATCGCCGGACGGTTCCCCGATCAGCAGCAGATGGTTGGACAAGTTCCACCCCCAGGCCCCGCCGGCCTTGCGTTCCAGTTGATCCGCCCGCCATTCCACCAGGGCCGACACCAGACTGGCCACCACGAAGATGCCGCCGACATAGAGAAAGCCCACCGTGGCCAGCCGCCCGGCATCGGTTTTGGCCGACAGGTCGCCATAGCCGACGGTGACGATGGTGGTCGCCGTCAGCCACAGCGCATCGCCCAGCCCCATGCCTTCCAGCCAGACCATGGCGACGACATGGCTGGCGCAGACAGCAAAAACCCAGCCCGTCAGCCAGAGCAGCCGCCGCGTCATCGACGCTTCCCCCACGCGGGGGCGGGGGCTGCGCAACCAACGGAACAAAAGGGCAAACATGGGCGGGACACCCCGGATGCGGAAATGGCCGCAATGGGATGCAACGATCAGGCGTATTTGTCCAGTCACCGATGCAACCGATACCCCGCCCGGCGCTGGCCCCTATTGCAGCGTCAGCAGCGCATCGATATGGCGCATCCGGCCAGGGGAGACGATATCAAGCTGGGCCACCCGCACGGAATGCAGCTTGCCATCCAGTTCCCGGCCCCAGAAATCCAGGAAACGCCGTAGCACCGGGTAACGCGGGGCCAGATCAAGTTCCTGCCAGATATAGGTTTGCAGCAGACCCGGATGGTCGGGCATGTGGTAAAGAATCTCCGCCGTGGTCAGGCGGTAATCCTGCAATTGCCGGGACAGGGACGATATGTTCTGCCCCGGGATGGACAGGGTTGAAGCCAAAGCGCTCATGGAACCTCCTTCCCCTTGCAAACCGGTGCCGCAATGCACCATGGGAAGCGTGGCACCATTTGGCCTGTTTGTGAATATATCCTTTTATATCAAATGATTAGCAGCATCATCGCCAGAGTGCTGCCAAACTGTCATCCAGATGCCCCCGAATTATGACAAGCGCGCCCTTGACAGGAGGGGGGACGATGAATAGGTCTTTGGCACTCACTGGGCGTGAGTGCTAACACCGAGGCTTGCGCCTTACACTTTTGCCTATCTCAGGGAGAGATCCATGAAGTTCCGTCCGCTGCACGACCGCGTCGTGGTCAAGCGCGTCGAATCCGAGCAGAAGACTGCCGGCGGCATCATCATCCCCGACACCGCCAAGGAAAAGCCCCAGGAGGGCGAGGTGGTTGCGGTTGGTACCGGTGCCCGCGATGAGTCCGGCAAGCTGATCGCCCTGGACGTGAAGGCCGGCGACCGCGTTCTGTTCGGCAAGTGGTCCGGTACGGAAGTGAAGATCGACGGTGTCGAATACCTGATCATGAAGGAAAGCGACATCATGGGCGTGCTGAACGCCTGAGTCGGTTCACTGAACCCTATCTGATCCCTATTCATTCGAAGGACGAAAACAATGGCTGCCAAGGAAGTTAAGTTCGGCTCCGACGCCCGCGCCAAGATGCTGCGCGGCGTGGATATTCTGGCCGACGCCGTGAAGGTGACCCTGGGCCCGAAGGGCCGCAACGTCGTGATCGAGAAGAGCTTCGGCGCTCCCCGCATCACCAAGGACGGTGTCTCGGTCGCCAAGGAAATCGAACTGTCTGACAAGTTCGAGAACATGGGCGCCCAGATGGTGAAGGAAGTGGCGCAGAAGACGGCCGATCTGGCCGGCGACGGCACCACCACCGCCACCGTGCTGGCCCAGGCCATCGTCCGTGAGGGCGCCAAGGCCATTGCCGCCGGCATGAACCCGATGGATGTGAAGCGCGGCGTTGATCTGGCTGTTGCCACCGTCGTGGCCGACATCCAGGCCCGTTCCCGCAAGGTCACGACCAACGACGAGATCGCCCAGGTCGGCACCATCTCCGCCAACGGTGAAGCCTTCATCGGTGCGAAGATCGCCGAAGCCATGGCCCGCGTCGGCAACGAAGGCGTGATCACGGTTGAAGAGTCCAAGAGCCTGGAGACCGAGCTGGATGTCGTCGAAGGCATGCAGTTCGACCGCGGCTACCTGTCGCCCTACTTCGTGACCAACGCCGACAAGATGGTCGCGGACCTGGAAAACCCCTACATCCTGCTGTTCGAAAAGAAGCTGTCGGGCCTGCAGGCCATGCTGCCGGTGCTGGAAGCCGTCGTGCAGTCGTCGCGTCCGCTGGTCATCGTGGCCGAGGATGTGGAAGGCGAGGCCCTGGCCACGCTGGTGGTCAACAAGCTGCGTGGCGGCCTGAAGATCGCCGCCGTGAAGGCCCCGGGCTTCGGTGATCGTCGCAAGGCGATGCTGGAAGACATGGCCATCCTGACCGGCGGCCAGGTCATCAGCGAAGATCTGGGCATCAAGCTGGAAAACGTGACCCTGGACATGCTGGGTCGCGCCAAGAAGGTCACGATCTCCAAGGACAACACCACCATCGTTGATGGTGAAGGCGCCAAGGCTGACATCGAGGCCCGCATCGCCCAGATCAAGGCCCAGATCGAAGAAACCACCAGCGACTATGACCGTGAGAAGCTGCAGGAACGTCTGGCCAAGCTGGCCGGCGGCGTTGCGGTTCTGCGCGTCGGTGGTGCGACCGAGGTTGAGGTGAAGGAGCGCAAGGATCGCGTTGACGACGCGATGCACGCTACCCGCGCCGCAGTGGAAGAAGGCATCGTCGCCGGCGGCGGCGTGGCCCTGCTGTACGCCACCAAGGCCCTGAGCGCGCTGACGGCCGCCGATGCGGACCAGAAGTTCGGCATCGACATCGTCCGTAAGGCCCTGCAGGCCCCCGTTCGTCAGATCGCCCAGAACGCTGGTTTCGATGGCTCCGTGATCGTCGGCAAGCTGCTGGAGCAGGCTGACACCAACCACGGCTTCAACGCCCAGACCGGCGAATATGGCGACATGTTCAAGTTCGGCGTCATCGACCCGACCAAGGTTGTGCGCGCTGCCCTGCAGGACGCCGCTTCCATCGCCGGCCTGCTGATCACCACCGAGGCGATGATCGGCGAGAAGCCGCAGCCGCCGGCCGCTGGTGGTGGCGCTCCGGGTGGTATGGGTGGCATGGGCGGTATGGGCGGCATGGACTTCTAAGTCCCACGCCGTTCAGCCGAACTGGCCTGAATGCGAAGACCCCCGGCGGAGACATCCGCCGGGGGTTTTTGTTTGGCAATCCCCTGGCCTGCTCACAGCCTATTGAATCTATGAGGAAATTTTCTTCGGTGAACGAAATGTTCTGCCGCATTTGAAGAAAAAATCGCTGCCATGGAAATGCCACTAGAGATTAATGATTGTGCAATATTGCTACACCTATCCTTTTTCCTATGGCGAACATTGCCCGGTAAGGGCGAAATACATCGTCAGTCTGATCTACGTCAAATTCAGGGGACATGACTTTACTTAAATTCCCGCCGCAATTCAGACTGGGGGCGGGGTCATGGCGGAACAGGAATGGTTGGTATCAGCCGAGGATGTGTTGGTATCGCGGACGGACCCGCAGGGACGCATCCAGTTCGCCAACGAGGCTTTCGTCAAGGCATCCGGCTTCACACACGCCGAACTGATTGGCCGGCCGCATAATATTGTCCGTCATCCCGATATGCCCAAACCGGCCTTTGCCGACCTGTGGGCCACCATCAAGGCCGGTCGCCCCTGGGAGGGGCTGGTGAAGAACCGGCGCAAGGATGGGCGTTTTTACTGGGTGCGGGCCAATGTGACGCCGGTGGTGGAGGGGGGAACCGTCACCGGCTTCCTGTCTGTGCGCACCCGGCCGGAACGGGCCGACGTGGCGGCGGCCGAACAGCTTTATGCCGCCATGCGCCGGGGTGATGAGCTGCCGGTACGGCTGCACCATGGTGAATTGCGGCCGACAAGGCTGGCCGGGCGCATGGGGCTGCTCTGGCGCAGCATCGGCAGCCGGCTGCATGGCGCCTTTCTCGGCATGTTTCTGGCCATGGCGGGGTTGGGTGGTATCGGCCTGGTCGGATTGTCCCGCCTGCGGGGTGACCTGACCGGCCCGCAGCCCGATGTGGCGGCAGCCCTGGCGCGGATCGAGGGGCTGAATGGGGACTTCATCGCCCTGGGTGTGGTGGCGTTGCTATTTTCCCTGCTGGCCGGCTGGTTGCTGCGCCTGGCCATCCGGGCCCCCCTGGCGCGGCTGTGCCAGCATTTGGAAGCCATCACCCGAAATCCGCGTAATCACACGATTGAACCGGCGGAGATTCTGGAATTCGCCCCCGTTACGGACCGGTTGCGGGTGCTGCGCGCCCGGTTGGCCTGTTCGGCGGAGGAGGCGGCGGAATGTGAGCGTCGTGTTTCCGCCGAACGCCTGTGCGCTGTGCAGGCCATGGCGGATACGGTGGAACGCGAAAGCGCGCGGGCGGTGGCTGATGTCGCGGCCCGCACCCATGCCATGACGGATGATGCCGGTGCCTTGGCCAGCCGGGCCGGCCGGGTGGGCCAGGCCTCTGGCGGGGTGGCGGCGGCAGCGGAACAGGCGTTGGCCAATGCCCAGGCGGTTGCCGCTGCGACAGAGGAACTGTCGGCCACCATCCACGACATTGCTGCCCAGATCGCCCATGCCAGCGACAGCACGGGGGCTGCCGTGGCCCAGGGCCATGATGCTGCCCGGGTGATTGAAACCTTGCGCCACCAGGTGGACGGTATTGGGGAGATGGCGGCCCTGATCGCCCAGATTGCCAGTCAGACCAATTTGCTGGCGCTCAATGCCAGTATCGAGGCGGCGCGCGCCGGGGAAGCCGGCAAGGGCTTTGCCGTGGTGGCGGGGGAGGTGAAGCATCTGGCGACGCTGACGGCGCAATCAACCGACGCCATCACCACCCGTATCCAGGATATCCGCCGCGCCACCGGCGATGCCGTGCAGGCGGTAGAGGGCATTGGCAGCCGTATCGCGGAAATTGACGCCATTGCCGGTGATATTGCCGGGGCCATGCAGCAACAGGCGGCCGCGACGCGGGAAATCAGCCGCAATGTGCAGGAAACCACCGCCGCCGCGCGGGAGGTGGCGGAACTGATCGGCAACGTGGCAGAGGAAGCGGCGGAAAGCGGCAGCCAGGCCCAGATGGTCAGCGGTAACGCCGCCGCCGTGGCTGGCGCCATCGAGGACCTGCACAAGCTGCTGGTGCGCGTGGTGCGCACAGCCACGCCCGACGCCGACCGGCGCGGGGCCAAACGGTATAACGTTGATATTCCCTGTGAAACAAGGCTGGAAGGGGCGGCGGCCCAGCCGACCCGGCTGGTGGATCTGTCGTCCGGCGGGGCCAGCTTGGCGGGAATGGTGCTGGAGCCGGAAGCGCGCGGGCAGGTGATCCTGCCCCGTATCAGCAAACCGCTGGGTTTCAGGGTGCGGGGAAAATCCGCCACCCTGGCCCATATCGTCTTCGACCAACCGCTGCCGGAACCGGTTTTGACGGCCCTGGCAGCGGAATAGGGGATTACTTAGTGTCTGTCCGGAAAGTTATCGCGTCTTTCGAACCCTTGACCTCTCCCCACCGTCATTCCCGCCTTCGCGGGAATGACGGTTAAGCGATTGGAAAAGAAGTGAAAGCTCTTGGACGGACTCTTACGGCTTGGCCGCCGGTGCCGCGCCGTTATTGCGGGCCTTGAAGGCGCGCAGTTGCACATTGAACCGTTCGGCGAACAACTGCATGGCGGAGATGGTCAGGTCATGCTGGGCTGTCAGCGACAGATATTCATGCACCGACAGACGGCTGTAATTGGCCTGCACCAGCGCGTCCAGGCAGCGGTTGAATTCCTCCGACTCGGTGACATAGGCCTTCACGCGCAATTGCGCCTGACGGATTTCCTCCTCATTGGCCTTGGTGCCATCCGGCACGTCGCCCGGCAGCTTGGGGCGGGTGCAGCCTTCCGGGGCCTTGTGCTGGGTGGCCTTGGCCTGGGCTTCCGTCTGCTTCACGATATCGCCCATGGTGGGCAGGTTCGTGGCGGCGGGCAGCGGTGCTGCGGCCTTGGGCGCCGGCTGGGATGCTTGGCGCACAATGTCCCCCATGGTGGGGCCGACCGGCTCACTCTTGTCGGGGGCGGCATAGGCGGTGCCGACGCTGAACAGCAGGGCGGCGGCGACAAGGGTACGGGACGACAGCACGGACATGGTGCAGAAATATCTCCAGCGCGGGGTATGCCTAACAAGCGCGCAGGGAATTACGCACAGGCGGGGGCCGCTTGGCAAGGGGCTGCCCTGTCGCAATGGCCCTTCCATCGCCATGATCCCATGTTAAACCCAGGAAATTCGGTAGTCTGGGTGGACCTGTTTCATGATCGGTGTGTTTGATTCCGGCCATGGTGGGCTGACGGTGCTGCGTGCCTTGCATGATGCCATGCCGACGCATGATTTCCTGTATCTCGGCGATCATCATTTCGCCCCTTATGGCGACCGCACCCCGGAAGAGATTTATCAACTGACGCTGGACAGCGTGTCCCGCCTGTTCGACCAGGGGGCACGGCTGGTGGTGCTGGCCTGTAACACCGCCTCGGCCGTGGCCCTGCGTCGCCTGCAACAGACCTGGCTGGACGGGGCCTATCCCGGCCGGCGGGTGCTGGGCGTGCTGGTGCCGATGGTGGAGGCCATTACCGGCGTGCCCTGGATGGCCGATCTGGCCGCCGATCGCCCCGCCGGGCCGCCGCGCACCATCGGCATTTTCGCCACCAGCCGCACGGTGGACAGTGGCGCCTATCCGCGTGAAATCAGCCACCGTGCCCCGGAAGTGCGCGTGGTGCAGCAGGCCTGCCCGGAACTGGTGCGGCTGATCGAAGGCGATGCCCCGCCGGCCCAGGTACGCGAGGCCATCCACCGCTATACCGATGGCTTGCTGGGCCAGTTGGGCGGTGGCGCGCCCCAGGCGGTCATGCTGGGCTGTACCCATTACCCGCTGGTGGCCGATGCCTTTATCACAGCATTGCCGCAGGGGGTGGAGGTGCTGTCGCAACCGGACCTGACGGCGCGCAGTCTGGCCGCCTATCTGCAACGCCACCCGGAATTTGACCGGCCCGGCAGCGGGCAGGTGCAGTTCCTGACCACGGGGGAGGCCGCCCGCATCACCCCGCTGGCCACCCGCTTCTTCGGCAAGCCGGCGCGGTTTGAGCGGGTGTAGGGAAACACACCAAGGGTCATGTTCCATGACCCTTGGAGGCCAGCGACCGCTGGCCCGCGGGCACGTGCCCGCGCAAGCCCAAGCTGCCGGAGGCAGCGCCCGGCGCCTGAGGGAACGGATTAAATCCCCGGCCGGCGCAGCGTGTGCAGTGACCAGACCAGCAGGCCGATCACCACCATGGCCCCGCCCTGGTGGGCGGACCCCAGCGCCACCGGCACGGCCAGCAACAGGGTGGTGATGCCCAGCCCCACCTGGGCCAGCACGCCGGCCGCCAGCCCCAGCGCCACCTGTTTGGCGCGGGCGGCCACATCGTGGCGCTGGCCGATGCGCCAGACATAGCTCAGCACGGCCAGTGCGGTCAGTATCGCCAGCCAGCGGTGGGTGAACTGCACGGCGGCGGTATTTTCCAGGAAATTCAGCCAGGCGGGGGAGAGGTTCCAGACCTCTGGCGGCATGAAGTCGCCATTCATCGTTGGCCAGGTATTGTACGCGAAGCCGGCATCCAGCCCGGCGACAAAGGCCCCCCAGACCACGGTGATCCCCACCAGCGCCAGCGCCGCCCGCCCGTGCCAGACCAGCGGGGACAGTTCCGCCCGCGGCCCGGCCCCCGGATGGCGCAGGCTGAGCGCGGTACGGATCAACAGGGCATAGAGGATCAGCGCCATGGAAAGATGCAGGGCCAGCCGGTAATGCGACACATCGGTGCGTTCCGACAGGCCGGATTGCACCATGAACCAGCCGATGAAACCCTGCAGTCCGCCCAGCAGGAACAGCCCCACCAACCGGGGCAGCATGGGGCGGGAGATCATGCCTTTCAGGGCAAACCAGACCAGGGGCAGGGCGAACACCACGCCGATCAGCCGGCCCCACAGCCGGTGGAACCATTCCCAGAAGAAGATATGCTTGAATTCTTCCAGGCTCATCCCCCGGTTCAGCACCTGATATTCGGGGATCTGCTTATATTTCTCGAATTCTGTCAGCCATTGCGCCTCTGACAGAGGCGGGATGGCGCCGCTGATCGGCTTCCATTCGGTGATGGAAAGCCCGCTTTCCGTCAACCGTGTGATGGCGCCGATAATGGCCATGGCGAAGACCATGGCCGCACAGAGCAACAGCCAGTTCGCCACCCGGTGGGCGGCAGCGGGGGAGGCGGCGGAGGGAAAGCGGCTGGTCGTCAAGGTCAGGCCTGTCGCTGGGAAAACGGCTTTGTAGCAAGCCGATATGGACCCATCGCGCGCGATCGTCAAACCCTATGCCAGCGGCATTTTATCGTCGATACCCCGCCAGATGGTGGCCAACCCCGCCATCTGCGTCGGTTGGCGCATCGGCCCGCCCATCAGGGCGGCCCCGGCGGCCCCGGCTTTCCGACAAACAGCCAGATTGTCCGGCCCCACCCCGCCCAGGGCTAGCACCGGCAAAGGCGCGTCCGCCAGCGCCGCCGGCCCCAGGGCGGGGCCGTAACCGGGTTTCGAGGTGCTGGGGAAAATCGGGCTGAGTGTGGCGTAATCCGCCCCCGCCGCTGCCGCCGCTTTCAGTTCCGCCGGATGATGGCAGGAAATTCCGATCAAGGCTTGCGGCCCCAGGGCGGCGCGGGCGGCCGCCACATCGCCGCCCGCCGGCAGATGCAGGCCCCGGCATTGCCGGGCGAGATCGACATTCCCATGCACCATCATCACCCCCCCCACGGCACAGAGCAGCGGGCGGAGCTGGTCCAGCAATGCCTGCTGGTCGGCCAGCGGCAGATCCTTTTCCCGCAGGGAGACCCAACGGCAGCCGGCGGCCACTGCCGCCCGTACCGTCGCCACCAGATCGTCGGTCTGGTGGCGGTCGGTGATCAGCAGCAGGGGCAGGCAGGGCAGGGGCCGGCGCTGGCTCACCCGCCGATCAACCCCAGTTCGGGGCTGGAGGCTTCGGCCCGGTGACGCTTGGGGATGCGACCGGCCAGCCGGGCCAACCGCCCGCCTTCCACGCCGGCCCGCATGGCGGCGGCCATGCGCACCGGATCGGTGCTTTTGGAGACGGCGGTGTTCAACAGCACGGCATCACAGCCCAGTTCCATGGCCAGGGCGGCATCGCTGGCCGTGCCGATGCCAGCATCCAGCACCACCGGCACAGAACTGGTGCGGCAGATATGTTCGATATTATAGGGGTTCAGAATGCCCAGCCCCGTGCCGATGGGGGCCCCCAGCGGCATCACCGCCGCACAGCCCAGATCGGCCAGCCGCTGACAGACCACCGGATCGTCGGTGCAATAGGGCAGCACGGTGAAACCATCGCGCACCAGCTCATCGGCGGCGCGCAGCAACTGTTCCACGTCGGGGTACAGGGTTTCGCGGTCGCCGATCAGTTCCAGCTTGATCCAGTTGGTATCCATGGCTTCGCGTGCCAATTGCGCCGTCAGCACGGCATCCTTCACCGTGGCACAGCCGGCCGTGTTGGGCAGCAGCCAGACCTTGCCGGCCACCAGATCCAGCAACCCCTCACCATAGCCGGTCAGGTCGGCCCGGCGCACCGAAACGGTGAGGATTTCCGCCCCCGACGCCGCCAGGCTGTCCAGGAAGACCTGCTGGTTGGGATAGCCGGCACTGCCCAGAAACAGGCGTGACGTGAAGCTTTTGCCGCCGATCTTCAGCGGATCGGCGGAAAGAAGGGGATTGTGATTCATGTCAGCCGCCCTGCAGAACCTTGACGATTTCAACCTTGTCGCCGGGGGACAGCACCGTGTCGGCCCAGCGGGCGCGCGGCAGCACCGTACCGTTCAGCGCCACGGCGATGCCGCGCGCCTGCGGGTCGATCCCGTCCGCCGCCATGATGGATGTCAGCGCATAATCCGCCGGCTGGCGATCCTTGCCATTCACATTGATCATCATCTCTTTCCCAGTTCAGGCGGCCGCCGCACCGGGGCGGGCGAAGCGCGCGGCACCGAAGCCGGCGATCTTTTCGTCCAGTTTGCCGGTCAAGACCAGATCGGCAATGGTATGGGCGGTCACCGGGGCCAGCAGAATGCCGTTACGGTGGTGACCGGTGGCCAGCGCCAGCCCCTCTACCCCCTCGGCCCAGCCCAGGATGGGCGCGTCGTCGCGGCAACCGGGGCGCAGGCCGTTCCACATTTCCCGGATCGGCAGTTCCTCGATCCCCGGCAGGGTGCGCCAAGCCGCTTCCAGCAGGGCCAGCACGCCGCCCGCCGTCATCTGCTCGTCAAAGCCCTTTTCCTCCGTCGTGGCACCGACGATTAGCGTGCCATCGGCGCGCGGCACCAGATAGCATTTGGGGCCCCAGACGACATGGTTCAACAGCGGGGCGGCCGGGTCCATGGCGATGGACAGCATCTGCCCCTTCACCGGGCGCACCGGCGGCGGGGCGGGCAGGCCGGGCAGCAGGCGCGACCAGGCCCCCGCCGCCAGCACCACCTTGTCCGCCGCCTGCACCCGGTCGCCCAGTTGCACGCCGGTAACGCGGCCGGCGCTGATCTCCAGCCCCGTCACCGGTGTGCCTTCATGCAGGCGTCCGCCGGCCCGGGCCAGGGCCACGCGCAGCGCCGCTGTGGCCAGACGGTTATCCACCTGCCCGTCACGGGGGGAATAGACGGCGGCGGCCGTGCGCGGGTTCAGGAACGGCTCCCGCTCCTTGGCCTGGGCACCGGTCAGCCAGTGGATCTCCAACCCCAGCCCGCGCTGGAACTCGTAATTGCTGCGCAGCGTTTCCACATCATCGCGGGTCAGCGCCACCACCATGGTGCCTTCGCGGCGCAGGCCGACGGGCAGGCCGCTGGCGGCTTCCAGTTCGGTGGCGAAGTCGGGCCACATTTCCCGGCTGGCCAGGCAGAGCGGCAGCAAGGGCTGTTCACCCGGCTCTGCCTCCACGGCGGCGGCCAGCATCCCGGCGGCGGCACGGCTGGCCCGTTGGCCGGCAGCGGCGTCGCGTTCAAAAATATCCACCGACGCGCTGGCCAGCGCCAGCCGCCAGCCGATGGCCAGCCCGATGATGCCGCCGCCGATGAGGGCGACACGCGGTTGTGATGAAGACATGGTGAGGGACATGGCTAAACATCCTCCCTTCGCCGGCATGACCCGGATCAGGTTCGATGGGTATGATCTCAGCCGCGCCGACGCATCCGCCAGCCACGGCACCCCAGATTGACGATAAGAAGAGTCATGGGCCTGTCACAGGGCGAAAGCAAGGCCCGGACATGGCCGTCACCCATGCTTGGCACAAATGGAAAACCCCGCCCGGTTGCCCGGACGGGGTTGGAAAGGCTGCGTTTCCGGGGGCTGGAGTGGGGTTCTGCTGCCCCAGCCCCCGGCGGCATTACGCCGCGATCAGGGTTTTGACGAACTTGTCCACTTCCACATTCAGCACCTCGGACTGGCGCGTCACGTCGGATGCCGTGCCATGCACCGAACTGGCGGCCCCACCGGTATTGGCGGCGGCCTCGCTGACCCCCTGCACCGCGTTGCAGACGGCCTGGGTGCCATTGGCCACATCCTGCACCCGGCGGGCGATCTCGTTGGTGCTGGCCTGCTGTTCCTCAATCGCGGCGGCGAGCGCCGTGGTGATCTCCCCGATCTTGTCGATCGTGTAGGCAATGCGGTTGATGGCGCTGACGGCGGCCCCGGTTTCCCGCTGGATGCTGGCAACCTGGGCGGCGATATCCTCCGTGGCCCTGCCTGTCTGGGTCGCCAGGGTCTTCACTTCGCTGGCCACCACGGCAAAGCCCTTGCCGGCCTCCCCGGCGCGTGCCGCCTCAATGGTGGCGTTCAGCGCCAGCAGGTTGGTCTGGGCGGCGATGCCCTGGATCAGCGTCACCACTTCCTCAATCCGGGTGGCGGCCCCTTGCAGCCCATCCATGGTGCGGGTGGTCTGTGTGGCATCCTCCACAGCGGCGCGGGTGACATTGTTCACCTCCACCACCTGGCGGGCGATTTCGGCGATGGAGGCGTTGATCTGTTCGGTGGCGGCGGCCACGCTCTGCACGCTGCCGGCGGATTCGTTGGACGCCTGGGCCACCTCCGATGCCTGGCCGGCGGCGGCATTGGCGGCGGCTGTGAGACCTTGGGCACTGCTGCGCATGTCTTGGGCGGAACTGGCCAAAGCTGCCGAAACCTGCCCCAGCTTAGTGGCAAAATCGCTGGTCATGCGTTCCAGCTCTTGGCGACGCTTTTCCTTGGCGATCTGTTCAGCCTGCTGTTCGGCAGCCATCCGGCGGCCATCCAGCAGCCCGGCCTTGAACACATCCAGCGCCTTGGCGATGCGGCCGATCTCATCCTCACGGTTGGTTTCGGGCACATTGGCGTCGTAATCGCCCCCCGCCAGCGTCTGTACGGTATTGGTAACGCGCGTCAGCGGCTTGGTGACCTGACGCGAAACCATCCAGGTTGCGAAGCTGACAGAGGTGAAAATACCAATGGCGGCGATGATCAGCATCAGATTGCGTTCGGTGGCAGCGAAAGCATCCAGCTCATCAATGGTGCTTTCCACATAGGCCACCTGCTGCTGCGACAGCTTGATCATCGTATCGTTGAAGGCCTTGCGGTTGGCGCGGTTGGCGTCATTGTCGCCGATGGCACGTGCGGCGTCGGCACCAGATTTGCGCCCGGCCTCCATCATATCGGTGCGGAAGCGGATGAATGTCCGGCCTTGGGCGATGGCATCGCGCATGTCCTTTTCCACCGCCGGATCAATCACCGCCTCATAGGCGGTCAGACGCTTATCCAGCGTTGTCAGGCTGGTAGTCATTGTCTTGGCAAACTTTTCCAACTCCGCAGCGTCGCGGGCCATGTAAATGCCGCGACTGTCCATGACCACAGCATTGATCAGGCCGTTGATCTGTTCGGAGAGAACGGCGCGCTTGCTGGCTTGCCCCATCCCTTCCACCTCTTTCTGGTAGACGGACAGACCCTGCAGCCCCAGCACAACCATGATCACCGCGACAAGGGCCAGAAACGCTACGGCCAGATTGACCTTGAGCGCAATTCCCATATCGCGAAAATTTATCATGACTTTTTCTCCTGATTTTTATGAGGCACTATAGCGCGATAAACGCGCCTGTGCCTGATACTATCAGAATGCCAAAAATCTAATTTTTAACCATATATGCAAAGGGCTATGATTTTAGTGGTTTTTTATCTTCGCCATAACAATGGATATGGTTGCTTAATTATTGACCATCAGCACTGGTAATCGTCGTCATTACCTTGGGCGGCGGCGAAACCGCAGGAAAACGGGGCGACAACCGGTCAACATTTTCTGCTCATAACGGGTAGCGGGCCAATCGTCGGGCCGGGTGCGCCAATCCGTCGGGCCTTCGGCCATCCATTCGAAATCCGGGTGGCGCCAGGTATGTTCCAGCATCCAGCGGGCCAACTGCATATCATCGGACGCCATGCGCAACTCCGCCCCATCCTTCAGCACACGGGACAGGCGTGGCAGGTTGTCCGGGCCGATGAAGCGGCGGAAGGCATGGCGGGCCTTGGGCCAGGGATCGGGGAACAGCACGAAGGCACGACCCACCGACGCGTCGGGCAGGGCATCCAGGATGGGGCGGGCATCATCGGGCACCACGCGGATATTCCGCTGTCCCCCCTGCTCGATATGTTTCAGCAGCGAGGAGACGCCGTTGATGAACGGCTCGCAGCCGATGAAGCCAATATCGGGGTTGCGTTCTGCGTGCCAGGCCAGATGCTCCCCCCCGCCGAAGCCGACCTCAAACCACAGGTCGCGCATCGGCTGGTCGAACAGGCCGGACACATCCAGCTTGCTGCCATCCTTGGGGGCTTCCAGCTTGCACAGGGGCAGCAGCGTGTCCAGCACCTCCAGCCGGCCCTTGCGCAGGGGCCGGCCTTGGCGGCGACCATAAAGAACCTTGCGGTGGGGGATATCGTCGGGGTTCTGCGTGGACATGGTGCTGGATCAACCGGGCTTGGGAAAGGTCTTGTGAAAGGCAAACGGCCCGCCGGTAAGGGCGGGCCGGTCGCGTGTACTTGGGCCGTGCCTGGATCAGGCGCCGAAAGCGGACTTCAGATCGGTGACCAGATCGGTCTTTTCCCAACTGAAGCCGCCATCAGCCTCCGGATCGCGGCCGAAATGGCCGTAGGCGGCGGTGCGGGCATAGATGGCGCGGTTCAGCTTCAGATGCTCCCGGATGCCACGGGGGCTCAGGTTCATCAATTCGCGCAGCACGTCGGCCAGCTTATCCTCATCCACCCGGCCGGTGCCGGCCGTGTCGATATAGACCGACAGCGGGTGCGACACGCCGATGGCGTAGCTGAGCTGGATGGTGCACTTGTCGGCCAGACCGGCGGCGACGACGTTCTTGGCCAGATAGCGCGCGGCATAGGCGGCGGAACGGTCAACCTTCGTCGGATCCTTGCCGGAGAAGGCGCCGCCACCATGCGGGGCAGCCCCGCCATAAGTGTCCACGATGATCTTGCGGCCGGTCAGGCCGGCATCACCATCCGGACCGCCAATGACGAAACGGCCGGTCGGGTTGACGTAGAACGCCTCTTCCGGGCACATCCAGCCTTCCGGCAGGATTTCCAGCACATGGCGACGCGCGGTCTCCCGGATCTCTTCCTGGGACACGCTTTCGGAGTGCTGGGTGGACAGCACCACGGAGGTGGCACCGACCGGCTTGCCATCGCGGTATTGCAGGGAGAACTGGCTCTTCGCGTCCGGCCCCAGCCAGGGGGTGGCACCGGAATGGCGCGCTTCCGCCAGGCCCTTCAGCAGCTTGTGGCTGTAATAGAGCGGGGCGGGCATCAGGGCCGGGGTTTCGGTGCAGGCATAACCGAACATGATGCCCTGGTCGCCGGCGCCTTCATCCTTGTTGCCAGCAGCATCGACACCGACGGCGATGTCCGCGGACTGGGCATGGAGATGGACAGCCACATCGGCCGTAGCCCAGTGGAAGCCCTTCTGTTCGTAACCGATATCGCGCACGGCGGCTCGGGCTACGTCTTCCACCTGCTTCAGCAGCTCACCGGGGCCGCGCACTTCACCGGCAATGACGATCCGGTTGGTGGTTGCCAGGGTCTCGCAGGCGACACGGGCATAGGGATCCTGGGCCAGATACAGGTCGACGACGGCATCGGAGATGCGGTCGCACACCTTGTCGGGATGGCCTTCGGAGACGGACTCGCTGGTGAAAATATAATTCGACTTTGCCACTTGCGATCGCCTCGGTCAGTGAATGCGCAGGGTGTGAAAACAAAACACGCCGCCCCTGGATTGGCCAGGTGCAGCGTGTTTGTCGCAAGCTTTACCGATATGGTCAAGAGAGGGTGACTGCCGGCTTACGGCATTTCACCCTTTCCAGTTGCTCAGGCCGCGTCGGCGGCCGAGGCAACAGCCTTGGTCAGCTCGAAGATGCGCTTGCGCACGCCGGGGTCGGTGATGCGGTAATAAGCACGCACCAGTTCCAGCGTTTCGCGCTTGGCCATCGGGTCCGGCTCACCGGCTTCCGGCATGGCGGACGGGGCGCTGGCGCTTTCCCCGCTTTCCGGGTCGGCCATATCGTCGAAGAAGAAGGAGACCGGCACGTCCAGCACGCGGGACAGGTCGAACAGACGGGAAGCCCCGATGCGGTTGGCACCCCGTTCGTACTTCTGCACCTGCTGGAACGTCAGGCCAATGGCCTCGCCCAGTTTCTCCTGGCTCATACCCAGCAGGGTGCGGCGCAGTCGGACGCGGGAACCGACATGCACATCGATCGGATTGGGCTTACCCAGCTTGGGACGACCGCCACCACGACGGCCACGGGTTGCGGTTTGCATTTGAACAACCTCCAGATTGGCGGATGGGCTGATCCTGCGACATACGTTTGCATGACGTCAAGTTCTTTGCCCTATGCTTCGGGATGTAAGACCATCAGCTTCTGCGCCTTTTGCGATGGCTTTCCTAAAGCTGTATGAGTATGGGAGCTACTTTTACAGAAGCGACGTGATATCAAGATGAACACGCCCTTTGGCTGTGCCAATAGTTCTTTTGGTCACATACCCAAAGGATATCACGGGGCTAGAACCGGGATCAGTCGCCGGCCGGTATCGAATTTATAACTTCAATTGTATGCAAAAATGGTTAGGTTGGCGTATTGTGCATGGCAGCCAGTACGATGGTCTCCAGCCGGTCGATTTCATCCTCGGTCAGCTCGGAAAACTGGCTTAGACGTTTTGCCGCACCCAAACGGCCGTTCTGGAGCAGCAGCTTGACGAAGCGCTGGGCCTTGCGATCCGGCATGGCGCTGTGTTCCAGCACGGTCCGCACACCCCGATCAAAGCAGGCCAGATAATCCAGTTCGTTTTTCAGGTCGATGCGGATCGCATCGCGCAGGCAGCCGTGGCGCGCCGGTCCCACAGCATCACCGCCGAAATTGGAATGATGATATCATCTGGAGTGAAACCAAACCGCTCCAGCACATCATGAATGATAAGGCGATGCATTCACTTATTCCCATCCAGAAATCGATGAACGAAAATAAATGAAAACCCTGGAGCCGGGTGCGTTTAAACGGAAACGCACCCGGCTCTAATACCAGCGGCACCAGCATCCGCTGGCTTGGCTACGCCGCACGAGCGGCGCGGCGGCAGTCGCAGCATTACCAACGGTCATGAATGATGACCGTTGGTATAAGTCCTTGTTCAGCGAGCGGATTCACGCTCCAAAGCGATTCCGCTTTTCCGCGATCCGCTCTAAACGCAGATGGCTCTAGTGTGGCGGTGATTGATGAGGGTGGGGCCGGCGCCTTTCATGCCAACCTGCCTAAAGGTTGGCCTTCAAGCCGGTGCCGCAGCCCCATCTGGCCGCAATACCGTTCATTTCCAGCAAGGCGGATGGGCATGGCATGACAGCGTCAAAATTCGGGTTTGAAACGGCACCCTGTCACGAATTCGTATCCCGGCCCACGAATTTGTGTCTGTAATGCGAGTCGGCCCCCAAATTTGTATCGGGGACCCGTACATTGGCATCCAGATCGCCCCTGGTTCATAAATCCTTGTCTTCATGCAGGCCCAGCCGGGTGGCGGCGCGGCGGGCGGCTTCCCAGCGGCGGGTCTGGAAGCCTTGCGCACGCTCGCGCAGTTGGGCCACCAGATCGGCCGGCGCCTGTTGCGGATTGCCGGCGGCAAAGGGTGGGGCCGGGTCATATTCCATGGAAAGCTGGGTCGTCTCCGCCCGCTCCCGCCCCAACAGCAGTTCGGCCAGCACCAGGGCGAAATCAATGCCCGAGGTTACACCGGCGCCGGTGACGCGGTTGCGATCCACCACCACCCGTTCGGCCACCGGCTCACAGCCGAACAGGGCCAATTGCTCCAGCGACAGCCAATGGCAGGTGGCCCGATATCCTGTCAGCAGCCCCGCCGCCGCCAGCAACAGCGATCCGGTGCAGACCGAGGTGACATAGCGGGCCTGGGCCGCCTGGGCACAGAGGAAATCCAGCACGACCGTGTCATCCATCAGCGCCAGTTGGCCGGGGCCGCCGGGCACGAACAGGATATCGGCCGGCGGGCACTGGGCGAAATCCACCGTCGGCAGCAGGCGCAGGCCGCCGCTGTCGGTGACGGGCCCGGTATCTTTCCAGGCCAGGTGGAGGGTCAGTTCCTTCAGCCGGGTCAGCACCTCAAACGGGCCGGTCAGGTCCAACTGGGTCAGGCCGGGATAAAGCAGCATCACCACATTCATCACCCTACCTCCCCTTGCTCATGCGCCCTACCCGCCGCGTCTGGCCCATTGCGCCAGTTGGAAGAAGGCACGGGCACAGATCGTTTCATCCGGCATATGGGTGCGCTTGGCATCGGCCTCTGCCTCCACCAGCCGGGTCAGGGCCTGGGCCAGCAGCGGCAGGGTCCAGCGGCGCACCTGGGCCACCATCGGCGTTTCCAGCTTGAAGAAGACCGGCGGGCGCAGGGATTTCACCGCCTGCTGCGGTGTCTGGCCATGGGCGACATGGGCCACCGCTTGGTGCAGTCGCTGGAAATGCCGCTGGGCGGCGCGCAGGATGGCCACCGTGCTGGTGCCATCGGCGAACAGGCGGCGCAGGCTGCGATCCACCTCCGCCAGATCGCCGGACGCGGCGGCCATGGCCGGTTCATCCAGGTCCAGGGCGGCACTGTCGCCGATCACGGCGCGCACATCGGCCAGCGTCACCCGCTTTTCGCCCAGCATATAGATTGCCAGCTTGTCGATCTCGCTGCGCGCCATGGCGCGGTCGCCGACCAGATTGCCGGCCAGCCAGTCGCGCGCCTCCGGATCGATCTGCATCCCATGGTCCACCATCATGCGGCCGATGGTGGCGGCCAGCTCATCCTCCCCCTCCACATAGCAGGCGATGGATGCCGCCTCTTCGCCGGCATCCTCCACCGCCTTGCGCAGTTTGGAGCGGGCGTCCAGTTCACCCGCCTCCACCACCAGCAGCGTATCGCCGGGGGGCATGGCTTTCAGCAGGCCGATGATGGCGGTGGCCAGCTTCTCATCCGCATCGCGCAGCCGCACCACGCGGCGCCCGCCGGTCAGGGCGATGGCGGCCATTTCATCGGACAGCCGGGCCGGATCGCCCGTCACCTGATCGGCCTTCATCTCCGTCACCCGGAACGGGTCGGAAAGGTCGGGGCAGGCGGATTGCGCGGCCAGCTTGCCACGTTCGCGCACCAAGCCCGGATCGGGGCCATAGAGCAGCACCAGCCGGGTGGCCGGGCTGGGGCGTTTGGCGAAGGCGTCGGCGTTGCGGGGCTGTACCTTCACGCAGCCACCCCCTTAGCTGGCATCGCGGACAAAATAGAGCGATAGCCGGGTACGGATATCGTCGGCCAGTTCCGTCAGCCCCCGGTCATAGGCACCCTGGCGGCTGGCCAGCACGGCGAACTGGCTGTCCAGCAGGTTGAAGCTGATCACGGAGCGGGAGAAGGTGCGATAGACCACCTGGCCGCTGTGATTGTCGATCAGTTCGTAATTGGCCTGCAGACGCAGGCGGGCGCGGGTGGCCGTGGCATCCTTCTGGATGCCCAACTGCTCTTCGGCCGCCGACAGGGCGACGGCCAGCCGGTAACGCGGGTCGGCTGGGCGGCCATCGCTATAAAAACGGTCGATCAGGTTATTGCGCAGCACCTGACCATTGCGGTCGGGGATCGGGTCGATCTGCACATTGGCCAGGGCCATGCCGGCTGTCACGCCGCCGGCCCGTGTGCCATAAACCGGCTGGAACCCGCAGCCGGCGAGCGGCAGCAGGGCGATAAGGGCGGCGGCAATCAGGCGCTTGGACATGGACTAATCGTTCCCTGGCAGGGGCGGCGGCGCAGTTTAACGCGGATGGGGGGGCGGCGGCCATCCCCTCCACGGTCTATTCCTTGACCACTACTCTCTTCGTCCACTCTTCCCGTCATTCCCGCGAAGGCGGGAATCCAGACAACGCTTCTACAGGATGCCATTTCCGGTTCGGCGATGGTGCTTGGATTCCCGCCTTCGCGGGAATGACGGTTTAAGGCAGGGCCAAGAGGAGAGAATAGAAGGGGCTTCATAAGGTAGTTGGGAAATACCCTACCACCAAACATCGATGGGGGCCGGTCGCCCGGCCCCCATCCCATCACGCCACGATATTGACGATGCGGTTGGGCACCACGATCACCTTGCGCGGTTCCTTGCCGTCAAGCGCACGCTGCACATTGGCATCGGCGAGCGCTGCGGCCTGGGCCACGTCCTGGGCGCAGTCGCGCGGCAAGGTCAGTGTGGCGCGCAGCTTGCCATTCACCTGCACCCCCATGGTGACGCTGTCATCCACCACCAGGGCCGGATCGGCCACCGGCCAGTGGCGTTCCACCAGCAGGTCACCATGGCCCAGTTCGGCCCACATTTCCTGGGCCAGATGCGGCATCACCGGCTGCACGATCTGCGCCATGTACTCCAGCGCCTCGCGGGCGGCCCAACCCTCATCCGCGCCGACCGTGCCCTTGGCCGCCAGCTTGGACAGGGCATCACCCAGCGCGTTGGTGAAGGTGCGCAGCTTGGCCACGGCGCTGTTGAAGCGATAGCCCTCGATATCCTCCCCCACGCTGGCGGCTGCCTTGTGGGCGGCGCGGCGGATGGCGGTGGCGTCCGCGCTGAAGCTGTCCGGCTGGGCGCTGTTGGCGGCGGGCAGGTCAAAGCCCGGTTCCGTCACCAGACGCCACAGGCGGTTGATATAGCGCCAGGCGCCATCAATGCCGGCCTCGGTCCATTCCAGATCGCGGTCGGGCGGGCTGTCGGACATCATGAACAGGCGGGCGGCATCGGCACCATAGGAACCGATGATGCCTTCCGGGTCGACGACGTTCTTCTTCGACTTCGACATCTTGATGACGGGGCCGACCGTCACCGGCGACCCATCGGCAATCTTCTTCGCCGTCGTGCCCTGGATATCCACGTCGGTCGGGAACATCCATTTGCCGTCAGTATCCTGGAAGGTGGCGTGGGTCACCATGCCCTGGGTGAACAGGCCGCCAAACGGCTCGGCCAAGTCCAGATAACCGACATGGGAGAGGGCGCGGGTCCAGAAGCGGGAATAGAGCAGGTGCAGCACGGCATGTTCGATGCCGCCGATATAATTATCGACCGGCAGCCAGTACTTCACCAGTTCCTTGTCGAAGGCCACCTGTTCGTTGCGCGGGTCGGCGAAACGCAGGAAATACCAGCTCGACTCGATAAAGGTGTCGAACGTGTCCGTCTCCCGCTCCGCATCCTTGCCGCAGGACGGGCACTTCACATGCTTCCAGGTGGCATGGCGGGCCAGCGGGTTGCCCGGCTGGTCGAAGGTTACGTCCGGCGGCAGGGTGACCGGCAACTGGTCTTCCGGCACATGCACCACGCCGCAATCCGGGCAATGGATGATGGGGATGGGGCAGCCCCAGTAACGCTGGCGCGACACGCCCCAGTCCCGCAGGCGGAACATGGTCGTACCCTGGCCACGGCCCAGGGATTCGATCTTGGCGATGGCTTCCTTCTTGCCGGCTTCCACTTCCATGCCGTCCAGGAAGTCGGAATTGCGCAACAGGCCGGGGCCGGCATAGGCCTCAGTCCCCACCTGGAAGCTGGCGGGATCGGCATCGGCCGGCACCACCACCGGCTTCACCGGCAGATCGTACTTGCGGGCGAAATCCAGGTCGCGCTGGTCATGCGCCGGGCAGCCGAAAATGGCCCCCGTGCCATATTCCATCAGCACGAAATTGGCGACATAGACCGGCAGGTGCCAGCCCTTGACGAAGGGATGCTCAGCCGTCACCGGCGTGCGATAGCCCTTCTTCTCCGCCTGTTCCAGCGTGGCTTCGCTGGTGCCCATGCGGTTGCATTCGGCGATGAACTCGGCCAGATCGGCATCACCCTCCGCCAGCGTGGCGGCCAGCGGGTGGTTCGGGCTGATGGCCACGAAGCTGGCACCGAACAGCGTGTCGGGCCGCGTGGTGAACACTTCCAGATCGGCATGACCGCCGGACAGGTTGAAGAAGAAGCGGCAGCCCTGGGACTTGCCGATCCAGTTTTCCTGCATGATGCGGACCTTCTCCGGCCAGCGGTCCAGCGTACCGATGGCGGAGAGCAGTTCGTCAGCGAAATGGGTGATCTTCAGGAACCACTGGGACAGCTTGCGCTTTTCCACCAGGGCACCCGTGCGCCAGCCGCGCCCGTCAATCACCTGTTCATTGGCCAGAACGGTGTTATCCACCGGATCCCAGTTGACCCAGCTTTCCTTACGATAGGCCAAGCCCGCCTTCAGGAAATCCAGGAACATCTTCTGTTCGAACCGGTAATATTCCGGCCGGCAGGTAGCGATCTCCCGCTCCCAGTCGATGGCAAGGCCCATCGTCTTCAACTGGGCGCGCATCGCCTTGATGTTCTCGTAGGTCCAGGTGCCCGGATGCGTGTTCCGCTCCAGTGCGGCGTTTTCCGCCGGCAGGCCGAAGGCGTCCCAGCCCATCGGGTGCAGTACGTTGAAACCCTTGGCCCGCTTGTAGCGGGCGATCACGTCGCCGATGGTGTAATTGCGCACATGGCCCATATGGATGCGCCCCGACGGATAGGGGAACATCTCCAACACATAGGTCTTTGGCTTCGACTTATCGGCGGTGACGGCAAAGCTGCGGCGCTCGTCCCAGACGGACTGCCACTTGGCTTCGGTTTCACGGACATTGTAGCGGGACATCGGGGGCAGCCTTGGAAGGGGTAACGGGTGTCGCTTCGCCGGGCGTCACCCGTTACAGGGGCTGCCGCCCGGCGCGATCTTTAACTTATGCCAGCGCCATGAATTATGACCTCTGGTCAGAATTCATGGCCCTCAGGCGCCGGCGCCAACTCCGTTGGCTTGGCTTCACGCGGCACGGGCCGCGCGGCGGCGGTCGCCGCCGTACCAACCTTCATGAGTGATGAAGGTTGGTGTTTACTTCGCCTCAGCGGCGACAGCCTGCTGACGTAGCTGGCGGGCGCGCGTCAGCACGCTGTCTTCCAACTGGGTACGGGTTTCGGTGGTGACCGGGGCATCCAGCCAGACACCGTTCTGCTGCACCTGGCGGAACACGCTGGCGCGCACGCCATCGGCACGCAGGGCGGCATCGACGATGTAGAGATTGACCTTGAAACGTTCCGTCGGGGTGGCCGGCGGGGCGTACCAGTCAGTCAGGATGATGCCACCATAGGGGTCGGCCTGGGTGATGGGCATGAATTCCACCGTATCCAGGGCGGCACGCCACAGGAAAGCATTGACAGCCACCGTACCAGCGGGGCGGGCGGCAACATTCATGCCGGCGCTACCATCGCTGTTCTGACGGAACGTCTGATTGGGCTGCGGGGCATCCGGCTCGGACGAACCGAGGCCGACGCTTTTCAGCACACCGCAAGCGGACAACCCGAGGGCCAGGGAGCCCAAAAGGGCGGTTCGACCGATCATGGACAGGGCACGCAAGGACATGGGCAAGCCACCTGGGAACAGCCAGCGGGAAAGACAGAGCCACCCTTAGAGCAAAAAAGCCGGCTCTAGGCAAGGCCGGGCGCTTGAGGCCAGGGTGGCGGCGTATGCTTTACACGCAATCAAGGCGGGATTCAGGCGCTAAATCCGTAAAAAGCCGAAAGCCGGGCGGGGATGGCCTGGATGATGCGGCAGCCACATCATTGCCGGGACCATCCCCGCCCCCCGCTTTTTGCCCTTGCATCCCAGCCGCCAGCCACCGAAAAGCCCACGAGTCCCTGACATCGATAAAGCCAGCCCTTCCGCCATGACCTATGCCATCGCCGCCTTTTATCGTTTCGCCCCCATCGCCGACCCGGCGGGCCTGCGCGACCGGCTTTATGCGCTGTGTGACGCTGAAGGGGTGAAGGGCACGCTGCTGGTGGCACCGGAAGGTATCAACGGCACCCTGGCCGCCGAACCGGATGCGATGCGCCGGACCATTGCGGCCATTGCCGAGACCGCCGGGCTGGCAGAGCCGCTGGAACCGCGCTGGTCGGCGGATGAAACCATGCCCTTCCTGCGCCTGCGCGTGCGGTTGAAGCGGGAGATCGTCACCATCAAGGAACCCTCCGCCGACCCGACCCTGCAGGTCGGCACCTATGTGGAGCCGGAGGATTGGAACGCCCTGATCAGCGATCCGGACACCCTGGTCATCGATACCCGCAACGGGTTTGAGGTGGCGCTCGGCACCTTCCAGCGGGCGGTCGATCCCGGTACGGCCAGCTTCGGTGAATTTCCCGCCTATGTCCGCCGCGAACTGGACCCGCAGCGGCACCGCCGCGTCGCCATGTTCTGTACCGGCGGCATCCGCTGTGAGAAGGCCACCGCCTTCATGCTGGCCGAAGGGTTCGGGGAGGTTTACCACCTGAAGGGTGGTATCCTGAATTATCTGGAGCGCATCGGGCCGGAAGACAGCCTGTGGTCCGGCGGCTGTTTCGTCTTTGATGAACGGGTGGCCCTGGGCCATGGGCTGGTGCCGGTGGAAGGGGTGAGCGCCTGTCTGGGCTGTGGTGCGCCCCTGACAGCGGCTGACCGCGCCGATCCGCGGTTTGAGGAAGGGGTGGCCTGCCCCGCCTGTGCCGACCGCGACGAGCCGGCCCGGCGGGCGGCGCTGCGCGAACGCCAGCGCCAGATCACGCTGGCCCGCCAGCGCGGTGCCCGCCATCTGGGGCCGCGCGATTGAGTTTTTGTACCCTCCGTTAAATGATATATCTTAATGTCATTTAACGGAGGAACTGCCCGATGCCCAACACCGTGATGCCGCGCGTACCGCTGGCGGCGATGAGCCCGTCCATTGCGGCGGCCTTTCATCGCTGCGTGGAAAAGACCGGTGACGGCACCATCATTGAGGTGATGGCCCACCAGCCCGATATCATGCGCTGGTATTTCGAGGAATTTTACGGCGGCATTTTCTATAACCGCCTACCGGGAATGCGGGTGGATGTGCGCAG
>CALRQC020000034.1:0-65186 GCA_943370215.1 Azospirillum sp. RU38E
CCGCGACCGCTGGCTTGGCACTCCCATGTGCGGGCAAGCCAAGCTGCCGCAGGCAGCGCCCGGCGCTTGAGGGCGCAGGAAAATATCAAGGGGCATGTCCCATGCCCCTTGATATTACTGCGACGATCCGTCGCGGGCGAAGCCAATCGCAGCACGCATCAGCCGTTCCAATTCACGGATGCGCTCAGCCTGTTTTGCCAGCAAAAGCTGCTCCGGCGTCGGTGCCGGCGCTGGATTATCCACCTGCACACGACGGCCCCCACCGGCCATATCGTGCCCCTCCTCACCCTCTTGCCCACGCATTTTCTGCTAAACCCCTGGTATTCCGCCATTCCGCCGGCAATCATCCCCCAGCCCCCAACCGGCAGGATCTCTGCGGTTCCTATTGTCGGGCAGGAACGGCAGGCAGGCAATTCTCGACAATAGTATAGCAGGCGTCCCGGTCATCCTGATCCGGGGTGAAAAACAGGCTGGCAACCTTGCCATCCCGCACGGTGAAGGTGGCTTCGCAGCCATCGGGCGGCCGGTTGCCCACGGGCACACTGATGCCCAACCCGCCACCGACATGCCGCCCGCCGCCGCCCAGGCCGATCTGCACGGATGAACCATCCTTCTGCCCGGCCGTGCGCTGGTAGACATAGACGCGGGCACCATCGGCGGCCGTACCCTGGCGGTCGGGCACCCCGGCACAGGAAAACAGGGTCGTTTCCGCCATACCGGCCAATTGCGAGGGGGCGGTGGTGCGCACATCGCCCCGTCCCCCCGCACAGCCGGCCAGCATTGCCAGAGCCATTGCCGCCCCGCCAAACCGGATCGCTGACATCATTTCCGCCAACTCCTGCAAAGAATGCCGCCCCATCCAGGCAGATGGGGCGGCATTCGGCAATGGGCAATATGGAAGTAGTTTGCCTCGCACCGGGCTGGCGGTCACCGGCCTGCACGCTGCCGATGGTCAAGCCTTCAGCAGCGTGGGGACAGGTCAGAAGCCCTCGCCATACACCTTGTCGAGCGCCGCATCATCGAAGGCGTAAGTGGCATTGCAGAATTCGCAACTGACCCGCACCTCCCCCTCGACACGCAGATCGTCCAGTTCGGACCGGTCCAGGCTGCGCAGCACATTTTCCACCCGCTCCCGCGAGCAGCGACAGCCGGCCCGCAGGGCGGTGCGCTCGTAAATGCGCGGGCTTTCCTCGTGGAACAGACGATAGATCAGGTCATTGGCCGCCAGCCCGCCCTCCAGCAGTTCGGCGGCTGTCACCGTTTCCAGCAGGATGGCGGCGCGGTTCCAATCCTCTTCCCGGCTGCCTTGCAGATGTTCGGCCATCACGCCCGCCGTTTCCGGCGGCAGGGCCTGCAGCATGATGGCGCCGCCGACCCATTTACCGTCCTTGTCCTTACCCACAAAGGATTTGATGGCGGTGGCCATCTGTTCGGACTGGCGGAAATAATGGCGCACGGCGTCAGCCATGGCGGCACCGCGCAGTTCCACAATACCCTGATAGCGTTCGGTATGTTCGCCCTGGTCCACCGTGAAGGCGACATAGCCGGAACCCAGCAGCGCCCCCAGATCGGCCTGGAAGCCCTTGTGCCCCATCTGTTCGGCCAGCCGGTCGGCATCAAAGCGGGCATAGCCGCGCATATCGCCGACCGAGGTGACGTCGGAGACGGTATAGGCGACCGGCCCGTCGCCCTTGGTCTGAAGGGTGAAAATCCCCTCATATTTCAGGGCAGAGGCCAGCGTTGTCGCCAGCAGGATGGTTTCCGCCAGCAGCGGCTGCACCTGCTCGGGATAGGCATGACGGGTCAGGATCTCGTCCAGCGCCGGGCCCAGCCGGACAAAACGCCCCCGGAAGGAGGCGCTGTCGAGCTGGAAGGGCTGGACGATATCGAACTCGGACGAAACAAGATCGGTATCGTGGCGGGGGCCGCCCGCCACGGGTTCACGCGAAGTCATCGGTCAAGGCACCAGGTCAGAATGCCCTTTTGGGCGTGCATACGGTTCTCCGCCTCATCCCAGACCGCTGATTGCGGCCCGTCGATCACGGCGGAGGTCACCTCCTCCTCCCGGTGGGCCGGGAGACAATGCATGAATATGGCGTCTTTTTTCGCCAGACCCATGACATGGGCGTTGACCTGATATGGCTTCAGCAGATTGTGACGGCGCTGACCGTCCTTATTGTGCATCGACACCCAGGTGTCGGTGACAATGGCATCGGCATCCGCCGCCGCCACTTCCACGTTACGGGTAATGCTGACGCGGCCATTATGCTGGCGCACCCAGTCCATGGTGGCTGCCGGGGGGGACAATTCCTCCGGGCAGGCGATGCGCAGTTCGAAATCGAACAGCACCGCCGCATGGATCCAGCTTTCGCAGACATTGTTGGCGTCGCCGGTCCAGCAGACCACCGCATCCTTGATGGAACCCTTGCGTTCCTCAAAGGTCAGGATGTCGGCCATGATCTGCACCGGATGCGAGCTGTCGGTCAGCCCGTTGATCACCGGTACGCTGGCAGCCGCCGCCATCTCATGCAGCTTTGCCTCATGATCGGTGCGCAGCATGATGATATCGACATAGCGGGACAGCACGCGCGCCGTATCAGCGATCGTCTCCCCATGGCCCAACTGGATTTCCTTGCCGGTCAGGCAGATCACCTCACCGCCCAACTGGCGCATCCCCACCTCGAACGAAACGCGGGTGCGGGTGCTGGGCTTTTCGAAAATCAGCGCCAGCGTCTTGCCCAGCAGCGGCTTTTCCGCCCCGGCCCCGCGCTTCATCGTGGCGGCACTGTCCAGCATCCGGCGCAGGCTGGCCAGATCATGCTGGTGGATATCCAGAAAATGGCGAACCTGGCTCGTGGAACCCATTATGCGAACTCCCGGCAGGTCTTTTCCAAGATTTCCATCGCTTCGGTCACTTCCTTTTCGCCGATGGTCAGCGGCGGCAGGATGCGCACCACATTATCCGCCGCCCCCACGACCAGCAGGCCGTTTTCACGCAGGCGGGTCACCATATCGGCATAATTCACCACGCATTTCAGGCCCAGCATCAGGCCCTTGCCGCGTGCCTCCGCCAGAACGGTGGGATGGCGGGCGACCAGTTCATCCAGCTTGCCCTTCAGCAGGTCGCCAACCTGGGTGACATGCTCCAGAAAGCCGGGGGCGGTGATGACATCCAGCACGGCATTGGCAACCGCCATGGCCAGCGGGTTGCCGCCAAAGGTGCTGCCATGGGTGCCGGGCACCATGCCGGTGGCGGCCTTTTCCGTGGCCAGGCAGGCGCCGACGGGGAAGCCGCCGCCAATACCCTTGGCAATGCACATCACATCCGGTTCGATGCCGGCCCATTCATAGGCGAACAGCTTGCCGGTACGGCCCACGCCGCACTGGATTTCATCGAACACCAGCAGCAGGCCGAATTCATCGGCCGTGGCGCGCAGCGCCTTCAGATACTCGATGCTGGCCGGGCGGATGCCGCCTTCGCCCAGAATCGGTTCCACCATGATGGCGGCCGTCTCCGGCGTGATGGCGGCCCGCAGCTCGTTCAGGTTGCCGAAAGACACCTGATCGAACGCATCCAGCAGCGGGCCGAAACCGCCCACCATCTTTTCCGACTTGGCGGCGGCAATCGCGGTGGTGGAACGGCCATGGAAAGCCCCGCCCACGACGATGAAGCGGGTCTTTTCCGGGTGGCCGGTGTCATGATGGTACTTGCGCACCGTCTTCACCGCGCATTCCCAGGCTTCCACGCCGGAATTGGTGAAGAACATGGTGTCGGCAAAAGTCAGTTCCTTCAGCCGCGCGCCCAGCTTCTCCTGGCCCGCAACCCGGAACAGGTTGGAGGTGTGCCACAGCTTGCCCGCCTGCTCCGCCAGCTTTTCCACCAGATAGGGGTGCGCGTGGCCAAGGGCGTTCACCGCGATGCCGGCGGTGAAATCCAGGAATCGTCGGCCGTTGGTGTCCCACAGATAGGCGCCTTCACCCCGTTCGAACACGGTGTCGATGCGGGAATAGGTGGGCATCACGACTGGGATCACGGGTCGATACTCCTGACAGCAGAAAGTGTCATGGCGGAAGGAAGGAAAGAACGTAAAATTTCCGCCAGAGGGGGGACTATTGTTCGCACGCGCGTGGCCTGTCAACGCAACCGCGCGCATCCCTCTTGTGATACGGGCAAGAGACGTTGCGGATTTAACCCGTTCAGCTTATGAAGGAAGCCGAAACGACAGGCTGGGCGGGGAAATTTGACATTTCAGCGACAGGACAGGCGATCGCGCCTTCTCCGGCTGACATGACGCCGTTCCCCCCTGCCGGATCAGGTGCGACATCCGGGTTTCCCGGCCACGAAGGCGGAGAGTTCTCAAGGCTATGCCGAACGATATTCTGGACCCGCGCAGCTTCCCGCGCCCCGGCTTCAACGGCATCCCGGAACCGGTGGCCGAAGGCGGCCCCGCCACGGGCGGCATTACCAGCATCGCCACCGAGGCGCGGATAGAGGGGGCGAAAATCTCCCACTGCCACACGCTGCACGTGGCGGGGCGGCTGGTCGATGTCACCCTGACCGAGATCAAGATCCTGGAAGTGGCAGAAGGCGGCCATTTCGAGGGCACGGCCAACGTGGAACAGATGCGCGTCAATGGCCGCGCCACCGGCACGATTGAGGTGACGGGCATGTTGTCCGTCGGTGAAACCGGTCAGGTGGAAGGCACCATCCGCTATGGCCGCATTGCCATTGCCGATGGCGGTGCCGTGACCGGCACGCTGCAGAACGGCAAGGCCGCATCCTGACGATCAGCCACCCAATCCATCCGCAGCACTGCTGCGGATGGATTGGGTGGCTGGAATGGTTGCATTTTAGATATATTGTTGTGAAATACTGGTTATAGTGTGCGGCTTCTCCCCCGCCTTTTGCCGCTGAGCCACCGATGAGCAGCACACACGCCACCGCCACAACTGCGCCCGGCGCCACCCTCCCTGTCCGCGATCTGGAATTCCTGCGTCGGGAGTTGGGCCTGCACCGGCAATGGCAGGAAGGCAAGGGCGGCCGCCGGGCCGAGCTGCAATTCCAGGATCTCTCCGGGCTGAACCTGAAGGGTGTCCGGTTGGCGGAGGCCCGGCTGGCCGGGGCCAACCTGTCCAATTGTGTGCTGGAAGGGGTCGATCTCAGCCGGGCGGACCTGTTCGGTGCCGATCTGGAAGGGGCGGACCTGTCATCGGCCAACCTGACCGGGGCTGATCTGCGCGGGGCCAACCTGCACCGCGCCATAATGGCCGATGTCATTCTGCGCGGGGCCGATTTCCGTTCCGGCACCCTGACCGATGGCAGCGGGACCAAGCGGCGCGACGGGGCCGCCGTGCTGACAGAGGCGCGGCTGGACCGCGCCATCCTCTGTGCCGCCAAGCTGACCGGTTGTGACCTGACCGGGGCGGACTTGATGGATGCCGACCTGTCCGGCGCTGACCTGTCAAAATGCGTGATGCTGGGGGTGGACCTGTCGGGCGCCAACCTGTCGGGCGCGCAACTGGCCGGCACCGTGGTGGAGGCGGACATGCTGTCGCGCGGGCGGCACCTGCCCGATGGCGCCATGGCCGCCCTGGTGGAACCGGCGCGCCGCCGCGTGCCGGCGGCCGAGCTTGCCGCGATGGCCGATGCCCATGAAGCCTGGATCGACAGCAGTGGGGCACGGGGCGCCCGGCTGGATCTGGATATGGCCGAACTGGATGTGGCCGTGCTGCACGGACGCAATCTGGCGGGCGCGCGGCTGCGCCGTTGCCGCCTGACCGGGGCCGATTGCGCCGACAGCCATCTGGAAATGGCCGATCTTTCCTATAGCGACCTGCGCGATGCCATGCTGGATGGCGCGGTGCTGGCCGGGGCGACGCTGCGCCGGGTGAACCTGGCCGGTGCCCATCTGGCTGGCGCCCAGGTCACCACCCAGCCCATGGCCGGCGGCCGCACCTGGCCCGCCAATCTGGAAGGGGCCAACCTGCGCGGGGCGGACCTGACCAACGCCGTACTGGCCGGTGCCATCCTGCGCAAGGCCGATCTGGGCGGGGCCATCACGACGGGGCTGAACCTGCGCGGCGCCGACCTGACCGGGGCCACCCGCACGGCCGCCGGGGAGGACAATGCCCAGCGCCGCCGGTTGCGCCGCTTCAGCCAGCCGGTGCTGGTGGTGGGCAGCCGCAAGGGGGCCGCCAAGACGCGCAACTGGTCCTTTGGCGGTGTGGCGCTGGATGCCGACCCGGCCCTGTTCCGGGAAGGGGAAAGCGTGACCCTGCTGATCGCCGCCCCCGGTGCCGGCGACCCGGTGCCGGTATCGGCCGAGGTGGTGGCGATTGAGGCGGCCGAGCGCACCATCTCCTTGAAATTCGCGCCGCTGACGGCGGAACTGAAAACTTACCTCAACGGGCTGGTTGCGCCCCGCTACCGAATGGGATGATGCTGGCATCATGATGCCGTCGATTGCCTTGCCCCCCCTGGATATTGCGGCCCTGGTCTGGTTCAGCCTGCTCTGGTGGGGCTATGGCTGGCTGACCGACCGCCGCAATCGCACGCCCGTCAGCCTGAACCAGCATATGCTGCGCATCCGCATCCGCTGGATGACCAACATGCTGTACCGGGACAACCGGGTGATGGACAGCATGTTGATCGGCCATCTGATCCATTCCGTCTCCTTCTTCGCCAGCACCACGGTACTGGTACTGGCGGGTCTGCTGGGGGTGCTGGCCTCTGCGGAAGCCTCGCATCAGAAGGTGATGGAGCTGGGCTTCACCATGCACACCGACCGTTACCTGTTCGAGCTGAAGCTGGTGCTGCTGCTGGGTATCTTCGTCTACAGCTTCTTCTGCTTCACCTGGGCGGTCCGGCAGTTCAATTACACCATCGCCCTGGTGGGGGCCGCCCCGCTGGAGCCGGGGGACGAGGCCAACATCACCGCCAAGGCGGCAGCCAAAATGATGACCCTGGCCATCATCAGCTTCAACCGGGGTCTGCGCGGTTATTATTACGCCTTCGCCAGCCTGGGCTGGCTGGTGCATCCCGCCGTCTTCATCGGTCTGGTCACGCTGGTGACCTTCGTGCTGTGGCGGCGCCAATTCCGGTCGGCTGCCTTCGACGCCATCGCGCGCTATTCCTCCCACGGGATCGGTGACAGCCCGCCCCAGGCGCGCGACCGCTAAAAGGCGATCCCCCCAGCCCGCCTTTTCCCCGCCTTGGTTTTGGGGTAAGCGGGGGGCGACGAACGCAGCACCGACAAGAGAGCTTTTTTGCTTTCGTCGCCCTCTTTCTTCACCGTCACCCCGGCGAAGGCCGGGGTGACGGATATGGTAGGGAAAGCCGGGCCGCCGCCGGCATCAACCATCACCCCCCATGAAAGCCGGTCACCCATCATGAGTTTCGCCCGCGCCATCGCCACGGTCGGTGGCATTACCATGGTGTCCCGCGTCCTGGGCTTTGTGCGTGACATGCTGATGGCGCGCTATCTGGGGGCGGGGCCGGCGGCCGATGCGTTTTTCGTCGCCTTCCGCCTGCCCAACCTGTTCCGCTCCCTGTTCGCGGAGGGGGCCTTCACGGCGGCCTTCCTGCCCATGTTCAGCGGCACCCTGCAGAAGGAAGGGCATGACAGCGCCAAGGGGCTGGCGGAGGAGGCGTTGGGCTTCATGGTGGCCCTGCTGCTGCTGTTCAGCGCGGTGATGGCGCTTTCCATGCCGCTGGTCGTCTCCGTCATGGCGACGGGTTTCACCGACGATCCCGGCCAGTTCGCCCTGGCCGTTTCCATGTCGCAGGTGATGTTCCCCTATCTGGCGCTGATCTCGCTGACCGCTCTGCTGGGCTCCATCCTCAACGCACTCGGCCGCTATGGCCCCTTTGCGGCGGCGCCGGTGCTGTTGAACATCGTGCAGATCACCGGCCTGCTGGCCAGCCAGCCGCTGGGCCTGCCGGTGCATTGGGTACTGGCCTGGGGTGTGCCGGTGGCCGGTGTGGCGCAACTGGTCTGGATGATCCTGGCCTGCCGGCGGGCCGGCATGGTGGTGCGGCTGCGCCGGCCCAAACTGACACCGCGGGTGAAGAAACTGTTCGCCCTGCTGGCACCGGGCATCCTGGGGGCCGGGGTCTATCAGTTCAACCTGCTGATCGGCACCAATCTGGCCACCTGGCTGCCGACGGGTGCCGTCTCCTATCTGCAATATGCCGACCGGTTGAACCAACTGCCCATGGCGGTGGTGGGCGTGGCCGTGGGCACCGCCCTGCTGCCCCTGCTGTCCCGCCAGATCACGGCAGAGGATCATGAAGGTGCGCGCACCAGCCTGTCGCGCGGGCTGGAGTTCGCCGCCTTGCTGGGCCTGCCGGCGGCGGTAGCGCTGATCGCCATTCCCGATGCGCTGATCCATGTGCTGTTCGAAGGTGGGGCCTTTGGGGCCGATGCCGCCCGCGCCACGGCGGCGGCCCTGCAGGCCTATGCCATCGGCATCCCCGCCTTCATCGCCGCCAAGATCCTCGCCACCGCCTATTTCGCCCGGCAGGATACCAAGGGGCCGGTGCGGGTGGCGGTGGTGGTGGTGCTGGGCAATGTCGGTGTGTCCCTGGCCCTGATCGGGCCCTTGGGCCATGTCGGGCTGGCGCTGGCACCGGGGTTGACGGCGTGGTTGAACGTGGCGCTGCTGGCCATCGGCCTGCGCCGGCGCGGGTTGCTGCACCTGGACCCACGGCTGGCCGGGCGGCTGGCCCGCATCACGGCCGCCGCCGCCCTGATGGGGGGGCTGGCCTGGGGGCTGGGCTGGGCCCTGCAGCCCTGGCTTTACAGCACCGCCCATGGGGTGAAGGTGCTGGCGCTGGCCGGGCTGATCGGGGCTGCCATGGTTGGCTATGGCTTGTTCTGCCTGGCGCTGGGGGCCGCCCGGCTGGGGGAACTGAAAGGTTTGCTGCGCCGGCGGGGCGGGGGCGCACCGCCAGCCGCTTGACCGGCATTGCCTGACAACGCCATATCTGCGGGCGACCGGTCCCATCGGGGGGCCGGCGCCCTCGCCCTCCACCAGCGAAACATCCTTCGGGAACCAGACCCATGAACCGCATTTTTTCGGGTATGCAGCCCACCCGCCAACTGCACCTCGGCAATTATCTGGGGGCTTTGCGCAACTGGGTGCGCCTGCAGCACGATTATGAGGCCATTTTCTGCGTTGTGGATATGCACGCCATCACGATCGACCATGATCCAGAGGTGCTGCGTTCCAACATCCGCGAAGTGGCGGCGGCCTATATCGCGGCCGGCATCGATCCAGAAAAGAACATCCTGTTCAACCAGTCGGCCGTTTCCGGCCATGCGGAACTGAACTGGATTCTGGCCTGCCATACGCCGCTGGGCTGGTTGAACCGCATGACCCAGTTCAAGGAAAAGGCCGGCAAGCAGAAGGATAATGCCGTTCTGGGCCTGTATGCCTATCCGGTGCTGATGGCGGCGGACATCCTGCTGTACAAGGCCACGCATGTGCCGGTGGGCGAGGACCAGAAGCAGCATCTGGAACTGGCACGCGACATTGCCGGTGCCTTCAACCGCTATTACAAGCACGAGGATTATTTCCCCCTGCCGGAACCGCAGATCCTGGGTGAAGCCACCCGGGTGATGAGCCTGCGCGACGGTACGAAGAAAATGTCCAAGTCGGATGAGAGCGAATATAGCCGCATCAACCTGACCGACGATGCCGACACCATCGCGCTGAAAATCCGCAAGGCCAAGACCGACCCGGAGCCGCTGCCGTCGGTGGTGGAAGGGCTGGAAGGTCGGGCCGACGCCGCCAATCTGGTGACCATCTATGGCGCCCTGTCTGACCAGACGCGGGCGCAGGTGCTGGCCGAATATGGCGGCCAGCAGTTCAGCGCCTTCAAGGGGGCGCTGGCCGATCTGGCCGTCGCCAAGCTGTCCCCCATCGCCGAAGAGATGAACCGCCTGCTGGGCGACCGCGCCGAACTGGACCGCATCCTGCAAAAGGGTGCCGAACGGGCCGGGGCGATTGCCGAGAAGACGGTGAATGAGGTGAAGGATATTGTGGGGCTGGTGCGGTTTGCCCCCAGAGTTAAGGATATTCGCGATTTAGTGAAAGAGGGACATAAACCGCACGACGAAGTATAGGCCCCTAACCCACCCGCTCTACCGTCACCCCGGCGCAGGCCGGGGTCCAGTTTCGTAGAGCAATGCGCTTGTGATCTGGACCCCGGCCGCAGCATGGGTGACGGTAGAAGGAAAGTCACTCCCGCCTTCGAGGAGAATGACGGTGGTGAACCGGGAAGGCGTCGAGAGACATCATAACTTTCCGGACAACCACTCACCCCCAACCCACAAGGCCCCCCATGCCCACCATCCTGGTCACCGGTTTCGCCCCCTTCCTGGGTCACGCCGTCAACCCGACATCCTGGCTGGCGGGCCGGCTGGATGGGGTGGTGATCGGTGGTGCCCATATCCGTGGCGTGGAACTGCCCGTCACCTTCACCGGGGCGGTACCCGCCCTGCAGGCGGCCATCACCGCCATCCAGCCCGATGCGGTGGTGATGTTCGGGCTGGCCTATGAGACGGATAGCATCCGGCCGGAACGGCTGGCGCTGAACCTGGATGATGCAACTGCCCCCGATAATGACGGCACCATCCGCCGCAACACCCCCATCGATGCGGTGGGGCCGATGGGATATTGGTCATCGCTGCCGCTGGATGACATGGCGGATGACCTGACCGAAGCCGGCTTCCCGGTGAAGTTCAGCCGCGATGCCGGCGGCTATATCTGCAACCATCTGTTCTTCGGGATGCGGCATTGGCGGCCCGATCTGCCCGCCGGCTTCATCCATGTGCCACCCTTCCCCGAGGGGCTGAAGCCGGAAGATCGGGACCGGCGGACGGGCATGGCGCCGGAACGGCTGGAACAGGCGGGCCGCATCCTGCTGCAACGGCTGGCCGGTTCCATTTCAATCGCATGACAAAGCCGTTCCGGGCCCCTTTTACACTTGGGCTGCGCGCGGGGTGAGGGTAAGGTTTCCATAATCCCCCGCGCCGCAACAAAAACGGCATCATGCAGATTTACCTTCCCATCGCGGAACTTTCGGTCAATGCCCTGTTGATCCTGATGCTGGGTGGCGGCGTGGGTTTCCTGTCCGGCCTGTTCGGCGTGGGGGGCGGCTTTCTGATGACGCCGCTGCTGATCTTCATCGGCGTGCCGCCCGCCGTGGCCGTCGGCACCCAGGCCAATCAGCTTGTCGGCGCTTCCGTGTCCGGGGTGCTGGCCCATTGGCGACGCAATAATGTGGATGTGAAGCTGGGGCTGGTGATGCTCAGCGGCGGGTCGCTGGGCACGGCGCTGGGCGTGTGGATTTTCGCCCTGTTGCAGGCCCTGGGCCATATCGATCTGGTGATCTCGCTCTCCTATGTGCTGTTCCTGGGCACGGTCAGCAGCCTGATGCTGTGGGAAAGCTTAGGCACCATGCTGCGCGGGCGCAGCACGGCCACACGGTCCAAGCTGCATCACCATACCTGGCTGCATGGCCTGCCCTTCAAGATGCGCTTTCCCCGGTCGCGGCTGTACATCTCTGCCCTGCTGCCGGCGCTGATCGGGTTTTTCTGCGGGCTGCTGGTGGCGATCATGGGCATTGGCGGCGGCTTCCTGCTGGTGCCGGCCATGATCTATATTCTGGGGATGCCGACGGCCCTGGTGGCCGGCACCTCCCTGTTTCAGATCATCTTTACCACCGGCATTGCCGCCTTCCTGCAGGCGGTGGGCAACCAGACGGTGGATATCATGCTGGCCCTGCTGCTGCTGGTCGGCGGCGTGGTGGGGGCGCAGTTCGGCACCCGTGTCGGGGCCAAACTGCGCGGTGAACAGGCCCGCGCCCTGCTGGCCCTGGTGGTGCTGGCCGTGGCGGTGAAGCTGGCGGTGGACCTGATCATCCGGCCGGAAGATCTGTTCTCCATCACCCTGCCGGGGGGGGCATGATGCGGGGGCGCCGCCTGTTGGCCCTGCCCGCCGGCCTGCTGGCCGGCTTCATGCTGCTGCTGGCCTTGCGGGCCGATGCCTGGGGCCAATCGCTGGTGGCCGACCTGTCCAGCCACCTGATCGCCATCACCACCGGCTTTACCGGCACCGATGTGGTGCTGTTCGGTGCCGTGGATGGCGAGGGCGATGTCGCCGTGGTGGTGCAGGGGCCGGAGGGGGAGGTGACGGTCCGCCACAAGGACCGGGTGGCCGGCATCTGGATCAACACGGATGAGATTGCCTTTGCCCGCGTCCCCGCCTTTTACAGCGTGGCCCTGTCGGCCCCGCTGGATGGGGTGGTGCCGCCGGCGGTGCTGCAACGGCATGAAATCGGCCTGGATTATATCCGCCTGGCCCCGACGCAGAAGATCGACAAGGCGGAGAAACTGGCCGAATACCGCGCCGCCCTGATCCGCAACAAACAGCGCATGGGGCTTTACGCCACAGAAGCCGGGGAGGTTTCCTTCCTCGGTCAGCGCCTGTTCCGCACCCGCATCCATTTCCCCGCCAATGTGCCCACCGGCACCTATACGGCGTCGGTCTTCCTGATCCGTGATGGCGATGTGGTCAGCGCCCAGACAACGCCGCTGCTGGTCTCCAAGATCGGCTTTTCCGCCAATGTGACGGAATTCGCCCAGCGCCAGTCGGTCTTCTATGCCGTTCTGTCCATCATGCTGGCCGTGACGGCTGGCTGGCTGGCTGGCATCATTTTCCGCAAATCCTGAATTCCATCGGGCTGTTTTTGCTTGACCGAAAACAGCCCTGGCATTTTCGTTAACCGCCAAGCGCTGCTGCCGTGACCCAGATCCCGCTGCATCAACCGCATGGGGATTTGGTATAAACCGGCCCTGCGTTACCGGGAGAGGCCCATGAGCCAAGAGAAGCAAGCCCGTATCTTCCTGGTCGTCGTCGATGAGACGGAGGAAATGAGCGTGGCGCTGCATTATGCCGCCCGCCGCGCCCGCAACAGTGGCGGCCGCGTCGCCCTGCTGCATGTCATCCCGCCGGGGGAGCTGCAGCAATGGGGCGCCATCGAAGAACTGATGAAGCAGGAACAGCGCGAAGAGGCCGAGCAATTGTTGCAGCGGCTGGCGAAGGAGGTGGTGGATATTTCCGGCACCATGCCCACGCTCTATATCCGCGAAGGTCAGGCCTCTGAACAATTGATGAAGCTGATCCAGGAAGAGCCCAGCATCTCCATCCTGGTGCTGGCCGCCGGCACCGGGCGAGGCGGGCCGGGGCCGCTGATCAATTATGTGGTGGGCCAGATGTCCGGCAACCTGCGCATCCCCGTCACCGTGGTGCCGGGGTCGCTCTCCGATCGGCAGTTGGATGCCATCACCTGACCGGGGCTGACGGGGGGGCAATGGCCGGGCTGGTGGGGGCCGGGGTCAGCGGCTGGGCCACCGGCGGGACGATGGCATCGGCCACCAGTTCCGCCAGACAGCGGTAACTGGCATCAGTCATGTGCAGCCCGTCGCGCGACAGCAGGGCCGCCCCGGACAAGGCCCCCGACTTGGCCCAATGCGCCATGGCGGCATGGCGCAGCAGTACGGGCACCTTCTCCTCCCGCCCGATGGTCCGCACTTCTTCCACATAGCGGGCATAGAGGGAGCCGGGCGTGTCCTGCGGCAGATATTGCGGTTCCATCAGCATCACATCGGCCCCGCTGGCCCGCATCCGGTCCAGCCCGTCTTCCGTCATATCCTCGAACTGGTTCAGGTCGATGCGACGCAGGGCATCATTGGTGCCGGTCTGCCAGATCACCAGATCGGGATCGGCGGCGATGACATCCTTTTCCAGCCGCACCATCATCTGGCGCACCGTATCGCCGCCGATACCCCGGTTCAGCACCCGCAGCGGCACGCCGGGCAGGCGTTGCCGCAGGATGGCTTCCAACTGCGCCGGATAGGCATTTTCGCGGGTGGAAGCACCCACGCCCTCCGTGCTGCTGGACCCGAAGGCGACGATGGTGACCGGCCCGCCCTTGTTGAGCGCGGCGCGCAGCCGGCCCATGTCACCGGCAATCATGAAGGAACCCGGCATGGCACAGCGCGGGCTGGCAGCATGGGCCGCAACGGGTGAGAGCAGCAGGGCAGCCAGCAACAGGCACGGCAGACGACGCATCAAGGAAAAGACCTCTCCACCCATGGCGACAACCATGCCCAGTTGGTGATGAAGGCCCCAGCCTGACAGAGGATGGTAAAGAAATTCCCCCAAGGCGGCGTTTTCACGCCGCCTTACGCCGGCCGGGCTTGGCGGATTTCTCCGGCTCACCCTCCGGATCGGCCAGGGCCGTCAGCAGGGCGGCACGGATTTCCGCCAGCTTGCGTTCATGGGTGACCTTCAGCCCGAAGACATCCTTCACATAGAACACGTCGATGGCGACATTGCCGTAGGTGGAGATTTTGGCCGAGGCAATCTGCAGGTTGGCCTGGGTCAGCGCCCGGGTCAGGTGGAACAGCAGGCCGGGACGGTCCCGGCCATTCACCTCAATCACCGTATGGTTACCGGTGATGGTGTTATCCACCAGCACGCGGGGTGCCACCTTGAAGGCCCGCGCGCGGGCCGTCTGCACCGGGCGGCGCTTGGCCAGCTCATCCACCAGCCGCAGCTCCCCGGCCAGCACCTTGTCCACCATCACCGACAGGCGGGCCAGCTTGTCGCCACTGTCGAACGGACCGCCGCCGGCCGCCTGGATGGAGAAGACGTCCAGCGCCATGCCATTGGTCATGGTGAAGATGCGGGCATCGACAATATCCGCCCCGGCCAGCGCGATGGCCCCGGCCAGACGGGAGAACAGGCCCGGATGGTCGGCGGTGTAAACCGTCACCTCCGTCACCGCGCGGCCCCGGTCGATGCGGGTATCCAGCGTCAGCGGCGCCTTGCCGCGCTCCGCCTCCCGGATCAGCCTTGCATGATGGGCCAGCGTTTCGGCATTGAAGCCCAGCCAATAGGCCGGATAGGCCCGGCCCAGATGGGCATCAATCTCCGCCGGTTGCCAATCGACCAGCAGCGGGCGCAGGCCTTCCTGCGCCGCCAGCACCCGGCCATCGCGCCCTTCCGGCAGCACGGTGCCGGACATCAGCTCTTCCGACCGGCGGTACAACTGGCGCAGCAGCGTGGCCTTCCAGTTGTTCCAGCGGCCGGGGCCGACGGCGCGGATATCCGCCACCGTCAGGCAGAGCAGCAGCTTCAACCGTTCCGGGCTTTGCACCAGATCAACGAATTTGCGGATGGTGCCTTCATCATCCAGGTCGCGTTTCAGGGCGGTGGCGGACATGGCCAGATGCCAGCGCACCAGCCAGACGACGGTTTCCGTCTCCTCCTCCGTCATGCCCAGGCGGGGGCAGAGTTTCTCCGCCACCTTGGCCCCCAGGATGGAATGATCCCCGCCGCGCCCCTTGGCGATATCATGCACCAGCATGGCCACATACAGGGCGCGCCTGGAATTGACGGTGTGGATCACCTCTGACGCCAGCGGCACCTCATCCTTCAGGTTGCCCTGTTCGATCTGGTGCAGGATGCCCACGGCGAACAGCGTATGCTCATCCACCGTGAAATAATGATACATGTCGAACTGCATCATGCCGACGATGCGGCCGAAATCCGGCACGAAGCGGCCCAGCACGCCCGCTTCGTTCATGCGGCGCAAGGCCACTTCCGGATCTTTGCGGGAAGAGAGGATTTCCAGGAACAGCCGGTTGGCATTCACATCGTCGCGCAGCTTCGGCCCGATGGCAGACAAGGCACGGGTGATGGCGCGCAGCGCATTGGGATGCACATCCAGATCCTGCTGCTGCGCCACCCGGAACAGCCGGATCATATCCACCGGATGATCGCGGAAATGCCGGTCCGACTTCACATTCAGGCGGCCGGCATCCAGGGTGAAGCCCTCCACCTCCGGCTTGGCGAAGCTGCGGCGCAGGAAGGCGAATCGGGGCGTGCGGCGGTTCTCATGCTCCAGATTGGCGCAGAAGATGCGGGTCAGATCGCCCACATCCTTGGCCACCATGAAGTAATGCTTCATGAACCGTTCAACGGCACTGGTGCCAGCATGTTCGGTATAGCCCAGCCGGCGCGACATTTCCGACTGCATGTCGAAGGTCAGCCGGTCTTCCTGGCGCCCGACGATGTAATGCAACTGGCAGCGCGCCGCCCACAGGAAGCTTTCCGCCTTGGCGAAGCGCTGCGCCTCCTCCTGCAACAGCACGCCCTTGGAGACCAGGGCCTGCACCTCATCGGTCTGATAGGCGTATTTGGCGATCCAGAACAGGGTCTGCAGGTCGCGCAGGCCGCCCTTGCCCTCCTTGATGTTGGGCTCCAGCATATAGCGGCTGCCGCCGATCTTGCGGTGCCGCTCCTTGCGCTCCGTCATCTTGGCGTCGATAAAGGCCGTCACACTGCCGGCGGCACCGATCACTTCCTTGGTGAAGCGTTTGCGCATTTCCTTGTAAAGAACCGCCTCCCCCCACAGGAAGCGGGATTCCAGCAGGCTGGTGCGGATGGTCATGTCTTCCAGCGACAGGCGGATGCATTCATCCACCGAGCGCACGGCATGGCCCACCTTCCAGCCCAGATCCCACAGCAGGTAGAGCATATATTCCACCACCTGCTCCACCCTGGGCGTGCGCTTATAGGGCAGCAGGAACAGCAGATCGACGTCGGAGAAGGGCGCCATCTCGCCCCGGCCATAGCCGCCGATGGCGACAATGGCCAGCCGCTCGCCCTTGGTCAGTTCTGCGGTGGGATAGACATGATCCAGGGTGAAATCGGCCAGGGCCTGCACGATGGCATCGGTCAGCCGGGCGGTTTGGTGTACGCAATCATCGCCGCGATGGGTCGCCTCAAACCGGGTGCGCACAGCCGTGCGCCCCTCTTCCAGCACATCCTTCAGCAAGGCGAGCGCGGGGCCGCGCATCGCATCGATGGAGCCATGATGACTGTCCACCAGGGCGGTGAACCGCCGGCCGATGGCAGCCCGGTTGGGGATGATGGGTCGCGACCCTTCCGGCCGGCGGCTGCTGCCGCCGGATGTATCGGAGGGTGTGGCGCTGGCGGTGTGGCTGGAAAGCGAAGCGGTATCGGCAGGCATCTTGATGGTTCCGGGATCATCCCTGGCGCCCATTATGCCACGAAAGAAGTTGAACGGCTGCGACGTTCGCACGGCCATATGTCCCTGCCTCCCCGGACTATCCTTATTAACCGGGTTGACCCCGGCATTTTTGTGGCGCTGCGGTAGCGCCCGGCCCGTGACCGTCAGGCCCGGCTGGCGTGCAGGGCCGGCAATTGCCGCAACAGGCGGCGGGCATTTTCATTGGTGGCCTTGTGATAGGGTTTCAGGCCCAAGCCCCCCAGGCGCGTCGCCTCCAGCGCCAGATGGGCGCAGGCGATTTCAGCGATATTCAGGCTGGTTTCCACATAGCGGCTGCTGGCATGGGCCCAGCGCAGCGGATCGGGCAGACCCCAGCAGGCCAGCGCCCATTGTTCCATCGCCATGCCCTGCTGGCTGGCCCATTCCATGGCGGCATCGGCGATGGCACCCATGCCGCCGGCCACAGCCAGATTGGCTTCCAGGGCCGCGCGCATCTTCTCCGACACCATGCGGACGAATTCCGGATCGCGCAACTGATCGGGGTCCATCGACGTTTCCGCCAGCCGCATCAGGCGCAGCGCAATGGTCTGCTGGGCCGCCCACAGGGTTTCACCCAGCACGACGGCCGTGCCGGCAATCTCCGCTGCCACTTCCACGCTGCGGGCACTCGCACTGCCGGCCTTGGCTGATCTGGTCATGGGCTGTTCCCTTCTCGTTGGAACCGGCGGGCTCGCCAGCCACAGCTTTCAGCCTAGACCCTGTCATGTTGCACTGCAAAAAACCCTGCGACGCAACGACGCGTAGCAGGGTTGCAACTGGGGCGGGGGTGGTTCAGCCCTTCGCCGCCTCTTCCGGGGTCAGCGCCTTGATGGAAAGCGCGTGGACCCGCTCGGCCAGCTCATCCTTCACCACCTCATAGACCAGGCGCTGGCGGGCCACCCGGCCCAGCCCCTGGAACCGGTCGGAGACGATGGTGACGTCAAAATGCGTCTCCCCGCCGGGATGGTCGGCCCCGGCATGGCCGGCATGGCTGTGCGAGACATCCTTGATGACCAGGGCCTGGGGCTCTAAAGCCTGGGTCAACTTGTTTTCCATCCGGGTCGCATAGACGGCCATGGCGGCATTCCTGTTCCTGCTGCGGCAAGGGGGCGGTCTGGCCGTTCCCCGATGATCGCCCAAGAGGTAGTCCAACATCATGGCCGATGAAAGCGCCAAGGCCCCCGCCAACCCGCCTTCCCGTCCGGTGACACCGCTGATGGCCGCCATCCTGCTGGGGCTGGTGATCCTGCTCTGGGGTGTCAACTGGCCGGTGATGAAGCGGGTGGTGGGGCAGATGCCGCCCATGCTGTTCGTTGCCTCCCGTCTGGCACTGGGTACGGCCACGCTGATCCCGGTGGCCTGGGTGGCAGGGCAGTTGCGGCTGCCGGACCGGCGTGACCTGCCGGTGCTGCTGTCGGTGGGGCTGTTGCAGATGACCGGCTTCATGACCCTGGTGACGCTGGCGCTGCAGCATGTGCCGGCGGGCCGCGCCGGCATCCTGGCCTATACGACCCCGCTCTGGGTGGTGCCGCTGGCCCTGATCTTCCTGAAGGAGAAACTGTCGCCATTGAAGGTGGGTGGGCTGTTGCTGGGATTGGCGGGGGTGGCGGTACTGTTCAACCCGGCCGCCTTCGACTGGTCTGACCCGGCCGTGCTGACCGGCAATGGCATGTTGATGACGGGGGCAGCCCTGTGGGCGGTGAATATCGTGCAAGTGCGCGGGCATCGCTGGGTGGGCACGCCCCTGTCGCTGGCCCCCTGGCAGATGGGCATGGCCACCCTGCTGACCGGGGGGTTCGCACTGGCCACAGAGGATGTGGCGCACATCCAATGGTCGGGCGAACTGGTCACCCTGCTGGTCTATAATGGCCCGCTGGCCACTGCCTTCTGCTTCTGGGCCATGGTGACGGTCAACCGCGCCCTGCCGGCCATCACCCTGTCCTTATCCACCCTGGCCGTGCCGGTGGTGGGGCTGGCAGCATCGGCCCTATGGCTGGGCGAGGCAATGACAATCACCAACATCGCAGGGCTGGGCTTCATCGCCGCCGGGCTGGTTGCGGTGGCGGCGGCTGATTCGCGGCGTTAACCTCCGCCCTCCCGCAGGAGGGGATGCCACCCGCACAAACGGCATCTTCTTTTCCATCCAGTTCCTTGCCAGCCCGCTGGACCACCCCCATACTCAGCCCCCATGCAGAAGAACCGCCCCAACCTGTCCTTTGATTTCCGGGAGACGCCCCGCAGCCAATTGCGGCTGTGCGAGCATCCCGGCTGCACGGGCCATGGGGAGTACCGCGCACCCAAGGGGCGCGACAAGCTGAACGAATATTGGTGGTTCTGCCTGGATCATGTGCGGGAATACAACAAGTCCTGGGACTTCTACGCCGGCATGACGCAGGAGCAGATCGAACGGCATCTGCGTCAGGATACCACCTGGCAGCGCCCCACCTGGCCCATGGGCGACTGGCGTACCCGCGAACGCAATACGCGCGACAAGATATTCAATGGCGGCTTCGCCTTTGGCGCCGACTGGTCGGGGGAGGAGACGCAGACCAAGCGTCAGCCCCCGCGCGCCAAACCCCGCACACCGGAGGAAGAGGCGCTGGCTGTGCTGGATCTGCCGCCCGATGCCGATTTCGTCACCATCAAGACGCGTTACCGGCTATTGGCCAAACAGCACCATCCCGACGCCAATGGCGGCAGCAAGGAGGCGGAGGAACGGTTGAAAACCATCAACCATGCCTACAACACCTTGAAGGCCACCTTTGGCAGCGGGCAATAGCCGCCCCGACGATCCGACCGACCGACGACGAACCAGACCCCGCAGAACTGGAAATCATGGCACTCGATATGGCAACCCCTCCCCAGGCTACCCCGCACACGCTGCCCGACATCACCGTTTCGGTGCGTGATACCTTCGGCATCGACAGCGACATGGTGGTCCCCGCCTTCTCCACCGCCACCGAGCATGTGCCGGAGCGGGATGAGGCCTATCGTTTCGACCGCGAGACGACCATGGCCATCCTGGCGGGCTTTGCCTATAACCGCCGCGTCATGGTGCAGGGCTATCACGGCACCGGCAAATCCACCCATATTGAGCAGGTGGCCGCCCGGCTGAACTGGCCCTGCGTGCGCGTCAACCTGGACAGCCATATCAGCCGTATCGACCTGATCGGCAAGGATGCCATCGTGCTGCGCGATGGCAAGCAGGTGACGGAATATCGGGAAGGCATCCTGCCCTGGGCCCTGCAGCACGCCTGTGCTGTGGTGTTTGATGAATATGATGCCGGCCGCCCGGACGTGATGTTCGTCATCCAGCGCGTACTGGAAGTGGAAGGCAAGCTGACCCTGCTGGACCAGAACAAGGTGATCCGGCCGCATCCGGCCTTCCGCCTGTTCGCCACCGCCAACACGGTGGGCCTGGGCGATACGACCGGCCTGTATCACGGCACCCAGCAGATCAACCAGGGTCAGATGGACCGCTGGAACATCGTCACGACCCTGAATTACCTGCCCCATGCGCAGGAGACGGAGATCGTGCTGGCCAAGGTGCCGGAATATAATACCGAGGATAAGCGCGGCATCGTCGCCGCCATGGTGCGGCTGGCCGATCTGACGCGCGCCGGCTTCATCAATGGCGACATCTCCACAGTGATGAGCCCGCGTACCGTCATCACCTGGGCGCAGAACGCCGCCATTTTCGGTGGTGATGTCGGTTTTGCCTTCCGCGTCACCTTCCTGAACAAGTGTGACGAGGTGGAGCGTCCGGCCGTGGCCGAATATTACCAGCGCTGCTTTGGCCAGGAACTGCCGACCGGTGCCTTCAAGGGCACGCTGGTCTGATCCGGGCCGGCATCCCTTTGCGCAGCAGAACGGCCTGCCCCGGCAGGCCGTTCCACGCCCTTTATGTGACGTGAAAGACCATGACCCAGGAATCCCCCCTTGAGATGTTCAAGCGCGCCACCACCGCCACCGTGCGGGCGCTGGCGGATAACAGGGATGTCACGGTCGGCTTTTCCGCCGAACCGCCTGGGTTGAATGGCAGCCGGGTGCGCGTGCCGCTGCCGCCGCGCGACCTGAACCCCAAGGAAGTGGCCAATGTGCGCGGGGCGGCCGATGCCGCCGCCCTGCGCCTGCGCCACCATGATGCCGGCATCCACGCCAAGCTGATGCCCAACAGCGAACAGGCCCGCCAGTCGTTCGAGGCGCTGGAACAGGCGCGGGTGGAGGCGATCGGCGCCACCGCCATGGCCGGTGTCGCCGCTAATCTGGAAGCCACGCTGGAAGAACGGTACCGGCGCATGGGCTTCGACAAGATCAATGACCGCGAACAGGCGAGCTTGGCCGAAGTGCTGCGCCTGCTGGCCCGCGAAGCCATCACCGGTGCCACCCCACCGGCTTCTGCCGCCGGTGCCGTACAGATGTGGCGCGATACGGTGCAGCAGAAGCTGGGCGGTTCGCTGGACAAGCTGGCCGGCCTGATCGAGGATCAGGAAGCCTATGCCCGCGCCGTGCGCCGCCTGCTGTCCGACATGGATATGGAGGTGGGTTCCGACCCGCAGGATGAGGAAGGGGCCGAAGATCAGGCCCCCGACAGCGCGCCCGATGGCGGCGGCCAGGATGATGACCTGGAACAGCAGGGCGGCCAGCAGGCATCCGGCGAGGATGAACAGCAGCAAACCACCCAGCAGCGCCGCCAAGCCGCCCAGGAAGAGGCCGGCAGCAGCGAGGATGGTGAAGAGGGCGATGGCGAGCTGGCGGATGGCGACGGATCGGAAGATCCCGGCAACCCCGGCACCCCGCCGCCCCAGTCCCGCCGGAATGAGCCGGATCCCGCCGCCTATCGCGCCTATACCACCGCCTTTGACGAGGTGGTGAATGCCGCCGACCTGTGCGACCCGGATGAGATGTCGCGCCTGCGCCTGATGCTGGATCAGCAATTGCAGCACCTGCAAGGCATGATCTCCAAGCTGGCCAACCGGCTGCAGCGCCGCCTGCTGGCCAAACAGACCCGATCCTGGGAATTTGATCTGGAAGAGGGAATGCTGGACGCGGCCCGGCTGGCCCGCGTCATCATCAACCCCACCACGTCGCTGTCCTTCAAGCGGGAGAATGAGACGGATTTCCGCGACACGGTGGTCACCCTGCTGATCGACAATTCCGGTTCCATGCGCGGCCGCCCCATCTCCATCGCGGCGATGAGTGCGGATATCCTGTCGCGCACCTTGGAACGCTGCGGCGTGAAGGTGGAAATTCTGGGCTTCACCACCCGGGCCTGGAAGGGCGGGCAGGCGCGTGAGCGCTGGATCGCGGCGGGCAAGCCGCTCAATCCCGGCCGCCTGAACGATCTGCGCCATATCGTCTATAAGGCGGCCGATGCGCCGTGGCGGCGGGTGCGCAAGAATCTGGGCTTGATGCTGCGCGAAGGCATCCTGAAGGAGAATATCGACGGGGAGGCCCTGCTCTGGGCCCATAGCCGGCTGATCGGCCGGCCGGAACAGCGCCGCATCCTGATGGTGATCAGCGATGGCGCCCCGGTGGATGACAGCACGCTCTCCGTCAATAGCGGCGCCTATCTGGAACGGCATCTGCGCCAGGTGATCGACTGGATCGAAACCAAAAGCCCGGTGGAGCTGGTGGCCATCGGCATTGGCCATGATGTCACCCGCTATTACCGCCGTGCCGTCACCATCATCGATGCCGAGCAACTGGGCGGCACGATGATGGAAAAGCTGGCCGAGCTGTTTGACGAGGAAGGGGCCAAGCGCCTGGGCGCCTATGTCCCACCGCCGCAACCCATCATCACCCAGGCCGACGCACCGGCCCCCCGGCGGACGGGGTACGCCGCCATGATGGGATCGCGCGGCATGTGACGAACGATCGGGTGACCGGTCCATCGGTATAGATGCACACATAAAGATATCTTTATGCTTGCCCCGCAGACGGGCTGCTGTTACATCTGCCGGCAACGTGCGGTGGGGTGGCATATCTGTGTCTGCCCGCCGTCAAACAGCTTTTCGTCACATCACCCGCAGCGTTGATACGCAAGGAGCCGCCATGTCCGCCTTCACCGATTACAAGGTCAAGGACATCTCCCTGGCCAATTGGGGCCGCAAGGAGATCACCATCGCCGAGACCGAGATGCCGGGCCTGATGGCGCTGCGCGCGGAATATGGCGCCTCCAAGCCGCTGGCCGGTGCCCGCATCGTCGGCTGCCTGCACATGACCATCCAGACCGCCGTGCTGATCGAGACGCTGACCGCCCTGGGCGCGACCGTCCGCTGGTCTTCCTGCAACATCTTCTCCACCCAGGATCAGGCCGCTGCCGCCATCGCCGCCGCCGGCATCCCGGTTTTCGCCTGGAAGGGTGAGACGGAAGAGGAATTCTGGTGGTGCATCGAGCAGACGCTGCGTGGCCCCGATGGCTGGACCCCGAACATGATCCTGGACGATGGCGGCGACGTCACCCAGATCATGCACGACAAGTACCCGGAAATGCTGGCCGACATTAAGGGCCTGTCGGAAGAGACCACCACCGGCGTGCATCGCCTGTATGAGATGGTGAAGGCTGGCACGCTGAAGGTTCCGGCCATCAACGTGAATGACAGCGTCACCAAGTCGAAGTTCGACAACCTGTATGGCTGCCGCGAATCGCTGGTGGACGGCATCAAGCGCGCCACCGACGTGATGGTGGCTGGCAAGGTTGCCGTCGTTGCCGGTTACGGCGACGTGGGCAAGGGTTCCGCCGCATCGCTCCGCACCCAGGGTGCCCGCGTTCTGGTCACCGAAATCGACCCGATCAACGCGCTCCAGGCCGCCATGGAAGGCTATCAGGTGGTGACCATGGAAGAAGCCGCCCCGCAGGGCGACATCTTCGTCACCGCCACCGGCAATGTGGATGTGATCACGCTGGATCACATGCGCGTCATGAAGGACCGCGCCATTGTCTGCAATATCGGCCATTTCGACAGCGAAATTCAGATCGCTTCCCTGCAGAACTATGTCTGGGACGAGGTGAAGCCGCAGGTGGACGAGGTGGTGTTCCCCGATGGCAAGCGCCTGATCGTGCTGGCCAAGGGTCGTCTGGTCAATCTGGGCTGCGCCACCGGTCACCCCAGCTTCGTGATGTCCGCCAGCTTCACCAACCAGGTGCTGGCCCAGATCGAGCTGTGGCAGAACCATGCCAATTATGAAAACAAGGTCTATGTGCTGCCCAAGCACCTGGACGAGAAGGTGGCCCGCCTGCATCTGGACAAGATCGGCGCCAAGCTGACCACCCTGACCCAGAAACAGGCCGACTATATCGCCGTGCCGGTTGCCGGCCCGTTCAAGCCGGATCACTACCGCTATTGATGGCAGGCGGGTGCCGGTTCCGGCACCGCTGCTTTTGGAAAACCCCGCCTGCGCGATCCGGCGGGGTTTTTTATTAATGCTGCCTTGATGATATCGCGCGCGACACTTGCAACCCATCGCCACCCTGGTCAAACTCCGGCCTTGTGAGGAACGCGATCGGCCCCTTCATCGCCATCGCCATGGCGGCCCTGCTGGGGCTGGCCGGCGTCGGGCTTCTGCTGCTGCCTTTCTGGAAGGCGGTGACGCCGATGGTCGGCCTGCTGGCGCTGGCGCTGCTGGCCATCATCCTGGCGGTGCTGCTGCGCATCCTGGCCTGGGGCCGGGCTCAACAGATCGCCCTGGTGGAGGCGCGGGCCGAGCAGGCCCGGTTGGCGGCCCTGGTGGATGCCGTGCCCGATGGCTGGTTTGCCCAGTCAGCCCCCACGGATAGCGGGGAATCCGACCGGCTGGCCGTCTCCCCCTCCCTGCCCCGGCTGCTGGGGCTGGGCCGCATCAACCGGCTGGATGATATTGAACAGGCGCTGGCCCCCAGCGATGCCGCCGCCCTGCATGGGTCGTTCCGCCATCTGGTCGATAAGGGCCAGCCTTTCCAGATCACCGTGCGGCTGGCCGATGGTTCCCGCATCTTCCAGGCCAGTGGCGGGCGTGGCACCGGCGCCGCCGGCAACGATGCCAGCGGCGTGGAGGGGGCGACCATCCATGTATTGTGGCTGCGCGACATCACCCTGGGCGCCACCGAAGCGATGCGCCGGGCTGAACAGTTGACGGCACTGCGGGATGACCATGCCAGCCTGCTGTCCCTGTTGCAGAACCTGCCGGTGCCGCTGTGGCGGCGCGGGACCGATCTGGCCATCAACTGGTGCAACAATGCCTATGCCCGCCTGCTGGAAAGCCAGCCGGACAAGGTGGTGCGCCAGGGGCTGGAACTGGCGGGCAGCAGCTTCAGCGATCCGCTGTCACTCGCCCGGCAGGCCCGCGACAGCGGCGTGCCGGCCCGCGATGACCGGTTCCTGGTGGTGGAGGGGGATCGCCGCCTTTACAGCCTGATGGAACTGAAACTGGATGGCGGCTCCCAACTGGGGATGGCCATCGACCGGACGGAAGAGCGGGCACTGCGGGATGAGTTGGCCCGCCATATCGCCGCCCATGGCGATGTGCTGGATCAGTTGGGTTCCGCCATCGCCATTTTCGGCCCCGACACGCGGTTGAAATTCCACAACCAGGCCTATGCTAAGCTGTGGGGGCTGGATGGGGGCTGGCTGGCGGAGGAACCCGCCTATGGCGAGGTGCTGGAACAACTGCGCGCCAGCCGCAAACTGACCGAAGAGGCGGACTTCCCGCGTTGGAAGAAACAGCAACTGGCCCTGTTCACTTCCCTGATCGATCCGCTGGAGGAACTGGTACACCTGCCTGACGGGCGCACCCTGCGGTCACTGGCAGTGCCACACCCGTTCGGTGGGCTGATGTTCGTGTCGGAAGATGTCACCCATACGCTGGCCCTGGAATCCAGCTACAATACCCTGATGGCCGTACAGCAGGAGACGCTGGACAATCTGGCCGAAGGGGTGGCGGTGATCGGCGGCGATGGCCGGCTGAAACTGTGGAACCCGGCTTTTCGCCGCCTGTGGAACCTGTCCACCACCACCCTGCGCGGGGAACCGCACGCCAACCAGTTGGTGGAAGCCGTGCGCGGGCTGCTGGAAGATGGCGGCGAATGGGAACTGCTGCGGCGCCGGCTGGTGGAACGGTTGCTGGACCGCAACACGGAATCCGGCCTGCTGCGGCGGACGGATCATACAGTGCTGCGCTATGCGCTGGTGCCGTTACCCGATGGGGCCGTGCTGCTCTCCTGTCTGGATGTCACCGACAGCGACCGGGTGGAGACCGCCTTGCGCGCCAGCAATGAGGCACTGGAGGCAGCCGACCGGCTGAAGGCAGAATTCATCGCCAACGTTTCCTACCAGTTGCGCACACCCTTGAACGCCATCATGGGGTTTGCGGAAATCCTGCATAATCAGTATTTCGGACCGCTGAACAACCGCCAGCAGGAATATGCCAAGGGTGTGCTGGAGGCCAGCCGCCGCCTGCTGTCGCTGGTCAATGACATCCTGGATCTGGCCACCATCGAAGCCGGCTTCATGACACTGGAGCGCGAACAGTTTGACGTTGCCCAACTGGTCCATTCGGTGGCGGGGCTGACGCGGGACTGGGCGCGCAAACAGGCACTGGAACTGAAGGTGGAGGTGCCAGAAGGGATCGGCCGTTTGGAGGGCGATGAAAAGCGGCTGAAACAGGCTTTGTTCAATCTGGTCAGCAACGCGATAAAATTCACCCCGGCCGGCGGGCGCATCGTGCTGTCCGCCACGCGCCAGCCGGGGGAACTGGTATTGGCCGTGGCCGATACCGGTGTCGGCATTGCCGATAATGACCGGGAACGGGTGTTTGACCGGTTCGAGCGCGGCGCCAGCCAGAGCGGCGGCGGCGGTAATGGTGCCGGCTTGGGCCTGTCGCTGGTGAAAAGTTTCGTGGAGTTGCATGGCGGCCGTGTCAGCATCGACAGCAACGGGCAGATTGGCTGCATCGTGCGCTGCCATCTGCCCCTGTCCGACAAGCTGGCCCTGGCCAGCCCGGCCGACATGGCCGGCAGCCCGCACGGCTGAGGAAATGGCCGGGGCGTGACCGTTGGGGCCCTGTCAAAGCCCCAACAAATCAAAGTCCCAACAGGGAATGATGTGTGGCCATTGCCGCCATCACCCCGGCCGCCGATGCCAGCGTACCATTATGCAGGGGGGACGCCACGTCGCCGGCCGCATAGACACCCGCCAGGCTGGTCTGCTGTTTGGCATCCACCCACACGTGCGGGCCCGTCATCCCCTCCGCCATCTCGCACCCCAGGTGCGACGCCAGGGGGCTGACCGGTGATGTTTTGATGGGGGCGAACAGTGCGACCAGGGATAGTACCCGACCATCGGCCAGCCGCACCGCCTGCAGCGCCGGGGCTGGCCCCAGCAATTCAACGATGGGGCTGCGCTCCACCCCCACCCCGCGCGCGACCAGCCGTTCCTGCAGGGCCGGGTCGGGTTCCGGCGCATCTTGCAGAAACAGGGTGGTTGGCCCCCAATCCGGCAGCATCAGGGCCCGGTGATCCACCCCGTCCGGGCTGGCCAGCACACCCAGCGGCCGGCCGGCCACCTCATACCCATGGCAATAGGGGCAATGCAGGATGCCGGTGCCCCAGCGCTCCGCCATGCCGGGCAAATCGGGCAGTTCGTCGCGCACCCCGATGGCCAGCACCAGCCGTCGGCCCTGGAAGGCCCGCCCATCGACCAGGGTGACCTGGAAATCATCCAGCGTACCGCCTGCCTTCTCCACCAGCCCATCCACCAATGTCAGGGTTGGATAGGCGGCCAACTGCGCACGCGCGCCGGCCACGATATCACCCGGTGGCACCCCATCCTGCCCCAGAAACCCATGCGAAGTGGCGGCAAAGCGGTTGCGGGGACGGCCGGCATCCAGCAGCAGCACCCGGCGCCGGGCACGGACCAACGGCATTGCAGCGGAAAGGCCGGCAAAACTGCCGCCGATGATGATCGCGTCGTAAAGCATGATCACTCCCTTCATGAATCTTTATAAGTTACATGATGGGGTGGGCGGCGCGTTTTTGCAACTCTGCTTGTTACGATTAGCGATTTCCGCTAAGGAGGAGGAATGCGAAGCGACAGCCGCCTTTCCAGAATGCTCCATGCGCTGATCCACATGGATCGGCTGCAGGGCGCTGCCACGTCGGAATTGCTGGCCGGCATGTTGAATACCAATCCGGTGGTGGTCAGGCGGACCATGGCCGGTCTGCGCGATCAGGGATTGGTCCGGTCGGAAAAGGGCCATGGTGGCGGTTGGGTGCTGGCCCGTCCGCTGGACGGGATGACATTGCTGGATATCTATCGGGCCCTGGGGGAACCGCAGTTGTTCGCCATCGGCCCGTCATCCGACAATCCCGATTGTCTGGTGGAACAGGCGGTCAACCAAAGCCTGGGCGATGCGCTGTCCCAGGCGCGATCGGCCCTGCTGACGCGCCTGGGACAGGTGACGCTGGGGGATTTGGCCCGCCAGTTCGACGCAAAGCTGCGTGCCTGTCGCGGGCACCTGCCTTCAGATCCAAGTGACGGCTGATCTGCCGCGACCGCCATTGCCGTCGGGCGGATGGCACCCATCTTGCGCGATGCGGTATGAAACATTGCCCCGCCCGGTCGCCGATGATACCAGCAGCGGCAACCCCCCTTTTGCGCTTGTCGGAAAACCACTTTGCCCTGTCCGTTTCCCCCTGTGCCAAACCCCTTCAAGCACCCGCGCGGTGCCGGGGTGCGCCATGGCTGAGCGGCGCGGCAAGAAACCTAGTACCGCGGACCTGGACCTGTGGCGGACGGTGATGCGCGATGCCGTACCGCTGCGCGGGCCGAAACGCCGGCCCAAGGCGGCGGACGAGGCCGTCCCGCCCGCACCACCCGTGCCGGCCCCGGCGACCACATCCGCCCCCAGCGCACGCCCCACCCCAGCGCCGCCACCGGCCGCGCCGGCGCTGGCGGAACGGCTGGCCGATCTGTTGCGCGGCGTGCCGCTGAAGCAGAAGGCAGCGGTGACGGTGCAATTGGCCCCCGCCCCCCTGGGGGCCCGCAGCGGCATCGACAAGCGCACAGATGAGAAGGTGCGGCGCGGTCGTCTGGCCATCGATGGCCGTATCGACCTGCATGGGCTGACGCAGAGCGAGGCGCATGACGCGCTGATCGGCTTTGTCCGCCGCAGCCACGCCCAGGGCCGCCGGCTGTTGCTGGTGATTACCGGCAAAGGCGGGATGCCGCGTGGTGAAGGGGTGTTGCGCAGCGGCGTGCCGCGCTGGCTGCACGAAACGCCAACACGCGATCTGGTGCTGGCCGTGCATCAGGCCCAGCCGCAGCATGGCGGCGGTGGCGCCTATTACGTCTATTTGCGCCGACGACGCGGGGAGTAGCCGGGCCTTCAGCCAGCCGCCGTGGCAGAGGCAGAAGGAAGGCTGGCATCGTTGCCGGGCACCCGTGGTTGTTCATCCCGCCCCTTCACGGCGCGTTCCACGCCAGCCGCCACGGTGCGCCAGCAATGGTCGGCCAACGCCTTGCGGCTGCTGAAATCGGCCAAGGAGACGGGAGGATGGAATTCCACCAACACCCGTATCCGCCCGCCCAGCCGGGCCAACTGCCACAAATGCGGCGGCAATTCCATATCGCCATACCAGGCATAAAGCGCACGCCAGGCGTGGCCCAGCGGCAAGCCATCCAGATGGGTGGCGGTGACGCTGACCGGCTGCAGGGTCAGCGGCTTGCCATCCACCTGGGTGGCGGCGACGGCGAACAGGGCCGTCTTGAAGGGAAGGGTGCGGTTGCCGTCGCTGCTGGTGCCTTCCGGGAACAGCACCAGCTTGTCACCCGCCTGCAGGCGCCCGGCGATGCTGTCGCGCTGTTCATCGGCGCGGTGACGGGCATTGCGATCCACAAACACAGTGCGTTGCAGGCGCGCCAGCAGGCCGAAAAGCGGCCAGCCCCCCACCTCGTTCTTGGCGACAAAGCTGGTGGGCAGCAACGACCCCAGCACCGGAATATCGAGATATGATGAGTGGTTGGAGATGAACAGGGTCGCCCGGTCGGTCACCGGGCGACCCTGCATCACCACATTCAGCCCCAGGATGCGGCAGCAAAGCCGGTGATAGGCGACAGGAAAGCGGGCATAGGGCCCGCCAAAGCGCAGGAACAGCACCTGCAGCGGAATGCCCAGTGCGGTGACAATGGCATAAAGGCTGAGCCGCATAATGCCGCGGCCTGTCGATCCGATATCCATCTTGCCCGCCGCCACCTTTTACCGTCGCATCACAGCAGGGATGAACCGCGCCGTTCGTAATGCCGCAGATATTTATCGGTGATCAGGTCGGTCTTCACCACGATGGAAACATCGGTGGTGTTGAACTGATGATCCACCACAGCCCCTTCGCCGACGAAGCCGCCCAAGCGCAGATAGCCCTTGATCAGCGGCGGCACTTCGTTGATGCCCCGGCGCGGATCAATCTCATGCTCATCCATCATCGCCATTTCGACATAGCGATGCGGCAGGGCCACCGGGCGCAGGGCCGGCGGGGCCAAGTGATGATAGTAAAGATAGGAGAGCGGCAGGGCCAGCGCCTTCGGGTCGATGCCCGGCAGGCTGGCGCAGCCGAACATCAGCTTGATGTCGTAATGCGCGGCGTAGGCAGCGATGCCGCGCCACAGCAATTGCATGGTGCCCCGGCTGCGATAGGCCGGATCAACGCAGGAACGGCCCAGTTCCAGCACCTCCCCCGGATATTCCTCGATCCGGGAGATATCGTATTCGTCCGACGAATAGAAGGAGCCGGCCCGTGCCGCCGCCGCGCGGCGGATCAGCCGATAGGTGCCGACCACGCCACTGGCGCCAGCGCCGACATTATGGTCGATCACCAGCAGATGGTCGCAGAGCTGATCGAACATGTCGTAATCGCGCCGCTGCGCCGCCATTTCCGGCGTCGGCCGCGCCTGCATCTCCTCATAGAAGACGCGGAAGCGCAGCATCTGGGCTGCATGAACCTCGGCGGCGCTTTCCGCCAGGCGGACCTCCAGATTGCCAGCGCGAAGCTCGCCGGAAATCAGGGCATCGGTGGTGATGTCAGCCATGTTCTCACATCGTCTGGGTCGCCGGCACGCGGTGCCGCACACCGAACCGCCCGTCCGGGAGCCGCCTTTACTTGAAACGGCGGGCCAGGATGGATCATTCGGCCTTGTCACATTGCCATATCACAAAGCGCGGGAGCATGGTCAACCAACTCCTACGCGGTATCACCCCAGATCATCAAAGTTTCATGGCCGTGACCCAAAACAATCAAACAAAATGGACTGTTTCACTGGACATTTCGGCAACAAACGGTACGTGCCTGTGACCGACAGGACACGGGAGCCCTGCAAAAGAAAGGGACCGTTACCCATCGCATCAGCAGTCGACGGACTTTCTTTTCCCCGGTTCAGCCATGCTATAAAGGGCACTCCGCCCTTCGTCCGACGGAAGCGACATGGAAGCCTGGTCCGAATATTCGCGTTTTCTCATTGCCTTGTTTGCCATCCTCACCCCCTTCGCGGCCATCCCGATCTTCCTGGGCATGACGGAGGGGCGCACCCGTGAACAGCGCAACGCCATCGCCCAGTCGGCCGTGCTGACCGTGGCGACCGTGCTGGTCAGCTCTGTTTTCCTGGGTGACGCGGTGTTGACAGTGCTGGGCACCAGCTTGGCCAGTTTCCGCGTCGGCGGTGGCATCGTGCTGCTGTTGATCGCCCTGTCGCTGCTGAATGCCAGCGTCTCGGCCATGAAACATACCGAGCAGGAGGCCGACGAGGCCGGCCAGCGTACCGCCATCGGTGTGGTGCCGCTGGGTCTGCCGCTGCTGGCCGGTCCCGGTTCGATCTCTGCCGTCATCATCGAGGCGCAGCGCGGCCATGGCTGGGAACATTTCGCCATCCTGGTCAGTTGCATCCTGGCGGTTTGTGGTGGCTTGCTGGCCACGCTGCGGCTGGCCGTGCCGATCGGCAACAAGCTGGGGCAGACCGGCCTGAACATCATGAACCGTCTGACCGGCCTGTTGCTGGCCGCTGTGGCGGTGGAAATCATCGCCGCCGGGCTGCGCGCCCTGTTCCCCGGCTGGATGACCTGATTTTGTTCCCTCATGCGCCGGGCGCGGCCATCCGGCCGCCGGGCTTAGGCGCCGCGGGGCACACGGCGGCGGTCGCCGCCCGCATCGCATCGTGCTTGGCGGCGATGGGCAGGGGGCCTAGGATGGGGGTCTTCTTTCCTGACGGGAAATCAAAGATGAATGCGTTGCTGAAGTCCGTTGCCACACTGGCCGCGCTGTCGATGCTGGCCGGTTGCATGGCCGCCCCCGCCAAGCGGGAGGTCTCCAACGGTCTCGATCCGCGTCGCGCCTGTATTGCGCAATGCAACCGCGATAACAATGTCTGCATGGATCAGCAATCAGCCCAGAGCCGGAAGACGGATTTCGGCATGGGGGCTACCTGCAGCGCGGAACTGCAAGGCTGTCTGGCCCGTTGCTGAGCGGCATTGTCCCCGCCCCTTAACCCCCGTCGCCACGGGTGCGGATCTTTGGGAATTCGACGCGCATCATGACCCATAAAGCCCTTCGTCTGGCGGCCCTGCCGCTGCTGGCCCTGTCCTTGTCCCTGCCGGCCCAGGCTTGGGCGCAGGATCGCACCCCGCCCGCCAGTCGGTCGGAAATCACCCTGTCCTTTGCCCCGCTGGTGAAACAGGCCAGCCCGGCCGTGGTGAATATCTACACCAAGCGGCGGGTGCAGACGCAGGTCTCCCCGCTGCTGCAGGATCCGCTGTTCCAGCGCTTCTTCGGGGAGGCGTTTCGCGGCATCCCGCGGGAACGGGTGGAAAGCTCGCTGGGGTCGGGCGTCATTCTGGAATCCGACGGGCTGATCGTCACCAATGCCCATGTCATCCAGGGCAGTGACGAGATCACCGTGGTGCTGGCCGACCGGCGGGAATTCCCGGCCAAGATCGTGGCGTCGGACGAAAAGGTCGATCTGGCCGTGCTGCGCATCGATCCGGGCAAGGAAAAGCTGCCCGTGCTGGCCATGCATGACAGCGACGATCTGGAGGTGGGCGATCTGGTGCTGGCCATCGGCAACCCGTTCGGCGTCGGCCAGACGGTGACCAGCGGCATCGTCTCAGCCGTGGCGCGCACGGCCGTGGGCATCTCCGACTATAATTTCTTCATCCAGACCGATGCGGCCATCAATCCCGGCAATTCCGGCGGGGCGCTGATTTCCATGGATGGCAAGCTGGTCGGCATCAATTCCGCCATCTATAGCCGGTCGGGCGGTTCCATCGGCATCGGCTTTGCCATTCCCGCCAATATGGTGCGCACGGTGGTGGATGCGGTGCGCGGCGGCGGCAAGCTGGTGCGGCCCTGGATCGGGGCCGGCGGGCAGGCCGTCACCAGCGATATCGCCGCCAGCCTGGGGCTTTCGCGCCCGGCCGGCGTGCTGATCAATCAGGTGCGCAAGGGCGGCCCGGCCGACCAGTCCGGGTTGAAGGTGGGCGATGTGGTGACGGCGGTGAATGGCCGCGCCGTGGATGACCCGGATTCCATGCGCTATCGCGTCGCCACCCTGGCGGTGGGCGGCAATACCAGCCTGACCGTGCTGCGCCAGGGCAAGGAACAGAGCCTCAGCCTGCGCCTGATCGGCCCGCCGGAAACCCCGGCGCGGGATGAAACGGTGGTGACCGGCCGCAACCCGCTGGCTGGTGCCAAGGTGGCCAACCTGAACCCCGCGCTGGTGGAGGAAATCCGCTTCGAAGGCGCATCTGACGGGGTGGTGGTGCTGGATGTGGCGCGCGGTTCGGCCGCCGCCGGGCTGGGCCTGCGGCCGGGCGACCTGCTGCTGCGGGTCAATGATCAGGACATCAACAGCGTGCGTGACCTGACCGGTGCGGTGAATGGCCAGACCCGGCGCTGGACCATCAGCGTCCGGCGCGGTGACCAGACGCTGACCACCACCGTTGGGGGGTAACTATTCCGCCAGGAAGGCCCGCACCGCCGGCACAGTGGTGGCCGGGTCTTCCTCCTGCGGCATGTGGCCCAGGCCGGGGAAACTGACCAGCCGGCTGTTGGGCAGCGCGGCCGTGAACTTGGCCGGCGTGGTGGCGAAGGCGACCAGCCAGTCCTTTTCGCCCCAGACCAGCAGGGTCGGTGCCTGGATGCTGCGCAGCCGGTCGGTCGGGTCTTCGATGCGATAGGCGCGGACACGGTCCAGCCCGGCCTGCCGCACGCCGGGGGAGCGCCAGCTTTCATAATAACGCTCCACCGCCTCTGGCCCGAAGCGGGACGGATCGCCATAAAGCGGCGACAGGGTCAGCCGCACCGTCTGCTTGTTCAGGATATAAGGCCGCAGCTTGGCGGCGGCTGGTGGTTCCACCGTCTGTCCGAAACCGATGCCGGGCAGCGGATAGCCGCCGGGGGCCACCAGCACCAGCTTTTCCACCCGGTCCGGATGGGCGGCGGCGAAGGTCCAGGCGATCTGGCCCCCCAGCGAATTGCCGATCAGGCTGGCCCGCTGCACGCCCAGCGCCTCCAGCAGGGCCAGCAACTGGGCCGCATCACGTTCGGGGCCATAGGTGCCGGCAGGGTCTGGCCCGGTCAGCCCATGGCCGGCCAGATCATAGCGGATGACCCGGTAATCGCGCGACAGGTCGGCCGCCCAGCCGTCCCAGCTTTGCAGTTGCGACGCGTTGCCATGGATCATCACCAGCACCGGTGCCCCTGCCGGCCCTTCCTGGCGGACATGAAAGCGCAGATCGCCGACGGTGACGAAATCCTGCGGCCCCCGGCTGAACCGCGCCTCCGCCGCCCCGCGTGACCGGTCGGGCGTATAGAGCCACACCACCAGCCCGCCCAGCGCCAGCAGAACCAGCGCCAACAAGCCCAGCAAAATCCGCCCCAGCATCACATCCCCCCATGGCTTTCCTGATTGCCCGACAGGGTACGGGTGAAGCGGCGAAGATGAAAGGTGAATTAAGGTTCAGGTTGGTGATGTGCCCATGAAAAAGGGGCGGTACCGATGGCACCGCCCCCCAACAGCAACCCGTCACGCTTACTTCCAGCCCGCGCGATCCATGACCTTCAGCGCATCGGCATTGTTGCGGCCATAGATGGCGGCGTTCAGGCTGTCGCGCTTGAAATCGCCCCAGGCGGCGACCACCGGATGGGCCGGGATGCCGGCCACCACCGGATATTCATAATTGGCCTCGGCAAAAATCTTCTGGGCTTCCGGCGTGGCCAGGAATTCCAGGAACGTCACAGCGGCTTGCTTGTGCGGGGCATATTTCACCACCCCGGCGCCGGAGATATTCACATGCGTGCCGCGATCCCCCTGGTTGGGGAAGAACACCGCCACCTTCTTCGCCAGTTCCCGTTCCTTGGGATTGCTGGAATTGACCAGCCGGCCGAAATAATAGGTGTTAGAGATGGCGATATCACCCTCCCCCGCCTCCACGGCCTTGATCTGGTCGATATCGCCACCCTGCGGCGGGCGGGCGAAATTGGCCACCAGCCCCTTGGCCCAGGCTTCCGTTTTCTCAGGCCCATGGGCGGCCAGGATGGAGCCGGTCAGCGACTGGTTATAGACGTTGGTGGAACTGCGGACCAGGATGCGGCCCTTCCATTTCGGATCGGCCAGATCCTCATAGCTGGACAGGTCCGACGGCTTCACGGCCGCCTTGTTATAGATGATGACGCGGGCGCGGGCCGACAGGCCGAACCAGTATCCTTCCGGCTCCCGATAGGCGGCGGGCACCGCCTTTTCCAGCACGGCACTCTTGATCGGCTGCAGCACACCGGCATCCTGGGCCCGCCACAGGCGACCGGCATCGACGGCCAGCAGGATATCGGCCGGGCTGTTGCGCCCCTCGGCCTTCAGCCGCTCGATCAGCTCATCATCCTTGCCCTCGATGACATTGACCAGGATGCCGGTCTTCTTCTCGAACGCGGCATAGATCAGCTTGTCGGCATCATAATGGCGGGAGGAATAGATGTTCACTTCCTGCTGCTGCGCCAGGGCGGTGCCGGCCGTGGCGGCCAGCAGGGTGCTGCCCAGCATCATGCCACCGAACAGACGGTTGAAGGCGCGGCGGGTGTGGAATGCCATCTCTACTGCTCCTGCGTCTTAATATCCTACGGGCGATATGTCGGGTGATGGGGCAGAGCTGTCAAGACAGGAATGCGACCAATTCGCAAATGCGCCTCACCGTTTCGACAGATCACAGGCTCCCCGATACAGCCAAATGGTTTAAGCTGGACTGGCAATATGCAACCAGTAAAAATCACGGCATCAATAGCTGTTGGAAATGACAGGCCATTGCAATAACGGGGTGTTGCATGACGATCAGTCAGGAAAGCTGGGACCAGGGGGAACCGGTACCGGCAGCGGGGGATGGCGGGGCACCACAATCGGCGCGGATCGTGGTGGCGGTGAACCGCAGCGCCCTGTTCGCGCTGGCGCTGAAGAACCTGCTTTTCACCATCCTCACCCTCGGCTTTTACCGGTTCTGGGCCCGCACCCATGTGCGCCGCCGGCTCTGGGGTTCCGTCGCCATCCTGGGGCAGCCGCTGGCCTATACCGGCCGGGCCAAGGAACTGTTTGTTGGTTTCCTGCTGGCGCTGGTCATCCTGTTGCCGGCCTTCGGCCTGATCGGTCTGGTCGGCACGCTGGTGCCCCCCACCTCTGTCAGCGCGCAACTGCTGTTCCAGGGGGGTGTCTTCCTGGTGCTGGGTGTGCTGGGGGTAATGGCGCTCTATTTTGCCCGGCGCTATCTGCTGACCCGCACCGTCTGGCGTGGCATCCATGCCGGGCAGGCTGGTACGTTGGGCCGCTTCATGGCGGTGCATATCGGCTATTATCTGCTGCTGGCGCCGACATTGGGTCTGCTGACCCCCTGGGTGCAGGCGCGGCTTTATAATTACCGTACCAATATCACCTTCTATGGCACGCAAACCTTCACGGCCGATGCCAGCAGCCGGGGACTGTGGCTGCGCTGGCTGCTCATCTGGGCGCTGGCGCTGCTGGCCTATGCGCTGTTCTTCTATGGCTATTGGCCGCTGATGGAATGGACGAAATCCCTGCCGGAATGGGAGGAAATGGGGCTCCCACCCCCGCCGCAGCCGACGCCGCTGTTCGTGCCCATGGGGCTGGGCATCGCGTTGATACCGCTGGTCGCCATCGCCTATGCCTTTTATAATGCGGCCCGGCTGGCCCGCTTCACCGCCGCCACACAGTTGGGGGATATAAGGTTCAGCTTCCCCGTCTCCCCCTGGCGGTTGCTGCTGATCCCCTTGATTGCCGGCTTGATCATGATCGGTCTGCTGTTTACCGCCGGCATGTTGGTGGGGCTGATCGCGGCCGGTGCCATGGCGGCAGCCGGCGAGGCATCCTCCACCCTGTTCATGAGTGTGATCCCGATCATCATCTTCCTGCTGGCCTTTGCCGGCATCAGCATCGTCAACCTTGTCTGGACGACGGTGGAATATATGAAACTGGTCGCCCGCTATCTGCTGATCGACAATATCCAGGCGGCGGAGGATATCCTGAACCGGGGAATGCCGGCCCCCCGCCGGGGCGAAGGGTTGGCCGACGCGCTGGGCGACGTCGGTATCTGACAGATCGGACAAGGCGAACGGGCGATGCTGGAAGCCTTTTACGAGGATCGGGTCAGCCGCCGGCTGGTGCCGGTGGAGCTGACCCTGGATGCCGGGATGCTGCGCATCGCCCAACCCGACGGGCGGGAATTGGACCGCTGGAACCCGCGCAACGTGGCGGCCCTGCCCGCCGAGCTGGACGGGCGGTCCCGCTTTGCCCTGGCGGTGGATGCCCATGCCGCCCTGCTGGTGGCCGATGCCGGCCAGCTAACCGCCCTGTTGCAACAGGCGGGTGGGCGGGTGGCCAGGGCGCATCGCCGCCGGCGGGAGGTGCCGATCCTGATCTGGATCGGCGGGGCGACATTATCCACCCTGCTGCTGGCCTTTTTCGTGCTGCCCATGCTGGCCAGCATCCTGGCCCCGATGATCCCGGAGGGGGTGCAGCGCCGGTTGGGCGATCAGGTGGCCGATCTGGCCACCATGCTGCTGACCCAATCCACCGTGGCGCGGGAATGCGTGGATCCGGCGGGCAAACAGGCGCTGGACAAGCTGCGTGCGCTGCTGCCCCAGAACGGGGTGCCGGATTTCCGCCTGCGCGTCATCAAGGTGGAATTGCCCAACGCCTTTGCCGTGCCCGGCCATATTGTGGTGACGGACGGCATCCTGAAAATATCCCCCTCCCCCGAAGCCGCATTGGCGGTGATGGGGCACGAGTTGGGCCATATCGTCCATGGCCATTCCATGGAACGGGTGATGCGCTACACCCTGACCTCCACCCTGGTGTCGCTGGTGATCGGTGATTTCGGCGGCGGCTTCATGGCGGTGGCCGTGGGGCGGATGGTGGAGGCCGGGTTCAGCCAGGACCAGGAACGCCAGGCCGATGCCTATGCCGCGCAATTGCTGCACCAGGATGGCTACAGCGCCCGCAGCATGGCCATGCTGTTTGAGAAGATGCGCGCCCGGATCGGCGATGAAGGCAAGTTTGAAAGCTGGCTGGGCAGCCACCCGCAATTGTCTGAACGCATCGCCACCCTGCGCGCCCAGCCCGAACCGCAGCCCCCGGCGGCGGAACCGGCGCTGACGGCACGGGAATGGCGGGCACTGCAGGGCATCTGCGCCGTCCAGTCCAAGCCATCCGGCAGCGAGACGCCGAAATAGCCTCCCTCGTTTTTGTCACCCATAGCCTTATTTGGGTCATTGTAATTAAGAATGATTCGCAATAGATTATCTCCAGCCAATCCGGAGGAGGCAGGCGATGAACGAGCAGGTGGCATGGTGGCCGGATCTTGTGTCGATCGGCCCGACGCCGGGGGCGGATAAGCCGACCCCGCTGGAGACTGGCAATGGCGCTGAAAACCATGTGCTGCGCGCGCGCCAGCTTGCCGACCGCATGGATGGCACCACCGTCTTCTCGCTCTCCCGGCCGGAACAATTGCTGCTCTGGTCAGCGCGGCGCTGGCGCCATGGGCACTTTCGCTGGGATCAGGTGGAAGCGGAGTTCAAGCGCCTGCTGCCTGGCGGTTGGGCCGACGCCATGCTGGGTTGGGAGGATGCGCTGGAACAGTTGCACCAATATCCCAGCAGCCGGCCGGAAATCGGCAATGGCTGCATCACCACGCTGAGCCGGGACGAGCGCGCGCTGCTGACCCTGGTGGCGGGGCTGCAGCGGCCCCGGCTGGTGGTGGGCGACCTGTTGCTGGCCCGGCTGGCCACCCCCGGGATGCGGACGGAACTGGTGACCACCCTGCGTGCGGTGGCATCCACCTTAACCATGGGCGGCCTGTCCCTGCCGCTGCGTGGCCCGGCCCCACCCGTCACCCAATGGCAGCCCCTGCCCCCATTGCGACTGGTGCGGTAGGGCCAAACGGCCAGGACAGGGGCCGTCAGCCTTCCCCGACTTTCGGCGCAACACCGATCATGGTCGTCCCATCCCCCAGATGCAGGGTGCGCTGCGGATAGGGAATGGTGATGCCTTCCTCGGCAAAGCGCCGACGCATACGGCGGTTGAATTCACGGCCCACGCTCCATTGCTGGATGGGCCTTGTCTTCAGCCGCGCCTTGATCACCACGGCATTTTCCTGGAACGCATCCACACCCGCCACATCCAGCGGCCCCAGCATGGCGGCGGCATAGGCCGGTTCGGCGCGCATCTGTTCGGCAATGTCGCGCAGCACGGCCACCACCCGGTCGGTATCCTCCTTATAATCGATGGAGACATTCAGCACATAGAAGCTGAAATCCTTGGTCATGTTGGTGGCGGTGGTGACGGAACTGAACGGGATGGTATGGACCGACCCGTCATAATCGCGCAGGCGGATGGTGCGGATGGTGATGGCCTCCACCGACCCGCCCTTGCCGCCGACATTCACCACATCCCCCACCGACAGCGTATCCTCGATCAGCATGAACAGGCCGGTGATGACATCCTTCACCAGGGTCTGGGCACCGAAGCCGATGGCCAGACCCACCACCCCGGCACCGGCCAGCAGCGGGGCAATATTGACGCCCAGTTCCGCCAGCACGATCAGCCCCACCATGGTGATCATCAAGATCATCAGGGCGTTGCGGGCCAGCGGCAGCAGGGTGCGCATCCGGGCCGACCGCTGGATGGCACTGCCGCTGTCATCGGTGGCATTCAGATAGCGGTGGATGGCACCGGCAACCATCTCCCAGGCGATCAGCGCCAGGGTCAGCACCAGGAAGATGGTGACGGCCGATGCAGTGATGCGCTGGCCGAAATTGGTGTCGAACCAACCCAGCGCATTGGCCCCCCAGGCCTGCAGCAGCAGCACCAGGGTGAAGAACCACAACAACCCCTTCAACAGCCTGTGCAGGACGGGCAGATAGCGGTTGGCGCGTTTTTCCAGGCCGGGGAATTGGGCCTGCAGGTCGGGAGAAATGGCAAAGCCGCGCCGCATGGTGCGGTCCAGCCCCTCGGCCAGCAGGCGGGAACCGATCAGGATGGCGCCGGTCACCAGCGTGGCCCGCAGCACGAATTCAAAGCCGCCGGCAATCTCCAGCACCCAGATGAAATAGATGGCCGACAGATAAAGGATGGCCAGGATATGCCAGACATCGGCCAGCCGACGGCGCACCGCCTTCACGGCCCGGCCGCGATGGACCGTATGGCTGACCAAAGCGGTTTCCGGGGACTCGCTGCCGGTGGGCGTGGGGGCGGGGGCGCCCAGTTCGGCGTCGCTGCCCCCGCTTTCCCCCGCCACCACGGCCCGCAGGGCGGCATCGGCCGGGTCGGTTTCCGGATGATCCGGATCGGGGCGCAGATGGTCCCCCCGTACCCAGGCCGCCACCGACTGGCGGTTCTGCAGGATCAGGATGATCAGCATCACCGTCACCAGCAGCCCCACCAGCTTCAACCCGGCGGCATAGGGCTTGGCTGGCAGGCCCAGCACCAGGGCCGCCTGGGCGATGAAATAGCCATAGACGCCGATGATGACGATGCGCCGCACCCAGATCAGCAGATAATTCGCCGTCTCGTCGCTGACCGGCACCAGCCGCAGATTGGCCGTGCTGGGGGACAGCAGGAACCGGGTGATGACCAGGGTGCCCTGCACGATCAGGCTGGCATTGAGGATGGTGAGCGAGGCCAGCCGCACGGCGCGCGGCGCCTCGCTGGCCGACAGCACACCGAACCCAGCCAGGGCGAAGGCGGCCATGGGCAGCAGATCGATCAGCAGCCGCACCGTCAGCAGCGGCAGCTTGGTCCACCAATGATAGCCGTTGCGGGCCCCCAGGGCATTGCGCGGGCGGCGCAGCAACCAGATGGCGATCCAGCGCGCGGCATAGCCGGCACCGATGATGGCCGCCAGATGCAGCGCCAACCGCAGCCAGTTATCCCGCTTCACCGGATCGGCCACCTGCTGGTTCAGCCAGCGCAGGGCATGGGGAGTGTCGATCACCGCCCGCCCGGCCTCGGCGATCTGCTGGCTCACCTCCTCCACCCGGTCGGACAAGGTGGACAGGAAGCGGCTGCCCAGGCTGCTGGCCGGGGCCTCGGCCCCCTGGCGCCGCTGCTCCACCGCCTGCAGCGCCTTCAACTGGGCCAGCAGCGCATCACGCTTGGCCGGGTCTTCCAGCGTCTGGATCAGGGCATTGACCTGTTTGGCGTCCACCGCCGGGTCGGCGGCGGGGGCTTGGCTTTGCGCCGGCGCCGGGCCGGCAACGATGAACAGGCAGAACAGGCTGAGCAACAGCAGTCGAACAAGGCGGGACATGGGAACGGCGTCTCCGGCGGGCGGCAATCATTTGGGCGACACATTAGAGCGGATCGCCAAAAGGTGAAATCACCTCTTGGCGTGAATCCGCTCGCAGACAGACTCATCTAGCGCCACCTGCGTTCGACTAAACGCAGGTGGCGCTAGACAGGCTGTTTCATACTGCCAACCTGCCGTGCGGTGTAGGGCTGACCATTCGGCCTATACCGATGGCGGCGCATGGGGCATTTGCCTGCAGCACCCCTCCCCCTGGGTGGGGCGCATCGCTATGTTGTTTTCTCAGCTATCCAACCGCGGACCTTAAAACATGGCACAGGAAGAGGGACCGGCCGGCGTACCCAACGCCAAGCTGGTGCAGAGCAAGCAGCAATGGGCCGCCGAAGGCCGCCTGATGACCGGTACCGCCGCCCCGCGCAGCGACCGGCTGCCGCCGGGCCAGCGGCTGGTGAAGAACTGGCCGGTGCTGGATCTGGGCATCCAGCCGGAAGTGCCGCTGGAGCAATGGGAACTGACCATCGACGGGCTGGTCGAAAATCCACTGACCTGGGGCTGGAACGATTTCCGCACCCAGCCGCCCTTTACCGATGTGTCGGACATCCATTGCGTCACCGCCTGGTCACGTTATGACAATCAATGGGAAGGCGTGTCGGCCCGGCACATCCTGGCCACCGTGCGGCCGCTGGCCGAGGCCCGGCATGTGATCTTCCATTCCTATGATGGCTATACCACCAACGTCGCCGTGTCGGTGTTCGACGATGCCGACGTGTTGCTGGCCCATAGCTGGGAAGGCAAGCCGTTGAGCGTGGAACATGGCGGGCCGGTGCGCGCCATCGTGCCGAAATTCTATTTCTGGAAATCCGCCAAATGGATCAAGCGGATTGAGTTCGTGGCCGACGACCGCCCCGGTTTCTGGGAGGAACGCGGCTATCATAATGAAGGCGATCCCTGGACCGAACAGCGCTACGGCTGATCAGCAGGCCCCTGCCCCTGCCCCGGCCGCGCCTTGCGGGCCGGGGTGGTGGGGGCTTTGGGGATGGTCAATGTGCCCAGTCGCGCATTCCATAGCGGCTGAGCAGGTGGGCCAACTCACCATTCTTGCGCATCGCCGCCAGCTTGGCGTCGATCAGGTCGGCATAGGCCCTGGCGTTGGGATCCTTGGGCGAAAAGCCGATGGAGACGTCGCTGGGCTCCCCCAGCGGGACATAGTTGAACAGGTTGCGATACCCTTTGGATTCCAGCAGATAATCGAGAACGTTGCTGTCTTCGACCATGGCGTCGATCTTACCTTCGATCAGCATGTTCACCAGATCCTCGGTGACATTATCGCCGGATACCCGCACCATATTGGGCAACGCCTTGTTGGCATCGATGAAGGCGTTGACGGCTTCGCTGTAGAAGTAATCGGCGATGGAACCGAAACGGACGTTCTTCAGCGGGTCCAGGTTCTTCTCACTGAGCCCTGTCAGTTCCTTGCCCCGCCGGACCACCAGGGTCGGGCGCGACAGGCCCAGGGGTGATTTCGGATAGATCAGTTCGGGCGCCTCGGTCGGCACCGCGCCCAGGGCGCCGGTGATTTCGCCGGACCTGATGGCGGCCAATGCCTTGGTCCAGGGCATCATGGCATAAGTGACCTTGTGCCCGGCCGGTTCCAGTGCTGCTTTGGCAATTTCCACCAGATAGCCCGGCCGGTTGCCCGGTTCGCAATTATAAGGGCACCAGGCATCAGCCCGGAGCGCAACCTCGGCAGCGCCGGCACTGGCAGTCCCCAGCATCAGCAGGGCCAGCAATGCAAGGACATAGCGCTGGACATGGCTATATGCTGTTGTAACAAAAAGTGAAATAGACATCAGGAAAGCCCCCCTACTGAAACAAACTGCGCGTGCCGTTAATTCAGAGGCAATCCTCTGTCAATCCCCACCCTATATATCTTTTGTTTATAATAAAACTTATTACCTTTTATAGGGCCCAGACGTAGGATGACGGGTTGAGCTTCATTCCTGGAGAGAGGGCCAAAGGCTTCAGTTTCCGGGCCAGCCATGCCGCTTCGTTCCGGGTGACGGCAACGAAACGGAAACCCTTTAAAAGCATTACACTATACACTATTCTCACGCCTGGGTTGCCATCCTGAAGCAAGCCCAGGTCCATCATGGCTCGCCATACGACCCCATGCAAAGCCAACAAGCCACGTTTGGGCGTGTTTTGGAAAACTGGAAACACGCTGTTGCTTTTCAGCGCCGCAAGCACCTGCACCCGTGCTTGCGGCTTGGCTTCAGCCGCGCCGCGACGGCCATCGCCAGGGCAGATAAATCAATGGGGCGGATCAATTATCTATTCTACAGCGTTGCACTGGACAGGCTGCATAGGGCGCACCACCCTTCAAAGGGTGAATGAGGACAGGGACAGGAAACAGCATGGAATGGGTGCAGCTCTCTGTCGCCATGTCGCTGGATGGGCATATTGATGCTGCGGATGGCAAACGGCTGGTGCTCTCCAGTGCTGAGGATTGCCACGATATGCATGGTGCCCGCGCGGCCTGCGACGCCATCCTGGTTGGGGCCGGCACGCTGCGCCGCGACGATCCACGCCTGACCGTGCGCTATCCGGAATTGCTGGCCCAGCGCCGTGCTGCTGGAATGCCGGACCAGCCGACCAAGGTGGTGCTGACCCGATCCGGCGACATCGATCCCGATGCCGGCCTTTTCCACAATGGGGGCCGCACCCTGGTGCTATGCCCACAGGAAAAGCTGGCGACGCTGCGGCAACGGCTGGGGGAGCGGGCGGAAATGGTGGGATTGAGCGATGACGGCGTTTCCGTCATCCTGGCCGCCTTGCGGGCGCGCGGCATCCGCCGGCTGTTCGTGGAAGGCGGTAGCCAGGTGCTGACACAGTTCCTGGCGGCTGGCGCCTTCCACCAGTTGCGGCTGGCCATCGCCCCCTTTCTGCTGGGCCAGCCGGCAGCGCCCCGGCTGGCGGGGCCGGCGGATTTCCTGCATGGGCCGGACCGGCGCCTGCGCCTGCTGTCCACCCGCAATCTGGGCAATGTGGCGGTGCTGGATTTGCTGAACGAAACGCCGGTTCTTTGAACCTGTCCGGGCGAACCGCAGCGATCCCCATCGTCAGTCATCTTCCAGCAAGCGTTCCGGATCATCGGCACCGATCACAAGGCGCGCCGTCTCCAGATCAAACCCCGCCCGCGCCATGGCGGCGATATCCTTGTCCCGCCGCGCACGGGCGGCATCCGCATCCAGCCCGCGATCCGGGCGGAAGCCGCCCAGCCGACGGCGGCGGGCATAGGCGATGGCGGCAGCCAGATCAGCCTGCCCCGTCTCCGCCCCCTCCAACTCCCCCATGGCGACGTCCACCTGGGCATCCTCCAGCCCTTTGGCGCGCAGTTTCTGGCGGATGGCGCGGGTGGAGCCGCCCCGGCGCTGCAGGCCGCGCGCCTTCATTTCCGCATAAAGCTCGTCATTCAGCAGGCCGCTGCGCAGATAGCGGGCGATCAATGCATCGACCCATTCCACCCCCTGCGTCGGATCGGTGTCATGGGCCTGGGCCGATGCCATCACCCGGCGCAACAGCAACCGGCGCAGGTTGGCGCTGGAACTGGCGAACCGTTCCAGATAATGCAGCGCCACCCGGTCCAGATATTCCGGCGTCACCCGCCTTATCTTGCGCCCCTGTGTCGCCGGGGACTTGCCTTCATCCATCATCCTGTACTTTCCCGCCTGGATTTGTTTCCAGGTGTGACAGCCGTAATTGCCCCGCCCCCGCCATGCGGGTAGTGTGGCCCGCAATTCAAAGCTGGCGGTTCCACCGCCACCCCGGTTCCCCACGCCCAAAAGGCCATCCAGCGCCATGACGCAGCCGAGCTTTCCCATGCCCCGCCAGATGGGCGCCGTCAACTGGATCGGCCTGTCCACGCTGATCCACAAGGAAATCCGTCGCTTCCTGAAGGTCTGGGTGCAGACCATTGCCGCCCCGGTGGTGACGACGCTGTTATTCTATGCCGTGTTCGCCCTGGCGCTGGGGGGGGTGGTGCGCAAGGTGGGCGATGTGCCCTTCCTGGAATTCCTCGCCCCCGGCCTGATCATGATGGCCATCGCCCAGAATGCCTTTGCCAATTCCTCCTCCTCCGTGCTGGTGGCCAAGGTGCAGGGCAATATCGTCGATGTGCTGATGCCGCCCATCTCGGCCCTGGAACTGACCTTGGCCTATATTATCGGCGGGGTGGTGCGGGGCGCGCTGGTGGGGTTTGTCACGGCCCTGGCCATTTCGCTGTTCGTGCCGGTCGGTCTGGCCCATCCATTCTATATCCTGTTCCATGGCGTGGCGGCGGCCAGCCTGCTGGCGCTGCTGGGCCTGATCGGCGGCATCTGGGCGGAGAAGTTCGACCATATGGCGGCGGTGACGAATTTCATCGTCACGCCGCTGTCTTTCCTCTCCGGTACCTTCTATTCGGTGGACAGCCTGCCGCCGACCTTCCATTTCATCGCCCATCTGAACCCGTTCTTCTATTTCATCGATGGTTTCCGCTATGGCTTCATCGGCCAGACGGATGGCACGCTGGGAACCGGCATCCTGGTGATGCTGGGCATCAATCTGGTACTGGGCCTTGTCGCCTGGCAGATGATCGCCCGTGGTTACAAGCTGAAGGCCTGACCGCCATCCCACCCGGTAACCTGATGGAGATAAGCCCCATGTCGCTGGACAGCATCGGCAGCCGGCCGGCTGGCGCTTTCAATGCCGCCATCAACCGCATGGTGCCGGCCTTTCATATCCGCGCCTTCCTGACCCTGCTGGGCAAGGAGATGCGGCGGGTCTGGAAGATGGCAGCGATGATCATCGTCGCCCCGGCCCTGATGGCGGTGATCTATTTCGTCTGTTTCCTGTTCGGGCTGGGGCCGCAGCGCGGTACGCCGGAAGGTGACGCGGTGCTGTCCTTCCTGGTTCCCGGTCTGGTGATGCTGTCCATCCTGATGCGCGCGGCGGAAAATACCGGCTTCTCCCTGCTCTATGGCAAGATCGAAGGCCATGTGCTGGACCAGTTGATGGCCCCGATCGGCGCGCGGGAGGTGGTGCCCGCCTATGCCATCACCGGCATGTCGGCGGGGTTGGTCAGCGGCCTGTTCGTCTGGTTCGGATCGCTGCTGATCTGGCCGCAGCCGGTGGCCCATCCGGGGCTGGCCGTGCTGTTCGCCGCCTTGGCCGGTCTGCTGATGGCGGCCTGCGGGCTGTTGACGGGGTTGGCCTCCACCAAGTGGGACCATATGGCGGCCTATTTCACCTTCCTGTTCACGCCGCTGTCCTTTCTGTCGGGCGTCTTCGCCCCGGTGGCGGGGATGCCGCCCTTCTTCGCCCATCTGGTACAGTCCAACCCGATCTTCTATGCGATGGACGGGTTCCGCTACGCCATGATGGGGACCAGCCATCAGGATCCCGCCCTCTCGGCACTGGTGGTCACGGGTGTGACGGCGTTACTCTATGCCCTGGCCGGGCGGCTTTATGCCATCGGCTGGCATATGAAGAATTGACCCGCTTGTAACAGGCTGGCGCCTGTGTAAACGGGATGCTGAAAATTGTAACGCCGGTGCAAACGCGGCGGACAGGGGCGGCGGCGGGCCGCATAGTCGAAGGGAAGACAGCGAACCGATGACACGCAGGATACGTCCCATGGATGGCTCCCCCTCCGCCATTGCCCGCCCGCGCCTGACCCCTGGCATTCCTGCCGGCGGCATCGCCGCCGTGCTTGTCGCCCTTGGCATTATCGGCTGGGGTCTGGCCGCTGGCGGCGACAAGGATGGCGAAAGCCATAAGAGCGTCAAGATCAGCATCGGGGATGAGGGGCCGAATGTGGTGGTGCCACCGGTTGCCCCCACGGCACCTATGCCGCCCATGCCCCCCATGCCGCATTTCGACCAGCGGTCGGTTGAGCGGGCAGTGGAACGGGCCCAGCGGGAATTGGATCGCAATGCCACCCAACTGGAAGCGCTGCAGGCCGCCCGCCAGGGGCTGGCCACTGCGCGTGAAAGTATGCGCAGTGCCAGCGGCAATATCCCCGACGCCGTGGACAAGGGGCTGAAGGCAGCGGAAGCCCGCATTGATGCCAAGATTGCGGCGGCCACGGCGGCCGCCACCACCGGCGGCCAGGACGGGGTCAGCAAGGCCAGCTTCGATGCACCCCGGGGGATTTCCCTGGTCAATCTGACCGGCGATGTGACGATCAGCATCTCCAACCGCAACGACAAGACCAGCCTGGAGGTGGAGGATGGCGCCCAGGGTGTGCGCACCAACCTGAAGGATGGTGTGCTGACCATCAGCCAGGGCAATGGAACGCCGGGCAGCATCCATCTGAGCCTGCCGGACTCCGCCGCCATCAGCGTGACGGACCATGTCGGCGATATCAGCATCGATGGCCGGACCAACGCGCCGCTGAAGCTGCGGATGCGGCGGGGCGATGTCTCCGCCGACCGGGTTGGCCCCACCGATATCAACATCCTGGAAAGCGGCTCGATTTCCATCGACCGGGTGGAAGGGCCGCTGAAGGCCGCCATACAGGGGGCGGGCAATATCGCCATCGGCCGGGCAGAAACCCTGGCACTGGAAGTGAATGGCCAGGGCGAAGTGTCGGTGGACCGGGTGAATGAAGCCACCAAGATCAATGTTCCCGGCTATGCCGATATCAGCATCAACCGGATCAATGGCCCGGTGAAGGTGGATTTCTCCGGTGCCGGCACGCTGGGGATCGAAGATGGCAAGGCCGAGCCGCTGGATATCAATCTCAGCGGCGCGGGGGAGGTGCGGTTCAACGGTACCGCCGTCAATCCCCGCATCAATGCCAGCGGTTCCGGTTCCGTGCATATCGCCCGCAAGGAAGGCAATACCCAGTTCAACAGCAGTGGCAGCGGCAGCATCCATGTCGGGGAATGAGCCTTCCCGACCATGAATAAAAAGCCGCCTCCCCGCCCGCCCAACTCGTCCAACCCCGCCACCGAAACAGGTGGCGGGGTTTTTGACGACCGGTTGAAGGCGGCGGAACTGGAACGGCTGCGCCGGCAGGCCACCGACAGCCGGCTGCGCGAAAAGCTGCAGGAGGCCGCCAAGGCGCGGGGCGATGATCCCTATCAGCTTCTGGCCCAGGCCATCCGCCGGATGCTGCGCGGGGAATAGTGCCGGGTTGCCCTGAAAAAAACAGAGGTACCCCCAATTAAGGCAATTCCGCTGCAATCCCGACACGGGAATAGCGCAGCAATTCCCGCAAGCTGCCCGGGAGCGGTCAATCCGCCACCATCTTCCCCTGGCTTTATATAGCTGTCGGGCAACAGAGCGCACCCCGCGCAACGCCGACAGACGAACGAAGTTCGGAGGAATAAAATGCGTAGCTCCATGTTGCTGATGGCTGGTCTGACCGCCGCCCTGCTGGCTGGCACCGCCCAGGCCCAGTTGGTCGGAAATGCCACCGGCGCCGTGGGTGCCGCTTCCCAGGGCCTGACCGCCAGCGCCAGCACCGGCGCACAGGTCACCAGCCCGGTTACGGAAACCGTCGGCAGCGCTGTCAAGAAGACCGAGCACACCGCCCACACGGCGGGTGCCAAGGTGGAGAAGGCCGGCGAGACCGCCAAACACCAGGGTAAGCACGCCGTTGAAAAGGCCCATGAAAAGGCCAAGGAAGCTGCATCCGTAACGGGTGAGGCCGCCGCGAAGACCGAAGCCGCCGTCCAGGCCGCCCCGGCTGCAACGGTCGGCACCACCGCCAGCACCAGCACCGCCACGCCGGCCGCCAAGGCCGATGTGAAGACGGAGGTGAAGGCGGAAGCCAAGACCGACGCCAAGACCGCGACGCCGAAGTAACCCACCCCCCTTCATTCTGACGATATTCAGGAGAGATCACATGTCCCGTTCCATGATGCTGATCGCTGGTCTGACCGCCGCCCTGTTTGCCGGTGCCGCCCAGGCCCAGACCGCCGCCCCCGCTGCAACCCCGGCCAGCCCCAGCGCACCGGTGACCAGCACCGCCACCCCGGCGGCGACCCCGGCGGCCACGGCCCCGGCCGCCAAGGCCGAGGCAAAGACCGAAGCCAAGGCTGAAACCGCCGGCAAGGTGGAGCACAACACCCATCAGACCGCCGAAAGCGCCAAACACCACAAGGGCAAGCACAAGACGGAAAAGGCCAAGACCGACAAGACCGAAGCGGCCAAGCCGGATGCCCCGGCGGCAACGCCGAAGTAACACCATCAAGAAGACGAAACGCCCCGGCGGCCCCTTCCGCCGGGGCGTTTCACGTGGAATGCGGCCGCAATCAATTCTCCGGTCGCAGGGTCAGGGTCCAGCGCGCAGCACCGGGCAGGAAGGGTGTGGGGTTGCCCATCACCCAATCCTGATGACCGGCCAGATAATAAGGGGAGAGCGGGTTGCCGCTCTGGCTGCCCGGCATGTGGAAATAGCCCTCCTTCTCCCGACCGGGCGAGACGCTGAACCGTTCACTGGCGCCGAAACCCGGCGCTTGTGCGCGGGGCTGCAGCGCGTCACCCGGCACCGGCACATCCGGCGGATCGGTCAGCCAGGCCAGCGGCGGCAGGATGCGGGCCAGCGGATGACCGACACCGGCCTTGTTGCGGGCCCCCCATGTATAGGCATCCAGGCCGCCGGCCTGGGTGACATCGCCGGCAAGGCCGGTCAGCACGGCCGCCAGCAGCCCATCCCAATCGGCATAGCCGGGCGGCACCAGGGCAGCGGGGCGCTGTTCCAGCAGGCGGCGCAGGGGGGCTTCCATCTGGCGGGCCATCTCCCGCCGGCCGGGCTTTTCCGTCAGTCCCAGATAGGCACCATAAAGCCGCTGTGCCACGCCCTGGCGGAACTCCCGCACCAGCCGGTACCCCACACTGTCCGGCACGGCCCGCCCGCCCCAGTTTTGCACCGGGCCGACCAGGGCGGTCAGCGCCGGATCATCCTGGTGCCGGCCGAGTGCCGCCAGCATCTGGCCCTGCCAGAAATCCAGCACCCCGCCCCGATCATCCAACTGGATGGCCAGCATGTCCTTGGGCGCGAACTGGTGGCGGGCCAGCAGCGCATCGCGGATTTGCCCCTGCCGGGCCCCCATATCATAGCCGCCATCGCCCAGCAGCGCATAGGCGGCCCCGCCGACGATGCGGGCATTGGCCGTCCAGATCCGCTGGTCATCCGGGTTCAGGATGGTGGGTATCTGATCGGGCGACACCATGCCGACCCAGCCCCGCCGGCCATCGGCCCAACTGGTGGGCAGCCGCCCATCCTGGCCGAACCGGTGCGGCACAGCGCCAATCACCGTCCAGGCCACGTTGCCGGCGCTATCCGTCACCACCAGATTCTGCTGCGGCTGGCGGGCGGTATGGGCGATATTGATCGCGTCGGCCACGCTGCGCGCCCGTTCCAGCCCCAGCAAGCCATGCAGGTTGATGGCGTCGGGGTCATGCGCTGTCCAGCGCACGGAAAGCCGCCGACCCTGACCATCGCGGCCCACCACCGGGCCCCAGATGCTCTCTTCCACCTCCAGCGTCTGGCAATCGGCCCAGGCGGGGCAAATCTGTTCCGTCACCCGGGTAAGGGCGCGGGGACCGTCGGGCGTCTGGTACTGATCGGCGCTCCCCTCCACCGGGTCCAGCACCACCAGATCGGCCGTATCGATATAGGAATTGGTATAGCCCCAGGCGATGCGCCCATTGCTGCCGGCCACCACCAGCGGCGTGCCCGGCAGGGTGGCGCCGGTGACATCCAGGTCCGGTTCCGTGCCGCCGGCCATTTTCAGCCGGGCGCGGTACCAGGTGCCGGGGATCGACAGGCCCAGATGCATATCGTTGGCCAGCAGCCCGGCACCCGTGCCCGTCAAGCCGCCGCCCACGGCCCAGCCATTGCTGCCAAAGGCCGATCCGGGGGTCAGCAGCGGGGCCAGCAGGGCCGCCTTGGCCGGCGGGGCCGTGGCCAGCCCGGCCGGCAGGGCGGCCGGCATCGGCGGTTCCGGCAATTGGCTGCCATCCAGGGGGCTATCCAGGGGGGTGCCGCGCGGGAACAGGAAATCCGTCAGGTCGGCCCCCAGCCGATCACGTGCGGCCCCCAGCGCCCTTTCCTGCCCAGCAGTGCCGCCATCCTGTAAATCCAGATACATGGCGAAGGCGGCCAGGATGCTGTCCTCTGCTGTCCAGGGCTTGGGGCTGGCCAGCAACAGGGCATATTCAAAGGGCCTGGCGCCCAGCGCCGCCAGCCCGGCATTCACGCCATCGGCATAGGCTTCCAGCAGGGTACGTTCACCCGCATCCATGCTGGCGATGATCTGCCCGGCACGGTGGCGGAACCGGTGCAGGCGGCGGCTCTTGTCGATCTCCACCACCGGGCCGATCGGCCCCAGCAGGGCCGACAATTCACCCGCTGCAGCCCGGCGGATCAGGTCCATCTGGAAAAACCGTTCCTGCCCGTGCAGGAAACCCAGGGCGCGGGCCAGATCGGCGCGGCTGCGCGCCGTCAACAGCGGCACGCCCTGGCTGTCGCGGGCGATGGAGACGGGGCCATCCAGGCCGGGGATCGGCCGCGTCCCATCCAGCACCGGGCGGGAGGCATAGAGCGTCCAGCCGACACCGGCGGCGGCCATGGCCACGATCCCGGCAATGCCGGCCAGCCCATAGCCAAGAACCCGGCCCAACCGCTGGGCCACCCCACGCCTGTTCCCCAAGATCGCCCCCTGACAAGGATCAAGACGGGCGGCAGTGTGGGTGAAAAGCAGGGGAATAGGCAAGGTGGGCGTAGGGGGAAGCCCCCTGCCCACCCTTGCTATTTCCTACTTGCCCAGCGCATCCAGCCGGCGCTGCAGCTCCGGCCGTTCCGGGGCGTCGGCGGGCAGGCTGCTGACCAGCTTCTGCCAGTAATCGCGCGCCTTGGCCGTGTCACCCTGGTTGGCCGCCTGCTGGCCCAGATAATAGAGCGCCTGCGGGTTCTGCGGCTGCAGCGCCAGCACCTTTTCCATCGCCGCCAGGAATTCCGGCGTGGCCTTTCCATCGGCCGTGTCCGGGGCCAGCAGGCGGGACAGGTCCAGCCAGGCCTGCACGCGCGCGGGATCGGCCTTCACCGCCCCGCGCAGGGCATCGCGGGCGGCATCCAGATTGCCCTGAACCTCCCGCGCGCGGGCCAGCCGCAGCCAGCCATCCACATCGCCGGGATTATCCGTCAGCTTGGCTTCCAGCCCATCCACCATGGAATTGATGGTGGCCTGCTGATCTTCCGCCGACATGCCGGCCATGGCCTGCATCTGTTCGGCCGACAGGGCCGGGGCCGCACTGCCGGCACCCGCACCGCCACCCTGCATCGGCCCGCGCGGGGCCGGCGGGTTGGCGGCCGGCTTGGGCTTGGGCGTGATCGCCACCGGGTCCAGGCCCACGGACACCGCCGCCTGCTGGATCTGCTGCATCAGCAGCGGCAGCCAGGGCGCATCGGCCGGGCTGTCGCCCACCAGGGCCGTCCAGCGGTCCAGCGCGCCCTTGATGTCGCCGGCCTGCTGGCGGGCCACACCAAGATAATAGCGGGCGCGCGGATTGTTGGGATCGGCCTTCACCACAGCATCAAACAGGCGATGCGCCTCCTCCCCGACAATGCCGTCAGCGGCACTGGTCAGGGTTTCGGCCAAAGCACTCATCAATTCCGGGTCACCCTGCGACAGGCCCAAGGCGCGGCGATAGGCCATGGCGGCATCATCGATCCGGCCCATGGCGGCATAGGTCTGGCCCAGCAGGGTCCAGCCGGCCTGATCATTGGGATTTTCCTGCAGCGTTTTTTCCAGGCTGGCCACGGCTTCCAGCACCTTTTCCGGCACCGCCCGCCCCTTGGGCCGTTCGGCGAAAATCTGTGCCGGCATATTGGGATGGCCGGTGGGCAGATAGATGCCCAGCGCCACCACGGGCATGGCCAGGGTCAGGGCCAGCGCCAGCTTGCGGCTGGGCTTGGTGGCCTGGGTAGCAACGGCTTCCAGCTTATCCGCCTCCGCCGCAGCGGACAGCAGGCGGCGGCCGATTTCCGCCCGCGCCAGTTTGGCCTGATCGGGCGTCAGCACACCGCGCGCCAGATCGCGCTCCACCTCGGCCACCTGCTGGGCATAGACGCCGCGGGCGAAGCTGGCCGCCTCCCCCACATCGCCGCTGGGGCGCAGCAGGGCACGCACAAGCGGCAACAGCGCCAGCGCCGTCAGCGCCGCCGCGACAATCCAGAAACCAATCATGCCACAGGCCCCCGCTTTTCCGCTGTCCCATCCAGCAGGGCCTGCAGCCGTGCCTCTTCCTCATCACTCAACACGGTACCGGCGGATGCCTCCACCTCCTGCCGGCGCCGGCGGAGATAGACGGCGGTGCCCAGCCCCGCGATCAGCAGCACGGCAAACGGCCCCGCCCACAGCACCAGCGTGTAGCTTTTCAGCGGCGGGCGCAGCAGCACGAAATCCCCATACCGGTCGGTGACATAGGCCAGCACCTGATCATTGCTGTCGCCCGCCACCAGCCGTTCACGCACCAGCACCCGCAGGTCGCGCGCCAGATCGGCATTGCTGTCATCAATGGACTGATTCTGGCAGACCAGACAGCGCAGTTCCTTGGAAATCTCCCGCGCGCGGGCCTCCATCACCGGATCGGCCAGCTTTTCATCCGGCATCACCGCAAAGGCGGGAGCGGAGAGCAGGGAGGCCAGGGCTAGCGCGGTCAAGCCCATCGCGGAACGGCGCTTGAGGGAAGAGAAAAAGCCGAGCAACGCGAGGCTGGCCGCCGACTGGCGGCCCGCGCCACGTGGCGCGCAAGCCAAGGGCGCGGACGCGCCCGCCCGGCGCTTGAGGGAACAGAAAAAGCTCTTCATTTCGCCAACTCCCGCAGCATCGGCAGGATCACGTTTTCCATATCCTGGGGCATCAGCGGGCCGACATGGCGGTAACGGATGCGTCCGGCCTTGTCGATCACATAGGTTTCCGGCACGCCATAGACGCCGAAATTGATGCCGACCCGGCCATCCTTGTCGGCGCCAACGCTGGTATAGGGGTTGCCCAGCATATTGAGGAAGGCTTGCGCCGCCTCGGGCTTGTCCTTGTAGTTCAGGCCACGGATGACAATCCCTTCTTCCCGCGCCAGCCGCACCAGCAGCGGATGTTCCACCCGGCAGGGGGCGCACCAACTGGCAAAGACATTGACCAGTTGCACCTTGCCCGTCAGGTCGGTGCTGGCCAGCCCCGGCCCGCCATCGATGCCGGTCAGATCGAACACCGGCACCGGCTTGTCGATCATGGTGGAGGGCAGCTTGGACGGGTCATGCGTCAGCCCAACGGCGAAATAGGCCAGCAGCACCAGGAAGATGGTGAAGGGCAGCAGCAGCAGCAGACGATGCTTGGTAACAGGCGACATGGTGCGGCCAGGCCCTTATTCGGCGGGTTGCATGGTGGGGGGAACCGGGTTGGCGCGGCGCTGCGGCACGCCGACGCGCAAGCGCCGGTCGGACAAAGACAGCAACCCGCCCAGCACCATCACCACCGACCCCAGCCAGATCCACGGCACCAGCGGATGGTGATAGAGGCGCACCACCCAGCCCTTGCCATCCGGGCTGGGTTCGCCCAGCACGGCATAGAGATCAGACACCAAGGTGGTGTGGATGGCGGCTTCCGTCGTCTGCATCCGCGCCACCGGGTACCAGCGGCGTTCCGGCGTCAAGGTGGCGATCACGCTGCCATCCACCCGCACGGTGAAGAAACCCATTTCGGTGGTGTAGTTCGGACCCTTGGCCGGTGCCACCTTATCCAGCGTCAGTTCGTACCCGGCGACCGTGGCCTTGTCGCCCAGCGCCATCACCCGCACATCCTCCGTCAGCCAGAAGGAGGTGCCGACCATGCCGGCAATGGCAATGCCCATCCCGGCATGGGCCACCGACGTGCCCCAGGCCCCGCGCGGCAGGCCGCCGGCGCGGGACAGGCTGTCGGAAAGCGGGATGCGGAACAGCTTCACCCGGTCGGCAATCTCCCACAGCGCCCCGGCAAAGGCCCAGGCGGCCAGCCCGATGCCCACCAGGGCCATCACCGGTTTCACCCCATGCGCCCACAGGGCCACCATCACCGCCGCCACGGTGACAATCCCCACCACCCAGAGCCGGCCCATGATGCCGGCCAGATCGGCCCGCTTCCAGGGCAGGAACGGCCCCACCGCCATGGCCAGCACCAGCGGCACGGCCAGGAAGGGGATAATGGCGTTGAAATAGGGGGCGCCGACGGAAATCTTGTGCCCGAACACATCCAGCACCAGCGGCATCAGCGTGCCGATCAGCACCACGGCGGTGGAAACCGACAGCAGCAGATTGTTCAGCACCAAGGCCCCTTCCCGGCTGATCGGGGCGAACAGGCCGCCCACCTTCAGCGCGTGGGCCCGCAGGGCAAACAGCAGCAAGCCACCGCCCGTCGCCAGCCCCAGCAGGGCCAGGATGGCGACGCCGCGACGCGGATCAACTGCGAAAGCATGAACGGAGGTCAGCACGCCCGAGCGCACCAGGAAGGTGCCCATCAGGGAGAGCGAGAAGGTGAGAACTGCCAGCAGGATGGTCCAGGTTTTCAGCGAGTCGCGCTTTTCCACCACGATGGCGGAATGCAGCAACGCCGTACCGGCCAGCCACGGCATCAGGGAGGCGTTTTCCACCGGGTCCCAGAACCACCAGCCGCCCCAGCCCAGTTCGTAATAGGCCCACCAGGAACCCATGGCGATGCCCAGCGTCAGCGAGGACCAGGCCACCAGCGTCCAGGGCCGCACCCAGCGGCCCCAGGCGGGATCAACCCGGCCTTCGATCAAGGCCCCCACGGCAAAGCTGAAGGCCACGGAGAAGCCGACATAACCCAGATAGAGGAAGGGCGGATGGAAGGCCAGACCCGGATCCTGCAGCAGCGGGTTCAGATCATTGCCATCCGGCGGGGCCGGCAGGATGCGGATGAACGGGTTGCTGGTGGCCAGGATAAACAGCAGGAACCCCACGCCGATCAGCCCCTGCACGCCCAGCACCCGGGCCTTCAAGGTCGGCGGGATATTGCGCCCGAAGGCGGCCACCGCCGCACCGAACAGCGACAGCATGAAGATCCAGAGCAGCATGGAGCCTTCATGATTGCCCCAGACGCCGGCCACCTTATAGAGCATCGGTTTCTGGCTGTGGCTGTTCTCCACCACATTCAGCACCGAGAAATCGGAGACGACATAGGCCCACATCAAGGCCAGGAAGGCGAGCGTGATCAGGCCCAACTGGCCATAGGCGGCCATGCGCCCCGCCTCCATCCAGGCGGCATTGCGCCGGGCCGCCCCCGCAAAGGGCAGCGTCCCCTGAATGATGGCCAGCAGCAGCGCCAGCACCAGCGCATAATGACCGATCTCGGGGATCATGGGACGCTTCTCTCTTCTGGAAAGGGCTTTGACCGGGGCCGGTCTGTCATCAGACCGACCCGTCGATGGAAAGATTCAGAACGGGAATGCCACCATTGGCGACATTACCTCAAACGCCACCATTGCCGGCGGCAGGCTTGCTGCCCGGTGCCTCCGGCCGGAACTGGCCGGATTTCTTCAAGGCGTCAGCCACTTCCTTGGGCATGTAATTTTCATCATGCTTGGCCAGGATTTCGCGGGCCTGGAACACGCCATCGGGACGCATCCGCCCTTCGGCCAGCACGCCCTGGCCTTCGCGGAACAGGTCCGGCAGGGCCCCGCTGAAGGTGACGCGCACGGTGGCGGCATGGTCGGCAATGACGAAATCCGTAGTGATGCCATCGCCTTGCTTGGAAACGGAACCCGCCTCCACCAGCCCGCCAACGCGGATCAGCCGGTCGCCCGGCGGCTTGGCCTGCAGGTCCGACGGCGAGAAGAAATAGGCCACATTCTCCTCAAACGCCGAAAGGGTCAGCGCGGTGGCGGTGCCCAGGCCCAGCATGGCGATGCCCAGCAGGTAAAGCCGGCGCTTCTTGCGCGTCATCATCATTCGCCTCCACCAGCATCCGCATCGGTAGCATCATTCTGGCCGCCCTTGCTGCGGCCACCGGTCATGGGCAGCATGGCAGCCCCTTCCCCACCATCACCACCCGCCGCCGCATCCGCCTTGCGGCGGCGACGGCGCGGGTTCGCCGCCTCCAGTGCGGCCAGGGTGCGTTCGCGCGACCGCAGGCCGGCCACGCTGGCCACCAGCAGCACCAGCAGCAGCACCAGGGCCAGTCCATAGCTGCCCCACACATAGGGGGCATAGCCCCCCATCGCCAGAAACTCTTTCATCGTCTCAGACATGGTCCGCCGTCACTCACCCCTGGGCCGATGCGCGGGCCATGCGCAACGTCTGTATCTTGGCATCGGCCAGTTCCGCCCGCATCCGCAGAATGACCACGGCCACGAAATAGGTCTGGAAGGCCAGCGCCATCAACAGCAGCGGCCACAGCATATCCGGGTGGATGGTGGGGCCGCCCATGCGGAACACGCTGGCCGGCTGGTGCAATGTATTCCACCAATCCACGGAAAATTTGATGATCGGCACATTCACCGCCCCGACCAGCAGCAGGATGCTGCCGGCCCGGTTGGCGCGCACGGGATCATCAAAGGCATTCACCAGGGCCATGAAGCCCAGATAAAGGAAGAACAGGATCAGCACGCTGGTCAACCGGGCATCCCACACCCACCAGGTGCCCCACATCGGCTCCCCCCACAGGCTGCCCGTCACCAGGCAGAGCAGGGTGAAGCCGGCCCCGATGGGCGCGGCGGCACGGGCATAGACCTCCGCCAGCGGATGGCGCCAGACCAGGGCACAGGCGGCCGCCACGGCCATGCTGGAATAGGTGAACATGCTCATCCAGGCGGCGGGCACGTGGATATACATGATGCGCACCGTGTCCCCCTGCTGATAATCGCCGGGGCTGTTGAACAAAGCCAGCCAGAGGCCGGCAATGAACAGCCCCACGGACAGCAGGGCCGACCAGGGCAGAATGATGGTGGCCAGACGCAGGAAGCGGGCAGGATTGGCGAAGCGATGCATGATGGCCCTATGTAGCATGGGCGGTGGTGTTTTCACACTGGCCCACAAATGCCCTGCGTTGATTTGATCCAGGACAATTTGGGCAGCACATCACGTGTCTTCAATGGGGTCCAGCCGCACCGGTTTCGGCACCCGCGCCAGGGTCAGCACATCGACACCCACAGCACCCGCCCGGCGCAGCACGCGGGCACATTCGCCCACCGTGGCCCCGGTGGTCAGCACATCATCCACCAGCAGCACCCGCGCGCCCTGGATCCGGTCGCCATGGCGCGGATGGGGGGCGAAGGCCCCTGCGACATTGCGCGCCCGGCCCTTGGCCGTCAGCCCGCCCTGGCTGGGCGTGGCGCGGCGGCGGATCAGCAGATCGGGCACCACCGGCTTGCCTGACACCCTGCCCAGATGCAGCGCCAGCAGGGCCGACTGGTTATAGCGCCGGCGCAGCAGCCGCCAGCGATGCAGCGGCACGGCGGCGATCACATCGCAATCCGCCAGCAGGGCCGCACCTGACCGCGCCATCCAGCGGGCAAAGCCGGGGGCGGCATCGGTGCGGTCGCCATGCTTGAAGCCCAGAATCAGGGGCCGGCTGGCATCATCATAGGAGAGCACGGCGCGGGCCCGGCCGAATTGCGGTGGGGCGGCGATGCAGGCCCCGCAGAGGGCCGAGACCCCGGCATCATAATCAAATGGCAGGCCGCAACAGGCGCAAAACGGCGCATCGATGAAATGCATCGATGTCCAGCAGCCGGGGCAAAGCGTGCCGGGCGTGCCCACCGCTACCCCGCAGCCCAGGCAACGCGGCGGCAACACCAGATCCAAGGCCGACCGCAGAAAAGCCTGCAGTGGCACCCGCCAACCCTGAAGCGTTTCAACAATCTGGTTCATCCCGTCATGGTAGCATCGTGGGCAATGTATCGCCACACACACATTCGCGCGGTTGCCAAGGACGGCGCGGCGGGATATGGCAAGGGGCATGAGCGACGCCGACACGATGCAGGTCTTCGACCGCAAGCTGGTCCGCCGTCACCGCGACCGCGCGGCGGCGACCATCGCCGACCATGATTTCCTGCTGCGGGAGGTGGGCAGCCGCCTGGCCGAACGGCTGGAGCTGATCCGCCGCAACTTCCCACGCGTGCTGGATCTGGGTTGCCATGGCGGGGAAATGGCGGGGCTGCTGCAAGGGCTGTCCGGCATCCAGACCATCATCCAGACCGACATGTCCCCCCGGATGGCGGGGGTGGCCGGTGCCGCCAATGCCACGCCTGTGCTGGCGGTGGATGAGGAGCTGTTGCCCTTTGCCCCCGGCAGCTTTGACATGGTGGTGTCCAACCTGTCGCTGCATTGGGTGAATGATCTGCCGGGAACCTTGATCCAGGTGCGGCAAGCGCTGCGCCCCGACGGGCTGTTCCTGGCCGCGATGTTCGGCGGCGACACCCTATTTGAGCTGCGCCGCGCCTTGATGGAGGCGGAAAGCGACGTTCTGGGTGGGGTCAGCCCGCGCACCAGCCCGATGGCGGGGTTGCGCGATGCCGCCGGCCTGCTGCAGCGGGCCGGCTTTGCCCTGCCGGTGGCCGATATGGATACGCTGACCGTTTCCTACGCGAACCCGTTCCGCCTGTTGTCGGACCTGCGCGGCATGGGGGAAACCAATGCCGGGCTGGCCCGCCTGCGCCGCCCCATGCCCAGCGCCCTGCTGGCCCGCACCATGGAACGTTATGTGGAACTGTTCGCCGAAGAGGATGGCAGCGTGCCCGCCACCTTCCAGGTGATCTTCCTGGCCGGCTGGTCACCTGACGCCAGCGTGCAGCAGCAACCCGCCAAGCGCGGCAGTGCCAGCCACCGGCTGGCCGAGGTGCTGAGCGAAATAGGGCAAAGCCAGCCGCCTGCCAAACCACATTGACGCCAGGAATCAGTGACACGATCCTTGATTTGGATGTCAGGCAAAGCCCACGCTGGTTTCCTTGAAATCGCTTTGTTGTTATCTGCCGCCATGCTTAAAGACGTGACGGATTAAGGTTTATGGGGTTCACAGGCTGATGGACAGCGCGGATGAGGATATTGTTGACCGGTTGCGCCGTCGCGCTGCCCGGGCGCGCGACCGGTATCCGGATGATGCCGATGACCCGACAACCCTGGTAGGTGGCCTGATCGCGGATTATGAGGCGGCAGCCAACGAGATTCAGCGGATGCGCGATGCCTTGAAGGATCTGTCGCGCCAGGCCCTGCGGGTGATGCTGGGCTGAATGATTGGGGGGAAATGGCACCTGCCGCACTTTCCCCCCAATAAGATTGAGAAAAATATTTGCAAGCTGGTTTCAATGCGCTATGGTCCGCGCCGCCCGCCCAGGAAGCCTGGGCCGATGGCCGGCATGGACCCGTAGCTCAGCTGGATAGAGCGCTGCCCTCCGAAGGCAGAGGCCGATGGTTCGAATCCATTCGGGTCCGCCACCCTTCTTCCGTAAAATATGATGAAGACACGATTCTGATGTCGTGCTCATCACTCTATGGAAAATAAGGCTCAGTGACACTGACCGGCATTTTTGCTGCGTCTTTTGCAAGACCATACCCAAAGGGACATATCCCCTGCAGCCCGGCATCTGCCGGCACCCTTTCCCAATGATACCCGCGGCAGAAAATCTTGACCGATGTCCAAGATTTTCAGCCCCTCAAGCGTCGGCGATTGGGGCAATGGTCAGAGCCATAGGTTCTGATCATTGCAAGTTGGTATAAATACGAAAACGGCCGTATGCATCATGCATACGGCCGATGAACGCGATCACTGAGCAAAGATACCCGCCCGGATCAAAACACTTTGGATTACTCATCCTCGCCAGGACGGCGGGCACGGGTACCCAAACCGATCTGCTTGGCCAAACGGGAACGCTGCTTGGCGTAATTGGGGGCCACCATCGGATAGTCAGGCGGCAGACCCCAACGATCCCGATATTCTTCCGGGGTCATGTTATAGGCCGTCTTCAGATGCCGCTTCAGCATCTTCAGCTTTTTGCCATCTTCCAGACAAACAATATATTCCGGCGTCACCGACTTCTTGATCGGCACGGCGGGCTGGGGCTTCTCACTCACCACCACCGGCTCAGTGCCGACGTTGGACAAGCTACGATAAACCTGCTCGATCAAGCCAGGAAGATCATGGATCGCCACTGTATTATTGGAGACGTGTGCTGCGACAATCTCTGTGGTGAGAGACAAAAGCTCAGGCTGGGAGGAAACGGTGCTCATGTATCTTTGCTCCGGACAAGGAACTCACCCGTGATATAAGTCTTATTCAGGTGATGCGCAATATCGTTTTAAAGCCTGCCAAAAGGATGGCGTTTGATGAAAAACACTGTGGATCATTTTCTGGACATCACCGGCCTTGTCTGTCCAATGACATTCGTGCGGACAAAACTTACCGTAGAAAAGTTAATCCCAGGTCAAGTCCTTGAAGTCAGGCTGAATTCCGGTGAACCGCTGCAAAATGTTCCTGCCAGCCTACGGGAACATGGATATGAGGTAAGCGAAGTTCAACCGGAAAATCCTGACGATCTTACTGCCCCCCACCGGGTTTTTATCAGAAAAAAACTAGCTGATCTGCTCATTGTTTAGCAAATTCTGACAGGAAATACGCAAAGACATGACGTGTGCATCAACACTTGCGGCAGCCGTTCCATAATAATTACGGCGGCGCCCGATGATAATGAAACCATGCTTCTGGTAAAGCTGGATGGCTGCAAGATTATTGACGGCAACTTCCAGAAACAATGTTGCTACGCCCTGGCCGGCCAGATTTTCCATACCGTCCAGTAGCAGGGCCTGGCCCAGGCCCTGCCCACGACCATCTGGCAGCACGCCAATGGTCAACAACTCTGCCTCATCCGCCACGGCGCGCCACATGGCCATGCCCATGGCCTGACCGTCCTGATGTAACAGGCGCGTCATCACCCCGGGCATACCCAACATGCCCGCGATGGCGGCCTCCGTCCAAGCAGGGCCACTGGTTTTCGGATCGGCGAAAGCCTGCTGCTGGAGGACATCCAGCACCGGCAGGTGCGCCATCGCCGCTTCAATGATCTGCAATCTGTCCGTCATCTTATCGTACCGGTAGGGTGACATCCGGCGGGCGGATATAAAGCGGGTCAGCCGGACGGGCCGCAATGGCCGCCACATCCAGGTGGGCGGCGATGCGGGCACCGGCCAGCGCCTCTGCACCACCATGGGTGGTCACCACCTGAATTGCATAAGGCCATTCCCCCAATGCCTGTGCCGCCCGTTCCGCTGCATCGCCAACAATCACCAGGGCAGCGGGCTGGAAGTGGTGGGTTGCAAAGCCGGACAGTAAACGGGGTGCCAAATCGACCGGTTCGGCCAAGGGGATGCCATTTACATCGAAGGGTTGCACGAACAGTTCTTCCCGTCGGCTCTCAATGGCGGCCAGAATCTGCAGGCCTGCAGCGGCAGGCGGCAAGCCTGCTGCTGCCACTTCCAGGCTGGTAACGCCAATCAGCGGGCAGTTGGCAGCAAGGGCAAAGCCCCGCGCCGCAGCCAGCCCGATACGCAAACCGGTAAAGGTACCGGGACCGACGGTGACGGCGATCCGCCCGATATCGCCAAAGCCCAGCCCCGCCTCCTGCATGGTTTCCTGTACCAGAGGCACCAACCGTTCAGCCTGCCCGCGCTGCATCTCTTCTGCCCGCACAGCCAATGCCCGGCCTTCACGTTGCGACCAAAGCGCGCAAGCGCAGGCACTGGTCGCCGTATCCAGCCCCAGGGTAATCATGCGTGCCCTTTTCCCATCACCGGTTCCATTGGGTTAGCCTTTCCATTGACAGCCCTGGCGCAAAGCAGTGTTTTGCCGCACAAGCAAGGTCGGACTTGCCCGGAGCCTGCAGCCCCATGCCCTTTGTCACCATTGCCCCGCCAGCATTTGATGTCGATCTCGATCTTCGCTATGCCACGGCCGATAATCTGACGGGAAGACCCATCTTCGCGCGGCCGCTTTGCCTGCTGCACCCCAAAGCCACCGCACGGCTGCAGGTCGCCATCAAGCTGACCGCTGCCCAGGGGCTGCGGCTGCATATTTTCGACGCCTATCGCCCGCCGGCAGCACAATGGGCGCTATGGAATGCCCTGCCCGATCCCACCTTCATTGCCGATCCCCGGATCGGATCCAGCCATGGACGCGGTGTTGCCATTGACCTGACGCTGGCCACGGCCGATGGCCAGCGGCTGGAAATGGGAACGGATTTCGACGATATGCGGCCAATTGCCTATCATGGCGATACCAGCATCAGCATTGCCGCACAGCGCAACCGGGCCCTGCTGTTGGGCATCATGGCTGCTGCAGGCTGGCAGCATTACAGCTTTGAGTGGTGGCATTACCAGTTGGCCGACGCCGCAGACTATCCGCTGGTGGAGGATGGAGCGATGGGACCAGCCCTGATGTGAGAAGGCCAGGGCCGGCGCCATCCACGCCTTGATGTCTGTGCGAAGGATTATCGTGGTGTCATAGCCTTGCCATTTCACCACCAGCCTTCCCACAAAGGCCGTTCAGATGAACCGTCACAGAATCTGGCAGACATCCTCAAAATCGAAGCGCGGGCCACGCGGGTGCAAGCCCGCCGGATCGCCATAGCCCAGATTGCAGAGGAAATTCACCTGATAGCGGCCATCGGGGAAGAAGCTGGCATTGACCTGCTCGGCATCAAAGCCAGCCATAGGCCCGCAATCCAGCCCCACTGCACGGGCCGCCAGGATGAAATAGGCAGCCTGCAGGGTGCCATTGCGCAGCGCCGTGGCCGCGGCCAACGCCGGATCGCTGGTGAACCAGGACCGCGCATCGGCGTGCGGGAACAACCGCGGCAAATGGTCATAGAACTGGTTGTCATAAGCCAGCACGGCCACCACCGGTGCAGCCATGGTCTTGGCAAGATTTCCTGCAGACAAGGCCGGGCGAAGTTTTTCCTTGGCCTCCGCACTGGTGAGGAACAGCACGCGCAAGGGGCAGCAATTGGCGCTGGTCGGGCCCCATTTCAACAGATCATGGATCTGGCGTAGCAGGGCTGGATCAACCGGCTTGTCCTGCCAGGCATTATGGGTGCGGGCCTGGGTGAACAGCAGATCAACGCCGGCCTGATCAAGGATATTGCTCATCTTCCATCCAGTCTCTTGCGGATTGCAGGTTCCCACGCGGCA
>CALRQC020000035.1:0-63993 GCA_943370215.1 Azospirillum sp. RU38E
AAGCTGCTGGCCAATGAATGGGCCGGCAAGGGCATCAATGTGAATGCCATCGCGCCCGGCTATTTCGCCACCAACAATACCGAGGCCCTGCGCGCGGATGAAAACCGCAACCGCGACATCCTGGCCCGCATCCCCGCCGGCCGCTGGGGTGAGCCGGACGATCTGGGCGGGGCCGCCGTGTTCCTGGCCAGCCGTGCTGCCGACTATGTGCAGGGCCATATCCTGGCTGTCGATGGCGGCTGGCTGGCGCGTTGATCGATAGACCGGCGGGGGGCGGTGCCCCCCGCCACCGCTTTACGCCGCCATGGCCCGGTCCAGCATGGCAGGGCTGATGGGGCCATAATCCACCACCTGGCCATGTTCCAGCACGGCTACCTTGTTGCACAGCCGCTGGATCAGGTCGCGGCTATGGCTGGCGATCACCATCAGGCTGGACCGGTCGATCAGCTTGTTCACCCGCACCTCCGCCCGTTCCATGAAATTGGCGTCGCCGGCGGTGATCCATTCATCCAGCAGCAGGATTTCCGGCGACACGGCGGTGGCGACGGAAAACATCAGCCGCAGCAACATGCCCGAGGAATAGGTCTTTACCGGCAGCTCCAGATATTCGCCCAGGCCGGAAAACTCCCCGATCTCGGCGGCATATTCCTCGATCTCCGCCGCCGTCATGCCCAGCAGCAGGCCGCGCAGGCGCAGATTCTCGTTGCCCGTCGCATCATGATCGATGCCCAGCATCAGATCGAACATGGGGGAGACGCGGCCGCTGACCCGGATGCGCCCGCCCGTCGGCTCATAAATGCCGGCCATGGTGCGCAGGATGGTGCTTTTCCCGGCGCCATTATGGCCGATCAGCCCCACCCGGTCCCCCTCCCGCAGGTCGAGATTGACATTGCGCAGCGCATCAATATGCACCCGGCCCGATGCGCCGGAGCCGATGCGCCCGCCGGTGGTGAGGCTGAGCGCCGTTTTCTTCAACGACCGCCCGTGCAAACCGAAAATCTGAAAGCGGACGGAAACGTCCTCTAAGGTGATGTGAACGGACATGATCGCTTCAGATCCAGAAAGTGACGCGGGGGCGGGAAGCGCGGAAGACCAACAACCCCAGCACCAGACCGGTAACGGCGATCCAGCCGACGACGATCCAATTCATGGGGTCTACCGTGCCGGTGGTCAGCGGCTGGCGCACAATCTCCACCAGATAATGAAACGGGTTGAAACGCAGGGCCGGATGGCTAGGGTCCAGGAAATTGCCCTTCCACAGCACCGGGGTGATGAAGAAGGCACCGGTCAGGATAGTCTGGACAATCTGCGCCACATCGCGGAACCGCATACAGACACAGGCCAGCATCAGGCCCCAGCCATAGCCGCAGACCAGCAGCAACAGCACGGCGGCAATGGCCAGCCCGACGCCGGCCGGGGTCACGCCCGTCTCATACAGCAGGCTGACCCCCACCACGATCAGCACATGGTGCAGCAGCACCAGGGCATTACGGGCGATCACACGATTGACGAAGACGGTCAGTGGCAGGCGCACCTGCTTCAGATAGCCCTCAGCCCCTACCAGGGCCATGCAGCTTTCGCTGATAAGCCCGGTGATCAGGGTCCAGGTGACCATGCCGATGGCGACATGGGGGAGATAGGCTGGCACATCGATCTTGAAGATGGCGGCATAGACGACGGCGATCCCGGCGGTGAATGCCGCCATGCTGAGCGTGACCCATAGCGGTCCCAGAATCGAGCCACGATATTTCTGCCGGATATCGGTCCAGGCCAGGGTGAACCAGATCCGCCAGGAGGCGAGCCCGACCGCCATATCGGCAAAGGCCGAGGCGAACGTGGCCCGACCATCGGACGAAAAGCCCCTATACCAGCCACCGACAGCCGATGACGGTTGTTGTTGCGACATTGCCACTTATACTCCCACTCCCGTCAGACTGGTATGCCGGTGCCCCATCTGGCCATAATCCAGTGGCATCAATCCGGTGCTACACCATACCTAAATACAACTTATATATAGAAATCCTGGCCGTATCAGGGCAGCTTTACAGTTGATCCCATCGGTTGGGTGTCCATATCAGGTTCTGTGTGTCATGTCCCCTCATTCCCCCGTCGCGGGCTTCAGCCATCTGGACTGGCTGGAAGCCGAGAGTATCCATATAATGCGGGAGGTTGTTGCCCAGTTCCAGGCTCCGGTGATGCTCTATTCCATCGGCAAGGACAGTGCGGTCATGCTGCATCTGGCCTTGAAGGCGTTTTATCCGGCCAAGCCTCCCTTTGCGCTGTTGCATGTGGATACGACCTGGAAGTTCCGCGAGATGATCGCGTTTCGTGATGCGCGCGTCCGGGAATTGGGGTTGGATCTGCTTGTCCACATCAATCCGGAGGGCGTGGCCCAGGGGGTGGGGCCTTTCACCCACGGCTCGGCCGTGCACACAGATGTGATGAAAACCCAGGCCCTGAAACAGGCCCTGAACCGCTATGGGTTTGATGCCGCTTTCGGTGGGGCACGGCGGGATGAGGAAAGGTCGCGCGCCAAGGAGCGCATCTTTTCCTTCCGGAGCCAGGCCCATGGCTGGGATCCCAAGAATCAGCGGCCTGAATTGTGGAATCTCTACAATGGCCGCATTGCTAGCGGTGAGAGCATCCGCGTCTTCCCCCTGTCAAACTGGACCGAGCGCGATGTCTGGGCCTATATCCGACGGGAAAATATCCCCATCGTACCGCTTTATTTCGCCAAGCCCCGCCCGGTGGTGGAACGTGATGGGGCGCTGATCATGGTGGATGATACGCGGATGCCGTTGCGGCCGGGTGAGCATCCGGAAATGCGCTGGGTGCGTTTCCGCACGCTGGGCTGCTATCCGCTCACCGGTGCGGTGGAAAGCCGGGCCGATTGCCTGGATGCGATCATTGCCGAACTGGCTGACGGCAGCCAGTCTGAACGCCAGGGCCGGATTATCGACGCGGATGGTGCGGCCTCCATGGAGCGCAAAAAGCAGGAGGGCTACTTCTGATGGATGCGATGTTGGAGGAACGGGCCGGCATTCCTTTGCGCTTCATCACCTGTGGCTCGGTCGATGATGGCAAATCCACACTGATTGGCCGGTTGCTGCATGATTGTGGTGCTGTGCCGGCGGACCAGTTGGAACAACTGCGTCGGGACAGCGCTGCCCACGGCACCGTTGGGGAGGGCGAACTGGATTTCGCCCTGCTGGTGGATGGTTTGGCGGCGGAGCGGGAGCAGGGCATCACCATTGATGTTGCCTATCGCTATTTCAGCACAGCCCGGCGGAAATTCATCATCGCCGACACGCCAGGGCACGAACAATATACCCGTAACATGGCAACTGCGGCCTCCACGGCCGATCTGGCGGTCCTTCTGGTGGATGCACGCAAGGGGCTGCTGCCGCAAACAAGGCGCCATGCCGGCATCGCGGCCCTGATGGGCATCCGCCATATTGTGCTGGCGGTCAACAAAATGGACGCCATCGGTTGGAACCAGATGGCATTCCAGGTGATCGAGGCGGAATTCCGCGCCTTCGCCGCGGCCGTTGATTTTCAGGGCATCCATGCGATTCCGCTGTCGGCTCGGGCGGGCGACAATCTTATCCACCACTCCGTCGCCCTTGATTGGTACCATGGGCCGACCTTGCTGGCACTGCTGGAGACCAGTCCCGCCTCATCCGGCGATCGGGACAGGCCATTGCGCCTGCCCGTGCAGTGGGTGAACCGCCCACACCAGGATTTTCGAGGCTTTGCCGGTACCATTGTTGCTGGCCGTGTGGTGCCTGGCGATCCGGTAATGATATTGCCCTCCCGGCGGGAGAGCCGGGTGGCCCGCATTGTCAGCATGGATGGCGATCTTTCTTCCGCTCGGGCCGGTCAGGCGGTGACGTTGGTGCTGGCCGACGAGGTGGATGTCAGCCGGGGTGACCTGATCGCCGCTGCGGCGGCCCCTCCGCCGGTGGCGGACCAGATTTCCGCTCACCTGATCTGGATGTATGATCGACCGCTGGTGCTGCACCGGTCCTATCTGCTGCGCCTGGGCACAGTCTCGGTCGGAGCCCAGGTAACGGAGTTGATTCACCGCCTGAATGTGGATGACTGGCAGCCACAACCTGGCGGGCCCTTGGGATTGAATGATGTCGGCTATTGCCGTCTCACGCTGGATCGGCCCATTGCCCTGGAGCCCTATCATCAGTCCCGTGCCCTGGGAGGCTTCATTCTGATCGACCGGATCAGCAATGCCACGGTCGCTGCCGGCATGGTCGATGCCACCTTGCGCCGGCTGGGGGATGTGCCTTGGCAGACTATGAAGGTGGACAAGGCAGCCCGTGTCGCCAACCGGCCGCATCGGCCCTGCGTGCTGTGGTTCACCGGCCTGTCGGGGGCCGGCAAATCCACCATCGCCGATCTGGTGGAGCAGGAATTGCATCGGCGGGGTTGTCAGACAATGGTTCTGGACGGCGACAATCTGCGCAATGGCCTGTGCCGTGACTTGGGTTTCGGTGATGCCCATCGGGCAGAGAATATTCGCCGGGTGGCGGAGGTGGCGCGGCTGATGACAGAGGCCGGGCTCATCGTACTGGTCAGCCTGATCTCCCCCTTTCGGGAGGATCGGGAACGCGCACGTGCCATTCTACCTACGGGTGAGATGGTGGAAATCTTTGTCGACACCCCCCTGGCTGAATGCGAGCGGCGTGACATCAAGGGGCACTATCGTCGGGCACGGGCCGGTGAAATTGCCCAGTTCACCGGGATCGACAGTCCCTATGAGGGGCCCGAGCATCCGGAAATACACCTGCGATTTGGCGATGGCGCTCCGGGTGAGCAGGCCTTGCGCGTGGTGGAGTGGCTGCACGGGCGTGGGTTGGTGGAATGACGCGTCGCAGCGATTTTCTTTGATCCAGGCTGGTTCTTTGCGGTAGTCATACCGGCCTCCTGTTGCACTGCGTGCCAGGGGAATGATTGGCGTTTGCGAAGGACAGACATGTCTCAGGCGGAGCGAACCCCTGATAGCGAGGGGATTTCCCCAGCGAATCCAGCCGTTTCGCACACGATGCTGGAGGCTTTACGGTTCATCGCGCGCCATCATGGGTTGCATCTTTCCCGTGAGCAATTGTTGCGCGCCTACGCCACCAGTCCCGAAGAGGTGCGGCCGTCCATCGTTGTTGCGGCGGCAGAGCAGCACGGCCTGAAAGGCCGTGTGACGCGTATGCGATTTGAACAATTGCTGCGTATCGGACGCGCCGTTCCGGCGCTGATCCGCCTGCGCGATGGAACGGCACGGGTTCTGATCTCGGTGAACCCGGCGACGGAGCCGCCATTGGTGGTACTCCGTCACCCTGCCGATGGGGCGACACCGGCCCCTTTCGACGCAATCGGTCTTGCTGAAATCTGGGATGGGGAGGTCATTCTCTTCAAGCCGCAGAACGAGACCGATAATTTGAATGAAAGCTTCAATGTCGGTTGGTTGCTGCGCCAGGTAATGGCGGAGAAGCGCATTTTCCGGGATGTCGCCATATCGGCCCTGGTCCTCTCCATTTTTGCGCTTGTCCCGCCTCTGCTTTATTTCGTGGTGATCGACCGTGTGCTGGTCCACCAGCGAATGTCGACCCTGTTCGTTCTGGCGGTCGGCGTGTTCTTCATTATCGTTTTTGACACGACATTCGGCTACCTGCGGCGTTGGCTGGTGGCAGAGGGGGCGGCACGCATCGATGCGCGCATCAGCACCTATGTCTTTGAAAAGCTGATTGGCCTGCCGATTGATGTGTTCGAGAGCCAGCCCACCGGCATGATCTCGCACAAGATCAATGAAATTTCCCGTATTCGTAATTTCATGACCGGTCAGCTTTTTTCCGTCTGCCTGGACAGCGTTACCCTGCTGGTGCTGCTGCCGGCGATGTTCTATCTGCACACGCCCTTGACCTTCTTTGTCCTGGGCATCGCCCTGGTGATGTTCATCAGCGTCATTGTCTATATGCCCATTGTCGGCCGTGCTTATGGACGGGTCGTCCGGGCGGAACAGCGTCGGGGTTCGTTCCTGGTTGAAACGATCCATGGGATGCGCACCATCAAGTCTCTGGCGCTGGAAGGCGGCAAGCGGCAGGAATGGGATCGTTATTCCTCCGAGGCGGTGCGGGCGCACCGCGACATGAGTTTCATCTCCAATCAGCCACAGACCATCCTGCAGCCGTTGGAAAAGCTGATCTATTCCGGCAGCTTGCTGCTGGGCTGCTATCTGGCGCTGACGGCGGAGGGTGGGACGGTCCTGATGGGGGGGCTGATCGCTTTCGTCATGCTGGCAGGCCGGGCCATCCAGCCGATTGTGCAGATTGCCGGCCTGCTCCAGCAGGTGCAGGAAATGCGGGGGGCGATGAATCTCGTCGCCTCGCTGGTCAATATTCCGGCTGAGGATACACGCTCAACCCATGGGCTGCGGCCGCGTTTCCAGGGTGGCATCACGTTCGACGAGGTGCGCTTCCGTTATCCGGGGGCCAATGCCTATGCCCTGGACAGGGTGAGCTTTGAGATCGCGCCGGGCAGTGTTGTCGGCATCATGGGACGTTCAGGGTCCGGCAAGACCACCATTACCCGTCTGCTGCAGGGGCTGCATCAGGATTATGACGGGCTGATCAAGCTGGAAGGCAATGATCTCAAGCAGTTGGATATCCACCATCTGCGCGCAAACCTGGGGGTGGTGCTGCAGGATAATTTCCTGTTCAGCGGCACCATCCGTCAGAACATCGCAGCCGCCAAACCCGATGCCACCTTCGATGCGGTGATTGAGGCGGCGCGGCTGGCCGGGGCGGAGGAATTCATTGAAAGGCAGCCGGCTGGCTATGATACCTATCTATCGGAAGGTGCCTCCAACCTCTCCGGTGGTCAGCGTCAGCGACTGGCCATTGCCCGCGCGCTGCTGGTTGATCCTGCCATCCTGATCCTGGACGAGGCGACCAGCGCGCTGGATCCGGATAGCGAAACCATCGTTAACAACAATTTGCGCCATATTGCCGCTGGCCGCACCATGTTGATCATTTCGCACCGGCTGGCATCGCTGGTGGAGTGTGATCAGATCATCGTGATGGAACGCGGCCGGGTATACGATATCGGCACGCACGAGGAGTTGCTGGAACGGTGCAGTATCTATCGTCATCTCTGGTTCCAGCAGAACCGTCACCAGTCCCCGACAGGAGCGAGCAATGAGCGGTCGATCGCTGGTCCTGCGTCCTGAGCGCCGGGGGGCTGATGCTGCGGATCAGGCCATCAACGACTTCCAGTCGGAGATGGCGGAGATCATTGGCGCCCCCTACTCGCCCCGTGTGCGGCTGACCGTCCATATCCTGGCCGGGATGGTGCTGATTGCGATCATCCTGGCCAACGTTCTGACACTGGATATCGTTGTCAGCTCGCGCGGGCGCATTATATCCCGCACGCCCACCATCACGGTGCAGCCGTTGGAATCCTCTGTAATCCGCGAAGTGCTGGTGCGGCCGGGCCAGACGGTGAAGAAGGGCGACGTGCTTGTCGTCCTTGATCCGACCCTGACGGGGGCGGACGTTTCCCAGCTTCAGTCCCGGGCTGAAACCCTGCAGGCGCAGGTGGCGCGCATGGAGGCCGAGCAGGCCGGCACCCCCTTTGTTCCCTCCAACAAAACCAGCACCGCATGGCTGACGCAGTTGGAGATCTGGCGGTCGCGTCAGGCGGAGCGCGAGTCGCGGCTGGCCGTTTATGATCAGAAAATCAAATCCATCCAGGGCACGATCCAGAGCAGCTTACGCGATGCCGAGTACTACCGTTCCCGTTTGGCGGTGAACAGCGAGATTGAGAAAATGCGCTCCGAACTGGCGCGCAAGGAGGTGGGCAGCCGGCTGAATGTGCTGGTGGCCCAGGACAATAAGGCGGAAATCGCCCGGAACCTGTCCAACAGCGAGCAACAGGCCGTTACGGCCCGGCACGAGCTGCAATCTCTTGGATCGGAGCGGGAGGCCTATCTTGAGGAATGGAACTCCAGTGTTTCGCAGGAGCTGGTGTCGCGCCGCACGGAGCTTCAGCAGGTGGCGGACGATCTGTCCAAGGCGGAATATCGTCGCAATCTGATTGAGCTGCGCGCTGTCAGCGATGCCACGGTTGTCAATGTCGCGGATATTGGCAACGGTGCCGTGGTCCCGTCAGGGGAGGTGATCGTCTCCCTCGTGCCCGCCAACGCTGAGCTGGAGGTGGAGGCTGACATTGCCGGTTCCGACCAGGGCTTTGTGAAGCCGGGGGACGAAACGGTCATCAAACTGGATGCCTATCGCTTTACCGAATATGGCACTGTTGCCGGGCGGGTCCGTTCTGTCAGCGCGGACAGTTTCAACCGTCGGGATGACGGGACGCCCAGTGGAACGCGTTACTATAAATCCCGCATTGAGATCACCCAGATCAAACTGCGCAATGTGCCGACGGATGTCACTCTGTTGCCTGGTATGCCGCTTCAGGCCGATATCGTGGTCGGTGAGCGCACGATCATGCAATATCTGCTGGGCCGTGTGGTGAAGAACATGTCGGAGGGCCTGCGGGAGCCTTCCTGACAAGGATGGGCACGCGGGTGGGGGGTGTTTTCCCCCACCCGGGCGTAGCTTCAGCGAACGATGCCGCTGAAGCTACGCGCCTCCAGATATTGCACCAGATTTTCGGCCAGCGGGTCGCCCAATTCCACGGCGGCGCGGGCCATTTCAACGGCGGCAGTGATGTCGCGATCGATGTTCCACTTCATCTCTGCCAGCGCCGTCATGGCGATGGCCATACCCTGGCTGGCAGCTTCATGCAGTCGGGCACGCCAACGTTCCAGTTCTTCCCGCGGGGCCTGCTGACTGGTCAGTAAGCGAACCAGATTGATCTGGGCGGGAACATGGCCCTGTTCGGCGGCGCAGGTGAACCAGTAGACGGCCCTTTCCGGGTCAGCGGGCAGCAACTCCTGACCGGTGGCCAGGGCGCGGGCCAGACGGAACTGGCCGGACGGGCTGCCCATTTCGGCAGAACGGGCATAGAAGGCCATGGCTTTTTCCTGGTCCTGCGGGACGCCATGCCCATGGAAATAGAGAACCCCCATATTATAGGTGGCATTGGCATGTCCTGCCTCTGCTGCCATCATCAGGAATTGCGCCGCCTTCTGGTAATCCGCCGGCACGCCGCGTCCTTCCAGATGGCTGAGGCCAAGATGGAAGGCGGCCTCCGTATGGCCGCCGGCAACAGCCTTTTCCAGGAAATAGATAGCCCGCAACGGGTCCAGCGGTACATGCTTGCCCGCCTGGTGCGCCAGACCCAAGGCGGCCAGGGCGCCGGGATGCCCGAGTTCCGCAGCAGCCGTATACCAGACGATGGCCTCCCCAGGATTAGGCACGGCGGCTTGTCTGCCCATATGCATGTCCGCCAGCAGTGCCATACATTCGGAGTCGCCCTTTGCCGCCCCACGCCGCAGCCAGGTTTCGGCAACGCCGAAATTTTTTGCGGTGTCGTGCCCCTGGCGATGGATGATGCCCAGGGAGCGGCAAGCGGCAACGATACCGGCCTCTGCCGCCTTGAACAGCCATTCCAGTGCGACTGCAGTGTCCACGGGGGTGCCGATGCCTTTCAGCAAATAAAGCCCGGCATAATATTGGGCCGTCGGATCGTTCAACCTGGCGGCCTGCTGATAAAGGGCAAAAGCTTCCTCCGGCCCATGGTCTGGTACATCGCCGCCGGCAATCAGATTGGCCAGCCCCACCATGCCTTTGACACTGTTCTGGTCGATGGCGCGTTGATACCACGCGCAGGCCTGCTGTGTGTCGCGCGGGGCTTCTGCCCCGCCATCCCGGGCGTAAAGCCAGCCCAACAGTACCTGTGCCTCCACCATACCCTGTTCGGCGGCCAGGCTGGCCCAGAGACGGGCCTGGGCGTCATCCTTCTCCAGGAAGAAAGCATCGGTCTTATGTCTGTCCTCCCCTTCACCGATGCCGTTGGCATAGTAACTGGCAATACAGGCCTGGGCGCGCGCTACACCATTTTCGGCGGCGGCCCGGTACCACCGGAAGGCACCACGGGGATTGCGGAGCACGCCGCGCCCGGCGTCCAGAGCCTCTGCCAGGGCCATTTGGCATTGGGGGTCGCCTTGCTTGGCCCCTTCCTGCCAAGCGGCAGCGGCGTCTGCCAGCTTGCCCTTGCCAGCCAAGCGCACGCCACGCTGGTGGAATGTGCCGCGTACAGTTTCGGTCACGTTTTTGATCAGCGAGGTCAACCTGCTGCTGGCCACTATCGCGTCCCCCGCACATTCGATTCCATGACAACACCTCTATCCCAGCCGGGGCGACGACGAAAGGGTTAAGCGTCCTGCTTCATAACGGCGCCTGGAAACGGTCACGCAGCAGCCGCATCCAGGCTGGCAATGCCACCCATTGCAGATCATAGCGCTCCACCACGGTCTGCCGGGCCGCATTGCGCATGGCCAGCCGCTGTGTTTCCGGCATTGCCAATGCTTCCAGGATGCCGTCGGCGATGGCGGCTGGGTCGGTGAAGGGGACGAGCAGGCCATTATGGCCATGTTTCACCACCTCTTGCACAGGGGCGGTGGCGGAGGCGACCAGGATGACACCCGTTGCCATGGCCTCCAGCATCGACCAGCTCAGTACGAAAGGGTATGTGAGGTAGAGATGTGCGCGCGAAAGCCGCATCAGATTGATGAACTCCCCATGCGGCAGCTTCCCGGGGAAATGCACCCGATCCATTGGCAATTGGCCCTTCAGTTCAGCCAGCATATGGGTTCGCCAGGCGCCGCCGCCAGGTGGAGGGTTGCCATAGGATACCCCGTCCCCGCCGACGAAAACCATATGGGCATCTAGTCGTCGTTGCAGGATCTTCACCGCCGCACGCATGGCGTTGCGGAACCCCCGATAGGGCTCCAGATCGCGTGCCACATAGGTGATGATGGGGACGTCCGATCCAAGCCGCCGGCCGTCCGGCAACAATAATGGCCGGGCGGGGCCGGCGCAGGCGCGCTCGGTATCAATGCCATCATGAAGCAGGGCCAGCTTGGTCTGGTACTCTGCCGGGTACAATCGTTTCTGCCAGGCCGTCGGGCTCACCCCCAAATCCGCGGCCTCCAGCCCCATAAGGTTGATGGCATTCATGGTCCGCACGCGCGCCTGATCGTCCAGGCTGAACGGTTCTTCCGGATCAAATCCGATGTCGGCACCCCGTCCACGGTAAAAAAATTCAAAATAGCCAATCAGGCCGGCTTGCGGCCACAGATCCTTGAGAAACAGGATCTCACCCCACCCATTATGGCCGATGATCAGGTCTGGCCGGTAACCCTCGTGCGCCAGTTCGGCGCAATAGGCCAGCACGGCCTGCCCCCGCCAGATGGCGCGGTTGGGTTCGAACAGATAGGGATGGCTGCCGCCTCCACCCCGGTTGACAAAATGGTAGCTCTGCTGGTCAACCCCGGCGACGGGTGCTTGGAAGTCGCTGGCCAGCGCCGTTACCCGCACGCCTGGAACCGTGGCCAGCTTTCCGGCCAGATGGACGAACTGTCCAGGAAATAGCTTGTGCAGAAATAATATATTGTACATACCGCACTCCGGTTGGGCGTCGAGCCAAGGTGTATCGACGGCGGATTAATCCGCAAGATATTTGGGTTTTATCTTCCAACGCCTGTACCCGGCAGTCATCTTGTCCTGTCTGGTCCTGGCAGGGCTGTGGCTGATAGCGGGGGTTGAAGTGGAATTCGTCTGGCAGTCCGATGATAGCGTGCCGTTTGCCGCAATCTGCCCCGTTTGTGCTGATGCTGGCCCGCATCGTCCCGTACTGGTCATTCCCAAGGGGGGGCCGGGCCAGACGGACTGGATGATTGTGCAATGCCCCTCCTGCGCCTCGCGCTTTTCCACGGACCGGCAGGGGGCTGACTATACCCCTGAGGCGCATCCAGACAGCCTTCATATGGAGTTTTATCTGGAACAGAACGCCGGCATTCGCCCGATGCTGGAGCCCCTGGGCTGGCTGGAGGCAGAGCCGGGGCGGCGTCTGCTGGAAATTGGTGGTGGCTTCAGCTTCGTCAGCGATTTTGTACAGGTGGAGCTGGGATGGACGGCGAAGGGATATGATCCGTCAGGATTGGCGGCGTTGGGCCGGAAGTATCTCGGGCTTGACATTGTGCTGGACTATTGGACGGATGAAACACCCCTGGACGAACCTTATGACGTTGCTTATGCGTCTGAGGTGATTGAACATATTCCGGAACCATTGGGTTTTCTGGCCTCCACCCGTCGCGCCGTTGGGCAAAATGGTGTGGCGATTCTGACGACGCCCAATGGGGCGGCTCTGAAGCCCGATACAATGCCAGCCATCTTGGCTGCAATCGCTACACCCGGTTTGCATCTGACCTTGTTCAGCGCAGAGGGGCTGGCGCGTGCTTTAAGGTCGGTCGGCTTTCAACATGTCCGGGTAGAGGAGCGGGGAGATACCCTGCACGCTTTTGCCAGCGCGCGCGATCTGCCGGCCCCGCGGCCATTGGATGATCAGCGTTACCGCAGCTACCTGATTCGGCGGGCGGCGACTCCCGGCTTGGCGCCGGTTCTGCTGTCTGGCTTGCGCTATCGGCTTTTCAAGGAACTGGTCAATGGTGGGGAGTCGGCAGCCGCGTTGGAGCAGTTCAATCTGATCGCGGCTGACATTCTTGCCCGCTTCGGGCTTGATATCAGCCGGCCTGCGGCTCTGCGTCCTCCCAAAATGTATGAGAGTGAGCAGGAATGGCTGCGTCACTATCCGGCCCATCTCAGCGGCTTATTATATTATCGGGCGGTCCTGGCCAATAATGCCGAGGGCGACCCGGTGTCGGCCGTTCTTTACACCGCCGCTTCTCTTCTGGTGGGGGCCAGTTTCCGCCATGCCATGCAAAATGCCGGCATCGGTGACGGTGAGACAGAGGTTCTCAATGGCCGAGCCATCCTGCTTAACCTGATCGCCCTTGTTTGTGCCGGTGGAGACTCGGTTCCCCTGCTGGCGGCGGTGGAACAGGCAAGCCCGGCAGGCGGTCTGCTGCTTTCATCTCAGATCCGTCGTTCATTGCGTCGTTCGCTGCGCCGGAACTTGTTGGAGATGAGGCATCCCGACATGCTATGGCGCACCGGAGGCCAGGCAACGGTCGGTGATGAGGTTTCCCTGTTCTCAGCCCTGCTCTGCCAAGACTTCCGTGTTGCTCCCGTCAAGGAATGGGAGCGGCTTTCCAGCGCGTCCGACGCTGCGGCAGTGTTGGAGTGCTTCCGGGCGATCTGGTGTGCACCGGGGGCCGACCAAGCGCCCGCCTCCATCCATCACGCCCGCAAGCTGACGTTGATTCGTTTGGTGCAGCTTGGGGCTTTTGAGGAGGCGGATGCTCTGTTCGAAGCGTGGGGACAGCCAGACCTGGCGCATGATTCCAGTGTCGCCACCGCTCTCGGTATTATCGCGCAAGCGAGAGCAGGGTCGCGTTAACCCTTTCTTCAGGGGTGGTATATCTAAATGGTGAGGGGAGGCAATTTGGCAGGTTTTCCTCCGAATATAGGCTTTCAGGGTGAAGCTGCTGCCTTCGCAAGCCTGATGGATTTATGAGGTAAATTACTGGTTTGAAATAGATTTTTTGTTCGCTTCTGGCGGATTTCCTGTCGGGCAGGCATGTGCCTGCAGTACACGCAGGACCCCGTGGCGCAGCGCAATATTCGATTGCATGTGGATGGGGCGGCTGTTATTTTCACAGCGGAAATGGAATTGGCGGGGTGAATAGGGTGGCGCCGTAACGGTGAGCCCGCACCCGTTTAGGGATTTTGGGGGGTTTAGATATGGTGACCGTAGTCGGTGGTTCGACGATTACAAGTTCCGGCCTGACGCCGGACCAGTTGAAGACCGCTTCCACTCTTCTGTCACAGCAGGTCTCTACGGGGTCTTCCTATACGGACACCAAGTTGGGCGCTTCGGGCGGTGCACCAATCGCGACGGTTCCGCTGCAAGCCACGGTGACGATGGGGAATCTCAGCACCAACACTGTGCGTACATCCAACATTGACGCGCCGACGGGGAGCAGTTCTACCGCCGTGGTTTCGGTTGATGCCAATACCGGCGGCGCCACCGGTGTTTTGACCAATGTTGGGGTCGGTGACAAGGTAGGCGGTGTTGTTGTCGGAGGGACCGGCGACAATAATGTTACTGCGGTTATTTTTAATGCCAGTTCTGTGTCCAAGACCGCTATTGGTAGCGGTAATAATGAGTTTTTTGTGTTGGACAGCACGTCAGGCTCTAACTCCATTTATGCGGGTTCGGGGTCGGATACCGTTCTCGGCGGCTCTTCTTCGGACACCATCTCTGCCAATGGAACGGCCATTATCAATGGTGGCGCTGGCAGCGACACCATCGTCGGTGGTACCGGCTTCTCCACGCTCGGCGGCGGCGCTGGCGATGATTGGATTGTTGCTGGGTCGGGTGGCAGCCTCATTATCGGTGAAACAGGCAATGATTCGCTGGTCGCCGGGGCCGGTAAGGATGTTTTCATTTTCCGTCCCGGCGATGGCAATGACACGATTTCCGGCTTCGACCCGAGCCAGGATACAATCGGATTTAGCACGACCAATTATGGGTCGGGTACCTTGGACTTGGTGTCTTTGATGTCCAATGCGAAGGTCAGCGGCGGCAACACCATTCTGACCTTGCCCGACGGTTCCACCATCACCGTTGTGGGCCAGACGGGGGCCAACATAAACTGGTTTACGAGCAAATCCTGACCTTGCCCGACGGTTCAACCGTCACCGTTGTGGGCTAGAGGGGGCCAGCATAAACTGGTTTACGACCAAGTAAACTGGCAGGATTTGTTTTCTCGGAAATGGCGGGCTTGGCCCGCCATTTTTGTTTTCGCCGTCGCTGCGTTCTAGGCGTTTGGCGTGGAAGCCTGTTCTGCCGTTAAGGGTGCGTAATTTTGTTCAATTTTGCGCACGGATGTCGCATATCTTTCCTACCTGACGGCACCTTTCACAAGTGATGGCGATGACGACCACGAATGGCATGTTGGCGACAGCGGAACCGGAACCGACGGCAGACCGCTTACGCAGTTCTGCCCAGGTCATTGTTCTCCCGGAGGGAACCTACATCGCCGCAGTCCGCCCATCCGCACAGCGGCCCCGTGTGATCAATGGGGTGGCTTTCCCGGCGGCCCAGCTCAGCTCGGTGCCGCAACCGGGAACGTCTCCCATTCGTTTCCTGCAGAAGGGCGTTTTGGAACCGGTGACCTGGATCGCCTCTGCGGACGAGGTGGTGATATCGGTGCCGCCTGGTCCTTCGCCGCTTATGATCACCAATTATATTTTCGGTCAGGAGCTCCAGTCTTGTGTTGACCTGGAAATCCGCCCCTTGTCGCCACCAAAACAGGCCCCGCCGGTGGGCTTGCGTCTGTTCGCCACGATTCAGCAGGTAGGTGAACAGGCTTTCGCCGCTGGGCAATGGGCGGCGGCGGAAGATGCCCCCTTCTGGATCGAAGGGATTCGGGTTGAAACCAGTCCAGGTGTCGGGCAGTTGCTGCAATACCGGGTGCCGGGCGCCAGCACAGCGGATGGCCATTGGACGCCGGCTCCTGGCAGCCTGGGTTTGGGCGGCGGTCGCCCTCTCTCGGGTATCGCTTTCCGGGTGATGCCCCCGCTGGCCAACAGCCACCGCGTCATCTACGCGGCGCGCTTTCTGCGGCATGGTGAAATCGAAGCTGCAGACGGCGAACCGTGCCGCTCTCCCCAGCCGCAAGATCCGTTAATTGCCTTGCGGGTAGCCATCGTCCCGCGATGATACAGGAAGAGCGGCCTGCCGATGGTGGGGCGGGGGAACGGCCGGTCCCGGTTGCCCCCAGTCGGGAGCCGGCGCGAGCGCATATTCTTGCTGCCCTGTCCGCCGGGGAAAATGCGCCCTTGGCGCTGTTGGCGCAGCGATTGTCCCGGTTCGACCCACCGCACCCGGATGATCTTTTGCTGGCAGCGATTGCCCGTTTGCGGTTGGGGGATGTGGCTGATGCCCATCGCCTGCTGGAACGTGCGCTGACATTGGCACCCTGCCCCTGCCATGCGATGGCAGCCAAGACATTGGCCCGGATCGGCATCTGGGGCCCGTTGGTCCTTGAGGCGCTGGCTTGGCATGCCGAGGTGGATGCCGAAGCGGTGGAACTGTTGCGTCTTCACGCGCAAAACAACGGCCAGCCGATTGCCTTTATCGCACGGCGTGCTGTAAAATGCGCTGTTCCCCCCGGCGGGGGGCATCTTGCCCTGGAATGGGCTGGTCACATACTGGTTCAGCGGCAGGTGCCTTCTGGCCCTGCCGCCAGTATTGTTGAATTGTCGCTACCGGATGCGCTGCGGGGAGCCATTGATCCAGAGGTTTATCTGGATGGTTCCTTGGTTTCCGCCCCGGCCATGCGGGGGGCTTGGCTATATTCTCCCAGACTAACGGCGTTGGTGGAGCGGGACGCGGGGGGTGATCTTCTGATTCGTGCGCAGGACTTGGCCTGCCCGGATCGTCCGGTGGTGGTGATCCTGAACGACGGTGGGCAGAATCGGGCCCAGTTGACCATCACGCCGCCAGGGGACGGCCTGGACGCGTTGCCGCTGCAGGTACCGGAGCGGTTGTCCTTGTCCGACATTCGGAACCCCGGTCTGCTGTTCGCCCTGACGGGGGAGCCGCTCACCTTGCCGCAACGGCCGTCGCTCCCGGCAGTGGCGGTGGAATCGTTGGTGGATGTGGTCGTGCCAGTCTATGGCGACCTTGCGGCAACCCGTGTCTGCTTTGATCGTTTGTTGACCTGCGATCCCGGGATGCCCATGCGGGTGGTTGCCATCGACGATCGGGGACCGGAACCGGCAATCGCCCAGTTGCTGGAGCGGTTGGCCCAGGAGGGGCGGATTACCCTGTGTCGCAACCCCACCAATCTGGGATTTGTGCGCAGCGTCAATATCGGCATGGCTCAGGCTGCCGGGCTGCGGGATATCGTGTTACTGAATGCCGATACGGTGGTCGCGCCGGGCTGGCTGAAGCGGTTGCATGATGCCGCCATGCGGGCGCCGGACATTGGTACGGTCACACCTTGGTCCAATGATGCGACCATCTGTTCTTATCCGCGTGCCAATCAGGGAACGCCGCTTGACGCAGTGGATGTTCAGTCCCTGCACGAATTGGCGGGCACGGTGCTGGATGGTCAGGCCATTGACATCCCCACGGCCGTCGGCTTTTGCATGTATATCCGCCGTGAATGCTTGGCGCAAACTGGTTGGTTTGATGCCACCACCTTTGGTACCGGCTATGGCGAGGAGAATGATTTCTGTCAGCGGGCCAGCCGGCTCGGCTGGCGGCATGTCATGGCGCTGGATCTTTATGTCGGCCATGTTGGCGGTGGTTCGTTCGGCCCGAGCAAACAGGCCAGGGTGGATAGGGCACTTCGCCTGTTGGCCCGGCTCTATCCTGACTATGAATCAACCGTGCACACCTTCATCGAGAATGATCCCCTGGCGGAATATCGCCGGGCCCTGGATCGTGCCCGGCTGTTCCATGGGGAAGGGCCACGCCCCTGTATGATTGTCTGTGCCAATCTGGGGGGGGGCACTGAGCGTTTTATTCAGGATCGGTTGGCCCGTCGTCCGGGTGGCGGTGCAGATGTATTGCTGTTGCGCCCCGACAGGATTGAGGGCAAGTCCCGTCGTTTGATCCTGGAACTGCCCGACCGGCCGGATTTGGGGAACCTGCTCTATGATCCTGTAAAGGATCTGGAACTGCTCTGGTCCGATCTGACCCGGCTGGGGGTGCGGGAGATGGAGTTGTATCACCCGTTCCATCTGACGCCGGAGACATTGACTGGCCTGACGGCCCGTTTCCCCTATCGGATGCATCTGCATGATTATAGCTGGATCTGTCCCCGCATCACCCTGACGGATGGGAACGGCCGTTATTGCGGGGAGCCAGAGCTTGCCGTTTGCGAGACCTGTGTGGCGACACATGGTGATCTGCTGCATACTGGTATGAGCGTGACGGCGTGGCGGGCGCTGACGCGCCCCGTGCTGGAGAAGGCGCAGCATCTGGATTGCGCCACGCAGGAGGCGGTGGCGCGTCTGCGGCGTTACGCGTCGGCGGCCCGGTTTCGTTTGGCTCCCTTGGAGGAACCGGCGACAACTCCGCCGCCTCCACCACCGCGGCGGCAGGCGGGGGAAAGCCTGCGAATCGTGGTGCCAGGAGCGATTGGCCCCTCCAAAGGCTTTCAGGTCTTGTTGGATTGCGCGCGTGACGCCGTGGCACGGGAGTTGCCGCTTCGTTTTTTTGTGCTTGGCTATACTCTGGATGATGATTTGCTCATCAGTACAGGTGGTGCCATGGTTACCGGCCGTTACGAAGAAGCCGAGTTCAATCGCCTGTTGGCCGATATCGCCCCGCATGGTGCCTTCGTTCCCTCGGTTTGGCCGGAAACTTGGTGTTATGCCTTGAGCCACGTGCTGATGGCGGGCCTGCCGACGGCTGTTTTCAATATGGGTGCACAGGCTGAAAGACTGCGCACCCATGGGCGGGGCGTCCTCTTGCCTCCGGGGCTTTCGGCCTCTTCCATCAATGACGGGTTGCTGGCCTTCCTCGCCACCCGTTGATTTCGGGGGAAGGCTCTTATCCTATTGCTAATAAACGCGATTGCGCATGGTCGTCTGCAGATGTCGGACGATCATTTCAGAATCATAACTGGAAACTTGACTAATGAGCTGCTGCCAATATTGCAGGTAAGGAATTGCCATTGGATTATGCTGCAGCAGGTCGCGCTTGATGAAAGGGCAGCGGCTGGTGCTGAGCAGCTCATCCCAGAAGAAATGTGTTTGATTAAGCGGGATGCCGTCGCGCAGGCATTTCGCGATCGTCTCTGCATAGCGCTGGCGTATCGGATCGGCGTTTCCCTGTGTATTTGCCAGATAGGCATCGATCTTCAATGCCATGGTATTGGCGATTTGCCGATAAGGAAACATCGCTTTGCAGCGTACACCATATGACAGGAAGAACGGGGTCAGCCCGATTTCCCCGTAGCGCACAACCCAGCGCTTACGCCGGAAATAGGGGAGGTTCCGCCAGAATTTGCTGAAGGCCGGGCTCTGGATCGCCTGCGGGTGGAAAAGCAGGAAATAGCTTTGCAGATGAAAGCGTCCATCCCAGCAATCGGTAATTCCCCACAAATCCGCCTCGTTGGGATTGGCGTTGCGGATGAGTTGGCCAAAATCCTGTAGAGGGCCATACATGCTGTCATTGGTGATGAGCAGCATATCCAGCGATTTGGGATCGGGAATCTCAGCAATACCGTCCTTGAAGGCGCCGAAATCATATCCGACATTGCGTCGCCATAAAATAACAGAAACCAGAGGCTTCAGCTTCTCCACGCTGCTGTTGGGGAAACGTGGCGAATTGCTGGTAAAGACAATATGGAAACCCTCTTTCCGCAGTTCTTTCAAATAAAATTCGACATACTCATGGATTCTCCCTCGCATGTCGAAATGATTGAATACAACAACCCTTTTAGCGTTCTCCAGGGCAATGTGCCCTGTCCACCGCCGGCGTATGTAGCGTGGCTTTATAATGGATGTGAGATGGGTGCGCACATAATCGAGAATATCGGCCGATTCCGTCAATTTCTCTTTTAAAAAACGACGCAGTCGCATGGGAATGATCGATCTGTAAATTGTCTTTGGTCCAGTCTTCTTTAAACTAAACGCTTCCCCTGTCAAAGGCAAAGGGGCCTTTCACGATTGAATGCCGCCCAGCCTTAACCCTGCGTAAGGCCAAGCGGCAGAGCATCTAATTCGCCCCTTTCCAGGCGCCTGATGGGGCGGTTCCGAACGGATATCCAGCACAAAGTGTGCGATACGACTGGGCGGTGTCTGTGGGCGGGCAAATCCGTTGAAGAGGCGCAGGCTTCATGGAACCATGACTATCATGGTTGGCGCAGGTGTTCAAAGGTGGGGAGGGGGTAGACCCAACGGTCGGCCATCTATGCCCCCATCCCCGTGATCGGATTGGATCACGGGGTGCTATCGCCAGCGCAGCCTTCGGCGGCTCGGCGACGCCCACCAATTCCCGATAAGTTCTACTCATCGGGAATTGGTATGTGTCTCAAGGCGGACATGCGCCTGGTCCCGCTTGTGCGGTCTGGATCAATCGGGCATCCAGCCCCACATCAGGCAGCGGCCCAACCAGGGCCGATGATCGACAGGGCGGCATGTCGGGCGCATGATGGCGCGGATGTCGCCCCGCATTTGGGCGGATACTGGGAAGGACATGATGGCGCAAGCCCCCCATCTGATCGGCCGCACGGCCATCGCCAAGGAAATCGACGGTTTGCGGCTGTTGCAAGACAGTCTGGCCGAACCGTTTGATCGGGTGGTGGAGACCATCCTGGCCCGTCAGGGCCGGGTCTTCGTGGCCGGCATCGGCAAAAGCGGGCATGTTGCCCGCAAGATCGCCGCCACCCTGTCTTCCACCGGCACCCAGGCCTATTTCATCCACCCGGCGGAGGCCAGTCATGGCGATCTGGGGATGATCGGCCCCGGCGATCTGGTGATGGCCCTGTCCAATTCCGGCGAAACGCAGGAATTGTCCGACCTGCTGCTTTATTGCGGTCGCTGGAGCATTCCGCTGGTCGGCATCACCAGCCGGGCGGAATCCACCCTGGCGCGGGCGGCCACCTTGCCGCTGGTGATGCCGCAGGCGCCGGAGGCCTGTCTGGTCGGCATGGCGCCCACCACCTCCACCACCATGATGATGGCCCTGGGTGATGCCATTGCCGTGGCGCTGATGACGGCACGCGGCTTCACGGCAGGGGATTTCCGCAATTTCCACCCCGGTGGCCGGTTGGGCCAGACCCTGATGCGGGTGGAGAAAATCATGCGTCAGGATGAGGCGCTGCCCCTGGTGGCGCTGACCGCCCCGATGTCGGAGGTGTTGCTGACCATTACCTCCAAAAGCCTGGGCTGTGCCGGTGTGGTGGATGGGGAAGGGCGGCTGGTCGGCGTCATCACCGATGGTGACCTGCGCCGCCATATGGATCCAGGCCTGCTCTCCCGCCGCGCTGATGAGATCATGAGTCGCAAGCCCCGCATCACCCGGCCCGAGGCGCTGGTGGGCGAAAGCCTGGCCCGTATGAACAAGGAAAGCATCACCTGTCTGTTTGTCACGGCGGATGAAAAGCCGGTGGGCGTCATCACCCTGCATGATTGCCTGCGCGCCGGGTTTAGCTGAGCCGGCTGCCTCACCCGTGTCCCACCGGAAACGGTTTGCCTTGATACATATCAAGGCCCCGTGACGGCAGTGGTGTCAGTCTGCGGTTGCCTTTGGAAACCATGACCGGACAGGGAGACGGAGCCATGCCGGAAGGGACGACCAGCACTGCCACCAGCATCACTCGGGTGAAGACGGCCCCGCCCGTCCCGCTCGCCGTGCCCTCTTGCGCGCCGGCAGCACTGGAGGAGGCGGCCCCGGCCGCCGCGACGCTCTCCATCCTGGACCGGATGACCCATGCCTGGATGGGGCGCTTCACCGCGTCCGTTTCGCCGGCGGCGCTGACGCTGGCCTGGGCGGACTGGGCCATCCATCTGGCTTCCTCCCCCGGTAAGCAGATCGAGCTCTGGCAGAAGGGCGTGCGCAAGACGGCCCGGCTGGCCCAATATGCCGCCACCTGTGGCGCGCAGGAGGGGGCGCCGCGCTGTATCGACCCGTTGCCACAGGACCGGCGGTTTGAGCATCCCGGCTGGATGAAGCCGCCCTTCAACCTGATCCATCAGGCTTTTTTGCTGCAGCAGCAATGGTGGCACAATGCCACCACCGGCATCCGGGGCGTGGCGGAAGGCCATGAAAAGGGCGTGACCTTCACGGCCCGCCAGTTGCTGGACATGATATCCCCCACCAATTTCCCGCTGACCAACCCGGAGGTGCTGGAAGCCACCGTGAACCAGATGGGCGTCAATCTGGCCCGTGGTTATCGCAACTGGACCGACGATCTGCGCCGTCAACTCTCCGGCAAGGGACCGGCGGGGGTGGAGGATTTCCGGGTGGGTGGCAATCTGGCCGTTACCCCCGGCCGGGTGGTGTTCCGCAATCGCCTGATGGAACTGATCCAGTACAGCCCCACGACGGGGGAGGTACGGCCGGAACCGGTGCTGATCGTGCCCGCCTGGATCATGAAATATTATATCCTGGACCTGTCAGCGCAGAATTCCCTGATCGGCTATCTGGTCTCCCGTGGCTATACGGTCTTCTGCGTCAGTTGGAAGAATCCGGGGCCGGAGGATCGTGATCTGGGCATGGAGGATTACCAGCGCCTGGGCGTGCTGGATGCGCTGCGGGTGGTGAATGCGGTGGTGCCGGGAATGCCCGTCCATGCCATGGGCTATTGCCTGGGCGGTACGCTGCTGTCCATCGTGGCGGCGGCTTTGGCCCGCGATGGTGACCAGCGGCTGGCCAGCATGACCCTGCTGGCCGCCCAGACCGATTTCACCGAAGCCGGCGAATTGACCCTGTTCATCGATGAAAGCCAGCTTTCCTTCCTGGAAGATGGCATGTGGAGTCAGGGCTATCTGGACACCACGCAGATGGCCGGCGCCTTCCAGTTGCTGCGCTCCAACGACCTGATCTGGTCGAAGATGGTGCGGGAATATCTGCTGGGTGAGCGGGAGCCGATGATCGACCTGATGGCCTGGAACGCCGACAGCACCCGGATGCCCTATCGGATGCATTCGGAATATCTGCGCCGGCTGTTCCTGGAGAATGAACTGGCCGGCGGTCGCTACCGGGTGGATGGCCGGCCGGTGGCCCTGGGCGACATACGCTGCCCTGTCTTTGCCGTGGGCACGGAGACGGACCATGTGGCCCCCTGGCATTCCGTCTATCGGGCCCGGCTGCTGCTGGATACGGAACTGACCTTCTGCCTGACCAATGGCGGGCACAATGCCGGCATCGTGTCGGAACCCGGTCGCCCCCGCCGCCGTCACCGGCTGGAAACCATCCAGCCCGATCAGCCCTATATGGATGCCGATACCTGGATGGCAGCCACTGAACCGCGCGAGGGTTCCTGGTGGCCCGCCTGGGTGGATTGGCTCGATGAACGGTCGGGCAGCCCGGTGCCGCCGCCAGCCATGGGGTGTAAGGAGGCCGGATTGCCGCCGCTGGAGGCGGCACCGGGGACGTATGTACATATGCGGTGAGGGGAGATTATTCTGCCTGTATGGCGCATCCTGATTTCATTGTCTTGATGTCTCTCAAGCACTTCTTCCACCGTCACCCCGGCGCAGGCCGGGGTCCAGTTTGTAGAGTGATGCGCCCTTTGATTCTGGACCCCGGCCTGCGCCGGGGTGACGGTTAAGGAGAGGGCGCTCCCCAGGAACCCCATTGAATGAATGAAGTGACCTTGTTGAGCCGGTTGGCTGTGGCCCTGGCGATCGGCCTGCTGGTGGGGTTGGAGCGCGGGTGGAAAACCCGCGAAGCCGGGGATGGCCAGCGGGCTGCCGGCCTGCGCACCTTCGCGCTGTCCGGCCTGTTGGGCGGGGTGGCGGGGGCGCTGTCGCAGATCACCAGTTCCTGGGTGCTGGCGGCGGCCCTGCTGGGCCATGCCGGCACCTTCGCCGCCTTCCGCCTGCTGGAAGCGCGCGATGACCGCGATGTCAGCGCCACCGGCACGGTGGCGGCCATCCTGACCTTCATGCTGGGCGCCTTTGCCGTGCTGGGCGAAGTGCGGGTCGCCGTGGCCGCTGCGGTGGCCATGACGCTGTTGTTGGCGCTGCGTGACCCGCTGCACCAATGGCTGCGTGGCCTGCGGTGGGAGGAAATCCGCGCCATCCTGGTGCTGCTGTCCATGTCCTTCCTGCTGCTGCCGGTGCTGCCCAACCGCACCATCGACCCCTGGGGGGCGGTAAACCCGGCGGAAATCTGGTTCCTGGCTATTCTGATCGCCGCCATTTCCTTTGGCGGTTATGTCGCCATCCGCCTGTTCGGGGACCGGCTGGGCGTATTGATGGCGGCACTGGCCGGCGGGCTGGCCAGTTCCACCGCCACGACGCTAACCTTGTCGCGCTTTGCCCGCAGCACGCCGGGGCTGGAAAACACCCTGTCCGCCGGCATTTTGCTGGCCGGCGCCGTGATGGCGGTGCGGGTCTGTGTCATTGTCGGCCTGTTGAACCAGACGCTGGCAGTGGAATTGGTATTGCCGCTGGCCGCCATGATGGCGGTGATGGGGTTGGGAATCCTTGTGCTGCTGTTCAGCCGTCGCCACACGATGAGCGGCAATCAGGCGGCCCTGGCCACTAGCAACCCGTTGGAACTGGCCACCGCGCTGAAACTCTCTGCCTTCATTGCCATCGTGCTGCTGGCTGCCGGGGCGGCCAAGGCCTATATCGGCGACAGTGCCGTGCTGGCGGTGGCGGCGGTCTCCGGCATCGCCGATGTCGATGCGGTCACCATTTCCATGGCCCGGCTGGGGGGGCATTCTATCGCGGCGGAAACGGCCCTGATTGCCATCGGCATCGCCATTGCCGTCAATACCCTGACTAAATCGGCCATGGCGGCCTTTATCGGCGGGCGTGGAATCGGTGTACCCGTATTGGTGATCAACCTGTTGTCACTGGCGGCGGGTGCGCTCCTGATTGTTCTTTTATAGAGCCGGCGGGGTTCAGTCAGAACCTCAGCCGGCTCTAGATTTGTCTCTCCACGAGCGAATAAACGCCCAACGGCGATACGACTCTCAGACGATTCGCTCTCGAGGATTTAGCTCCCCACCGGTGTGGCATGAGCTAAGCCTGCAGATATCATGTCCAGAGTTGAAGGAAAACAAAATCTGCCTGGATCGGTCACGACCCAGGCAGATTGCTCTTAACTGAAGGTTATTTCTTCGCCCTGCTTTCCGTATAAATGTTTTTGGCGAAGAGCCGCCACCTGGATAACGGCCGGAATTGTAACGCGGTAGGCGGCACCAGCAATGTCTACAGCAGTCCAAATACCTGTGATGACCCAACCTATTGGGCCTGTCAGAATGGATATCGTCCGGGTGAGTGTCGCGTTACCGGCAAAAGACAATCCCCTGCCTATTAAAGCTTTCAGAACTGCATTTACAATTATAAGTGTAAGTTGGTATGATTTGAAGCCACCTGCCCTAAAAATAGCCTGAAATGCAGCAGTCATTGTTTGGGCAGTGATTCCGCTTGTATTTTTAATTCCAGTGGCAGATGCCAGTTCCATTAACTCCTCTGGCTTCATGTTTTCTACGGCATCCGTAAGTATTTTCATTAACATATTTGTTTCAATTCTCTCCGTACTGGTTTCCTTATTGTAATTTACGCCCATCTTATCGCAAACATCCATTAGTATTTCCCGATACAGCACGCCTTTGCCGCCGCGTAAAATTGTTGCAAAAGTATTTGCGCCAAAGCATTGAATTTCAGACGCAATAAGTTTCCAGTACTGATTGTGATCTGGGTAATATTTTTTGTATTCACTGGAATTTGTCATTTCTTCTGTTATTCGTTGATTTCCATCTCGATCATGTGTGAGGCAGAATACAAGATCATTAAGATCTTCTGATTTTATCGATTCCAGAAAATCCAGATCTGCATCGTAGCGATATGCCATGACTTACGTTCCTCAGGAAGAAAGAAGAATGGGTATCCCATCCATAGCGATATGTCGGAATTCTAACTGACGTTTTTTTTCCAATTCAAAGGTATTTTTCATCTATCTAAAATATTTTTTATGATGGAAGCAGCGTGCAGATGCTACTGAAAGTATGTATCGGCTACGCTTGCTCTAAGGCAACAGCACCGCCGCCCCGGTAAAGGCCCCGGCGCGCAGGTCGGCTAGCGCTTCGTTGGCGCGGATCAGCGGATAGGCGTGAATTTCCGTATGGATCGGGATGCGACCCGCCAGTTCCAGGAACTCCACCGCATCCTGCCGCGTCAGGTTGGCGACCGACAGCAATTGCCGTTCCTGCCATAACAGATGATAGGGCATGGCGGGAATATCGCTCATATGGATACCGGCGCAGACGACGCGGCCACCGGGCTTGACCGCCGCCAGGGCCGCCGGGACCAGGGTGCCGACGGGCGCGAACAGGATGGCGGCATCCAGCGGCTCCGGCCCCGGTGCATCCGATGGGCCGGCCCAGTCCGCCCCCATTCTCAGCGCGAAATCCATCGCCGCCTGATCGCCCGGCCGCACAAAGGCATAGACACGCCGTCCCTGTGCCTTGGCCACCTGGGCGATGATATGGGCGGCCGCACCGAAGCCATAGAGCCCCAGCCGCTTCCCATCCCCCGCCATCCGCAGCGCGCGATAGCCGATCAGCCCGGCGCAAAGCAGCGGGGCCGCCGCCGCATCGCTGTACCCGTCCGGAAGCGCGAAACAGAAACGGGCATCGGCGACGATATGGCTGGCATAGCCGCCCGCCAGCCTGTAGCCGGTGAAGCGTGCCTCCGGGCAAAGATTCTCCCGGCCTTCCCGGCAGCAATCGCAATTTCCGCAGGCCCAACCCAGCCAGGGCACGCCCACCCGCTGGTCAAGCTGGAAACCGTCCACCCCGCTGCCAATGGCAGCCACCCGCCCCACCACCTCGTGCCCCGGCACCAGCGGCAGGGCGGGGTGGGGCAGTTCCCCATCCACCACATGCAGGTCGGTGCGGCAGACCCCACAGGCACAGACGCGGATCAGCAACTCGCCGGGGCCGGGGGCGGGTACGTGATGCCATTCCAGCACCAGCGGCTCGCCCGGCTGTTTCAGCACCATGGCCGGATGTTTGCCTTCCATGACACACCTCCATCGGGTCGTTATAGATCGATCCGATATTCACTGTGCGCCAACCCGCCTCACCCGGCCTTGACCCATATCAAGGCGGCGGTTCCTTTTGCGGGTCTATCGTGGAAACACGGTGGAGGATGAAACCATTCCGCCGGTAAATGGGTGGAAAGATGCTGAAGCTGAAGCGGGTGGGTGTCGATACGCGGCAGGAGAATGTGGCCTTCCTGTCCCGGCACTGCACCATCTATCGCGCGGCGGAGTTTGCCGGGTTGGAAAAGGTGGAAGTGGCGGCCAACGGCCATCGGATCATCGCCGATCTGGTGATGGTGGATGATCCGGACCTGTTGGGCCCTGATGCGCTGGGCCTGTCGACCACCGCTTTCGTCCATTTCGGGATGCCGGAGGATACGGCGGTCCGCCTGAAACATGCCACGCCGGCGCGCAGCCGCGACGCACTGCACGCCAAGATCCAGGGCAGTGAACTGGGGCCGGACCAGTTCGCGGCCATCATCGACGATATCGCCCATCACCGCTATTCCCGGGTGGAGGTGGCGGCCTTCATCGTCGCCTGCGGTGGTTTCATGACCACGGCTGAAACCCTGCACCTGACCCGTGCCATGGTGGCGGCCGGTGACCGGCTCACCTGGGGAAACGGGGTGGCTGCCGGTGGGCTGGTGGTGGACAAGCATTGTATCGGCGGCATTCCGGGCAACCGCACCTCCATGATCGTGGTGCCCATTGTCGCGGCCCATGGTCTGCCCATCCCCAAAACCTCTTCCCGCGCCATCACCTCCCCCGCCGGCACGGCGGACACGATGGAGGTGCTGGCCAATGTGGAGGTCGGGCTGGAGCAGATGCGCGACATCGTGCGGGAGGTGAAGGGCTGTCTGGTCTGGGGCGGCCATGTCCGCCTGTCGCCGGCCGATGATGTGCTGATTTCGGTGGAACGGCCGCTGAATATCGACACGCGCGAACAGATGGTTGCCTCCATCCTGTCCAAGAAACTGGCGGCCGGCTCCACCCATCTGGTGATCGATGTGCCCATCGGCCCCTCGGCCAAGGTGCGCACCCAGAATGACGCGCTGCGCCTGCGCAAGCTGTTTGAATATGTCGGTGATGCCATCGGGTTGAACCTGCGGGTCACCATGACCGACGGCAGCCAGCCGGTGGGCAATGGCATCGGCCCGGTGCTGGAGGCGCGCGATGTGATGGCCGTGTTGGAGAACCGGCCGGAAGCGCCGGTGGATTTACGTGAACGCGCCCTGTCACTGGCCGGGCGTATTCTGGAATTTGATCCGGCCCTGCGCGGCGGGGCCGGCATGGCGCGGGCGCGCGAGCTGCTGGCCTCGGGCGCGGCGCTGACCACCATGCACAAGATCATGGCCTTGCAGGGCAAGCCCCCGCGGGAGGCCCGGCTGGGCCACCTGTCGCGGGAGATTGTGGCCGAGCATGATGGCACCGTGGGCGCCATCGACTGCTACCGTATCGCGCGCATTGCCCGGCTGGCTGGCGCCCCCTTTGATGCCGGGGCCGGCATCGACCTGCTGAAAAAGGTCGGCAGCTTCGCCCAGGCGGGCGAACCGCTTTACCGAATTTATTCCGATACCGAAACAGATTTTCGTTTCGCTTGCGGAATGGCTGCTGAAGACAGCGGCTTCACCCTGGGCACTCCCCCGAAAGCCACAGAGGCAGCCTGATGACCGATACCCATCCCAGCGATCCGACCATCAGCTTCCACGGGGCGGCGGGTGGTGTCACCGGCTCCTGCTTCCTGATCCGCCATGCGATGGGCAGCCTGCTGCTGGATTGCGGCCTGTTCCAGGGCCCGAAGACGGAGCAGGAGCTGAATTACCGTGACTTCGCCTTTGATGTGACGGAGCCGGCGGCCCTGGTGCTGACCCATGCCCATATCGACCATAGCGGGCTGATCCCCAAACTTTACCGCCATGGTTTCCAGGGGCCGGTCGTCACCACCCATGGCACGGCGGATTTATTGACCTTCATGCTGCCGGACAGTGGCCATATCCAGGAAACGGAGGTGCGCCACCTGAACCAGCGCAACCGCCAGCGCGGCCGGCGGGAGGTGGAGCCGATCTATAGCAGGATGGATGCGGAACGCTGCCTGTCGCATATCCGCGCGGTGGACCGGGATGTCTGGGTGGATGTGGCGCCCGGTGTGCGGGCGCGTTTCTGGGATGCCGGGCATATTCTGGGATCTGCCTCGGTGGAACTGGAACTGCCGGGGACGGCCGGGCCGGTGCGCATGGTGTTTTCCGGCGATCTGGGACCGGGCGACAAGCCGTTTCACCCGGACCCGAATGGCCCCACCCGGCCTGACTGGCTGGTGGTGGAATCGACATATGGCGGGCGGGAACGCCCGGTGATCGATGCCACCAGCCGCCGGCAGATATTGGCAGACGAATTGCGCGCGGCTTTGCGCCGGGGTGGGCCGGTGGTGATCCCGGCCTTTGCCGTGGAGCGCACGCAGGAACTGCTCTATGACCTGGACCTGCTGTTCGACAGCAAACAGTTGCCGGCGGTCGACGTGTTTCTGGACAGCCCGCTGGCCGTCAATGTCACCCGCATTTTCGACAAACATCTGCCGGATGTGAACCAGCCCGGCACGCCCGCCCCCTTCAGCCGCCGCAACCTGCATCTGATTGAGGAGGTGGAGGCATCCAAGCGGCTGAACCGGCTGACCGGCAATGCCATCATCATCGCCGCTTCGGGCATGTGCGAGGCGGGGCGCATCCGCCACCATCTGAAAAATCACCTCTGGCGCAACAGCGCCACTGTTTTGCTGGTGGGCTATCAGGCACCGGCCACGCTGGGCCGGCTGCTGCAGGAAGGCGTGTCGCGCGTGCGCATCCATGGGGAGGAGGTGGAGGTCCGGGCCACCATCCGCACCATCGATGCCTATTCCGGCCATGCCGACCGGGCCGGCCTGATGCACTGGATCTTGGCCCGCCTGCCGGTTGCCGGCGGTATCTTCCTGGTGCATGGGGAGGATCAGGAACGGGTGGCGCTCCGCGCCAGCCTGATCGAGTCCGGGCTGGATGGCAGCAAGATCCACCTGCCGGGCCTGGATGAGGTCTGGAGCCTGACCGCACACGGTGCCAAGCCCCTGACCCCGACCCACCCGCCACGCATTGACAAGGCGGCGGTCGCCAAGCCCGATTGGCACAATGACTATGCTGCCACCGTGCTGGCGCTGGCGGAGAGTGTGCGCAAGATGCGCGACGACAAGAAACGCGCCGCCCTGCTGTCCAAGGTGCGGGCAGCACTGGAAACGGGGGAATAATGATCGGTCTGGTGCTTTACCGCACCCCCAGATAATCCAGCGACTGCGCCAGCCCGGCTGCCGGGCCGGCGCTTTCATCCTCCAGCACGAACCAATCCACCTTGCCGGCGGCGGCGAACAAAGCTGGCCAGTCGATCGCCCCCTGGCCGACAGGCACGAAATCGGCCTTGTCCGCCCGTCCATCGGCGCTGGTGCCGGCCCCCGGCCGGATATCCTTCACATGCAGCATTCGGATACGCTCTGGGTAGCGGTGCAGCAGCGCCACCGGGTCGGCACCCGCCCGCGCCACCCAGAACACGTCCATTTCCACCGTCACACAGGCCGGTTCGGTGGCCGCCATCAGCCGGTCGAACAGGCTGGTGCCCTGATCAGCCCCTGCCAGCTCATAGCCATGGATATGGTACATCAGCCCGATGCCGGCGGCCCTCAGCGCCGGACAGGCCGCATTATAGGTGGCGGCCACCTGATCCATTACCTGAGCCGTCAGGGGTTCCGGCCCTGGCTTCACCCAGGCGACCCCGACATAAGACAGTTTCAGCGCCCTGGCCCGGTCGATGATGCCGGGCAGGTCCGTCTTCAGGTCGGAAAGCTGCACATGGCTGCCGATGGCGCGCAGCCCCGCTTTATCCAGCGCCCGGCCCCAATCCGCCGCCGTCAGGCCCGGCATCGGGTAAAGTTCGACCTGCCGCAGCCCCATCGCTTTCACCTGGGCCAGCGTGCCCTCCAGATCGGCTTTCAGCCCGTCATGCAGGCTGTAGAGCTGCAGGCCCAGCTTCTCCGGCGCGATGCGCGGGGTGGCATGGGCGGGCAAAGCCAGGCCGCCGGCCAGCAGCAAGGCTGCGAGAGATTTTTTCAGGCCCATGAATTTGTCTCCTCACTCGGATACCAGCCGGGGCAGGCTGCGGATCGGTTCCAGGGTGATGTTGCGGAAAAAGGTATCCGCCCCTTCCGATTGCAGTTGGATATGCCCCTGCGTCAGCGGCACGGGCTTGCCATCCACCGTATCACGGCGCGACAGGCCCCAGACTTCCATCACGGGCACGCCGTTCACCACATGGATGGCCCGATCGCCCAGCACGTAGAGATCCAGCACATTCCACTGGCCGGCCGGCTTTTCGGCATCGATGGCGGCTTCCACATTCCATGCGGGCTGGGCGACCGACACGGCCTTGCCGTCCGGCATGTAGCGGCGCTGCGGATAGATAATGGAAGGATCGTGCCCAGCCTTGGTGTGGATGCCGACATGGGTGCCCACCGGCACCACCATGCCGACGGAGCCCAGCATGATCTCGAACTCCACCGCCGCCATCCAACTGCCAAAGACGGCCCCCGGTGCTCCATGGGAATGGTAGAGCAAGCCGTTATTCTGCGGCTTGTCGGCGCGCGGGGCATGGCGCTCCCGGCCCCATTTATATTCCAGCCGCAGATGATAATCGCCATAGCTGCCCTGGTGGACGATGCCGCCCCAGATTTTGCCGGTGATGAAGAGGGCGGGTGCCCCCTCTTCCATCACCACGTTGAAAATGCCGAACCGATCCTGGTTCAGCCCATAGGTCGGGGCCGGATCGGGCTTGAACGTATGGGCCGGGTCGGCATAGCCCAGCCAACTGTCCCAGCCATCCAGGTTCTTGCCATTGAACAGGCTGATGGCGGGGCCGGCAGGGGCGGGAATATCCACCAGCCGTTGCGGCCGATAGTGAAAGGCCGGATCGCCGGCAATGGCGGCGGCCTGGGCCGTGTCGATTTTTTCCGCCGCAGCGGCTCCGCCAGCAACCGCCAGCAAGAGGCTAAGGGCAGCCAGCAAGGGCTGCCATGCCCGATATCGCATCCGTATTTCCCCCCGATCCCGATTTTGGACAGCAATGACAACGCTGTCAAAACTCAGGCTAGCGAGAAATCCAGAACGCGCCAACAGGAAACAATCAGGCGAAGCGGTTGCAACCCTACAAACCGCACTCGATCCGGCGGATATAGGTCAAGACCAACTGCCGGATCATGGTGGGTGCCATGCGCAACAGTTCATCGAACCGGTGGCGGGGGATGACCTCGCACACCGTATGTTCGACGGCGGTGACACTGGCTGCGCGGTTGGCATTGCGCAACAAGGCCATTTCGCCGAATACGCCGCCCGGTCCGATCTGTGCCAGCACCTGCACCTCATCCTCAACCGTTTCCTTCCACACCTCCACCAGCCCGCTTTGAACCAGATAGGCATAATGCCCCTCATCGCCGCGCCGGAAGATCACCCGGCCTGCCGGATAGGTCTCCCGCCGCAGCAGCTTGTAGGTTCGTTCGGAAACGATGGGATCTCCATCCAGCATCGGGTCGCTGGCGGGGGCGGGTATGCCATTGATGTTACGCAGGGTACGGATCAGCGACCGCAGAACGAATCGCACCAGCGGCGGGCTGGCTTTCATCTGTCGGGCCACCAGATCGGGGGAGATCATCACCAGCCGCGTCGGTTCCATCGTGGCGATGCAGGCCGAGCGGGGCGCATTGTCCAGCAACCCCATTTCGCCGGCGATTTCACCCGGGCCCAGCACGGCCAGCCGATGTTTACTGCCGTTGACGGCGCGGAAAACCTCTACCCGCCCGCCCGCGATCAGGAAGGCCGCCCCGGACCGGTCGCCTTCCTTGACCAACAGCTTGCCAGGACCGACCTCGATCTCTTCCAATCGCTTGTCCTCTTCACGTTCAGGGTAGCGCGAGACGCGCCTGAAAATACGTTGGTAGGACCAGTATCAGCAAGCCCGTTGCGGCACTGCGTCATTCCGACCGGGAAACAGGGTTCTCGTAAAAGGGTGAAGCGAATGGATGCCAATATTAATCCAAGGTTGTAAATACTTTCGGTGCAATGCTGCCGCGTTGATGCAGGTTGCCCTTGCTGCTGCGGGTCAAGGCTGATCTTTATATACAGAATAGATAAAATCCTGGATTTTGTCCGCCCTCACAGCTTACACCTTTTGATGTCAATTTCTTCTCTGTCTCCATGATGCGCGCAGCCTTCCCTGTAATGGCCCTGCTTATGCTGGCTGCCGGCTCTGCCGTGGCGCAGCAAGCCCCCGTGCAACTGCCGGGTACTGTGGAACCGGGGCGGCCCAGCCTGCCGGCCCGGCTGGAGGAAGAGCGCCGGGTGCCCAAGGCGCAACTGCAATTTTCCATCCCTGCCCAACGCAAGGGTGCGCCCGCCGGGGCGGCGGCCGATTTGCGCTTCACCCTGTCACGCGTGCTGATCGATGGGGCGCAGACCATCCCGGTGCAGCAGGAATTTGCGGCGCCCCTGGCCGGTCTGCTGGCCCGCCCGGTGACGCTGGGCGATGTCTCCGCCGTGGCGGAGGCGATCCAGGCCCGTTATCTGGCCGCCGGCTACGGGCTGACGCGCGTCTTCGTCCCGGCGCAGGAAATCAAGGACGGCACCATCACCATCAAGGTGATCGAAGGACATCTGGAAAAGGTGCGGGTGGAGGGTGGCAGTGCCGATGACCGGCTGCTGGTGGAGGCACGGCTGGCCCCCGCCCTGGCCGCCCGCCCGGCCCAGGTGCCGCTGATCGAACGTGGCCTGCTGCTGGTGGATGATCTGCCGGGGGTGACGGTGACCGGGTTGATCCGGCCTGGCGATGCCTTCGGGGCGGCGGAACTGTTGGTGGGGGTGGAACGCGCGCCCTGGGGGCTGGTGGCCGGCATCGGCAACCGTGGATCGGATTTTGCCGGCCCCTGGTCCGGCTTTGTCGATCTGGCAACCAATGATGCGCTGGGTCTGGGCGAACAGTTGGGCGCCACCCTGTCCGCCACGCCGGAGATCAAGGAACAGCGTTCCGCCAATCTGCGCTGGCTGCAGCCCCTGTCCGGCGACGGCCTGACCCTGACCAGCAATGGCAATTACAGCCGGGGCCGGCCCGGTGCGGCGCTGAAGCCCTTTGCCGTGGCGACGGAGAGCTATGGTTTCGGTCAGCGCCTGTCCTGGCCGCTGATCCGCAGCCGCGCCCGCAACCTGTCGCTGGAAGGTGGCTGGAATGCCCAGCGGGCCACGGTGCGCATCCTGAACGCGCCTTTCAGCCGGGATGATTGGCGCAGCGTGGATATCCGCGCGATTTTCACCGCTCAGCACCTGCTGGGCGGGGATGTGCTGGCCATGGGCGGGGTGACGCGCGGGCTGGGCATTCTGGGGGCGACGGAGAAGGGATCGCTGAAAGCCTCCCGTCCCAAGGTGGAACCGGACTTTACCAAATTCAGTGGCGAACTGGGCTATGCCACCCTGATCGGGGCGGGCGTCAGCGCCAGCCTGACCATCGGCGGCCAGTACAGCCCCGACACGCTGCCGGCGGGGGAGGAGTTCGCGCTGGGCGGCAGCCGTTTCGGGCGCGGCTATAATGGCGGTGACCTGTCCGGCCCGTCCGGCATTGGCGGCGGGCTGGAACTGCGCCGCCGCTTCGACCCCGGTATCGCCTATGTGGATGGCATCACCCCCTATGCCTTCATCGACAGCGGGCGGGTCTGGGACAGTGTGGCCGCCGATACGCATCTGGTTTCGGCCGGCGGCGGGTTGCGCATCGGCCTGGTCGGCAAGGCCAGCCTGATGCTGGAAGGGGCCCGCACGCTGCGCCGACTGCCCATTCCCGGTGCCACGCGGGAACGTACCCGCCTGTTCGTTGATCTGACGGTGCAGCTATGAGGGCGACTATGGCACGGCGGCGGGGATTGCGGGCGCTGGCGCTGGCCAGTGTCTTCACCCTGCCGGCCCTGCCTGCCTTGGCAGGGCCAGAGGGCGGGTCGGTTGCCGTCGGTCAGGCCAGCATCAGCAGCAGCGGCAACCAGACCCTGATCCAGCAGCAGAGCGACCGGGCGCTGATCGACTGGCGGTCCTTCACGGTTGGCGCCGGGGAACAGGTGAGCGTCAGCCAGCCGGGCAGCGGTTCCCTGCTGGTCAACCGGGTGGGGGCCGGCAGCGGCACCCGCATCGATGGGTCGCTGACGGCCAATGGGCAGGTGGTGATCATCGATCAGGCCGGCATCATCATCGGGCGCAATGCCCGCATCGATGCCGGTGCCTTCATTGCCACCACGGCCAATATCAGCAACGGCGATTTTGCCGCCGGGCGGCTGGTCTTCGGGCAGAAGGGGGCTGCTGGCGCTGCGGTGGTGAATGAAGGCACCATCCAGGTCGCCGATGGCGGCTATGTGGCACTGGCGGCGGCGGCCGTTGCCAACAAGGGTGTGGTGCAGGCCAAGCTGGGCCGTATCGTGCTGGCCGGCACGGAGACCTTCACGCTGGACCTGCAGGGTGACGGGCTGCTGCGCTATGAATTGCCGGCGGAAACGGCGGCCCAGGTGGCCAATGCCGGCCCCCTGTCGGCGCAGGGCGGTTCGGTGCTGCTGACAGCGCGGGCGGCAGCGGGGGCGGTGGCCGCCATCAATGTCGGTGGGCTGGTGCAGGCGACACGGGCGGAGGCGCGCGACGGCCGTATCTTCATCGGTGGGGAGGGGGCGGATGTCACCGTCACCGGCCAACTGGATGCCAGTGCTGCCACAGGGACCGGCGGTGCCATCAGTGTGACGGGGGAAAGTGTTGCCCTGCAGGGTGCCGCGCTGGATGCCAGCGGGGCGACCGGTGGTGGTTCCATTCGCATCGGCGGCGATTATCAGGGCAAGGGCGATCTGGCGCGGGCGGAGACCACCCGCATCGATGCTGCCAGCCGCATCCGCGCCGATGCGACACAGGATGGGGCTGGCGGCCGGGTGATCCTGTGGGCGGATGGCCGGACGGATTTCCAGGGCAGCCTTTCCGCCAAAGGGGCTGGCCAGGGCGCTGGCGGCTTTGCCGAAATATCGGCCAAGGACCGGCTGGATTTCGCCGGCATGGTCGACCTGTCGGCCCCGGCGGGGCTGGCCGGCACGCTGCTGCTGGACCCGGCCAACATCACCATTTCCACCGGCCCGGCCAATATCAATGGCGATGGGGTCACCGGGGATGATCTGACCGGGCCCGGCGATCTGAACAGCGCTGGCAATTTCCCCCAGGCCAACAGCACCATCACGGCAGGTGCCCTGCAAGGCCTGCTGAATGCCGGCACCAGCGTGACCCTGGCGGCCGACAATGCCATTTCCATCAATGCCGGCATCGCCAAGTCCGCTGGCGGCAATGCCACGCTGACCCTGCGCGCCGGGGGCAATATCACATTGGCCAGTGGGGCCAATATCACCACCAGCGCCGGCCAGTTAGGGCTGGATTTCACCAGCAGCGGCGGCAGCGTCACGATCCTGGGCAGCATGGCCAGCAATGGCGGCGCCATCAGCCTGTCCGGATCGTCCATCGCGCTGACGGGGGCTGTGACGGCGGGGCAATTGTCCCTGTCCAGTACGGGCAATATCAGCCAATCCGCTGCCCTCACCGCCAGTGCGCTGGTGCTGCAGAATGGCTATGTCAGCCTGACCAACAGCGCCAACAGCATCGCCGCCGTGTCCGGCAGTGCCTATAGCCTGTCACTGGTGACCAGCGGCGCTTTGAGTGTCGGCAGCTTCAGCGGGGGGGCCAGTCTGACGGCGGGGTCCATCAGCATCGCGTCGGCGGCGGTGGTCAATGGCCGTGGCAATGCCATCACCCTGGTCAGCGACAGCCTGGACATTGCCAGCAATGCCAGCCTGTCCAGCAGCGGCGGCAGCCTGACCATCCGGCCGGCCGGCACCAGCACCAGCATCGGCCTTGGCGACGGTGCCGGCACGCTGAACCTGACAGCGGCGGAACTGGCGACGATCCAGTCCGGCTTTGATCAGGTGACCATCGGGCACAGCGATGGTACGGGGGCGGTGACCATCGGCACCGCCAGCATCCGGGGTGACACCCTGATCCAGGGTGGCGACCTGTCGCTGACCGGGGCCTTGAGCGTGACGGGCGGCGGTCTGACCCTGCGGTCGGATACGATGGATATCGCCGGCACCATCAATACCGGCACCTATACCACCAGCCTTGCCACCCGCAGCAGCAATCAGTCGGCAGAATTGGGCAATGGCAGCGCCGGACTGGCGTTGAGTGCGGCGGAAATCGGCCGCATCACCGCCGGCAGCATCGCCGTGTCGGCCAGCGGCGGCTTGAGCGTGACCGATGCGGCGGCCCTGCAAACCCCGCTGGCCGCTGGCCGGCATGTCTCGCTGACCGCTTCGGGCGGGATGCTGGTGCTGGCCTCCGGCCTGTCCATCAGCAGCAATGGCGGGTCGCTTTCCCTGTCCGGGACGGCCAGCAGCAGCGACCTTTACGGCGTGCAGTTGAACGGGGTGCAGATCAGCACCGGCAGCGGTTCCATCAGCATCACCGGGTCCGGGCCGGTGGGGACCAGTACCATCGGTACCAGCGGGGTGGGGCTGATCGGCGGCACCAGCCTTGCCACCAGCAGCGGCAACATCACCATCACCGGCACCTCTGGCAGCGGTGCGGCCCAGCGGCATTATGGGGTGGACCTGTCGGGCAGCGGCACCAGCATCAGCACCGTGGATGGCGCAATCAGCATCACCGGGACAGCGCGATCCGGCGTGGCCGGCAGCTTCAATACCGGCATCCGGGTGTTGAATGGCAGCCTGAGCGCCACCGGCAGCGGCACGATCAGCCTGACGGGCTCGGCCCTGTCCGGCAGCACCAATACCATCGGGGTTGAACTGCACGGTCAGTCCGGGACCAGCTTTGCCATCACCACCAATGGCGGTTCTGTCAGCCTGACCGGCTCCTCGGGCGGCAGCACCAGCCATGCCGAAAATATCGGCGTGATGATCCATAGCGGTTACCGGGTAACCGCCGGTGCGGGCACGATCAGCATCACCGGCACCGGTGGGGCGGGGGGCAGCGGCATCGGCAATACACGCACCGCCGCCCCGGATGCGCAGGTGGGGAACGCCAACCAGACCGGTGCCATCAGCCTTGCCGCCGACAGGATCGACCTGGGTAAGCTTCAACTGCGCAGCAGTGGCCGGGTGACGCTGGCCCCGCTCAGCGCTGGCCAGGCGCTCACCGTCTCCGACGGTACGGATGATGGCAGCAGTCTGCACCTGACCCGGACGGAGTTGGGGAATGTCTCGGCCGGTATCCTGCGGCTGGGTTCCACCAGCGGCGGCAATATCACCCTGGCGACCAGTCCGGTGACGGGCACCCTGTCGGTGCTGGAACTGGCCAGTGCCGGCACGGTCACCCAATCCACCGCCCTGGATATTGCCAGCCTGTCCCTGCTGGGCAGCGGCAGCTTCACCCTGACCAACAGCGCCAACAGCATTGCCACCCTGGCCGGCAATCTGGGCAGTGCCAGTCTGGTCAGCGATCAGGCGCTGACCATTGGCACGGTGGGTGGTGTCGCGGGGCTGACGGCCAGCGGCAACCTTACCCTCAGCGCTGTCGGCCTGACGGTGGGGCAGGCCATCGCCTATACTGGGTCAAACAGCGGCAGCCTGCGGCTGAACAGCAGCGGCAATCTGGCGGTGACGGCCAATATCAGCGCCAGCGGCTGGGGTGCCCTGGCCATCACGCTGAATGCCGATAGCGGCAATGTGGGTGCCGGTGGCATCCGTATCAGCAATGCCAGCCTGAGCAGTCGGGGCGGGGCGATCACTTTGGGTGGCGGCACCGACCCTACCCGCAATGCGGCGACAGGGGCTGCTGATACTGGCATTGGCGTTGCCATCACCAATGCCACCCTGGATGCCGGGGGCGGCAATATCGCCATAAGGGGGCGTGGGGTGGCGTCAGCAATCAACGCCGCCACCGGTATCGGTGTTGATCTCAACGCTGCCAGCCTGACCACCAGCGGCAGCGGCATGATCAGTCTGGATGGGACTGGCGGGGCAGGCAACAGTTTGTCGGCCGGCGTGCGGATCGGTAATGGCTCCAGCCTGACCGGTGCCAGCGGCATTGTCATCACCGCCCGCTATCAGGATGCGGGGGAAGGGCTGCTTTTCGCTGCCGACGGGGCCACCGGCACCCGCATCAATGGCGGGGCGGGCAACATCTCTCTGATGGCCGACAAGATGGACCTGTCCGCTGGCAGCGGTACGGCCAGTATCAGCGGAACGGGGCAATTGTTCATTCGTCCGCTGTTCCTGCGCACCAGCATTGGGCTGGGCGGCGGGGCCGGCACGCTGAACCTGACCAATGCGGAACTGGCGCTGTTGCAGGCAGGCTTCGCCAGTATCAATATCGGCACTACCACCGGCACGGCGGCGGTGGAGATTGGCACGCTGTCCCTGCGCGATGACACCAGCATCAGCACCGGCAGCACCCTGCGGGTCACAGGCACCCTCTCCACCGGGACCGGCAGCAACAGTGGCAATCTCTCCCTGCAGGCCAGCAGTCTGACCATCGCGGCCACGGCGGCGGTGAATGCGGCGGCGGGCAATGTCACGCTTACTGCCGATACGATGGACCTCTCCGGCACCATCTCGGCCAGCGGCATGGTGGCCCTGACAACCAACAGCCGCAGTCGGGACATTGATCTGGGGGCTGCCGGTACCGGTACAGCCTTGCAATTGTCCGACGCGGCGCTGGACCGGGTGACGGCCAGTCTGTTGCGGATAGAAACCTCCGGCAGCGGTGCTATCGGCATCAGTGCTGCCATCAGCCCGGCCCACAGCAGTACGCTTTATCTGGTGGCCGGCGGCACCGTCAGTCAGGCGGCAGGGCTGACCATCGCCAATCTGGCCGTCACCGCCGGTGGGGCGGTGACGCTGGGCCATGCCGACAATGCCCTGGGCACCGTGGCCGTCAGCGCCAGCGGCCATGATATCAGCCTGCGCGATGACGGCGGTTTCACCATCGGCACGGTCAATGGCATCAACGGTCTGAATGCCGGCAGTGGGGCCGTGCTGCTGACCAGTGCCGGCACGGTGACCCAGAGCCAGGCGATTACCGGTGGTTCCCTGCTTCTGCTGGGCGGCGGGGATTTCACCCTGGCCCACACCGATAACAGCATCGCCACCCTGGCCGCCCAAGTGGGCAGCCTGGATTTCGCCCATGCCGGGGCGTTGACCATCGGTACCGTCAACGCAACAGCGGGGATCAGTGCCAGCGGCACGGTGAAGCTGACGGCTGGCGGTAACCTGACGATTGCCAGCGGGGCCGGTGTTTCGGCCAGTGGGGCAGGTGATGCGCTGGTGCTGGCGGCCAATGGCAGCTTCAGCAACAATGGCGGGGCGACGGCCCTGTCTGTCGGCGGCGGCGGGCGCTTCCTGGTCTTCTCCACCAGCCCGCTCAGCGGGGATACGGGTGGGGTGGCGGCACTGCCGCTTTATAACCGCGTCTATGATTTCAGCGGGCGCAGCCATGCGACCATCAGCAATAGCGGCAGCCGCTTTGTTTACAGTTATGCGCCGACGCTGACCGTCACGCCGGACAGTTTCAGCCACACCTATAGCGGCGCCATCCCCACCCTGACCTATACGATCAGCGGGCTGGTGGGGAATGATACGCTGGCCCAGGCGGTCAGCGGTGCCGCCAGCCTTTCCGGCGGCAATGCCAATGCCGGCACATACACCATCAGTGCGGCGCTGGGCAGTCTGGCCTCTGATCTGGGCTACCAGTTCCGTTTCCCCACCACTGGCACCTTGACCATCAATCCCAAGGCCCTGACCTGGGCGGTGGCCAATGCCAGCGGCACCTATGGCACCCTGGCCGGCAATGGCACGGTGACCCTGACCGGTCTGGTGGGGCAGGATGCGGTCTCGGGTACGGTGGGCACGCGGGATGGCAATGGTGCCATCACCCTGTCCGCCACCACACGGGCCGGCAGCTATACCCAGTCCGTTACCGGGCTGACCGGGGCTGCCGCCGGCAATTATACGCTGGCGGCCAGCGGCAACAGCAGCGGCACCCTGACCATCGCGCCCAAGGCCCTGACCTATTCCATCAGTGCGGCCAGCGGCACCTATGGCACGCTGGCCAGCCTGGGCACGGCCAGCCTGACCGGTCTGGTGGGCGCTGATGCCGTATCGGGCACGGTGGCGCTCAGCAATGCCACCCTGTCCGCCCGGCTGGGTGCCGGTACCTATGCCCAGACCGTCACCGGCCTGACCGGGACGGATGCCGGCAATTACACCATCGCCGCCACCGGCAATAGCGCCGGCAATCTGGTGATCGCGGCCAAGGCGCTGACCTACAGTGTGGCGGCCGCCAGTGCGACCTATGGCCCGACCATTACCTATGGTGCCGCCACACTGACCGGTGTGCTGGATGGGGATACGGTGTCGGGCACGGTGGGATTGGCCGATGGCAGCCTGAGCGGGCGGCTTTCGGTCGGCACCTATGATCAGGCGGTGCGGGTGCTGGCCGGAACAGATGCCGCCAATTATCGGATCGCCGATAGCGGCAATGCCTATGGCACGCTGACCATCAACCCGGCCGCCCTTACCATTACCGCCACCGCGCAGAGCAAGATTTACGGCGATGCCGATCCCAGCCTGACCTATACCAGCAGCGGTCTGCTGCAAGGCGACAGTATCAGCGGCAGCCTGATCCGCGCAGGCGGAGAAAATGCCGGTCGCTATGCCATCAGCCAGGGCAGCGTGACGGCGGGTACCAATTATGCCATCACCTATACGGGGGCGGAGCTTGCCATTACCCCCGCCATGCTGACCATTACCGCCAATGCGCGCGCCAAGGTGTACGGCGATGCCGATCCCGTTTTGACCTATGGGGTCAGCGGGCTGAAGCGCGGCGACGTGGAGGGCACGGTGCTGACCGGTGGCCTTTCCCGCGTGACGGGGGAGGATGTTGGGCTTTACGCCATCGGCCGGGGCGGGCTGACGGCCAATGCCAATTACGCCATCACCTATACGGGGGCGGAACTCGCCATCACCCCCGCCACGCTGACCATCACCGCCAATGCCGCAACCAAGGTTTATGGCGACGATACCCCCGCCTTGACCTATGGCGTTGGCGGGCTGAAGCGCGGCGATGCGGCTGGCAGCGTGCTGTCCGGCGGTCTGACTTACGCGGGCGAGGATGCAGGCAGCCATGCCATCACCCAAGGTGGCCTGATTGCCAATGCCAATTACACGATCACCTATATCGGTTCGACGCTGAGCATCACGCCAGCCCCCCTGACGGTGGCGGCCAACGCGGTCAGCCGGGTTTATGGTGATGCCGATCCGGCTCTGACCTACGCTGTTTCCGGTCTGAAACGCGGCGACAGCGCTACAGCGGTACTCTCCGGTACCTTGGACCGTGCGGCCGGGGAGAATGTCGGCCTCTATGCTATCGGCCAAGGCAGCTTGGCTGCGAACCCGAACTACACGCTGAGCATCACGGGTTCGAGCCTGAGCATCACGCCGGCTTCCTTGCAGGTAACGGCCAACGCGGTCAGCCGTGTTTATGGCGATGCAGATCCGGCCCTGACCTACGCTGTGTCCGGTCTGAAGCGTGGTGACAGTGCCACGGCGGTGCTCTCCGGTGTTCTGACGCGCATAGCGGGTAGTAATGCTGGCACCTATGCCATCAACCAGGGCAGCTTGGTGACCAATGCCAATTACACCATCCGTTACCAGGGGGCGGCGCTGACGGTGACTCCTGCCCTGTTGACCGTGGCGGTGGATAGTGTCAGCCGGGCCGCAGGTGCCGCCAACCCCATCTTTACCGCCCGATATCAAGGGTTGGTGAATGGGGATGGGGTGTCTAGCCTGACGGGACTGGCTTTCACCACCAGTGCGACCGTGGACTCTCCTGCCGGGGCTTATGCTATCAAGGCGGGTGGTATCCGTAACGGCAACTACGACATAACCTATATCGACGGTGTGTTGACGGTGACGGGGGCGGGCAGTTTACCGGCGGCTATCGCCAATGTGGCTCCTCTCACCACCATCACCCAGCTTCCGCAGCCCCCCAATGTGGCGAGCGCCACTGCCGTGCTGAACAGCGTAGCGGCTCCGGCGCCGACCGGGACCATGACCACATCATCGGCAGGTGTCGCTGGTGGTGCCGGCGTTACCCGCAGCAGTGGCAGCAACCCGCCTGCCGCCAGTATCAGCGCCGGTGCCGCGCTCGCCGCCACCACCCAGGTGGTGCAGTCGGCTTCCGGCTCTGCGGCGGATGAGGATTCCAAGACGGAGGAGATGATCCCCGGCCTGCTGGGTCAACAGCGTCGCTTACCCTCGGAAGCACCAGAGGGAACGCCCGGTTTGGAGCAGCAATTCCCCAATCTGGGGAGAGTATGGTGAACGGTTGGAAGGCGACCATTGCCGCCCTGGTCCTGCTGGCGCTGGGCGGCTGTGCCGGGCAGGCCGGCAAACCGGGCACCGGTGGCGCGGTGGTCAAGGCCGAGGCACCCCTGCCGTTTGGCGCCAATGCCATCGGGGAGGAATGCCGCGCGATCCCGGCGGCGGGTGATGGTGGTACCCGCCCGTTCGGCCTGTTCTGCGGCGCCTGGGAGCAGGCCAGCGGTTCCATTGCCGTTACTGCCCTTTACGATCCGCTGCCCGACGAACCTGCGGCCCGGTTGCGCCAACTGGCGGTGGAGGGCGGGCGCACCGGCTGGGCCGGGTCGTTGGCCCAACGCGCCAACTGCCAGCCGGCTCAGACCATTACTCTTGCCGATGGCACCAGCGCCCTGCTGGCCAATTGCCAGCTTCGCGAAGGTGGCTGGCCCTGGGTGGGCATCACCCTGGCGCGCGGCAAGCAGCTTTATCAGGCCGATGGCATTCCCGCCGTGGCCGACCTGCTGCTGGGCATGGCCGACCGGCTGGAGGGCAAGGGGGAGATCCCCGCTGCCCGGATGCAGGATATCCAGGCGGCCCTGCGGGCGGCGCTGGGCGATGATGCGCTGCGCTTCGGGCGCGGCGATTTGAATGATTTCGAGCGGTTGAGCGAACTGGGCCGCCTCTCCAACAGCGTGGAGGATTATGCCGCCGCCGAGGAAGCCTATCGCCGTGCGCTGGCCATCCAGACGCGCGCCTTGGGCGATGACAGCCCCGGTGCCGGCGACACGCTGATGGCCCTGGCGCTGGAGGTCAGCAATCAGGGGCGGGGGGAGGAGGCCGACGGCCTGTTCCGCCGCGCCGACCGGCTGTTGCAGCAATCCTTCGACAAGGCAGCCCGCGCCCGGCTGGCCAGCTATATGGCTTTCCATGCCGCCAATAACGGGGAGGAGAAGCGGGCGCTGAGCCTCAGCCGCGACGCCAGCGCCACCCGCCGGACCCTGGTGGATGATCTGGAGGATGCTGCCGGCGGCGGCGCCAACCGCGCCGTGCTGGGCAGTCTGGCGGCAGCGCGTGGAGACCTGATCCATTCGCTGCTGCTGGAAGCCACCGTTTCCCTGCGCCTGAAACAGTACGGGCTGGCGGAGGCGGCCGCAGCGGAAGCTGACCGGTTGTATCAGCGCACGCGTGGCCTGCCCCCCTGGTGGAATGCCCGTATCCTGGGCATCCATGGTCTGGCCCTGGCCGGGCGGGGTGATGTGGCGGGTGGGGCGGCGCTGTTGTCCAAGGCGGTGGCGTCCAACCGACAGCTCTTCGGCCAGGGTTGGCCTGTGGCGTCGGCCATGCTGGAACTGGGGCGGGTCTATGCCCAGGCGGGCCAGGATGCGGCGGCGGCCAGCATCTACCGCGAAGGGCTGGCCATGGTACGCGATCTGCCGGGTGGTGTGCCCTTGCCGCTGGACCGCATCATGCCCTATCTGGTGGTGCTGGACCGGATGGCGGCGGCCGACCCCGCCGCCCGTCCTGCCCTGAATGCCGAAATGTTCCTGGCCGTGCAGCAGGTGCGCGAAGGGGTGGTGGGGCAGACCATCACCCGTGCTGCCACCCGCTTTGCCACCGATGATCCCGCCGTGGCCGATCTGGTGCGCCAGCAGCAGGATGCCGTGCGCGAACGCGACCGGTTGCGCATTGAGGTGGCGGCGGAAACCGCCAAACCGGACAGCCAGCGTGACCGTGCGCGTGAAGCGGTTCTGTTGAAGCAGTTGGAAGCGGCAGCGACCACGGCCCAGGCTCTGGAACGCCAGCTACAGGCGGCTTTTCCCAATTATGCCCGCCTGTCACGTGCGGCGCCGGTGGGCCCGGCTGATCTGGCGGCATTGCTGCGCCCGGATGAAGCGGTGATCTACCATCTCTTTGGTAGCGAGGGCGGTTTCGGCTTTGTGGTGCGGCGGGATGGGGTGACGGCCTTCCCGGTTTCGCTCTCCCGTCAGGCCCTGGAAGAACGGGTCGCCAGTCTGCGCCGGGGGCTGACCCTGCGCGCCGGCGTCCTGCCGCCCTTCGATCTGGCCCTTGCCCATGATCTCTATCGTCGCCTGTTGGGCCCGGCGGAAGCGGCGTTGAGGGGGGCCAGATCACTGGTTTTCGTGCCCACGGCTGCCTTGCTCAGCCTGCCGCCGGCCCTGCTGGTGACGGCACCTGCCCAGCCGGGGGATTATGCTGGGGCGGCGTGGCTGATTCATGACCGGTCCGTATCGGTTGTGCCCTCCATCCCGGCCTTGGTGGCGCTGGAACGGCTGGCAGCCCGTCCGGCAGCACCCAAGCCCTTCATCGGCTTTGCGGCCCCCCCTTTCCAGGGGGGCAGGGATGGCGCCGGCATGGCGGCCTTGGCGCAGAGCTGCCGTACCGATGCGGTAATGGACCCAGCCCTGTTGCGCGCGCTCGCCCCTCTTCCGGAGACAGCGGCAGAGATACGGCAGGTTGGCGGTCGTCTGGGGGTGAACCCCGCCGATATCCTGACCGGGGCTGCCGTCACCAAGGCGGCGGTGCGTGAGCGTGGGTTGGGCGATTACCGTGTGATCTATTTCGCCACCCATGGCCTGCTGCCGGGGGAACTGCGCTGCCAGACCCAGCCGGGTCTGGCACTGGCCCCACCGACCAGCCGCCCGGCCAGTGCCGCCGATGATGGCTTGCTGACCGCATCGGATATTGCCTTGTTGCGGCTGAAAGCTGATCTTGTTGTGCTGTCGGCCTGTAATACGGCGGGTGGCGATGCCAAGCTGGGGGGGGAAGCCCTGTCCGGCCTGGCGGAGTCCTTCTTCTTCGCCGGTGCCCGGTCGTTGCTGGTCACGCATTGGCAGGTGCCGTCACTGCCCACGGTGCGCTTGATGACCAGCCTGTTCGACGGGACAGCGGCACAGGGGGATTTGCCGGGTGCCTTGGCCGCCGCCCAACGCACCATGGCCGCCCAGCCGGCCACCGCCCATCCGTTCAACTGGGCCGCCTTCACCCTGGTGGGAGCCGCTGGCCCCGCCTTATCTGCCGGAGAATGATGATGCTGCACCGTCTATCCGTTGCCCTGGCCACCCTGCTGCTGGTGCCTGCCGTCCTGGCGGGACCGCTGGTGCTGGTGGAAGCGCGCGGGGTGGCGATGGCACCCGGCACCCTGGTGCCGGATGACAAGCCCATCACGCTACCCGATGGGGCGCAGATGCTGCTGATTGCCGAAGATGGCAGCCAGATCACCCTGCGTGGCCCTTTCAACGGCATCCCGTCCAAGGCCACCGGTACACAGGGCGGCACGGTGCAGGCGCTGGCTGATCTGATGAGCGCGCGGGCCAGTGACACCAGCGCGTTGGGTGCCGCGCGGGATGCCGGCCAGCCGGCCCCCCTGCCAGATCCTTGGCTGGTGGATGCCGGCGCCTCCGGTTCCGGCTGTCTGCGGCCGGGGCACGCGTTGATTTTGTGGCGCGCGGCCGCGCAGAAGCAACAGACCCTGACCCTGATGCCGGCCGACCGCAGTTGGACCGCCAATGCCACCTGGCCGGCCGGGGAGCAGCGGCTGGCCCTGCCCGATCTGCCGGTACAGGAAGGCGCCACCTTCCTGCTGGAGCTGGATGGCAATACCGCCGCCGTCACCTTCCACCATCTGCCTGACGCGGTGACGGCAACGAAGATGGTGGGCGGCTGGCTGCTGGCGCGTGGCTGTGACCGGCAGGCGCGGGCCCTGCTGCGTGGTTGATCTTGCTGGCACAGGGATGACGTGCCAATTGACGGGCTGAGGATAGGATGATTCCCTGTGCGGGATCAGGAAAGGGTTGAGGCGATGTCGGGTGGGATTCTGAACCGTAAGTTCATTGCCACGGGCAAGCAGATTTTCGCCACGGGCGACCGGGGCGAACATATGTATCTGGTGCAGTCAGGCCGCGTCCGCCTGTGGCGGGGGGAACCGGAACATCCGGTGGTGCTGGCCGAGGTGGGACCGAACTGCCTGTTTGGTGAAATGGCCCTGATCGATGATGGCACCCGGTCTGCCTCCGCCACGGCGATCGAGGATACGGTGCTGATCATCATTTCGGGGGAGAAGGTGCGGGCCCGGCTGGCCGACGCTGACCCGTTTGTCGCCTCCATCGTCCGCATCCTGGCCCGCAACCTGCGCGCCTCCAACAGCCAGTTGGAGGATATGATGAGCCAGATGCTGGCCGTCACCGCCATCAAATCCCGCGAGATCAGTCCCAATGAGGATGTCGCCATGCTGGCGGAAGCCGATGAAGGGACGGCTGGGTGATTTCACCCGCCATTGTGCTAAGCTGGGGTTGTGGGAGGCTGAAGCACCGGGGGGGGGGGGCATCATGCGGGAAGTGCGTCTGACGGAAGCGAAGGCTGACCTGCCCCGGCTGATTGACGCGGTTGAGCAGGGGAAGACGGTCATTATTACCCGACATGGCCGCGCTGTCGCCCGGCTTGTGCCCGAACCCCAGCATCCGGCGGCAGAGATACGCGACGTCATGCGGGAGATTGCGGCTTTCCGCCAGAATATGCCTGCACTGTCTGTGGCAGAGATTCTGGCGGCGCTCTTTCCAACTTTTACTGAAATTAGCTGATCCTGATCTCAGGTCAGGATCAGCATATCAAGCTTCGAAATGGCCCACTAATGAATTTTAGTTTGATTTCAGCTGTTCGGCGACCTGTTCGGTAAGCTTCCGGGCGATGAATGCGGCCTGCTCGGCAATCACAAGATGCCCACCGGACGGGGCGCCTATGAGGTCACCAGATGCGATCATGACCGGCCCTACGTTCAAATCATCGACCCTTGCGGCAACGTCTCGCACCGACTCCGAAGAGTGAAATCTCACCGTCATAGTAGCTGTGCAGACGGCATTGGGGCCGAAGAAACCGACATAATTACATCTGGCTGCGAAATTCTGCAGGGCAATACTGTCCAGTGATAACCCTGGCGGGAGGCGTTGGACGATCTGAGCCGCCAGATAATCGCCAATAGGGATCTGGTGATGACTCGTTCCATCACGTGTCGGATATTCGACAACGGCTGCCATGAAGCTGTCGGCTTTAAGGCGTGCCGTGTATGGATTTTGATAAATCTGCACCATATTCTCGACCGGCGGAGCCGGTAGGCGGCCGGGCCGCTCGGAACAACCCCCGACAATTGCCGCCGATAGGGCCAGTGCAAAAAGACCTACTCGCCTACGCATTGGTATCTCCAGAGGAAAAGGTACTTCATTAAAGCTTTTCTATGATAATATTTCTACCGTTAATTGACGATTTTTCTTTTCTGATAAGTATGGCTTAGGAATGGTTCGATAATCTCTGCAGAATATCAAGTTATACCGGTGGCATGAAATCATGACCGTTGGTCACGATTTCATGCCACTCAGTCGCCGGCGCCAGCATCCGCTGGCTTGGCTACGCCGCACGTGCGGCGCGGCGGCGGTCGCCGCCGAACCAACGGTCAAGAATTTTGACTATTGGTATTAGATAGTAAAGTTATGAAAACTTTTATCATGGAACTGGTTACTTGATACCAGATTTTTCGCAAGGAACCCTTGATGCTGTGCCGCTGGTACGACCTTACGCATCGTGAATAGGTCCAGTGGGGTATCGTTTACGGCTTAACCCACCCGCCGGCATGACCCCCGCACCACCAGCCGTGTCGGGATGATGGTCTGGTCGATGGGCCCGTCTTCCATCAGGCGCAACAGGTTTTCGACCAGCAGCCGGCCGGCCGCCTCGGTATCCTGGCGCACGGTGGTCAGTGGCGGGTTGGTGTAAAGGGCGGCCTGAATATCGTCGAAACCGACGATGGACAGGTCATCCGGCACCGACAGGCCCCGGTCGCGGGCGCCATGCAGGGCGCCGATGGCCAGCAGGTCGCAGGCGGCAAAAATCGCATCCAGCGGGCGACCCCTATCCAGCAGCGTCAGGGCGGCGCGGTGGCCATCCTGTTCCGATGCCTCCGCATCCAGGTGCAGGGCGGGATCGGCGCTCAGTCCCGCCTGTTCCAGCGCCAGCACATAGCCCCGGTGCCGGTCGCGGAATTCCGGGCAATTCTCTGAAATATCCCCGATAAAGCCGATATGCCGCCTGCCGGCGGCGATCAGGTGGGCCACCGCCTCCCGCGCGCCCTGCACATTGTCAGAGCCGATGAAATGGCCCGGCTGCCCCGGCAGCACCGGCCCCCAGGTGATATGGGGTATCCCCGCCTCGTCCAGCCGAGCGATGCGGGCGATATAGCTGGGGTAATCGCCATAGCCCAAGAAGATGATGCCGTCGGCGCGTTTGGAGGCGGCATAATCGGCATTGCCCTCCCCGCTCTGCTGCTGGAACGACACCAGCAGATCATGGCCATGGCGCGCGGCAGCACGGGTGACGCTGGACAGCATGGCCAGGAAGAACGGGTTGATCAGGCTGTCGGACGTGCCGGGATCTTCATAGATCAGCAGTGCCAGCGTGTTGGTCTTTTGTGAGCGCAGGTTGCGCGCATTTACATCGACCTTGTAATTTAACTGTCGGGCCGCACGTTCCACCTTCAGTCTGGTATCCTCGCTGACCATGCTGTCATGGCGCAGCGCGCGGGACACGGTGGATTGGGAAACCCCCGCCAGTTCGGCAATATCGAATGATGTCGGCCGTTTTGCCCGCATTGTGCTTCCGGCGCTGGGTTGCTGACCGGCGGCAGGATAGCGGACGGGTGCCCAGGCTGGCAATTCTCCCCATGCGCGATCCATCAGCGGAAATTCCACACGATAACCGCCGTCAGGGCCAGCAGGGCCGCCGCCAGTACCCGGTAATTGCGCCAGAAGGGTTCAGCGGCCAGCCGGGCGCTTTCTTCCCGATAGAAGGCGGGCGTCCAGATCATGCCCTCGCTCTTGGCGGCGGGGTCAGGGGCGGTCGCCAAGCTGCCCACCACCAGGGCCAGCGCGCAGGCCAGGAACAGCAGCGGCGCGATATAGAGAAAATGGATTTCAAACAGCCCCTTCACCGGCACGGCCAGGAACAGGGCGAAGCCGGCCACCACACCGGTGGCGATGCAGGCAACAGCACCGGCAGCATTGGCACGGCGCCAGAACAACCCCACCAGATAGAGCGCCATCACCGGCGGCACAGCATAGGCGATGATGATCTGCAGATATTGCCAGAGCGAGCCGAAGCGTTCGATCTGCGGCGCCCACAGCACCGAAGCCAGAGCCATCACCAGCGTCACCACCCGCCCGATGCGCACCAGCGCCCGGTTGGACAGGGTGGGCCAGCGGCGCAGCACAAAATCCATGGTGAACAGGGTGGAGGCGGAATTATAGGTCGATGCGATGGAGGACATCAGCGCCGCCATGAACCCCGCCACCGCAATGCCGGCCAGCCCCGCCGGCAACAGGTTCAGCAGCAGGGTGGGGTACACCATGTCCGGGCTTTCCAGACCAGGATAGAGCAGGATGGCCGCCGTGCCCGGCAGCACCATCAAGAACAGCACCGGCAGTTTCAACAAACCGGCGAACAGGCTGCCCCAGCGGCCATGATTTTCATCCTTCGCGGTCAACACCCGCTGCACCATGAACTGGTTGGTACACCAGAAGTAAAAGCCCAGCAACGGCACCCCGGTCAGCAGGCCCAGCCAGGGCAGGGTGGGATCATCCAGCGGGCGGATCAGTGATAGTTTCGCCGGATCGACCGCCGCCATCACCCGGTCCCAGCCGCCGGCAGCGGCGAAGGTCTTCACCGCGATGATCATGGAGGCCCCCAGCAGCAGCAGCGCCTGGATCACCTCCGTATAGATCACAGCCCGCAGACCCCCGGCGATGGTGTAGATGCCGGCCGACAGGGCCAGCCCGATGACGATCTGCCACAATGGCACCTCGGGCAGCAGCAGCTTGAACAGCAGCGCCCCGCCATAAAGCGCGCTGGACGTATCGACAACGATGTTGAGGAACAGCGTCAGGCCGGAGAAATAGAGCCGTGCCGTGCCATTATACCGCCGCTCCAGATATTCCGGCAGCGTATAGACGCGGGCGCGCAGCAGGAACGGCAGGAAGAAGATGCTGAAGAACACCAGCACCACCGCCGCCATCCATTCGTAATTATAAACGGAAATGCCGGTGCCATAGGCGGCACCGGCCAGCCCGATCAGGGTGGTGGAGGAGATGTTGGAGGCCAGCAATGCCAAGCCGATCACCGGCCAGGTACAGCCGCGCGACGCGAGGAAGAAATCCTCCGTCGAGGACTGGCGCCGCGTCAGCAGCAGGCCGAACGCGATGATGGCGATCAGATAGGCGGCAATGACGGCATAATCCAGCGTCGCCAGACCGTTGATGGGCGGCATCCTCTCCCCCTTGGCGCTGCCCGGCGATCAGGCAGCCGCCGGGCTTTCATTACCGGCGGCTTGTCAGATGCCACCCTTGCGGCCATCTGACAGGGCTTTGCCCCGGCGCCCAAGAAGAATTCGTATGCAGTGGTTCACATGGTTTTCGCCGAGCCGGAAACCGCGACCCGCTAACCCCGCACGATCGACAGGCCCGGAACCGCAATACGGATATTGTCGCGGCCGGCATGTTTGGCGGCGTACAAAGCCTGATCGGCCCGTTCCAGCAGATCGCGCTCGTCCCGGTCATCATGCTGCCAGGCAGCCACGCCGATGCTGGCGGTGATGCGCACGGGGCGCCCGTCCGGGGCGAAGACCACCATTGCCGCCAGTGTGGTGCGCAGCCTTTCGGCCACAGTGACGGCCGTGCCGATATCGCTGTCCGGCAGCAGCACGGCAAATTCCTCCCCGCCGACGCGGGCAGGCAGGTCGGTGGGACGCAGCGACGCAGTCATCCGCGCTGCGGCCTCCATCAGCACCAGATCGCCGGTTGCATGGCCATAGGTGTCGTTGACCTGTTTGAAATGGTCCAGATCCAATGTCACCAGGGATCCGGCCGTGCCATGGCGATGATGCTGGGCCAGATTCTGGCGCAGCCTTTCTTGGAACTGCCGCCGGTTGGCCAGCCCGGTCAGCGGGTCAAGGGCTGCCAGACGCGACAGCCTTTCATTGGCGGCCAGCAGTTCTGCCCGCGTTTGGTCCAGGGCGGCGGCCTGCGCCTTGCTGCGGCGGGCGATACCCCGGTTGCGTCGTACCAGCCGCCATTCCGACAGCAGCGTGTTGTTCACCATCAAGACCCCAACCCACATCACCAGCATGTAAAGCAGGGAGAAGAAGGCCATGATGGCGGCGGCCGGTCCCTCGAACAGGGTAAGGGCAAACAGCGCATGGCTGACCGCAATCGGCCCCACCAGGGCTAGCAACGCCACCGGCATGGCCCCCAGATTATGCGAGGCGGCGGCGGAAATGCCGGTGGGCACCAGATAGATCAGGCTGACCACCATCACGGTCGTTTCATCCCGGGGTAGCCAGGGCAGAACCGCCCACAGGATGCCAGTCAGCAGAAAATTCAACATGTTGCCCCGCTGCCAGCGGCTTACTGCGGCGCGCTCCGCCGTTTGCGGCAGCAATCCGCGCGCCGTGATAATCCGGTAGAAGGAAACCAGCCAGATCGCTGCCACCCAGGACAGCAGGGAGATGAGATATAGCGATTGGGCCAAGACCAATGTCAGGGCACTGGCAACGACCACCTGTGTCAGTCCGCCAGCGATCTGGGAACGGGCGCACATAGAAATGGCACTCGGTGACTTCGAACGTATGTCGATCCGTCCCAATAAACGCCGATACTTGCCATTCTGTAGCATCCGAATTCACCGAACCCAAGAGACACATTAACCGGTTTACATACTCGGCCGAATTTGACTCAGAGTAACCATAAACGTTGCTTTCTGCCCTGGCCGTTCTTTTCTCTTCTTTCTAAGGTGGCGGCTTCGGATTCAACAAATAGCATGGTGTTGTCACTCGGGTAACATGTTTTTACTTCAGCTACCTTATACAATCGGTCGCACCTGGGGCGTTGGGTGGAAGAGCTGGATTTTCGCACGAACGTTCGTATATTGAGGGGAAAGCCCAAAGAACGGACGGGAGGGGCGCGTGGAAAAGACGACAGTACCCATGGCAGTCACCATTGCCGGCGATGACGCTGTGTCTCTGGCCGGGCTTCTGTTCAAATCTGCTGCGCCGCCGCGTGTGGCCATCGTGCTGCATGGCGCCACCGGTGTCCCGCGGGACTATTATGCCCGCTTCGCTGCCTGGGTGGCCGAGGCACGGCAGGCGGCGGTTCTGATCTATGATTACCGGGATTGCGGCCATTCTGCCCGGGGGCCGGTGAAGCAGGCCCGCGCCACCATGGCGGATTGGGCCATACGTGACCAGGCGGCGGCGCTGGAATGGTTGTACCAAAACTTCCCCGATTTGCCGCTGGAGGTGATTGGTCACTCGCTGGGTGGGCTTGGCCTGCTGTTCCATGAGCGCGCGGACCAAGTGGTGCGGATGGTGGCGGTGGCCAGCGGTCCCGCCCATTGGTCGCGCCATCCGCCGGGATTCCTGCCCAAGGCCCTGGCTTTCTGGTATCTGGCGGGGCCTTTGCTGACCATATTGCTGGGCTATATGCCGGGCTGGGTGTTGGGGCAGGGGGCGCATCTGCCGGCCGGTGCTTATTGGGAATGGCGGCGCTGGTGCGTCACCCGCGGTTTCTACCGCCGGGATTGGGGCCGCCGCCTGCCCCAACCCGATCTGTCGCGCATGAAAGGCCGGCTGCGGCTTGTGGCCATCGCGGATGATCCGATGCTGCCGCCACCGGTGGTCCGTGATCTGGCCGGGTTCTATCCGGCGGCCCAGGTGGAGAACCATCTGATCGAACCGGCGACGGCGGGTGTTGCCAACATTGGCCATCTGCGTGTGTTTTCCGAACGCTGCCGGGCCGTCTGGCCGGTACTTGCCGGCCTATAGGGCGGCAAGCCCGTCATCTGCCGCCCGCATTCCCCAGGGGTGGCGGGGACGGGCTGCCCCTTCCGGTACCGTCACCACGCGTGGCGCCATGCGGCGGAACCGGCTGGCCTGCTGCTCCAGCGGCCGGTCCACGCGTCGCAGGACGGAGGTGCCGACCCCGCCGCAGCCCTGGCAAACGAAATGCCGGCTGAATTCCGCCACCGGATAATCATGCCCGTGCTGGCGCAGCAGCAGATCGCTGCGCCACGTGCATTCCTCTGCACAGCAGACGCAATGCATGGCGAAGTCATGTCCCTGAAAATTGGCGCAACCGATGCTGCCGGACAGGGCGCTATGGCGGATGGCGGGTTTCATGGCGGCTCTCCCTGAGGACGGGAACTGATAGGGAGAGGCTACAATGTTCGCTTTTTGTTCTCAAGTAGAAAATTAAAAAGCCTCCATGGCTGCCAGCGGGAACGGGGCAGCCATGGAGGCGGGGTGGTTGGGGTTATTTGGCGGTGATGCTGATGATCACCGTGTCGGCATAGTCGCCGGCCGGCAAGGAGGGGGAGGCGGGAACGGAGACGGATACCGTGGTTGTGCGGGGCTGTCCGCTGGCGGCGCGGGTGGCAGCGACGCTGCCATTCTGGGCGGCCACATCACCATATTGCAGCCCATAGGTCACCGATGCGGTCCCCGAACTGAGCGTACCCCGATTCTGCGAAGCGACCGTCACCACGTAGCCGTTGGCTGCATTGCACCGTTCCTCCACCGTGGCGACAGGGACGGTGGCTTGACCGGCTGTCAGGTTCACCGTGGCGGTGTTGTTGGAAATACCGATGGAACATTCGGCAGTGACAGAGCCGCGGATGGTCAGGGTGGCCTGGCTTGCCTGTCCCCGTGCCGGTCCGGCCGGATTGGCCAGTACCAGCAGTGCAACCGCCATGACAGCGGCAATCTGCGATAATCTACGCATCATGCACCCCACTTCCGCCCATTTTGGGCACCCACGACGGATCATCTCCGCGTCGTGACGGTTATCCGATAAAAGCTTATCGCGCCGAAATGATTAGGATCAAGTTATCAGCGTAGGTTCCTGCCAGCGCCCGACTGACATCATCCACCTGCACATCAATGCGATAGGTGCCTTCTCCCCCCAGATTGAAACTGTTGCCGCGCGTTAATCGGGTGCTGCGCCCGGCAACCGAGACGCTGTAGCCGATGCCATCTGGATTGTCGGCGGAGACCAGCCGCCCGGCATTGTCGGAAGAGAGCGACAATTCGTAATCGCTGTTGCCGAACACCTTCACCTCAAAGGAACCACCGCCGGTACGCGATAATTCACCCATATCCAGCACACCGGAATTACCGGAAAGCGGGCGGGTGACGCCATTGACGGTAACGCTGGCGCCAACCACCTCCCGCACCTTGGCCCGTACCTGAACGGATCGGCTGTCGATGGGGCCGACGGGAACACCGTTGCGCAACTCATAAATATTCACGGTGACGCGGTCATTATAGGTGCCCTTCTTCACCACCTGCCCAGGCTCGATATAGGAATAGAAGGTCAGGCTCTGTTCGTCATTCTTGGGCCCCAGCGTCAACTGGAACAGGCCGCTTTGCGAGCCATCAATATCGTTCAGCCGCTGTGAACGGGCGCTATCCTTGTAAAGCTCATAGACCAGCCGATCCCTTCCATTCTCCATGATACGGGTGCCATTGCGCCCGTCATCGATCCCGATCAGCACGGTACAGGTCGGGCCGCCATCATGATCCACCTCCAGCCGGTGATAGCTGAGATTGGCCCCGCGGAACGGATCATAATCATCGTCGGGCTCAATGCGGTCGATATGGTCGATCTCCACCTCGCAATGGTCACTATCCTTGCCCTGTGCGGGTAGTATCGCCACCAGCAGCAGAAACGCGGCCGCAAGCCAGCGGCAGGATCGGGTGGGGGGCATCGGCATCACAATCACGCGGCATCAACAAGGGGGCCCGGTGCGGGCGCCTGACAGGCGAGGATGCCATCTCGCCCCGCCGGCTGCCAGCCTGCCATGGGCCAAAAGAAAATCCCCGCCCTGGAGAAAGGCGGGGATCAAGGAGGCTCAACAGAAAGGGTAAACAATCATTGCTCTATTTCACTGCAATTACCATGGTCCGTGGGTGGTATGACCGTTCGGCCATTCGCCCTAAGACCAGGCTGCGGTGAAAGAAATTCGCCGCAGTCTGGTATCGACAATGACTGCGCGCGACATGGCCTGTGTTGATACGGCATCCCCTGCGGGCGCGGGGCTGGACCTGGGCTGTTGGGGGGCTATCATGCGCGCCCCGCCTGCCATGGGAGACCACCGCCATGAATGCCGCCCCACCGATCGATTTTGCCCAGCGTGCCGAACAGGCCATCACCAGCATGGCCCGGTTGGACCCGCACCTGCGCGCCTTCGCCGGGTTTGAACCGGAATGGCTGCGTGAACGGGCCTGGGCCATGGACCGGCAAAGCTTTCCGGACGGGGCGCTGCGGGGGAGGACGCTGGCGGTGAAAGATCTGTTGGACCTGCGCGGCCTGCCCACCGGCGGTGGTTCCCGGCGGCCGCATAAGCCCGACTCGGAGAGGGACGCCGTTGCCGTTGCCCGGCTGGCGGCGGCCGGGATGCTGCCGTTGGGCAAAACCAACACGGTGGAACTGGCTTTTGGTACCTGGGGCATCAACCGCGCCACGGCAACACCCCGCAATCCCTGGGATGTGGCGGTGGAGCGGGTACCCGGCGGATCCAGCAGCGGCTCGGCCGTTGCTGTGGCGGCCGGACTGGCCGATATGGCGCTTGGTACTGATACCGGCGGCTCCATCCGCATTCCGGCCGCCCTCAACGGTATCGCCGGGCTGAAACCAACCCTGGGGCGGGTCAGTCGCAGTGGTTGCCTGCCGCTCTGCCCTGATCTGGATACGGTTGGCCCCATGGCCCGCAGCGTGGCGGAATTGGCCTGGATGCTGGCCGCCATGGCCGGCCCCGATCCCGCCGATCCGCCTACCCTGCTGGAACCCAAGGGTCCGAAACCCGGTCCCTTTGATCCCGCCCGCGCCCTGGCCCTGTCCATGCGGGGGCGGCGGTTGGCGGTGCTGGCCGATCAGGGGTTGGATGGGGTGGCCAACGCGGTGGGTGATGCCTATCTGGATGCCTGCCGCGTGTTGGAGGTTGCAGGTGCCCGCCTGGTGGAAGTGCGCCCGCCTCTGCCGCTGCCGGCTGCTATCGAACCATCGGGCCTGTTGATGGCGGGCGTCGCCTGGCGGCTATGGCGGGATAGGCTAGATCATTACGAATCCGAAATGGACCCTGGTGTGCGTGGCCGGCTGAAGCTGGGAGCAGACGTTTCGGATGCGGAATTAATGACACTGCGCAATAGCCGCCGGGCCGATCAGCAGCGCTTTCATGCCTGGCTGGAAGAGGTGGATGGTTTGCTGACGCCCACCCTGGCATTGACCGCCCCTGTTCTGGCCGCGGCGGATGAAGGCACTTTGCCGTTCAGCCGCTTTGTGCGGGCGGCCAATTGGCTGGACCTGCCGGCGGCCGCCCTGCCTTGCGGCTTTGACCGGGCCGGGCTGCCGATTTCCCTGCAGGTGTTGGGCCTGCCCTGGCGCGAAGGGATGGTGCTGGGGATCGCGGCGGCCTATCAGCGGGCAACCGACTGGCACCAGCGGCGGCCGGATCTGGCGGCCCTGCTGGCGGCGGCGGTCACGGGGCAGGCAGGCGGACCGGCGGCAGTTTGATCTCCCCATCCGCGTCGGCCGGCACGGTGACCGTTTCCGGCACCATGGTGACGCCAAAAATGCTGAGTGCCCAGCGCCCGGGCCGGACGCTTTCCACCCGGAACTGTCCTTTGCGGTTGGTGAAGAAGGGCAGGTCTTTGGCCCCCTTGCTGTGATCCACCGGCCGCAGCACGCCCGACAGCAGGGCGGCCGGGCTGCCGTCGGCTGTCAGCAACTGCCCGGTCAGGGAAGCGACCGCATCGGTGCCGATGGTGACGATGGTACCGGCCCGGTATCCTGGCCGCACCGCGGGCCGGTCGTCCCCCAGATCGTAACTGGCGGGCGCGTCGGGCACATCCAGCAGCAACGGCCGCACCAGATAGGCGGAGATGTTGGGCACCACCGGGACGCCCAGCCAATCGGTTTCCGCCAGATAATGGTCATCCACCGGGTCGACGCCTACTTCACGCCCCTTCAGGCGCGGGTGCGGTACGATAATGGCAAAGCTGTTGCTGATTGGGCGGGTGATGGCGCCATGGCCGTCGGCAAAGGCCAGGGCCGTGGCGGCGGACATCTGGGTGTGGTTTTCCAGTTCGCTGCGCGCATCCAGGCTGCGCCGGATCAGATTATGCTGCACCGACGTTTCGAATCGCTGGTTCACATAGCTCAACGCGCCCTGGATCTGGTCGCCGGCGGTACCATGCTGGTTGGTCAGTTCCAGCCGGGCACTCAGCGCATCCACGGGGTGCATGGACTGGTAGCGCCAGTCCAGCCGCTGCTGGCCGGCGATGGTATCGATACTGGCCCCTACGCTCTGCCGGCCACCATCCAGGAAGAAACGGGAAGTGATATAGACCCCGGTATCCCGTTCTCCCAAACTGTCCCGACCATGGGAGAAGGTGACATCCAGGCTGCCGGTGCGCCACAGCCGCTGCCGCAGCGACAGATCGATACTGTAATTATCGCGGCTATCCGTGCCGCGCACATCACGATAACGACCGCCCAGCGACAGGGTCAGAGTCTCCAGCAGTGGTCTGGTGACCCGGGCAGCTATATCCAATTTCGTATCGCTATCGAAATTAGACCCGAAATTCCGATAATCCTTCTGATACCAGCTCAGTTGTGCTGTCAGCGAACCATTGGCCCAACTGTCCGTCCCATTATCATAGGAACGGTAGCGCACGGTGCCGGCCAGCCCGGCCTTGCGCCCCTTATCATTGGGATCGGCATCCTTGTTGGGCTTGCGCCGCAGATAGGCTGCCGGCTCCACCCCGAACGTGCCCAGGCTGGTGGAGAACAGCACCTCCCCCGTTACATTGGTTTCAGTGCGGTCGATCTGGGTGCCCAGCCCGATGGTGACCTGATCGGTCAGGCCGACCCGCTGATAGGCGGTCAGCATCGGGTCGGCCGTGTCATAGGTATAGATATCGTCGCGAACGTTGGAAGGCAGCCCCACCGTATAGCCGAACTCCTGCACCCCGGCGCCCAGCAACTGGCTGTCGAAGAAGAAGGGGAAATCAATCACCTGTTCGCGACCGAAACCATCGGTGATGCGGATCTGCACATCATTGGTGCCGGATGCCCCGGGGAAACTGTTGAGATTATAAGGGCCGGGCTGCAGGCGGAATGACCGGCTGGGTCGGCCATTGACCAGCACCTCCACCACGGACGGGTTTTCCAGCACGAAATCCCGGCTGCCGGCTGGCTGCACCAGATCATAGGGGCGGATAGAGAACTCCCTCGCCACCGACAGGCCCAGCACGGATTTGCCGACCTGGCTGCCCGTCACCGGCGTGCTGAGATCGCCCAGTTGGGCGCGGATGCCATTGGCCTGGAAATCATGCAGCAGCCGTACCGGGCCACGTGCCCAGCGTTTCTTCCCATCTTCCCGGTAATAGAAATCGCCTTCCGCTACCCAGCCCTTCCAGTTCACGGCCGGTTCATAGACAACGGAGAGGGGGCCCAAGCCGCTTTTCCCCAAACCGCCGGGAACGGACAGATAATCAGCGGCGGCCCGCATATTCATCTGGGCGCTGAAATCGGCCTGCGGCACCACCACATAGGAGCGTGCCGCCGCCCCGCGTTCCATCACCGATAATTCGCGGCGCTGCCTTGCGATGGCCGGCACGGTGACCTGCAGAACCTGTATCGTCGGATCATAGGCCACCTGGATGCCCTGGCGGGAAAGCTGGGTTGGTTTTGTCCAGCCTCCGGGGTCGGCCTGGGTCTTCAGATCCTCCAGCGCCTTGGGCTGCACCAGGGGATGCAGCAAGGTGGCCAGCGCTGTCAGATCAAAGCCGGTATCGGCTGGGTCCAGACCCACCATGCCGGGCACCTGCCCGATCTCCGCCCCATCGAAATAGACGGGCAGGTCGGCCTTCTGGGTACGGGCGGCCTGACGTTTGGCGCCAAACACCTTCTTGTAGAGTTCTTCGGCCGAGGCGGCCGGTTTGCCGGCCGGCTTTTCATCTTCCGCCCGCCCTGCCCCCGTTATCAGCATGGCCAGGGCACAGAAAGCCAGCGCCCAAACCATCCGGGGGCGGCATGGCGGCAACAGGCGATATGTGTGGCAGCGGGGCAAGGTGCCAGACCGGTAGCGGTCAGGGCAGAGTGATCGTGGCCGTCAACGGGCCCACCGGTAATTCCTTGGGCCAGGGCAACAGGAAGCGCCGGGTCACCCCCGGCAGCAGGTTTTCCCCCGCCAGTCCGCCCAGCCTCTCTGCCTTGATGCTGACCTTGGCGCTTCCGGCCGCCAGGGTCAGGGTGGGGTCGCGCAGAATCTGGTGTGCGGTGCCACTGTTCTGCACCCGCAATTCCAGCACCGTGCCGCCATCGGACAGGGTGGTCGGGCCGGCCGACAGCACTGTCAGCTTCGGCGCTACCCCTGGTGGCAGGACATAGAGCGAGGCTTTGTACTGCACCAGCAGCCGCACCTGGGCCCCCTGGGCCGGCGCCTGCCCGATATCGATGGGCAATTGTTCGGCCACCAACCGGAAGGGTAGCTCCTTCGACGGTGCGGCGTTGCCGATCCATTGTACCCGGACGGACTGGTTCTGGCCTGGTTCCAGGATAAGCTGCTCAGGGAAGATCACCCAATCATCCGCACCCCCGCTCAGCACATCCTCCCCATTCTCATCCTGACCGCGCCCGACAATACTGATCTCTACCGCAACGGGTGTCTGGGCATCGTTTTCCAACCGAAATATTTGCGTGGCGCCGCGGCCGGAGGGCTCAAAATTCATCTCGATGGGAATCAGCCGGAAGGCAGAGGCCGGGAACGTCAGGCCCAGCAGGGGCAGTAGCAGTACCCCCAACCGCAGGAGATGCTTTTTCATGGACCCGATTCCTTATAATTTCCGTACCAGACGCCGAGGGGTGTGCTGTGATGCCGTAGCGATCTGTACCATGGTGGTAGATTGATCGATGCCGCCTGTTGAATCATATTGGCAGCTATTTTTCCAGGCTGTTGGCCTGGGAGCCACGCAGGGGATGGGCTTCACCGGTTTCTGGGCGTTGTGGGTGGTATTGCAAAGTTAATATTTAAAATACTGTGTTAATGCATTAACTTATTCTCCTCATTTACATGCCGTCTACAAATATTGGATAAGTCATCTGTTTTTGTCCATTCGGGTGTCTGGATATGATTGTTTGATAAACGACTGTGGTAAAGTGGACCATTCACGTGTATCACCACGGTTCGCGTATCATAGTTTCAACCTGAGCCACCTCACCCCATCCATCCCGAACCACCGCCTGATGAGCCTGCTATTATCCATTCTGCTGGTTAATTCGGCCACCCTGCTTGGGGCGGCGGTTACGCTTGGCACCATCTGGTGGCAGGGGCGGACGGAACGCTACGCACTTTCGTGGGCGGTGGCACTGTTGGTGGCACTGCCCGGGTTGCCGCTTCTGCTGGGGCTTTCCCCCCATAGCGATCCGACCGGCATCTTCCTGGCGCTGGTGGGGGCGATCTGTCGTGATACGGCCTTATTCTTTCTGGCGGATGGGATGGCCCGTTATCGTGGCCGCCAGATGCATTGGCGGCGCTGGTTGTTTGCCGGCGCGGTGATCATTGCCATTTCCGCCATCTCCTTGATCCGGGGCGACCAGGGGATGCACCGGCTGTTGCATTCTGGTTTCGTTCAGGCGGCGGTGATCACTGCCATCATTGATATGTTTCGCCCGGCAGGTTGGGGGCGGCGTTGGGCACTGCCGGTGGGGGCAGGGGAATGGCTGCTGCTGGGCGGGCTTGGTTTCCTGCTCTGTGCCAATGCCGTCCATATCGTTGATCTGCTGCTGAATGCCTATCCGCCCCGGGCCTTGCCAGATACGGAGACGATGAAACTTCTCCTGATGGCGCAGCCTTTCATTGTCATGACCATCGGGATGGGCGGCGTGATCACCATGTCGCAGCGGCTGGTGGCGGAGCGGGAGGCGCAGCGCCTCGCCGCCGAACAGGCGGCTGAGCAAGCCCGCGCTGCGGATCGCGCCAAATCGGATTTCCTGGCCACCATCAGCCATGAGATCCGCACCCCAATCAATGCCATCCAGGGCTGTCTGCAGATATTGGGTGCCCATGGGCTGAATCCATCGCAGGCGCGGCTGGCAGAGGTGATGAGCAGTTCCAGCGCCAATCTGCTGGCCCTGATCGAAGATGTGTTGGACATCGCCCGTATGGAGGCAGGGCGGGTGGAACTGGACCCTGGCGTCACCGATCTGGGCGCTTTGCTGCGTGAGGTGGCGGTGCTGATGACACCAAAGGCGGACCATAAGGGGCTGACCCTCAGCCTGCGTCCGGCACCGGGTTTGCCAGCGGCGGTATTGGCTGATGGCAAACGTCTGCGCCAGATATTGCTCAATCTGGTGGGGAACGCGGTGAAATTCACTGAACGGGGCCATGTCACCCTGACGGTGGAACCGGTTACCCCGCCTCCCGGTGCTACCATTGCCATGGCATTGGAAGATGGGCACCCCCCTGTCTGGGTCCAGTTTGAGGTGACAGATACCGGCATTGGTGTGCCGGTGGACAAGATGGATAGTATTTTCCTCTCCTTCTCCCAGGGGGACAATACCCTGACACGCCGTTTTGGTGGTGCCGGGCTGGGCCTTTCCATCGCCAAGCAGTTGACGGAGATGATGGGCGGCGTGATCGGGGTGGAAAGTACCCCCGGCCAGGGCAGCCGCTTCACCGTCACCCTGCCGCTGACCGTGGTGCACCCCGGCTCCGTGGTGGAAGGGGGGCCGCGTGGCATTGCCCCGCTGCTTCCGCATGGCCCGTCGGGCGGCCCGGCCGTCATGCTGTTGGAGGGCGATGAGGTCAACCGCGTGGTCGCCACCGAATTGCTGGTCGGGCGTGGTGCGGATGTGGTGCAGGCCGCCGATGGGGGCGAGGCGCTGGCCCTGCTGGCCCAACGCCGCATCGATATCATCCTGATCGATCTTTCCACGCCGGAGCTGGAGGGGCTGGAAACCGCCCGCCATATCCGTAATCTTCCCTTGTCGGTTGGCAATGTGCCCATTGTGGCCTTGAATAGCGGCCTGATCACCCCGGAAATCCGCCAGCTCTGCCGGGATGTCGGCATCCAGGCCTTCCTGACCAAGCCGATCCGGGTGGAAAATCTGGTCAGTACCCTGACCGCCCTGCTGCCCCTGCAGGACAAGCCGGCGGCCTGAGCCTGTTATTCCCGGTGCCAGTCCCGGTTCATCCGACGGGCGGCTAGGAAGAACAGCCCCGACGCCAGCAGATAGAAGCCCATGCCATAAAGGATGGAATAGCGCAGGCTGTCCGCGCCATAGCGCGGCACCAGATAATCTGACAGCACGCCCAGGAACCAGGTGCCGAAGCCGATCCCGATCAGGTTATTGACGAACAGGAAGATGGCCGACGCCGTGGTGCGCATGGTGGCCGGCACCAGATGCTGCACGGCCGACAGGGTGGGCCCCAGCCACATCAGCGACAGGGCCTGCGGCACCACGAACAGGAAGAAGACCAGCGGCAGCGACGGTGACATGATGCCGCCGATGAAAAAGGGCAGCGACACCAGAAAGGCCACCGCCGGCACGCGGGCATAATTGCCCGTGTCATTGGCCCCGAACCGGTCACCCAGCGACCCGCCCAGCCAGACC
>CALRQC020000036.1:0-61727 GCA_943370215.1 Azospirillum sp. RU38E
TGCCGCTGCTGCTGGCGCCGATGAATATCGGCCTGGGCCTGCGCGGGCCGCCGGGATTCCTGCGGGCGGTGATGGCCGGGCGGGGGGATGATGATCGGGCGTCTGCCCTGGTCATCCTGGCCATCACCCTGTTTGCCGCCGCCAGCACCGCCCTTGTGGCGCCCTTTCTGGGCCAGGGGCTGATAGCGCTGGCCGTGGGGGCCCTGGTGATGCAACTGGCCGCCACCGGCAGCCTGCTGGCCCTGCCGCCATTATCCGGCCCGGCACAGGCCGCTGCGGTGGGGGATTGATCTGGCTGGGTGCATTTCCCTTGCCGCCAACCGTGATACGGGGTTCAATCTGCCGGGATTAAGGTTAATGGGGAAACCAGCATGAGCTATTCTGTGGGGGAAGATGGGACCAGATCGCGCAATCTGGTCATCATCGTCCATGCGCTGAACCTGGCAAGCTGCTTTATCGGCCTGACCGGGCTGGCCGCTGTCATCATCGCCTATCTGAAGCGGGGGGAGATGGGCGGCGACATCTGGTACGGTCACCTGAGTTTCGCCATCCGCACCTTCTGGATCGGGCTGGTTGTCAGCCTGATCGGCATTGCCACCAGTTTTATCGGCATCGGCTTTCTGATCCTGATCGCGGTTTTTGTCTGGTATATGGTGCGTACCATCTTCGCCCTGCTGAAGGCGATCGAGAATAAGCCGATCCCCAATCCTGATAGTTTCCTGATCTGATACCAATCTCCCTTGATCGTGACCGATCAAGGGAGATTTTGCGTTCCCTCATGTGCCGGGCGGGCTCATCCGCGCCCTTGGCTTGCGGCACCACGCGGTGCCGGGCCGGCGGTCGCCGGCCTCCACCCCGCCTAAAGGTCAACCTTTAGGCGGGGTGGTATGATATCGGGCTTTCTGCCTTCGATATGAAAAAGGCCGGCCGCTTCCCCACGAAGCAACCGGCCTTTTCTTTTTGTCACAGCCTTGATGTCAGGCGGTGAGGAACTTCGGATTGGGGCCGTACTGATTGTCCCCTTCTTCGCTGTCCATACAGTAAAAGACGATCAGTGCAATGGTCCCCAGCAACGGAACAAAACAGATCAGCAACCACCAGCCACTGCGCCCGCTATCGTGCAGGCGGCGCACACTCACAGCGATGGAGGGGATGATCAAAGCCAGCGTATAAATCAGGCTGAGAACCCCAATCGTACCCTCGCCAACGGCTACGCCGAGCATAGAATCAACAACGCTCAGAATGATACCGGCGATGAAGTTCATCAGCACAAACATCCAATATTCCTTGCGCCGGGCACGGCCGCTGAAATCCGCATATTGGCGCAGAACTTTAAGATACCAGTTCACTTCATCCCCCATAAAATTGAATGCGAACAAGGGTATCTGATACACAACTCGGCCGTCAATTAGCTCTCGTTAACTATTGCCTTTATCGATACAACCCGAAAGGGGTAGGGGCGATCAGGCACTATCTGCCGCCTTGGCCACCGCGCGCTGATAGGCCGGGCGGGCCTGCATGGCCTGCAGCAGCCGGGCGATATGCGGGCTGTTCTGCGCATTCAGCCCGGCGCGTTTCATCGCCATTTCCAGCGGGAAACTCATCATGATGTCAGCGGCGCTGAACTGGTCGCCGGCCAGCCAGGGGCTGCGGCCAGCTTCCTTTTCCACATAATCCAGATGCAGCTTCACCTGTTCATTGACCATGCCCCGGATCGGCAGGGCCAGGATGCCCATCTTGCCGGCGATCAGCTTCAGCAGCAACTGCGGCATCAGGGAGCCTTCGGCATAATGCATCCAGTAGCGATAGCGCCAATGCGCCTCTGTCTGCGTGGCGGCCGGGGCCAGATGGGGCGCGCGGCTGGCCAGGGTATATTCGATGATCAGGCCGGTTTCGGCCAACACCTTGCCATCCATCTCCACGATGGGCAGCTTGCCCAGCGGATGCAGATTGCGCAACGCCAGCGGTGCGCGCATGGTCTTCGGGTTGCGCTTGTGGCGCACCACCTCGTAATCGAGCCCCGCCTCCTCCAGCAGCCAAAGCACGCGCAGGGAGCGGGAAATGTTCAGGTGATGCACGCGGATCATATGATGTATCCTTAATTGTTCACCCAGCGCAGATAGCATGGGTGGACGACTTGTCAATCGGCTGCGGTGGGGCGGTTCGCTCCCTTGGAAAGCCGGTGGCGACGGCATTATCATCTGATCGGTGCCCCGTTGCAGGAACCGGCCATGCCCCCTTCCCGTCCCCGCCGCTGTCGCGGCCTGAAAACCGGCGCTACCCTGCTGCTGGTTTTGCTGGCCGGCGGCTGCGTGCCAGCCCCGGCACCGGCCCCCATGGTCTGTGCCGGGCTGGACCAATGCCGCATGGCCGATCCGTGTGTGGATATCCGCCGGGCGGGGGTGGCAGCGGGCAAGGTACCCTTTGCCGACCGCCCTGCCATGGCGGTGGCTTTTGACCATGCCTGCCAGGGCAGCACCCTGGGCGCCTTTCTGATGGCGGATGCCTTCGACCATGGCAGCGGCGGGTTACTGCGCAATGCCGATCTGGCGGCCCGCTTCTACCGGCTGGCGGCCACCCCACCGCCGCCTATCCGACCCGGCCTGCCTTTGCCCTCGCGCGAACCACCACTGGCCGAGGCCGCCTATCGCCTGGGCCTGATGCATTGGGAAGGGCGCGGCGTGCCGCAGGATCTGGCGGCGGCCCGCATCTGGCTGTCGCGGGCCGCCAATGCCGGGCATGAACAGGCCAAACTGGCCCTGAAGGGGCTGGGCCAAGGATCGGGTGATGCCGCGGCACCCTGACCATCCCGGTTCACAAAATATTCATCAACCGAAACCCCGGTAGCAAAACAAACCAACCGGGTGATTGATACATGTCATCGCCTTACCATTGGCGGGGTTTATGGTGCGGCCATGATCTGTCAGCATCACCCGCACCGTCTTGTCCAGACGATGGGTTGAGCCAGCGAGAAGGAACGCCCGATGACGATCCGCAACCTGGACCGGCTGTTCAAGCCGCGCTCTGTCGCCCTGATCGGGGCCAGCCGCCGCGACCGCTCGGTGGGTAAGGTGATTGCCCGCAATCTGTTCAATGCCGGGTTCGAAGGCCCGGTCATGCCGGTGAACCCGCGTGAAGCCAGCATCGAAGGCGTGCTGGCCTATAAATCCGTGGCGGATCTGCCGGTGGTGCCCGATCTGGCCGTCATCGCCACCCCGCCCGCCACCGTGCCGGGCCTGATCGCCGAGCTGGGGGCCAGGGGCACCAAGGCCGCCGTCGTCATCACCGCCGGTTTCGGGGAGATGGGGGAGGAAGGGCGCAAGCTGCAGCAGGCCGTGCTGGATGCCGCCCGCCCGCACCTGCTGCGCGTCATCGGGCCGAACTGTCTGGGCATCATGGTGCCGGGCCAAGGACTGAATGCCAGTTTCTGCCATGTGCCGCCGCTGAAGGGCGATATCGCGCTGGTCGCCCAGTCCGGCGCCATCGTCACATCGGTGGTGGATTGGGCCACGCCACGCGGCATCGGCTTTTCCCACCTGATCTCGCTGGGCTCCATGTCGGATGTGGATTTCGGCGACATGCTGGATTATCTGGCCCAGGATGCCGGGGTGCGCGCCATCCTGTTGTATGTGGAAGCCATCACCAGTGCGCGCAAATTCATGTCGGCGGCCCGTGCTGCCGCCCGTTCCAAGCCGGTGATCGTCATCAAAGCCGGCCGCAGCGAGGAAGGCTCGCGCGCGGCCTCTTCTCATACCGGTGCGCTGGCCGGGGCCGATGCCGTCTATGATGCCGCCTTCCGCCGCGCCGGCATGTTGCGGGTGGGCGAGTTGGACGAGTTGTTCTCCGCCGTGGAGACGCTGGCCACCGGTGTGCATATCAAGGGCGACCGGCTGGCCATCCTGACCAATGGCGGCGGTGTCGGCGTGCTGGCCACCGATGCCTTGATTGATGGCGGCGGCAAGCTGGCGCAATTGTCACCGGAAACGCTGGAAAAGCTGAACAAGGTACTGCCGCCGACCTGGAGCCATGGCAACCCGGTGGATATTATCGGCGATGCCGATGGCAAACGTTATACCGATGCGCTGAACATCCTGATGGAGGATCGCGGCTGTGATGCCGTGCTGGTGCTGAATTGCCCGACGGCGGTGGCCGATGGGCGCGATGCCGCCCAGGCCGTGGTGGCCGCAGCACAGGCCCGCAACCAGCGCGGCGGGGGCGACCGCAAGGTGCCGATCCTGACCAACTGGCTGGGCGAGCAGCAGGCGGCCCCGGCGCGCAAGCTGTTCGATGCCGCGCGCATCCCCAATTACCACACGCCCAATCAGGCGGTGACGGCCTTCCTGCATCTGGTACGCTATCAGCGCAACCAGGAACTGTTGATGGAAACGCCGACCAGCGTGCCCGAACAGTTCGATGTGGATATGGCCGCCGCCCGTGCCCCGATAGACGCCGCCCTGAAGGAAGGGCGGCCCTGGCTGTCGGAATATGAGGCGAAGGAGGTGTTGCGCGCCTATGGCATCCCCTGTGTGCAGACGGTGATCGCCGCCAGCCCGGCAGAGGCCGAACGCGCGGCCAAGCGGCTGGGCGGGCGCATCGCGCTGAAAATCCTGTCGCAGGACATCACCCATAAATCCGATGTGGGTGGCGTGGCGCTGAACCTGCTGCCGGCCCAGGTCTGGGCAGAGTCCGAAGCCATGCTGGAGCGGGTGCGCAGCGTCTATCCGGAGGCCCGGATCGAAGGTTTCACCGTGCAGGAAATGGCGCACCGGCCGGGGGCGCATGAACTGATCGTCGGCATGGTGGATGACAGCCTGTTCGGCCCCATCATCCTGTTCGGTGCCGGCGGCACCTCGGTGGAGGTGGTGGGCGACAAGGCGCTGACGCTGGCACCGCTGAACCTGAACCTCGCGCATGAGGCGATGGCCCGCACCCGCGTCTATAAGCTGTTGAAAGGGTACCGCAACCGGCCGGCGGCCGACCTGGATGCCATCGCCCTGTCGCTGACCAAGATCAGCCAGTTGGTGATCGATTTCCCGGAAATCGCCGAGTTGGACATCAACCCGCTCTTCGCCGACGAAACCGGCATCCTGGCCCTGGATGCCCGCATCCGGGTGGTGCCGATCACCGAACATGCTCGCCACCGGCTGGCCATCCGTGCCTATCCCAAGCGCCTGGAACACAAGGTCAATCTGCGCGATGGGCAGGAATTCCTGATCCGGCCGATCCGGCCGGAGGATGAGCCGCTGATCCATGATCAGGTGTCCAACACCAGTGTGGAGGATTTGCGCCTGCGCTTCTTCGCGCCGCTGCGCCGCCTGTCGCACCAGATGGCCGCCCGGCTGACGCAGATCGATTATGACCGTGAAATGGCCCTGGTCGCCATCCCGACGGGCATGATGGATGCCGATGGCAAGGGCCCCGTCTATGGCGTCGTCCGCATCACCGCCGATCCCAACCATGAACGGGCCGAATATGCTGTGCTGGTGCGCAGCGACATGAAGGGCAAGGGCTTGGGATCGCTGCTGATGCGGGAAATTCTGGCCTATGCCAAGGATCGTGGTATCCATGAAGTGTTTGGGGAGGTACTGCGGGAGAATGTCTCCATGCTGGGCCTTTGCCGCGAACTGGGCTTTACTGCCCATGACAACCCGGACGACCATGGCATTGTCGAGGTGAGCGTCAAGCTGCAGGGGGGATGAGTGCCATTTCCCCGCCCCGGCAGAGGCTTTGGCGTGAGGGTGACCCGTTTTCCCTGAAGGAATTGCCTGATGGATCACCGCAAGCTTGGCCGCACCGATCTGATGGTGCCGTCGATCTGCCTGGGCACCATGACCTGGGGCCGCCAGAACAGCGAAGCCGAAGGCTTCGCCCAGATGGATTTGGCCCTGGATCATGGGCTGACATTTTGGGACACGGCGGAAATGTATTCCGCTCCGCCGACGCCGGAGACCTATGGCCGCACCGAGGAAATCATCGGCAACTGGTTTGCCCGCACCGGTCGCCGCAAGGATGTGGTGCTGGCCAGCAAGGTGATCGGCAATGCCGACGGTGGCTTCCCCTATGTGCGGGGTGGCGGGGCGCGGGCCGACCGCGCCAATATCAACACCGCCATCGAGGCCAGCCTGAAACGGCTGCGCACCGATTATCTGGATCTCTACCAACTGCATTGGCCCGACCGGAAGGCTGACCGGTTCGGCCGCAGCGTTGAACACCCGGTGGCCGAACCGGGTGAAGTGCCGATTGAAGAGACGCTGGCCGCCCTGTCCGATCTGGTGCGCCAGGGCAAGGTGCGCCATATCGGCCTGTCGAATGAGACGCCGTGGGGCGTGATGCGCTTCATCATGGCGGCCGAACGACTGGGGCTGGAACGCGTCGTTTCCATCCAGAATCCCTATAGCCTGCTGAACCGCAGTTTCGAAGCGGGCCTGAGCGAAGTGGCGTTGCGCGAAGATGTCGGGCTGCTGGCCTATTCCCCGCTGGCGGGCGGCACGCTGACGGGCAAATATCTCAACGGCGCCATCCCCGCCGGTTCCCGCCGCTCCATCGATAACCGCAGTTCCCGCTATGACAATCCACGCGGGGAGGCGGCGACGCTGGCCTATCTGGACATTGCCCGCCGCCATGGGCTGGACCCGGCGCAGATGGCCATCGCCTTCACCCTGACCCGGCGCTTCGTCACCAGCAGCATCATCGGGGCCACCAGCATCGAACAGTTGCGTATCGCCATCGGGGCCGGTGAGATCACCCTGTCGGCTGAAGTGCTGGCGGAACTGGGTCAGGTGCAGGCCGCCAACCCCAACCCCTGCCTGTAATCAAAAAGGGGGGCGAGGGTTATTCACATGCTGCGCCTGTTCGTCGGCATCGCAATGCCGGAGGATATTTGCGAGGGGCTGGCCCGGCGGGCTGCCGGGCTTCCCGGTGTGCGCTGGGTAGCACCTGAAAACTACCATCTGACCCTGCGCTATATCGGGGAGGTGGATGAAGGCACGGCGCAGGATGTGGATGGGGCCCTTGATCTGGTGGTGGCCCCGGATTTCACGCTGACGCTGGATGGTGTCGGCAGTTTTGGCCAGGGCCACCGCCAACATGCGCTGTGGGCCGGGGTGGCGGCATCCGACCCGCTGCTGCACCTGCAGGCCAAGGTGGAATCCGCCTTGGTCCGCGCCGGGCTGCCGCCGGAGGAGCGCAAATTCAGCCCCCATGTCACCCTGGCCTATCTGAAGGAAACCCCGGCCACCCGGCTGGGGCTGTATATGGAAACCCATGGGCTGCTGCGGGAAGGGCCGTTCCCGGTGGACCGCTTCACCCTGTATGAAAGTGTGCGGGGTTCATCAGGGGTGACATATCACCCGCTGCAGGATTACCCGCTGGGCGGCTGGCGGCCTTGAGAGGGCGTGCCGGAAATTTTTCTTTATTTCCAGCGCTATAACCGTCATTCCCGCGAAGGCGGGAATCCATACGACAGCACGGATTTTGGATTCCCGCCTTCGCGGGAATGACGGTACTGGAACGCCCAGGCGTCGAAAGAAAAAAGGCGTTCCGAGCTGGCGTTTGCGCCTGACCAGTTCTTCAAGCACCCACACCAGGGCGTGGCAAAGGCAGGTTGGTGGAATGTTTCACCACATCCAGCACGAAGCTGGATTTCACCTCCTTCACCCCCTTGATCGACAGCAGCTTGCGCATGGAGAGATCGGCGAACGCGTCCAGATCCTCCACCACCACCTGCAGCAGATAATCCATCGTCCCCGTCATCACGAAGCAGGACACCACCTCCGGCAGCAGCAGGATGCCGCGCCGGAAATCAGCGTCACCTTCGGCATTCTGGTCGATCTTCACCTCCACGAAGGCCACCACCCCCATGCCCAGCTTCCGCCGGTCCAGGATGGCGGTATAGCCCTGGATGAAGCCCTTTTCCTCCAGATCGCGCACCCGGCGCAGGCAGGGGCTGGGTGACAGGCCCACCTGTTCGGCCAGATCGACATTGGAAAGCCGGCCATTGCGCTGCAACGCAGCAAGTATGCGAATATCTGCTGCATCCAACCCGCTTTCCTTCATCTTCCGCCCCGTTTGAAAGTTTTCGCGCAATTTGTCACCGCAGAATGCGCCTTTCCGCCCGCACTTCGCAAGGACATGCCCCGCGACTTATCGTATCATCTGAAACAATTCCAGGAGCGAACCAAAGAACGGGAGGCGGCGATGGTGGATGGCGGCATGAATGCGCGGGTGGAGAACGGCAAGCTGGTGGGTAACCTGTGGGACAACCCCATGGGCACCGACGGGTTTGAGTTTGTTGAATATACCGCCCCCGATGTCGCGGCGCTGGAGGCACTGTTCGTCACGCTGGGCTTCACCAAGGTGGCCACCCACCGGTCCAAGAAGGTCAGCCTGTACCGCCAGGGCGACATCAATTTCATCGTCAATGGGGAGCCGGAAAGCCTGGCCCAGCAGTTCGCCCGCGCCCATGGGCCCAGCGCCTGCGCCATGGCTTTCCGGGTCAAGGATGCCGCCTTCGCCCATCGCCGCGCCCTGGAACTGGGCGCGCGGGAGGTGAAGGGCGCCATCGGCCCGATGGAGCTGAACATCCCCGCCATTGAAGGCATCGGCGGCAGCCTGATCTATCTGGTGGATCGCACTCAAAGCCCGGCATCGATCTATGATATCGACTTCGTGCCGGTGGAGGGGGCCGAACAGCACCCCACCGGCTGCGGCCTGACGCTGGTGGACCACCTGACCCACAATGTCCATCGCGGCCGCATGGACCATTGGTTCGATTTCTACAACAAGCTCTTCAATTTCCAGCAGATCCGCTATTTCGACATTGAAGGCAAGCTGACCGGCCTGAAGAGCCGGGCGCTGACCGCCCCCTGCGGCAAGATCCGCATCCCGATCAATGAAAGTGCCGGCGTGGAAGGCCGCGTCGACCAGATCGAGGAATATCTGCGCGAGTACAAGGGCGAAGGTATCCAGCATATCGCGCTGGCCACCGACGATATCATCAAGACCTATGATGCGCTGAAGGCGAACGGCATCACGTTCATGACCCCGCCGCCGGCCGCCTATTACGACATGCTGGCAGAACGACTGCCCGGCCATGGCCAGCCGACGGAAGAATTGCGCCAGCGCGGCATCCTGCTGGATGGCGCGCCGGGTGGCGGGCTGCTGTTGCAGATCTTCACCGCCACGGTGATCGGCCCGATCTTCTTTGAGATCATCCAGCGCAAGGGCGATGACGGCTTTGGTGAGGGCAATTTCCGCGCCCTGTTTGAGAGCATCGAACGCGACCAGTTGGAACGCGGTGTGCTGAAGGCGGAATAAGCAGGGATCAGTGTCTGCCCAGAAAGTCCCCCTCTTTCCGTACCCTCGCCATTTCATAGCCGTCATTCCCGCCTTCGCGGGAATGACGGTTATGTGTTTGGGAAATATAAAAAATTTGCAGGTGGACGCTTTCTGTCCCTATTCCCTCTACCTGCCGCTCCCCGGTCTGTGCCGGGGTGACGGGAAAGAGAGACCAATAACAATAGAGGCCCGGTGGCAGCCAGCCACCGGGCCTTTGCTTTAACCATCGGAGAGCGGCTTAGCCGCCCCGCCCTTCGCGCCGCCACGCCGCCAGCAGCAGACCCAGCACGCCGGCCAGTACCAGCAGGCCGGGCAGCAGCGGCACCTGGGTGACGCCGGTCACCGTATAATCCCCATTGGCGCGCAGGCCCAGCCAGCCCGATCCGGCCTGATCGCGGTCGGGCCGGGTGCGGCGCACGCTGGGGATCTCCCCCGCCCCGCCATCAGGTGCCAGCCAGAAGAAACCACCGCCCGTGGCCTTGGCCACCGGGGCCAGCTTTTCCGTGGTGCTGCGCATATCGGCCAGTTCGGGCGGGTTCAGGGTGCCAACCACGGCCAGCGCCGTGCGCTCCCCATCCGTCACCCGCCAGATGCCGGGTTCCGTGGCGGCCAGGCTGGCACTGGCCAGCCCGTCACCAGTCTCGCGCATCTCAACCTCTCGCTCCACATCGGAAGGCGAGGTGACGCGCACCGGCCGCGTGTCCGGTTCCAGCGAACGACGGCTGATGGTGATGCGGCTGCCATCCACGGCGGTGCGCAGGTCGTTTTCTTCCAGCTCCGGCTCTTTCATCAGCCAATGGGCCAGCCGGCGCAGCAGCTCGGCCTGGGGCCCGCCGCCTTCATAACCGCGTGACCAGAGCCAGATCTGATCCGAGGCAAGCTGTGCCACCCGCCCCTGCCCCACCCGGTCCAGGATCAGCAGCGGGCGGCCATCGGCACCGGCCATCACCGTCGACCCCCGGTCGGCGGTCACGTCGATCTGGCGGAACCAGCGGCCCCACTGCCCCACCCCGTCCGCCGCATCGGTCAGCCCGGCCGTCACCGGATGGCGGCGGCCCAGGTCGGTGACGCTGGGGGTAAAGGGCTTTTCAATCACCTGCCCCGTCGGTTCCCCCGGCAGCACGGTGCCCAGCGGCGAACGATAGAGCGACAATGGTGTCGCAAAGGTCGGCCCGCTGGCTTCCAGGAAGGCCCCGCCCTTTTCCACATATTCGGCGATATTCGCCAGATACATGTTGTTGATCACACCGCGCTTTTTATAGCGGTCGAAGATGATCAGGTCGAATTCCGACAGCTTCATCTCAAACAGCTCGCGGATCGGGAAGGCGATCAGCGACAATTCACGGATGGGGGTACCATCATTCTTTTCCGGCGGGCGCAGAATGGTGAAATGCACCAGATCGACCGAGGGATCGGCCTTCAGCAGGTTGCGCCAGGTGCGCTCCCCGGCATGGGGTTCACCGGAGACCAGCAGCACCCGCAGCCGGTCGCGCACGCCGTTCACCACAATGGCCGCCTTGTTATTGGCCAGGGTCAGTTCCTGCGGCCCCGCCGCCACCGTCAGTTCAAAGACATTCACCCCGCCATGCGACAGCGGCAGGGTCAGCGACACCTCCTGCCCCACAGGCACGGTCAGTTCCTCTGTCGGCTGCCCATCGCGGCGCAACTGCACGGCGGCGGCCCCGTCACCGCCGCCCGGCAGATCATCCACCCGGATGGTGACGGAGACATCCTTGCCGACAATGCCGAAGCTGGGGGCCTGCACGATGGTCAGGCGGCGGTCGCCCTCATCCTTCTGCCCCGTCAGCAGCGTATGCACGGGGCCGAAGCCGGCCAGCCCCGGCAGGGATGTGGCCACATCATGCACCTGCCCGTCGGTGATCAGCACGGCACCGGCGATGCGGCGGCGCGGCACATCGGCCACGGCGCGGGTCATTGCCTCCATCAGCCTGGTTTCATCCACGGCGGCCCCGTCCGGCCCATCGGCGGACTGGCTGCGCACCACGCGCACATCCAGGTCGGTATAGCGTTGCAGGTGCTGTTGCAGGTCGGCCAGGGCCTTTTCCCCCCGCGCCATGCGGTCGCCGATCTTCTGGCTGGGCGACTGGTCCAGCACGATGACGGCGACATCCTTGATCGGCTCCCGCTTTTCCTCCACCCAGGCGGGGTTCAGCAGGGCCAGCAGGATGACGGCGAAACCGCCCAACCGCAGCCAGCCCCCCCGCGCCCGCCGCCACAGCGCATAGGCGGAAAGCACCAGGGCGATGGTGGCCAGGGCCAGCAGCAAACCCAGCGGGATCAGCGGATCAAGCGCGATGGCGGTGCCGTTCATTGCCCCAGCCTTTCCAGGATCGCCGGCACATGCACCTGATCGGCTTTGTAATTGCCGGTCATGGCATACATCACGAAATTGATGCCGGTGCGGATGGCCATTTCCCGCTGCCGTTCGGAACCCGAGGCCATGGCGTTCAGCGGTCGCCCACCGTCATCCACCGCCCAGGCAGATGCCCAGTCATTGGCACCGATGATGATGCCGGAAACCCCGTCATTCATCTGGTCTTCCTGCGCCTCCGCCCAGAGTTCCCCACCGGCATAGCGGCCCGGAAAATCATTCAGCAGATAAAAGGCGCGGGTCAGCACATGCTCCGGCCCCACCGGGGCCAGCGGCGGGATATCCAGCCCCTTCAGCAGGGCTTCCAGCGCCGGGCCGCCCGGCCCGGCGCCATTGCCACCGTTGCCGGCGCGCGTATCCACCAGCACCATGCCGCCCTGGCGCATATAACGGTTCAGCTTTTCCCGCACCGGGTCGGACAGGCTGGTCTGCCCGTCGGTCAGCGGCCAATAGATCAGGGTGTAGAAGGCCAGCTCATCCGTTTCCAGGTCGATCGGCATGGCGCCCGCCACCTCGATCGCCGTGCGGTCATCCAGCGCGCGGGCCAGCCCTTCCAGCCCGGCGCGGCTGGTATTATCCACCAGATTGTCACCGGTGCGGACATAGGCCAGCCAATTGGCATTGGCCGCCTGCACCGCCTTTTCATCCGGGGTGCTGGCGGGACGAACGGACGGCTGGGCATCCGCCGGCGGCACCGGCACCGGCAGCGCCAGCGACACGCCCAGCAGCAGCAAGGCCAGCGGGGCGGCGCGGCGCAGGCTGGACGGGGGCCGCAGCAGCCCGCGCAGCCACAGGCCGGCCAGCAGGTCGATCAGGCCCAGGATCAGCGCCAGGGTCAGCAGGGTCGGCATCAAATCTCTCTCACCCCCGCCCGCGTACAGCGTGCGCGGCAGCCCCGCCAGCAGCGGGTCAATGGCGGCCAGCGCGGGCACGGCGGGCGACAGGTTCAACACCTGCCGGGCATCGGCGGTGCCATAAAAACCGGGCGGATGGGCCGGGCCGGGCAAGCCACCCGCCGGGGCCGCCGCCAGCGCCTTGGCGGCGATGGGGAAGGCGGTGGCCGGCGGCGGGGTCAGATGGCCGAAACCATCCAGCATCTGTTGCGGCGGCAGGGTGCCCACCTGTTCCCCACCGGCCACCCCGGCGGACAGCGCCACCAGCCGGCGCAGCATATCCACATAAAGGCCGGACAGCGCCAGACTGGACCATTCCGGCCCGGCACTGGTATGCACCAGCACCAGCGCCCCCCGGCCCTTGCGTTCCCCCGTCACCAGCGGCGTGCCATCGGCCAGCCGGGCCCAGGTACGCCCGGCCAGATCGACCGAGGGTTCGGCCAGCACCTGGCGTTTTACCGTCACATCATCGGGCACGGGCAGGCCGGCAAAGGGGCTGTCTTCGGCAAAGGGGGCCAGCCGCGCCGGCTCCTCCCACGACAGGGCCCCGCCCAGCGCGCGGTCGCCGGCGCGCAGGAAGACGGGCACCAGCCGGTCGGCATTCTGCGCCAGACGCGGGCCGGCAAAGCGCAGCAGCACGCCGCCCTGCTGCATCCAGGCGTCCAGCCGGGCCGATTCGGCCTCTGACAGGTTGCCGACATCGGCCAGGATCAACACCGCCAGATCGCGGTCCAGCAGCTTGCCAATATCGCCGCGCCGCACCTCAGCAAAGGGTGACAGCGCCTTATCCAGATAATAGAGATCGGAGAGCAGCGGCGTTTCCCCCGCCGCATTGCCCGACACCAGCCCCACCGGGCGGCGGCGCCAGCGTTCATCCAGCAGCACCACGGCCCCCGCCGTTTCCTGGCCCTCCAGCCGCAGGCTGGAAAGCTGGTTGCGCAGTTCGGTGGGCAGATCCAGCTTCACTTGGCGGCGCAGTTCGCCTGCTGCCAGCACGATATCAAAGCTGCCCAGCAGACGCCCATCCTCGCCCAGCGCCCGCAGCAGGGCCGGTTGCGGCAGGTCGGCCTGGGAGCGTTCCACCGTCACCACCAGCCCGGTGCCATCATCCTGCGGCGGGCGCAGCAGCAGGGCCGGGCGTTCGGCCCCATCCGCCAGCACCGACATGGCACCAAACTGGCGCAGCCGGGCGATCAGCCCCGCCGTGGCGGTATCATTACCCGAAGCGGCAATGCCATCGCTGAGATAGGCGATGTAGGGCGAACCATCGGGGCGGAATGCATCCAGCGCCTTGGTGGCGGCCGCGCGGTCGGTGGCCCAGGGGCTGGGCCGCAGCGATTGGGCCAGCGCGCGCGCATCGCCCACCGCCATCGGCCCGCGCAGGGCAGGGGCATCGCCATTGGCGGCTTGGGCGGTGGTCAGGATCGCCACGCTGCGGCCCTGGCGGTCGGCCTGGGCCAGCAATCGTTCCATGCCCTGCTGCCGCGCCGGCCAGTCGCGCGCCGCCGCCCAGCCATCATCCACCACCAGCAGCAGCGGGCCAGCGCCCGGCAGATCGGCGGCGGGGTTCAGCAGCGGGCGGGCCAGCGCCAGGATCACCAGCGCCGCCAGCACCAGCCGCAGGATCAGCAGCCAGAGCGGCGTGCGGGCCGGCGTTTCCTCCCGCGCGGACAGGTCCAGCAGCAGCCGCAGGGCCGGGAAGCTGACCGAACGCGGGTTGGGCGGGGTGACGCGCAGCAGCCAGTACAGCAGCGGCAAGCCCGCCAGCAGAACCAGCAGCCAGGGGGCGGCAAAGGCGAGCGTTCCGAAACTCAGCATGTGTTCAATCCAACCCCGTCGCCGCCGACAGCGACGACCAGAGCGACAACAGGGCCGTCTGCGGCGGCTTGTCGGTACGGTGCAGGGTCAGTGTCCAGCCGGCAGCGCGGGCAATGGCAGCCAGCCCGTCGCGCTGGGCCGCCAGCTTTTCGCGATAGGCCTCCCGCACCGCCTGCACATTGGGCACCAGCAGGCGGCCTTCGCCTTCCAGGCCGCGGAATTCCACCCGCCCGTCAAAGGGTAGGGTTTCTTCCGCCGGGTCCAGCACCTGCACCAGATGACCGCGCACACCGCGTCCGGCCAGCCGCGAAACGGCAGCCCGCACCGGGTCCAGCGGGGCCAGCAGATCGCCGATCAGCACGGCGCGGGCATGGCGCGGCAAAGGTTCATCGGGCGGCAGGCCGCTGCCCTGGTGCCAGGTGCTCTGCCCCGTCAGCCACAAGGCCAGCCGGGGCGTGATACTGCGCGCGGCAGAGGCCGGCACATCGCTGCCGGCCAGCGAAACCCGTTCCCCGCCGCGCACCAGCAGCACCGACAGGGCCAGGGCCAGCAGGTCGGCCCGTTCCCGCTTGGTGGGCAGCGCCTTGGTGGAACGCCAATGCATGGACGGGCTGTCATCGCGCCACAGCCAGACGGTCTGCGCCGCCTCCCACTCATTCTCCCGCACGAAAATATGGGCGGTCTTGGCGGATTGCCGCCAATCCACCCGCGTCAGCGCATCGCCCGGCTGATAGCGGCGGAATTGCCAGAAGGTCTCACCCGTGCCGACGCGGCGGCGGCCATGGGCCCCCTGGGCCACGCTGGCCGCCACCCGTTCGGCGGCCACCAGCAGGGGCGGCAGGGCCAGCGCCAGATCCTCGGCCCGGTGTTGCGCACGCAGCGCCTGGGCGCTGGGATCATAGAGCAGGCGGGGGGCCATGGCCAAACCGCCGTCAGCGCAGGGGCGCGCAAAGCTGGCCGATCACATCGTCCAGCGTCACCCCGTCGGCGCGGGCGGAGAAATTCAGCGCCATGCGGTGGCGCAGCACCGGCCCCGCCAGTTCCACCACATCATCCAGCGAGGGCGTCAGCCGCCCATCCAGCAGGGCACGGGCGCGGGCGGCAAGCATCAGGGATTGCGAGGCGCGGGGGCCGGGGCCCCAGGCCACATGCTGGCGCACAGCGGCCAGGCTGCTATCCGCCGGGCGGGCATTGCGCACCATGTCCAGAATGCCATCGACCACACTGTCCCCCACCGGGATGCGGCGGACCAGGGCCTGCGCCGCCATCAGGTCCGCCGGGGTCAGCACGGTGGGAGCGGTGGCGGTATCGGCACCGGTGGTGGCGATCATCATCCGCCGTTCGGCATCACGATCCGGGTAATCGACATCCACCTGGATCAGGAACCGGTCCAACTGCGCCTCTGGCAGCGGGTATGTCCCTTCCTGTTCCAGCGGGTTCTGGGTGGCCAGCACATGGAAGGGGCGGGGCAGCGGGTGGTAATGCCCAGCGACGGAGACGCGCCCTTCCTGCATCGCCTGCAGCAGGGCCGACTGGGTGCGCGGGCTGGCGCGGTTGATTTCATCGGCCATCAGCAACTGGCTGAAGACCGGGCCGGGGATGAAGCGGAAGGAACGCCGGCCATCCTGCCCTTCCTCCAGCACTTCGGAGCCCAGAATATCGGCGGGCATCAGGTCGGGCGTGCATTGGATGCGGCGTTCATCCAGCCCCATCACCGTGCCCAGCGTTTCCACCAGCCGTGTCTTGGCCAGGCCCGGCACGCCGATCAGCAGCAGATGCCCGCCGGCCAGCAGCGTGACCAGCGAGAGGTCAATCGCCTGCTGCTGGCCATAGATCACCCGGCCGATGGCGTCGCGCGCCGCCGCCAGCTTCACGCCCAGCGCCTCCACCTCCCGCAACAGGGCCTGGGGATCGGTCGAACGGCTGAAATCCAGGGTGTCTACCATCATCTTCCCTTGAAACCGGAAATGGGGCGGCAGGCCGGCGGCCTTTTATCCACTTAAGTGCAGTGGGTACCAGAACCAAGCCGTCACGACTATGTTATCAATAGGGCAGGCCACCGCCTGCCCATCCTCTACCACATGGTTTGATGCCACCATGCCGGAAAGCAAGCAGAATAAGGCAAAGTCCCCCGTTTCCGCCGATCAGGCTGCCGGCCTGCTGGCCGGTGCCCGCAAGGGCCCCAGTGCGGAAGACGAAGCCTATGATATCCGCATCGCCCGGGACGGTACCTGGTATTACCACGGCAGCCCCATCGGTCGCCCGGCGATGGTGAAACTGTTTTCCACCGTGCTGCGGCGGGATGAGGCCGGTGATTTCTGGCTGATCACGCCGGCCGAACGCGGGCGCATCGTGGTGGAGGATGCGCCCTTTGTCGCAGTGGCGGTGGAGGCCACCGGCCAGGGCCGTGATCAGACACTGGTTTTCCGCACCAATCTGGATGAGGAGGTGACTGCCGGAAAGGATCATCCCATCCGGGTGTCAACGGACCCCGCGACAGGGGAGCCGAACCCCTATATCCTGATCCGTGGGCCTGAGACGACGCCCTTGGAAGCGCGCATCAACCGTGCGGTCTTCTATGAGCTGGTCGAACGGGCCGAAACGGTTGAGACAGAGCGCGGGGTCGAAATCGGGTTATGGAGCAAGGGGGAATTCTTTCCACTGGGGCCGATGCCGGAGGGCTGAGCATCGGCGAAAATGACATCCGGTCGGTGTTCCAGCGCCGCCGGCATCAACCATCACGCCTGATTGATGTGCGCGGCGATGGGGATGGCAATCCCGGTCTGTTGATTCCGGGGGAACTGCGCGAAGCGGCCGTGCTGGTGCCGCTGGTCGACCGGCCGGATGGTTTCACCATCCTGTTCACCCAGCGCACCGCCCATCTGGCCAGCCATGCCGGCCAGATCAGCTTTCCCGGCGGCGGGGTGGAGCCGGAGGATGAAGATCCCCAGGCCACCGCCCTGCGGGAGACGGAGGAGGAGGTGGGCCTGCCCCGCCACCATATCGAGCTGCTGGGCAATCTGGACACCTATATCACCCGCACCGGTTATCGCGTGGTGCCGGTGGTAGGCTTTGTGCGCCCGCCTTTCATCCTGAACCCCGATCCCTATGAGGTGGATACGGTGTTCGAGGTGCCGCTCTCCTTCATCCTGAACCCGGCCAACCGCAAGCGGGAGGGCCGCGAGTTCAAGGGCGCCATCCGCCATTTCTGGGCCTTCCCCTATGGCGACCGCTATATCTGGGGTGCCACGGCGGGGATGCTGGTGAACCTGTGTGAGGTGCTGGCGGAGGCGGTGGAGGGATGACGGGAAAGCCCCCGGCACCCCATCATCATAAGCGCAGAAACGGGTTCAGCAGCCGCAGGAACCGCCCGGTCAGGCGCAGCGGCGCATCCGTCACCGCCAGACAGATACAGTCGCCATCATCATCGGCCACCGGACGATGATCGATGCTGGGGTCGGTGACGGCCAGATCGCCGCGCAGGAAATGCCCCGTCTCATCGGCGAAACCGCCGGCCAGCACCAGGGTCAGTTCATTGCCATGATGGGTATGGCGCGGCATCCCCATGCCGCCCCGGATACGCATCATCCGCACCCGGCTGCGACGACGGTCGCCACAGACGATATCCGATTCTTCCAGCCCCGGAATGGTACGCGACCAGCCAATGCGGTCGATATCCCCACCGATATAGGATCGCAGCGGTTCCGGCAGCACCGGCACCGGACCCGCCGGGCGACGGCGAGCCACGGGCAGGGGGATGGGATCGTGGTTGGGTTCATCCAGCCGGGCCAACACGGCATCCAGCGCACCGGCGCCCAGCGCCACCGGGGCCAGATCGTCGATCAAGGCGCCGCCCACCGCTTCCAACCGCGTCACCTCTGCCCGGCAGCGGGGACAGAGCGCCAGATGGGTGGCCACCACCAGCGACATCGCCTCATCCAGCCCGCCAGCAGCATAGGCCAGCAGCAGATCCTCTGTCGGGTGGTGGGAAGGGGCCATCGTTGCGGCCTGGAGGAAATGATCCAACGGTTCCATCATGCACCCCCACCCAGTTCCGCCGGGTCCAGCGCCTTGCGCAGGCGGGCCAGCGCCAGCCGCAGCCGGGACTTTACGGTCCCCAGCGGCAGGTTGCTTTCCTGCGCGATGGCGCTGTGCGCCTTGTCCTGGAAATAGGCCATTTTCAGTAATTCCGCCTGTTCGGCCGGCAGTTCCCGGATCGCCCGGTGCAGCCTGACCGACTGTTCCTCGATCATCATCCCTTCATCCGCCGCATTCACCGGGGCCGGCACCAGGGCCGGATCGTCCAGATCAATCTCCGGCCGCCTTTCCTGGCGCAGCCGGTCGATGCGGCGGTTACGGGCGATGGTGAAAATCCAGGTGCCGGCAGCAGCAAGGGCGGGGTCGAAACTGCCGGCCCGGCGCCAGACCGTCACCATGACATCCTGGACAATCTCCTCCGCCATCCCGGCATCCGCCCCGCCTTTCAGCAGGAAGGATTTCAGCCGGGGGGCGAAATGATGAAACAGTTCGACAAAGGCCTGTCGGTCATTTTCCCGCGCCACGCGAAGCAATAGGCCGTTGGTCCGGTCAATCTCTGCGCTTTGGGCCATGTCGGGGGCGGTCATCCTGTCCATACGCCGACGCGGAGCCCCCCTCTCGGGGTTCCGGTCCAGTGGTCCGCGTGGGCACGGACTATAATGGCCGCCTTGTTTCATCACAACGTTGATACGGGTGGACCTATCCGTTGGATCACCAACACACACATTATTTTTCCACCTTCGTTTAGCCGCTGATTTCCGTTACACCTGAAAGGCTTCCCTGATTCGTCACCCAGGCAGAAAGGTCCAATGCGCGCGGCACGCTGGAAGAAGACCCTCACCCTGTCCATCCTGGCCCTGGCAATGGCAGCGCCGGCCGGTGCGGCGGAACCGCGCCTGCTGGGCAGTTTCCGGGATTGGAATGCCTTCATGCTGCATGAAGCATCCGGCCCCGTCTGCTGGATGGTCAGCCGGCCCAAACGGCAGGAGGGGGATTTCACCAAGCGCGGCGACGTGTTTCTGCTGGTCACCCACCGTCCGGCAGAAAACAGCCTGGATGTGGTGAACTACATTGCCGGATATCCGTTCGAGGAACGCAGCGAGGCGATGCTGCAGATCGCCGGCAAAAGCTACAAGCTGTTCGTGGAGGGGGAGGGTGCCTGGGCCCGCGATGCCGCCCTGGACCGCAGCATCAGCCAGGCGCTGCGCAACGGTACCCTGATGACGGCACGCGGCACCAGTGCGCGCGGCAGCCGGGTGACCGACACGTTCAGCCTGGCTGGTGCCACCGCCGCCTATCAGGCCATCAACGCCGCCTGCGGGGTGCCGGAAGGGCGGTAAGGGGTGGTTTGGCGCATCTGCATTCCACCCACCCCTTCTGCACAGAAGCAGCCTTATTGACTAAGACACCAGCTTGCCTATTTTGGGCGGGTTAAGGGGCGGGTAGTGTATCCGGACCCATGGTGCATCTTTTGCCGGAAGGCCCCGTCGGCAAGGGCGGGGGGCGTTGTTGAAGAAGAAGCTGTTCATCAAGACCTATGGCTGCCAGATGAACGTCTATGACAGCGACCGCATGGTCGATGTCCTGGCACCCCTGGGGTATGAGCCGACCGACACGCCCGAAGGCGCGGACATGGTCATCCTCAACACCTGCCATATCCGCGAAAAGGCATCGGAAAAGGTTTATTCCGAACTGGGCCGCCTGCGCCTGATGCAGAATGACAAGGCCGCCGAGGGTGGGCGCATGGTGCTGGCCGTGGCCGGCTGTGTCGCCCAGGCCGAGGGGGCGGAAATCATGATGCGCGCCCCGCATGTGGACATGGTGTTCGGGCCGCAGACCTATCACCAACTGCCGGAAATGGTGACGCGCGCCGTGCGCGGGGCCGGCGGGGTGGTGAATACCGATTTCCCGGTTGAAAGCAAATTCGACCTGCTGCCGGAAGAAGGCTCGCGCCAGCACGGGCCCGCCGCCTTCCTGTCGGTGCAGGAAGGCTGTGACAAGTTCTGCACCTTCTGCGTCGTGCCCTATACGCGCGGATCGGAATATAGCCGTCCGGTCGCCCAGGTGCTGGCCGAGGCGCGGCGCATGGTGGCCGGCGGCACGGTGGAAATCACCCTGCTGGGCCAGAACGTCAACGCCTTCCATGGCGACGGGCCGGATGGCAAGGTCTGGGGCCTTGGCCGCCTGATCCGGGCGCTGGCGGAAATCGACGGGCTGCAGCGTATCCGTTACACCACCAGCCACCCGCGCGACATGGATGACGATCTGATCGACGCCCATGGCAGCGTGCCGCAATTGATGCCTTTCCTGCACCTGCCGGTGCAATCGGGCAGCGACCGCATTCTAGCGGCGATGAACCGCAAGCACACATCCGACGATTATCGCCGCCTGATCGACCGGCTGCGCAGCCGCCAGCCCGATCTGGCTTTGTCATCGGATTTCATCACCGGCTTCCCCGGTGAGACGGATCAGGATTTCGCCGATACGCTGCGCCTGATCAACGATATTGGTTTCGCCCAGGCCTATAGCTTCAAATATTCCGCCCGCCCCGGCACGCCCGCCGCCTCCATGGGTGACCGGCAGGTGGAAGAGACGGTGAAGGATGACCGGCTGCAGGCGGTACAGCAATTGCTGAACGCCCAGCAGGTGGCCTTCAACCAGTCGCTGGTGGGCCGCACCATCGGCGTGCTGTTCGACCGGGTGGGCAAGCTGGAGGGGCAGTTGCTGGGCCGCAGCCCCTTCATGCAGTCGGTCCATGCCTTTGCACCTTCCCATCTGATGGGCCGCATCGTCGATGTGCGCCTCCATGGCGCCCATGCCAACAGCCTGGCGGGCGATCTGGCCGACCCGATCCCGCAACACGCCGCGCCGGTTGCGGCGGAGGCGGTGGCTTGAGCGCCCAGACCTCTGCCCCGGTGGTGACAGGGCATGGCGATGGCCGGATCGAACTGGCCTTTGGCGATAACCGTCTGCTGCCCCTGCTGTTTGGGGAGCATGAGCAATATCTGGCCCGCGTGGAACGCCAGTTGGCCGTCAAGCTGGTGACGCGCGGCAATGTGCTGACCATCGCCGGCAACCAGCAGGGCATGGATGCGGCGCGCACCGTCTTCCTGGCCCTGTGGGAGCGGTTGCGCGCCGGCCTGCCCGTCGGCCCGGCGGAGGTGGATGCCGCCGCCCGCATGGCGATCAGCGCCGATCTGCCGTCGGCTGGCCAGGGTCTGGCACAGCTCTCTGACCCCAACGGCGCCATCCGCACCAAACGCCGCGTTATCACCCCGCGCAGCGCCACCCAGGCCCGTTACCTGGAGGCGCTGAACGAGAATGAACTGGTGTTCGGCCTTGGCCCGGCCGGTACCGGCAAGACCTATCTGGCGGTCGCCCAGGCGGTCAGCCTGCTGCTGCAGGGCAAGGTGGACCGCATCGTGCTGTCCCGCCCGGCGGTGGAGGCCGGCGAGCGGCTGGGCTTCCTGCCCGGTGACATGAAGGACAAGGTCGATCCGTATTTGCGTCCGCTTTACGACGCGCTGAACGACATGCTGCCGCCCGATCAGGTGGCCAAGCGTATCGAAACCGGCGTGATTGAGGTGGCCCCGCTCGCCTTCATGCGCGGGCGCACGCTGGCCCATGCTTTTGTCATTCTGGACGAGGCGCAGAACACCACGCCCATGCAGATGAAGATGTTCCTGACCCGCATGGGGGAGGGCAGCCGCATGGTGGTGACGGGTGACGTCACCCAGATCGACCTGCCATCCGGCACCAAATCCGGCCTGAAGGAAGCGCTGACCATCCTGAAAGGGGTGGAAGGCGTGTCGTTCGTGGAATTCGGCGACCAGGATGTCGTGCGCCACCCGCTGGTCGGCCGCATCGTGCGCGCCTATGATGCCGCGGCCCGTGCCAGCAAACCGGACAACCCGCAATGACCATTGCTTCCCCCCCGCCCCCCGATGCCAACGCCGACCGCGTTGAGATTCTGATCAGCATCGAGGATGCGCGCTGGGAAGACCGGATCGGCGATATTGAGGATCTGTGCCAGCGGGCGGCCCATGCCGCCCTGGTGGCGGCGCTCACCGCCGAACCCGGCCTGCTGCCCGAGGGGCCGGCGGAAATGTCGCTGGTGCTGGCCGATGATGACACGGTGCATGAGCTGAACCGCACCTATCGCGGCAAGGACAAGCCGACCAACGTGCTGTCCTTCGCGCTGCACGCCGATGGCGACGATGGCAGCGACGGCGATGATGATTTCGCCGATGATGAATATGAAGATGACCCGGACGGGGACGATGATGGCCAGGAAGAGGGGGAGGATGATGATTTCCTGTCGCCCGGCCCGGCGGTTCCTGTATTGTTGGGTGATGTGATCCTGGCGTTCGAAACCGTGGAGCGCGAGGCGCGGGAACAGAACAAGGCTTTTGCCGACCATCTGACCCACCTCGTCACCCATGGCGTACTGCATCTGCTGGGCTATGACCATATTGAGGATGGCGAGGCCGAACAGATGGAACGGCTGGAAACGCAGATACTTTCAGGGTTCGGCATCGCCGATCCCTATGCCGACGGCGGTCACGCCCCGGATGATGATGATCCTGGCGACGCCGGGACCACCCAAGCAACCCACTGATAAAGAAGATGGCCGACCTTAGCGACAGTCGATCGCCCCGCGAGGACGGGGCCGAAGAACAACCCTCCTTCAGCCAGCAGCTTCGCGGCTGGTTGCGCTCCATTCTGGGGGTGCGTGGCGGCGATACGCTGCGCGGCACCATCGAGGAGCTGATCGAGGAGACGGGCGCTACCGAGCCTTCCATGGCGGAAGGCGAACGCGCCCTGCTTGCCAATATCCTGAAGCTGCGTCACCGCAAGGTGATGGATGCCATGGTGCCGCGTGCCGACATTGTCGGCGTGCCGCTGGATATTTCCCTGCCCGACCTGATCCGGCGCTTTTCCGACGAAGCCCATAGCCGGATGCCGGTTTTTCGGGAGGAATTGGACGATGTGGTCGGCATGGTCCATATCAAGGACGTGCTGGCCTGTGTCGCTGTCGGCAAACCGTTCGAGCTGCAGGCCATCACCCGTGACGTGCTGATCGTCACTCCCAATATGCCGGTGCTGGACCTGCTGCTGAAAATGCGCCAGGCCCGCCAGCATCTGGCCCTGGTGGTGGATGAGTTTGGCGGTATTGACGGGCTGATCTCCATCGAGGATCTGGTGGAAGAGATCGTGGGGGAGATTGAGGACGAGCATGATGAGGCGGAACAGAAACGCCTGATGCCCCGTCCCGATGGCACCTTGCTGGTGGATGCCCGCATCCCGGTGGAGGAGTTCGAAGAACAGCTTGGCCGTTTCTTCGATGCCGACGAACTGGTGGATGTCGACACGTTGGGGGGGCTGGTCTTCTCCATGGCGGGTCGTGTGCCCTCGCCGGGGGAGATTTTCCAGCATGATTCCGGGCTGGTGTTTGAGATTGTCGAGGCTGATCCCCGCCGCATCAAACTGTTGAAGGTGCACAACCTGACCGCTCCCAATCAGGAAGCGGAGCCACTGCCGAAAAGCGCGTGACGATAGGGCGGCGGAGGTACGCCCGCCGCCCACTTACGACGGCGGTGAACCAGCCGGTGGCAATTTCTCCCGCAGCCGGGTCAACAGCGGGCCGGCGGCATGATAAGGCTGAAGATCACCCCGTAGCGCCGGGCCAGCGATCACCGCCGCCAGCCGACCAGATTCATCCAGCAGGAAGGGCGGCGGCGCCAGCCCTTCCGGTAAATCCAGCAGAAGTATGGGCAGGGCCCTTTCCTCCCGCCTTGCGGCGATCATCGCTGTGCGGTCGGGCTTGCCCGGCGGATGCAGCAGGCTGCCCACCGGCGGGCTACGCGGCCGGACAGGGGCCATGCCGGGGAGCGGATGCGGCGCCATTTCCACCCGCAACAGCATGGCCGCCGACAACCGGTCCCAGGCCAGTGGCACCGCCTGGCCGCCGGTACCACCCGTTGCCCATACGGGCAGGGTAGGGGCGGCACCGGCGGCCAGCCAGTCCGGCTCCATCTCCAGCGGCATCAGGGCCAGCCCATCCAGACCCAACAGCAAAGCCGGGCGCTGGTGGGAAGGGGCCTGCACCGTCAGCAACGGATCACCAACAGCCACAGCCAGGGCGGCGCTATCCGGCACCACCTCCCCCTCGCCATCCGCCGCCGCCGCATCGGCAAGGGGGCCTGCTATGGAACGGGAGGGAGAAGGGGATTGGAACGAGGGTGGCGGCGCTGGCACCGTCGCCACCGCCATCTTGTCTTCGGCCATCTTGTCTTCAGCCGACGGGTTGGCCAGCACGATGCGGAAATCCGGTCGGGCGGCTAGCTGCCGCGCAGCATCAGCCAGGGCATTGCCCAGGATCAACAGCTTGCCATCGCCCGAAGCGGAAATATCGGTGCCGCCCCGGCCATGGCTGGCCAACAATTGTGGCGGCCGGCCTTCCCGCCGCAAGGTCCATTCCACCGATACTGTCGCCGTACCCGTCTCCCCGATCGGTTGACCGAACCAGAAATCGTTGGCGCGGCAGAGATCGAAATTGATCTGGGTAATGCGGGCAGACAATTGCCAGGGCTGGACCGGACGCAGGGGGCCGTGGCGCGTATCATCGGCCAACGGCGCCCCACCCGCCGCCATGCCATCGCGCACCGCCAAGGCCAGTTGGCTGTCCCAGGAAGGGCGCTGGTTCCAGGCAATATCGTTAAAGGGGGGACGGCAGAGCATACCGAAACCATAGCCCCCAACATTGCTGCCGCGCGGCACATCCACCGCCACGGAGCCCAGCGCCAGCGGCACGGGCGGCCCGCCTGTTCCGCGCGGCAACGGCGCATTTCCCCCGCCACAGGCGCTGGGCAACAGACAACAAAAAAGGGCCAGGGCGGGAAAGGAACGCAAGGGATGGCACAATCAATGGGATAGGCTGCCCATTGAAATGCAATTAACCGCCGGGCGCAAGCCCCTGCGCCGCTGATCGGCGGGCACCCTTGCTTCAACCGGTGAGGATGGAAACGATCAACGCCTCTTCCACCACCGGCTGACCAACAATGCTATTGGCCAGATCGCGCAGCCATTCCTTCAGATGGTTCACCTGCTCCGGCCCGGAATCGCGGTTCACCACATCTTCCTGCGGCAGCCGTTCCGTCACCAGACCGATGATCCGGGGTTTATAATTGTTCACCAGATCGGCTTCCTGCTGCATCTGCGGGCTTTCCCGTACCACCAGCGTGAATTTCAGCCGCAGATAGGCCAGCCTGTCCTTGCCGGGCAACAGGATAGGTGGAAATTTGATGAAGCGGATTTTGGGGTCCACCGCCTCCGATGCCTGCGCCGGGGCCGCCTCCACCAACATGGCGCACACGCCCGATGCCAGCAGGCAAGTCAGAAAGTGGCGGCGTCCCTGCAACATCTGCCCCTTATGATCTTCCTGCCGCTGCCGCCACATCCCCTACCATCCCGACTTCTGCCGTTCTCTCCATACAAAGGGTCGGGAAAGCCCGCCCCTTGGCATTATCGCTTTCCCTCAAGCGCCGGGCTGGTGGTCGCCAGCCCTGGTGTAATGCCTTGCTTGTCTAGCAAAGAAGCGATCGGCCCGGATAGGCCTATCCCATGACCTTCCGGTCAGCATGTCGGGGTGGCATAGCTGCCCCCCTTATTATCAAACTAATCAGTCCATTTATTCATTTGACGGATAAAGGGTCACACGGCACCCTCACAACAAAACTGGACCGTCCAGTTCCGTTATTCATCCGGGGGACCGATCATGAACAAGAAGCTGGGGATGATCCTGGCGGTGCCGCTGCTGCTGGGGACGGGCTATGCCGGCTGGCACTGGTGGAGCCAGGGGCGCTTCATCGAAGGTACCGACAATGCCTATGTGGAGGCGGAGATCATCACGCTCTCCACCCGTGTTGCCGGCCATATCGATCAGGTGGCGGTGGTGGAAAACCAGAAGGTGAAGGAGGGTGATGTCATCCTGCGCCTGGATGACCGCGATTTCCATGCCCGGCTGGATCAGGCCCGCGCCCAGCGCGATGCGGCGGCGGCGGCCATCACCAATATCGACAGCCGGCTGGTGCTGGAGGATTCGCTGATCGCCCAGGCCACGGCCAGCCTGGCTTCTGCCCAGGCCGAACAACAGCGGGCCGGGGCCGATGCCAGCCGCTATACCGCCCTGGCCACCCGCGATTTTGCCAGCAAGCAGCAGCTTTCCACCAGCCAGGCCGATGCTGCCAAGGCCGGTGCAGCGGTGAAGCGCGCCCAGGCCGCCCTGGTGGCCGAACGCGACCAGATCGCCGTGCTGCGCACCGAACGGGTACAGGCAGAGGCCAATCTGGCCGAGGCCGAGGCCGCCCTGGTGCTGGCACAGAGCCAGTTGGAAAAGACGGTGCTGCGGGCACCCAAGGCGGGCGTCATCGGCCGCAACAACGCGCGCATCGGCCAATATGTCAATGCCGGCACCCAGTTGATGGCCCTGGTGCCGGTGAACGAGGCCTACGTCACCGCCAATTTCAAGGAAACCCAGATCGACCGGCTGCGCGTCGGCCAGCCGGTGACCATCAAGCTGGATGCCTATCATGACCTGAAGGTGACTGGCCGCATCGCCAGCCTGTCGCCGGCATCGGGTGCCCAGTTCAGCCTGTTGCCGCCGGAAAACGCCACCGGCAATTTCACCAAGATCGTGCAGCGTGTACCGGTGCGGATTTCCCTGCCCAAGAATGGCCCGATGGCGGGCCGGCTGCGCCCCGGCCTGTCGGTGGAAGTGGCGGTGGATACCCGCGGCGGCGGCAAGGATCTGATCGGCGTCGACGGGCCGGATGCCCCCGCCGACGGCCAGGTGGCGGAGCGCTGAGCCATGACGGACATAACTGCGACAGGGGCAGGCGCTGCCGCCGCCCCCCCGGATGCCGCCATCAACCCGCGGACCGTGATCGGCTTCGTCGCCATGGTGTTTGGCATGTTCATGGCGATCCTGGATATCCAGATCGTCGCCTCCTCCCTGTCGCAGATTCAGTCCGGCGTGGCCGCCAGTGCCGATGAAATTGTCTGGGTCCAGACCAGCTATCTGATCGCCGAAGTGGTGATGATCCCGCTTTCGGGCTTTCTGTCGCGGCTTCTATCCACCCGCGTGCTGTTCACCGCGTCCGCCTTGGGCTTCACGCTGATGAGCTTTCTCTGCGCCCAGTCCAGCAGCATCGACGAACTGGTGCTGTGGCGCACCCTGCAGGGCTTCATCGGTGGCGCCATGATCCCCACCGTCTTTGCCACCAGCTTCACCGCCTTTCCCCCGGCGCGGCGGGCAGTGGTAACGGTGGTGATCGGGCTGGTCGCCACGCTGGGCCCCACCATCGGCCCCACACTGGGCGGCTATCTGACTGAACAGTTCAGTTGGCACTGGCTGTTCCTGATCAATCTGCTGCCGGGGCTGGTGGTCAGCGCCGTGGTGTGGAACTGCATCGATATCGACAAGGGCGACCGCAGCCTGTTGAGCGGCATTGACCTGATCGGCATCGTGCTGCTGGCCACCTTTCTGGGCAGCCTGGAATATGTGATCGAGGAAGGGGCACGGAACCAATGGTTCGAGGATGAGGAGATTGTGCGCTTCTCCATCCTGGCCGGGGTGGCGGGCGTGCTGTTTTTCTGGCGGATGCTGACATATCGCCGGCCCATCGTCGATCTGTCGGCCCTGCGCGATCGCAATTTCGCCATTGGCAGCCTTTATGGGTTCATCATTGGCATCGGGCTTTACGGCTCGGTCTATATGCTGCCGCTTTATCTGGGCCAGATCCGGGGGCTGAATGCCCAGCAGATCGGTGCCACCATGATTGTCACCGGCCTGTGCCAGTTCCTGTCCTCCCCCATTGTCGGCAAGCTGTCGGCCAAAATGGATGTGCGCAAGCTGCTGGCCCTGGGCTTTTTCCTGCTGGCGGTCAGCTTCTATATCTCCGTGCCGGTGACGGCGGACTGGCAGTTCAACGAATTGCTGCTGCCGCAGATGCTGCGCGGGGCAGGGCTGATGTTCTGCATCATCCCCATCACCACGCTGGCGTTGGGTACCTTGCCGCCGCAGGCGGTGAAAAACGCCTCGGGCCTGTTCAACCTGATGCGCAATCTGGGCGGGGCTTTCGGGCTGGCTGGCATCAATACCATCATCACCGAACGGCTGGCCCTGCACACCCGTGTGCTTTACGATTGGGTGGACCCGACCCGGCCGGCGGTGCAAGGCTGGATGGAACAGGTGGGTAACCGCCTGACGGTCAGCACCGGCAGTGATGCCGGCACGCTGGCGGTTTTATCCGGTATCGTGCAGAAACAGGCCTATGTAATGACCTTTTCCGACCTGTTCCTGGTGATGGCCTTGCTGTTCACGCTTGCCCTGCTGACCCTGCCCTTTGTCAAACGGCCCGTGCTGCACGGGGCGGCGGATACCGGGGCGCACTGAAATGGTGGTGGAAGCGGAATGCTGCGCCGGCCCCCGCCGGGTCGGACGCCCCATGGACCCGGCGAAACGGGAAGCCATCTTGAATGCGGCGGAATCCGTGTTCACCCAGGAAGGCCACGGTGCCAGCATGGATCGGGTCGCCGTGGTGGCCGGTGTCTCCAAGCAGACGATCTACAAGCATTTCAAGAACAAGGATGCCTTGTTCGAAGCCATGGTACGCCGGCGCAGCGATGCGCTGGTGGAGCCCATCACCAGTATGGCAGCCAATGCCAGCCCCGCCGCCGTGCTGGAAGCCCAGGGAATGCGCTTTCTGGAACTGCTGACGCGGCCCCATTACCCCTGTCTGGTGCGGGTGATTATTTCCGCCAGCGCCCAGGCCCAATCCCCCGACACCGGCCCCCATTTCTACGAAAACGGCCCGCTGCTGACCCTGCGGCGCATGGCCGATTACCTGCGTCGGCAGAATGAGGCCGGCACGCTGCGGATCGCCGACCCGATGCTGGCGGCCGAACAGTTTTTCGGCCTGGTCAATGGCCAGTTGCAGCTCCGCACCCTGCTGGGACAGGATGCCAGGTTGGACCCCACGCAGATGCGCGCTCGCGCCCAGGCGGCCGTGCAGGTTTTCATGGCCGCCTATGGGCCCGTGGGTTGAGGGTATGAACAAAGATTCCGCTGGGTAGCCGCTTTTTCCACCGCCACCCCGGCACAGGCCGGGGTGCAGCATCATGGCACAAAGCGCTTGTGATCCCTGGATCGGCCTGAACCGACGTGACGGAAGCGGGGGCGCTTTCCCCCAAGGAAGTTTGACCCAAGTCTCAAGCCATCCGGCGGATCGGCGGGCGGTCTTCCGGTTGGATCAGGTCGGACAGATGGGTCGCCAAGGTGCGGCCCTTGTCGGTCAGGGTGATGATCTTGCGGCGGCGTTCACGCGGGTCTTCCTCCGCCTGCACCAGATCGTGGCCCTCCTTGCCGAAACTGTGCCATTTCGACAAGGCGGCCACATTGCGGGAGGCGGAGGACTGGGCAATGCCCAGCCGTTCGGACAGATCGCGGATCGACAGACCCTCATTCTGCGCGATGGTCAGAAAGGACAGGGCGTACTGGATCGGCAAATCCGGATCCAGCACGCGCAACGCCTCCAAGACGCGGACCAGCGGGTCCAGCGCGTCAGGATGCCAACCGGCAGTCTGTGGGTGGTTTACGGCCATGTATTGTTGGTCCCCGTGCCGGCGGCCGCCAACGGGCCGGCGTGTAAATCAAATGCAGGCGGCCGAGCCAGATCAACAGCTCGCCATTCTCGCGGCGGAGGTCGTAACGGCGTCCGCCGGGGGCGCCATGATCGGCCCAGCGGGCCAGTTCAACGAATAATTTCGGCCCCTTGGCCACAGAGAAGAAGAAGCTCATCACAGCCCTCGAATGTTCGAAAGATCGTTTGTTGGTTGAGGGAGGTTTTTTGGGCGACCAGTCGCGCACCGGTTCGGCAACGCACAGCGTCCCCGGTACCGGTAAAGTGAAAATTCATGTCCATCGAATTGGCTCCTTATGTCTGGGGTGGCGGGAAGGGTTCACCGGAACCTATCGCCGATCTGCGGGAAGGTTGCAAGGAACAATCTGTCCCTGTACTCCGTCAGTTCCGAGATCGGATGTATACGAAACAAAAAAGGCTGACGATGGCGGCCCAGGGCCAACCGTTCGGTGAAATGCCGGCCCTCGCCATCGAACTCCCGCAGGATGACGGCGGGCAGATCATCGGGCCGGGCCACAGGGCGCAACCAGCCCAGCAACCGGGCCAGAAACAAGGGAATGCTCATGGGAATGATCCTTTATCCATGCATGTACGAGAAACATCCGTGATCGGATGCTTATCGTCAAGCAGGTGGCTCCTGCGGCAGACGGTGGGCTTCCATGCTGTGCGCTACCCTATCCCTTCCACCCTGTCGGATGGTTTGCCATTGGCCCCGCGCTTGCCTTAGACTGTCACAAAACAACCCAAGCAAGCGGATCCGTGCGACATGCCCCGTGGTGATCTTTTCTTCCCGCTGGAGCCCTTTCAGACCGGCCGCCTGAAGGTGGACGATCTCCACACGCTTTATTGGGAACAGTCCGGCAACCCGGAGGGGGTGCCGGTGCTGTTCCTGCATGGTGGTCCGGGGGCAGGGGCCTCGCCCACCCATCGCCGCTTCTTCGACCCCACCCATTACCGGATCATCATTCTGGACCAGCGTGGTGCCGGCCGTTCCACCCCGCTGGGGGAATTGCAGGATAATGATATCCCGCATCTGGTGGCGGACCTGGAGCAATTGCGGGAGATGCTGGGGATCAAGCGCTGGCTGGTCTTCGGTGGTTCCTGGGGTTCCACGCTTTCCATCGCCTATGCCCAGACCCATCCCGACCGGGTGATCGGCCTGATCCTGCGCGGCATCTTCCTGATGCGCCAGACGGAGATCGATTGGTTCCTTTATGGAATGCGTCAGTTCTTCCCCGAGGCTTGGCATCAATTCGTCAGCTATATCCCGGCGGCAGAACGGGGCGACCTGCTGGACGCTTATTGGAAACGGCTGACCCATGACAACCCATCGGTCCGGATGCAGGCCGCCCGTGTCTGGAGCATGTATGAGGGGGCCTGTTCCACCCTGCTGCCCAGCCCGGAACTGGTTTCCGCCTCGGGCGAGGATAGCCATGCGCTGGGGCTGGCCCGGATTGAGGCGCATTATTTCCGCAACAATATGCTGACCCCGGAAGACAAGCTGCTGCGCGATGTTGATCGCATCCGCCACATTCCGGCGGTGATCATCCAAGGCCGTTATGATGTGGTCTGCCCGATCAATACGGCCGATGCGCTGCACCGTGCCTGGCCGGAGGCGGATTACATCGTGGTGCCGGATGCCGGGCACAGCGCCATGGAACCGGGCATTCGCACGGCTCTGGTGCAGGCGACAGAGCGGTTTAAAACTTTGCGTTGAAAGTGGTAAAGTTTTTGCACGACATGCAGACAAGCATCACTTGACCATCACCTGATGGGCGTCAATGCTGCGCTGATCTCCATCGGCGTTGGAAAGCCATGTCAGCCGATCAACAGCTTCCATCCCTCACCCGCCACCGTTCCATCTGGCGGACAGAGGATGATCGATCCCTGGTTCTGATCGATCAGCGGGCTTTGCCGCAGCGGCTGGCCTTGCGGTCGGCTGCCTCGGTGGCGGATATCCTGGCGGCGATCCGGGAAGGCAGCATAGAGGGGCCCGCCCGCCGGGCCGTGGCGGCGGCCTATGGGCTGGCCCTGGCGGCCCGGCGCGACCCCGACATGGCGGCCATAATGGCCGCGTTCCATACATTGGCGGCCCTGGATCACCACTGCCCCCTGTTGCGTGGGGCGCTGGACCGGGTGCGCGATGTGCTGGATATCAGCCCCAAGACGGAACGGGCAGAAAGTGCGCTGGCGGAAGCCGACGCCATCGCGCTGGAGGATCAGGAAAACCATCTGGCCATCGGCCGCCATGCCCTGCCGCTGCTGCGCGACGGGGAAAGGAATGGGGGGGGACGCCCCCTGATGCTGGCCGCCCCGTCAGGTTGGCTGTCGGCGATGGGGTGGGGTTCAGCCACAGCCGCGCTGTTCCTGGCGCAAGAACATCATGATCTCTGGCGGATCAGCGGCGGCTTGATCGGGGAGGGAGCAACAACCCCGCCGCCGCTGGCCCTGACCACCAGTCAGAAAACCGCCTGGGAACTGGCAGAGGCCGGGATTGCCCATCAATGGCTGGATGAAGCCACGGCGCTGAACCGGCTGGCGGCGGGGGAGATCACCCAATTATGGTTGGCAGTGGAACGGGCCACACCCGCCTGCGATCTGGCCGTGCGGCCGGATCAGGCCCATCTGGTATTGGCAGCCCACGCGGCCGGCGTGCAGGTCATTGCCTGCCTGACGGCCGGGGCCATCCATTGGCGGGCGGCGCGGCCCAGCGCCATCGGGGCTGCAAACTTGTCACTGTTGACGGCGGGCCATGTCAGCCGGCTGGTGACGGAACGGGGCATCTGCCGGCCGGACACCGCATCGCTCGCCGATCTGTTCCCCGAACAGCTTTCCCCCTTTGACGGGGCCGCCAACGAGGCCTGATACCACCCCGCCGAAAGGTTGACCTTTAGGCGGGGTGGAGGCCGGCGACTGCCGGCCCGCCGCGCCTGCGGCGTGAGCCAAGGGCGCGGTCCCGCAGCGCCAGTCTCCAACCCGCCTGAAGGCAAGCTTTTGGCGGGTTGGTATTACAGCGCCAGGGCCGCTTCCTTGGCCGCGATCTGGGCGGCATATTCGGCCGCCAGGATCTTGTGCTGTTCCAACTGGGCGGAACGCTGGGAAGCGCTCGCCCGCTGGCTCTCACTCTTCAACTGGCCGCAGGCGGCCAGGATATCGTCGCCACGCGGGCGGCGGATCGGGCTGGCATAGCCGGCCTCGTTCAGATAATCGCTGAACTTCTCGATCTGCTCCCAATCGCTGCGTTCAAACGGCGAACCGGGCCAGGGGTTGAAGGGGATCAGGTTGATCTTGGACGGAATGCCGCGGATCAGGCGCACCAGCTCGCGCGCGTCCGCCATGCTGTCATTCACGCCCTTCAGCATCACATATTCCCAGGTGCAGCGCCGGGCATTGTTCAGGCCCGGATATGTCCGCACCGCTTCCATCAATTCCTTGATCGGGTATTTGCGGTTGATGGGCACGATACGGTCGCGCAGCTCGTCATTCACCGCGTGCAAGGAAACAGCGAGGTTGACGCCCAATTCCGCGCCCGCCCGCTTCATCATCGGCACCACACCCGACGTGGACAGGGTGATGCGCCGCTTGGAGATGGAGATACCTTCCCCATCCATGATGATCTTCAAGGCCTTGGCGACATTGTCGTAATTATAGAGCGGCTCCCCCATGCCCATCATGACGATGTTGGACAGCATCCGGCCATCCGGGGGGCTGGGCCATTCGCCCAGATCGTCGCGGGCCAGCATCACCTGACCGACAATTTCATCCGCCGTCAGGTTGCGCACCAGGCGCTGGGTGCCCGTATGGCAGAAACGGCAGGTCAGCGTGCAGCCGACCTGGGAGGAGACGCACAGCGTGCCGCGATCTTCCTCGGGGATGTGGACGGCCTCCACCTCCTGCCCGTCATGGAAGCGGCAGAGCCACTTGCGTGTGCCATCTTCCGACAGCAATGCCTTCATCGGGATGGGCCGGTCGACGACGAAATGCGCCGCCAGCTTTTCCCGCGCCGGCTTGGCCAGCGTCGACATCTGCGCGAAATCGGTGGTGCCGCGATGGTAGATCCAGTGCCAGACCTGCCGCGCGCGGAACTTTTCGAAACCGGCGGCAACCAGCGTTGCCTCCAGCTCTTCGCGGGAAAGCCCAACAAGATTGGTCAGCCCGTCCGCGCGGGGGGCGGCGGCGAACTTGTCGCTGTGATTTTCGATACCCATGATGTGCCGATAGATGGGGCAGAATGCGCCTTCTGTCAAAGGCGCAGCCGGTCAGGGTGCCTTGCAGGCGCTGCGGGGCGGGAATTATGAAGTTCCCTCAACGCCGGAGGCCCGTCACTCATCGCCCGGCAGGTAATGGCCCAGGGCCAGGAAATTCTCCCGCGTCGGCTTGTCCACCACCAGCCCGCGCGCCAGTATCGCCTCAGCCACCCGGGCGGCGATGGCATCGAAACCTTCCAACTGGCTTTCCAGCGCCAGCCGCCGGCCGCCGCCGGCCAGCACCAGACGCATCCAGCCACCGGACCGGTCACGCTTGGTCGAATAATATCTCAGGCTGACCTTCGCCACCTCCTCCCAGCCGATATGGCGTCGCCACAGGCCGGTAACCTGCAGGCCGGCCCCATCGGCCCGGATGGTTTCCATCTGGCGGGCCAGGGTGCGCAGGGCGAAGACCAGAAACAGACCCGCCACCATACCCAGCGGCACCGCAATGACCGGGTGCGGGGTGACCAGCAGGAACGGCCCGCCGGACAGGATCAACCCCGCCGCCGCGCGCAGACCATCGGCCTTTTGCGCGTCGGCGGGGTAGCGGGCAATGATGCTGCCCTCCACCATCACTGGCTGATGCCGTGGCTGCGCAGGATGAAGGCCTGGGACAAGGCCACCTCCTTCAGCTTGTCGAAGCGGCCCTTGGACCCGCCATGGCCGGCGGTCATCTCCGTCTTCAGCAGCACCACATTATCATCCGTCTTCATCACCCGCAGCCGGGCCGCCCATTTGGCCGGTTCCCAATAGGTGACGCGGTAATCATTCAGCCCCGCCGTGATCAGCAGCGGTGGATAGGGCCGCTTGGCCACATTGTCATAGGGGCTGTAGGTCTTCATCACCTTGTATACCGCCACATCATTGGGATTGCCCCATTCCGGGTAATCGCTGGCGGTCAGCGGCAGCGTGTCGTCGAACAGGGTGTTCAGCACATCGACGAACGGCACATGCGCCACCGCACCCGCGAACATGCCATCGGACGCCATGTTCAGCACCGCCCCCATCAAGGTGCCACCGGCAGAGCCGCCCTCAATGGAGATATGGCCGGGGCTGCTATAGCCCTGGTTCACCAGGAACTGCGCCACATCGATGAAATCATGGAAGGTGTTGGGCTTGTTCAGCACCCGGCCGGCATCGTGCCAGGGGCGGCCCATTTCCTCACCCCCCCGGATATGGGCGATGGCATAGGCGAAGCCACGATCCAGCAGCCCGATCCGGGCGCTGGAGAAGCTGGGATCGATGGCGATGGAATAGGAACCATAGCCATAGAGATGCAGCGGTGCCTTGCCATCCTTCTTGAAATCTTTGCGATAGACGATGGAGACGGGGATCAGCGTACCGTCGCGCGCCGGCGCCATCAGGCTTTCCGAGGTATAGAGCGACGGATCATAGCCGCTGGGGATTTCCTGCACCTTGCGGGTGGTCAGGCTGCGGGCGGTCAGGTCGTAATCATAGGTGGTGGGTGGTGTGACCAGCGAATTGTACCGCAGGCGAATCGTGCCGGTGTCATAGACCTCGTTATTCGCCGCCGCCACGGCGAAGGCGGCATCGGGGAAGGCGATCGTATGGGTATCGCCCTTGGCATCGCGCACCCAGACCTGCTGGTTGCCGTCCTGCCGGCCGAACACCACCAGCCAATCCTTCAGCGCCAGCAGGCCGGTCAGATATTGCCGGTCAGAGGCGGGCATCACCTCCTGCCAGTTCTTTTCCGACCAGTCGGTCAGCGGCGCCTTCACCAGCCGGAAATTCAGGTGCTTGTCATTGGTCAGAATCCACAGCGTATCGCCCTGGTCGGCCACGCTGTACAGGTGGTTGTCCCGGCGGGGGATCACCACCTGCGGTTTGGCGTCGGGCTGATCGGCCGGGATCAGCATGGTTTCGCTGGCCACCAGCGTGCCGGTCCCGATTTCAATGAAACGGCCGGACAGGCTGGCGGAAATACCCACCCACCAGGACGGGTCTTTTTCCTCGTAAACCTCTATATCCGTGTCATTGGCGGCACCCAGCGTGTGGCGCAGCACCTTTTTCGGCCGCTGATTCTCATCGCGCAGCACATAGAACAGGGTCTTGTTGTCCGCCGCCCAGACGATGGAACCGGACGTACCGGGGATGGGCTGGCCGATCAGCTCCCCCGTCGTCAGATCCTTGACCACCAGGGCGAAATCTTCCGAGCCGCTATCATCATAGCTATAGGCCAGATAACGCCCGTCGGGGCTGGGTTCAAACCCGCCCAGGTCGAAGAAGCCCTTGCCCGCCGCCAGCGCGTTGACATCCAGGATGACGGTTTCGCTGCCTTCCGCAGCCACCTGCGTGCGGCGGACATAGACCGGGTGATCCTGCCCGGCGGCATAGCGGCCCTGATAGATGTAGTCGCCCTGCCGGTAAGGCACACCACTGTCATCTTCCTTCACCCGACCCTTTAATTCGGCGAACAGCTTGGCGCGCAAGCCATCCTCCTCCTTGCCCATCACCTGCTCGGTATAGTTGTTTTCCGCCTTCAGGTAATCCAGCACTGCCGGATTTTCCACCTTGGGATAGGAGCGATCACGCAACCAATCGTAAGGATCGATATAGGTATCACCATGGCGTACATGTTCAACCGGGACCTGCTTGGCAACGGGCGGGGCCGGGAAGTTGCCCTGTTTCAAAGGGGGCAGCACGGTGGCCTTGGGGGTGCTATCGGCGGACATCTCAGCCTGCTTTTTCGGGGTCAGGATATAGGCTGTGGCGATACCCGCCACCAATACGGCAAACAAGGCAAGAACGACCGGCTTGCCTTTGTTCCTATGCATCGAACCTGACATTCTGATCCCCTTGGGTGGATGGAGACGGATAGGATATGCGTGTCGCCCGCATCCTGCCAGGGCCTTGCCGGGGAATGATTATTTCCTTCCGTTTCGCTTCCGCTCGCCATGCTGCAAGGCGATAATAAGAACAAGCGTTTCGGGAAAATTCGGCTATACTCCCGTCGGATTACTGATTGCATACAATCGTCGCGGCCACTGATCTTCTGGAACAACAGGGGAACAACCCTGTCGGATAACAGGGATGGTGGCTGAAAGGAAAGCAACGGTGCAACAGGCACCAACCGGCTGGGGGATGATCGGTGGACGGGGTTGAGGATGATTTCCTGTTCGCGGAAGATGGGTCGCTCCGCGCGCCAACCCCGGCTGCGGCTTCCGCAGTCTCACCGGCACTGTCACCCTGGCGGGTGTTGATCGTCGATGACGATGAGGAGGTGCATAGCGTCACCCGCTATGCCCTGCGCAAGGTTAATTTCCGCAACCGGCCACTGGAACTGATTTCCGCCTATTCCGCCAGTCAGGCGCTGGGCATCCTGAAGGCGCAGCCCGACATGGCGCTGGTGCTGCTGGATGTCGTGATGGAAACGGATGATGCCGGGCTGCGGCTGGTACAGGCCATCCGTGATGATCTGGGCAATCACACCGTCCGGCTGATCCTGCGTACCGGCCAGCCCGGTCAGGCACCGGAAGAGCGGGTAATCGTCGATTACGATGTCAATGATTACAAGGCCAAGACGGAGTTGACGGCGCAGAAGCTGTTCACCACCGTCATCGCGGCCCTGCGCGCCTTCGACGATATTGTCGCCATTGAAACCAACCGGCACGGCCTGCGCCGGATGATCGCCCTGGATGACCGGTTGCGCCCCGATATGGGCCTGGAAGCCTATGCCCAGACGGTGCTGGAACAGACCGGACCGATCCTGAGCGCCGGGGTCGATGGCTTGATCTGTGCGGTGGAGCCCGGTGCTGACGACAGTGCCGATACACCCCGTTACCGGTCGGTGGCCGCCAGCGGTCGCTGGACGGAACAAGCCATACCCCTGCCGCGTGAACCGCTTTATCAGACGCTGGCCGCACTGGAAGCTTCCCGCCAGACGGGGACGGAAGGGCGGCGCGCCTGGCTCTATCTACGCTGCCCTGATGGCAGCCTGTTCCTGGCCCTGCTGGAATCCAGCCGCCCGCTGGGTCCGCTGGATAGTGACCTGTTGGGCGTGCTGGCGGCCAAGGTGGCGGCGGGTCTGGCCAATATCGTGCTCTATGAAAAGCTGCGCCGGGTGAATGCCGATCTGCGGGGCATGACCCAGACACTGGAAAGCCGGGTGGCTGAACGCACCCATGAACTGATGGAAGCGAATGCCAAGCTGGAGCGGCTGGCCAGCATCGACAGCCTGACCGGCATTCTGAACCGCCGTTGTTTCATGGAACATGCCTTACAGGAATGCGAGCGGGCAGGGCGTTACCATCGCCAGCTTTCCCTGCTACTGATCGATCTGGACCGGTTCAAGCTGGTCAATGACAATCACGGCCATGCCGCTGGCGATACAGCGATCCGTCACGCGGTGGCGCGGGCGTCCAGCGTGCTGCGCAGCAATGATTGCATCGCCCGCTATGGCGGGGAAGAACTGGTGGTGCTGCTGCCTGAAACCGGGCTGGAAATGGCGGAACGCGTGGCGGAGCGCGTGCGCCAGGCCATTGGCGCCACACCGATTCCGCATGAAAATGTTGCCATCCCGCTGACGGCCAGCATCGGGGTGGCTGAATGGTGCGGGGACGCGGAAAGCCTGGATCAGTTGCTGGACCGGGCCGATCAGGCGCTTTATGCCGCCAAGCAGGGCGGCCGTGATCGTGTGGAACTGGCACGGGTGGCGCTGGCGTGATAGCCAGGGCGCATTCGTTCTGACAGATGGATCATCCCAGGCTGTTTGCATGACCAGGACCGTGATGCTTTCCACCACCGCCCTTCCGCGCCCCATTCACGCCGTCGTCTTTGATATGGACGGGCTGCTGATCGATACCGAACGGCATGTGAAACTGGCAACGCTGGAGACTGCCGCCGCCCTTGGGCGCCCCATGCCGGAAGAATTCTATGCCGGCATCATCGGCACCCCCTGGGTTGAAACCGTCACCCTGTTGCGGGATTTTTTCGGCGGCGATGAAAATCTGCGCCAGTTCATGAAGGCGTTTGAGCCCCGCGTCGCTGATTTGCTGTCAGATGTGGAACTGATGACCGGCGTTGTGGACCTGTTGGACACGCTGGACCAGATCGGGATGCCGCTGGCCGTGGCCACCTCCACCGGCCGGCTGAAGGCTGACCAGCATCTGCGCCATGTCGGCATCCATCACCGGTTCCGCACCATCGTCACCCGCGATGATGTGACGCGCGGCAAGCCGCATCCAGAACCCTATCTGACCGCAGCCGCCCGGCTGGGGGTTGATCCCGCCCATTGTCTGGCGCTGGAAGACAGCCATAATGGCATCCGCGCCGCCCATGCCGCCGGCATGATGGCAGTGATGGTGCCGGACATGCTGCCCGCCACGGCGGAGATCTCCGCCCTGTGCCACCACGTGGCCGATGATCTGCATGGGGTGCGGCGCCTGCTCCGCCCTTGAGGGGAAAAGCCGGCGGACGCTCACCATCATGCCGCAATTGCGCTATAGGATGGGCCATCCGCCGCATTGTGCCTTGAGAGAAGATGAGCGTCCTTTCCCTTGAAGCCGGCCCGCTGGCCAGCCTTGCCACCCGCATCAAGGAACTGACCGGCTGGCGGCTTTATGGGCTGGCGGCACTGGCCGGCGCCCTGGCCACAGCCAGCCTGCCTCCCTTTCATGCGCTGCCGCTGCTGCTGGTATCGTTTCCGCTGCTGCTCTGGCTGTTGCAGGGGGCGGGGACGGCAAAGCGCACCTTCTGGGTCGGCTGGTTCTTCGCCTTCGGCCATCATGTGCCGGGGCTTTACTGGATTTCCGTGGCGCTGTTCGTCGATATCGGCCGCTTCTGGTTCATGCTGCCGCCCGCCGTGCTGGGCCTGCCGGCCCTGCTGGCCGTGTTTGTCGGGCTGGGCTGTCTGCTGCATCGTTGGCTGGTGGCGCGGTTCGGGCTGGGGCCGGTGGCCTCCCTGCTGGTCTTTGCCCTTTGCTGGACGGGGATGGAATGGCTGCGCGGCCATATCTTCACCGGCTTTCCCTGGAATCTGATCGGCTATGGCTGGTGGCCGGTGAAGCCGGTGCTGCAGGCGGTTTCCGTCACCGGCATCTATGGCTTGTCGCTATTGACCGTGCTGCTGGCCAGCCTGCCGGCGCTGGCTGCGGGAACGAACTGGCGTCGCCCGGCAGCCGCCGGTTTGGCCGGGCTGGTGCTGCTGGCCGGCTGGGGGGGCTGGCGGATGGCGGGGCAGGGGCTGGAGACGGTGCCGGGCGTGATGTTACGCGTGGTGCAGCCGAACATCCCGCAGACCCTGAAATGGGATCCCAATGCCAAGCTGAACAATGTCCGCCAGACCATCAACCTGTCCGCCGCCGATGGGTGGGAGAAGGTCAGCCATATCATCTGGCCGGAAACCGCCATCCCCTATTTCCTGCAGGCCCCCGCCGATGGCAATGACAGCGCCGTGCTGGCCCAGACGGTGGGACGCATCGCGCCGGCCGGCGGTCTGCTGATCACCGGGGCGCCGCGGGTAGGTAAGGGAGCCGATGGGGCGGAGCATTATTATAACAGCCTGTTCGCCCTGGATGCCGGCGGCGCCATCACCGCCACCTTCGACAAATTCCATCTGGTGCCGTTTGGCGAATACATGCCGCTACGGGATTTCCTGCCCGCCGGCATCAATGCCGTGGCGGCCTCGGCCAGTGATTTCAGCCCCGGTCCCGGGCCCCAAACCCTGTCCCTGCCGGGCCTGCCCGCCTTCAGCCCGCTGATCTGTTACGAAGTGATCTTCCCCGGCCATGTCGCCCGCACCGGCGAAAACCGGCCGCACTGGCTGCTGAACCTGACCAACGATGCCTGGTATGGAAATTCCACCGGCCCCTATCAGCATTTCGCCATCAGTGCCGTGCGCGCGGTGGAGGAGGGGGTGCCGATGGTGCGGGCGGCCAATACGGGCATTTCCGGGGTGGTCGATGCCTATGGCCGCGTCACCGCCCGTCTGGGTCTAGGGGAGACCGGCCACCTGGATGCCCCCTTGCCGGTGGCCGCCCCCGTGACACCCTATGCCCGTTTCGGGGATGGGATGCTGGCCTTGTTGATGGCGGTGGTGACCGGGATGGCGGTGCTGATACGGCGGGTGGGGTGAGCATCTTCGGCTTTAAGCGTGAAGTAGCGCCGTGAGCAAGGGGTGTTGGGGGAGGATCAGAGGGTTCACCACCGTTACACCTCCCCAGGTGAAGCCGTTCTGCAGGTCTTCCGACAGGAGCAAGCGGCACCCGCCTTGTGAGGCGGCAGCAAGAATGACAGCATCCCAAATGCTGAAGCCATGATCGGCAGCGAGGTCGGCCGCTGCCATCACAATATCAAATGATGTGGGAATGGTCTGAAAACTGTCTGACCAGCCAAGCAAAGCCTCGCGGGCCTGCATCTTGGACCGGCCCCCCTTGCGGACCAGAACGTTGAACAATTCGCCCAGAACCTGGACGGGAATCAGAGCCGATTCTTCCGGTAAATGGCGCAGTAGCGTCAGAACGGCTTCACGTCGCACCGTATCATTCACCCCCTCCGCATAGGCGAGGATGTTTGTATCGAGCGCGATTTTCATTTCTCATCCTCATAAAGCTCATCGCGTGTCCAATGTCCAGCATGGACAACGGGCTGAGCCTCCAGGCGAGAGAACAAGGCTGCGCGCGCGCCGGCTGCAACCTTTGTCATCTCGTCCGCCGGGATGATACGGGCAACCGGTTTACCATGCGATGTCACCACATAGGACTGCCCCTCCCGTACCCCGCGCAGGATGTGGGAGAATTTGCGGTTGGCATCCGCTGCCGAAATAGCCTCTTCCATTGCCAACCCCGTTGGTAGTGATATTAACTACTTTACGGGAAGCTGAGTTCACGGGCAAGCGGGCCCGTACCTATTCCTGCGAACCCGGCAGCTTGCCCGGCTCCTCATAGGCGATGACCACCGCCAGCTTCCACCCGGCAACGGCATCACGCCGCAGCACATAGGAGGTGGAAAAGCGCATGATCTCCGCCCGGTCTTCACTGCGCAGCAGCCATAGCACCTCGGCCCGCGCCAGATCAGGGCCGCAGGGCCAGGCCCAAACGGCTGCAGGCACCGGCCAAGCCAGGCCAATGCCGTGATAGGTGGCGAACATCGCCTCCACATAGTGCCGCACCGCCGCATCATCGGCATGGGTCAGCGGATGGGCCGCCGTCAGCACCGTCAGCGGCCGGTCAAACAGGGCCGTCAGGGCCGCCGCGTCATAGGCGGCGAAGGCAGCGCTGTAACGATCAAAGAAAGCCGCAACCTCGGCCCCGGTCCGATTTTCACTGTCCATGGAAGCCTCCCTTTAATTTATTGATTTTATTGCCATAAGAGAAAGGGGCGCCGAAGCGCCCCTTTGGAACTCACCGCCGCAGGATGCGGTTCAGCACCCCATCCAACTGATCCAGATTGCGGTAATGGATCTGCAGCGTACCCTTTGGCCCATTGGCGGACAATGTCACCTTCAGCCCCAGCGCGTGGGACATTTCCCGTTCCAGGGCCACCGTGTCCGGCGCCTTTTCCTTTGGCGCAGGGGCAGCGCTGGCCGGCTGTTCGGCCATGCGCTTCACCAGCGCTTCCGTCTGGCGCACATTCAGGCCCTGCTTGATGACCTCCTGCGCCAGGGCCAGCGGGTCGGCCGCCGTCAACAGGGCGCGGGCATGGCCCATGGACAGGCTGCCATCCTGCACCAACGCCTTTACCGGATCGGGCAGGGCCAGCAGGCGCAGCATGTTGGCGACATGCGACCGGCTTTTGCCGACGGCGCGCGCCAGATCTTCCTGCGTATGTTCAAACTCATCCATCAACCGCTTGAAGCCTTCGGCTTCTTCCAGCGGGGTCAGGTCGGCGCGCTGGATATTCTCGATCAGCGCAATTTCCAGCGCTTCACGGTCCGTCAGCGTGCGGACCAGCACCGGCACTTCATGCAGGCCCGCCAACTGGGCAGCCCGCCAGCGGCGTTCACCGGCGATGATCTCGTATGATTGCGCCCCCGGCGCCGCTGCCGGGTCTTTCCGCACCAGCAGCGGCTGCAGGATGCCACGCTCCCGCACGCTTTCCACCAGGGCCGACAGGTCATCCTCGTCGAACTTGCGGCGCGGCTGATACTTGCCGGGGTGAACATGGTCGATGGGCAGCAGCCGGGTCAGGCGCACCCGATCCACCTGCTGTTCCTCCTCACCACCTGTTGCTTCACCGAACAGGGCAGAAAGGCCACGTCCCAGGCCGGTCCGCTGCTGATGCTTTTTCGGTTCATCCATAAGCCAACTGCCGCTTCCGCTCGCGCTTCAACATCTCGCCCGCCAGATGGATATAGGCCTGTGCGCCGGCTGACTTGTGGTCATACAGCAGCACCGGCTTGCCATGGCTGGGCGCCTCGGACACCCGCACATTGCGGGGGATCACCGTTTCGTACACCTTCTCCCCGAAGAAGCCGCGCACATCGGCGGCCACCATGTCGGAAAGATTGTTACGACGATCAAACATGGTCAACACCACGCCGTTGATTTCCAGCGTGGGGTTGAAAGCGCGCTTCACCCGCTCAATCGTGCGGATCAGATGCGACAGCCCTTCCAGGGCATAGAATTCACATTGCAGCGGCACCAGCACGGCATCCGCCGCCGCCAGCGCATTCAGGGTCAACAGGCCCAGGGCAGGGGGGCAATCGATCAGGATATAATCGAAGCCGCCAGTGGACTTTTCCAGACTGTCCTTCAGGCGGAACTCCCGGCGTTCAACGCCGACCAGTTCCACCTCCGCGCCCGACAGATCGACATTGGCCGTCACCACCCACAGGCCGGGGACCGTGGTGGTCACCGCCACCTCTTCCACCGTCAGGTCGGCAAACAGCAGATCATAAATGCCAAATTCGCGATTGGACTGGGGAATGCCCAGGCCGGTGGAGGCATTGCCCTGCGGATCATTATCGATGATCAGCACGCGCTTGCCCACCGCCGCCAGGGCGGTGGCCAGGTTGATGGTGGTGGTGGTTTTCCCCACGCCGCCCTTCTGGTTGGCAAGCGCGATGATATGGGCACGGGTGGCGGGAATGGGCAGAGACATGCTCGACACTCTCGTTAACCTCAGGTTTGGCGCGCGTGACGCGGATCAGCGCGGAGAAATGTCGGACAGGCGAAGCAAGGTGCCCGCCGCGTCAGTCTGGCTGGGAAAACGCTCAATGCGCATATTCCAGGAATCTCGCACGGCGGTCAATTCATCCTCCACCGTCTTGCCCTTGGGGAACAGGCAAACACCATCCTTTTTTAACAGGCGGTGTGCCCAGGGCAACAACATGGTCAGTTCCGCCAGGGCACGCGCGGACACAATATCCGCCGGTGGCACCTCTGCCACCTCAATCCGCACGGCATGGACGGTGGCCGGGGCCCCCGTCAGCCGTGCGGTTTCCCGCAAAAAGGCGGCCTTGCGCACATCGGATTCCACCAGATGCACCGACGGCACGCCCATGATGGCCAGCACCAGACCGGGGAAGCCGGCACCCGATCCCAGATCGACATGAACCTGGGTTCCTGCAGGGACCAGCGCAAATAACTGGGCGGAGTCGGCCAGATGCCGGCCCCAAATATCATCCAGAGTGCTCTTGGCCACCAGATTGATGGCCGGGTTCCACTTGCGAAGTTGGGCCTCATAGACCTGCAGCTTGTCCAGTGTTTCACGTGAAACACCGAAACGGGCCTGGAACTGCGCCGGGGTCATCAGCATCCTCTAAGGCAACGGAACAGGGGCCAGCGATAACGAAGCCGGCCCCCCGTCGTCAAGCGATCAAGCGGCTGTATGCCGCTTCTTCACATGGCGCAACAGGGCGGTCAGCGCTGCAGGCGTCATGCCGGGAATACGGGCAGCAGCCCCCAGGGTCGCCGGCTTGGCATGGCGCAGCTTCTGCCGGATTTCAGTAGAAAGGGAGGCGATGCTGTCCGGGTCCAGATCGGTCGGCAGTTCCAGCGCCTCATCCTTGCGGAAGGCGCGGATATCCGCCTCCTGCCGGTCCAGATATCCGGCATATTTGCCATCGATTTCCACCTGTTCGGCAATGTCCGGCGACAGGCTGTTGAGTTCCGGCCAGACCTGGCAGAGGCGGGGAAAATCAATCTCGGGATAGCGCAACAGGTCCAGCGCCGTGCGGCGGACGCCATCCTTGTTGATATGCAGCCCGTGCTTTTCCAGCTCATTCGGCGTGGCCGACAGGCCAGTGACCAGGGCACGCGCCTCGGCCAGCGCCTGCTTCTTCGCCGCCCAATGGGCGGCACGTTCGGCCCCGATGATTCCGATGGACAGGCCCCGGTCGGTCAGCCGCTGGTCGGCATTATCGGCGCGCAGCAACAGACGATATTCCGCCCGGCTGGTGAACATGCGGTAGGGCTCGTTGGTGCCGCGCGTGATCAGATCATCGATCAGCACACCGATATAGGCTTCCGCCCGGTCCAGCACAAAGGGGGCGGAACCGGCAACGGCCAAGGCGGCATTGATGCCAGCGATCAACCCCTGGGCCGCCGCTTCCTCATAACCCGTGGTGCCATTGATCTGCCCGGCCAGGAACAGGCGGGGCAGGCGGCGGGTTTCCAGCGTGCGGGTCAGCTCACGCGGATCAATATAATCATATTCGATGGCATAGCCGGGCCGGATCATCCGCACCTGTTCCAGGCCGGGGATGTGCTTCAGGATTTCAAGCTGCACATCGCGCGGCAGGCTGGTGGAGATGCCGTTGGGGTAAACCGTGTCATCGTCCAGCCCCTCCGGCTCCAGGAAAATCTGGTGCCGGTCCTTGTCAGCGAAGCGGACAATCTTGTCCTCCACGCTGGGGCAATAGCGCGGGCCGATGCCTTCGATCTGGCCGGAATACATCGGCGCCCGGTGGATATTCTCCCGGATGATGCGATGCACCGCCTCGGTCGTGTAGGTGATGGCGCAATCAATCTGCGGTGTGGTGATGGCGCGGGTGAGGGTGGAGAAGGGCGGCGGCGGCATATCGCCCGGCTGCGCTTCCAGCCCCGCCCAATCAATGGTCTTGCCATCCAGCCGCGGCGGGGTGCCGGTCTTCAACCGCCCCAGGGTAAAGCCCACCCGTTCCAGCGTGTCGGACAGGCCCAGGGCCGGGGCTTCGCCCACACGGCCAGCGGGAATTTTCTCTTCACCAATATGGATCAGGCCGCGCAGGAAGGTGCCGGTGGTCAACACCACGGCCCCAGCGCGGATGGTTTCGCCCGTCGCCGTCACCACGCCGGCGCAATGGCCGGCGGCATCGATCACCAGATCCTCCACCGCTGCCGCGATGATGGTCAGGTTTTCCTGTGCCGCCAATGCTGCCTGCATCGCATTGCGATAAAGCTTGCGGTCAGCCTGGGCGCGCGGGCCGCGCACGGCGGGGCCCTTTGACCGGTTCAGGATGCGGAACTGGATGCCGCCCTGATCGGTGACACGGCCCATCACCCCATCCAGCGCGTCGATCTCCCGCACAAGATGGCCCTTGCCCAGGCCACCGATGGCCGGGTTGCACGACATCTCGCCAATGGTTTCGATCTTATGGGTCATCAGCGCAGTGCGGGCACCCGCACGCGCCGCCGCAGCGGCAGCCTCGCATCCCGCATGGCCGCCGCCAACCACGATCACATCATAGTTCTGCATGGGGCGGAAAATACGGCGAAATGGTTCGGCTGTCAAAGCGGCGGGTGCGCATGGGTCATAGCGCGGCACCGCTGGGGTGAAGCTATTTCCCGATGCAGAAATCCCGGAAGATCACATCCAGCAACTCCTCAACATCCACCCGCCCGGTGATGCGACCCAGGGCGCGGGCGGCGAGGCGGACATCTTCGGCGGCCAGTTCGGGCAGGGGGGCGGAGAGCGCCCGCTGCAGGTTCTCCCGGCATTCCTCCAGCGCCGCGCGGTGGCGGGCACGGGTGAGGGCGGGCGCACCGGAGGGGGCGTAGCGGCGGGAGACTTCATCGGTCAATGCCTGCAGCAGCGCCGGCACCCCATCGCCGGTGCGGGCGGAGACCTGCAGCACCGGCTGGGCGGACAGCGGCGGGGTGGCGCCCGGCTGGTCGGCCTTATTCATCACCAGCAGCGCATCCGCATCGGCCAAGGCCAGCGTCGCCGGGTCAGGATCGGACAGGCCATCGAAGACCAGCAGTTTCAGGTCCGCCTTGGCCGCCCGGTCCAGCGCCCGGCGGATGCCTTCGCTTTCCACCTGATCGGCGGCATCGCGCAGGCCCGCCGTGTCGGCCAGCAGCACCGGATAGCCGCCCAAATCCAACTGCACCTCAATCACATCACGCGTCGTGCCGGCCTGGTTGGAGACGATGGCCACATCACGCCGCGCAATCGCATTCATCAGGCTGGATTTGCCGGCATTGGGCGCCCCCAGAATGGCGATGGAAATCCCATCGCGCAGCCGTTCACCCCGGCCTTGATCGGCCAGATGGGCGGATAGTTCCTCCACCAAGGCCAGCACCACCGGGCGCACGGCATCGGACAGGCCGCCGGGCAAATCCTCCTCGGGGAAGTCGATATCGGCTTCCAGATGGGCCAGCGCACGGGTCAGCCGGTGACGCCACCCCTCATAAAGCTGGCCCAAGGCGCCTTCCATCTGGCGCAGGGCCTGGCGGCGCTGCGCAGCGGTTTCGGCATCCACCAGATCGGCAATGGCCTCCGCTTCCGTCAAATCCAGCTTGCCATTCTCAAAGGCCCGCCGGCTGAACTCCCCCGGTTCGGCCACCCGCAGACCCAGATGGGTCAGGGCGCTGGTGGCCGCGTTCAACACCGCCCGCCCGCCATGCAGATGCAGTTCCGCCACATCCTCACCGGTAAAGCTGGCCGGGCCGGGGAACCAGAGCAACAGGGCCTTGTCGAACAGCTCCCCGGTCGCCGGGTCGGTCAGGCCCGCCAGCCGGGCCATGCGCGGGCGGGGCAGGGTACCCGCCAGCGCCTGCAGGGTGGGGCCTGCAGCGGGGCCGGAAATCCGGATCACCTGTACCCCGGCACGGCCGGCGGCAGAGGCCAGGGCAAAAATCGTATCGGCCTGCATCAGCGGTGTTTCACGTGGAACATGGAAGGGAGAGGGCGGAAAAGTTCAGCCCTGACGGGCGGCAATATCTTCGGGCTTTTTGTCCTGCGGCTGCAGCATCAGCCGTTCCACCCGCGCGCCTTCCACCAGATGGGTCTGCAGGATCTCATCAATATCCGCCTTGTCACGGAACGTGTACCAGACCCCTTCCGGGTAGATCACCAGACACGGCCCCAACTCGCAGCGGTCCAGGCAGCCGGCATTATTGATGCGTACCTGCTTGCCCAGACCCAGGCCGGTGGCCTTCTTCTTCATATAATCGCGCAGCTCATCCGCGCCCTTTTCGCGGCAGCAGCCACGGGGGTGGCCCGGCTCCCGCTCATTGGTGCAGCAGAACACATGGGCGCGGAAATACAGGGCGGGATCGTCGCTCACTTCTTGCCATCCTTCGGCCCGGTGCCCATGGCGTTGGACATCTGCGACCACATTAATTTTTGGAACTGTTCAAAGCCCTGCAGCCCCATGGGCAGCCAGGTCTTGAACATGGTTTCCGGGTCCATAGCGGCGATATTGGCGGAAAGCTGATCCTGCATCTGCCGCATCAGCGCCTGTTGCATGGGCTGCACATCGGGCAAGCCCATGAAGGTCCGCGCCTCCTCCGGCGTACAGTCGATATCGATCGTGACCTTCATGCCGCACCTTCCGCGCTGTTGCTGGCGCGACAGAGTGCGCCAGCCATGTTCCGGTTCGGGCTGGATTTTTCCCGCACCCTGGGTTCAACACAAGGATAAACTAAATGAGAGTCATGGGCCTGACGCGTTTGTCTGGCAGAATGACGAAAAAGAGAAGCGGCGTGGCAGCGCCGCAGGAGAGAATCAATGTCCACAAACGCCAACAGCACCAGCGGTAACCGGTTGGGGGAGGAGACCAGCCCCTATCTTCTGCAGCACAAGGACAACCCCGTCCATTGGCTGGCCTGGGGGCCGGAAGCGCTGGCCAAGGCCAAGGCGGAGGGAAAGCCCATTCTGCTGTCAGTCGGCTATGCCGCCTGCCATTGGTGCCATGTGATGGCGCATGAGAGTTTCGAGAACCCGGCCATCGCCGAGCTGATGAACCAGCTATTCATCAATATCAAGGTGGATCGGGAGGAACGACCGGACATTGATCAGATCTATCAGCAGGCGCTTTCCCTGCTGGGCCAGCAGGGTGGCTGGCCGCTGACCATGTTCCTGACGCCCGATGGGCAACCTTTCTGGGGTGGCACCTATTTCCCGCCAGAGGCCCGCTGGGGCCGCGCTGGCTTCCCCGATGTCCTGCGCGGGGTGGCCGCCACCTATGCCAGGGAACCGGACAAGGTTCAGCGCAATGTCACAGCATTGCGCGATGCCATGCTGCGGCTGGCCCAGGGCCGGCCCGGCAGCGATGTCGGGCCGGATACGCTGGTGCAGGTGGCGGGTCAGTTGGTGCGCGAAATTGATCCGCGCTGGGGTGGCATTGGGGAGGCACCAAAATTCCCCCAGCCTTCCATCTTCGAACTGCTATGGCGGGCCTATCGGCTGAGCGGTAAGCCGGAATTCAGCCCCGCCGTCACCCATACGCTGTCCTGCATGGCGCAGGGCGGCATCTATGATCATCTGGGCGGCGGCTTTGCCCGCTATTCCACGGATGAGATGTGGCTGGTGCCGCATTTCGAAAAGATGCTGTACGACAATGCCCAGCTTGTGGAGCTGATGGCCCTGGTCTGGGCGGAGACGCGCAACCCGCTGCTGGCCACAAGGATCGAAGAAACCATCGGCTGGGTGTTGCGGGAGATGGTGGCCGAAGGCGGCGGTTTCGCCGCCACCCTGGATGCCGATAGCGAGGGGGAGGAAGGCCGCTTCTATGTCTGGAGCCTGTCGGAAATCCAACGCCTGCTGCCCGCCGATGATCTGGACCTGTTCTGCCAGACCTATGGGGTAACGGCAGAGGGCAATTGGGAAGATCACAATATCCTGACCCGGATGGGGCAGGCCGGGCTGGGCGATCCGGCAACGGAGCAACGGTTGGCCCGCTGCCGCGCCATCCTGCTGCAGGCCCGCACCGGCCGGGTGCGTCCCGGTTGGGATGATAAGGTGCTGGCCGACTGGAACGGGCTGATGATCGCCACCATGGCCAAGGCAGCGGTTCTGTTCGACCGGGCCGATTGGCTGGGGGCCGCCCGCACCGCCTTTGCCTTTGTCAGCGAACAGATGACCCGGCCGGATGGGCGGCTGTACCATAGCTGGCGCGATGGCCGCGCCCGGCATGATGGCACGCTGGAAGACCATGCCAATATGGCCCGTGCCGCCACGGCGCTGTATGAGGCAACCGGGGACCGCCGCTTCCTGGATCAGGCCGAACGCTGGGTCGGCCTGATCGAGCAGCACTTCCATGATGATGCCGATGACGGCTATTTCGTCACCGCCGATGATGCTGCAGGGCTGATCATGCGGCCCCGTCATGCCCATGATAATGCCGTACCTGCAGGCAATGGCACCCTGGTTGGCCTGTTCAGCCGCCTCTGGTATCTGACCGGCAAGGATGAATATCGCCAGCAGGCCGACGCCCTGATTACCGCCTTCGCCGGGGAGGTGGGGCGGAACTTCTTCCCCCTGGCAACGTATCTGAATGGTATTGACCTGCGCCATAACGGCATCCAACTGGTGCTGATCGGGCAGCCGGGGGAACAAGGGCTGCAGGCCCTGCAGCAGGCAGCCAACAGCCTGTCATTACCCAACCTGGTCAGCCTGCGTTTTTCAACGTGCGATGAAATTCCCCCCGGACATCCCGCAGCCGGAAAGGTTATGATTAACAATCTGGCGACGGCTTATGTATGTCGTCAGCAAAGCTGTTCGTTACCCGTGACAGGGCCCGAAGAACTGCGTCGCCTGCTTGGGACGTGAATAGTCGGGGCCCTTTTATCAGTGCTTTCATCCGACCCTTTTTCACCACCACCTTGTGAAGGATTTTTCCCATGACCGAGGTCACGATCCAGGCCAATGATGGCGGCAGCTTCAATGCCTATCTCGCCGCCCCTGCAGGGGGCGAGGGCGCAGCGATCATCGTTATTCAGGAAATTTTCGGCGTGAATGCCAACCTGCGTGCCATTTGCGACAAGTACGCGGCGCAGGGTTATTTTGCCATCGCTCCCGATCTGTTCTGGCGCCAGGAACCCGGCGTTTCCATCACCGACCAGACGGAAGAGGAATGGAAAAAGGCCTTTTCACTCTATCAGGGTTTCAACGAGACAAAGGGCGTGGAAGATCTGGAAGCCACGCTGGATTTCATCCGCGCCTATCCCGGCGTCAATGGCAAGGTCGGCTCTGTCGGTTTCTGCCTGGGGGGCAAGCTGGCCTATTTCATGGCCACCCGCACGGACGCCGATGCCAATGTCAGCTATTATGGCGTCGGCATTGAGGCCAGCCTGGGTGAGGCGTCCGCCATCGTGCATCCGCTGCTGATGCATATTGCGGAGAAGGATGGTTTCGTGCCGCCCGAGGCCCAGGCCAAAATCCGTGAGACGCTGGCCGGAAACGCGCTGGTGGAACTCCACACCTATGAAGGCCAGGACCATGCCTTCACCCGCATCGGCGGCAAACATTATGATGAGCGCGCCGCCACCATCGCCCATGGCCGCACGGCGGAATTCTTCGCCAAGAACCTGGCGTGATGATGAAGGACAGGCCCTGTGATGATCATCGCAGAGGCTGAGTGTCCCCGCTTGCATGATCAGGGCCGGCCATTGCGCCGGCCCTTTTCTTTTCCGCAGGAGTGAAGTGATGACCCATGCCATCCGCGTACACAGCCATGGTGGGCCCGAAAAGCTGCGTTGGGAGCCTGTGACCATCGGCCAACCTGCAGCGGGGGAGGTGCTGATCGAGCACAAGGCGGTGGGGTTGAACTTCATCGATGTCTATTTCCGCACCGGGCTCTATGCCGCCCCCTTGCCCTTCACGCCCGGCATGGAAGGGGCGGGCCGAGTGCTGGCGGTGGGGCTGGGGGTCGATTATCTGGCGCCGGGTGACAGGGTCGGCTATGGCAATTCACCCCTTGGGGCCTATGCCGAACAAAGGCTGATCCCGGCAGAGCGGTTGATCAAGTTGCCCGACTGGCTAGATGATGAAACTGCCGCCGCCATGCTGCTGCAGGGGCTGACGGCGCAATATCTGTTACGCCAGACCTATGTGGTGAAGCCGGGTGACACGATCCTGATCCATGCCGCTGCCGGCGGGGTAGGGCTGCTGGTTTGCCAATGGGCGCATTCCCTGGGCGCCATCGTGATCGGCACCGTGGGCAGTGCGGAGAAAGCGGCCCTGGCGCAGGCCCATGGCTGCCACCACACCATCCTGTATCGGCAGGAAGATGTGGTGGCACGGGTGCGGGAACTGACGGGCGGCAAGGGTGTCGATGTCGTTTATGACAGCATCGGCAAGGATATGTTTGACCGCAGCTTGGATTGCCTGAAACGGCGCGGCCTGATGGTCAGCTTCGGCAATGCCAGCGGGCCAGTGCCGCCGGTGGATATCAGCATCCTGAACAAAAAGGGCGGGTTGTTCCTGACCCGCCCGGCACTTGGTCATTATGCCGGGACACGGGCGGAGATGCTGGCCATGGCGGATGACCTGTTTACCGTGGTGAAAGACGGCACGGTGAAGGTAAACATCAATCAGCGCTTCGCCCTGCAGGATGCGGCCGAGGCGCATCGGGCACTGGAAAGCCGGGCAACGACGGGGGCAACGGTGATGATGGTCTAACCAACCGCCATCCCCCATGAACAGGAGCAGCGAGGTGTTTCACGTGAAACACCTTACTCCGCCAGCCAAAGCGGTGACTTGAAACCCTTGATGAAAGCCTCATGCGCCGCCAGCTCTTCTGCGGTTGGCGCGTGCGGGCGGGGGGGACGCGCCACGCGCTTGATCACCACCGGGCCGCTATCCGTCGCCTGCGACGCCGGCCCACCGGCCAGGACAAGGTCAGGCTGGCGACCGCCCATCAGCTCCAGATAAACCTCGGCCAGCAACTGGGCGTCGAGCAGGGCACCGTGCAGGGTGCGGTTGGAATTGTCGATCTCAAACCGGCGGCACAGCGCATCCAGGCTGGCGGCGGCACCGGGGAAGCGGCGGCGGGCGATCTTCACCGTATCGATTACCGGGTTGGTCAGCTTGGGCATCCCCAGCCGCGCCAGCTCCGCATTCAGGAAACCCATATCGAAGGTGGCGTTATGGATCACCAGCGTACTGTCGCCAATGAAATCCAGAAACTCGCCTACCACCTCGGCAAAGACCGGCTTGTCGGAAAGAAAGGCTGCAGACAGGCCGTGAACCGCCTCTGCCTCTGCAGGCATGTCGCGTTCGGGGTTGATATATTTGTGCAGCACCTTACCGGTGGCAATATGGTTGAACGTCTCCACACAGCCCAGCTCCACCAGCCGGTCGCCATTCAGCGCATCAAGGCCGGTGGTTTCGGTATCCAGAATGATCTCACGCATGGGGCTTTTTCCAGCGGCTGAGGAAAGGGGACATTCGATCACGGGGCAGGCGGCGTGGGGACCAGACCCGGCCAGCCGCCTGCAGAGGCAGGGTTTTAACGATATGGGCCAAATGGCGGAAGGTGACGGCCCGACCCAAACCGGTCGGCACGGTATAATCCGCCAGCCGGCGTTTCAGCGCATCCGGCATCTGCCGAACCAGAATACGATCCAGCTTCACCGCATCCATGCCCGGCCGGGCCAGCACCCGCGACCGCTGCAGGAAGCGGGGGGCGGAGACGACCAGCACCTGATCCACCCGCGCCCGGCCACCCGTCTCATATAGCAGCGGGATATCCATCACCACCAGCTTCATGCCGCGTTTTGCCTGCAGACGCAGGAAATCACGCGACGCCTTCTGCACCAACGGATGCACCAAAGCTTCCAGCCGCTGCAGGGCGGCCGGGTTGCCCAGCACGGCGGCGGAAAGGGCAACCCGGTCTACCGCCCCATCCCGCACCGCTTGCGGAAACAGGGCCTGGATGGGGGCGACCGCCGCACCGCCGCGGGCATAAAGCCGATGCACTGTGGCATCGGCATCATGCACCGGGCATCCCAGGCGGCGCAGCATGGTGGCCGCCGTGGATTTGCCCATGCCGATGGAACCGGTCAGGCCCAGAACGATCATACCGGCCCCAATACATGCCGGCGCAAATCATCCGTCACCTGCGGATCAATACCGAACCAGGCGTGAAAGCCGGGCCGGGCCTGATGCAGCAACATGCCCACCCCATCGACAATGGCATTGCCGCGATCCGTCGCCGCCTGCAGCAAGGGGGTGATCAGCGGGGTATAGACGATATCCGTCACCAGGGCGGATGAGGGCAGGGCCGATAGGTCGATCTGCAGCGGCGGCTGACCCTGCATCCCCTGGGTGGTGGTATTGACCAGCAGGGCCGCCCCCTGCAGGGCCTCGGCCCGGTCTTCCCAATCCAGCACCTGCAGACGCGGATCGGCCAGATCGCTGGTCAGTTCTTCTGCCCGCGCGCGGGTACGGTTCAACAGGCGGATGCCAGGGGCACCGGCATCCAGCAGCGCCACGGCCACGGCACGGGCAGCACCACCGGCCCCCAGCACCACCGCCGCACCGCTGCCGACATCCCAACCTGCAGGGGCGCCGGCCTGCAGGTTCTGCCAGAAACCATACCCATCGGTATTGCGGCCTTCCAGTGAGCCATCGGGCAACACCAGTACCGTGTTCACCGCCCCGATGCGGCGGGCGCTGTCATCCAGCCGATCCACCAGCCTGAACGCCGCCTCCTTATGCGGGACGGTGACATTGCAGCCGCGAAAGCCCAGGGCGGGCAAAGCACGCAAAGCCTGTTCAATGCGATCGGGTGGTACTGCCAGCGGCACATAGGCACCATCAATGCCATAATGGTTCAGCCAATATCCGTGCAGCAAGGGGCTGCGGGAATGGCCCACCGGCCAGCCCATCACGCCCGCCAGCAAAGCCTTGCCGGTCACCATCATCAAAGTCCCTTTGTTAAACCGGCAGCAGACGCCGCACGCGCAGAAAATCCAGCAGGGGCAGCAAGGGCAGCCCCTGGATGGTGAAATGATCCCCCTTTACCCGGCTGAACAATTGGGCACCCAACCCTTCCAGCATATAGGCACCGGCACAGCCCAGCACGGCATCACCCGCCAGGTCCAGATAGCGCTCGATAAAGCCATCCGACAAAGGCCGCATGGTCAGTTCCGCCTGATCAATATGGTGCCAGACGCGGGAACCATTATGAAACACCACGACGGCGGAATAGAGCCGATGGGTGCGGGCCGACAGGGCGCGCAGATGCGTGAATGCATCGGCACGATCAATCGGCTTGTCATACCAGACGCCATCACATTCCAGCATCTGGTCGGCCCCGATGACATAGGGGCCGGTATATTTGCGGGCCAGCTTGGCGGCCTTCAGGTCGGCCAGCGCCTCGGCCACCTCCGGCGGGCGCATCCCGGCGGCCTTGCCGGAATGTTTCATCTCCTCCTCATCCACCCGCGCGGCCTCGGCATGAACCTCCAGCCCCGCCGCCTCCAGCATCCGGCGGCGGGACGGGCTGGCGGAGGCCAGGATCACCGGTTCGGCTGACAGAAAAGCCGACATCAAGCTTCCTCCTCAGTCTTAGCCGCAGGCGCCGAGGGGGCGGCGGCCAGGGCGGCCCCGTGCGGCATCAGTTGCGGGCGGCGGCGGGACAGGATCATCATCACCTCCGCCGCCGTCTCCTCGATCGAGCGACGGGTGACGTCGATCACCGGCCAGCCCTTGCGGGTATAGAGCCGGCGTGCCTCCATCAATTCTTCCCGCACCTTTTCCGGATCGACATAAGAGGTGTCGTCGCCCTGGTTCAACAGGCGCAACCGGTTGCGGCGGATGGCCACCAGCCGTTCGGCATCCTTGGTCAGACCGACAATCAGCGGCCGGCTCAACAGGTCCAGTTCCGGCGGCAGGGGACAACCCGGCACATAGGGGATATTGGCCGCCTTGATGCCGCGATTAGCCAGATAGACGCAGGTGGGGGTTTTCGAGGTGCGGCTGACCCCGACCAGAATGACGTCGGCATCATGCAGACCCCAGGCACTTTGCCCGTCATCATGGTTAAGGGCGAAATCCATCGCGTCGATACGGTCAAAATATTGCGCGGTCAGCGCGTGCTGGCGGCCGGGCTTGCTCTGGCTTTCCAGGCCCAGATAGGCCGCCAGCGCATTGATCAGCGGATCCAGCACGGGGATGCAGGGAATACCCAGCTCCCGGCAGGTTTCCTGCAGGCGGCGGCGCAGCTTGTCATTCACCAGGGTGAACATGACCATGCCGGGATTTTCCCGGATGCCATCGACCACCATGTCCAACTGCCGCTCGGTCCGCACCAGATTCCAGAAATGTTCGACCGGTTCGGCCTGTTCGAACTGGCTGGTGCAGGCGCGGGCAACGGAGTTGATCGTTTCCCCCGTCGCATCGGAAACCAGATGCAGGTGAAAGCTGCGCACTTCCCCCACCGGTTTGGCCGGGGTGGCGGGCAGGGGGCGGATGGGGGGCGGCGGCGGTGTCGGCATCTGCAGGGGACCATCCTGGGGACAAAGAGGAGTGCATCTGTGAACAAGTCGGCAAAATGCGGCAAGCCCTCGATTCAATCAAGGTAAGCACGGATTCCATGAGTCCGCTTGCTGGACAGGGGATGAGTTTCGCAGACCCATGGGTGAATCAAGGACGAATCGGGTCTGACTGCACTTTTATCCCCAGAATCCGCAGCCTCTGCGAAACAAGGATTTCCCTGGAAAATGAACCAATCGTGCGCACGCTTTTCCACAGAACTTTTCCACATCTGAAATGGGCCTTCCAGCCTGTGGACAAAGATGCGGACAAATGGGAATTACCGTTATCCACAGGCCCTACTTCTTACCTCCATTCAAACTAAAAAAATAAAGAGTTATAGGGAAGGGATGGGATAAGGTCGGGTGGAGACCCCGAGATCGGGAACCGGATGTCGGGCGAGGCCCGGCGTAATCGTGTGCAGCCGAGAAGACGAGATGACGCTCAAGCCGATGCTGGCCGCCCTGGCCGGACAGACCCAGACCCCGCCGCCTTTCTGGCTGATGCGTCAGGCCGGCCGCTATCTGCCGGAATACCGCCAGGTGCGGGCGCAGGCCGGTGGATTTCTCGATCTGTGCCTGAACCCGGAACTGGCCTGCGAGGTGACGCTGCAGCCGTTGCGCCGGTATGGCATGGATGCGGCGATCCTGTTCTCCGACATTCTGATCATCCCCTGGGCCCTGGGACAGGGGCTACGCTTCGCCGAAGGTGAAGGCCCGGTGCTGGACGCCATCCGTGACGCAAGCGGTCTGGCGGTGCTTAAACCGGAGGGAATGCACGACAGGGCGGCCCCCATCTATGAAACCGTGTCACGCATTCGGGCTGCCCTGGATGACCGGACCACCCTGATTGGGTTCGCCGGCTCGCCCTGGACGGTTGCCTGCTACATGGTGGAAGGCGGCGGGTCGAAGGAATATGCCAAGGTCAAGCGCTTCGCCTATACCGACCCGGTGGGCTTTGACCGGCTGATCGAAATTCTGGTGTCGGCCACCATCGATTATCTGTCCGCCCAGGTGAAGGCCGGGGCCGAAGTGCTGCAGCTTTTTGACAGTTGGGCCGGGGCGCTGAGTGCCGCCGATTTCCAACGCTATTCGGTGGAACCGACAAAGCGGATTGTGGCCGCCTTGAAGGCGCTGCATCCGACCGTGCCGATCATCGGCTTTCCGCGCATGGCCGGGCTCAACCTCGTCTCCTATGTGGAGCAGACGGGCGTTGATGCCGTTTCGCTCGACCCCTCGGTCCCGCCGGAATGGGCAGCGGCCCACCTGCAGGGCAAGGTGGCGGTGCAGGGCAATCTGGACCCGGTAGCGCTGCTGGCCGGTGGGGCAGCCCTGGAACAGGCGGCCCTGTCACTGCTGGATCGGCTGGGCCATGGGCCCTTCATCTTCAATCTGGGCCACGGCATCATCAAGGAGACTCCGCCGGAGCATGTGACCCGGCTGGCGGGCTTGATCCGCGACTGGCGACCTGCGACAAGGGCCTGATCCTTTTCTGGAAACGATCAGGCCCTATGTCGCACTATCCGTCCTCCCGCTGGCGCATTGCCGTGGTGCTCCTAGGCCATGGGATGCCTGCGCGTCGGGCTGATCTGTTCCCGTACCTGTTGAGCCTGCTGGCTGCTTTCCGGCCGGAAACACCCCTTTGGCGCCGTCGTTTATGGGCTCGGCTGGCAGCCCTGCGCTGGAGGGACGGCGATCTGTTTCCGGCCGAGCAGGATCAGGGCCCCTGGCTGGCGGCACTGGAGGAGAAGCTGTGGGACCAGGGCGACGTCCGCCTGTTCCAGGCCCCGTTGTATGATGATGCGGTCATAGGCCGGGTGGTGGATGAGGTGGCTGAATGGCAGGCAGATGAAACGCTGCTGCTGCCCGCCGACCCATTCTACACCCCGCTACGCAATGGCCATGGTCTGGCGGCCTGGCGTCGGTTGACCGCTGCTGCAGGTTTCCGCAAGGCCAACCGCAGCCTATGTTGCCACCCGACCGACCCGCTGATGCTGCGTTCCCTGGTGAGCCGGACTGCCCCTGTACTGGCGAAGGCGGCGCGGCTTGGAAATCCACATCTTTTGATGGTTTTCCCCTGGGGGTATGGGGTAACCCCCGGTGATCCAGCCCCCTGGCAGGCAGAACAGTTGGCCGGTGAGCTATGGCCCCTGCTGGGTCTGCAGCCGGGGGCCATAAGCCTGTGCCAATTGGTCCTACCCGGCCTTCCCCTGCCATCTGCAGGCTTGCCAGGCCTGCAGGCTGCCCTGGAACAACGGGGGGCCGGGCCGGTCGTGCTGCTTTCCTTCACCCCCTTGCCTGCAGGTCTGCAGGACTGGGCGGAAAAGGTTGGTATCCGGCAGCTTCATCTGGTTGGGCCCGGTGATCCGGCCCTGGAAATGGCGTGGCAAACCCATCTGATACGCCAGGCCAGGGCCGGGCATCAGGGTATCTGTGCCGGCTTCGGTGCACGGCAATGTTCAGGGGACCATAGCCTGTGTCCCTACCGCAGCCCTGCCGTCTTTGCACCCTCTGCTGCAGGGCTGCAACTGGCAGCCATGCGTGAGCGTGCTTGATTAAATCGGCAAACAGTCCCACTTTTGGCAACAAAGCAGGTCCATATCCCGGCCATGCCGGGGGGACGCCATGGGAATTATTGCCAATGTTCATCCAGACCGAAGAAACCCCGAACCCCGCCACCCTGAAATTCATCCCCGGTCGGGATGTGCTGGGCAGCGGTACGGCTGACTTCACGGAAAGCCAGGATGCGGCCACCCGCTCCCCCCTGGCTGAACGGCTGTTTGCGGTAGAAGGGGTAACCCGTGTCTTCCTGGCCGGTGATTTCATCACCGTCACCAAATCAGATGGACGCGATTGGTATGTGATGAAGCCCGGCATCCTGGGCGCCATCATGGAACATTTTGCCAGTGGTCGCCCTGTCCTGCTGCAGGCGCAGGCGGATGATAATCAGGTGAATGAGGATGACGACGAGATCGTCGCCCAGATCAAGGAATTGCTGGATACCAAGGTGCGTCCGGCTGTCGCCCAGGATGGTGGTGACATCACTTTTCATGGTTTTGAACGCGGTATCGTCTATCTGACCATGAAGGGTGCCTGCGCCGGTTGCCCCAGCAGCACGGCTACTCTGAAGTCTGGGATCGAAAATATGTTGAGGTACTACATCCCGGAGGTTGTCGAAGTACAACAAATCCGCTAAGGTTTTTTCGACTGCCAAAATTTTAACTAAATTGGCAGGCAAATGCAGTGCCGGGAGGCTGAGCCTCTCCGGGGGCCTTCAGGCCCCCGCCGGCATCCTCTTATCGGTGACTGAGGCCCAGGAAGGGCGTCATCGTTGGGGCGTGTGTATTTGCATTTGGCCGGCCCTTATTTCGGGCGCAATCGGCCAGTACGGAGTTTGCTCCGGCAACGGGAACTGGGTGCCACACCCCATATCCGTCGGATATGGCAGGCGGTCTGTTCCCTTCGGCTTGGACAGTAAGGGGTTTAAATTCAATGCAGACAGACGAGAACGAGGGCCTGGATGGCCCCCGCTATACGGCTGTTTGTGCCGTCTTCCTGCTGATCACCGTCATCATTCCATCCTTTGTGTTCACCTGGGCATCCGGGCGGACGATGGAAGCGACGGCGCGGGAATTCATCCTTCCGGTTTTTCGTCCGGCCACAGCCTTTGCTGCGGTACCGGCACCGGCTGAAAGTACAGCCCGGGGGGATGAGGCCAAGATCGTTCAACAGGCCTTCACGCTGGATGCGCGGGCCGCGTTGGATTTGTTCCAGCAGCGTGACTACCATATCGATGGGGTCCGCAGCGGTGAACTACAGGTGCCACGTTTGGTACTCAGCGATCTGCCCCTCGGCATAAAGAAGCTGGAAAGCACGGATGAACGCAAAGCTGTCTTTGTGAAGACGCTGCTGCCGTTGATCCTGCTGACCAATGAACAGATTGAGCGTGACCGCAACCGGCTGCAGAGGCTGGCGGCGCAAAAGGCTGCAGGCCATGCACCCGCCCAGGCGGATCGGGTCTGGCTGACCGAACTGGCCGGGCGCTATGGGCTGAAGGCCGATGGCGAGGTCAATGTGAAGGCCCTGCTGCAGCGGGTTGATGTGGTGCCGGTTTCCCTGGCGCTTGCCCAGGCGGCGGAGGAAAGCGGCTGGGGCACTTCCCGCTTTGCGCAAAAAGGGAATGCGCTGTTCGGGGAACTGACCTGGAACGCCGAACATCAAGGGATCGTGCCGCGAAATCGTCGGCAGGGTGAGACCCATCGCTATCGTTCCTTCGATGCCCCGAAGGCCAGCATCGAAAGCTATGTTCAGAACCTGAATACCCATCGTGCCTACGCACAGTTCCGCCAGATGCGGGCCAGCCTGCGGGCTCAGGGCAAATCACTGGACAGTATGCAACTCGCCACCTCTCTGGTGAGCTACTCCGAACGCGGCAATGATTATATCCGCACCATCCGTTCGCTGATCCGCGCCAATGCGCTGCGGGATTTCGATAATGCGGTGTTGCGTGATGACGGGATGGAACTGGTGGTCAATCCGGGCAAAGGAAGCGGCATTGTGGAAGCGTCGTTGCGTCGCTGATCAGCAAGCGCTTGCGGGCCGTCTGCAGGTTCCATCATAAGCGGGTATGGGTTTGCCAAATGAACCGTTTCCCT
>CALRQC020000037.1:0-58208 GCA_943370215.1 Azospirillum sp. RU38E
ATATTGGCTGGCAGCATCCATTTCCGCGCTGAAACGCAACAGCGACTGACCATAGGTCAGGGTCAGCACCGGGGCGCCGGCGGTATCGGGCGGCGCCACCGTCAGCACCCCTGCGTCGGTCAGCACCACCATGCCGTTGATCTGTGCCCGCATGACCAGGAAATCCCAGTCCGAACTGTCATACTGCACCAGCGTGGTGGGGCCGCCGCTGGTGCTGGACACCTTTGCCGTCAACCCGTTCTGGCGGATCACCGCCGCCATGGCGTCGGACTCGCTCATCTGCGCATAGACGGCATTGCGGCGCGAGAGGGTCATCACCATCGCCTTGTCCACCGCCTCCACAATCAGGCGGGACGGCCCGGTCTCTTCCAGTTTCAGCCCCTGGCGATAGACGATGCCGGTGAACAGCACCGTCTCATTACTGTCATAACCCAGCGCTACCGTCAGCGTCGCACCAGGGATCAGCGCATCGCTCTCACTGATGGGAAAATCCTCTTCCGCGGCACTGCCATCGAACAGGACCAGCCGCGCCTTGGGCAGCTTGTTGACGCCGGACTGCAATTCCACCCCTTCGACCTGCCAAGTACTGTCCAGCGCTTTGCCATTGGCGGTGATGGTGAAGCTGGCCAGCGAGCCGGCCAGAATGACGGGGGATGGGGCGGTCATGGGGCCAGCCTTGGCAGGGGGGGAAAGCGCAGTTTGGTACCGGGCACCAGCGTTTTGAACCCGTTCAGCCCGTTGAAACGGGCGATGCGCAGGTAATAAAGGCTGCTGCCATAGATGCTGTGGCACAGGGTGGGCAGGCTGTCACCGGCGACAACGGTGACGATATGGGTCATATCGGGCGAAGCCTTGCTGGCCTGTTTGGCCAGCGTCTGCTCGCTGTTGAAACCCAGGAAGGACAGCGACATGCGCGCCCGGATCGGCGTGCCGTCCGGACGGAACAGCGTGTAATTCAGGTCCATCGATTGCAGCCGGCAACGGAACTGCAATTGCGCCCAGGAAAGGATGACGAAATTAGGACTGTGGATCTTGCCATTGAAGGACAGAACCAAGGCCTTGAATGCCTCAATCTGGCTATAGACACCATCCGTCGGCACGGCGGATTTGCCGGCGATGGGGCTGGGTATCACACCGGTGGCATCGAACAGCAGTTCAAAGGAAACGCTGTCCGGCCCCACCTTGTTGAAATCGGGGGACGAGCCATTGCTGCCTTGAGCCTGGCGATTATTGTATCGAATCCCGAACTTGTAGGAATAGCTGGTCGGGTTGATCCAGACCGAATAGGCCTCACCCACCTGGGTCTGGAAATTCGCGTCCGAATAGGCTGTGACCAGCATCTTTTCCAAGCCGGACATCCTACCGTTCCTTCTCCGCCCGCAGGGCTGCCAACACCTGTTCGGTACAACGATGGACCAGTTGGTCCATCATCTCCGGCGTCATCGGGGTACTCTCCCCCGCCTCCCCCGCTGGTTCCACCGGGTCGGCGGCATCGCCCACAGCCATGCGGATGGCGATTTCACTGATCGACAAGGGCATGAGCCCCCTCCCCATCATGATCGGCCGCCACCCTGACCCATCAGGCGGGTCACGGTGGCGTAGGAGAATTCCATCACCTCGGTCAGCACCTCGTTCTTCTGGGCATCGAACGGGCCGGCGACCCAGCGCACAGGCCAGGCCCGGTCGATATTCCAACTGACCAGAACCGACTGGTCTGGCCCCAGCAGGGAAACGACCATGGTATTCGTCTCTATCCCGCTGGAAAAGGTGCTGCCAACCGTGCGCGCCGCCCAATCGGCCAGGAAGGAGGAACCGACCACATAGCCGCGCCGCAGCACCAGATTTTCAAATCGGCTGACCTTGGGAAGCTGATGCTGATAGCGGTTTTCCCCCCCTTCATGGAAGCTTTCAACCTCGATGCGGCCTTCCAGACCGGACACGTCCAGGAAGGCCGCATCGGCCGCGGCAGACTGGCCCGCCGCCCCACCCCCGCCCACAGCGACGGAGAAGCGAAAACAGGGCGGCGGATAATAGATCGAGCCGGCAGTCATGGGTGGTTACGGTGCGGAAATGACCAGTGTTTCGTAGGCCACTTCCACGCTTTCCACCGCCACCTCGTTCCCTTCCGACTTCAGGTCGGTACCGGTGACCTTGGTTGGCCAGGCATTGTTCAACGTCCAGACCATTTTGGGGGCGGCCGTCTGATCCAGCAGGCTGATCACCACCGTCTGGCGGGCGATGGTGTTCATCTTGATCTGGTTGAACCAATCCCACAGGGCCGTGTCATTGACGAAAATGCCCTTGCGCATGGTGACATTGCCGACCTTGCCCAGCCCGGGCATCTTGATCGGATAGAAACTGGGGCTGTCCCCATGCCGGTATTCGATCGGCCGTGCCTCAGAATCCAAGCCGGTGACCTCCTGGAAACTCACCGTCTTGTCGCCAATCTTTACCGAGAAATAAAATTTAGGCAAAGGCCATACTTGGCCCTGTGCGGAACCGTCATCAGCCATGATTATCTCCTGATTTCAGGGGTATCGTTGGAAATGAAGCCGATCAGCTTCCCTGCATCATCTGCTTGAAGGTCAGCTCGATATATTCAGCCGGATGCACCATCTGCAGGTTCACGGCCACGATCATGTAACCGTTCAGCACATCCTGGCCGGTCATGGTGCTGCCCAGGCCGCACTGCACGGTGAAGGCGTCGGACGCCTTGTCCCCCATCAGCCCGCCCTGGGTCCACAGACCGGTCAGGAAATTGGAGATCATGCTGGTCACCGTCGTCCAGGTCTGCGCCGTATTGGGGGCGAAGACATAGGGTTCGATGGCGGTCTTGATCGACTGTTCAATGTAATTCAGCGTGCGCCGGATCTGGATATAGCGCCAATCCTGGCTGTTGCCATCCAGCGTGCGGGCACCCCAGACCACCGTGCCACGCCCCTGGAATCTGCGCATGATGCAGATGGACTGGCCATTCAGCGGCACATTGTAATCTTCCTGCTGCGCATCGGTCAGCAGCACCACCGGCGCCACCACATCGGCCGGAACATAATTGGCCGGCGCATTCCAGACGCCCCGCACATCGTCATTGCGGGTCCAGATGCCGGCCATGATGCCGCTGGGCGGGGCCACGTTCAGCTTGCCCACCAGAATGTCCAGCGTCTGCCCCATCAAGGGCAGGGCATTGATCAGGTAATTGTTCAGGGAAACGACGGCAGCCGCTTCCTCAGCAGGGGTCGGCGTGGTCTTGTCGTCAGCCGGTTTCTTGACATAGCTGGCAGGCTTGTTGCCTTCCTTCGGATAGGCCGCTTCGATTTGCGCCTGCACGGCGGTCAGTTTGTCACCACCATAGCTGTCCGTCGCTTGCTGGGTCAGCAGTTCATTCATCAGTTTGATGCTGCTATAGACCTTCCCGTCTGCACTCTCCCCATAAAGATTGCGGAAATCCACATTCTCCCGGCTCAACACCGACACTTCCAGCGCCGGGGCATAGGCGGCACCATAGCTGAGGCCAGCCGTCCCCAAGGCGCTGTCCACCTTGTTCAGGGCCGTGGTGAGCAGGGCCTGGGAATCCTGCAAACCCTTGGGTGTCCAGGTGCTGGGGTCGATCGCCCCTGGCAGGTCAAGGATGGCCACACGATCCTGATTGGCCGCCGACTGGCTGACCATCGCCATGACCACATCATCATAACCGGCATCAGGCGTCGCATCCTTGTCCGCTGCCGGGTTGTAAAGCAGACAGGCATCAGGCACCACAACCATGGTGGGGCCGATCACATTGGCCGCCACCGTCAGCCCACCGACCAGCAAACCGGAATCGATGCTTGTCGCCGTGGCATCCGCCGGCGGCACCACATCCTGGGTTCCCCAATAATTGGCCACCGAGACCACATAGGCCGTGCCGCCGCCATTGGCGTAGAATAGCTGGATCGCCATATAGAGGTTGAACTGCGGTACCGACCCGCTGGTCAGCTTGTCTGCGGAGATCAGGAACAGCCCCGTGCTGCCATCAGACGTCTTGGCCTGGAAGTCATAGACGGGGGAGACGACGGGCTTTCCGTCCTGATCCTCTACCGGTACTTTCGCTACGTTGAACGTGGTGCTGTAGCCTTTGCCGAAATAGGCTTCGTAATCGGCCAGCGAATTGATTTCGATGGCCTTGTTATAGACCTGCTTACCGGAGGAATCCTTCGCGGTCTGCGTATAGCCGACAAAGATAGGCACCGCCGTGGCCACGCCAACGATCGACGTGGAAAAGGCGGCAACTTCCGTCACATAAATGCCGGGCGTCTTGCGGTTCAGATAGCTTGTTGACATGGATCGGGGCTCCTCCAGGAAATCCGGATAGGCGTGGATGGGGGCTGATCAGACATAGACGTAGATTTGCGACACGCAGGCCCCATCCGGATCACCCGGCCAGACGGGGGTGGCAGGGGCCGTCGGCAGAACATCCACCTTGATGCTCTGCCGGCTGCCATCCGCCCGTACACGAATGCCGGTCAACCGGAAGCGCTGCGGCGGAATGCACCGCAGCGCCAAGGGGGAACCGGCATCGAAACGCTGGGCCGGCTGCCCGGTGGGCAGTGCAACCGGTCCTGGCCAGGGGGCGAAATCCACCCCATTGCCAGCCACGGAGAGATTTTCCAACCGACCCTCCCCGGCAGCATTGACCACGTAATATTGCCAAAGGGTCGACCGCGCATCGAAAGGCAACCGGTAGGAACAGCCGGTCACCGGCGCATCCATATCCCAAACAGACAAGGGGTAAATGCCAGGGCTGTCCCGCAAGGGGGGCGAGAACAGGATATCCACCAACCCCAACGGCTGCGGCACATTCTGGTTATAGACAATCCTGGGTGGGACGGCCGACTGCTCAGCCCTCCCGGCAACGGCCCACAGGCTGTAACTGTCGAAAGGCAAGCTGGAAATATCCAGTGTGATGGTGGTTTTCGGGCTATCGACGGGCTGGCGATAGACGCTGGCACCGGCAATGTCCCTGACAATCACCGCCTCCGTACCCACCGGTACGGTGACGCTGAGGCTGGAGCCGAAGACGGGCAGGAAATCCGATACCTGCACCCGGTCGCCAGGACACAGGGTGGCCAGCAGGTCAGCCGATGACACGCCATGGGCCATCTGATTGCTGAAAAAGAAATTCACGAGATAGGGGCTGGTATCGATCGGCAGATCGGAAATGCCGACGAAATCCATATTGGTGGCGGTCAGTTGGAAAGTCAGTCGGGCCCAACAACCAAACCCCTCCCCACTGCCTGACACGGTCTGTCCCGCCAGCCATTGTTTCAGGCTATCCAGCCGTTTGATGTTATAAAACAAGGAGAAGCCGTCTGGCCGGTTTTGGAAAACCAGCCCCAGATCGGCGATAGTGCTGGCGGATTCAGGCGTCGGCTGCACACGCAGATCAAAACAACGGTCGTGGGCGGCATTGTAATAGCGATGGCGCACCAGCAGGTCATACAGCAAGGCATACATCGCACCCCCGGCCCGTTGCGGGCCGCTGGTGCGATATTCAATCCGACTGGTACGGTGGCGGGGCAGGGAACGGGTCATCCACCATACCCCGGCTGTTCATTGATGCCACCCCCACGTGCCGCCGGCACAGTTCCCTGCATGACTGCGGCGGCGAAGGGGATCACCCGCAACTTGTAAAAAACGCTGGGGAAGTAGCGCCCCCCAAACATGCCGATGATATGGTTCAGCTCACTGGCATTCAAACTGACCAGTTCCAGGCTGACCCGGTTCAGCGCAGGGTCCAAATCGGGGGCGCTATCATGGGTAAGCCACGGGTTTTGCTGAAAATAGCTGATCAGGCGGGACAGCATCACCAAACCGGATTCATAGGCATTGCCACCGAAATTCGCCATGAACATCAGATAGATGTTCAGATAGAGCGGAGGCTGGGTGCTGTAATAGCCGGCACCGCTCGCCGCTGGTTGGGCGCTCGCCTGGGTGCTGATGGTGGTTTCACGTGTCAGGTTGTAGACGCACATGACAATCTTGTCGCGTGCCGCCTGATTGACTGAACCATCCGTCTCCAGAGGGCCATTCAGAACCAACCATGGCTCCCCCCGTTGTGACAGGTTCTGAAGATTAGCTTCCGCCTGACGGGCCAGAACGTTCAGCACATTTTGGATAATCTCCATGGAGCGCCTGCACACCATCAATGGGCGAGTTATACTCCATTCATAAAACCATAACGGGGTTATATATCCTAGGGGAATCTTATCAAAAGTTGATGAATTTTAAAAATCATAAACCCTAGAACGTAAAACGGATAGGCTGGGGGACAAAGGGGACGATGGCACCGTGGCACAACAAAAAAGGCCCCGCCATCAAGCGGAGCCTCAAGCACGGCCTGTTCTGCCGGAACCGATCGTACATAGGATAGCCGGTTCCAACGGTATAAACCGCTGGAACCGGTCCCGATAAAACAAGCGATCAGGCCGTCAGGTCGAAACGATCCGCGTTCATCACCTTCACCCAGGCGGCGACGAAATCCTGCACGAACTTCTGTACATTATCGTCCTGGGCATAAAGCTCGGCATAGGAACGCAGCACGGAGTTGGAACCGAACACCAGATCAACCCGCGAGGCCGTCCATTTCACCGCCCCCGTCTTGCGGTCGCGGACTTCGTAGGAAACACCATCGCGCTGGTGCCAGCTATGGCCCATGTCGGTCAGGTTGACGAAGAAATCCGTCGTCAAAGCCCCTTCCCGATCGGTGAAGACACCGTTCCTGGAACCGCCATGGTTGGCACCCACCACCCGCAGACCGCCGACCAGCACCGTCATTTCCGCCGCCGTCAGGCCCATCAACTGCGCCCGGTCCAGCAACAATTCTTCCGGGCTGACCGCATAGGCCTTCTTCGTCCAGTTGCGGAAACCGTCATGGATCGGTTCCAGCGGGGCAAAGCTGTCGGCATCGGTTTGGGCGTCGCTGGCATCGCCACGGCCGGCGGCGAAGGGTACGGCGATGTCAAAGCCGGCCGCCTTGGCCGCCTGCTCAATCCCGACATTCCCGGCCAGCACGATGGTATCGGCCAGTGAAGCCCCGGTCGCGGCGGCGATGGGTTCCAGCACCGCCAGCACCTTGGCCAACCGGGCCGGTTCATTGCCCTCCCAATCCTTCTGCGGGGCCAGCCGGATACGGGCACCATTGGCCCCGCCGCGCATGTCCGAGGCCCGGAAGGTGCGGGCACTGTCCCAGGCGGTGGCGACCAGCTCCGCGATGGACAGGCCAGAAGCCGCAATCCGTGCCTTCAGCGCCGCCACATCATAATCCGTGCGACCGGCCGGCACCGGATCCTGCCAGATCAGATCTTCGGCCGGCACATCCGGGCCGATATAGCGGGCCTTGGGGCCCATATCGCGGTGCGTCAGCTTGAACCAGGCGCGGGCGAACACTTCGCTGAAATAGGCCGGGTCGTTGTGGAACCGTTCGGAAATCTGGCGATAGGCCGGATCTTTGATCATGGCCATGTCGGCATCGGTCATGATCGGGTTGTAGCGGATCGACGGGTCTTCCACGTCGGTCGGCTTATCCTCTTCCTTGATGTTCACCGGCTCCCACTGCCAAGCCCCGGCGGGGGACTTGCGCAATTCCCATTCATGGTTGAACAGCATGTGGAAATAGCCATTGTCCCACTTGGTCGGGTGCGTCGTCCAGGCGCCCTCGATGCCGGAGGTGACGGTGAAACGGCCCTTGCCGCTCTGGTTCGGGTTGGACCAGCCGAAACCCTGCTCGGTCACGTCGGCGGCTTCCGGGTTGGGGCCCAGCTTGCTGGCATCGCCATTGCCATGGGCCTTGCCCACCGTGTGGCCGGCGGCGGTCAGGGCCACGGTCTCTTCATCATTCATCGCCATGCGGGCAAAGGTTTCCCGCACCTGGGCCGCCGTCTTCAGCGGGTCGGGCTTGCCATTCACCCCTTCCGGATTGACATAGATAAGGCCCATCTGCACCGCGGCCAGCGGGTTTTCCATCGTGGCGGGTTCGTCGACATTGCCATAGCGCCCGTCGGACGGGGCCAGCCATTCCTTCTCCGCGCCCCAATAAATATCCTTCTCGGGGTGCCAGATATCCTCACGGCCGAAGGCGAAGCCAAAGGTCTTCAAGCCCATATTTTCATAGGCGATGGTGCCGGCCAGGATCATCAGGTCAGCCCAACTGATCTTGTTGCCGTATTTCTTCTTGATCGGCCACAGCAGGCGGCGCGCCTTGTCCAGGCTGACATTATCGGGCCAGCTATTCAGCGGGGCGAAGCGCTGGTTGCCGGTACCGCCGCCACCACGACCATCAGCGATGCGATAGGTGCCGGCGGAATGCCAGGCCATGCGGATCATCAAGCCACCATAATGGCCCCAATCCGCCGGCCACCAATCCTGGCTGTCAGTCATCAATGCGTGCATGTCGCGCTTGATCGCGTCGAAATCCAGGCTTTTCACCGCCTCGCGGTAAGAGAAGCCCTGGCCCAGCGGATTGGTCTTGCTGTCGTGCTGGTGCAGAATGTCGAGGTTGAGCGCGTTGGGCCACCAGCTCGTCACATTGCTGCTGCTCGCCGTATTGCCCCCGTGCATGAAGGGACATTTGCCGCTGGCACTGGTAATTTTGTTGCCTTCCATTCTTGCCTCCGCCGATCTAGCCTGATGTTTGTCGATTCCGCGCGGCGCCTTGGCGCCCTGGACGCCAAAGTAGCAGGGTCGACCATTGCGGTATAATTGCATTACCTTAAAGGCGTGATAGGCTAACCTTATGATCCCGTTTTCCATGAAGCATCTGCGTTATTTCGATGCGCTGGCTAGGCTTGGGCATTTCGGACGGGCAGCGGAGGAATGCGCCATTTCCCAGCCCGCCCTGTCGGTGCAGATCAAGGAGATGGAGGATCTGGTTGGCGCCCCCCTGGTGGAGCGCACGCCCCGGCAAATCCGGCTGACCGCCCTGGGGGAGGCTTTCGCCGCCCGGGTGCATGAAATTTTGCGCAGTGTCGATGCGTTGGAAGGTCTGGTGCAGGCCGCCCGTGCGCCCTTCATGGGACAGTTGCGGCTGGGCGCCATTCCGACGGTGGCCCCCTATCTGCTGCCGGCCCTGGTAGCCGAACTGGCGCAGACCTATCCGGGCCTGGATTTGCGCCCGCGGGAGGCCATCACCCAGAAGCTGCTGGAAGACCTTATGGATGGGCGGCTGGACGCGGCCATTGTCGCCCTGCCCGTCTCCGAAGCCTCCCTGCACGAAATGCCTCTGTTTGAGGAGGAGTTCGTGCTGGTCCGCCCGCCGGCCGACGCGGGCAAGCCCGTGCCGGCAGCCGACAAGCTGTGGCAGATGCGTCTGTTGCTGCTGGAGGAAGGCCATTGTTTCCGCGAACAGGCGCTGGCCTTTTGCAAGCTCTCCGCCGCCGAAGCCCCGCATAACATGATGGAAGGCAGCTCGCTCTCCACCCTGGTGCAGATGGTGGGGGCCGGGATCGGCATCACCCTGGTGCCGGAAATGGCGCTGGGGGTGGAAACCCGTTCCGCCCGCATTGCCCTGTCCCGTCTGGCCCCACCGCGCCCCAACCGCACCATCGGCATGATCTGGCGGCGCAGCCATCCGCTGGCGGGGGAACTGCGGGCCGTGGGGGAAATCGTGCACCGGATCGGCGAAAACATGCGCCTGGATACCGCCCGCCTGCTACAGGAAGGTGGGTCTTAAAAAGGACTGCGCCGATAAAGAAGCCCCACCGGATGGCTCAATCCGGTGGGGCTTTGATTTTTCCGGACGCCTCGTTACAGCCCTGTTGGCAGGGCCTGTCCGCCATTGCGCTCCAGCTCGGCAATGGCCGCCCCGTCTTCTGGGCCGACCACCTGGGCGAAGACTTCCAGCATGTGACCATCGGGATCGTAGAAATAAATGCCGGTGGACACGCCATGGTCCAGCACCTCGGCGATCTTCACATCATTTTCCAGGAAGAAGGCATGGATGCGGCGCAGCGTCTCCAGATCGCCGCCGCAATCCAGCTCCAGGCCGATATGCTCGAACTCCTGCCCCTTGGTGGTGCCGGGCTGGGCCGGAAACAGGGCGATATCATGGTCATGGGTGCCGAAGCTGAGGAAATAGCCCCCGGCATAGGGGCCTTCCTTCACCTGCGTCACAATCTTCATGCCCAGGATGCGGCTGTACCATTGGGCCGATGCCGTGGGATCCTGAACGTACAGGACGACATGGCCGATCCGTTTGATCTTAGTGTCCATGGTTGCTGCTCCCTCCGCCCGCCGGCACGGCGGGAATCCAGGTAGTATCGGTGATTTCGCTGAACTCGCGCCACTCTTTCGCCCAGCTCTGCCCGGCGTCATCGCTGCGATAGAGTTCACCATATTTGGTGCCGGCCAGGATCAGGGAAGAATCAGCCGGATTGGCACCAAAGGCCCAGATGCAGGAATTCGGCACCACCGGCAGCGGCATGGTTTCCCAGGTGGCACCAGCATCGGTGGAACGCAGGCAGCGCGAGGTGGTGCCCGGCGTGCCATCGGCAATACCCAGCAGGATTTCCCGATCGCTGCCCGGCCGCAGCAGGGCGACGCGGGAATAGGGGATGCCCCAAGCTTCCTTGGTCACCGTCTGCTGCCAGGTTTCCCCACCATCGGTGGAGCGATAGATACCGCCCACGACAACGACGACGACGATCTTCGGGCTACCAGGGCAGACGACAATGGAATGCACATCGGAATTGCCGCGCAGTTCCGGCCAGACCGGATCGATGCGGGTCCAGTTGCTGCCGCCATCGCGGGAGTGGAACAGGCCACCTTCTTCCACCCCGACCCAGACATCGGCCGGATCATCGGGATCGATGCACATGGCCAGCATACGCGGGCGGCTGACGCCTTCGCACTTGGGCGGCATTTCCAGCGACGTCTTTTCCCAGGTCCGGCCACCATCGGTGGAACGGAAAAAGGCGGAACGGGTGGGCGAGCCGGTGCCCGCATACATGATATCGGGGTTCTTGGCGGCCACCGCCATTTTCCAGATCGAATAGCCGTTCAGCGCGCAATCAATCCGGTTCCAGGTGGTGCCGCAATCGGTGCTGTGGAACAGGCCGGACTCAGCACCGGCGAAGACGGCATTGGGCTGACGCGGATCGGCCAGCAGGCAGCGCACGCAATCGTCGAATTCCAGATCCTGATCCGGGGTGATGCGGCGCCAAGTCTTGCCGTCATCATGGGTGCGCAGAACCGCCTGACCGTCCGTGGCCACAAGGAATGTCTTGCCCGTTGTCATCGAAACAACTCCCGTCGTTATAAAGTGGGTGAAATCATGGGGGCCGCCCGCGCGGGGGCCATGCTGCCGCCGCTTCAGCTCAGATTGACCCAGACGCTTTTGACTTCGCTGTACAGCTCCATCGCCTGCCGGCCATGCTCCCGGCCCCAGCCGGATTGCTTGAAGCCGCCGAACGGGGTGGAGGGGTCGATCATGTTGAAGCAGTTGATCCAGACGGTGCCGGCCTTGATGGCGGCGGCCGTGCGGTGGGCGCGGCGGATATCGTTGGTCCAGATGCCGGCCGACAGGCCGAATTCGGAATCATTGGCCTGACGGACCAGATCTTCTTCCTCGCTCCAGGGCAGCACGCTGAGCACGGGGCCGAAAATCTCCTCCCGCACAATGCGCATGGAGCCGTCTGCATCGGCAAAGATGGTGGGCTCAAAGAAATAGCCCTTGTCATGACCGGCCGGCCGGCCACCACCGGTGACCAGACGCGCCCCCTCCTCCCGGCCGATGCCGATATAGGAATTGACGCGCTGCCATTGTTCATCGCTGACCAGCGGGCCGAAATCGGTGGCCGGGTCCAGCCCGTCGCCGATGCGCAGCCGCTTGGCATGGTCGCTGACCAGCCCCAGCAGCTCATCATAGCGGCTGCGATGCACATAGACGCGGGAACCGGCCGTGCAGGTCTGGCCCTGGTTGAAGAAGATGCCCTGGGCGATGGACTGGGCGGCCGGCCCCAGATCGGCATCGGGGAAGACGATCTGCGGCGACTTGCCGCCCAGTTCCAGCGACACCTTCTTCAGATTGCCGGCAGCGGCAGCCACGATGCGCTTGCCCACCTCGGTGGAGCCGGTGAAGGCCACCTTGTCGACACCGGGATGCGCCACCAGGGCCGCTCCGGCGTCACCAAAACCGGTGATGATGTTGAACACGCCATCGGGGAAGCCGGCTTCCTGCGCCAAGGCGGCCAGCCGCAGGGCGGTCAGCGGCGTCTGTTCCGCCGGCTTCAGCACCACGGTACAGCCGGCCGCCAGGGCCGGCGCCACCTTCCAGGCCGCCATCGACAACGGATAGTTCCACGGGATGATCAGCCCGCAGACCCCCACCGGTTCGCGCGTCGTATAGTTCAGGATGCGCGCACCGCTGCGCGGCGATACCGGCAGCGTCTCCCCGCCGAACTTCGTCGGCCAGCCGGCGAAATAGCGGAAGGTCTTGATCGAACCATCCACTTCCACTGCGCGGGTCAGCTTGGCCGGCTTGCCATTATCCAGGCATTCCAGCACGGCCAGTTCATCGGCATCACGTTCGATCAGGTCGGCCAGACGCAGCAGCAGATTGCCCCGGTCCTGCGCCGACATCAGCCGCCAAGCCGGCTGTTCCAGCGCCTGACGGGCCGCCTTCACCGCCAGATCAACATCTGCGGCCTCGCCATGCGCGACATGGCCAAGCACCGCACCGGTCGCCGGATTGATGGTTTCAAACGTGCGGCCGGACTGTGCCGCCACCCATTTGCCACCGATCAGAAGCTTGCCCGGCGTGGCGGCCAGTGCCGCCGTCAGGCGGGCGGCGCGTTCCTGCGTGCTGATTTCCTGCATATCCGTCCCCTTGCCGGGCAGCGCGCCCGGCCCTTTCAGTTACCTGATTTTCGGATTATCACAGTTCCATAAAAAAGACAATCTTGCTAAAACTACATTGTTTGTTGTAAGAACGAGACAATCAACAAGGGGAGCACGGGCTGTGGATCAGGGGGCGGCAAGCGGAATTGCCCGTCGGCTGGTAGAGGCACGGCGGCAGGGCGACGCAGCGACAGCGGTTGACCTGGAGAGCGCGCCGGCAACGGTCGATGATGCTTATAAGGTGCAGGAAATCACCGCCGGCCTGCTGGGCGGGCCGGTGGCCGGTTACAAGATTGGCCTGACCGCACCGGGGCCGCGCCAGGCGATGGGGGCTGTGGCGCCCATTGCCGGTTTCCTGCCCGCCGACGCCATATTGTCATCCCCCGCATCGGCGCGGGTGACCGCACGGCATATGCGGGTGGCGGAGGCAGAGCTGGTGGTTGAACTGGCGCGCGACCTGCTGCCCGGTGCTGGGCCGGTGACGGTGGCGGATGTGGCGGGCGCCGTGGCCGCTCTTTATGCCGGGATCGAGATTTGCGATTGCCGTTTCATCAGTGATGATGTCGCCCTGCCGGCCCTGATCGCCGATAATGGCTTTGCCGACCGGCTGGTCATCGGTGACCGGTTGAACCTGCCGGTTGATCAAGTGGACTCGATCCCCGTCCGCCTGGACCGCAGCCGGGGTGCCAGTGTGCAGGGATCAACGGCCCGGATCGATGGCGGGCCGCTGGCTGCCATCGCCTGGCTGGCCAATCATCTGGCCGCACGCGGCCAATTTTTGCGGGCGGGGCAGAAGGTGGCGACCGGCAGTTGCACCGGAATTACCACCCTGGAGGCCGATGAAACTGTCATCGTGGTCTTCCCCGGTCCCGCCACCGCATCATTCACCTTTCAACAGGTTTCCGCAGAGGAGGAGCGTTAATGTCATTTGATCTGCAAGTGGCCGGCCGCGTGGCCATCATCACTGGCGGCAGCGTCGGCATCGGCAAGGCCACGGCGCTGCGTCTGGCCCAGGAAGGGGCCACCGTCGTGATCGCCGCCCGCAGCGCGGACGCGCTGGAAGCTGCCGCGGCGGAAATCCGCAGCAAGACCGGTGGCACCGTGGTCGGGATCACCGCCGACACCTCCCGCAAGGATTCCGTCAACGCCCTGGTGGCGGAAACGGTGCAGCGCTTTGGCGCTGTACATATCCTGGTCAATTGCGCCGCCGCCCCGGGTGGTCTGGTGCGCAACAATATCGAAGAGGCGGAAGAGGAAGCGCTCGCCGCCGACCTGAACACCAAGCTGATCGGCTATTTCCGCACCTGCAAGGCCTGCGTGCCGCATATGCGGGCTGCCGGCTGGGGCCGCATCATCAATGTCGGCGGGCTGACCGCGCGGTCGACCGAGGCGTTGAGCGGCCTGCGCAACACCGCCCTGGTGCATCTGACCAAAACGCTTTCCGACCAGTTGGGGCCGTCCGGCATCACCGTGAATATCGTGCATCCGGGGGTGACCTGGACCGAGCATGTGGAATCCTGGTTCCAGGAAATGGCCGACCGCGAAGGCATCAGCCTGGAGGCTTTCACCAAGCGGGAGGCCTCTGATCCCGCCGCCATCCGCCGCCCCTTGCGCGTGGAAGAGGTGGCCGACCCGATCGTCTTCCTGGCCTCCGGTCTGGCCAGCGGCATCACGGGTGAGTCCATCGCCGTGGATGGCGGGCTGTCGCGCGCCGTGTTCCTGTAAGGGGGATGGGGGCGGAGGGGCTTCCGGCACGGTGAAGGTTGTTTGGGCACCTTAGGAAACGATGGAAGTCCCCAGGCTAAATTTAAACCGTCATTCCCGCGAAGGCGGGAATCCATAATCCGTTCTGTTGTTTGGATTTCCGCCTTCGCGGGAATGACGGTCGAGGCGTCAGATGCGGTTGCATCGCAAATTGAACGCCCCCATCAGCGCCCCCTCGTTCCCCATCCACAACAGCAAGCCCTCTTACGGCCTAATTGTTGTTATTTCGGAACTGTAACTCTTTAAATCAGTGAATTGTTGTGTTATCGATCCAATGGTGATCGTCACAACAGTGACGCACAACGGTGAGGAGGAAAGACCATGGTATCCCGCCCAGCCAATTTTAACGGGCTTCATATCCGCAAATGGTACAGCTTCGAGGAAGAGACGCTGGCCCTGGAATCCGGTCGTCTGGCCGATGGCGATCCGGTCGTGAAGATCATCATCGCCGCCGCCATCCATAACCCCTATGCCGGCATCTGGACGGACTCCTTGGATGATGTCATCCGGGAATCCGCAGCGCTTGGCGTGGAGTTCGGCAAGCGGCTGGTGGAAGGGCTGAAGGGCCGCAAGGCCGAAAGCTATGGCAAGGCCTGCATCGTCGGCGTGAATGGCGAGTACGAGCATGGCAACGCCTTCCTGACCACGGATTTCGCCAACCCGATCCGCGATGCCCTGGGCGGTGCGCTGGCCTGGGTGCCGTCGACCGGCAAGCGTGGCGGGCCGGGGACGGAGATCGACATTCCGCTGGCGCACAAGGATGCGCTCTATGTCCGCTCCCACTATCACACCGTATCCGTGAACTTCCCGGATGCGCCCAGCCCGGATGAGGTGCTGATCGCCATGGTTGTGGCAACTCGTGGCCGTCTTTATCCGCGCGTCGGCGGCATCAAGGCGTCGGAGATCAAGGCCAAGGACGGGTTGCGCTAAGCCATGACACAGGATCGTGCAGAAGCACCGCCGCCCCTGCCCGCGCGGCTGCCCGGAGAGCGGGAGAGCTACGCCCAAATCAATGGCCTGCGTCTGCGGGTGCGTGAATGGGGTGATGTGGGTCTGCCGGCGGTCGTGCTGCTGCACGGTCTGCGCGGCTTTTCTGGAACCTGGCGTTATCTGGCGCGGCGGCTTGCCGGCCAGTACCGGCTGATCGCCCTGGACCAGCGGGGCCGGGGTGACAGCGACTGGGATCCCGGTCACAATTATTATACCGACGCCTATCTGGCCGATCTGGAAGCGCTGGTGGACCAGTTGAAACTGGACCGCTTCACCCTGCTCGGCCATTCGATGGGCGGCACGACATCTTATGTTTATGCCAGCCGCCATCCGGACCGGCTGCGCGCCCTGATCATTGAGGATATCGCGCCGGGATCATCGATCCAAGGGGCCGGGGCGGAACGCATCGTCAATGAAATGGCGAAGTTGCCCGCCAGTTTCGCCTCCTGGGCGGAAGCGCGCGCCTATTGGCGCGCCGCCCGTCCCTCGATCAGCGATGCCGCCATTGATGAACGGGTTGCGGAAAGCCTGAAGGCAACCCCGTCCGGCCCCATCACCTGGCGCTATGATGCCGAAGGCATCCGCCAGACCCGCATGAATCCCGACCCGGCCCGGATCGTCGATCTGTGGCCGGTGGTGGACAGCCTGCGCATTCCCACGCTGATTGTGCGCGGGGGGCGGTCGGATTTCTGCCCCCTGGCGACGGTGGAGGCGATGGCGTCCCGCAACCCCAATATCCGTCAGGTGACGGTGCCGGATGCCGGCCACTATGTCCATGACGATGCCCCCGACACATTCGGTACCCTGATTAACGGGTTCCTTGACGAGACTTTGCAGACAGCCACTCAGGCAGGAGGTACTCATGGCGATTGATATCCAGCGGGCCGGCGAGATCGACAAGTCGTCGCTGTTCCACGCCTTCACCTGGGTCTCTGACCTGAAGCGCGAAGGCCCGACCATCATGTCGGAAGCCCAGGGGGTGCGCATCCGCGACATCCATGGCAATGAATATATCGACGGCATGGCCGGTCTCTGGTGCGTCAATCTGGGCTATGGCCGGCAGGACATCGTGCAGGCCATTGCCGAACAGAGCGCGCGCCTGTCCTTCTTCCACACCTTCAACGGCATGTCGACCGATGTGGCCGCCGAATGTGCGCAGGCCCTGCTGGCCCGCGCTCCGGTGCCGATGGCGCGTGTGTTTTTCGGTACGTCGGGCAGCGATGCCAATGAAACCCAGATCAAGCTGATCTGGTATTATAACAACCTGCTGGGCCGCCCGCAGAAGAAGAAGATCATCTCCCGCTGGAACAGCTATCACGGTTCCGGTGTCGTCACCGGCGGCCTGACCGGCCTGCCCAACATGCATGGTCTGTTCGACCTGCCGCTGGGGCCGATCCTGCATGTCTCCAGCCCCAACTATTACCGCTATGCGCCTGAGGGGATGAGCGAGCGGGACTTCTCCCGCCAGCTCGCCGCCGAGCTGGAAGCGACGATCCTGAAGGAGGGGCCGGATACGGTGGCCGCCTTCTTCGCCGAACCGGTGATCGGTGCCGGCGGCCTGATCCCGCCGCCCGAAGGCTATTTCGAGGAGATCGTACCGATCCTGGAGAAGTACGATGTGCTGCTGGTGCTGGACGAGGTCGTCTCCGGCTTCGGCCGCCTGGGCACCTATTGGGGCAGCCAGATTTACAATCTGAAGCCGGACCTGATCACGGCGGCCAAGGGCGTCACCAGCGGTTACTTCCCCATGTCCGCCTCCTTCGTGTCGGAACGGATCTGGAGCGTGATTGAAAGCGAGGCCGACCGCGCCGGCCTGTTCGCCCATGGCTACACCTATTCCGCCCATCCGGTCGGCGCGGCTGCCGCCTTGGCAACGCTGCGCGCCATCGACGAGGAGCATGTCGTCGAGAATGCGGCGGCACGCGGGGCAGAGCTGCAGGCCAAGATGCGGGCAGCACTGGGCGACCATCGGCTGGTCGGCAATATCCGTGGCGTCGGCATGATGATCGGTGTGGAGCTGGTGCAGGATCGTGCCACCAAGGCCCCCCTGCCCCCGGCTAACCGCACCGGCCGTCAGGTGCTGCAGGCGGCGGCATCGAAGGGCCTGATCACCCGCGCCCTGGGCGACACGCTGGTCCTGTCCCCGCCGCTGGTGGCGACCGCCGCCGATATCGACGAAATCGTCGGTCGCTTTGCCAGCGCTGTGGAGCAGGTGGCGGAGGGCATTCGATGACAACAGAGACGGATGGCGCCGCCTTCCTGGTGCGCTATGCCCATGCGGCCGGGATTGATATCTGCTTTGCCAATCCCGGCACCACGGAACTGGATCTGGTCGGCGCGCTTCGGGTGGAACCTGGCATACGCGCCGTGCTGGGCCTGTTCGAAGGGGTGTGCACAGGGGCGGCCGATGGCTATGCCCGCGTCAGTGGCCGCCCGGCCCTGACCCTGCTGCATCTAGGCCCCGGCCTCGCCAATGGGTTGGCCAATCTGCATAATGCGCGCCGGGCCGGCTCGCCCATGGTCAATATCATTGGCGACCATGCCACCTGGCATCTGCGTTTCGATGCACCGCTGACCTCCGACATCGACACGCTGGCCCGGCCCATGTCGGGGGCGGTGGTGCGGCTGGACAGCAAAGCGACCTATGCGGTGGATGTGGAACGCGCCTTCAAGGCCGCCGCCGACCGCAAGATCGTCACCCTGGTGGCCCCCACCGACCTGATGGTGGCCCCGTTCCCCGCGCCTGACCTGCAACAGGCAGCGGCCCTGGCGTCGCCGTCGCGTTCCCCGGTTGATGCGGCACGGGTGGCCGCCAGCCGGGCCCGGCTGGACCAGGGCGGGGACATCGTCCTGCTGCTGGGCGGCAATGCCCTGACCGAACGCGGCGTGCGGGCCGCCGGCCGGGTGGCGGCGGCCACGGGTGCCCGGCTGCTGATGGAAACCTATCCGGCCATTGCCAGCCTGGGCGGCGACCTGCCCCGGCTGGAACGGCTGGCCTATTTCCCCGAAGATATCGTGCGCCAGATCGCCGGCGCCGAGGTTGTTCTGGCCGGCGCCCGCCCGCCCGTCAGCTATTTCGGCTATGAAGGCCGCCCCAGCGAGCCGGTGCCGGCGGAAAGCCAGACCCTGCTGGCCACGCCCGACGAGGATGCGGTGGACGCGCTGGAACGGCTGGCCGAGGCGGTGCAGGGCCTGCCCCATTCCCGCCCTGTGGCCAGCCCGCCGCCCGTGCCCGCTGCCAGCGCCACCCTGTCGCCCGACGGGATTGTGGAAGAGGTGCTGGCCCGGATGCCGGAAGATGCCATCGTTTCCATCGAAGGCTCCACCCTGGGCGGCCCCTATCTGCGCCAAGCCCACCGGGCGCCGCGTCACCGCGTGATGACCAATACCGGTGGCGCCATCGGCCAGGGCCTGCCCTGCGCGCTGGGTGCCGCCCTGGCGGCACCGGATACGCGGGTGATCGCCCTGCAATCGGACGGCAGCGCCCAATATACGCTGCAGGCCCTATGGACCATGGCGCGGGAAAAGGTGCCCGTCACCATCGTCATCGCCGCCAATCATCGCTACGCCATCCTGCAAACGGAATTGAAGCGGTCGGGTATCCCGCTTGATGCCGAGGTGGTGGCGGGGCTGACCCGGCTGGACCAGCCGGCCGTCGATTGGGTGGCCCTGGCGACCGGTTACGGTGTGCCGGCGGTCAAGGCGGTGACACCGGAAGAGTTCGCCGCCGGGCTGCAAAAAGGTCTGGCGACCGATGGTCCCTTTCTGATCCAGGCAGAACTGGACTGACAGCGACCCCCTTCAAAAAGAACGCTTCGGGAGGCGGCTATGGGAGCAGGGTCAAAAAGTCAGGCACGGGTTATTGTTGCAGCCACCGCCATCGGCATCCAGGGAGCGTTGATCAATTGGATGGTCCCCGGCTTCATGGCGCTGTTCGGCCAGCAGGGGGCACTGGACAACCAGCAGGTCGGCTATGTCGCCGCCTGGGAAATCAATGCCATGGCACTGACCATCGGCCTCAGCACCTTTCTGATCCCCCGCATCAACTGGCGGGTGCTGGTGGGGCTGGGTCTGGGGCTGATGGCGGTGGGGAATATCGGTACCGGGTTCAGCCACACGTTCGACAGTATCCTGATTGCGCGTGTGGTGACCGGGGCCGGTGAAGGGATTGCCATCGGCCTTTCCTTCGCCACGCTGGGGCGGACGGCGCTGCCGGACCGTGCCTTTGCCATCTATCTGTTTATTGGCGCGCTGATCAGCGCGTTTTTATTGCTGGTGCTGCCCTGGTTGCAGCAATCGGCAGGATCGTCGCCGCTGTTCATCGCCAATGGCTTGGTCAGCGCCCTGGTGGGAACCTTCCTGGTCTGGCTGCCCGATGGGCACCAGGGGGGATCGGACCACCCGCAAAGGGCCAGCGCGCCGATCCATTGGCGGCTGGCACTGGGCGGGCTGGCCGGTTCTTTCCTCTATTTCCTCGCCCAGGGTGCCACCTTCAGCTATCTGGAGAAGATCGGGGATGCCAGCACCATCACGGCCGAACAGATCGGTCTGGCGCTGGCCATGGCCAATCTCAGCGGTGCCGGCGGTGCCGGTGTCGCCGGGCTGTTGCCGCCGCGCTGGGGACGGGGCTGGCCGCTGATTGTCAGCGGCGTGCTCTCCGTTATCAGCTTCCTGGCCCTGCGCGGTCAGGTTTCGCTGGGGCTTTTCATTGCGGCGGCCGTGGGCATGACCTTCGCCTGGAACCTGTCGCAGCCCCTGCTGTCCGGCCTGTGCAGTGATGCCGATGCCGATGGACGCATTGTCTGCGCCATGGGATCGATCCAGACGGTGGGCTTTGGCTTCGGACCTGCCGTGGCCGCCCTGCTGCTGACCGGGCATGATTTCTCGCCGGTGCTGTGGACCAGCACCATCACCTTGATCGCCAGTGTGGCTGTGATGCTGGCCGGCATGACGCCGGCAGGCCGCAGCCGCTATCCCGCCACCGGAGAGTTGAAGCCATGAGCAACCCTGCCGTCATCATCACCGGCGGCACGGCCGGCATCGGGCTGGCCGTTGCCCAGGTGCTGTCGCGAGAGGGCTGGCGCGTGGCGCTGGCCAGCCGGCGGCTGGAGGGACATGAGGCGGCGCGCGACTGGATCGCCGCCGATCCCGCCAACCGCACCTATGTCGCCGCCGATACCCGCGATCAGGCCCGCGTCGACCACATGGTTGCTGAGGTTCTGGAACGGTTCGGCCGGATTGACGGGCTGGTCAATGGTGCTGCCAACCCCAGCCCCATCGCCGGCCGGATTGAGGAGTTGGACCTGTCACCGCTGCTGGGTGACCTGGATACCAAGGTGGTGGGCTATCTGCGCTGCGCCCGGGCCGTGGTGCCGGTGATGAAGCGGCAGGGGGCGGGCAGCATCGTCAATATTGGCGGCCTGACCGGCCGTTCCTCCAACACACTCAGCGGGTTGCGCAACGCCGCCGTCAGCCATTTCACCAAAACGCTGTCCGATGAGCTGGGACCGTTCGGCATCCGGGTCAATGCCGTGCATCCCGGCATTGTCGAGACACCGCATTTGCGTGAATTGTTCCAGTCCGAAGCCGACGCCAGGCACTGCACCCCGGCGCAGGTGGAAGCGGAGTTCGTGGCGCAAATCCCCTTGCGCCGCGTTATCCATCCCGAAGAACTGGGCCGTGTCATCGGCTTTCTGCTCTCCCCCACGCCTGTACCCATCACGGGGGAGTCCATCGCGGTCGATGCCGGTTACTCACGCGGGATTTACTTGTGAACGGCTTTCCTGTACGGCGCCGTGCAGGATGAATAAGGAAGGCAAGACAGCATCATGCAAACCACAACTGCCAGCGAACGGCCGCGATATCATCTCAGCCTGCGCATCATCCATTGGTGCCGGGCGGCAACCATCCTGGGGATGATCGCTCTGGGCTGGTGGATGGTGTCGCTGGATGATGTGGATGCGGTGAAATTCGACTGGGGCTATCCCTATCACAAGTCGTTCGGCATCCTGGCCTTTCTGCTGGCACTGACCCAACTGACCCTGCGCGGCCGGTTCGGCACGCCGGCCCCGTCGCCCCGGATGGGGCAGCTGGAAACAAAGGCGGCCCATATCGCCCATGTGGCCCTTTATGTGCTGATGATTGCTGTGCCGCTGCTGGGCTATGCCCGGTCCAGCACCTTTCCGGAGAGCGACGGCATCTATTTCTTCGGCCTCGATCTGCCGGAACTGCTGGGCAAGAATAACGCCCTGTCGGATATTTTCAGCCAGATCCACGCCGTGGCGGCCTATAGCCTGCTGGGCCTGATCGCCCTGCATGTGGCCGGCGCCATCAAGCACCGGCTGTTCGATAAAGACCCGCAGGATTCCTTATCGCGGATGCTGTAATATCAACGGTCATAATTCATGACCGTTGATACGGCGGCGACTGCCGCCGCGCCGCTCGTGCGGCGTAGCCAAGCCAGCGGATGCTGGCGCCGGCGATTGAGGGGCACGAAAGCGTGACCATCGGTCATAATTTCGTGCCGATGGTATAAGGGCATCATTTTAACCGTGCCGGGGGTTTCATCACCCCCGGCCCCGGTCAGAATTCATCGCAAAATTCTGGCACCATCTCGCCTTCATTGAGCGATTGCGACATGAAGTCGACAAAGGCCTTCACCTTGGCCAATACATAATTGCCCTTGGCATAGACCAGATAGAGCGGCAATTTCGTCGTGACATGGCCGTTCAAGACGGCCTCCAGCCGGCCCGCCGCCAAATCCTGCTCAATCAGGAAACGCGGCAGAAAGGCGATCCCCATGCCAGCCAACAGCGCTTCGCGCGTCACGCGCACGCTGTTGGACACCAGCCGCACACCCTGCAACTGGATCACATGTTCCTGCGACAAGGCCCATTCCCCCGGACGGGAAAGATGGGTTTCCATGATGCAGGCATGATCCTTGATTTCCGCCGGGGTCCGGGGCACGCCAGCCTTGGCGAAATATTCCCGCGCGCCGGCCACCACCATGTCATATTCCCACAGCTTCACCGAATCCAGCGTCGAATCGTAAGTATCGCCGGTCCAGAAGGCGAGATCGAAATCGCCCTTGATCAGGTCAATCTTGCTGTCGGTCAAATCCAGGTGGAATTTGATCTGCGGATACATTTCCAGAAATTTCGGGATCATTTCAGTGATCCGGAACAGGGACGCCACAACAGGCGCGCGTACCCGCAAATCCCCGCGTGGTGTCGCCTGGATGCCGGCCAGCAGATCGTTGGCCTCCTTCACCTCATCCAGGATGCGCGAACAGCGGCTGTAAATTTCCCGCCCGGCGGGCGTCAGCGCGATGCTGCGCGTCGTGCGTTCCAGCAGGCGCAGGCCGATGCGCGCTTCCAACTGTGAGATCTGGCGGCTGACCGCCGCCTTGGAATAGCCCAGCGCATCGGCCGCCGCCGAAAAGCTCCCGGTGCTGACCACCGCGGCGAACGACATCATGGAGACGGCGTTGGCGATTTCCAGGCGTTCGTCCATCGGCGCTGTTCTCCCCCATTTGTTGGTAAATCGGCCTAATTGCGCACGTATTGTTGCATTTACGCATCTATGCCGGATGCAACAGGGCGCTGTCAACCAATCCGGTGACGCAGCACGCGCCCGAACCACTGTTGCATAAATCTTCCAATCATTCTGCTTCGATATGAATTGTAGCATAAACGAGATTATGATAGCTCTGTGTAAATAAAAAATCAGGGAGAGTTCACTTCAAGTTCTGGGAGAAGGACGGGAGACATGAGTAAGATTTCATTCAGGCCGCCGCAATTGCGCGTGCGGTTGCTGGCAAGTGCTGCCTTGTTGAGCACATTGTCAATTTCGCAGGCACATGCCCAACAGCAGAGCCAAAGCATCGATCTGGAAGAGATTGTGGTCACCGCAGAGAAGCGGAGCTCCACAATTCAACAAACCCCCATCAGCATTACCGCCATCACCGGCGATCAACTGCTGAAACAGGGGATCGCCGACGTGGCCCGGCTGGCGACACAGACACCGGGCATTTCCATCGCCTCCTCGGGTCCAGGCCGGACCCAGTTCAATATAAGGGGCCTGTCCGGCAATGGCGGTTCATCGCCAACGGTGGGCTTTTATCTGGATGATGTGCCGGTGACGCCGCCCGCCTCGCAAATCGCGGCGGCCGGCAAGGTGCAGATTGACCCCACACTCTACGATCTGGCGCGTGTGGAGGTGCTGCGCGGGCCGCAGGGCACGCTTTATGGCGCCAGTTCGATGGGCGGCACCATCCGCCTGATCACCAACGGGCCGGTGATGAATAATTTCCACGCCAAGGCCCAGGGGGAACTGTCATCCACCAAAGGCGGCGGCACCAATTATTCCGGTAATGTCATGCTGAACATCCCCCTGGTGGATGACAAGCTGGCTGTCCGGCTGGTTGGCACCGACCGTCATAATGACGGGTTCATCGACCGCGTCATCCTGAACAATTTCCCCCTGCCCCAGGGCAATGACCGGGGCAATGTGCTGGCCGCCCCGGTGGCCAGGGTGATCGAGAATGATAATAGCGACCGGCTGCGCGCTTTCCGGGGCACGCTGCTGTTCACGCCCACGGAAAATCTGACCATCGAGCCGGCGATTTTCCACCAGAAGCTCACCACCAGCGGCCTGTCGGCCATCGACATGCCGCCGGGCCGGATGGCGCATTACCAGCCGACCGACGTGAATGAACTCTCATCGCAGCGCTTCGATGCCTATAGTTTGCGGGTGAAGTACGATATCGGCGGGGTATCGCTGCAATCGATCACCTCGGTGCTGCGGCTGGGTTCCTTCATCAAGGAGGATGATGCCGAAAGCCAGTTCTTTGCCTTCGGCCCCCTGGGCAAGACCGGGCTGGCGGCCGACAATTACACCACGGAACGCCATTCATCGCGGCAGATTAATGAGGAGTTCCGCGTTTCCTCCAACTATGACTCGCCTTTGCAATGGCTGGCGGGGGCCTATTACAGTAAATATCGGGATGATCTTTACATCCGTAATACGGTGGATGATCTGATCCCGGTCTTCGGCACCAACAATGCCTTCACTGATGAAGAGCGCGATACGCTGAAACAGAAGGCCCTGTTCGGGGAAGCCAATTACCAGTTCCTGCCGGAATGGAAACTGACGCTGGGTCTGCGTTACTTCACCTATCGCTTCTCCTATGCGCAGAATGCCACCGGTCTGGCGGCCCAGACCGGGTTGTTCTCCGGCACCGCCCGCGACAGCGGGCTGACGCCGAAAGCCACGCTGACCTATACGCCCGACCGTGACCTGCTGGTCTATGCGACGGCATCGGAAGGCTTCCGGCCAGGCGGCCCCAACCTGCCCATTCCCACCAGCGGGGCCATCGATTGTACCAACTCCTTCAAGGAGCTGGGTCTGAAAGGACAGCCCCCCACCTTCGGCCCCGACCGGGTGTGGAATTATGAACTGGGGCAGAAGGCCAAGCTGTTCGATGGTAAGGTGACCTTCAATAGCGCCCTTTATTACATTGACTGGACCGACATCCAGCAACAGACGACCCTGTCCTGCGGCTATAATTTCACCGCCAATTCCGGCCGCGCCTATTCCAAGGGGGCAGAGGCCGAAATGTCCGCCCGGTTGGGCTGGGGTTTCACCCTGCAACAATCGGTAGGTTACACCCGCTCCGCCCTGACAAGGATCAGCCTGCCAGGCAATTCACCCCTGGACCAGCAATTGCCCGACGTGCCGCGCTGGACCGCCACCACCGCATTGGAATATGCGGATGATATCAGTGATGATTTGTCGCTGAGCGCCCGTATCGCCAACCGCTATATCGGCGGCCAGTATAATTACAGCGCGGTGCCGGCCAGCCTGACCCGCAAACCGTCCTACGACATTCTGGATGCCCGCATTTCCGTGTCGGGGGACAGTTGGACGGCCTCGCTTTTTGTCGACAACATCACCAACCAGCGCGCCATTGTCGGGATCAACCGCTCCCAGGCGCAGAATAATCCCTATTTCGCCCGCGCCTTCATCAACCGGCCGCGAACCTTCGGCCTGTCGATCGAAACTGAGTTTTAAAAAGAAAACCAATCCGGCCCTGCTTCGGGTGGCAGGGCCGGACCTGTGCGAACAGAAAAATATCTGGGAGATGCATCATGTCGGTTTCACAGATGGCCCGTCGGGATCACCCGACGGCAGAAGAGCTGGTGGCGCACGCCGCCGCCATGATCCCCGTCCTGCGCAGCCGGGAGGCGGCGACGCTGAAGGCCGGTCAGGTATCGGCGGAAACAATCCACGAATTGCAGGAAGCGGGCTTTTTCCGCGTGCTGCAGCCCAAACGCTATGGTGGCTATGAAATGTCGCCGCTCGCCTATGGCCGCATCGCCCGCGCCCTGGCGGAAGGCTGCATGAGCACGGCCTGGGTCTATGCCGTGGTGGCCGTGCATAATTGGGAACTGGCCCTGTTCGACGACCGGGCAGCACAAGAGGTCTGGGGCAGCGACACCAATGTGCGTCTCTGTTCCTCCTACATGCCGGTCGGGCGGGTGACGCGGGTGGAAGGCGGCTATCGGCTCAGCGGCCGCTGGGGCTTTTCCAGCGGTTCGGGCCATTGCGACTGGGTGATCCTGGGCGCCAATATCCCGTCCGAGACGCCGGATGCCCCGCCGGAACCGCGTAACTTCCTGTTGCCGCGCGCCGATTATCAGGTGCTGGACAATTGGGATGTGATGGGGCTGCAGGGTACCGGCAGCAATGACATCCTGGTGGAGAATGCCTTCGTGCCGGAATATCGCACGGTGCGGGACCAGGATCTGTTTGACATGCGCTGCCCCGGCCATGCGGTCAATACGGCGCCGCTGTACAAAATCCCCTTCGCGCAGATTTTCAACCGCACCGTTTCCAGCACCTCCCTGGGTACGCTGAAACATGCGCTGGATGCCTTTATCGAGGCAACCCGGGGGCGACGGACCACCTATACCGGTGAACGGCTGGCCCGCGACACCTCCGTTCAGTTCACCATTTCAGAGGTGGAGCGCATCCTGGATGAGCAGGTGCTGGTGATGGAGCGGGATTTAAGCGAGCTGCTGGATCGGGCGGTGGCCAATGACTGGCCGCTGGAACGCCGCGCCGCCCTGGCGGCAGCCACCACGGCGACGGTCAGCCGCTGTGTGCGCGGCATCGATCTGCTGATGGAATTCAGCGGGGCCAAGGCGCTGTTCCGGGGCAACCCGATCCGCCAGGCCTTCCTCGACATCCACAGCGCCCGTGCGCATGTCGCCAATAATCCCTACCCCTATGGGCGCAATCGCGGGGCGATGCTGCTGGGCATCGATAACGATAACCAGGATATTTGAAACCGGGGAGCGCAGGCGCATGACTGAAAACGCCACCCCCTCCGCCAGCGCCAGCGAGATGCCGGCGCTGGCGGATGAATTCCGTCAGGCCATGCGGCGGCTGGCCGGCGGAGTCTGCATCATCACCGGGCTGGCAGAGGGGACAAGGCTGGGCATCACCGCCACGGCCGTCTGTTCGCTGTCAGCCGATCCCCCTTCCCTGCTGGTCTGCATCAACCAGCGTTCATCCTTATGCGCGGCCCTGGCCCCCGGCCGGTCCTTCTGCGTCAATGTGCTGAATGGTGAGCAGGCGGAGATCGCCAGCAGCTTTGGCAGCAACCGCACCCAGCCGGAACGTTTCCTGGGTGGTAACTGGCGGTGCTTTGATGATGGCATCCCCTATCTGCCGGATGCGCTCTGCAGCATCCGTTGCAATGTCGACGGCATGATCGATTACGGATCGCACCGGATTTTCATCGGCAAGGCGGGTGCGATCCACCTCACCGATCCATTCCGCCCGTTGGTTTATGGCAATGGGGCCTATCACCATCTGCATCCGGTAACTTGATACGGAGGGGCACAAACAATGCCCCTCCATCTTCCTCCCCATCTCAGGCCCCGCCGACCAGCGCCATCACCCGCAGCGGGCTGCCCGATCCGCCCTTTATTTTCAATGGCATGGCCACAATTACCGACCCGAAGGCCGGCAACTGGTCCAGGTTGGTCAGGCATTGCAGGCCGAACCGGCCATTCCCGTGCAGGATGGAATGGGCCGGCAGCGGTTCGGCGAAATGGGAGGCTTGTCCGGCATCGGTGCCCACCGTTTCCACCCCCAGCCCAACGCAGTCGCGTTCCTGCACCAGAAAGCGCATGGCGCCGGCATCCGGCCCCGGTGAATGGGCGCCATCATCCTTCAGGTTCAGGTAAGACAGTGTGCCCACCCGCTTCGACCAGTCGCTGCGCAGCAAGATCCAATGGCGCGGCGGGATCGGGCCATGGCTGGCCTCCCACGCCTCCAGAAAGGCGCGGGTGACGATGAAATCCTCATCCGCTGCGGCTTCATTGCTGATATCGATGACGACGGCGGGATGGATGAAATCAGCGGGGCTGACCGCGTCTACGGTGCCGTTGGGCACGTCGCGGCCGGTGATCCAATGGGCCGGCGCATCGAAATGCGTGCCGGTATGTTCATTCATGGAGATATTGTTCCAATACCAGGCCGGGCCGTTGCCGTCATAGCGGGACACGGTCTCCATCCGGAACGGCTCGCACTGGCCGAATTCGGCTGGCAGCACGATGACCGGGAAATCCGGCGACAGGATATTGGTCAGGTCCACGGTGCGGATGCGCTGCGTGGCGATGCCGGCGATCAGGCCGGCCAGGGTGGGGTCCAGGGCGGTCACAGGTTCTTCTCCCGTACAAAAAGGGCCGGATCGGCCAGCCAGCGTTCCATGGCGTCACTGGCGACCTCGCCGACGCAGCTTATTTCCCGTCCCATCCGCAGCGCCTCGACAACCTCGCGCGCCAGCCGGGATGGCGCCACCTTGGGCGGCGGCACCGACTGGTGATCCTCGTCATCGCTGGGGCCGCTGAAGATGGACAGCACGCGCACCCCCTGGGCCCGCATGTCATGCCGGAAGCTGTGCAGCAGCGACAGCCGAGCGGCTTCGGCGGCGGCATAGCCGGCAAAACCCGCCTCCCCCGCCAGGGCCTGGATGGAGACAAGATCGACAAAGGCCCCGGCGGGTCGCCCGGCCAGCATGGGCGCACAGGCCCCCGACAGGCGCATGAAGCCCAGGACGGCGATATCCATCATCCGCTTCTGGTCCACCAGATTGCGGCCACCGCGCACGAAACGCGCGGTGTTGATGACGATATCCAGCGGCCCGGCAATTTTGCTGATGCCCTCAGCGACCAGCGAACTGTCGGTGATGTCAAACGGCAGTACCTGCACCCGGTCCAGGCCCGACAGTTCGTCCGTCAGGTCGGCCGCACGGGCTGGCGGGGCCATGCCGGCAAAGATCAGGCCGGCACCCGCCGAATGCAGCGCCTTCACCACTGCCCGGCCGATGGCGCTGCGTGCGTCACTGACCAGCACGATCCGGTCCTGCACCGGCACGGTGAATTCACGCCATTGATGGTCATCCATATCGGGCCTCCCCCCGGCCGGCAGGGCGAACAGGGCGGCGTTCCCGCCCTTGTCCAGCATCAGATGCATCTCCGCCCGGTCGCCGGGCTTCAGGTCGGCGTGCAGATGGGCCAGCACCGTGGGGCCGGCATCCAGCGCCAGCTTGCCCATGCGCCAGGGCAGATGATCGCGGAAATAAAGGTCGGTGGTGGCACGGATCGTGGTCTCGCACAGCACCAGCGCGCCGCGCGCCTGATCCTGCCAGAGCAGTTCGCCCCAGCACCGGGGGCAGGCATCGCGCGGCGGATAGGTTACAGCACCGCAATCCTGGCAGGCCTGCAGCACAAAGCGTCCGACCGCCGCGCGGGCGGACAGGGCGTGCATCGCGGAACTGCGCAGGCCCGGCGGCGTATGGCGTTCCTTGCGCCGGGCCAGGGGATCGCGCTTGTCGCGGGGGGGATGTTGGCTCATCGGCAGGCCTCAATCACGACGGCGGCGGTGCAGACGCCACGGTCATAATTCACCAGCCCGAAACCCGACAGCGCAGCGGTACTGGCATTCGGCACCTGGGCGCCCAAAGGTTGGTGCAGCACCTGCCGCAGCCCCTCGGTCACATTCTGGAAGCCACCGGCGGCCCCGGCCTGACCGGCCGACAATTGGCCGCCATTGGTGTTCAGCGGCAGGTCACCGTCGATTTCAAACCCAGTGCGCGCGATGAAATCGGCCGCCTGCCCCTTGGGACAGAAGCCCAGATCCTCCAACTGCATGGCGACGATCACCGGATAATCATCATAGGCCTGCAGCATATCCACCTGTTCCGGGCCGATCCCGGCCATGGACCAGAGATCATCGGCATCCATGGCCCAGCCGCCGCGCAACTGCACCGGATCGTCGGGAAAGGCATTGTGCCGTTCGATCGTCGCCAGGATGCGCGCGACCTTCAGTCCGCGCGCCGCTGCGATTTCCGGCGTGGTCACAATGAAGGCCTCCGCCCCGGCACAGGGCATCACGCAGTCGAACAGATGCACCGGATCGGAAATCGGCCGCGCCCGGAGATAGTCTTCCAGCGTCAGTTCCGTCCGCATCAGGGCCAGCGGGTTGGACAGGGCATTGCGCCGCTGGGCGACACACAGCTTGCCAAAATGCTCCCGACCGATGCCATAGGTGCGCATATAGGCATCGGTGATCAGGGCGAAGGTGGCATTCGGCCCGCCAAAACCATAGGGATAGACGGCATCCTGCGAAAAGCGGGAGAAGCCGGCCAGCGTCTGGCGGAAACTGTCCAGATGGTTGGTATCGGCGGCGACACAGGCGACAATATCGGCATCGCCACATTGCACCGCCCTGGCGGCCCGCCGCAGCGCCATCACACCGCTGGCCCCGCCGGTGGGCAGATGGTCCAGCCAGCGCGGCGACAGGCCCAGATGCTGCACCATACCGACGGCCGTGTCGGGCGCGGCGGAAAAGCTGGCAAAGCAGAAACCGTCAATGTCACCAGGGCCGAACCCCGTCGCCCCGGTCAGCGCCCGCAAGGCCCGACCTGCCCACCAATGGGCCGTCCGGCTGGAATAGCGTTCATAGGGCACCGTCACCGGTGCGCAGAGAACCACCCCATCATAGGAAGTGCGGGTGCGTTTCATGCCTGGCGCTTCTTCATGGCACGGGTATCGATGAACTGACCCGCCGCCATCTTCTCGGCGACCAGGGTTTTCAGGGCGGCGCGCAGGATCTTTTCCGTCGGCGTCTTGGGCAGGTCGCTGACAAAGGCGACCCAACCGGGCACCTTGTAATAGGCCATCTGGCCCAGACCCCAGCGCGCAATCTGTTCCGCCAGGGCCTGGTCACCGCTGCTATCCCCATGCAGCACGATCAGCGCCGCCACCTCGTCCCCGCGCAGGGCGTCGGGCGTGGCGGCGACGGCGGCCTGCTTGATCAGGGGATGGCGGGCCAGGATGGATTCCACCTCCACCGCCGCGATATTCTCGCCCGAGCGGCGGATGACGTTCTTCTTGCGGTCAACGAAGTGCAGGTCGCCATCCCCATCGCGGGACACAATGTCCCCGGTATGGAACCAGCCGCCGGCCCAGGCCTCTGCCGTGGCCTCTGGGTTCTTCAGATATTCCTTGAAGAAGCCATAGCGCGGGTTGGCCCCGGCGCGGCGCACCAGCAATTCACCCGGCACATCCGTGCCAACCTCGTTGTCCTGGTCATCGACAAGGCGGATTTCCACCGCCTCTGTCGGGCGGCCAAAGCAATGGCTGCCGATCTTGCGCGGCTCCTGGCTGGCGCAGATGACGCCGCCGCTGCCCGTCTCCGTCATGGCCCAGGCTTCGATCAGCGGAAAGCCAAAGCGTTCCTCAAACGGGCCATGCAGTTCGCGCGGCACCCCCGCCCCGAACCCGAACCGGACGCTATGGGCGCGGTCAGCATCCGCTGGCGGGGCCTTCATCAGGATGGAGGGCATGACCCCCAGATAATGCAGGCAGGTCGCCCGGCTCTGCCGCACCGCATCCCACCATGTGCCGGGATGGAAGCGATCCAGAACGGTCAGGCAGCCGCCCAGGGTGACCATGGCCAGCACAGACACCGCCATGGCGTTCATATGGAAGACCGGCAGCGGTGTCAGCATCCGTTCCTGCCCCGGCTGCAGGGAAATCAGCCCGCCGACATCGCGGTACCAGTCGCCGGAATGCAGGAAATATTCATTGGTCAGCACGCAGCCCTTCGGCGCGCCCGTGGTGCCGGAGGTATAGAGCAGAGCCGCTTCCGTATCGCGGGCCGGCGGGGTTGCCGCGCCCTTGCCGCCAGCCAGCACCGGCAGTGCCTCCTGTGGCGTCACCGGCACCAGGGCGCTGCCGGCACTGCGCGCGGCGGCCGCCACCTCTTCCAGCCGGTGGGGCAGGATAAAGGCGGCCGCCATTTCCGAATGGCCGATCAGATATTCCAGCTCACTGCGGCGCAGATCGGGATTGATCGGCACGACGGAGGCGCCCAGCCCGTTGGCGGCAAACCAGATTTCAATGAAATCAGGCCGGTTTTCCAGCAGCAAGCCGATGCGCGTGCCCGTGCCGACACCGCCGGCACGCAAGGCCGCCTGCCGCGCCTGCACCCGGTCCAGCATCTGCCCATAGGTGATTTCCCCCGCCGCGATGCCATAGAGCACCGCCGTTTCGGGCAGAACATTCAGGAACGGGTGCCCTGGATAGGCACTGGCCGTTGAGACAAACCGGGAAAAGACTGTTTCGCTGCTCACCACATCCTCGCGCAGATCGTCACAGCGGCCGGCAAGGCGGCCACCGATGCAGAATTGGGGCATTCATTCCTGAGACAGGATATTTTATGCTTAAAATAAATCCAAGGTCAATCGCGCTCACGGCCGCTCTCCCGCCTGGAAATCGGCGGGGCTGGCGACCGGCTGCAGCCGTGCCGCATCCTCGGGCAGCAGAAAGCCCTGGCGGACGGCCGCTTCTGTCGCAGCCTGAAACCGGCGTTCATAGCTGGCGAAATCGCCGTAAAGCGCCCTCAGTTTCGCGCGCGGATAGGGGCGCTTGGTGTCGAACACCAGGCCGCAGCCGGTTTCCTGATCGGTCAGATAGGCGGCAGCCGGCACGGTGACCCAGGGCGGCCGCACGCCGCCCAGCATGTTCCCGGTGCGCGCATCGCGGGCAATGCCAGCCCCGGCCCGCGTCAGGCGCTGTACCTTCGGCATGGGCTGGCCCGTGCGTACCCAATGATCCATGGCGTCAAACAGGGCCGATACCACCATCTCCGCCGGTTCATCGTAGAAATGCTGGCAGTTCGGGTCATTTTCCTTGCCCACATCCGCCGGCATGTCCTCCACCTCCTGCGTGCCCAGATCGGCCAGACGCAGGTGGGACATGCCCGTCACCTCGTAATAGCGCAGCCGGGGCGTATCGCTGTCGGGTGGCAGGGCGATGCCTTCCAGCGCGTCATGCATCGCCTCCGACTGGCTATAAACCGTGACAAACGGGGCCGTGTCCGGCATCTGCCGGGGGACGCGAATGGCATCGCCCCCCACCTCCCCGAAGGACATGCGGCCGGTCATATAGGCGTCGATCAGGGGGCCACCATCGGGCAGGCGCCATTGCTGGTGCCGGCCCTGGTCCAGATAATCCATCCAGACCTGCGCTGTGACGGCCCAACTGTTGACATAGACACGCTGCACCCGCAATCCGGCCAGGGGGCCGTCAGTCAGGTTGGATTTCAACGCCAGGGCCAGTTGCCCCCCGATCCCTTGCGATTGCGGTACGAACGGGTCGGCATGATTGCCCCGCCGGAACCGCGCCGGGTCGTAATAGCTGCCCAGCGGGGCATAGCGCGCATAATCGAACCGGCGCATGAAATCGAAATTCAGGTTCTGCGGCTCCGGATCGGGCGTCCAGGCCGGGTCGGTCGTTGTCTTGGGGTCGGCAGCCGGCTTGTTGATATTCAGCGTATAGCCAACCCAGGCATAGCCGCGGCGCACCAGATAATCCCGCGTCAAGATCCAGCCGGCCCCCCGTTCCCCGATCCAGGTGAAGGGTTCCATGACAACAGTGCCGTTGAACCTTGCCGGGTCGGTGGGCCGGCGCACCAGGATGCGGGTGATATAGGGTGCCTGGAACAGCACCGCCCCTTGAGCCGTGATGGCCGGGGCGGTGCCGGAGAGATAATATTCCGCCTCCGTATAGCCAGCACGGGCCAGATCCAGATATTCGGTCCCTGGATTGGTTTCCCGCAGCGCCGATGACAGCGGCGGTTGATCGCTGGGCGGGACCGGCAGGATGGTCGGCAGGGGCGGCACCTCCGCCCCCACCCCGCAAGCCCCAGCGGCCAGCAGCAACAGGATCGCCAACCAGCGGCCCCACCCGGATAAAAGCCCTTTCATGACGGCACGCATCTTCATCAGCCTGTGCAAGGGGTTCCGGGTATCGCCGCCCGGTGGCTACAGAATGTCGCGGCGCAGATTGTCGATCATGCGCGACAGGACGCGCCGGCAGGCGGCGACATCATCGGGATCAACCCCCTGCAACAGGGTGGCGTAATAATCTTCCATCAGCGGCCAGCACTGGAACAACAGCGCCCGGCCCGCCTCCGTCAGCACAATTTCCCGCCGGCGCATGTCGGTCGGCGGGGTGCGCCGTTCGATCAGGCCCGCCTCCCCCATGGCATCGACGGCGCGGCTGGCCGTCGACTGGTCGGCAAAGGCCCTGGCCGTGATCTCATTGATGGTCAGGCCATTTTCGATATGCAGGATCGACAGGGTGCGCAGCACCACATTGCTGACGCCAGCGCCGCTCAAGGCGCGGTTCTGCGCCATCTGCCCCAGGCTGGCCAGACGGTTGACCAGATAGGGCACATAGGCTTCCAGTGCCTCATAGCTGGCGGGTGGGGTACCGGGGGGCGTTGCTGGCTTTTCCTTGCTCATGTCCCTGTCTCTCCCGCCAGCCGTTGCATTCCCAATCCAACGTATGCAGGGTCCGGATCAGGCCGTCCAGGTCGCCGCCCTCCCCATCCTTGATTGCCGTTTCCCGCAGACGCCGTGCCCAGACGGCCGCATCAAAGCGTGGCGCGATACGGCGGATTTCGGCCAACACCTTGTCGAATTTCGACAGGCCCCGCGCATGGGTGTCGGAATAGCCTTTGACCAGGCGGCGGCATTTCAACACCTCCACCCCCAGGTCATAGTTACGGCCCACCAGATCATAGGCACAGCGCAACCACTCCTCACGATGCGCCGCCTCCTCCGCATGGCGCAGCGAACCCCGCCGCAGCCACTGCATCCCGCCCAGCAGATACAGCACCATAAACCAGCCGGGCGAATAGGTGCGCACCCGCCGCCCCTTATTGACCTTGCGGTCCAGCCAGCCATAAAGCCCCTGCCGGCCTTTCAGCCAGCGGGCGAAGCCGGCCGGCAACATGCCGGCAATTTCCTCCATGCGGGGATGCATGAACTCGGTGGTGCCCAGGATATGCTGCGGCCCAGCGCCAACCTCCCGCGCGATCCGGGCCCGACGGGTGGCCCGCGTCTTCAGGTCGGCCACGCGGATCACATCATCATAGGTCATGGCATTGGCCAGATATTTGGCAGCATTTTCGGTGAAAGCGTATTGATGCGCCTCCCCGCCGGCCAGCCGATCGATGGCCTGGACATGGCCCAGAATCTCCAGATATTCCCGCCCATAGCGTTCATCCTGGTAATCCACCACCTTGCGCAGGCCTGCTTCCGCCATTGCCCAGGCCGCTTCCGGCAGCGTCTCGCGCAGGCTGGCCAACAGGGCGGCAAAGCGGGGATCGGCGGCAGCCGGGGCCGCCTGTTTGACCGGCACATTCTCCAGCACCACCGGCGGCGGGGGCGGGTTGACCACCCGGTCAAAGGCGGCATCAAAGGTCTTCAGGCTGGCGGCCACGCCCTTGCCATCCTGCTTGATGACGGCGTGATAATCTTCACGGGCGAAGGGCAAGGCGCCCGATCCGCTCAAGGCACCGAACAGGGCGGCGGAAATCACGCTGCCATTGCGGACCGCCAGTTCATCCATGTTGAAGATGATCTGCTGGCGGGCCGTTACGCCAATCGCTTCCACCACGGCACCGCTGTCGGCGATGCCTTCGCCCGGCGCGCTTTTCTCCGATATCGCCAGGGAACGGTGGTTGGAGGCGATCAGCGTCGTGCGGTCGGGCGTGACGATGCCGCGCAGGATCGACCGGCCGGCTTCCATGAATTCCGAGGCCAGCACGATATCCACGTCACCCGGCGTGGGCATCTGGGCCAGGATCGGCCGCTGGCCATTGGCCGGCGGCATCATCTCCACATAATAGATCGTGGCCCCGGTCCGCTGGGCGACGCCGGGAACGGAGGTTGACTGGGCGACCCAGCCGGCATCTTCCGCCAATTGCACGATCCAGCCGGACAGCACGCCGCCGCCCTGCCCGCCCATGGCCACAATGGCGATGGTGATCGGCCGCTCCGTCGCTGCACCGGCAGCGGCAAGGGGCAGCCTGAGTGTCTCGTTGCGCATCAGGCTGCCTCCGCCACAATACGGCGGCGGTCACGCCGCTGTTGCAGAAAGCCGATCAGCGCCATCGACAGCTTGGATTTGAACCGGTCCCAGCCGGTCGGATTATGAACAACCTCAGCCCGGTAGAAGGAGGGGCAGAGGGCCGCCGCCTCCGACACTTCACCGCAATTGCCACAGCCGACACAGGAATTGTCGATGGCGGCCACCGGATCGTCGCGCAGCGGATCGTCCAGTTGCTTCACCGACAAGGACGGGCAGCCGGACAGCCGGATACAGGCATGATCGCCGGTGCAGACATCCTCATCCACGCCGAACCGTTCCTTGACCACCCGCTGGCCGCCCTTGATCGCCTTGGCGACCAGGGGCTTTTCCCGTCGCTGGCGGTTCAACATGCATTCGGAAGAGGCGATGATGATCTTCGGCCCTTCCTCCTTGGTCGTCAGCGCCTCTTTCAACACCGCCCGCATCCGGCCGACATCATAGGTCCGGTCCACCTCCCGCACCCAGGTGGCGCCGACACCGGCCACCGCCTTGGAAATGGGATTGTTGGTCTTGCGGTTCTTGTTGGGCGCGCGCGACGACAGGATGTCCTGCCCGCCGGTCGCCGAGGAATAGAAATTGTCGACGATCAGGAAGACGCCATCATGCTTGTTGAACACGGCATTGCCGATGCCGCTGGTCAACCCATTATGCCAGAAGCCGCCATCGCCCATCACGGCGATGGAGCGTTTGCCCCCGCTCTGGCTGAAGGCGGCGGACGACGCAGCGCCCAGGCCAAAGCCCATGGTGGTGTTGCCAATATTGAAGGGCGGCAGGATGGAGAACAGGTGACAGCCAATATCGGCCGATACGTGATGGTCGCCCAATTCCTGCTGCACCAGCTTCATGGCCGCGAAGATCGGGCGTTCCGGGCAGCCGGTGCACAGGCCCGGCGGCCGGGGCGGCACCACCGATTTCAGATGCACCACCTTGGGATCGGCCAGAACCGGCCTGGCATCGGGCACCGGCGGCCGGTTGCCCAGCAGTTGCGGCGCGCGCTTGTCCAGGAAGGCCTGCACGCCGTTCATGATGGCCTGGATCGTGTAATCGCCCGCCATGGGCAGCACGTCCTTGCCATGCAGCGGCGTCTGGATGTCGCGCCGCCGCAGCACGGTATTCAGCGCCTGTTCCAGATAATCGGGCTGGCCTTCCTCCACGATCAGGACGGCATCCTTGCCCTGGGCGAAATCGGCCACCTCGCTGTCGATCACCGGATAGGTGACGTTCATCACGTAAAGCGGTACCTGCGTATTGCCATAGGCATCCGACAGGCCGAGATATTGCAGCGCGCGGATGACATTATTGTACATGCCGCCCTGCAGGATGATGCCGACGCGGCCGTCCGCCGGCCCGAACCATTCATTCAGCTTGTTGCGGCGGATGAAATCGATGGCGGCCGGCAGCCGCCTGGCGATCTTTTCCTGTTCATGTTCATAGGCGGCAGGCGGCAACACGATGCGGCCCAGATCGCGCTTGGGCGTATTCAGCGCATCATCCAGGCTGAAGGCCGGGCGGACATTATCCTTGGCGACGAAATGCCCATGCATGTGGCAGGTGCGGACCCGCACCTCCAGCATCACCGGCGTGTTCGATGACTCCGACAGCTCAAAGCCCTTGGCGATCAGATCGACGATACAGGTATGGTCCGGGCGCGGGTCCAGCAGCCACATCTGCGACTTCATCGCAAAGGCATGGGTGCGTTCCTGCATGATGGAGGAACCTTCGCCATAATCCTCCCCGATGATCACCAGCGCGCCACCGGTCACCCCGCCGGAGGCCAGATTGGCCAGCGCGTCAGAGGCGACATTGGTGCCCACCGTGGATTTCCAGGCCACCGCCCCGCGCAGCGGATACATCACGCTGGCCGACAGCATCGCCGCCGCCGTCGCCTCATTGGCGGAGCTTTGGAAATTGACCCCCAACTCAGCCAGGATGTCCTTGGCATCGGCCAGCACATCCATCAGGTGCGAAATGGGGGAGCCCTGATAGCCGCCCACATAGGAAACACCGGCCTGCAACAGGCCCTTGGTGATCGCCAGGATCGCCTCGCCCCGAAAGACCTCCCCGTCCCCCAGGCGCAGATGTTCCACTTCCTTGGCAAAAGATCGCTCAGCCATGTCCGCCATCCGTGGATATTATATGCACATGCATATGTTTAGGCTTAAAATATGTCAATCCCCCAGATGGGCGGAATGTGACAGACGACAACAGATCAGCGGGTGACCAGATCGACGCGCTGGGCGTTGAAAGCAAAACGCGGCGTGTAGCGGCGCAGGAAATCCGCCTCGATCCGGGTGCGTGACAAGGGATCGGTTACCTTCTCCAGCGCGGTCGACAACTGCCCCTGATCAGTGGCAAAGGCGCGGATGCCGTCCAGATCAGACCAGACCAGCCAGAACGACTTGCCATCTGGCGCTATCCAGCCCGGCGCGATGCGGGGGCCATAGGCGCGGGCCGCCGCATCGCCAGCCGGCTTCCACGCCGTCTCTTCATGGATTTGCCGCCAGGGGCCCCAGGGCGTGTCCGCCACCCACAGGCCCAGATAGCTGGGCTTGCCGAACTCCGTCCCGTCAGGGGCCACGCCGATGCCGGCGGCAGCCATCATGTAAAGGCCCAGCGCCTCATTATAGACAACGCTGGGCAGCCAGGATTCCAGCACCAGATCGCCGGGGAACAGGTTGGTGTGATTGACCCAGCCGCGCGGGAAGACATGCACAGGCACCCGCGCGGCGATATCCCGCCGCCAATCGGCCCCGCCATCGGCCCGGTGCCCGGCAAAGAATTCATAGGCGTCGCGGTCCAGCAGCCGCGCGATGGGGACGCGGAACATCACCAGTTCATTCATCGTCCCATCGGTATTGCCGTTGGGGCTGTAGACATAGATATAGCCATCGCGGTTGGCCGCATAATCCCGGCCCATCTGCAGGATGGACAGCAGGGAGAAACACCCGTCCGGCTCCTGGAAGAAGCTGAAACGGCCGCGCGTCTGCTCCGCCCAATCCTCCCAGATCACGGGGGTGGAGCCGTCGCGGTTGCGCCAGGTCTGGCCACCATCATCGGAGAAGACCAGCTTCGCCCCCGTCCAGTGACGCGGCCGATCCTCTGCCCTATCCAGCGTGCTGATGAACTGATAGAGGCGCCCGCCCACAGCCAGCAGGCCGGACCCATAATAGACGGTCGCCCCCTCCGGCCGGGTGGACCGGTTGATAACGGGATAGGTTGCCACCTCCGCAAAGTGCGCCTTATCCGGCGCGCCGCTGATGGTCCACAGGCGCGTATTGTAAAAGGCAGTAGGCGGATCGGCCCAGCCGGAACCGTCATTGACGCCCACCACCTGCGTCCCCTGCGCAGTCCAGGTCAGATGATAACCATCGCCCAGGCTGGGGGAGCGCAGGATCGTCTCCTCCCGCCGCGTAGCCGAGAGAATGTCAACGCGTCGCGGGGCGGCCAGAACAGCGGGAGGGCCAAGCGCCGGCACGGCTGCGGCCGCCAGCACCTGTTTCAGGAAAGTGCGTCTGTGCGGCATGATGCCTCTGTTCAGCAGGGCGATGGCGGGCCGCCAAGCCGGGCGGCCCGCACCCGGTCACTTGATTTCGTCCAGCGACTTCATTTCCACCTTGCCGTCAGGGGTGACCTTGAACAGCGGGTCTTCACGCTCACAATAATATTCCATGATGCGGTAATTGTGATCGCGCTTATAGCCGTAGGTGAAGCGGTACGGCTCCTCCAGCATCTTGGGATCTTCGATGGTGATCTGATTTTCGATCAGGTCCGGCCCGGTCAGGCGGATGCGTTCCGTAATCACCATCTCATTGCTATGCGGGATTTCGAAGAACTGCACATCCTCCTTCACCCCGCGCGTGGTGATGATCAGCGTGTCCTTTTCCCAATGGCCGACCGACATACCGTAATAGGAGGGGATCAGCTTGTTGGCCGGCGGCATCGGCTCGTTCAGATAGACGCGCCGCACCTGGGCCAGATATTCGCCCAGAACCGTCAGGCGGTCCTTGGTCTGCAAAAATTCCAGCGGGAAGATCGCGCCCATCAGCATGGGCATCCCTTCGGGCATACATAAGGTGCTGGGATCAACCAGCGGGGTGCCCGCCTTCAGCATGGCATCGCGCTTGGCGCGCTGCGCCTTCCACTGGCCGGCATAGGGTTCCTTCAGCTTTGGCCCCCCACCCGGCACCGGCAGTTCCAGGAAGGTGTTTTCCTCCCCCGCGAAAGGGTCGGGATAGATCTGCCAGACACCGGTGATATCCGGTTCCGCCGCCGGCTTCGCCGCGCGCACGTCCGCACCCACGCCCATCGCCACCAGGGCGACGGCGAGCATCATCGATTTCACTGCCCGCATTACAGGCCTCCCAGCCTTTTGTGCTTATTATCGGTGCCCCGCTTGTGGGGCTGCCATCACCAGCCGCTCAGGGTGCGGCCATCGGGAACGGTGATCGTCTTCAGCATCCCGCCGGGGCGGCCATCGCGCAGGGGATAATAATCAATATCCACCGTGTCGCCGGCCTTGATGGTCGTCGCTTCCCAGCCGCCGGCCACCATCATATTCACGCTGCTGCATTCCAGCGCATATTTGGTCTTGCCCGAGGGGCCTTCGACATTGACCACGACAAAGGAATGCGGGTTGGCGAAGCGGAATTCGCTGACGGTGGCCTTTTGCAGCTTATCCACCTTCGTCTGATCGAACATTGCGAACGAATGGTGAGCCAAGGCCGGTGCCACGACCAGGCCGGCGACAAGGCTCACGCCGACGATCGCCGATACCGATTTCCTGCTCAGTCTCATCAATCAACTCCTTGTTCATGTGGCCCATCCGTCCCCGCCTTGCGCGCCGGACATCCGGCCGGATGTTCTGCTGCTGGCCCGATTTACCCGCGGGCCGGGCGATATCGCGTCCCATCAGGGACACCCCGCCCCCTGCCGGCCGCCGCCGGTCAATGGGGCGGCCGGCTTGTCGCCAGATACCGCCAATGTATGCAGATTGATTGGGTTACCGTAACATTTGGCCCGATCCGGGGGAGTTAATTACAGTTCCGAAACCGTTACAGACCCCGTTCAGCAGGTCGTTTTGGCAATTGGGGCTGGATTTCGGGCCCCGATGGCAGCGACAGTCGGGCAGACGATGCTTCGCGATGGTGTTGCCACCGCACGATCGGGTACAGTCATCACTATTGGTCGCGCGATGCTGAAGGTTCACCGCATGAAGCCATGGTCCCCCCAGAAAACCCCGCCGGTTCCAGCGGCCGCGACCATGGCCGATGCCGGGGAGAATAGGGGACCGTCGCGGGAGGAGCAGTTGCGCCAAGCCGCCCTGGTCCTGCGGGAGGAACTGGGGGCGAAACGGTCAGACAAGCTGCTGCGCCTGTTCGATTTCCTGCTGGAACGGACGATCGAGTCCCGCCCGCCAACGGAACTGGAGATCGCCAACGCAGTTTTCGCCAGCGGGGAGCCGCTGGACGCGCCCAAGGATTCCACCGTCCGGGTCTATGTGCACCGCCTGCGCAAGATGATGGAGGAAACCTATCGGGATCGGCCGGGGGCCCGGCTGCTGATCCCGGTGGGGGACTATAGCATCAACCTGATCAGTATACCGGAAGAGGCGGCGGCGGTGGAAGAACCCGCAATGGCGGAACCCGCCGCCACCGGCGCACCGGGCCGGCCCGCGCCGAAGGCCGGTCGGCTGGCATTGGCCGCCATCGGCCTGTTGGGTCTCTGCGCCCTGTTATTCTTCCTTCTGACCAGCCAGGGCCCGCTGACCGGCCGCAACCCGGTCGCCAGCCTCTGGCAGCCGCTCGCCAACAGCGACCGGCCGGTCACCATCGTGATGGGTGACTATTTCCTGTTCGGGCAGAGCGGGGCGGAAAAGCCGCCCCCAGGTGCCCCCCCGCGTCTGGTCTGGGAACGCTCGGTCCTGGTGCGGGAGGATCTGGACATCTATCTGATGCATAATCCCACCGCCGGCGAACGCATCACCGGGGCCCGCGAACAATATGTCTCCTCCGGTACCCTGCAGGCGCTGGAGCGGATCAACAACACCCTGCGCAATCTGGAAGGCGGGCGGGCGCGATCGGTCCGGCTGATCGCCGCTTCCCAACTGACGCCCGACATCTTCAAATCCTCCGACGTGGTCTATGTCGGGCTGCTGAGCGGCCTGAATGTTCTGCTGCGTGACCCGCTGTTCCAGGTTTCCGGCTTCACGCTGGATGACAGCCTGAATGACCTGATGGATAAGGCCACAGGGACACATTACCAGTCCGACGGGGTGGTGCTGACGGAAGAGCGCATCCCGCGCATGGATTATGGCTATATTGCCAGCCTGCCCGGCCCCGCTGACAACCGGATCATGGTCATTGCCGGCATCCGCGATCCAGGCTTGCTGGAAATGGCGGAGTTGGCCAGCGACCCGGCACGGATGGCAGCGGCCGCCGGATTGGACGCCGACCAGCCGTCACATGGTTTTGAAGCCCTTTATAAGGTGCGCACCATGGGAACGGCCAATCTGGGGGCCACGCTGGTGCTGCGCCGCGACCTGCTGATCCAGGGCATCTGGGACAGGTCGAAGGCGCTGACCGGCCCCGGTGCCGTGCCCGCCCCGCCGGAGCGGCCAGTTTCGCCAAAGGATTGACCGGTTCGGCAATTGTGCCGGACGGGGGATGGCTGCCAGAAATGGCACTTATGAAAAAGCTCAGACATCTCCTGGCCGCCCTCCTCCTGACGGGGCTGGTGGCGCATCTGGCGGCGGCGGAACCGGTGGACGATTATATCGCTGCCGAAATGACCCGTGATGCCATTCCCGGCCTTGGCCTTGTCCTGGTGCGCGACGGGCAGTTGCTGCGCGCCCAGGGCTATGGGTTGGCCAATCTGGAACATCAGGTGCCGGTGCATCCGGACACGCTGTTCAAGACCGGTGCGGTGGGTATGCAATTGACGGCGGTGGCCGTCATGCTGCTGGTGGAGGATGGCAAGCTGCGGCTGGACGATTCCATCCGCCACCATCTGCCAGAGGCGCCCAAAAGCTGGCAGCCCATCACCATCCGCCAGTTGCTGAACCATAGTTCCGGCCTGCCAGCCACGCCCAATGGTGATTTCCGCGCCGATTATACGGAGGCGGAGTTGCTGGGCATCATCGCCAAGCAGGATTTGAACTTTGCGGCCGGCAGCCGCTGGCGCTTCTCCTATGCCGATTACATCGTGCTGGGCTTTCTGGTGAAGCGGGTCAGCGGGCTCTATTACGCGGATTTTCTACGACAGCGCGTCTTCACCCCGCTGGGGATGCGCACGGCCAGGGCCATCAGCGACCTGGACGTGATCCCCAACCGTGCCGCAGGGTATGAGACGCGGGATGGCCAGTTGCACAATGCGGAGTGGATATCGGCCACGGCCAATTCCACCGCTGACGGCTCGCTCTATCTCTCCCCGCTGGATTATGCGGCCTGGGCCACGGGCATGGACGGGCGCCGGGTGCTGACGGCGGAATCCTGGGCACAGATCGCCGCGCCCGCCCGGCTGGCCAATGGCTGCACCTATCCCTATGGGTTCGGTTGGTATCAGCGCGGCGAGGGCCGGGAACAAGCTTGGTGGCATTCCGGAAGCTGGCAGGGGTTCCAGGCCCATGTGGTGCGCTATCCGGAACGCAACCTGACCGTTGCCATCTTCGCCAACAGCGACAGGGCCGATGCGGCCACCCTGGCGCGGCACGTCGCCGGGCTGGTGGAACCCGGCTTGTCCGATACACCGGTCAAGCCGATATCCGACGCCGATCCCAAGATGACGGCGCGGGTGCGGCAATTGCTGGCGGATATCGCTGCAGGCAAGGTGGCCTATGCGGCCTTTACTGATTATGCCAAGCTGGATTTCACCGAACTGATGGCGGAATACGGCAAGACGCTTTCCACCCTCGGCCCCTTGCAGGAACTGGCCCTGTTCGACCGGCAGGACCAGTGCGGCGAGGTGCGCTATCGCTACCGCGCCCGCTATGAGGGCGGTGTGGTGGAACTGGCCGTCACACTGACCGCCAATGGCCGCATCGGTAATCTGGTACTGACCCCGCTGCCGGCCTGGGACGCGGCGGGTTAAGGGCCTTTAAGGCGGGCCGTTGGACATTGCTTCTGTGCCCAACGGCCCGCCCCTCCAACGTCACACCCCGCGATCCACCCACTCCGCGTAACTGGGCCGTGACAACTGGAACAGGTCGGTGCAGCGCGTGTACCAGCCGGCCCCATGCATCCGCGCCACCAGCGACATGGCCAGCGTATCGATATGCAGGCGCTGGGCATCGACCAGTTCATCGCGGATATGGAAATGCAGCACCTGCCCCAGCACCACGGTGGACAGCCCGGCATCGACCGACTGAAACAACCGGCATTCCATGGCCACCGGGGCCGAGGCGATGCGCGGCGGGGTGATGGCGGTGGATTGGGTGACGGCGATACCGGCCTGCGCCAGCTCGTCAAAATCTGGCGGCGCGTCGATGCAGGTGAAATTCATCGCCGCCGCGTCCGCCTCCCCGACCAGATTGACCACAAACTCCCCCGTATCCAGGATGTTCCGGGCGCTGTCCTTGTAGCTGCCATCCGGGCGACGCATCAGCCCGATGGCCACCAGCGGCGGCTCCGAGCCCATCATGTTGAAAAAGCTGTAAGGGGCGGCATTGCGGATGCCGTCGCTGGAACAGGTGGTCAGCCAGGCAATGGGGCGCGGCGTGATGGCCGCACTCATCAGCTTGTACCGGTCGGCTGCCACCATTTCTGCAAAATCGAAATCCATGATCCTACTTGGCTCCCTGGCGCTTCACAGCCTGCTGGGGCGCCACATTGACATTCAGGGTGAAGATGTCCGGCCTTGCATAATGGCCGACGACATCGAAATCATATTTGCCGCGCACCACCTCATCGGGATCAATATCGGCATAAAGGATGGTCTCCCCTTCAAAGAAGGGACCGGCCAGCACGGCCCCCAGCGGGGCCACGATCATGGAGCCACCGCGCAGCAGCACGGTTGCCGGATCATCCCCCAGGGCGCAGTCATAATCGGCCGGATAGGCACCGCGCGTGATGTACTGGCAGGCAGACAGCACGAAACAGCGCCCTTCCAGCGCGATGTGCCGCATGGTGCTGGCCCAGCTATCACGATCATCGGCGGTGGGGGCGCAATAAAGCGTGACGCCCTGGTCATACATCGCCATGCGCAGCATGGGCATGTAGTTTTCCCAGCAGATCACCGCCCCGATCCGGCCCAGCGCCGTTTCAATGACCGGCAACGTCGATCCGTCGCCAAAGCCCCAGATCAGCCGTTCCGCCCCGGTTGGCATCAGCTTGCGATGTTTGGCGACCAGCCCCTTGGCCCCGTCAAAAAACAAAGCTGTGCAATAGACCGTGCCGCCATCCCGCTCAATAACGCCGATGACGACAAAGGCATCGGTTTCCCGCACCGCCTCGGCCAGCAACTCCACCTCCGGCCCGTCCAGGGCGATGGCCGCCGCGTGATAGCGGCGGTAATCCTCCCGCCCCTGCGGTTTGCGCATCCCGACCGGGGTGCCGAACGATGCCCCCTTGGGATAGCCGCCCAGAAAGGCTTCGGGGAAGACGATCAGCCGGGCACCATTGGCCGCCGCCTCGCGCACCAGGGCGGCCGCCTTGCGGGCCGAGGCCAATGCGTCCTGAGGCAAAACCGCCGCCTGCACGACGGCGGCCCGAAATTGTGGAGCCATCCTTGAAACCTCCCAAACCCGGGGCGCCAAAGCGGCGCCAATTATCTGCGCCCAAGATACTTGCATCATCATCCGAGGCAAGATATTTTATGCCTATAATAATTTCCGCGGGAGGGTTTCATGGCGCAGGCCAGTTACGACCAGTATCGCGAGGATGTCATCGGCCGCGCCAATGTCGCCGACACACCCGAACTGGTGGCCTATTACCGGCGGCTATCCGCCTTGGGCACAGGCGCGCTCTGGACCGTCGCCAACAAGATTGAGCCCTGGCAGCCGCACTCATCCTCGGTGCCGATGCTGTGGCGCTACCGCGATCTGCGCGAGGATGTGCTGAAGGCGCTGGATCTGGTGACGCCGGAACAGGCGGGCCGGCGCGTGATCTATCTGGAAAACAAGGGCCGGTCCGATGTGGTCGCCGCCGTGGGCTGGCTTTATTCCGGCCTGCAGGTGATGAAGCCGGGCGAATGCGCCTCCAGCCACCGGCACAGCGCATCCGCCCTGCGCTTCATCATGGAAGGCAGCGGGGCCTTCACCAATGTCGATGGGCACAAGATGACCCTGGGCGCCAATGATTTCGTGCTGACGCCCAACGGGACGTGGCACGAACATGGCGTATCGGCGGACGGGTCGATCTGCATCTGGCAGGACGGCCTGGACATTCCACTAATGAACGCGCTGGACGCCAATTTCTATGAGGTGCATCCGGACCTGCAGCAGGCCATCGCCTATCCGGTCAATGACAGCCTGGCCATGTGGGCGGGGTCCGGCCTGCGCCCGGCGGGCCAGCACTGGACCAAGCCCTATTCGCCGCTGCTGAAATATGAATGGGCGCCGACATACGAGGCGCTGCAGCGTTATGCCCGCGTCACCGATGGCTCGCCCTTTGACGGGATCATCATGGATTATGTGAACCCGAACACGGGCGGGCCGGTGATGCAGACCATCGGCGCCACCATGCAGATGCTGCGTCCGGGGGAGCATACCAAGGCCCACCGCCAGACCGGCAGTTTTGTTTATCAGTGCGCCAAGGGGCGGGGCTGGTCGGTGATCAATGGCCAGCGTTTTGACTGGCAGGAACGCGACATCTTCGTTGTGCCGGCCTGGATGTATCACGAACATGCCAATGCCTCGGCCACAGAGGATGCCTGCCTGTTCAGTTTCCACGACCTGCCGGTGATGCGCGCCCTTGGCCTCTATCGTGAAGAAGCCCTGGCCGACAATGGCGGCCATCAGCCTGTTTTCAGCTAATCAACCCCAAAGGAAGTTCGATGCGTCTCGTAACCTACCGCGCTGATGTGGAATCGGCGGCGCGCCTGGGCGCCCTGGCCGGCGATCTGGTGATCGATCTGGCCCGTTTCGGCAGCGCCAAGGGTGTGCCGTTCCCCGCCACCATGCTGGAATTCATCGATCTGGGGCCGCAGGCCGTGGCGATTGCCAGCCGGCTGATAGCCGAATGCGGGGAGATTTTCCCGCTGGGCACGGCCGTGCCGCTGGCCAATGTCACGCTGCTGGCCCCCATTCCGCGCCCGCGCAAGAACATCTTTGGCATCGGCTTGAACTATACCGAGCATGTGGCTGAAAGCGCCAAGTCGCTGGACACCTCCCCCGACCTGCCGCGCCAGCCGGTAATCTTCTCCAAGCCGCCGACCAGCGTGATCGGGCCGGGGGAGCCGATCCTGCATGACAAGGCCATCACCCAGCAGTTGGATTGGGAGGTTGAACTGGCGGCCATCATCGGCACCCGCGCCAAGGGCGTGTCCCGTGCCGACGCGCTGCGCCATGTTTTCGGCTATACGGTCTGTATCGATATGAGCGCGCGCGATTGCCGCCGCGCCGGCCAGTGGATCTATTCCAAGGGGCAGGACAGCTATTGCCCCATGGGGCCGGTGGTCGTCACCGCCGATGAAATCCCCGATCCGCAGAATCTGGACCTGTGGCTGACCGTCAATGGCGTGGAAAAGCAGCGCAGCAACACCGCCTTCATGCTGTTCAAGGTGGATGAACTGGTGGCCGATATCAGCAAGGGCATCACCCTGGAACCGGGCGACATCATTGCCACCGGCACGCCGGCGGGTGTGGGGGCGGGCCGGTCGCCGCAGGAATGGCTGTGGCCCGGTGATATTGTCGTCGCCACGGTGGAAGGCATCGGTACCCTGCGCCACCCGATCGTCGCACGGTAATCAGGATACCTTTCAGGCTTTGGGGCCTCCCACCCCGTTTCTCCCGGCCTGAAAGGAAATGTGGGCGGCGATCTCCGGATCGCCGCCCACTTCTTTTCAAATCGCTTGGGGTAGATATTACGAGGCCGAACGGGAGGCATCGTCGATAATATAGCGCCAGCCACCATCACGCTGCTTGCGCATCACCTCAATCCCGCCACCGGTCAATTCCTCAACCTTGCCATCTTCCTTGGTGAAGCGCAGGGTCCAATGGTTGGTGGTCAAGGCGATCTCCTTGTAGAGCAGGTGCTTGCGGTCACGCAGCTCAATCTTCGGTTTCAAGACCAACAGGCCCTGGAAGTCTTCCCGCACGCGCAATTGCCCCACCATCTCCTTGCCGTCAGGATTGACATAGGTGACATCGGAGACATAGAGGTCGACCAGCCCTTCCAGATCGCCGGCATTGAACCGCTCCTGCCAGGCATCATAGAGCTTGTCGATATCGGTGACGGGCTTGATGCCAGACACGGTGGCAGCCGAAGCATCCCCAGCCGTGGCCGCCACAGCACCGGCCGACATAACGCCCACCGTCATCGCCTTCAGAAAGGCCGCACGGGTCACCCCTGCTTCCTGGTCGGAAATTGTGGGGTAAGAGGGAAGTTTGCCAGCCTCTGCAAGCTGCCAGACCCGGTAGATGGATGCGATCACACTTTCCTCCTGAAACAATGACAAACGGCACATTGCTGTAAAGTTTGCGGGCGGCAATGCCGCCCGTCCATTTCATCTTCGGCCGTTTTTCCGGCCGTTTCGGCCAGCGTGGCAGCGCTTCTGGCTAAAACTTCTGCGCCACGGTAAAGCGGACAGAACGCGGTTCCAGCGGGTGGACATGCCGGTCGCTGACCCCTTCGGCAGGATCGCCCGGCAGCCGGTCCGTATAGTGATAGACGGCGGCATCATCCTTGCTGTCGAACAGGTTATAGATACCGATCCCCAGGCTCAGCCCGCTTTCCAGCGTATAGTTGGTCAACAGGTTCCATTCCTTGTAACCGCTGGACTGGATGCTGTTATCTTCGATCAACGGATGGGTGCCGAGGTAACGGAACTCCGCACCGGCAGACAGGCGCCCGGCCGCCCAGGTGCCGGCCAGCCAGGGGCTGCCGCTGCCAGACGGCCCCAGTTCCTTCAGATAGATTGCCAGCGAGCCGATATATTTCGGCGCGTCGGGGATGAATTTTCCAGCCGGGTCAGCATCCCGATAGCGGGCATGGCTGAAGGCGATGCTGCTGTAGAATTCCAGCCAGGACCAGGGGGCGTAGGTGCTGTTCAGTTCCAGGCCGCGCCGGCGGCTGGGCCGGCCGGCCTCTGTCTGCCCGGCATCGGCGCTGTAGGTCAGTTCAGAGCCGAAATCCATCTGGAAGGCGGTCAGCGTCGCGGTCAGGTTGGGCAGGATGGTGGAACGCAGCCCCACCTCTTCCCCATCCACCTTGGCCAGCAGGGCCGCACCGCCCTGAGTGACGCCGCGCACATCATTGCTGTGAAAGCCGCGACCGGCACTGACATAGAATTCCGTGTCTTTCCACAGGGTGACAATGGCGCTGCCCTTGGGCTGCAACAGATGCGCGCTCACCTTCCCGGCATTGCTGCCACGGTCGGTGGCGCGCATATAGTCCCCGCGCAGCCCGACAACGGTGCGCAGCCAGGGCGTCCAGCGGCTGGTGAGCTGGAGATGGGCACCAGCCCCCGTCTGCCGGACCGTATCATCCTTCAGGAAACCGGTGGTGACACGGGCCTTGGTGGTCTGCAGATCCACGCGCACATCATCATAGCGGCCGTCCAGGCCGCCCGCCAGCTCATGCTCCACACCCAGGAAATCGAGTTTCTGGCCATAGCGGATGGCCCCGCCAATCACCGTCCGGTTCTCATTCTGGGCGTGCTGATCGCCATCGACGGGATTGTCCAGGAAATGGGTGAAATTGTTCCACAGCGTCAATTTGCTGTCGATGAGATAGGCGTTGGCCGTCAGTTGACCACCGGCCAGCCAACCCCGTTCTAACGAACGGGCGACATTGCCCGACAAGCTGATACGGCGGGCCTGCCCGCCATCGCTGGGGTCCAGGGTGCCGTACCGGCCGATCAACCCCTGTTCGATGGCCCGCAGCGGCTGATCCGTGGTGGCATTCCAGCGGCCACGATAGTACATCGCGGTCAGGCCGAACCCGTCCTCCCGATCACCCTGGGCATAGCGCAAGACCGCGTTGGTCTTGTGCAGATTGTCGGGATGGTCCCACGGCCCGTCGTAGCGCACCAGTTCACCACCGGCCAGCAGACGGCCCTGCCCCATCTCGGCGCTGCCGGCACCGAACAGGCGCTTATATCCCAGCGTGCCGACCGTCAGGGCCGCCTGCGGGTCCATCCGGTCCAGATAGCCCAACTGGACCGAGCCGACGGCGGAAAAATCACCCTGGGCAGCGAAATAGGGGCCCTTGGTATAGCCGATGCCGCTGACCAGTTCGGGAATGATGAAGTTCAGATCGGTATAGCCCTGGCCATGCGCATGGGTGCGCATATTGACCGGCATCCCGTCCACGCTGGTGGCCATGTCGGTGCCATGGTCCAGGTTGAAACCGCGCAGCAGATACTGGTTGGCCTTGCCCTCCCCGCTATGGCTGGTGACGACCAGGCCCGGCACGGTTTCCAGCATCTGGCCCGGCCGATAGGCCGGCAGCAGGTCCAGTTCCTCCTTCACCACCACACCCTGGCTGGAGGTGACGGCCGTGCCGATCAGATCCAGCCGCTGGGCGGTCACCACCACCTCTTCCACCGCCGCCACCTCCGTCGGGGCGGGGGCAGCCGGGCTGCTGGCCGGCAGCAGGATACCGGCCAGCAGCGCCAGCTTCAGGGCGGGGGCTCTTGTCTTTTCCGGAGCCATCCTCGCTGGCTGCATCACTTTCCTCCCTTAATCATGTTCTGCTGCCGATATCCGGCGGGGGGAAAGCAGGCACAAGTTACGTACCGTTACCGGTGCCGCGAGAGAACGCAACCGAACCGCTACAAGGCTTAAAACCGCTCCAGCCGATAAGGCGTCGGGTCGAGCGAGGGCGGCGCACCCGTCGCCAGATCGGCCGCCAATTGCCCGGCGGCCGGGCCGATGCCGAACCCGTGACCGGAAAAGCCCGAGGCCAGCACCAGCCCCGGTATCTTTGCCACCGGACCGATCACCGGCAGGGAATCCGGCGTCACATCGATCATCCCACCCCAGGCCTGGGCCACCTGCGCCTGCTTGAAGGTTGGCCAGGCCGCCACCAGATTGCGCATCGCCTCGTCATTCAGGGCCTGATTGACGGGCGGGTCCATGGTGCGGACGCGCTCAAACGGGGACAGGTCAGAGGCCCCCCAACGCCGGGGCAGCGCCAGATCGTCCCGGAATTCCCGGCCAAGCGCCACCCGCAGATTGCGCCACTGCGCCAGCAGCGTGGAGAGATAGCGCGGGCCGATCAGCAGATGGTCCAGCGTCAAGGGTGCGAACAGGGCGCCCCGCTGGGTGATGGTGTAGCCCCCATCATGGCGCTTGCGGAAGGAGAAATCCGGCGCGCCGACAGCCATGTCGCACGGCCCCTCCATCGGTGCCGTGCGCAGGACGGAGGCCACCAGCGGCAGGGTCAGCAGGCTGACACCGAGATTGCCCAGGAAGCGCCGCGACCAGACACCACCGGCCAGAATAACCTGCCCGCAGCGGATTTCCCCCCGTTCCGTCACCACACCGCTGACGGCCCCAGCGCTCAGCGACAGGGTGCGCACGGCGCAATTTTCAACGATCACCGCCCCTTTCGCCAGGGCCGCCTTGGCAATGGCGCTGGCGGCCAGGGTTGGCTCCGCCCGTCCGTCGGACGGGGTATGGATGCCGCCAACCCAGCTCCCCACCCCGCCCGGCACCAGGGAGGCGATCTGGCGCGGGCTCAACAGGCGGCTGTCCAGCCCGGCCCCCGCAACAGAGGCCAGCCAGGCCTCATGCTTGGTCATTTCGGCATCGGTGCGGGCGATATAAAGGATGCCGGCCTGCCGGAAGCCGCAATCATGGCCGATCCGCGCGGGCATTTCCGTCCATAGCCGATCGGCCATCTGGGCCATCGGCAAATCCGGCACCGACCGCAGCATCTTGCGGACCCAGCCGAGATTGCGGGACGATTGCTCCCCCGCAATGCGGCCTTTTTCCAGTACCACCACCGGGATGCCGCGCTCCGCCAGGGTCAGGGCGGCGGACAGCCCGATAATGCCGCCCCCGATGATGACAACGCTGGTGGCCGCTGGAAAGCCGGGGGAGGTTTCAACAGGCGTGATGTCAGGTGCCGCCATTTCGGGTGCCATTCTTGTGTTTCTTGAAACCGGAAAACGCCCCCCTTTTCGTGAAAAGGGGGGCGTGCGCCTTACAGGGAAATCAGCAGTTCCTTGACCGCGGCTTTTGAGGCACCGCGCCAGGCGGTGACCTCGATCTCAACCTTGTAATATTGGGCGCCCAAGGGCGGGCAGGTCATGGTCAAGGTGGGGTTGATGCCGCGCATCCGCTCGCCATAAGCGGTCATCACCGTTTCAACATCGTCCGGAAACTGCACGAAGACGCGGGCTGCCACCACATCGGCCAGCACCGCCCCCACCGAGGCCAATGCCCCCTCAATATTGTTGAGCGCCTGATGCAACTGCTCCACCGGGTCCGCCGACATTTCCTTGGTGCGGGGATTGCGGCCGGCCGTGTTGGAGACGAAAATCAGATCATTGACGGCGACAAGGCGGGAGTAGCTGCCATGTTCCTCAAACTTGTTGCCGGTCTTTACCTTGATGATATCGGTCATTTTTCTCTCTCAGACGGGTATTGAATATTGGGGAACGACAGCCTCAGCGCAGGGCGGGCACGTCCCACAGGTTCAGCTTCACGCCGATATTGTTGGCCAGGGCGTTGCGATAGACCTGCGTGCCCCAGGCAACGTCTTCCACCGCCATGCCGCCGACTGACAGGATGATGATTTCATCATCATTGCGGCGGCCCGGCGCATCGCCGGCGGCGATGCGGCCCAGATCTTCCAACTGGTTACGGTCGATCCGGCCTTCATCGACCAGATCGAAGAAGCGCACGCCCACGGCCGGGATGATCTTGTGCACCGGCTTGGGGTGTTCGGCCTGATAGGTTTCGTAAATGCCCGTGAAATCCAGCACCTTGCGGATTTCCGGGGCTTCCATGCCTGCATCGATGTTGCAAGGGGCCGGCATGGCCAGAAAGGTGCCAGGACGCACCCATTCCCGCTTCACCGTCGGATAGATCGACGGGTCACCGGTGGCGACGGAAGCGCAGAACGTGACGATATCGCAATCGCGCACCACCTGTTCATCCGTCTCCACCACCTGCACGTTGGTGATCTGCGGATAGGTCTGGGCCATCCAGTCGCGGAAGGCATCGACATTCCGCTGTCCCCGCCCCTTCAGCTTCACCGTATCGATGCCGGGGCAAGCGGCCATGAAGGCGGCCAGCGAGGTGCGGGCCATCACGCCCGGCCCCAGAATGCCGACAACCCGGCTGTCCTTGCGCGCCAGGTGCCGCGCCCCCACCCCCGGTACTGCGCCGGTGCGATAGGCCGACAGCAGGTTGGCCGACATCAGCGCCAGCGGCGCACCCGTATCGGCATCATTCAGGATGAACATCAGGATGGAACGCGGCAGGCCCTTGGTACGGTTTTCAATGTTGGAGCCGTACCATTTCATGCCCGCCGTGTGGAAATTTCCGCCGAGATAGGCCGGCATGGCCATGAAACGCCGGTCGGCCGTCTGCTTGGGCATGTTGGGAAAGGGTGATTCTTCCGGGAAGATCACGATGGCGCCGTGGGAATTGCTGTCCGGCCCCGCCATGCGGTAATCACCGGCGTGCAGCAGGCAGAACATCTCTTCCATCGTGTCGACGCAGGCCGCCATATCGGTCACGCCGGCCCGGATCATGTCCGGCTCGGAAAGGTAGATGAAATCGATCTTGGGCAGGGTGCTCATGGGTCCAACCTGATAGGGAACATGGGTGCAGCGGCGGCCCGGCGCGCGCCGACGGCACGCGGGCACGGGGGGCAACAATCCTGTGCGGACGAACAGCAGTTTCGTCCGCGCATGGTTGTGTGTAAATTGCAGGTCGGGACCACTGCTTTGCAGAATCGGTCAGGAAAGGTCTTGCGTCGAATGCCGAAAAGCCGAGCGCCATCGGATCAGGAAAGCAGCGCCACCAGCAACCCGCCAACCATCAGGGCACTGTTTCTCACTGCCCTGCTGAATGTGCTGTCCGATATGGATGGGCGGATTGATCCGCTGTTGCGCGAACATGGGTTTTTCCTGTCCCAACTTGATACGCCCTATGAGCGGGTGCCGCTGCACCGCTATGTGGCGCTGCTGGAACATGTCGCCGCCAAGCTGGACCGGCCCGATCTGGGGCTGGAAATGGGCCTGTCCTTCGGGCTGGCCGATCTGGGGCCGTTTTATGCGCTGTTGCGGGCATCGGGGACGGTACGGGGCGCGCTGGATTATCTGGCTACCTTCCAGTCGCGCCTGCAAAGCCGCACCCTGTTCGACAGCCATATCGGCCCCGATTGCACCACCTATAGCTATCGGATCGAGGATGCCGATATCTGGCCCCGGCGCCAGGATGCCGAATTTGCCATTTCCGGCTATGCGCATCTGGTCCGCCAGCTCAGTTCGGCCCGCTGGGCGCCGGTATCGGTGCAGTTCGAACATGCCATCACCGGCCGGGAGCAGACGTTGGCCCGTTTCTTCCGCGCCCCGGTGACCGGCAGCCAGGTGGCCAACGGGTTGACCATCCGCAATGAGGATCTCGACCGGCCCTTCGCCAGCGCCATCCCGTCGGAAGACCAGAAGCTGAAGAGCATCCTGGAATGGCATCTGCTGGACTTGATGGGACCGGATGTTGCCCCGGCGGAGGGGCTGGCCGCCTTGACCAAGGATATTATCAGCCGCCGGCTGGGCCGTACCCATGTCGATTGCGCCGCCGCGGCGGCGGAGCTGAAACTCTCCGAACGGTCCCTGCGCCGGCGCCTGATGGAGGAAGGAACCTCCTTCCGGCTGCTGTTGCAGGAGGCGCGGCAGGAGCGCGCACGGCTGATCTTGGGCAGCCCCGACCTGCCACTGTCAGTGGCAGCCGAACAGTTGGGTTATTCCGACACCGCCACCTTTTCCCGCGCCTTCAAGGATTGGACCGGGATGCCGCCCGGCCGCTATTCCCGCAATTCGCGATAGGCGGATGCCCCGGACGGGCCGCAGAATTTTTCGACCATTCGTTACGTATGCCAAACATTTTCTGAACAAATACAACCCTTCCTGCTAGGTTGGGAGACAAGGGTATTCGGCCCGCCGCCTCTGCTTTTTCAGAGGGCAGCCGCAGCGTCAAAAACCTGCTGCGGACAGCACAGCCCCTTGGGGCGGCCGGACATAAAAAAAGCCGAATGAAGAATAGACGGAGCAGGAAGGCATGAATCTCCCGCAGTCAGACGAGGTGTCCGCGTCGGCGGACAGCTTCGCGGAAGAGGTGATCAAGGTCCAGGCCGAGTTGACAAACGCACGCTCGGCCACGTTGTTGCAACTTTTCAACTTTCTGGTGGAACGATCCCAGGACGAACGCGCCCCGAAGGAAATTGAAATCGCGCTGGCCGTGTTCGGCCGCGACGGGGCGGGTGACACGGCCGCGTCGCTGGATTCCGGGGTGCGGGTCTATGTGCACCGGCTGCGCAAACGGTTGGGCGATTTCTATGCCGGGAAGACCGGCGCGAAACTGGAAATCCCCAAGGGCGAATACCGGATCATCCTGGTGACACCGGCCGAGGCGGTGCCGTTTGAACAACCCACCGAAGAACCGGCACCACCCCCGGTCCCGCAGAAGGCGGCCCCCCTGTCCTTTGCCAGCCTGCTCGCCATCCTGCTGGTGCTGATATCCGGCAGCTTCGGGCTCTGGCTGCTCTGGTCCAGCGTGCGGGTGGAACCGCTGGGCCATAAATTGCGGGCCACCGCCTTCTGGCAGCCCTTGGGCACCGGCCCGGCCCATGTGGTTGTCGGCGACACATTTCTGATCGGCGAAACGGAGGATCAACGCGACATCCAGCGCATGGTGCTGGAACCGGGCATCCGGTCGCGGGAAAATCTGGGCAGCTATCTGCAAACCCATCCAGAGGCATTCTACCGGCTGTATGATCTGGACCTGAATTTTGCACCGGTCGGCACGACGGTGGCCGCCTGGGATGTGCAAAATGCCATTGGGCGTTTCCGCGCCAACAGCAGCGGCCATGTGCCGCTGATCCCGGCCTCAAAGCTGGGGGCGGAGATGCTGGACAATGCGAACATCATCTATGTCGGGCGTTTCGCCAACCTGGGCCGTGTGGCCCCGCTGCTGGCGCAGATATCCGGTATCCAGCCGGGGGAGGCCTATAGTGTCCTGACGGACCTTCCGTCTGGCAAGCGGTTCGTCGCCACGATTGACCCCGGCCAACCCGGCGGGCAGGTCGATTATGGCTATATTGCCAGCCTGGTGACGCCGCTGGGCCAGCGCATCTTCATCGTTGCCGGCATTGGCGACACGGCGGTGCGTAACATGGCGGCCCTCGTCGGCAATCCCGAACAATTGCGCAGCCTGGAGGCTGATGCCGGCATCCATGGCAATTATGAAGCGCTGTTTGAGATCAAGGCCACCGGCGATCTGGCGCTGAGCCGGAACAACCTGCTGGTCCGGTCGATCCGCTGACGGGAAAAAATGCCCCGATAGGGGCATTTTTTGGGACTGCTGCCGGGTTTGACGGCAGCAAGCCGCTTGGCTATTTTGCCAATTTGCTTTAAACATAAACCATCCACCGGGGAGAGGCCGGACGGATCAGCGTGTCCGGTTCCTGGCGCTTGGGCTGGCACCGGATGCGGGCCATGCCGAATCTTCCCCACCCCACCAGTAACCAACAAGAATACGCATGACAGCCGAAACCGAGATTTTTGATGAGCGCCCGCCGGTGGGTGCAGGTTCGATGGAGCTGCGGATGTGGATCCGCCTGCTCACCTGCGCCAAGGTGGGGGAAAAGCGGCTGCGTCGCAATTTTGAGGAGCAGTTTGACACCACCCTACCCCGTTTCGATGTGATGGCGGCACTCTACCGTGCGCCGGAGGGATTGAGCATGAGCGCGCTGTCGCGCGCACTGCTGGTCTCCAACGGCAATGTCACCTCCATCGTGCGTCAGCTTCAGGCTCAGGGGTTGCTGCAATCGGTGACCGACCCGCGTGACGCGCGGTCGGCCATCGTCTCTCTGACCAAGGCCGGCCGGGCCCAGTTCGTGACCCTGGCCGAAGCCCACCATCAATGGATCGCGGAGACATTCTGCGACTTTCCCCCTGAACGGATGGCAGTCCTGCTGGAGCTTCTGACAGAGCTTCGGGCGCTGCTGTCCAGAGGAACATGACATGCCCTTTGAAACCACCACCCAGGTCCGCTTTTCCCAGGTGGACCCGGCCGGGATCGTTTTCTACCCGCGTTATTTTGAAATGCTGAATGCCGCCGTGGAGGATTGGTGCGCCCAGGCGCTGGGCCATGATTTCAAAAGCCTGCATATCGATCAGCACATTGGCGTGCCCACGGTAAAGCTGGAGACGGAGTTCATCTCCCCCAGCGAGTTGGGCGATTTGCTGACCATCGCCATTTCCACGCGCGATATTGGCCGCACCAGTTGCCATCTGCATATTGTGTTCAGCGGCGATGACCGGGTGAGATTGCGGGCCAATGTCGTGCTGGTCTGCATGGACCTGCAAACCCGCCGCGCCATCCCCTGGCCGGTGGAAATGCGCGCCCGCATGAATGCCGGGCTGTTGCCGGCGGCGTAATTGCCAACAATAAGGCCCCGGTGATCGGTTTTGATCACCGGGGCCTTTGTTGCATGAAAAGACCAGGAGAAGTAATTACGCAGAGTTTCTCTGGGAGATTTACTGTGTTTTCCGAAACCTTGCCACCTCTCCACCGTCATTCCCGCGCAGGCGTGAATCCAAAATCCGCGCTGTCGTATGGATTCCCGCCTGCGCGGGAATGACGGTTAATTGGCTGGAAAACATGAGAGCTTTATGAGCTGACTCTCAGAAGAACGTCTCCAGCGTGAAGCCGATCCAGCGGCCCAGATAGATCACGGTCAG
>CALRQC020000038.1:0-56902 GCA_943370215.1 Azospirillum sp. RU38E
CCTGCTGGCCCGCAATCTGCTGCTCTATGGGCTGGGCGGTCTGGTGGTGCCCTTCCTGGGCATCAAGCTGATCGATCTGGCCGTCACCGCGCTGGGGCTGGTGTAGGGGGCGGTAGCGTCTGTCATTCGCCCTCCCTTTACCGTCACCCTGCTGCTGGGGCTCACCGTCCTGACCGGTATTGCCTATCCGCTTTCCGTCACCGGGGTTGCCAAGCTGGCCTTCCCCGATCAGGCCGATGGCAGCCTGATCCGCCGACCCGATGGCAGCGTGCTGGGCTCCGCCCTGGTCGGCCAGGGTTTCACCCGGCCGGATTATTTCTGGTCGCGCCCGTCGGCCGCCGGCAAGGGCTATGATGCGGCCAATTCCGGGGCAACCAATCTCGGCCCCTCCAGTGCGGCCCTGGTCGATCAGGTGTCCAAACGGGTGGCAGCCCTGAAGGCGGCCAACCCGGACGCGGTGGGCCCGGTGCCGGTCGATCTGGTGACCAGCAGCGCCAGCGGGCTGGACCCGCACATCTCCCCCGCCGCCGCCCTCTGGCAGGCGCCGCGCGTGGCGGCGGCGCGCGGCTTGTCGCTGGCGCAGGTGCAGTCGCTGATCAGCGGCGCCACGCAGGGCCGCACCCTGGGCTTTCTGGGCGAACCGGCGGTCAATGTGCTAAAGCTCAACCTTGCGCTTGATGCCGTGAAGACGGCAGGCGGCTGATTTTCTCCCGTGATGACCATGGCCCCTGCCGATGCCGACCGCCCCAACCCCGACGCCCTGCTGGAGCAGGCCAACCGCGAGAAACGGGGGCGTTTGAAAATATTCCTAGGGGCGGCCCCCGGCGTGGGCAAGACCTATGCCATGCTGGAGGCGGCGCAGGCCGTGCGGCGGGATGGCGGCGATGTGGTGGTCGGCATTGTCGAGACCCATGGCCGGGCCGAAACGGAAAGGCTGGTGGCGGGGCTGGAGGTGCTGCCACGGGCGCGGCTGGATTATCGCGGCCGGGCCTTTCAGGAGATGGATCTGGATGCCATCCTGATCCGCCGGCCGAAACTGGTGCTGGTGGATGAGCTGGCCCATACCAACATTCCCGGCAGCCGGCATCTGCGCCGCTGGCAGGATGTGGAGGAGTTGCTGGGGGCTGGCATCGATGTCTGGTCAACCCTGAATGTCCAGCATCTGGAAAGCCTGAACGATATTGTTGAACGCATCGCCGGCATCAAGGTACGCGAAACCCTGCCGGACAGCGTGCTGCGCGCGGCGGATGAGATCGAAATGGTCGATCTGCCGCCGCCCGAACTGCGCCAGCGGCTGGCCGAGGGCAAGGTCTATGTGCCGGCCCAGGCGCAACGGGCGGCGGAGAAATTCTTCTCCATCGGCAATCTGACGGCCCTGCGGGAAATGGCCCTGCGCCAGGCGGCGGAACGGGTGGATGCCCAGATGCTGTCTTACATGCGCAGCCATGGCATTGCCGGGCCCTGGCCGACGCGTGACCGTATCCTGGTGGCCATTCCCGCCGCCCCGTTGGCCCTGCGGCTGGTGCGGGCGGCCAAACGCATGGCCGAACGCCGCCAGATGCCCTGGACGGTGGCCCATGTCGAAACCCATCGTCACGCCAACCTGTCCGATGCCGACAAGGCCCATGTCACCCAGGCGTTCCGGCTGACGCAGCAATTGGGCGGGGAGATTGCGGCACTGACCGGTGATGACATTACCGGTGAGCTGCTGGGCTGGGCACGGGCCAACAATGTCAGTCAGATCGTGCTGGGCCGCACCCGCCGTACCCGCCGGCTGTTCGGCCGCTCCCTGACGGGCGACATGCTGAAGCGGGCGTCCGACCATGACATCCTGCTGGTGGGCGGGGTGGAGGAGGAGGCGCGCCCCAGCGGCCAGACCCAGCGCCCGCCGGCCGCCCCGCTCTGGACCGGCTGGAAAGCCTATGCCTGGTCCGCTCTGGCGGTGGGGGTGGCCAGCCTGATTTCATGGGGGGTCTATACGGTCTTGCCGGTGGGCAATGTCAGCTTGGTCTATCTGCTGGCCGTGCTGCTGATCGCCACCCGCTTCGGGCTGGTCCCCTCGGTCATCACCGCACTGGTCGCCTTCTTTGCCTTCAATTACCTGTTCACCGAGCCGCGCTATACATTCTCGGTCAGTGATTCCGACGATCTGCTGACCATCGGCTTTTTTCTGGTCGCCGCCATCTTCACCGGCCAGCTTGCTTCCCGGCTGCGCCGCCAGATCGCGGTGACCCGCACCAGCCAGCGCCGCACCGCCAATCTCTATGATTTCTCCCGCAAGGTCTCCTCTGCGGCCAGCGAGGATGATGTGTTATGGGCCGTGGTGCACCATGTTGCCGCCACCTTGAAGGCCAAGGTGCTGATCCTGCTGCCGGATGGCGGCGACCTGTCGATCCGCGCGGGATATCCGCCGGAAGACACGCTGGACCAGCGGGCCGCCGCCGCCGCGCTGTGGGCCTGGGGCAATGGCCAGCGGGCCGGGCGCGGATCGCAGACCCTGCCGGCGGCCGATTGGCTGTTCCTGCCGCTGCGCACCCAGCGGGGCACGGTGGGGGTGATGGGGGTGCAGATGGACGGGGCCGACGGCTATCTGTCCACCGAACAGGAACGGCTGCTGGACACGCTGAGCGATCAGGCCGCCCTGGCGCTGGAGCGCACCCAGCTTGTGCAGGATATCGAGGCAGCACAGGTGGCGCAGGAGAAGGAGCAGTTGCGCGCCGCCCTGCTCTCCTCCCTCTCCCATGATCTGCGCACGCCGCTTGTCTCCATCCTGGGCGCGGCCACCAGCCTGATCACCTATGAAGAGGCCTTGGACCGGTCGGCACGGCTGGAACTGACCCAGACCATCCAGGAGGAGGCGGAGCGGCTGAACCGCTTCGTGCAAAACCTGCTGGACATGACCAGGCTGGGCAGCGGTGGGCTGAAACCGAAAACCGACTGGGCCGATCTGTCCGATATTATCGGCCGCGCCCTGGCCCGGGCCCGGCCGCTGCTGAAGGGGCACAAGGTCAAGGTGGACCTTGCCCCCGGCCTGCCGCTGCTGCAGCTTGACCCGGTGCTGATGGAGCAGGTGTTCTTCAACCTGCTGGACAATGCCGCCAAATACAGCCCTGCCGGCACCGCCATCACCGTTTGGGCCCGGCGCCAGGGATCGCAGGTGACGGCGGAAATCTGCGACCAGGGGCCGGGCATCCCGCCGGCGGACCAGGAACGGGTGTTCGACATGTTCTATCGCGTGCAGCAGGGCGACAAGCAGACGGCCGGGACGGGCCTGGGCCTGGCCATCGCCAAGGGGCTGGTGGAGGCGCATGGCGGCACTATCGGCGTGATGTCCGGCATCCATGGCGTTGGCGCCTCGCTGGTGGTACGGCTGCCGATCCCGGAGGGCCCGCCAGCGGCCGCCCCGGAAACGGAGTGACGCCGGATGAGCCGCATTCTTGTCGTCGATGATGAAGCGCCGATCCGGCGCTTTCTGCGTATCAGCCTGGGCGCCAACGGCCATCAGGTGGCGGAGGCGGAGAACGGCGCCGAGGCCCTGGCCCTGGTGCGGGCGGACCCGCCCGATCTGGTGATCCTGGATCTGGGCCTGCCCGATATGGACGGGCAGGATGTGGTCAGCGCCATCCGTGATATCAGCCCGGTGCCGATCCTGATTCTCTCGGTGCGCGCCGGGGAGGCCGACAAGGTGGAGGCGCTGGACCGGGGGGCGGAAGATTATGTCGCCAAGCCCTTTGGCATTGCCGAGCTGATGGCCCGTGTCCGCGTCGCCTTGCGACGGTCACCACAGGCGGCCAGCACCGCCATTATCCAGGCCGGCCCCGTGGTCATTGATCCCGACCGTCGCATCGTCACCCGCGACGGGGCCGAGCTGCGCCTGTCGCGCCGGGAACAGGATCTGCTGTTCGTGCTGGCCCGGCAGGCCGACCATGTGCTGACCCACCGGCAGATCCTGCGCGAGGTCTGGGGCCCGGCGCATGTGGAGGATACCGCCTATCTGCGCGTCTATATCGGCCAGTTGCGCCAGAAGCTGGAACCGAACCCGGCCGAACCGGTGCTGATCGTCACCGAGCCCGGTGTCGGCTATCGGTTGCGCACCGATGCGGGGTGAGGGGGCCTGAGATCCCACTCGGATCAATCATGATCAAAGGAAATTGATATCAAGATGATATCTGATAGGTTTCAGATATCATCTTGATAACCTTGTCGGTGCGGGGCAGGGGGATAATGTCGGGACTCTACTCGCGCCCCTCCCCCGGCTCTGCGATTCGGGGAGGAGAGGCGAACACGGCAGCGCCTCAGAAATCCGGCGGCCGATTTTATCCCCGGGACTCTACTCGCGCCCTGTCGGGACTCTACTCGCGCGACTCGGACTTATCCCCGGGACTCTACTCGCGTAACTATAAGTTAGAATCTAAAAGTTTTTCTAATAGCTAGCGCGAGTAGAGTCCCGATTGCATTCGGGAACGTCCGGCGTAATGTTGAAACCCATGGGGACGATACACCAGCTCATTCGGCAGCACGGCAAGGACAATGCCAAGCTCTATGCCGACCCAGATGAGAAACATCTCGTCGATATCGCCGCCGAGGTCATGGCCGGCGAGCGGGAGGATTTGGGCTGGGCCTATACAGGCTGGGCTTTCACAGCCCTGCCCCACAAACGTATTGACGATGATGCGATCTGGCAGCGCGAAATGGGTCAGGTCACCTTGACCATCAGCCCGGGTCATCTGCCCGGCAAGACGCGCAGCGAACTGGTGAAGGTCGGTGTGCCGTTCGGCGCCCATGCGCGGTTGGTGATGCTGTATCTGCAAACCCAGGCCATCCGTACCGGCAGCCGGGAAGTGGAAGTCGGCCGCACCATGAATGCCTTTCTGGAACGGATCGGCGTGGCACCGGGCGGCAAGACACGGGCATCGGTCAGCGAACAGTTGCGCCGGATTGCCGCTTCCACCGTGATGTTCAGTTGGCAGCAGACACCTGACAGCGCCCCCGGTTTCATGCGGCAGACCATCATCAAGGGTGGCCAACTGGGCGTGCGGATGACCGATGACAGCCAGGGGGCGCTCTGGGAGGAACATATCGTTCTGTCGGAAGATTTTTACGACAATCTGCGCAAATACCCGATCCCGCTGCTGGAACAGGCCATCCGGGCCATCGGGGCCAGCAGTCTGGCGCTGGATCTCTATGTCTGGCTGTCCTACCGGCTGCGCAGCCTGACCAAACCGACAAATATTTCCTGGCAGGCGCTCCATGCCCAGCATGGGGCGGAATATGCCCGCACCCGTGATTTCAAGCGCTTCATGATCCCACAGCTCAAGCTGGCTTTGGCTGCCTATCCGCAGGCACAGGTGACGTTGGAGGAAGATGGCTTGATGCTCTATCCCTCCGCTCCGCCGGTCGGCAAGCTGGGCGGATAGTCGGGACTCTACTCGCGCAGGCTGGTTTTCACCGTCCCCGCATCCAGTTCCAGCACCCGGTCGGCGGCCCGACGGGTGGCGTCACGGTGGGTGATGGCCAGGATGGTCAGGCGGCCACGCAGCCGATCCAGGGTCTGCAAGACCAGGGCTTCCGACCCGCCATCCAGGGCCGAGGTTGCTTCATCCAGGATCAACAGGCGGGGACGGCGCAGCAGGGCGCGGGCGATGGCCAGGCGCTGGCGCTCCCCGCCGGAAATGGCACTGCCCCGGTCGCCTACCCGCGTATCCAACCCATGGGGCAGGGCACGCACGAAACCGGCAGCAGCGGCATCATCCAGGGCCGTCCAAAGGTCGGCTTCCGTGGCATCGGGGGCCGCCAACAGCAGGTTGGCGCGGATCGTGTCATGAAACAGGAAGGGATCTTGTGGCACCACGCCGATCTGACGCCGCCAGGCGGGCAGCAGGTCGGGGGCGAGGATGATCCCATCCAGTGACAAGGTGCCGGTATCGGGAGCGATCAGCCCCGCCATCAGATCGGCCAGCGTGGATTTACCGGCCCCCGAGGGGCCGATGACAGCCAGCAGGGTACCGAATGGCAGGTCGAGATTGATCCCGTGCAGGGCCTGGCGCCCGTCGGCCATGCACAGGCCGACCTCCCTGAGGGCGAGGCAGCGGGCAAAGGGCGCCAGATCGGGCCCGCCCGCCTTTTCCGCCCCGGCCTGCAGCCGGTCGCGCATCTCCTCATATAGGGTCACGGCGGGCAGGCCGGTTTCCAACTGCCGCCAAACCCGCATACTGCCCAGCCCCCGTTGGGCCAGCCGGGCAAAGGCCAGGATCACCACCAGGGCAGCACTCAAGGGCTGCTGCAGCCAGAGCGTTGCCGCGACCACGGCCAAGGCGGCCAGGATGGCCGCCGTCAGCATCAGGGCTGATTGCTCATAGGCCAGGATGGCCGTGTGGCGGGCCTGAAGATGGCGCAGATCGGCGAAGCGTTGCGACAACAGGTTCTGGCGGGCCTGTTCAGCCCCCAGCCCCTTGATCACCCGCAGGCCGGCCAGATCGTCGGTCAGGTCGGCCATCATCGCCTGCTGTGTCCGGCCCAGCCTTATCCCGATATCAAAACCACTGCGCCCGATGCGCCGGATCAGCAGCAGGGCCAGCAGGGAGGCCGCCAGGGTGACCAGGGTGAGCAACGGCGAGAGCAGCAGGGCCGAGAGCAGCAGGACCGGCAGGGCCAGGGCCGCCACGCCAAGATTGACCAATGCGTCATGGCACATGCCAAGGCGGATCACCTCGATCGTCAGGATCTGTTTCACATCGCTGGCCCGCAGCGACTGGAAAACCGGCCAGGAGACATGCAGCAGGGCCCGATGCAGATCACTGCGCAAGCCATCAACAAAGCGGTTGCGCTGGCCATTGCTGATGATGGCGCGGGACGCGGTGACGGCGGCGGCGGCGACAACCAACAGCAGATAAAGCCCCAGCCCCTGTAACAAGGGGTAGGCAGCGCCGGGTCCGGCGCTGCCTACCCCCACCTTTTCCAGCACCGGTACCAGCAACAGCAGCCCCGCCCCTTCCGCCAGCGAGGCGGCCAGCCCCAGCCCCAGCATCAGCCCCAACCGCTGGGGCTGATAGGCGGTGGCCAGCAGCGACAGCAGGCGACGGGCGGCGGCTAAGGGGGCAGTTGGCATGGCTTCCGGCAACAGGGCGCAAGGGGGCGGGGATCATGACATCTGCCCGCCGCGCGATGCCAGCCCCTTGTCTCAAGGATAAGGATGATCGCCGCCCGACGGTGGATGCTGTCAGTCACACCTGTGACAAAGCCCTTATTACCGGCATATAGTCAGTTCTATTAAAAGGATTATCTGATATACATCCCGGATTAACCAAACCACAAGAACGCACCCGCATATTACAGGATGCAATCATTTAAGGTTGCTTTTGGGATAAAACCATTGATTTATTAAATATGGTAATAGTACTATTTCGTTGCGTAGCATGGGCGGAGAAGAAAGAATGCAAAGGGTTGAGTACACGCATTTTACACCCTTTGTTAACAATACGTTTACAGCCCAGCGCGCGGACATGCAGGTTGAGCTGAATTTGCTCCAGGTAACAACAAAGACGATTAATCGTAATAATTATTTCCGTGAAAACCCATTTACACTTGTATTTCGTTGCCCATTAAAAGTCATTCTACCGCAGGGCCTATACAAAATGGCCACTACCAGCTTTGAACCCATGGAGATTTTCATCACGGCGGTCGGGGCGGATACCGAGGGTGTCATCTATCACGCCCTGTTCGATTAGGTTGGAACCGGTGCGGCAGATCTTCCCGCCGGCCTGTATTCGTTATTCCGTTTATCCCAGATGGAAAAGGATCGGGAGGGTCCCATGTCAGAGCCTTATGTCGGGCAGATTATGTTTGGTGCGTTCAACTTCGCGCCAATGGGCTATGCCCTTTGCGACGGCGCGACGATGATGGTCCAACAAAATCAAGCGCTCTTCTCGCTGATTTACAATACCTATGGCGGTGACGCCAGAACGTCGTTCAAGCTTCCCGACCTGCGCGGCCGCGTGGTCGTGGGGCAGGGGGTGTCATCGGTTTCCAGCGCCCATTACCAGACGGGCCAGTATGGTGGGGTGGAAACGGTGACCCTGACGGCAGCGCAACTGCCGGCCCATAGCCATCAGATCAACGCGACCACGAAGGCGGGCACGGTTCCCTTCGTCAATAATATTCCGGCCACGACGGTGGCGAATACGGCCGCAGGATCGGTTGCCACCACCATGTATGCGCCCGCAGCCACGCTGGTCAACCTTAATAAGCTCAGCATTTCCGATGTCGGCGGCGGCGGCGCCCATCCCAATATGCAGCCCTTCCAGGTGGCGAACGCCGTTATCGCGCTCACCGGCTTTTACCCTCAGCGTGCCTGAGCCCATGGCGCAGAAGGAACAATCATCATGAGCGACGCTTTTATCGGTGAAATCCGTCTTGTTCCCTATGGCAGAAACGAGCCGCCCAATGGCTGGATGTTCTGCAATGGCGCTACGGTGACTATTCAGCAGAATCAGGAGCTTTTCGCCCTGATTGGCACCACCTATGGCGGTGATGGTGTCAATAACTTTGGCTTGCCGAACCTGAACGGCCGTGTGCTGGTCGATCAAGGGACGGGTATGACGATCCCCAACACCACGCCCCCCAGCGGCCCGGCCCTGACCGCGCGTTCCATGGGGCAAAGTGGCGGCAGTGAGGGGGTAACGCTGACCCAGGCGATGATCCCATCCCATGATCATGCCTTGGCCGTTTCCACGGGAACGAACATGTCCCAGACCCCCGGCCCCACCCTGGTCTATGGCAGCAACAGCACCGGCACCTTCAAGCGCTATGTGTCGCCGGTGCCGACGCCCACGCCCACTCTGGTCAGCATGAATGCCAACACGGTCACATCGGCAGGTGGCGGTGCGGCCCATCTGAACATCATGGCCAGCCTGGGCCTGCGTTACATCATCTGCGTCAAGGCCGGTACCTTTCCGGTAAGGAACTGAGCTGGGGGAGGAACAATCATGAGCACACCTTTCATTGGACAGATCTGCTTTTTCCCCTGGAACTGGCCCCCCTATGGCTGGTTCCAGTGTGACGGAGCGACCTTACCGATTCAGCCGTATCAGGCACTTTTCAGCCTGATCGGGAATTTGTATGGCGGCGATGGCAAGACCACCTTCCGCCTGCCCGACCTGCGGGGCCGCGTGCCTGTCGGTCTGGGGGTTGCTGCTACTGGTGGCACTCACAACTGGACCCTGAACGAGGCTCAAGGGGCGGATGCGGTGTCGCTCAACAGCACCAACTATCTGCCCCCCCATAACCATAACCTGCAAATTCCCGCTGCGGCCTCCACCACGGGCGTGGCGGTGGCCGATGCCGCACTGGGACCGGTTTCCCCCAATCAGTTCTTCTCCGGCCCGCTCAGCGACGCCAACACCACCTTCAGTCCCCTGGCCCTGGGTTCTGCTTATGGCCCCGGGGCAGCGCATGAGAACCGGCAGCCCTATCTTGTCCTCAATGCCTGCATCGCCTGGGACGGGGAATATCCCGACCTGAATTACTGAGGCACCCATGCCGGTTGTGCTGGGTTTTCCGAAAGGGCAGCCTTGTGGGGCTGCCCCTGTCGTCCCGGGGGTGCATGTGCGTCCGGCCCGGACCACGGATCTGCCTTTTCTGCGCCATCTGTACCGGGTGGGGCGGGACAGGGAGCTGGATATCCTCAACTGGCCGGAGGCGATGCGGCGGGATTTCTGCCGCACGCAGTTTGAAGCGCAGCATCTGGATTACACCAGACGCTACCCCAAGGCCTGGTTCCTGCTGCTGGAGCAGCGGCGGGACCCGGCGGGCCGGCTTTATATCGACCTGACGGGGCCATCGCTGCATCTGATCGATATTGCGCTGTTGCCGGCCTTTCAGGGGCGGGGGATCGGAACCGGCATCCTGCGGGCGCTGCAGGACCGGGCGCAGGGGGAGGGCAAGCCCCTGTCGCTGCATGTCCAGCACGGCAATGACGGGGCCGCCGCCCTTTACCGCCGGCTGGGCTTCACCCTGGCCGGGCCAGGGGTTACCCATGATCATTTCACCTGGGCAGCAGGGGAAAGCCAAGGTCGGGCCGCAACCGTGAATGATCTTGACTGCATCAAGGCAAACTTGTCATGATGCGAGAAGTTTTTCAGTCGGCCGCATCCTTTGGTATGCAGTCCTCAAGCTTCCAAACTTCCGACAGGCCTATAATGGACAACACCAATACCCAGCCGGATCACCAGTCCAAGGCCGAATGGAAGGCCCCGGAATTGCAGCGTCTGGATATCAACACCGAGACGCGCGTGGCCTTCAGCGGCCCTTCTTCTCCTGATGGCAACTGGGGCCAGGGTGCTACGTCCTGATCTGGTGAGTGTTCCTCATCCCGTCTGCAAAGCGGAGAGGCTGCGCCTATGACGGCCATTGCCGGTCTGTGGCAGCATGATGGTGTTGTTCATACAACCGAGCGTGTCACGCGTATGGGGGCGGCCCTTGCCGCCTATGGTCCGGCCCGGGCCGGAATCAGTGACATCGCCGCCGCCGGTCTGGCCCTGACCTGCCGGCAATCCCACATCACCGATACGGATATGATCGACCGCCAGCCCCTGTGGGATGGGGATCGGCATCTCTGTGTGGCGGCGGATGCCCGCATCGACAATGCCGCTGAACTGGCGCTTGGCTTCGGCTGGGCGGCCGGGGAGGGGGAGCGCTGTTCCGATGCAGCCCTGATCCTGGCCGCCTACCGCCGCTGGGGTCCGGACTGTGTGGGCCGGCTGACCGGCGATTTCGCCTTTGCCCTGTGGGATGACCAGGAACAGCGTCTGCTGCTGGCCCGGGATCATTATGGTGGTCGGCCCCTGTTCTTCGCCCACCGGCCCGGCCTGTTCGCCTTTGCGTCCATGCCGAAGGGGCTGTTCGCCCTGGGTGAATTTTCCAATGCCCTGGAGGCAACCGAACTGGGGGCCTATGTGGCCCTGCTCCCGCAGGAAGGAACACAGACCCTTTACCGTGACCTGTCACGGGTACCGCCGGGCCATTATCTGCTGGTTCAGGGGGAGCGGCGGCGGCTGGTGCAATATTGGCCGGGCCAGTTCACGGAACCGGCCCGGTCGGGGGATTACCGGGAGCATGTGGAGGAGTTTGGCCGGCTTTATACCCAGGCGGTGCGCGCCTGTCTGCGCGTGCGGCCCGGCGGCGGCATCGGCAGCCATCTGAGCGCCGGGTATGACAGCGCCTCCGTCACGGCCCTGGCCGCCCGGGAACTGTCGGCCCAGGCAAAGGGCCTGACAGCCTTCACGGGCGCCCCGCGCGACGGTTTCACCGGCCCTTACCCCTCTGCCCGTGTGATCGATGAATCCGGGGTCGCCGGTGAGGTGGCCCGCCGTTTCAGCAATATCGAGCATCGCATCATCCACGCGGGTCCGGACGGCCCGCTGCGGGACCTGGAACGGACATTGCCCTATCTGGAGACACCGTTCCTCAATATCTGCAACCTGGGCTGGGCGCGGGTCATCGAAGAGACGGCGGCCCGCAGCGGCATCAAGGTGCTGCTGATCGGCGCCATGGGCAATATTACGGCCAGTTTCGAGGGCCAGTTCCATCTGGCCCGGCTGTTCCGACAGGGCCGCTGGTGGCAGTTGGCCACCCTGGCGCGGGGTCTGACGCGGGAAGGGGCCGGGTGGCGCACGGTGGCCTCGGCGGCCCTTGGCCCCTCTCTGCCGGATTGGGTTCGCCGGCTGCGGCATCGGAACAGGCCTGGTGTGTTCGCCCATACGGCCCTGTCCCCGGCCTTCGCGGCTTCCATGGATATGGACAGGCTGGCGGCCGCCCGGGGCTCTTTCCCCCCCAGGTTCAGCGACAGCCGGACGGCGCGCCTGTTCATGATACGTCTTGCCGACCCGGGCGTTTACCACCATGCCAGCCTGGCCGAACATGGCATCGATATCCGCGATCCGACCGCCGACCGTCGGCTGCTGGATTTCTGCCTGACGATTCCCGAGGGCTTTTTCATCCGGGACGGTCGGCGCGCCTCGCTGTTCCGCGACGCCATGGCGGGTTTGCTGCCCGATACCCTGCTGAACCGCCGGATCCGGGGCGTACAGGCGGCGGACTGGTACGAAAAGATGGTGGCCAGCCGTGACGGAATGGCGGCGGAGCTGGAGCGGCTTCGATCATCCCCCATGGCGTCGCGCGTTCTCGATCTTGACCGGCTGTGCCGGCTGGTGGCCGATCTGCCCGACCCGGCGACCCCACCCGAACAGATACCGGCAGAGCAGTTTACAAGCCCGGACGGCGCCATGGCCTATCGTCAGGCCCTGCTGCGTGGCCTGTCCGTGGGGCGCTTCATCCGTATGGTGGAAGGTGGCAACGGCTGATGGCCGGCCCCCTCAGGGGCTCGCCAGCCCCTCCAGCATGTCCAGCGTCTCCGCCAAGTCGGCAAAATCGGTTGTGCGGACCAACTGCCAGACGGGCACATGACCGGCCAGCCGGGCCGCCGCCGACAGGACATGCTGGCGGCCGTGCAGGGCATCGGCCAGATAGGGGCGATAGGTCATGGCATCCAGCGCCGCCACCGCGTAGGCCGGGGAATAGCGGGTCAGGACAGGCCGCCGGGCGGCGGGATCAGCCCGCAGATGCACGATGGCGGCCAGTGGTCGCGGCACGGGGTCGAAGGCGCCCAGCATTGGCACATGCCATTTGCCGGCCCTGCGGGCAATCGGCTGCTGTCCTTCCTGGTTGATCACCAGGGCGCTGCGGCTGCTGTCCCACAGCTTGACCGCAGGAAAGCAGGGATGGGCCAGAGCGGTCTGTGGATCAACCACCAGCACATCATCGGCCAGCAGCCGGTGCCCCCGCTGCACCAGGGCCGTGGCCAAGGTGGATTTGCCGGCCCCGCTGTGCCCCATGATGGCCAGCCCGCTCTCCCCGGCCCGGATGGCACAGGCATGGAGCGGGATCACCCTCCGCTGATGGCAGATGATCCCCAGGCCGGGCCCCAGCAACCAGGTCTGGATTTCGGTTCCGGTGACACCCGGTGCCGGATCGACAATGATCTGCCGCCCGTCTGTCAGCCCGATACGCACGCAATCCGGCACATTGATCACGGCCCGGCCATCGGCCCCAATGCAGATTCTGTCCCGCTCCAGGCGCAGCGGTGCCAGCGGTGGCAGCACCGGGCCCTGGTGAAGGGTGATATCCGCCCCGGCCGCCGGGGCGGGGCAGGGGAAAAGATGGGGCAGCGCGATGTCTGTCGCCAGGGTCCAGCCGCTAATCCGGTAATGATGCATCAAAGGGTCCTTGGCCGGGCATAAAGGCAGGCATTGGCCGTGAACATCGGGGCTTCCGCCCCACCGATGACGGGTTCCCCGCCAGCCAGCAGCCAGGCATGGGCTCTGACGGTTCCATGGCATAGATCAACGCCGAACAGGATATGCCCGGCAATGCCCCGGCGTGTCAGCATCATTCGCCCCGCCACGCAGCGCACCAGACAGGTGCTGTGCCAGGGCAGGCGGGCGGCCATGTCATCAACCATGCGCCCCACGCCCCGTGCCCGATTCAACGCCATTGCCGGCAGTTGATCCGACCCGGCCAGCGCCGCGCCGGGAGACGCAATGCCGCCGAACAGGCGGGCCAGCAGGCGGAAGGGCAGGCGGAACACCAGAAGCCAGGCCAGACAGAGGGCCAGGGCCGCCTCCAGCCTGAACAGCCGGATGCGCAACCCGTGAAGGGGGCCGGCCCCGCTCATGCTGCGACTTTCACCAGCCCCTCGCCAACCATGCTGTGCAGCAGGTACAGGACGTCGGCGGTGATCACCCCCAGCGGGGCGGCATAGGCCTGTTCCAGGGCGGCACAGAGATCGCCGACCCGTATTGGTTGTTCCAGCCGTTCCCAGATATCGCGGCCGATGGCGTCCAGTGCGAAATAATGGCCGCTCTGCACATCCATCATCACCAGTTCATTGTCGATTTCGCTGGCCAGACAATGATCGGTCCGAACCAGCACGGTGTCGATTGTCACCATCTCCAAGCACCTTCAACCACCCTTGGTGCCCAGTCCGCTGACCGGGCTTCACCCTATTGTTATCGGATAAAGCCGTGGCATAAAAGAACCAACCCGTTCCAAGGCGGAGGCCAGACGGTGGGTCGGGGGAATACATGGCGATTTACAAGAAAAGCCATTCCTGAGATAATAATAGGAACTTGTATATAAATTCGGGAAACCGGCAAGGGGCAAGTACGATGATCAGTTTCTCGGAGAAAATATTTTCGATATTATCTTTATCTAAATGGAATGAACAATTTTCCAAGCGTCAACTATACCATGTACCGGCTGCCTTTCCCGAAAGCACTGACCTTATATCCTGGGGATGGCTGGAGGATTTCCTGAACCGGGAATATACACGTCCCGAGCTTTTTCGGTTTTTCATGAATGGCCGGCCCATCGAGCCCGGCCGGTTCGGCCTGATCGACGGGAAGGGGCAGTTGGACCGGACAGCCTTGCGGCCTTTGCTGACCCAGGGCATCACCGCCATCTTCAACAGTCTGGACAGTTCATCGGGCTATTTCTGGGAAGAGGCCGTCAAGTTGGAACAGGCCCTGGGGGCTGCGGTCACCATCGATGCCATCGGCTCCTTCGGCACGGTATGCGGCCTGCCCCCCCATTATGATGACCGGGATCTGATCATCGTGCAGGTCGCGGGGCGCAAGCGCTGGAAAATCTTGGGAACCCCGATTGAGGGGCCCTGGCGCAAGCGTACAAGGTCCGTGCCTGACACGGTCACGGATGAGTTCGTGATGCAGGCGGGCGACATGCTGTTCGTGCCGGCCGGCCTTTATCATCAATGTGTTCCCCTGGAGCCCTCCTTGCATCTGGGGGCATTGATTAGGCGCCCCTGTGGAGCTGACCTGCTGAAAATCGTGCAACAGCAATGGGAAACGACCGTCCCGGAATTAGGATCGCGGCTGTCTGTGGGCGATGGGGAAACCGATCTGGACCGGCAGGATGCCGGGTTGAAAGAGGCGCTGATCCGGCTGGTCCAGGAAATGGATGTCACCGCCCTGACCCGCGCCTGGCTTGCCCAGACACAGCGGCCGGTGCGTGCCGGCCTGCTGGGCGCCGGCAAAACGGGGGAAAACGGGCGGTAGACCGGTCGTTCCGTCAGCTTCCGCAGAGCCAGATATTGACGGCGAAGCGTGCAGCACGGTGGCGGAACGGATGCTCTCATCCCGCCGGATCAGCGCCCATCCTGATCTTCTTCCCCGTATCTTGATCGTGACCGATCAAGGGAGATTTTGCGTTCCCTCATGTGCCGGGCGGGCGCATCCGCGCCCTTGGCTTGCGGCACCACGCGGTGCCGGGCCGGCGGTCGCCGGCCTCCACCCCGCCTAAAGGTCAACCTTTAGGCGGGGTGGTATTATACCAGCCGGCATTGCTGAGAACCGTCGGCAGCCGCCAGCAGCCGATAGACAGAGGCCCGGCCGATGCCCAGATGGCGGGCAATGGCGGCAGCCCCCATGCCTTCGGCCTTCAGCCGCCTGACGGTATCCGCATCGATGCGGGGGCGGCGGCCCTTGTAGATGCCGCGGGCCTTGGCCGCCTTGATCCCTTCCATCTGGCGCTCACGGCGCAGGTTGGTTTCGAACTCCGCAAACACGCCCAGCATGTCAAGGAAGGCCTTGCCGGCGGCGGTCGTGGTATCGATCGGCTGCTCGGTGGCGCGCAGCGCCACACCCTTGGCCCGCAGTTCCGTCACGATATCCTGAAGATCCTTGATCGACCGGGCCAGCCGGTCGATACGGGTGACCAGCAGCGTGTCACCAGGGCGCAGAAAATCCAGCAGCAAGGCCAGTTCCGCCCGCCCCTGCCGGCTGGCGCCGCTGGCTTTCTCCGCCCGTATCACAACACAGCCGGCGCGGGTCAGCGTCTCCACCTGGATCGCCACATCCTGATCATGGCTGGAGGCGCGGGCATATCCGTAAAGGGCCATGGGGTATCTGTCCCGTTAGGGTCTAGACCAGGGCAGGATGTTGTCTCGGAAGTCGAAAACATACCCTTTCGGGACAGTCACGACCGTCTCGGACATTCGTCCTGTAAGGGTATACCCAAATAAAACAAGGCTGACATAAAAAAGCTGGCCAGGATGGGGTGCATCCAAGGCCAGCCTTGATAGGACAGCAGGGGTCAGCGCGGGGAGGTGTTCCGCGGCGGCTCTTCGACGACCACCGGGGGAGTGGTCGTATTCTGTGCCGTCTGGGTTTGCTGATTTTGCTGGGGTTGGGTGGCGTCGGGCTGGGCTTGGGGGGTGGACCGCGCCAGGATGGCATTGACCTGGGCCGCGTTGGTGCTGTTGGACTGCGACAGGGCCGTGTTGCTGCTGGCCTGGTTCAGGGACTGGGTCACCGTCTGGGCCGCACCCGGTGCAGCCGCCGCCACCGCCTGGCTGGTTGCCGCATTATAGGCGCTCGACATGACCTGAATGGCCGCCTGTGGGGAGGCCTGATAGACGGTGGGGTTGGAAACAATCTGGACAACCGCGGTGGAGATGCTGCCGACCGTCTGGGGGGCAACCCGCTGTACCGCCGGCTGCACGATGATGCGCGCGGCGGTCGTCACCACCGCCGATGTCTGCTGCGGTGAGCTCTGCGAGACGGGTTGGGCAGCCACGGCCTGCACGGCGACAGAGGCCAGTTGCACGGCCTCTGCCGGGTTGGTCGCCACAATGCGTTCGGCCGTGGTCACCGCGGCGTTGGCAACATTGGCAATGACCGTCGAATTGCTGGTCGACTGCGCAACCGCCAGGGTCTGGGTGGCGACACTGGCGGCCAGGGTCGGGTTGATCTGCTGCACCGGCGGAGAAATGAAGATGCGGGCGGCGGTGGTAACAACGGTCTGGGTCTGCTGCGGCGCGCCGGTCTGAACGGGTGTGTTCTGCACAATCGAAATGGCAGCGGCAGCGGCCTGGATTGCAGCCTGCGGATTGGTGGCCAGCAGGGATTCAGCGGCGGCGATGACCTGGGCGGCCAGGGCACCCGCCCGTTCCGGGTTGCCGCCGCTCAGCGTATTGATGGCGGTGGCAATGGCCTGGGTATTGCCGGACAGGACGGCGGCGCGGGCGGCGGGCGGCAGGTTATTGATCGCACTGGTTTGTGCCTGCACGACAGCGCTCAGGGTGAAGGGAGCAGCCAAGGCCGTCGCGATCACGAGTCCTGAGCGCAGATGACGCATCAACATGGCCACTTTCCCTTTCGAACTGATATTTGCCGCGGAAGACAATTCATGGTCGGAGCATCCGGAATGGATACCGGATGGCGAATGCAACCTTGTATAGCACTTTTACCTTTACGAGATTAAGGGCAAATTCGGTATCCCTCAACATTATGAAACGCTGTACCACCGCCTTGCGTCAGAATGATACGGCATGTCCGCAGCGCTTATCCCGTCATGCGAGCTGCTGTTGATGCGCCATATCCTGATCCATGATTTCGGTGGTTATGCCTTCATTGTTCAGTTGGGCCGCTGGCTGGCGCGTCAGAATATTGCCGTCACACATGTTGTCGCGGCTGGATTGACCGGCCCCAATCAGGGGTTTGGCCCCCGGCCGGACGATCCGCCCTTGTTCCGCCCCACCCCCATCGGACGGCCCGACAAGCCCTTTGAACGCTATGGTCTGTTGCGCCGTATCGGTCAGGAAGCGGTCTATGGCCGCGATCTGGCCCGGTTGATCGGGGAGACGCGGCCCGATGTCGTGCTGGCTGCCAATACGCCGCCCCTGATCCAGGCGGCGGCCCTGATCCAGGCCCGCCGCAGCGGGGTCGGCTATGTCAATTGGGTACAGGACATTTTCGCGGTGGCCGCCACCCGGCTGGGGCCGGGCGGGGGACGCAGCCGGCAGCTTCTGGGGCGGGCCGTGGGCGCTGTGGAGTTTGCCACCATGCGCCAGGCCGATTCCCTGGTCCTGATCACCCCCGCTTTTCAGGACATCCTGGCTGCCCATGGCGTGCGCCATGCCCGAACGGCGGTCATCGGCAACTGGGCACCCATCGACACTATCCAGCCCCTGCCGCGCCGCAATGCCTGGTCAGCCGCCCAGGGGCTGGATGACCGTTTTGTCTTCCTGTGCGCCGGCACCATGGGGTTGAAGCATGATCCGGGGTTGATCCTCGATCTCGCCCGGGCCTTCGCCGACGATCCGGCGGTTGCCGTCGTGGTGGTCAGCCAGGGACCGGGACGCGATTTCCTGGAACAGGCGAAACGGTCGGGGGACTATCCGGGCCTGCTGCTGCTGGATTACCAGCCCGCTGACCGTGTGGCCGAGATGCTGGCAACCGCCGATGTGGCCGTGGCCTTGTTGCGTGCCGAGGCCGGCGGCATGTCCGTCCCGTCGAAGGTGGCCAGCTATCTGGCGGCGGGCCGGCCGATCCTGGCCGGGCTGCCGCTGGATAATGCAGCCGCGACGCTGATCAGCGATGCCGGGGCCGGTCTGTGCGTCGACAGCGCCGACCCGGCCGGTTTCGTGGCGGCCGCCCGCACCCTGCGCCGGGATGAAGGGCAGCGCCAGCGCCATGCCGCCGCGGCCGTTGCGGCGGCCCGCCATTTCGACATTGACCGGATCGGGCCTGTCTTCCTGGATCTGCTGCGGCAGGCTGCCTTCAGGCGGAAGGCCGGCTGAACAACAGGTCGGCCTGTAACAATGTGCCGTCGCTTCCGTGCGACATATGCGAGATGCCGGCCTGCACGAAGCCCCGGTCTGTGAGATGGGCCGCCAGTTGATCCCCCAGGGCCTGATCCTTGTACAGTTCCACATAGCTGCATTCGACCAGAACATGGTCGATCTGGTCCAGGAGAGCCCCGCAGCCCCGCAACACTTCCAGCTCGTGCCCCTGCACGTCGATTTTCAGCAGGCAGGGCCGGGGCATCTCCGCCGGCGACAGCACCCTATCCAGCCGGGCCAACGGCACCATCATGCTGCCGACCATGGGCGTGGAAGGGTGTTCCGTCAATTGCCGGTCGGTGGGCTGTTTCAGTGAGGAATTATCGTCGGACAGGGAGAGATGCATCAGCACTTCCCCCGCCTCTGACCCCAGCGCCAGCCTATGCACGCTCAGGCGTGTTTCCCCTGCGGCCCAGGCGCATAGCCGGTGCAGGGGTTTGGGCGTCGGTTCGAACGCATGGACATGCGCATCGGGAAAAAGTGACAGGGCCAGCAGCGCGAACTGTCCCCGGTTGGCCCCGACATCCACCACACTGGCCACCCGCAGCGGCGCCAGGATGGCCCGATGTTCGATGGCCGCCCCCACCCCATGGCGCAAGCCCCGGCGGAACAGCGGATCGGGCAGCAGTTGAACAAGCTTGCGCAACCGTCGCCATGAGTGCCACAGGAAGCCCTTGGGCCTTGGCCTCCTTCCCACGACGGCAACGGGTGTGGCAGTGGGATCGCGGGGCAGGGACATCATCGGTTCTGGCTTGATCATGGAAGGCGGGGGAATGGACATCATCTATGTCGGCGACTTGGCCGAGAATGGAACATGTCTGGCCCGTTTGCACGCATTCCGGCGTCTGGGCTTTCGGGTCCGACCTATTGATACCGGTCCCTTCATGCGGGCGGGCGGCCCGTTGCTGCGCCGTATGCGGGCCCGCACCATGGCCGGCCCCGCCATTGCCCGCCTCAACCAGGCGGTGATCAATGCCGCCCTGGAAGGGGGAGCCGCCCCGCGGATCTGGTTTGACAAACCACTCTGGATGAAACCATGGGCGCTGGAACGGCTGCGCCGGGCGGGCTGCCGGCTCTATAGTTTCACGCTGGATAATCCCTTCCATGTCATGGACGAACCGGGTTGGCACCTGTTCCGCCGCACCATCCCGCTGTTCGATGTCAATATCGTGCCACGGGACAGCAGCATCGGGGATTATCAGGCGGCCGGCGCCGGCGTCATGGCCTTGTTTCCCGTGCCCTTTGATCCTTTTGTCAACTACCCGGCCCGGCCCTGGCCGCCGGCCCGGCCCATCGATGTTTCCTATGTCGGGTCTCCCTACGAGGACCGCCCCGCCTTCCTGGCCACTCTGGCGGACAAGGGATTCGGGTTGCGCATCGGCGGGGAACGCTGGCACCGCTACCCGCGCATCCAGCGGTCAGGCATCACGCTGGAACCGGCCGTTTATGGGGATGCCTATCGCCGGGCCATCTGGGAGGCCAAGGTGAATCTGGCCTTTCTGACCCTGTCCCACCATGATCCCGTCGCCCATAAATCCATGGAAATCACAGCCAGCGGCGCCTTTTTGCTGGCCCTGCGCAGCGATGGCCATCAGGCCGCCTTTGACGAGGGGCGGGAAGCGGAATTCTTCGCCAGTGCGGAGGAGGCGGCGGACAAGATCCGTTTCTATCTGGCCAATGGGGCAGCACGTGAGCGTATGGCCCTGGCGGGTTGCCGCCGGGCCTGGCATTCCGGCTATTCACACGAAGAGCGCATCGCCGCCGTTTTCCGTGACACCGATCCGGAGATCGGCCCCGACCTGATCCGCCGGGCGGCCACCATCATGGCCGCCCGGCGCCAGGAGGTGGGGCTGGATTGATCCGCAGCCCCAGCGGCCGAACGCGGGATGGAATGTCGCCGGAAGGCATCGCCGACGGCGTTACCGGAGCCTGCCGCTACAGGCGGCGATACGGCTGGCGCGGGCGATGGGATCGGGGGGAAAGCTTTCCAGCAGACCAGCCGCAGCCGACAGCACCATATCGGGCGTGATCTGCGTCATGCAGGTCCGCTTCGGACAGGAAAAACGGGTGCAGCCCTGGCACCAGACCCCGGCCCCGGAAACGATCCGGCAGCGATCCACGCCCAACGGCAGCCAATGATGGGGTTCCTGCCAGCCCGATGCGATGACCACCATCGGCACCCGTGTTGCCCGGGCCACATGCATGGCCCCGGTATCCAGGGTGATGGCCAGATCGGCCCCGGCGAACAGAGCGGCCAGATCTGGAATCGCCGTCTTGCCGGCCAGGGAAGCGGCGGGGTGGTGCATCCGGCGCCGGATATCGTCAATCAGCCCGGCCCCGGCATCCGTCCCGATGAAGACGGGTTGCAATCCAAACCGCTGCACCGCTGCATCGGCCACCTGGGCGAAACGCTCCGGGAACCAGTCGGTTGGCTGTCCGCCGCTGGTCTGGGCCACCAGGACGCCAACGGGCCTGTCAGGGTCGACCCCGGTGCTACGCAGCAGATCCCGCACGGCAGCGGCAGTGTCCGGGGGAAAATAGATTTCCGGTTCCACCGTTCCGGGGTCGATGCCCAGGGGGCGCAGGGCCTGCAGATTATTGGCCTGCATGGAAAGGGCGGGCTCATAAAGGCAGGGGCCGTCATAATCGGCCAGGGCCTCCGGCAACCCCAGCCCCGCCCGCCGGCGGGCCGGGATGATGGCTGCCGCCAAGGCATTGCGCGCCCGGCGCGCCGCCGCCGTCGTTACCAGCCAGTCAAAGCCGCCGCCATCATCGGCGCGCAGCCGGCGCGCCGCCCGCAAGGCGCGCAGCGGCGTCAGATGTGGATCGGGCAGGACATGAAGATGGTCGACATGCGGATTGTTGGCGGCCACATGCCCCATCATGGCCGGTCCGGCCAGCGCAATGACCGCCTCCGGCCTGGCATGGCGCAGCGCCGCCAGCAGCGGGGTGACGGTCATTGCCGATCCCAGTTCCTTTTCAAAGGCCACGACAAGGATATGGGGGCGCCGTTCCGGGGACGGCGCCCCCGGGGCAGGGCTGCACCTGGACAGGCGATGGGCAAGGCCTATGGCGATCCTTCGCACGTCGGTTCGGCTCCCTGGGCGCAATCGGGGCCGGATCATCGGAAGGTGCCGGCGGCCTGTCAAATGAAACCGCCGCCGCCTCTCCGCCATCAGCAAGCATTGTTCCTGCCGCCTATGGCAGGGCGGGGCATTTTACTGTCTCGGCCCTTATCTTTCACCTAGGATCGCTGCCTTTGCCACCACGCCTGTCCTCAGCATGTCTGCGCCATCGACCAGCCTTGTCGCCCGCCTGATTTCCGGAACCAGTGCCCTGGGCGTGACCATGGTGGGCTGGAGTCTGCTCCAGATCGTCGCCGTGCCGGTCTTCCTGCTCCATTGGGGGACGGAACATTATGCGGACTGGCTGGCCTTGAATGCGGTGACAGGGCTGCTGGCCCTGCTGGAACTGGGGATTAATGCCCATCTGGGCGCTGTGATGATGGCGGCGGCGGGCCGTGATGATACCAGCGATGTCGACCGGACCCTTTCGGTGGCGCTGGCCCTTTACGGCATGATCCTGGTTCTGGGCGCCCTGGTTGTGGCCGGAGCGTGGCTGGTCTGGCCGACCCCTTTGCTGGTGGTGACGGCACCCGATGCGGGGGCTGCGGGGCTGGTGCTGGCGCTGTCGACCCTGTTGCTGGTGCCCAGGCCGATCCTGGGCAGCGTGCTGGCGGCCTTCGGGCGGTTTCCGCTGGCGACATATCTGGGCAGCGGGCAACAGATTCTGGGTCTGGCAGCACAATTGGCGACGGTCGCGGCGGGAGGGGGATTGCTGGCGGCGGCCCTGGCCCAACTGGGCGTGGTGATCCTGGTCGGCTGGCTGTTGCCCGTGGTGCTGATCCGGCGTCATCACCCTGGCATCCACTTCCGGCCCCGTCTGGCCGGTACGCGGGAGATCCGCCGCATTCTCTATCGCTCCGGGCTGCACGCGGTGTCGGGTGCGACGGTGCCGCTGCTGCTGAACCTGCCCGTGCTGCTGTTGCAGCGGCTGGTGCCCGACGGCGCGGCGCTGGTTCTGTTCACCACCATGCGCACCTATGCGGGTGCCCTGCGCCAGATCGTATCCCAACTGGTCTTGTCGTCCGCCATGGAGATGACGCGCCAGCATCATCGCGGCGAGGCGGTGGGGCTGGCGCGGTTATTCGCCATCACGGGCCGTGTCGCCAGCGGTGCCGCCGGTCTGCTGGGCGGGTTCCTGCTGATGGCGGGGGATCCGGTTTTCCAGGTCTGGACCCGCCACGCCCTGGCCTTTGATCCCTCCCTGGCGCTGACTTTTCTGGCGGTGGCCCTGCTGGTCGTGCCCGGCCTGCTGGGCAGTGCCCTGCTGCGGCTGACCGATCATGCCGACACGCTGCTGCTGGCCTCGCTGCTGCAGGCGGGGATCAGCCTGCTGCTCTGCCTGTTCTTGATCCCGCCGCTGGGGGCCCTGGGGGCCGGGCTGGGGGTGGGGGTGGCTGAACTGCTGGCGGTCGGCGGCCTGGCATTGTGGCAGGCCTGCCGGCTGTTCCATCTGCGGGTCGGACTGCTGGTCCCGGCCTTTGCGGCGGGTCTGGCGGCCTTTCTGCTGGGGGGATGTGTCGGGGCCATGGTCTTTCACCTGCTGCGCCCCGGCACGCTGCTGGAACTGGCCATGGCGGGCCTTGTCTGGGCTGTCTTCAGCCTGCCTGCCGCCCTGCCGATTTTGCTGCCACCGGCACGGCGCCGTCTGTTGCTGGAGACGCTGTTCGGTCTAGTCCGCCGTCGGCGGGGCTGAGGCAATCCGCTTGTGCAGCACGGCCTGGATCTGGGCCAGGGCAGGGCCGTCGGTCTGGGCCACCGGGCGGCCCAGATGCTGTTCCAGCCGGGTCAGGAAGCCATCCAGGCGTTGTGTCATGGCACAAGCACCGAACAGCCGGAACAGGACGGCCGACCGCCAGGACCCCATTCGATAGAGCCAGCGTCCCCAGCCCCCGACAGGCCGCAACAGGCCATAATCATAGCCCTGATCCTGGATCAGAATCTCTTCGATCTCCGCGTCTGGCAGTGCCGATAACAGGGCGCGCAGATCATGGGACACGGGCGACCAGCTATCCGGGCTGTCCAGGCGGAAGCTGGCCTTATGATCGCTGTTGAACAAGGAAGGCCAGACCCCTTGTTCATAGAGATCCTCATGCGGGACCACCAGCACCAGAAATCCGCCCGGCCGCACCAATGCCCACCATTGGGCCAGTGCGCCGGGGACATCGGCCATATGTTCCAGGCAATGCGAACTGTGCACGCAATCAAACTGTGCGGGGGCCAGATGCTCCAGAATGCGTTCCGCGTTGCCATGCTGCTGGTCGAAAGGCTGGGCATGGGGGACCACGAGATCATTCCCGCACCCGATATCCAGGACACGCCCCGTAAAATGTCGCTGCATGAAGCCAGGGCTGCGGATGGCATTTGTCTTGTGTGCTTCAGTGACCAATTGCCGTTCGCCTGGACAGGAAAAGAAGGTGCGGATGGTGCCTTTACGGAGGTTGATGCGTCAATGCGCTGTTACTTGATCATGGGGCTTGCATCTGGAAGAAGGTAGGCTGACATTGCCGGAAATCTGAAGGAAATGGTGCAAACGGATGGTTCTGGCGCGGGAAGGACAAGGCAAGCGGGTTTATATCGGCCTGTGGGGCGTGATTTCCATTCTGACCTTTCTGGGTCAGCTCGCCCTGGGCACATCGCCATTTTATGCTTTCACCTCCCTGGCCATCTTCCTGTTGTCGCCCCTGGTCATCCGGCTCAATGGCGGCATCTCCAGCATGGGATCGCTATTGTTCATTGCCTCCTATGCCAAGCTGTTCTTCATCTCGCAATGGTTGAAGATTTTGCTGGGCCAGCCGGCAGACACCCATTTGCAGGCCCCGGACCAGATGATTTTTGTTCTGCTGCTGGGAATCGGGGTTTTCATGCTGGCCGGGCTGGCGGTTCAGCTCCTGTTCAGGGAGGATTCCCGTTCTTCGGTCATTTCCCAGGATCCCCATTTCTTGAGCCGGCTGGCCATCGTGGTGGTGGGGCTGACATTGTTGTCCATCATTGGACGCCATATGGCCAACCTCAGCCGCGCCAATGAAGGCGATTATGAGGAGGGGCAGGGGTTGGTGATCCTGATGTACACCGCCAGCCTGATGCCCCTGGCGGTGGCGGCCCTGACTGCACGCTGTGCCATCCTGTCCGATGGCCGCCGCTTCATCGACCGTTGGGTCTTGCTGGTGCTGCTGTTGACGGTTCTCCAGGGGTTTTGGGAGAATGTCCGTCTGATCATGCTGGGCGGTGCCGTGGCCTTCGCGGCCACCTATATCGCCTATGGTGGCGTCATCCGGTTCCGGCACGTGCTTGTGATGGGCATGGTGGGGATGGTGATGCAGCTATTGGTTTTCCCCCTCATCGACATTCAGCGCGGTATTGAGCGCGGTTTGGGAACCGCAGGTTTTATCAAGGAAACCTTCAATGTCGCCTCCGAGCTTCTCGATGCTGACAGCCGCTCCTTGCGGGAAGAGAAGCTGGAGAACATGTACTATAGCTGGGACACCCGGCTTTACTATGGCGACCCTTTGGGCTTCCTGGACCGGTTTGCCCCCAGCCCCCTGGATGAAACCGTCGCCTATGTCGATGATCTGGGGACTTTTGGCAGCGAGGGGTTTTTGGGTCAGCTTCTTTATGCGCTTCCCAATGTGCTTTTGCGGCTTTTCGACGTCGAACGTCCGATGCGTGGCGGGGAAGTGCTGGAAACCCACATTCTCGGCACTTCCAGCAACATGAATTATGGGGTTTTTGCCGAAACCTATGCCTATTTCGGCCCTCTCTGGTTCGTGCCCGTCAATGTCGTGGTGCTGTTCTTCTATCTGGCGGGGCTGCGTCTGCTATATGGGCCGGGTCAGCGCAGCTATTTTGTGCCGTTCGGCCTGTCCACGCTCTATTTTTCCTACTGTAACTCCGATATTGCCGATATCGGGCCACAGGTCACCATCCAGGCGGTGATGAATTTCTCCATCCTTGTCGGTGTTGCCGTCATGACGAACCAGTTGGGACCACGCCGTCTCAAGCCCCGGATCGCTTGATGGCGACCATCAAGCACCGGATCGCGTGGTTTCTGGAACGCCGGTTTCCCGTGGCGTGGCTGCGCCTGCGCATCTGGCGGCGGGACCGGCATTTCGAGCGGGAGTTCTTCGCCCTCGGTCCCTTGTGTGATCCCGGCCGTCTGGCCGTGGATGTGGGGGGAAATGCCGGCGAATACAGCTATTGGCTGTCCCTGCACGCCCGCCACGTCATCGCCTATGAACCAAATCCGGAATGCCACCCGGCCATTGAACGTCTGGGCCGGCCCAATATCACCCTGCGCCCCGTCGCCCTGTCCGACAGGGCGGGTATGGCCTCCCTGGTCTTCCAGCAGGGCAATTCCGGGATCGGCAGTATCGCCGGTGAAAATCCCATCGCCAGCAAGGTCCAGGAGCCGGACCATGTCCGCCTGGACGTTGCCACGGTGCGGCTGGACGAGGAGGGGCTGGCGCCGGTCGGTCTGATCAAGATCGATGTTGAGGGACATGAGGCCGCCGTTCTGAGCGGCGCCAGCAGCCTGATTGCCCGCGACCGCCCCCGCCTGATGATCGAGATCGAGGAACGCCACCGTCCGGGGGCCCATGATCGGGTGCGGGATGTGCTGGCCCCGGCCGGTTATGATCGGTTCCTGTTCCAGCAGGGCGGCATTGTCGCCTATCCCTGGGACCGCGACCCCGCCCTGCTGCAGCGTGACCCGCCCGGCACGCCTGGCTATATCAACAACTTCTTCTTCTTCCATAAAGAAGACCGGATATAGCGTCACCGGTCACGGCTGCCCCGGCTATATCCCCAGGGCTTGCCGCAGGCCCCGGATATCCGCCTCGAAATCCCAGCCGGAAATGATCTCCAGGCTGCGCTGTCCCATGGAACGCGCCTGTGCCCGGTCGCGGCAGGTCTGTTCCAAGGCGTCGGTCAGGGCGGCGATATCGCCGGCGGGGAAGATGAAGCCATTCTCCCCCGGCCGGACCAGATCCGGGCCGCTGCCGACCTGATCGCTGACAATGATGGCCTTGGCGCGGTTCATCGCCTCGTTCACCACCAGTCCCCAGGGCTCGCCCGAGGAAGGCAGAACAAAGACGTCGCACATGTCGTAATAAGCGATCAGTTCCTGCTGACCGCGGAACCCTTCCAGATGGATATCGGCAGCCCCGGCCGCCATTGCCAGGATCTGGGGCTGCAATTCGCCGTCGCCCACCACCACCAGATGCGCCGGCACCGTCAGGGGCCGCTGACGCAGGCGCTGGAAGGCTTCCAGCAGATGGTCGGGATGTTTGCGCTGTTGCAGCTTGGAGGCATAGAGGATCACCGGGGCATCCGCCGGGATGCCCAGCCGGTGACGCAGCGCCTGGCCCGCATCCCCGATATCGCGGCGGAAAAACGCATTATCCACGGTATAGGGCATGGGATGGATACGGTCTGGCGTGAAGCCGTTCTGCCGGTAATAGTCACCGTTCAGACGGCCGATCGCCATCACCCCGTCAACCAGCCCGCCCACACCGCCAAAGAACAGGCGTTTCAGCACCCGGTTCAGCGGCCCGCGCCGTTTGCTGATGGGGGTGGCCTCGTCCCGGATCAACACCCGTACCCCGCCCAGGCGGGCCGCCAGCATGGCCAGGATATGGGCCGGACGGCTGTAGCCATGGATCAACACCCAATCGAAATGCCGGCGTGTCAGATGGCGGGCCAGATCGCGCGGGAACGGCTGCCATAGGTCGATCCGATCCGCCTGTCCCCAGGATGGCAGGAATTCGCTGCGATATCCTTCCAACAACGGCACATCCCAGGTGATCGTTCGCCCGAAGCCCGGATCGTGGAATTCCCGCGCCGACAGATCGGTCTGGTAAAGAACGGTCAGCTCGATCCCCGGTTCACGGGCGATGCGGCGGAACAGGGGGGCGGCATACTGGACCGGATGGGTCATCAGGAATGCCAGCCGGATGGGGGGGCGGCTGCTCATAGGGTCACCGTTCTAACCAAGTATCGAGCAGGGCCATGGTCCGGCCCTGGAAAGTTTCTTGCCCGAAGCTGTCGGCCAAGCCCGGTGGAACGAAGGGATGCGGCCGTGCAAGGGCCCGATCGACCGCGGCCACCAGATCCGCGACATCGCCGGGATCGGCCAGTTCCCCCAGCATCCCGTCCAGCACGGCCTCCCGGCTGCCATCGGCGCGGGATGCCACCACCGGCACGCCGCAGCCCATGGCCTCCAGCAGCACGATGCCGAACCCCTCCTGCCATCCGCACAGCACGAAGGCATCGGCCAACCGGTAATGGTCCACCTTCTCCGCCTCGGGCACATAACCGGCAAAGACGACCCGGTCGGCCAGGCCCAGGTGACGCGCTTTCGCTTCCAGCCTCGGCCGGTCGGTTCCATCGCCGCAGATCAGGTATTTCAGCCGCGGGCGCCGCTGGATGAGCTGCGGCAGGGCCGCCAGCATCTCGTCAAACCCCTTCTGCCGTTCGGTCGCATCCAGGCGCCCCATGCCCATCACGACATCCGCGTCCCCAAGCCCAAGCCGTTCGGCAAGCGGCCCCGGCCGCGGTCCAGGCGAGAAACGTCCAAGATCGATCGTGTTGGGCAGCACGCTACATTGGCCTGCCGGAAAACCCGACCAGGATTGGAAGGCTTCCAGGGTGAAGCGGCTGACGGATACGACCTGATCGATCAGCCCGGTATCGGGAAAATCCTGCAAGGGCGTCCATACATCGATCCCATGGATCACCAGAACCAGCCGGACCGGACGCCGGGCCAGATGTTTGACCAGGGCCGCCAGCGGCAGCAGGTTCACATGGCCGCAGATGATAAGATCGGGGTTCCCCGCCAGCGTCTGCTGAACGGCCTTGAGGCTGTAGCCGATTTTGCCGAAGCGCGGCGCGTGCGCCTGCCGGACACAGGCGGGCAATGGTTCCGGTGTCGCCGGCACGCGCCGGGGCAGGATATTCACGGACCCGACGGCGGGATGAAGGGCGAGCGCGGTAGCGAAATCACGGTTGAACCGGGCAATCCCGCCAATCCCGCCGAATGCATCACTTGCGAGATAGAGCAGTCCTGCTGTCGTGTTACCCGGCATCCATGACCCCTGCCCCACCCCTGATGAAAATCGACCATAGCTGAACGAGAGTCAGCCGTACCAATCCGACCGGTTGGCTGGACAGGCGGGCGTGGCTGTATGATAAAGCCCGGTACAACGGCATGTTGTGCCACCTTCCCGCTTTCCCCATGTGATCCGCGTGATATACCCGCACCCGACCGGGGCCGACAAGGTGGTCCCTGCCCGTATCGCCTTGATTACCACCCATATTGCGCCCGCCAGCGGCTATGGCGGGATTGCGGTATCATCCGCCCGTCTGGCGCAGGCCTGGGCGGAAGACCATCAGGTTCTTTTATGTGCCAGCGATGCGTCGGTGGGATCACGGCTGACACAGGCGGATCTGGGGATGCCCAAGACCGTGCGGGCTTGGCTCTACCGTGCCTATGGCTGGCGGCGCTGGGGGTTCGGGCTGGGGGCGCTGCCGGGTATCTGGGCCTGTTGCCGTGCGGCCGATGCCGTCTATGTCAGCGGCATCGGCACCTGGCCGACAAGCCTTGCCCCCCTGATCTGCCATCTGCTGCGCCGCCCCGTGACCGTGGCGGTCAGGGGGGGCTTGATGACGGGGCATGTGGCGCATATCCGCGCCAGCAAGCCGTTGAAATGGCTTTTCTACCTTCTGGTCACCCTGCCCGCCCTGCGCCGGGCCCGCGCGATCCATGTGACCAGCGACATCGAAACGGAAGGGGTCCGGGCGTTGCTGCCCGATGTTCCGCTGGTGGTCGTTCCCAACGCCATCGACCTGTCGGCTTGGCCCCTGTTGCCGCCAAGACAGGAAGATGGCGGTCTGACGATCGGCTATGTCGGCCGTCTGTCCCCGGAAAAAGGCATCCTGCCCTTCATCCGGGCTTGGTTGCTGGTGCGCAAACCGGGGGATCGGTTGCGGATCGCCGGCACCGGCGATGGCGACTATGCTGCCCAGGTGGATGCCCTGGCGGCCCAGGCCGATGGTGCCATCGAACAACGGGGCTATCTGTCGGCGGATGGTGTCAGGGCCATGCTGGCCACCTGTGATTATCTGGTTCTGCCGTCGGGCATGGGTGAAGGCGGGCTGCGGGAAAATTTCGGCAACAGTGTTGTCGAGGCCATGGCATTGGGCCGCCCTGTCCTGGTGTCGCGTGCCATGGCCTGGGACAATGTGGAGATGTTGGGGGCCGGCCTGGTCTTTGACCCGGAAGAGGCCGGTGCCACGATCTGCCGGGCGGCCGCCATACCCGCGGCCCAACGCGCGGCAATGGGGGTGGCCGCGCGGCGCTTTGTCGAACAGAGATTTGATCTCAAGACGGTGGCAACGCATCTGCTGCCGGCGATTCTGGGGCGCTGATACCAAGAGCCATGGATCATGCTCTTGGTATTTACCTGCGCCCGCAAGCGCCGGGCACTGCCGCCGGCAGCTCGGGCTTATACCATCGGCACGGGCCCGCGGTCGCCGGATACCGCCATCATGCGGCCTGCAGCCAATCCGCATGATCCGGCCGGTTGCGCAGCAGCCTTAATGCCCAGCTTCGTCCACCATGTTTGACGGTGCCGTCCTGACCGGACATCCAGGCGCGCAATGGCACCGTAAAGCCGGTTTTCGGCCGCCCGGCCAGCAGGGCGGCGAGATCGGGCCCCGCCGCCGTCAACAGATCCTGTTTGCCGGGCGGGGTGCTGGATGCCAGGTTTCCAGCCAGCGCCATGAACAGGGTGCGGTCAACCAGGGGTGTCCTGATTTCCACCCCATGCGCCATTCCGGCCCAGTCCGCATCCCGCAATAGCTGGTTGCGCATATACCATTCAATTTCCAGGACCATTACCTGCTGATGGGGCGAAGGAATGTCGCTGACCGTGTGATGCAGCCGGTCACGCAGGTCAAGGTCAGCCAGCCCATCCCTGACCATGTCGGGGTCAAGGATGCGGGGCAGTTCCCACGGCATGAACAGCGCCCGACGCAAGAACCAGGCATCGGCAACCGTGGTTCCATATTCGAGCAGCCCCGCATATTTCGGGGATGCCACATGGCCGATCAGGGGAGCGAGTGCCTGGCGCAGCAGATGGCCGGGCAAGGGGAAGTCGGCAAAGGGGGCACACGCCCCCACCAGGCGCGGTATCTGCCGGAAGCCCGGATAGCCGCCCAGCAACTCATCCCCCCCCACCCCGGACAGGGCGACCTTCAAGCCGGCGGTGGCGGCAACCCAACTGACCAGCCAACTGTTCAGCCCATCGGTGGATGGCTGATCCATATCCGAGAGAAAGCGACCGGCGATGGATAGAAACGCCGCCCGATCCACATAGCGGGTCTGATGGGGCGCGCCATACAGGGCAGCCACGCGGGCCGCCAGGGGCGCTTCATCATCCGGCCGGCCCTGATATTCAGCAAAGCCCATGGTCAAGGTCCGGACCCGCGCGCGTTCCGCCGCCGGCAGCAAACCCAGAATAGACGTGGAATCAATACCGGCGGACAGGAAAAGTCCAACAGGGACATCGGCTTCCATGTGCCGGGTCACACTGTCGCCCACCGCTTCGGCCAGCGTGGCCGGGGGCTGCCCGGCCGCCGCGAGCAGCGTATCGCGCACAGTGAAATAGCGGACCGGCGGGCGGACACCATCGGCATCGGCCCAGAGGTAACTTCCCGCCGGCAAGGCCCGCACGCCGCGCGCGATGGTGTGCGGTTCCGGCACATAGCCCAGCAGCAGGAAGCCGATCAGGCCGGCAGGGTCGACCCCCAGATCCATCCCATCCGCAAGGGTCCGGACCTGGGAGGCAAAGCGCAACTGCCCGGCATCCTCTTGCAGATAGAGCGGCTTGATCCCGAAGGCGTCACGGGCCAGCAGCAGCCCCTGACGATCCGAATCCCAGAGCGCAAAGGCGAACATGCCTTCCAGCCGTTCCACCATGGCCGGACCGAATCGGTCATAGAGATGCAGCAGCACCTCGGTATCTGATGCGGATTGGAAAACGACACCCTGGGCCATCAGGGCCGCGCGCAGGGCGCGGTGATTGTAAATCTCACCGTTGAAACTGATATGCAGCCGGCCATCCCGGCTGGCCATGGGCTGCGCACCCCCGGCCGTCACATCAATGATCGCCAGGCGGCGATGTGCCAATCCGATCCGTTCGGCGGCATCGATCCAGATGCCCTGGCCATCAGGCCCCCGCAGCGCCTGCAGGTTGTTCAAGCGCTCCAGCGCCGTCGGCAAGACAGGATGGTATGACCGCCCCAATGCCAGGATACCTGCAATTCCACACATCCGGCGACCCGTTGACGTTTTCATCTCTCTGCCCTTACAGGCAGCAGGTCTCGTCAGGAGCGAGGCACGCAGCATAGGTGCCCTGTGGCTTCTGTGCCAGCATTTCCGCCCAGGCTTGTCTTATCCCTGGTTTGCTCTTGTTTTAGCGGCACACGTTGTTTATGAAACCTATGGTGAAAAAACCAGATTTTCTGTGATCGTTTTCAGTGCCAAGGGGGGGCAGATGTCGTTTTTCTCCATGAAAGGCATCGTAAATCGTTGTGCCGGCAGCCCGCAGGCCTATCGGACGTGCCCCCCAACCCTGGGCCGCAACATATTGGGCGGTATCGGGGTTCTGGCCTTCTGCACCATGGCTGCACAAGCGCAGGAACAAGCGCCTGCCAAGAGCAACGCCGCCCCCATCACCCAGGAAAAGAATATCGATCCCAGTCAGATGGATGGGGATGATTCTGGCCGGGTGAATGAATCCTACCAACCCAAGGGCATTGAGGCCGGTTCCTTCCTCTTCTTCCCGAAGATCGAAGTGGACGGGCTCTACAACTCGAACGTTTTCGCGCAGGAAAAGAATAAGAAGTCGGATACGCTTCTGCGTATTACGCCGGATTTCCAGTTTCGCTCCCGCTTCACGCGCCATGAGCTGAATATTGCCGCCAAGGCAGAACGCTACATTTACGACACCTACTCCAGCGACAATCGCACGGACTTGTCCGCGAATGCCGATGGCCGCCTTGATATTGAACGTAGCTGGGAAGCAACGCTGAACCTGGACGCCTACAAGCGTGCCGAGGATCGTGGCAGCCCCGATGCCGTCTCTGGCGTCAAGCCGACCCCCACCTATGGGCTGACGGCCAATGTCGGCACCCGCAAGGAACAGGGCCGTTTCGTCTTCGCCGCCAATGGCAAGCTCAGCCGCCGTACCTTTGACAATGTTGAGACGTCCAACAATATCGTGATCAACAATCATGATCGCGACCGTTGGGAATATCTGGGTCAGGTGCGCAGCGAATATGCCATTTATGACATCGTTTCCGTTGTCGGCGTCGCCGAATTGAACAAGCGCAAGTACGATGACCGTCTGGACGATAACGGCTTCGCGCGCACCAGTGACGGTTTCCGCCTGGAAACGGGTGTCAGCCTCGATATCAGCCAGGTTATCAAGGGCGACATCACGGCCGGTTACTTCGAACAGGATTATGATGATCCCCGGTTCAAGTCCCCGTCGGGCTTTGGTTTCCGTGCCCGGCTCAACTGGACGCCTTCGCGGATGACCGTTGTTGTCCCCTCGTTTGAACGCGAAGTGGATGAAACCATCACCCAGAACGTATCGAGCCTGGTCCGCACCGGCGGCGGTGTGCTGGTCCGGCATGAATTGCAGCGCAATCTTATCTTGACGGCATCGGGCTATATCCGACACGAGAAGTATGAAGGCACCTCTGAGCGGGCATGGAACTACGAGGCCCGTTTGCGTGGTACCTACGCCTTCACGCCGGAGCTTTTCACCACCAGCGAAGTTTCCTATCGTGACCGCGATTCAACGCGGGTGGATAGCAGCTACAAGCAGTGGACGATGATGTTGCGGGTCGGGGCGCGTATCTGACGCCCCTTCGGACAGGTCGGGACCCGTGATGGCATCGCCCCATTACGGGGCCGATATGATAAGCTCCGTCCCGTCTTGTGCCGTACCCGTATCGGAAGTCACGATGAGCACTCATGAGGCAACAGCCCCTGTTGCGCCCTCGGCCCTGGAGGATGTCCGCCAATCCCTTTATTGGGCCTGGCGGATCATCTGGCGGGGGAAGTACCTGATCCTTGGTTGCTGGCTGTTGTTTATAGTGCCGGCCATCCTGATCCTGCAGCAAACGACGCGCCTTTATACGGCGCAGGCCGAAGTTATCGTTGAAGGCCCGGAAGCGTCCGACATGCTGTCGGGAACCGGCGCCAATATGATGTACCGTTTCAATGACGCGATCATGCCAACGGAAGTCAGCGTGGTTACCTCGCTGATGCTGTCCGAACGGGTCGTGGAACGGCTGGAACTGTACAAGGATCCGGAATTCAATCCGGCCCTGCGTCAGCCGTCGGCACTGTCCGGCTTCTTCCAGTGGCTGAACCCGATCCGCTGGCTTGCCCAGCTGTCGCAGCCATCCGCCACCAGCAAGCCGGCACTTTCGGCGGTGGAGCGTGAGCGCCAGGACCGTACGGCTGTCATCCAGGCTTTTCAGTCCCGCCTGTTGGCATCCTATAAGCGCCGCTCCTTCATCATCACGATCGACTTCATGTCGGAGGATCCGGAGAAGGCCGCCCGCATCGCCAATGCCGTCGCTGACGCCTATGTGATGGACCGGCTGGAAGCCAGTTTCGAAAATGCGCGCCGGGTCACCAGTTGGCTGGGGGACCGGCTGGCCAGTCTGCGCAAGGATGTGAGCGAAGCGGAGTCCGCTGTCGAGGAATACCGGGCCACCTATGGCCTGCGCCGCAAGGCCGACAGTGGCAGCACGATCAATGAACAGCAACTGTCCGAGTTGAATTCCCGTCTGGTCATCGCCCGCAGCGAACTGGCCCAGCGGCAGGCCCGCATGGAGCAGGTGCGCAGCCTGATGCAATCGCAGGGCAGCCTGGAAGCCATGGCGGACGTGCTGCAATCGCCCCTGATCCAGCGTATGCGTGAGCAACAGACGACCATCCAGCGTGAAATGTCGGAAGCGCTGAAGACCTATGGCGAGCGTCATCCGCGTATTGTCGGCTATCGTGCCGATCTTGCTGAGCTGAAGGGCCGCATCAATGATGAGATGCGCAAGATCTCGGACTCCATCACCAACGAGGTGGCTGTTTCGGCTGCCGGTGTGCGGACGCTGGAGCGGGATCTGGCCGGGTTGCGCAGCCAGAACAATGCCGCCGGTGGTGCTGAAGTCAGGCTGCGTGAGCTGGAACGCCAGGCTGAAACCAGCCGCCAGCTTTACGAGGCCTTCCTGTCCCGTTTCAAGCGGGATGCCGAGCAGGACAGCGTGAAGCGGGCCAATGCCCGCGTCATCTCCGAAGCCCAGGTACCTGTCGGCAGTTCCTACCCGCGTCCGATCCAGATCTTGTCAGTGGTCACCATCCTGGCCCTGGTCCTGGGGATCGTCATCACGTTCCTGATCGATCATCTGGACAGCGCCGTTCGGTCGTCTGACGAGGCGGAGAGCCTGGCCGGGGTGCCAACGCTGGCCATTTTGTCCACCATACGCGGCCGGGGCGACGATATCGCCAAGACCCTGATTGCCAAGCCGCGATCGGCCATCGCCGATGGGCTGCGCGGCCTGCGGATCGCCTTGAAGATCGGTTGGGAGGAGACGCAGGGCCGGGCGCCCGTCGTGGTCATCACCTCCTCCACCCCCAAGGAAGGCAAGACCTTCCTGGCCACGGGACTGGCCGTGACCTGGGGACGGTCGGAAGGCAATGTGTTGCTGATCGATGGCGATATCTATCGCCCGCGTCTGCACAACATGCTGACCAGCACCAATGAGAAGGGGCTGGTTCAGGTTCTGTCCGGCGAGATCAGCGCGGAGGATGCCATCATCCCCAATGTTTCGCCGGGTCTCGACCTGCTGCCGGCCGGCCGCGCGGCCGATGTGGCCGACCTGCTCAGCCAGGAACGGATCGATCGGATCATTGAATCCCTGCGTGGCCGCTATTCCCAGATCATCATCGATGGCCCGCCTGTGCTGGCCATCGCTGACTCCCGCATCCTGGCCCGCGCCGCTGATCGGGTGATCTATGTGGTGCGCTGGAACATGACGCCCCGGGATGCGGTGCGGAACGGTCTGAAACTGCTGCGTGAAGCCAAGGCGCCGGTGTTCGGCACCGTCCTGTCGCAGGTCAACCGTCGACGCCATGCGCTGTACGATTATGGCGATTACGGCAGCTATTATGGTCGGTATACCGAGTATTATGCGGACCAGGGCTGAGTCTGACCGAAGCCGGCCACGGGCCCCCAAGACCCTTGCGGTTGTGGGCTTGGCCGGCATCATGGCCGCCAGCCTGCTTTGGCTGGCGTTGCCCCGGACCCTGGCGGGCCTTGCCGGGCTGGAGGGGGATACCGTCGTCAGCAACCTGCGCCTGACGGAGGGGCAAGCGGCTGTCGACGCCCTGGCCGCGGGGGCCGACAGCCTGGAAAAGCGGGCCTTCTGGCATGAGGCGGGCCTGACGGAGATTGATCACGGGTTGCTGCTGTTCCAGCAATCCCGGCAGGCATCCTCTTCCGCCCAACAGCGGCACCTGCTGGAAGCGGCCACCCTCCAGATGGAGCGGGGGCTTGCCCGTGCCCCCGGCAATCCCAGCGCCTGGGCCCAGTTGGCCCATATCCGGGCCTTGCGGGGGGACCGGGCCGGTGCGGTTGCCGCGCTGCGGCTTTCCATGCTGACCGGCACCGTCACGCCCAGCATCATGCCGTCTCGGCTGGCCCTTGGGCTTTACCTGCTGGATGGGCTGGACGCCGAAACACGGCACCTGCTGGCGGGACAGGTTCGCCTGACCTGGGGCATCAGCCCTGATCGGTTTGCGGAACTGTCGCGCGATCCGGCCGGTCAGGCCTTCATCCGTCAGGCCCTGGCCGACCTGTCGGAGGCGGCAGTCAGTGATTATGCGCGGCGGCTGGAACAGGGTCGGTAGGGTCGGTAGGTTCATCGGCCTCAGCCGGTGCGCGTCGGGCGGAACGGGTTTGCCATGATTGCGCATAACCGATGCCCAGCAGGAAGGCGAGGGTCATGGCAATGGCCGGCATCTGGGCGCTGAAATCCACAAAACCATGCGCTGCAATCAAGACAGCACAGGACAGCGCGACCATTGGATAGATCTGGTCCCGTTGACGGTTCCGCAGCCCCCAGACGCAGATGACCAGGATGGCGGCAAAGGACAGATAAAGCAGGCCCATCCCGACCACCCCCATATCCATCAGCGTTTCCAGATGGACATTATGGGCCAGATCGATGATCGGGTCCGCGGTCAGGGTGCTGTCACGATAAATCCGGAATGCCGGCTCAAAGGCTCCCAGCCCGTGGCCAAGCAGGGTTGAATCCTCCACCGCCGCCAGACCCAGCCGGTAAATCTCCTCTCGGGTGCGGTCGGTGATCCCATCGCTGAAACGCTGGGCGACCCCCTCCCCCCCCAGCAGCAGGGCGGAGAAGCCGATAACCAGCACGGCAAGGGCACCTGCCGCCGCCGTGCGCAGCCGCACCAGATGGGCCCAGAGGGCACAGAAGATCATGATCAGCAAGGCCACGCCGGTGGCCGCTGTCGCGGCCCGTGACCGCGTCAGCAGCAGCGCCACGCCGATGACCATGGCGGCCATCAGATAGGGGACGGCCCGGATGAGGATGGTTTCCGCCATGTCGAACATCCGGCCCCGCCGGGTCGACATATGTTTCAGGGCATTGATGAACAGGCCGATGCAACAGACCATGCCCATGCCCGCATAGGCAGCATAGGCGTTGCGGTTCACAAAGGTGCTGGTCAGATCCCCGATATAGGCCCATTTCTCAAACCAGAGAATCCGTTCCACCCCGCTGAAATGCAGGGCCAGCCCATAGGCCGCATAGCCCAATTGGGCCAGGATCACGGCCAGAAGTCCGTTTCGGGCCTGCCGGCGGCTGCGGCACAATTGGGCCGCCAGCAGGAAGATACCGCCATAGGTCAGCAGCCGCAAAATGGCGTTGAAGGTCATTTCCGGATCAATGCTGACCGAACCCGCAATGGCAGGGCGGCCGATGCCGCTCCCTAAAACCCGGTCCACTTCCATCCAGATTGGATGATGCCAGCTTGCAGGCAGTCCCCCCCAGGTTTGCAGACCCGCCCAGACCAGTGCCGCCAGAAAGGGCAGGACGACAAACCATAGGTGGCGCCAGGAAAGGTTGACGGGGGTCCGCCCAAGCGCCGCCGATACAGCCCAGGCTGCCAGCAAGCCACCCGTCAGCGTCCCCAGCAGCGACCAGGCCCAGGGCCTGTAGGCACCAAAAGGTATCGGCGCCAGCAGCACGAGTGCCAATAATATCCGAAAAATCACAATTCCCGCCGTCAAGCACGCCCCACCCTGTTGGGGGCATACCTAAAGGATGTGGGATGATCTGTCACGATCTGACGGCCATTTCCAACCGGAAGGGAGAAATCTATAGAATGCCCGGGAATCAATTGCTATCTTTAGGTGTCCATCTGGATTTTATAGAATAGTGATCATATGTCCGTTGTCGTCCAAGAGACTGAGGCAGCCAGTGTGCGTGCGCGTCATCAGCGGCACCTGTCCAATCTGCGCCTGGTCCGTGGCGCCAGTCTGATCATGGCCGACCTCACCGGATTACTGCTGGGCTTCCTGGCAGGCGGTGTCATGGTCTTTCTGTTCAGCCGGCATTTCAACGGAAGCACTTTTACCGATGTGTTCATGTTCATGGATGTGCCGCAGCGCGCCACCGCCTTTACCCTGTTCGGCTGTGTTTTTATTGGCTGGCTGCTGCATTGTGGCCATTACGGAACGCGGCTGCCCTTCTGGACGGAAAATCGGCAGATCCTGACGGGATGCGGACTGGCATTGCTGGCCGACGGTTTCCTGCAATTCGCCCTCAAGAATGATTTCTCCCGCCTGTGGCTGATCAATTCCTGGATTGCCGGGGCCATTGCCATCGTCATCATGCGTCAGTTGGCGCGCACGATGCTGAGCCTTGCCGGTCTCTGGCACATCCGTGCCCTTGTGGTGGGGGATGCCGCCCACCGCAAGGGCACAACCGCCGGCCTGCGCGAGGATTGGGGGTTGGGGTATGAGGTGGTGGGCGAGCTGACCATGGAGGAGGTCGGCGACAGTTGGAGCGGCTCCTGGTCCGCTCTCTGCCAGCACCACGGGGCCGAAACCGTTGTGCTGGCATTGGGTGAGCATGAGATGGAGGCGCATGGGGACCGGCTGGCCCATCTGGCGTTGGAGCAGATCCCCTTCACCTGTGTGCAATCCCTGCGCGGGTTGCCCGTCGTATCGGTGGATGCTCACCATATTGTTGGCCACGATGTCTTGATGCTGTCGGGATTCTTCCCGATGCTGCGGCCGTTCAGTCGCTTCACCAAACTGGCCTTCGACTATGTCATGGCCCTGTCGCTGCTGCTGGTCGCCCTGCCCCTGCTGCTGGCGATCGCCCTTCTGGTCAGCCGGGATGGGGGGCCAATTCTATATGGCCATGGCCGCATCGGACGTGACGGGCGGGTTTTCCAATGTCTGAAATTCCGCACCATGGTGCCGAACGCCAGTGAGGTTCTGGCTGGAATCCTGGCCCAGGATCCCGCGGCCCGGCGGGAATGGGAAGAAACGCGCAAGCTGAAGAATGACCCCCGTATCACGCATCTGGGGCATTTCCTGCGCCGTTACAGCCTGGATGAGCTGCCGCAATTGCTGAATGTCCTGCGGGGGGAGATGAGCCTTGTCGGCCCCCGGCCGATGACAAAGGCCGAGATCGATGCCTATGGCCAAGGCGCCTCTTTCTATCTACAAGTACGGCCTGGCATTACCGGTCTCTGGCAGGTCAGCGGACGTAACAATCTGGACCTGATAGAGCGTAATGAACTGAACACCTGGTATGTCAAGAATTGGTCCTTCTGGCTGGATGTCACCATCCTGCTGCGGACCGTGCCGACCGTTCTGGGCCGCGAGGGCGCTTATTGAGCTGGCTTTACCGGACTGGGGATGGCCCTCTATCCTATGGCAAGGCCGGCCAGCGGCCCTTCCCTGCCCCAATGGGTTTGTGACTTCCGACCATGCCATTTTCCCTGCTTCCTGCCCCGCTATCCGTGATGTGCCCCGTCGCTGTCTTTTGCGTGTCCTGCCAATGAAGGGGATCGCAACGCGTCTGTGGAGCCGCCTGCTTTATCGGGTCGGCAGGACCGGGGGAGAAGCGGCGGTGATTGATTCCCACATTCCCCCCGGCCGCATCATCTATGCGGTGGGCGACATCCATGGCGAATGTGCGCTGTTGAAGCGGCTTCTTGATCATATCGCCCAGGATGCGGCGCAGCAGGAGGCCGGGCAGGCGGCCACAATCATCTTTCTGGGCGACTATATCGACCGTGGCCCCGACAGCCGGGGGGTGCTGGATATTCTAGCCGGTCCCCCGCCGGCCGGCCTGGAATGGCGCTTTTTGCGTGGTAATCATGAACAGGCACTGCTGGATTTCCTGATCGACCCCGCCGGGGCGGCGGGCTGGCTGCGCTTTGGCGGCGTAGAGACGCTGGCCAGCTATGGTGTCCTGGCCCCTCCCGGCACGCTTGACCCCAGGCGGCTGGAATCCCTGGCCAGCCAGTTGGCCGAGCGGCTTCCCCCCCGTCATCTGGACTTTCTGCAGGCCAGTGAGATGATGGTGGTGGTCGGGAATTATGTCTTCGTCCATGCGGGTATCGATCCCGCCCTGCCGCTGGATCAGCAGCGGCCAGACGATCTGTTATGGATACGGGAGGGGTTCATCGATCGTCCGCTCAAGGGGGGGCATGTCGTCGTGCATGGGCATACAATCGTTGAGACCCCCTTGATCGAGGGCAACCGTATTGCCGTCGATACCGGTGCCTATGCCACGGGGCGGCTGACGGCGGTGGCGCTTGCCGGACGGGATCGGCGGATTTTGCAGGCAAGCATCTGACGCGGCACGCCAGATCCGTGCAAGCAGGAGCATCACTTAATCCTTGCGTTGGCACACCCAGATTAGCACCTATTGCACTGTCGCGCGGGTCGGCCAAATCCGGTATTCCCTTCCCCGCTATTTTTCGTTGAGCATTTCCTGGCCAACAGGAGGAGTTTCCTGAAAATGTCCGTTGTGAAAAACCGAGCCTATTGCTTTTTCCTGGCTCTATTGACCGCTGTCATGGTGGGGGTCTCCGGTTGTTCGACAACGATCGGGGACTTGCCTTCCGAGCCGGCCCCCGGTCTGTCGGCCAATCTCGCGGACAGTTATCTGCTGGAACCGGGTAACCGTGTGCGCCTCGTCATCTTCAACGAGACGAACCTGTCAGGGGATTTCACGCTCGATCCGGTGGGAAATATCGCTGTGCCGCTGGTGGGGAACATCGCGGCCTCCGGCGTGACGGCCCGCGTCCTGGCCCATCGCATCGAAGAGGCGCTGAAGCGCAACAATCTGATGCAAGATCCCAGCGTGTCGGTGGAGGTGCAGACCTTCCGCCCCTTCTATGTGCTGGGCGAAGTCCGCCAGCCGGGCGAATTCGCCTATACGTCGGGCCTGACGGTGCTGAGTGCCATTGCCCGCGCCGGCGGCTATGATTACCGCGCCCGCAAGGAAGAGGTGGTGCTGGTCCGCGTCATCAATGGCGAACAGAAGGAATTCAAAGCCATCGAGCGCACGCCGATCCTGCCGGGTGACATCATCAAGGTGCTGGAGCGCCGTCTCTGACAGCCGAGGCCGGGCAGGTATCCTTCCTGCCCGGCACAGCGATGATCCTGGCAGATTGCAAAAAGCCCGTGATGGAACGGGCGGCGGCTGGCCGTGATGCATCTGGTGGGAACTGTGCCCTGGCTGAAGCGCCTGCAGCCGCCCTTGTTCTGCCATGGGATTTTTGATGTTTTCCGTCACGAGGGTGTTCAGGGCCGTTCACGGGACATATCCAGGTGCCGCGTGGATGCAGAAATGCTGAATGGCTGCTTATGGCGGCGGGGTGCAGTACATGTCGCGTGATAGCCAGATACCCGGCCCCCTCTATCAGGCAGCCTTGTGGCCCATCGGGCCGGCCGCCCAAGGGGGCTTGCTGGCTGATCCGGACATTCTGGTGTCACTGGCCCGCCAGCACAGGATATCCCATGTCCTGGGCCAATGGCTGACGGCAGGGAACCTGACCGTGCCGGTTCCTCTATCCCGGGATATCCGCCGGGATACGCTGCGGGCGATAGCACATGCCGCCCGGCTGGCGCGGTTGCTGCCGATATTGCTGGAAGATGGCGTTCCGGCCCTTGTCCTGAAAGGGTTGCCGCTGGCCGCCCGGCTGTACGGCAATGGGGCGGCCCGGGGGGCGGGAGATATCGACCTGCTGATTGACCCCCGCCATCTGGACCGGGCCCATGCCATTCTTCTGCAACAGGGATTTTCTCCCCTTTCCAAGGTGGGGCTGACCGAATTGCGGCCCCTGGTCAAGGATGCACTCTATCGGGCCGGTGATGGCACCATCCTGGAACTGCACTGGCGCCTGTCCACCAACCGCCATGTCCTGCCATGGGACTTCGCGGATCTGTGGCAGGCACGGGACATGGTGCCGGTATTCGGCGTCACCCTGCCCGCCCTGCCACCCCTGCACCTGACGGTATATCTGGCCGTGCATGGGCTGCATCATGGCTGGGAGCGGTTACGCTGGTTGGCGGATATCGCCTTGCGCCTGAACCATCCTGATCATTGCCGGCAAGCTCTGGCCCTGGCTGACGCAACCGGTGTCGGTGCCGCCTTGCGCCAAGCCTGGTGGCAGGTTGTGGCCTGTTGGGGAGATGACTGGCCGGGTCCGCCGGCGCCGGCGCCGGCCGGCCGTACCCGCTGGCTTTGCCTGCTGGTCCGTCAACATGGGCTCTGGCGCCACCGGTCGGGGCTGCGGGCCTGGCTATATCTGCGCGTGATTGAAATCCTGCTGGACCTGTCGGTTGCCCATGGATGGCAGGTCACGGTGGAGGCCGTGCGCTTGTTGTTCGCCAGCCAATCCGATCATGAGGAAACCAGGATTCCGGGCTGGTGCCGTCCGCTGCTGCGCCCGTTCCTGCTGTTGAGGCGCATCACCCGGCCGGACCATATTTCCCGCCGGGGTCGCTGACATCAATGCGATATCTGTATGATATCATCTAAATATCCCCATGATATCTATGTGATATCATGGGGATATCATGGTTTGCTGGCAGCAATCTCCCGTTCAAGGGCTGCCACGGCATGTTCCAGCACCTCCCCCAATACCCAGCCTTCGCGGTCGGCGATGGCCAGGAAAGTGTCAATCGTTTCCTGCCGCGCCCGGATGTTGAACTGTACATTGCGGCCGGTGCGGTGGCGCCGCTGTTCCCGCTTGGGGGCTGGCGGCGGCGGCGCTGGCACCGGCCTGGCCTCCCGGCTGGGAAAACGGGCCGCCTCCGACACGGCGCGGATCGTGTCGGCTGGCGGGGCCTGGATATCCTGCGGGGCCTTGGGCGCGAAACCGGACAGATCCAGCGGATCGTTCCCATCCCCGAAGATGCTGGCGCGGGTCTTGCTCATTCCATCCCTTCCCTTCCTGCCGACACGCTGGCCGCAGGGGCCTTGATGCCGCCCTTCAGGATCGCCACCACCTCCGCCGCAAAGGCCAGCGCATTGGCATTGGCAGCCTTGATATTGGTGACCTGGCTGGGATCCAGATCGGCCAGTGTGCCCCCAAAAGCAAAAATGGCCCGGAAAGCATCACGCTCATGCAATTGGGTATCAAAAACCGGCACGTCGTTTTCAGCGAACTCCGCCGCGATGCTCTGCAGGGAGCGGGGCTTGATGGCGGCACTGGTGCGGGTGAACAGGACGGCAAACGGGATCTGCCGGCGAAAGGCGCGTTCCTGGCTGCGCACCAGCCGGATGGCCTTCACCGCCTCGCCGGCATCCAGTTGTGATCCCTGGCTGGGGATCACCACCAGATCGGCCCGGCTCATGGCATAGCCCACCATCATCGAGGCCGTGCCTTCCAGATCGACGATGACGAAGGCCGTCTTCAACGCCGCCTCATCGATCGTATCGGTGACCGTTTCCTCTGTCACATCCGCCAGCACGGTGAGGTTGGCAGGCTTGCCCGGCAGCCGGGCCCAACGGGAGACCGGCTTGTTGGGGTCGGCATCAATGATGGTAACGCTGGCCCCCCGCCCCGCCAGGGCGCTGGCCAGCAAAACCGCAGAAGTTGATTTGCCTGCACCCCCCTTGGGGCTGGCAAAGACGATGGTGGGCATGATCGGACCCGATGATCACTATCTGAAAGCAAATTGATATCAGATAGCGATCATGAATTCATCCTGATCGTGCCAAAGGGCCCAGGACAGGCCGCAGATCCCGACCGGGCGGGGTTGTGTGTGGCACTGCATCATTGACATACGTATATTCAATACACATATTTCAGCCAAATCGATATGGAGGCTGGCCCCATGCCCTACCCTTCGCCCCCTGTTGTTCAATCATCCCCCGCCTTGCGCCAGCGCACCAATGTGACGCTGCCGGAAGGGCTGTTGCAGGAAGCCCGTGACCTGAAGATCAACCTGTCCCAAGCCTGTGAAAAGGGCCTGGCTGCCGCCGTTTCTGCGGCCAAAGCCGGACGGTGGCAGCAGGAAAATCAAACCGCCATCGCGGCATGGAACAGCTATGTGGAGGAGCATGACCTCCCACTGGCCGAGTATCGACAGTTCTGATGGCCCGTTTCGATCTTTACCCCATGCCCCGTCGGGCGACGGGTTACCTTCTGGATGTGCAGGCCGACCTGTTGGGGCGGCTGGATACGCGGGTTGTCGTCCCCCTGCTGCGCGAAGAGGACGCCCCGCCCCCGATGGCGCGCCTGAACCCGGTGTTCGACATCATGGGCCGGCGCCATGTCATGCTGACCCAATCCATCGCCACGATCCGCTGCCGGGAGTTGGGCGGTGTCGTGCTGTCGCTGGACGAGCATCACATTACCATCATCAACGCGCTGGATATGCTGCTGAGCGGCTATTGACGCCGGGCCGTTGCCGGCCGGCCGCTCGCCCTCACAGAAATGATACCACCCCGCCTAAAGGTTGACCTTTAGGCGGGGTGGAGGCCGGCGACCGCCGGCCCGGCACCGCGTGGTGCCGCAAGCCAAGGGCGCGGATGCGCCCGCCCGGCGACTGAGGGAACGCAAAATCTCCCTTGATCGGTCACGATCAAGGGAGATTGGCATGATATCAATCAGATATCAGATAGAATTCAGATATCTGATTGATATCATGAACCGCAGATCTTTACCGGACAATTCCAACGGGGAGCGGAAGCTCCGCAGCGGAGAGCAGCCGCTCTTCCCGCACGATGCAGTCAGCGATGGCCGGAACCCATTTGCGCAGGTTGTTCGGCGCCGTCGCCGCAGCGGGCAGGGTGATGCCCACCTGTCGGGCGCGTTCCGCCCATTTCTGCCGGGTGGCAAAATCACTGGTTTCCAGCCAGCGCAGGGCATGGACGGCGGCCTTGTCGCGCAGGACATGGGCGTCTTTGCGCGCCTGCTGGCGTTCCGCTGCCTCGGCCTGGCGCTGCACCCTTGGCTTTTCGGCCATGCGGACGGCTTTTTCCAGTTCTGTCAGCTCCTTGGTCCTGACCTGGAAGACCAGTCCGATGACACGCCCGCCATTGCCGCCCCGGCCTTGGCGGATTTCCTCCATATCGACACTGAATTCGGCCAACTCGTTGATCTCCGTCAGGGCCGGATCCAATGCTTTCTTGCGGAAATCCTTGTAGCCTTTCAGCTTGTCCCGGCAGCCCAGCACATCGCGCACCTCGTCGATACGGGCATTCCAATAGGGCTCCGGCGACCGGCGGTCGGCATAGCGTTTCAGCACTTCATAGAGGGTCAGGGCATATTTGCTGGTGAACTGGTAGATGACGGAGAGGGACAAGGCACTGTAAAGCGCCGGCTCCACCAGACGTTCGGCGACCTCTTCAGGGAATTCATAGGTCAACTCGCCAGTCCGGTCATGGATGGTCACCCGGCCCAGCAGATGGTCGGAAACCCAGATGCGCCCGTCCGACCCCAGCACATCATATTGAACCAGCACTTGCTGTAGCCGTGTCAGGCTTTTCTTCAGCCAGTAATTGGTGTCGCCCGGCGTTGCAACCTCGCGGGCATCGGCCGCAAAACGCCGGATATCGGCCAGCATGGTGGTATGCCGGCGCTGTGTGCCCATGTTGGGGGCGGCGATGGCCAGCAGATGGTTGAACAGCTTGCGATCGGAGAGGTGGAGATCTTCCTGGCCCGTCGTGCGTACCTCCACAAGGGCGGTCGCCTTGATGAGAACACCGCCTGCCTTCCTGGCCCGTGTGTTGCTGGGAGGCTTCACGGGAAGAACAGGTTGTGTTGCCATTGCCTCTCTCTCAATAGAGGTTGTCATTCATCCATAGGCCGGACCAGAGCGCAAGTTTCTTGTCCGTTGAAAACGTCCCCTGAAAAACGGCAAGCCCTTTTAATCCTTATATTCCTAATAATCCTAGGCCGGAATATCTGTTTATTTCCAATTCCTTACGAAGGGTTCCCGGACCTTTCCAACGCTTCAGGGGGACGTTTTCAACGCTTCAAAGGGACGTTTTCAACGGGGCAATGGCGACAACCCGGACCTTTTCAACGCTACTCTTACAGAACAAGACTTTAGCCCACGATCCCCGGACCTTTTCAACGTCTGCGCCTGTTAAACCCGGACGTTCTCAACGGCAGGGCTGAGACGCTCTACACCGGACCTCTTCAACGGGCGGTAAAAAACAGGTGCGAATCATCATTGGGCCCCTTGCCCGGACCTTTTCAACGGGATCAGCCGATTGGGCGGCGCTTCAATGATTGGGATTATAATCCCAAGACGCGCTCTTTCAGGATAAGGTCGGTATAGCGGACCAGATCGGCCAGGGACGCCGCCTGCATCTTCTTCATCACCTGGGCCCGGCGGACCTTCACCGTGATCTCGCTGACTTCCAGCCGGGCGGCGATCTGCTTGTTCAGCAGGCCGGTGACCACCAGGGCCATGACGTCGCGTTCGCCATCCGTCAGCGTGGCGTGACGGCGGCGCAGTTCGTCGGCCACGGCGTCGGCCTGTCGCTGGGTGCGGTCCAGGGCGACGGCCTTCTGGATGGCATCGAGCAAATCCTGTTCACGGAACGGCTTGGTGAGGAATTCCACCGCCCCCGCCTTCATCGCCTGCACCGACATTGGAATATCACCATGGCCGGTGATGAAGATGATGGGCAGGCGGAGGCCGCGCCGGGCCATTTCCGCCTGCAATTCCAGCCCGCTCATCCCCGGCATCCGCACATCCAGCACCAGACAGCCCGGTGCCTCCACCGGTTCGGCCTGCAGGAATTCCGTGGCCGAGGCGAATAGCCGGGCCGGCAGCCCCACCGATGCCAGCAGATCTTCCAGGGAATCCCGTACCGAGCGGTCATCTTCCACAACATGGATCAGGGGCTGATCGGCGGCGGCTGGCATCATGGGATATCGGTCCGGCTGGTCGGCAGCGTGAAATGGAAGCTGGCGCCCCCGTCGGCATTGGCTGTCGCCCAGACTTTGCCGCCATGGGTTTCAACAATGGAACGGGTGACGGCAAGCCCGATCCCCATACCACCGGGCTTGGTGGTGTGGAAAGCGTCGAACAGTTTTTCCACATTGTCGGCCTTCAGCCCGATCCCCTTGTCCTGGACGATGAACTGCGCCTGTCCGCTTTCCGCCATGCCGATGGTGATGTGCAGGGTTCGGTCCGTGGGGGTGGTGGTGCCCATCGCCTCCACCGCGTTCAAGATCAGGTTCAGCAGGACCTGCTGAACCTGCACCTTGTCGGCCAGGACCGGCGGCATCCCTTCCATGCAGTCGATGGACAAGGTGACCTGATTGCGGGCCAGTTCATCGCGGATCAGGGCAATGATCTCCTCCACCGTATCCAGCGCGTTCAGCCATTCCCGATGCGGCGGCACCGGGCGGGCCAGGCTGCGCACCCGGGTGATGACGGAGGCTGCCCGCTCGGCATCGCTGACAACGCGGGCCAGGGCCTGACGGGCCTTTTCCAGATTGGGGGGCTGGGCGTCCAGCCAGCGCAGACCGGCATTGCCGCTATTGGCAATGGCGGCCAGGGGCTGGTTGACCTCATGCGCGATGGAGGCGGTCAATTCGCCCAACATGTTGATGCGGGCCACCCGTGCCAATTGCTCCCGCGCGGCGATCCCGGCCAGGATGGCCGGCCGGATGCGCAGCACCAGCACGGTGGCGGCAATGACAACGATGACGCTGATGGAACGGTTGATGGGCCCGGCGGCCGGGTCGCCGCCGGTGGTCAGCTCATAACTGGTCAGCAGCAGCCCCAGGCAGAGGCCGGACAACAGCAGGATGGCACGGGCCGGCAGAAAGCTGGCCGCCACCAGCGGCACGGCGACATAAAGCACGCCAATGGCAATTTCCAGATCGGTCAGCGTATCGGCGATGAACAGGCCGGCCATGAAGGCAAACAAGCCCGCCAGCCGCAGCGCCTTGCCGGTCCGGCTCACCGGCTGCGGATCATGCGTGGCTATCTCCATGCCGGTTCCCCCTGCTGCCCTGCCTCTCCCTTTACCCCAAACCCCGGCGCCGCTGCCATGGCTGTTCAAATCCGCCAGGTCAGGCCGATGGTGTGGGTGCGGGCGGTGCTGCCGTCGGTACGCCAGCCGGTCAGCAGGTCGATATCGATGACGCCGCCGCCCGGTGTCCAGCGCAGGCCCATCTGTGCCCCCGGCCGGCCACCGCCACGGGCAAAGCCCTCCAGCATCAAGGAGACATCATGCCCCAGATCCTGGTCGAGCTGGGCGCCGATGAAGCCGGCCGTTTCCTGCTTGCCGGACCGGTTGTAAAGCCAGCCGGCATTGACATTGATCTGCAAGCCGTCGGCCGGTTGCAGCGACAGGGGCAGCAGCACGGAAGCCGTCTCCAGCCGGTCATTCCGGTCACTCCAGACGGCATTGCCGGACAGCGCGATACCCAGCCCCGTTTCCACCGGGCGCAGGGTCAGTTTCAGGGCGGGCCCGAAACTGGTGTCGGGGGCGGCCCCGCCCTGATGCTGGAAGGTCGCCCCCAGTTCCAGCCGGGGCAGAGCGGTGAAGGTGCAGCCGGGATTGAGGTTGAGCGCATCCGGCCCCTTCGGATTGCTGGCCAGCCAGCTTTCAAGATGGCAATGGCCGGGTGTCTCCACCGACGCATCATCGATGACATGGGCCCCCCCGGCCGCCTGGGCGGCGGGGGTGGAAAAAGGCAGCAGCAGCAAGGCCGCCAGGATGGGTTTGATCCGACGGGTCATGGCCGGGCACTCCGGACAGCAGGCAGCAACGCCGCCCCTGCTGAGGGGCAGCGCCTGCCGGGTCGATGGAAAGGGAAAGGAGGGGGGAATGGCTCCCCCCATTACGATGCGGGGCTTGATCAGAACTGACAGGTTCCGAGAGCCCGCCCATAAAGTTCTTATGCTTTTCAACAACTAACCGTCATTCCCGCCTTCGCGGGAATGACGGTGGTGAATGGGCACGGTTTCGAAAGGCGCCCTTACTTTCCGGACAGATACTGAACCGACTATCACACCGGATTATCCAGGCTGAACAGGTCCGCCCCTTCATCATAGGCGTAGAGTTCGGCGTAGCGGCCCCATTGGGTGACCGTGCGCAATGTGTCCTCCGCCCGATCTTCCGACATGTAATCCTCCAGTTCGTCGCGGAAGCGGCGGCCGGGGGCATGGTGGGAAGGGCGGTCATCCAGCACGCGCCGGATATGGGCCGCCAGCGGCACATAATTCAGCAGATGCTGGCCGAAAAGCTGCTTGCGCGTATCGACATCGGCTGTGGCATAGCGCCGGGCCGCCGGCAGCAGCCGCAGGTCACGCCCTTCCAGTTCGGCAAAGCGCAGCAATTGCAGCAGCTCGGCAATCTCGAAAATCTCGTCATTCTTGAAATGCAGGCTGTTGGCCAGCCCCGGCAGATCGGCCTTGCCATCATAGGGGGCTTCATGCACCGCCTCGATCAGGCCGGCCAGCGTGTTGGTGGACATGCGGGGCAGGGCCATGCCGATGCCGGTGCCGGGGAACAGCCCCTCGCGCGGCTGTACCGGGTTGGTCCGGCTGGTCATGCGGGCATAGATATCCTCCACCAGCGCCCGGAAGGCGGGATCCTGGCGGCTGCGCGGCTGGGGCAGGCTGACCTTGATCTCCCCCAGCACCCGGCCGGGGTTGGAGGAGAAGATCAGGATGCGGTCGCACATCAACACCGCTTCCTCGATATTATGGGTGACCATCAGGATGGATTTGATCGGCATCCGGCCTTCCGACCACAGGTCCAGCAGATCGGTGCGCAGCGTTTCCGCCGTCAGCACATCCAGGGCGGAAAAGGGTTCATCCATCAGCAGCAGGTCGGGATTGACCACCAGCGCGCGGGCCAGCCCGACGCGCTGGCGCATCCCGCCCGATAATTCCTTGGGATAGGCGCTTTCAAACCCGTCCAGCCCGATCAGGTCGATGGCGGCCAGCGCCCGCTTGCGCCGTTCGGCCACGGGCACCTGCCGGGCCTCCAGCCCGACCTCGACATTTTCCAGCACGGTCAGCCAGGGGAACAGGGCAAAGCTCTGGAACACCATGCTGACGACGGTATCCGCCCCATCGGCACCGGGGGGGAAGCTGACGCTGCCGGCGGTCGGCCGGATCAGCCCGGCGATGGAGCGCAGCAGGGTGGATTTGCCGGAACCCGACCGGCCCAGCAGCCCGACCACCTCGCCCTCGTACAGGGTGAGGTCGACATGATCCAGCACGGTCAGGCCGCTGCCGCCCTTGCCATAGACATGCCGGACGTCACGCACCTCGACAAGGGGGGCCGCCTGGCGGACGATTTCCTGAATGTAGGCCATGTTCTTGCCTCCTCAATCAAGGCGCAGACGACGTTCGGCGAACCCATAGAGCGGCCGCCAGAGGATGCGGTTGAAGGCGATGACGAACAGCGACATCACGGCGATGCCCAACGCCACGCGCGGATAATCCCCGGCCTGGGTGGCATTGGCGATATAGGCGCCAAGCCCGGTGGCCTGCAGATGCCGGTCGCCCCAGGAGACGACTTCCGTGACGATGCTGGCGTTCCACGACCCGCCGGAGGCCGTCAGGGCGCCGGTGACGTAATAGGGGAAGACACCGGGCAGGGCGACCTGTCGCCACCATTGCCAGCGGCGGATGCCGAAAATATGCGACGCCTCCCGCAGGTCGGTCGGCAGGGCGCTGGCCCCGGCGATGACATTGAACAGGATATACCATTGCGTGCCCAGCACCATCAGCGGTGACAGCCAGATATCCGGGTTCAGGTGCAGCCCGGCGATGATCACCACCGCGAAGGGGAACAGCACATTGGCCGGAAAGGCCGCCAGGAACTGGGCCAGCGGCTGCAACCGTTCCGCCCAGGCCGGGCGCAGGCCGATCCAGACGCCGATCGGCACCCAGATCAGGCTGGCCAGGGCGATCAGCACCACCACCCGCAGCATGGTGGCCATCCCCAGCCCGAAGGTGGCCAGAACGTCCGCCAGGCTGAGTTCGGTCATGATGAAACGGGCAATCTGGATGCTGGCCGCCAGACAGCCCAGCAGCACCAGCCCGCCCCACAGCCGGTTCAGCAGGGGCGAAGGGTCGCGCGCGGCCACGGCGCGGCGCGGCCCCCTGGCCGGCCGGCGTTCCAGCAGGGCCATGGCCCCATCCAGCCAGCCCAGCGGGGCCAGCAGCAACCGCATGATCCGGGTGCGCCGCACCAGATCATACAGCCAGGAGCTTGGCCGCTGCTGCGAGGCCGTCTGTTCGAAACGGAACTTGTCCGCCCAGGCGACGATCGGCCGGAAAAAAAGCTGATCATAGAGCATGATCACCACGGCCATGCTCCCCACAGCCCAGGCGATGGCAACCATATCCTTCTGGGTGATGGCCAGCGCCAGCCAGGAACCGATGCCCGGCAGGGTCACCGTGGTATCGCCGACGCTGATCGCCTCCGACGCCACCACGAAGAACCAGCCGCCCGACATGGACATCATCATGTTCCAGACCAGCCCCGGCATGGCAAAGGGCAGTTCCAGCCGCAGAAAGCGCCGCCAGGGGGAGAAACCGAACTGCCACGTCACCTCTTCCAGATCATGGGGCAGGGTGCGCAGCGACTGATAGAAGCTGAAGGCCATGTTCCAGGCCTGGCTGGTGAAGATGGCGAAGATCGCCGCGCATTCCACGCCCAACTGCCGGCCCGGAAACAACCCCATGAAGAAGGTGACGGTGAAGGTGAGAAAGCCCAGCACCGGCACCGATTGCAGGATATCCAGCGCCGGAACGATGATCAGTTCCGCCTTGCGGCTTTTGGCGGCCAGGGTGGCAATGGTGAAGGTGAAAAGCAGCGACACCGCCAGGGCCGCGAACATGCGCAGCACCGTGCGCAGGGCATAGGCCGGCAATTGCCAGGGATCGAGCACCAGCGGCACTGTATCCAGGGCCGCCAGCGGCTGATCCATCTGGCGCACCCCCTGGATGACCAGCAGGGCCATGGCCGCCAGCAGCAAAAAAGCGATGAGATCGGCCCAATAGGGGATGGCACCGGGGCGGGCCACCTGCAGCACAGGCTGCGCCCGCTTCCCGTCATGGGAAAGAAAGATCATGGGTACCCTCCGGGGCGGCCCGCCGGGTGGCAACCAGGGCCGCGCTTATGCTGCCTGCTGCCGCCCGTGCGGGATGCCTGTTCTGTCTGCGGTTCGACTGTCGCCGGACATGCGTGCGCTGTTCCCTTCTTCACCGGCGCCCTTCATGACGGGCCCGGTGCTGCGGTGATGGATAGCCGTTCTGGCGGGATACGGCGATCCTGCACATGGTCGCTTCCAGGTGCCTGACGTATTGCGTGCCGATACCAAGGTATATCGGCCCCCCCCGGTCTTTATGGGTTCTTTATGCCAGCCCCTTGAAACCCGTCTGGAGCCCTTATGCCGGGTCGGCGCACCCTTGAGGACTGGAACATCCGCATTGCGGGGGAACGATGCTCGATCTGGTCTTCCTGGGCGCCATTCTGGCGGCCTTCGCCCTTTTCACCGGCCTGACCTATGGCTGCGACCGGCTTTAAAGGGGGGACATCATGGCTTTCGATCTGATTGCCGGCGGCCTGGTGGCTGCCGGCCTGTTGGCCTATCTGGTCTATGCGCTGCTGCGCCCGGAGGCGTTTTGACATCATGACCGCCGATGGCATTTTACAAATCCTGTTCACCCTGGCCCTGCTGGCCCTGCTGACGCCGCTGTTCGGCGGCTATATGGCCCGCGTGTTCGAAGGGGAACGCACCTGGCTCAGCCCGCTGGTCGGCCCCGTCGAACGCGGACTTTATCGTCTGGCCGGCATCGATCCGGCCCGGGAACAGCATTGGACCGGCTATACGCTGGCCCTGCTTTCCTTCAACCTGCTGGGTTTGCTGCTGCTTTATGCCGTGTTGCGCTTGCAGGCCTGGTTGCCGCTGAACCCGGCCGGGCTGGGGGCGGTCAGCCCCGATCTGGCCTTCAACACGGCCATCAGCTTTGTCAGCAACACCAACTGGCAGGCCTATGGCGGCGAAACCACGCTGTCCTATTTCTCCCAGATGGTGGGGCTGACGGTACAGAATTTCGTTTCTGCCGCCACCGGCTTTGCCGTGGCGGTGGCGCTGATCCGCGGCTTTGCCCGCCGGTCGGGCCGCACTGTGGGCAATTTCTGGGCCGATCTGGTGCGGGCCACACTCTATGTGCTGCTGCCGCTGGCCTTTGTCTCCGCCATCTTCCTGGTCTGGCAGGGCGTGCCGCAGAATTTCGGGGCCTATGTCAGCGCCAATACGCTGGAAGGGGCCCAACAGATATTGGCGCAGGGGCCGGTGGCCAGCCAGATTGCCATCAAGCAACTGGGCTCCAATGGCGGCGGCTTCTTCAATGCCAATGCGGCCCACCCGTATGAGAATACGACCGCCCTGTCGAACCTGATACAGACGCTCTATCTGCTGCTGCTGGCCTCTGCCCTGGTCTACAGCTTCGGGCGCATGGTCAAGGATACGCGGCAGGGCTGGGCCATCTGGGCCGCCATGTCCATCATGCTGGTCACCGGCATCGGCGTCACCTATTGGGCCGAGGCGCAGGGCAACCCCGCCATCGCCGCCCTGGGCGTCAATGACACGGCCAGCGACAGCAACAGCGGCGGCAATATGGAAGGCAAGGAGGTCCGCTTCGGCACCGCCCTGTCATCGCTCTGGGCCGTCAGCACCACGGCCGCCTCCAACGGCTCCGTCAATGCCATGCATGACAGTTTCACCCCCATCGGCGGCATGGTGCCGATGGTCAATATCCTGTTGGGCGAGGTGATCTTCGGCGGGGTAGGGGCCGGGCTTTACGGCATGTTGGTCTTTGTCATCCTGGCTGTCTTCATCGCCGGGCTGATGGTGGGCCGCACGCCGGAATATCTGGGCAAGAAGATCGAGGCCAAGGAGATCAAGCTGGCCGTGATTGCCGTGCTGGTCTACCCCCTCTGTATTCTGGGCGGAGCGGCGCTGACGGCCGTGATCCCGTCGGCCCTGGCCAGTGTCGCCAATGCCGGGCCCCACGGGCTGTCGGAAATCCTTTATGCCTATGCGTCGGGCACCGGCAATAACGGCTCGGCCTTTGGCGGCTTCAGCGCCAACACGCCTTATCACAACACGATGATCGGGCTGGCCATGCTGCTGGGGCGCTTTGCCGTGATCGTGCCGACGCTGGCCATTGCCGGGTCGCTGGTCACCAAGAAGACCCTGCCGGCCAGTGCCGGCACCTTCCCCACCCATGGCGGCCTGTTCATCGGCCTGCTGATCGCCACCATCGTCATTGTCGGCGGCCTCACCTTCTTCCCGGCCCTGGCGCTTGGCCCCATTGCCGAGCATCTCAGCCTGCAGGCCGGCACCCTGTTCGGAGCCATCCCATGATGAATTCCAGCAATGCCACCTTGCTGGACGGCCGCATCGCCGCCCAGGCCGTGGGCGTGGCCTTTCGCAAACTGGACCCGCGCCTGCTGTTCCGCAACCCGGTGATGTTCGTCACCGCCATTGTCGCCCTGTTGACCAGCCTGATCTTTGTCCGCGACCTGATCCAGGGGGGCGAGGTGCTGCTGACCGGGCAGATTGCCGCCTGGCTGTGGTTCACCGTGCTGTTCGCCAATTTTGCCGAGGCGGTGGCGGAGGGGCGCGGCAAGGCCCAGGCCGCCAGCCTGCGCCGCACCCGCACGGAGACCATGGCCAAGAAGCTGGCCGCCATCGATGCGGCCGGTTGGGACAATGTGGCGGCCGACAGCCTGCGGGCCGGCGATCTGGTGCTGGTGGAAGCCGGCGACACCATCCCCGGTGACGGGGAGGTGGTGGACGGCATCGCCACCGTCAATGAAAGTGCGATCACCGGTGAATCCGCCCCGGTGATCCGGGAAAGCGGCGGCGACCGCTCGGCCGTCACCGGCGGCACGCTGGTGGTGTCTGACCGTATCGTGGTGCGTATCACCGCCAATCCGGGTGAAAGCTTCCTGGACCGGATGATCGCCCTGGTGGAAGGGGCCAAGCGCCAGAAGACACCCAACGAGATTGCCCTGACCATCCTGCTGGTCGGCATGACCATCATCTTCCTGCTGGTCACGGTCACCTTGCAGGCCTTTGCCAGCTATACCGGCTTTCTGATCCCGGTGGTGTTTCTGGTGGCGCTGCTGGTCACCTTGATCCCCACCACCATTGGCGGGTTGCTGTCTGCCATTGGCATTGCCGGCATGGACCGGCTGGTGAAGTTCAATGTCATCGCCAAATCCGGCCGCGCGGTGGAGGCGGCGGGTGATATCGATGTGCTGCTGCTGGACAAGACCGGCACCATCACGCTGGGCAACCGGCAGGCGGCCGAATTCCTGCCCCTGACCGGCGTGCAGGAACATGAGCTGGCGGAAGCCTCGCTTCTGGCCTCCCTGGCGGATGAGACGCCGGAAGGCCGTTCCATCGTGGCGCTGGCCCGCCAGCGCGCCGGCATCGCCCTGCCAGCCGACCGCGCCGGCATGGTCTTTGTTGCCTTTACCGCGCAAACCAGGATGAGCGGGGTTGATCTGGGGGACCGGCGCATCCGCAAGGGCGCCGTCGACCGAATGCGGGCCTGGATGGAGGAACAGGCCAGCCTTGGCCCGGCCCAGACCCGCGAGCTGACGGGGCTGGTGGAACGGGTGGCCAAGGCCGGCGGCACGCCGCTGGTGGTGGCCGATGGCCGCCGCCTGCTGGGCGTCATCTATCTGAAGGATATCGTCAAGCCCGGCATCCGGGAGCGGTTCGCCATCCTGCGGCAGATGGGCATCCGCACGGTGATGATCACCGGCGACAATCCGCTGACCGCCGCCGCCATTGCCGCCGAAGCCGGGGTTGATGATTTCCTGGCCGAGGCGACGCCGGAACTGAAGCTGGAACGTATCCGCCAGTATCAGGCAGAGGGGCGGCTGGTCGCCATGTGCGGCGACGGCTCCAATGATGCCCCGGCTCTGGCCCAGGCGGATGTCGGCGTGGCGATGAATACCGGCACCCAGGCGGCGCGTGAGGCCGGCAATATGGTCGATCTGGACAGCGACCCGACCAAGCTGATCGAGATCGTCATGATCGGCAAACAATTGCTGATGAGCCGGGGGGCGCTGACCACTTTTTCCATCGCCAATGATGTGGCGAAATATTTCGCCATCATCCCGGCCTTGTTCGTGGCTGCCTATCCGCCCTTGCAGGCGCTCAACATCATGGCGCTGCACAGCCCGGCCAGCGCCATCCTGTCGGCCATCATCTTCAATGCCCTGGTGATCATCTTCCTGATCCCGCTGGCCCTGAAGGGGGTGCGCTATCGCCCGGCCCCGGCCGCCAGCCTGCTGGCCCGCAATCTGCTGCTCTATGGGCTGGGCGGTCTGGTGGTGCCCTTCCTGGGCATCAAGCTGATCGATCTGGCCGTCACCGCGCTGGGGCTGGTGTAGGGGGCGGTAGCGTCTGTCATTCGCCCTCCCTTTACCGTCACCC
>CALRQC020000039.1:0-54507 GCA_943370215.1 Azospirillum sp. RU38E
GCCGGGAATAAGCTCTGTTCGCTCTGCGCAGGCCAAAGTCGTCTGTTTTGCGATGTCCAACATCGCCGGGGAGGGGTCGACACCGGTAAATCGCCAATCCGGTCGGGCCTGCGCCATCGCGCTGATTTCCAACCCACCGCCCGCGCCGACCACCAGAATATGCGCGGCACCGGGTGCTTGTTCGGAAAGAAGCAGCGTGGTCATCTTGTGAAGATCTGCCAGCCCCGGAACTTTGCGGGGCGTTTCAAGAACATAAGAGGCAACCAAGGCTGGATTCAGGAACGGGGTGAGAGTGCTGTTCATGGTGCACCATCTTATGTATCAGATGAAGATACATAACACGGCATCACATCACGTATCGACAACTGTTACAAAAAACTCCCAGATCGCGGAGAGAGAACGGCATGGGCCGCCCCCGGCAATAATACAGTCTGTCTGCGGCTCAAGGCCCTTTCTCCGCCCGCAGCCGGGCCCAGTAATCCAGGCGCTTGCGCACGTCGCGTTCAAAGCCGCGTTCGACGGGGCGGTAGAATTCCCGCCGGGGCATCTCCTCGGGGAAGTAATTCTGCCCGCTGAAGCCTTCCGGCGTATCGTGGTCGTAATTATAGCCCTTGCCGTACCCCAACTGCTTCATCAGCTTGGTCGGCGCATTCAGGATATGTTTGGGCGGCGACAGGCTGCCCGTCTCCTTGGCGGCGCGCACCGCCTCCTTATAGGCGGTATAGGCAGCGTTGGATTTGGGTGCTGTGCCCAGATAGATCACCAGTTGGGCGATGGCCAACTCCCCCTCCGGGCTGCCCAGCCGTTCATAGGCCTCCCAGGCCGCCGTGGCCTGGATCAATGCGGCCGGATCGGCCATGCCGATATCCTCCACCGCAAAGCGGGTCAGGCGGCGGGCGATATAGCGGGGGTCTTCCCCGCCGGCCAACATGCGGGCATACCAGTAAAGTGCGGCATCGGTATCCGAGCCGCGCAGCGATTTATGCAGGGCGGAGATCAGGTTGTAATGGCCTTCCTGCGCCTTGTCATACAGCGGCATCCGCCGCTGCACGGCACTGGCCAGACCATTGGTGTCCAACAGCGTGCCCGCCGGCAAGGCGAACAGTTCCTCGCACAGGTTAAGGCAATAGCGGCCATCCCCATCGGCCAGTGCCTTCACCGCGTTGCGGGCATCGCCATCCACCGGCAGCGGTCGCCCCTCTTCCGACTCGGCCCTTTGCAGCAACTGCTCCAGGGCGGCATCATCCAGCCGGTTCAAGACGAAAACCTGGGCGCGCGATAGCAGTGCGGCGTTCAGCTCGAAGGAGGGATTCTCCGTCGTCGCCCCCACCAGGGTGATGGTGCCATCCTCCACATAGGGCAGGAAACCATCCTGCTGCGACCGGTTGAACCGGTGGATTTCATCGATGAACAGCAAGGTGCCCTGCCCGCCGGTACGGCGCGCCCTTGCCGCCTCGAAGATTTTGCGCAAATCCGCCACGCCGGAGAAAATGGCCGACAAGGGCTCAAAATGCAGGTCGGTGGTCTGGGCCAGCAGCCGGGCCAGCGTGGTCTTGCCGCAGCCAGGCGGCCCCCAGAGGATCATGGAGGAAAGCCGCCGGGCGGCGATCATCCGGCCGATGGGCGCGCCTTCGCGCAACAGATGGTCCTGGCCCACCACCTCGGCCAGCTTCTGGGGCCGCAACCGGTCGGCCAGGGGCCGTGGTGCGGCGGCATCGAACAATCCTGCGGCCACGATCTTGCAGCACCCCTGGTCCCGTTCCGTTCCCTTCTACATAGACGCTGCGAGGGCACAAGGGAAGGTCAAGAGGGTTTCTGCGCTGATTGGGCAGGCGGTGTTGCCGCCGGTTCTGCCGGGGCTGGGGCTGCGGCGGGGGCCGGCTTGTCGGCCGATTTGGCCCGGTAATTATCCAGGAAGCTGCGGAACAGGTCGATTTCCGTGATGCGCGACCGGATGGTCGCGGCATCGGCCAGCCCGGCCGCTTCCTCCGGCCGGGTCAGCACGCGGAACGCTGTGGCATCCTTGGTCTTTTCCATCAGCGGGCCGAAATCCCGGCGCAGCGCCTCCAGCCCGGCATTATCCTGGGCCAGTGACAGGGCCACGGCGCGTTGCACCACCAGGCCCGATGTCTTGGCATCCAGCGCCGTCCCCGCCGCCGCCGGCGGGCCGATCACATCGCCCAGCGCCTGCGCGGCCTGCGGCCATTTCTTGTCACGCATGGCGATGTCCACCCGCAACAGATTGGCATTGCTGGACTGATCCCCCGTCAGCAACTGAATGGCATCCATCCCCTTGCCAGATTGCGACAGGGCGCGGGCGCGCAGCAGCCGGCGTTCCTCCGCCAGTTCGGGGGGAATGCCCTCCACCTGGCTGGCATCCAAGGCGGCCACCGCATCGGTCGGCTTGCCATCCAGCAGCCGGATGCCGGCCAGCCTTGTGCCGACCTGGGCCTTCTCCACCCCGGCCAGCCGGTACTGCACCTGATGGTCCAGCAGTTCGGCAGCCCGGTCCAGCAGATCAATCTCCACCAGCCGCTCGGCCAGCTTGCGGATGATCAGGTCGCCCTCTGCCCCCGGCGGGGTCAGTTCGCGGTATTGTTCATAAAGGCCCAGCGCCTCCAGCGGCGGCATCTTGGCCGCGCCATCCTTGGAGAAAATCTCTGTGAAGGTGCGGGTCATGTCGGCCGCAATCTCCTTGGCGTCCGGCGTGTCCGGGAACAGGGAGATGGTGCGGCGCATGGTTTCAAACGCCTGGGGATAATTGCCGGCCAGGGCATGGACCTCCCCCAGACGGCGGAGATTGGCCAACTCCAGCGCATCGCCCATCCAGGCAAAGCGCATTTCCTCCATCCGCTTGGCGGCTTCCTTGGCGTCAATCTTGCCAAGATCCAGGGCGGTGTCGATCCATTCCTTCTTGCCGCGCATGGCGTAGAGCCGGTCGCGGCTGTTCATCGCCGCCTCAAACAGGCCCAGCGCCTTTTCCTTGTCGCCCAGGGCCCGGAAGGTGAGACCGCGATAGAATTCCACACCCGGGCCCTGCTGCCCCCCCTCCCCGCCGCGCTTGACCACCTTGTCCAGGATCAGGGCCGCCGCCTCCGGCTGGCCCTGTCGCAGGGCGGCGTCGGCGGCCCCCAGCGACAGGCCGACAAAGAACGGATCGGGATAGGCGGCCAGTTGATCCTTGCGGGCCTGGAACAGGCTGTAGGCACCGGCATAATCCTGCTTGCCAGCCAGGGCGGCGGCCCGCCAGAGGTCGGCATCCTTCTCCCCCGCCAATCCCGGATTGGACAGATCGGCCAGGGCACCATCCAGGTTGCCATTCAACACCCGGGCGATGCCACGCACGGCCAGGAATTCCGGCCGGCGGTCCACATCGGGTTGTACCTCCTGCACCCGGGTCAACATGCCGCCCGCCTCATAGGACAGACCATTGGCAATGTAGAAACGGGCAAGGTCCAGCCGGCCCCGATTGCGCTCCGCGTCCGGCAGTTCCACCAAGCGCTGCCAGCGCTCTTGCCGGGTAGGAATGTAGCGCTCGGCCGGCACCTGCCCCCAGCGCTTGAAATCGAACAGCTTTTCCTTTTCCTGCTTCGGCACCGGCGGGGGAGCGACAGAGGCCAGATCGGCCGCCGGCGACAAGCTGAGCCCGCCGGGCACGGAGATTTCCACCCCTTCACGGACCGGCTGCACCACCAGCCGGTCATCCAGCGGCCGGACCACCAGCCCCTGCAGGCTGGGCAGCAACTGGGCCTGGGCGAACCGTTGGGCAGCCGGCAGATGCGGACCGGGGGTGGAAAGCGGGGTGACGAACAGCGTATCGCCCACCACCGGATCCTTGAAAGTCAGCACCTTGGCCACATCCGGGGCGGCCACCACCAGCCGGGCGCCCAGGGCGAATTGTGGGTCTGGTGTGGCCGTCAGAATGGTGGCCGGGTCGTTGGGCAACAGGTCGGTGGCGCGATTAAGCCCAAGGCGCCAGATCGTGCCGTCGCGCATGACATGGGCCTGCATCAGGGCGGGCATGGGAACACGGAAGCCGGACGCCTCTGCCACAGTCACCGGCTCCACCGACGAATTCAGGCCGGGCACGCTGCCCGGTGCCGGCGCGGTTTCCGGCGGCACCGGCCGGTCGAACAGAATGTAGAGATAGCCGGCCCGTTCAAAGACCGCTGCCGCCGTCCCCACCTTGGGATCAAAGGGGATGGTCACGCTATCGACCAGCGGCGCCGGTGCAATGGCAGCCTGCTCCACCGTCGGCACCGGGGCGGGGCTGGCGCCGGGGGCGGGCGGGTTCGCCTTTTCCGGTGCGGGCGGCACGGTCCCGGCAGCCGGCGCAGGTGTCAGCGGTGTGGGCTGCCCCTTGGCAGCGGCCTGCCCTTCTGCCGGCGCCTGACGGCCGCGCAGTTCAAACAGCGGTGCACCTTCCTTGGCCCGCCTTGGATCGACCGGGGCGGGCGGCTTTTCCTTGGTTTCAGCCTTCGCGGATGCCGATGGCTTCTCCTTGCTTTCCGGCTTTTCCGCAGCCGGTGCCGGCTTGGTCGCCGCCGGCGGATTTTCCGTGGGTTGGGGCGCTTTGGCGGGGGCTGGCGGCGCCTTGTCCAGAATATCGATCACCACGCGGGTGCCGGCCCGCATATCCTTGATGCCCGCCCCGGTGGGAATGCGGAAACGCACGACCAGCGCATCGCCTTCCACCGCCTGGGTCAACCCCTCCACCCGTGCGGGTTTGGCCCGCAGCACGGCCGCCAGATTGACCTCCGCAGCGGCAGGGAAGCGCAGGGTGACATCCTGCCCGGATTGCTCGGCGGTGTAGGCCATGTTGCTGGCCCAGTCGAAAACCAACCTTGTATAGGTGGGATGCACACCACTACGCACCCCCACCTTGGCCGTGGCGGCTGTTGCCGGCACAGGCTTACCCGGCTGTGCCGCCGCCACGCCGGAGAGCAGGGCCAAGGCGGCCGTCATGGTGACAACCAGGGGAATCAGGGGGCGGCGCATCACTGTGCCTCCCCATGGTCACGGATCACCAGTTCCACCCGGCGAGCCAGGGCATTGCGATCCGGCGTGGCCGCAACCTCCCCCGCGCGGCCATCGCCATGGCCGCGCATGGTGATGGGGCGTAGATAGCCGGCCTGATGCAGGGCCGCCGCCACCGCCTGGGCGCGGGCCAGCGACAATTCCCAGTTGGAGGGCCATTGGCTGCCGCTCGGGGTGGCGTCGGCATGGCCCGCCACATCCAGGGCATTGCCCAGATTATCCGCCACCCCCGCCATGACGAACAAGGCGGCCCGACCGCTTTCAGACAATGTTGCCTGTCCCGGCGCAAACAGAAGGTCCGCCGGCAAGGACAGCACCAGCCCCTCTGGCCGGCGCATCATATGCAAATCGGCAAGGGCCGGATTGTCAGGCAGCAGATTTTCAAACACCCGCCGCAGATAGCCCAGATCGGCCGCCTTTTCCCGGTTCAGGCTTTCCGCCGTGAAAGCGGCAGAGGGAGGGGGAGCGCCGCTGCCGCCGCTGCCATGACCGGAAACCACGCCAAGGGCGCGCTGATATCGCGCGGGGTCCGGTTCCGACATTGAATAGAGCATGACGAAAAAGGTCAGCAGCAGGCAGACCAGATCGGTGAAGGTGATCAGCCACGCCTTGCCGGAGGCCGTCTGCGGAGCCGGAAACAATTTCAGCAGCGGCAGCCCGGCCTTCATCGGGCACCCCCGTCGCCCGCCATCGCCTCGGGCAGCGGCAGCCGGAAGACAAGACGCACCTGATCAGCCGGATCAGTCGGTTCCAACCCGATGGAGACACACGCCGCCGGCGCACCATTGGCCACCAAGGCCCGGGCCAGCGCGCCCATACGCGCCACGGAAACACTTGTTTCCGCCTGCCCTTTGATGCCCATCAGCATTTCACCCACCACCTGCACCCCGCCCGGGCGGGGCGACAAGACCGCCACCATCCGGTCCAGCAGGGCCAGCCGGTCACCGCGCACCCCCTCCGGTCCGAACAGCGTATCGGCCGGCATGGTAACGGTCAGGGCCAAACCGTCGGCACTGGCATCCACTTTGGCTAGCGCCACCTCGCTACGCACCAGATCGCCCAGGCTGGTGATGGCCCGCAGGGCATCGCCCATGGCCCGGTCATGCGCCTTCTCCCCGCTGTCGCCAGACAGCAGGCGGGGCATGGAGAAGGCCTGATCGACGCTGCGCAGGACGGCGCCGACCTTCTGGTCATGGAAATGCGAAATAGCGTTCAACAGGATGAAAAATCCCAGCAACAGGATGAAAACGCCCAGATAGACCGTCAAGGCCCCGGCCCCTTGCCCATCCTCGCTGGCGGGGGGCGGCGGGGGCTGCCAGAAGAATGGCTCTGTCGGGTGGCGGTCCTGGGACATTCATCCTCTGGCGGGAACGGTCAGTCGAAAAGCGAGTCAATAAAGGCCTGATCGATCCCGGCACCTGGCATGGATGGACCATGCAGCAGATCGGAATCGGGAACCGCCAGCACCGCAACCGGGGCGTCCGGTGTCACGGGGTGGCGGCGTTCCACCTGTTCACCCATGGCGACCAGCAGCGCTTCCACCTTCTGTTCGATATGTTTCAGGGCCCGCACCACCTTGGTGATACGCTGACCCGTAATATCCTGGAAGTTGCAGGCCTCATAAATACCGGTGGTGATGTCCATCAGCTTTGCAGACACCGCACTGGGCACGTCGCCGGCCAGCGCCATCATCTGGTCGCAAGCATCCATGATACGGTTGGTGGCATCTTCCGTCGCCCCCACCACGGCATCCAGCTCATCGGTCGCCAGGGGAATATGCTCCGAATGGATGTCAGCCGGCTGGATGGCGGCGATTTCCTTTTTCGCATTGTGGATGAAGCGGGCCAGCCCCTCCAGCTCGGAATAGATGCGCAGATCGTGCTGAGAAATCTCCCCGCCCATGGAATTGAGCACAGAGGCGACGATGCCCGCCACCTCGTCACGGGACAACGGTAGCCGCGCCTCCTGGCGGGCCAGTTCCAGACGTTCCTTCAGGGCGGGATCGACAGCAGTGCGGAGCATCTGGACACCTTCGGCAAGCATCAGGTTCAACGGACGGGAGTAAGTCGACACGGCAACGGCCCCACCGAGAGGGCCAAACCCGGCGGCGGAGACAGTTCCGCCGCCTACATACATTCATTCAGGCACGGTTGGCAGTCTCTTCCTCTCCGCCAACAAGATTGTAACCTCTTGCGCACGTGCCGAATCCATCGCCGCCAGCACCGGGGCCGCCTTGGCCTCCTTCATGCGGCTGATAACATTCAGCAGAACCTTGCTTTCCAGGCTGTTGAAGATTTTCGCGGCATCCACCGGCTTCATCGTCTCGTAAATCTTCACCAGACTGTCCAACTGCGCCTGTTGTTCAGCATTCACCGTGGTCAGCAGGCCCTGAATTTCCTGTTTCAGTTTCTGCAACTCGGCGATCTTCTGATCGAAACGGGATTCGGCGGCAACCAGCATCGCCTCCCGCTGATCCAGTTCGCGCCCACGCTGGTCAAGCTGCTCCCGTCGCTCCTGCAGGCGCTGCAGAATCTCCACCTCTTTGGGGGTGAAGCTCTGTCCCGGGGCGCCGGAGGGGGCGGCGCCATGATCATCACCATGCTGCACCGCCGGCGCAGGCGTGGCCGGCGGGCTGGGGGCCTGCGCCGGTTCATGTTTGGCAGCGGCCGGTTCCTGTGCCGGTGGATTGGCTGCCGCCACCTGAACCGGGGGCGGAACCGCCAAACGGGCCGCATCCGGCTTTTCCGGCAAGCCCTGAGGGGCCTGTTCCTCTGCCACGGATGGTGGCACGGGGTTAAAGGCGGCACCGGTGGTGACCGCCATCCAGATGTCGCCCACCTTCACCCCGATCAGCAGGCTGGCCGCCAGGATGGTTGCGGGCAGCAAGCCAGGCCGCAGCAAAGGACGGCGTGGCGCTTTGGGCTTTTGTCTGGGCGCGGCTGACCGTTTGCCGGCAGGTGCCTTGGCCGGCGCGCGGGGCGGGTTTTTCACAGCAGGCGCGGCCGGCATATCCGGGGGAACACTCATGGCCGCAGATTCTCCAGCGCCTGCAACAATTCCTTCTCCGCACGGGAACGTGGCTCAGACCCACCGGATGCGGTGGATGGCGGAGAGGCAGAACGGGCCGGGGCGGCAGACGGCGGGGCGGCAGGGCGTACCTGGGACGGCGGTGCCGCCGTCAGCGGCGGCGGCGGGGATGGCTGCTGGGCGGCCTGACGCGCCCGGCCGGACCCCTGTTCCAGCCGGTTGGCCAGCCCGTCAGCGGCCTGCACGATCAGTTCCATCTCCTCCTTCAGGGTACGGGCGCGGGTAATCATGGCCGACAGGGCCTCCCCCGACTCCGACGCGGCTTTGCGCATTCCCTTCACGGAACTGTCGGCCTGGGCGGTGGCTTCGGCAAAGCCCCTTACCAACTCCTCCAGCTCAGCCCGGCTTTCCTTCACAGCGGAAAGCTGCTTGTTCAGCCGCACCGCATAGATGATGGTGGCAACCAGCAGGCCGATAACGGCAATATCCAGCAACAGGGACAATAGGCCGGGGATCATGGCTGCGACTCCGGTTTCGGGGCCTCGCGGTCGATCCGCACGGCGATATTGCCACCCTTGCGGCCCATGCGACCGAGGAACATCGGCACATCACCACAACGCAGCTCAATCGTTTCGTCCGGTGCCACGTTCAACAGAACGCGGCTGCCGACACGCCAGGCCAGCACCTCGCTCAACGGCAGCACGATTTCATCCAGGACAGCGGACAGGTGAACATCGGTCTGCCAAAGCTCCGAGGCCAAGTGGGTTTCCCAGATGCTATCACGGCCGAATTTCTCACCCATGAACATCTGGAGCAGCAATTCACGCACCGGCTCCAGCGTGGCATAGGGGATCAGCAGTTCCAGGCGGCCGCCGCGATCTTCCATATCGATGCGCAGCTTCACCAGCACGGCGGCATTGGCCTGGCGGGCGATGGTGGCAAAACGCGGGTTGGTTTCCAGCCGGTCGAACCGGAAGGTGACAGGCGACAACGGGTCAAAAGCGGCCGACAGGTCGGACAGCACCACATGCACCATCCGCTCCACCAGATTGCGTTCGATGGTGGTGTAGGGGCGGCCCTCGATACGCATGGCCGCCGTACCCCGGCGGCCACCCAGCAGCACGTCCACGATGGAATAGATCAGGGCCGAGTCGATCACCATCAGCCCGTAATTGTCCCATTCCTCCGCCTTGAACACGGCCAGCATGGCCGGCAACGGGATGGAGTTGAGATAATCACCGAAACGCACGGAACTGATCTGGTCCAGCGAGACTTCCACGTTATCGGACGTGAAGTTACGCAAGGATGTCGACATCATGCGGACAAGGCGGTCAAAGACCACCTCCAGCATGGGCAGGCGTTCGTAATTGACCAGCGCCGAATTCACCAGCGCCATGACGCCGGTATTGTCGCCGTCGCCGGCGCCATCCTTGTCGAAGCCCAGCAGGCTGTCGATTTCGTCCTGGTTCAGAACGCGGGTGGCACCGCCGCCGCCGCCGCCACCCATTTCGCCAAAGGCGTCACCGGCCCCTTCATCGGCCATGGCCGCCCATTCGGCGGCCATCCGTTCTTCCTCGCTCAGCTCCTCAGGACCGGCCATGGTTCCCCATCCCTTCCATCATTGCTGAACCAGGAATTCACTGATCAACACGTCCTTCACCTTCAAGGGGGCCACCGCCATATTGACCCGCAGCAGCAATTCCTCCCGCAGCCGGTACATACCGGCCGAGCCGCGCAGATCATCCATCCGCAATTCCCGCAGATAGACCTGGAACCCGTCGGTGATGCGGGGCAATGCCTGTTCAACGACGGCCTTATTCTCCGGGCGCTCCACCTCCACCGAAATGCCCAGCTTCAGCAACGTGGCCCGGCGCTCCCCCGTATTCAGGTTCACCAGCATGTCCGGCACGGGGACATAAAGTGGCGGCCCCTTGTAAGGTGGCAGCTCCGGCTCGTGCTTTTCCTCCGCGTGCTCGCCTTCACCCTCGTGCTTCTTGCCCAGAAGCCCGTCCAGCATCCCGGTGAAGAAAGCGACCGCACCACCAACCACGATCAACAGAATCGGCAACACAATGAACAGAACGATCTTCTTGCCGCTCAGCTTCTTGCGCTGCTGTTCATGTTCAGTCGATCCGCCGCCATCGGTTTCCATGGCCGTCATTTATGAACGCACCTTCAACGCCATGTTCCGCCCACCTGGTTCCAGCAAACCAGCCCCCACCGGTTCTCCGATGAAAGCGCTGCTTCCACCTGATCCTAATCATGCGGTGGTTAACAAGCGCTTTCAACCGTTTCCACGGTTTTGCTGAAAAAGCCTGTGAGAATGGGGCTGCACGGATACAGTCTTCCCGACGCCCCTGATAATGAACAGCCGCCTGTTTGGCTTTTTATGTCCGCATCCCGTCCGGCCTGTGCCTTTCGCGGCCATGATCCCGCCGATAATCTGCCCACCATCAACCGCGATGGAGTGCCGAAAATGTCCGCCCCTGAAACCGCCCTGCTGGTCATCGACGTGCAGGAAAGTTTTCGTCAGCGCGCCTACTGGCAAGAGGCAGAAGCAGATGCCTTTTTTCCCCGCATCCAATCCCTGATCGATGGGGCCAAGGCCGCCGGCATTCCCATCGTCCAGATTTTCCATGTCGCGCCGGAAGGCGCGTTTTCCAAGGCGTCCGGCTATGTGAGGCCGTTGTCGCCGGTCCAGATCACCCCTGACGCCGTATTTGAGAAGACGCGCCACAGTGCCTTGGTGGGCAGCGGCCTGGATGTCTGGCTGGTGGCCAAGGGCATCCGCCGCGTCATCATCTGCGGCATCCGGACAGAGCAATGTTGCGAGACGACGACACGACATGCCAGCGATCTGGGATACGCCGTCGATTATGTGGCGGAAGCCACGCTGACCTTCGCCATGACGGATGCAGCAGGCCGCACCTGGTCAGCGGATGAGATCAGGGCGCGGACGGAACTGGTGCTGGCCGGTCGCTTTGCCACCATCACCAGCGTGGAACAGGCCCTGGATCGGGCCCGGGCGGAGAATACCCAGCGGGCGGCCGCCTGATGGGTACAGGGGCAGCACAGATGCGAACCATCGTCCCGGTTTATGTGGTGCTGCCCCCGCGCACCCTGTTGCTGGACGTTGCCGGCCCGGCGGAGGTGCTGCGTCGGGCCGGCATGGAACAGGACAGGCTGGGTTTCGAACTGCATTTCATTGGGCCGATGCCGGAACTGACCAGTTCCGTGGGGCTGGTGCTGTCACACATTGCCCCTCTGCCCGATGCCCTGCCGGCGGATGCCATCATCATGTTGTCGGGCAATATCAGCCCGTTGCCCGACCAGGATGTGCAGGCCGACATTCTGCACGAACAGGCGATCGTGGACTGGCTGCGCCGGACGGTCAGGCCCGACCATCTGCTGTTGTGCATCTGCGCGGGATCGGTCATCGCCGCCCGGGCCGGCTTGATGGATGGCCGGGCCTGCACCACCCACCACAGCGCTTACGAGGAATTGCGCCAAGCCAGCACCGCCGCCCGTGTGCAGGAAAATCGCCTGTTCGTGGAGGATGGCAATTGCTGGAGCAGTGCCGGCATTACCGCCGGCATTGATCTGGCCCTGCATTTCGTAGCCCGGCGCTGCGGGCCCGGTGTGGCCGCCGCGGTCGCCCGTTATCTGGTGGTCTATATGCGCCGGGCCGGGGCGGACCCACAGCTTTCACCCTGGATGGAAGGGCGCAACCACCTGCACCCGGCCATTCACCGGGTGCAGGATGCCATTGCCGCCGATCCGGCGCGGGACTGGACCCTGGGCGATCTCGCCCGCATCGCCTATGCCAGCCCGCGCCACCTGTCGCGCCTGTTCAATGAACAGGCCGCCATGAGCGTGCCGGATTACATCAACCGACTGCGCGTCGCCCTGGCCCGCCAGTTGCTGGAAAATTCCCGCCTGGATATGGAAACGGTGGCGGAAAGGGCGGGCTTCGCCTCCACCCGGCAGTTACGCCGTGCCTGGGGGCGGCTGCATGGCACACCGCCCAGCGCCGCCCGCGCCACCAATGCCGGGCAAGAAAATGTCGTGATTCCGTCTGTCGGACAATAATGCTGCGACGCAGCTTAACCGGACTTCCTTTTGATGTTAACCTGCCTATCCGGGGTTGCGGGGGCCACCAACGGGCCGCCGCTATAATGGGCTGGGAGACAGGGCCGTATGGGTATCCATGTCGCGTTAAATCATAAAACCGTCTATCGCTATGACCGCCCCATCACGCTGGGGCCGCAGGTGGTGCGGCTGCGGCCGGCACCCCATTGCCGGACGCCGATTCTCTCCTACTCGTTGAAGGTTACGCCAAAGCAGCATTTCCTCAACTGGCAGCAGGATCCGCAGAGCAACTGGCTGGCCCGCTTCGTCTTCCCCGAAAAGACCACCGAATTCACGCTGGAAGTGGATCTGGTGGCCGACATGGCCTCCATCAATCCGCTGGATTTCTTCCTGGAACCGGCGGCGGAAAAATTCCCCTTCACCTATGAAGCCGCACTCGCCAAAGACCTGAAACCGTTTCTGGAGGCTGAAACGCCCGGCCCCCTGCTGACCGAACTTCTGGCCAGCATCGATCGGACGGAAAAGGGCACGGTCGGCTTCCTGGCTGATGTGAATATCCGGCTGCAACAGGCCATCGGTTATGTCATCCGGCTGGAGCCGGGGGTGCAGGGCTGTGAGGAGACGCTGGAAAAGCGTACCGGTTCCTGCCGCGACAGCGCCTGGCTGCTGGTGCAATTGCTGCGCAATCTGGGCTTGGCCGCACGTTTTGTCTCTGGCTACCTGATCCAGTTGGTAGCCGATCAGAAGCCGCTGGAAGGGCCGGAAGGACCGACCGCCGATTTCACCGACCTGCACGCCTGGTGCGAAGTGTACCTGCCCGGTGCCGGCTGGATCGGGCTGGACCCGACCTCGGGCCTGTTCGCCGGTGAAGGCCATATCCCCGTCGCCTGCACGCCCGACCCGTTCAGCGCCGCGCCGATCACCGGGGCGCTGGAAATGTGCGAGGTGGAATTCGACCACCAGATGTCGGTGACCCGCATCGCCGAACAGCCGCGCACCACCAAACCCTATTGGCCCGAACAATGGGCGGCGATTGAGGCATTGGGCCATCAGGTCGACCGGGAAATCCAGGAAGGCGATATCCGCCTGACCATGGGTGGCGAGCCGACCTTCATTTCCATCGACGATATGGACGGGGCGGAATGGAACACCGCCGCCATGGGGCCGACCAAGCGGCTTTTGTCCGGCGACCTGATCCACCGGCTGAAAAACCGTTTCGCCCCCGGCGGTCTGCTGCATTTCGGCCAGGGCAAATGGTATCCCGGCGAAAGCCTGCCGCGCTGGGCGCTTCAGCTTTATTGGCGCCGCGACGGGGATGCGCTGTGGGCGCATGATGAATATCAGGCCGATGAGCGCAAGGATTACGGTTTCGTCCAGGAAGATGCCGAGCGCTACATCCGTGCCCTGGCAACCCGCCTGGGCATCCCGCCGGAATATGCCCGCGCCGCCTTTGAAGACCCCTGGTACTATATCCAGAAGGAACGCAAGCTCCCCCTCAATGTCGATCCGTTCGACGCCAAGCTGGAAGATGAGGAGGAGCGGGCAAGGCTGGCCCGCGTCTTCGAACGCGGGCTGGATAAACCCATCGGCTTTGCCCTGCCGCTGAACCGGCGGCATGAGGAAACGGGGCCGGTCTGGCTGTCCAGCGGCTGGCCGCTGCGCAGCGACCGGCTGCTGCTGGCGCCGGGTGACAGCCCCGTGGGCTATCGCCTGCCGCTGGGCAGCCTGCCTTGGGTGGATGAGAAGGAATATCCCTGGTCTTACGAGCAAGACCCGTTCGATACGCGCCAGCCCCTGCCCGCCTATCAGGAACTGGCGCAGCAGGCCGCCGAGTTGAAGGGCCAGACGGAACCGGTGGAACGCCGCCGTCGGATGGCCGATGTGCGCGAGGAGGTGCCGGACCGCGGCCAATCCGCCTGGTGGATCGTGCGCACCGCCCTGTGCGTGGAACCGCGCGATGGCAGGCTCTATATCTTCCTGCCCCCCACCTCGCATCTGGAGGATTGGCTGGAACTGATCGCCGCGATTGAGGCGACCTGCGTGGAAGTGGATATGCCGGTGGTGCTGGAGGGTTATTCCCCGCCGCGCGACCCGCGCCTGAATTCCATCGCCGTCACCCCCGATCCCGGCGTGATCGAGGTGAATATCCACCCCGCTTCCACCTGGGAAGAACTGGTCCGCAACACCACCGACCTGTACGAGGATGCACGGCAAAGCCGGCTGGCGACGGAGAAATTCGCGCTGGACGGCCGGCATGTCGGCACCGGGGGCGGCAACCATATCGTGGTCGGCGGGGCCACCCCGGCGGACAGCCCGTTCCTGCGCCGGCCGGATGTGCTGCGGTCGCTGCTGACCTATTGGCAGAACCATCCGGCCTTGTCCTTCCTGTTCTCCGGCATGTTCATCGGGCCGACCAGCCAGCATCCGCGCGTGGATGAGGCGCGGCATGACAGCCTGTATGAGCTGGAAATCGCCTTCAAGATTCTGGACGAGGCGGGGCCGGGTGCGCCGCCCTGGCTGGTGGACCGGGCGTTGCGCCACCTGCTGGTGGATGTGCAGGGCAATACCCATCGCAGCGAATTCTGTATCGACAAGCTCTATAGCCCCGACAGTTCCAGCGGCCGGCTGGGCCTGCTGGAACTGCGCAGCTTTGAGATGCCGCCCCATGCGCAGATGAGCCTGTTGCAGCAATTGCTGCTGCGCAGCCTGATCGCCTGGTTCTGGCGTCAGCCTTATCGCGCCCGGCTGGTGCGCTGGGGCACCAAGCTGCATGAACGCTTCATGCTGCCGCATTTCGTGGCGCAGGACATCGCCGATGTGGTGGCCGATCTGCGCCATGCCGGCTATGGCTTCCAGGAAGATTGGTTCAAGCCGCACCTGAATTTCCGCTTCCCCACCCTGGGCACGATAACCCAGCGCGATGTGACGCTGGAACTGCGCAGCGCGCTGGAGCCCTGGCATGTGCTGGGGGAGGAACCGGGCGGCGGCGGCACGGTGCGCTTTGTCGACAGTTCGCTGGAACGGGTGCAGGTGCGCCTGACCGGCGCCACCGACGACCGTTTCATCATTGCCTGCAATGGTCGCAAGGTGCCGCTGGCCGCCACGGGGGTGGAGGGCGAATATGTGGCCGGGGTGCGGTACCGGGCCTGGCAGCCGCCGAACTGCCTGCATCCCACCATTCCCGTGCATACACCGCTGGTGTTTGACATTCTGGATAGCTGGACGGGCCGGTCCATCGGTGGCTGTACTTATCACGTCGCCCATCCGGGCGGGCGGAACTTCACCACCTTCCCCGTCAACGCCAACGAGGCGGAAGGGCGGAGGCTGGCGCGTTTCTTCCCGTTCGGGCATACACCTGGGCCGATGCCGCCCCCGGCGGAGATCAAGAATCTGGAATTCCCTTTGACACTCGACCTGCGCCTTGGCTGAATCCGCTCTTTCCCTTCCCCCCTGCCCTGCCGATGCCTGGGACGAGATGGTCACAGGCAAAGGCCGCGTGCGCCCGCACTGGCAGGGGTTCTTTTCCAGCGGGGAGGCGGAAGCCGGCGCGATGGAAGAAAGCTGGGACGCCGCCCGCCGGCTGCTGTTCCAGAACGGTGTGACCTATCACGCCTATGCCGATCCACAAGGCGTAGAACGGCCCTGGCCGCTGGACCCCGTCCCCCTGCTGCTGCCGGCCACGGAATGGCAGACCATCAGCACGGGCCTGCGCCAGCGGGCCCGGCTGCTGGACCGGGTTTTCTGTGACCTGTATGGCAGCCAGAACCTGATCCGCGATGGCGTGTTGCCGCCGGGGCTGGTGATGGGCGATCCGGGTTTCCTGCGCCCCTGTCATGGTTTACAGGTGCCCCCCGCCGCCCGGCTGACCCTGTTTGCCGCCGATCTGGTGCGCGATGGTGGCGGCACCTGGCGGGTGCTGGCCAGCCGCACGCAGAACCCCACCGGCACCGGCTATGCGCTGGAAAACCGCGTGGTGTTGAGCCAGACGCTGGCGGAGTCGTTCCGCAACTGCAATGTTGAACGCCTGTCGCCCTTCTTTGAACAGTTGCGCCAGACCCTGGCCTGTCTGGCGCCACGTTCATCGGGGCCGGATGGCAGCCCGCGCATGGTGCTGCTGACCCCTGGCCCCTTCAACGAAGCCTATTTCGAACATGCCTATCTGGCCCGCCATCTGGGCCTGCTGCTGGTGGAAGGCGCGGACCTGATGGTCCGCGACCAGTGCGTTTATCTGAAAACCCTGGGTGGGCTGGAACGGATCGACATCATCCTGCGCCGCGTGGATGATGATTTCTGCGACCCGCTGGAACTGCGGCCCGACAGCGCGCTGGGCGTGCCCGGGCTGCTGCAGGCGGTTCGTTCCGGTAACGTGACGGTCTGCAATGCCGTCGGTGCCGGGGTGACGGATAGTGTGGCCCTGCTGCCCTGGATGGGCCGGCTGAGCGAGTATCTGTTGGGGGAAGCGCCCTTGCTGGCCGATGTGCACACCCTGTGGGGGGGTGATCTGCAACAGCGAGCAACCCTGTTCAGCCGGCTGGATGAGCTGGTTTTGCGGCCCGCCTTTTCCAATCTGGGCCATACGCCCATCCATCCGGCCAGCCTGGATGCGGCTGCCCGCGCCGATCTGATCAACCGCATCCGCCGCCGCCCGCAGGATTGGGTGGCCCAGGAAGCCATCGCCCCCAGCACCGCCCCCGTCTGGCGTGATGGGCGGATGGAGGCGCGGCCGCTGGTGCTGCGCGCCTTCGCCTGCGCCACGCCGGATGGTGACTGGATGGTGATGCCGGGCGGGCTGGCCCGCATCAGCGCCGATGATCGTTACCCAACCGTATCGTTACAGCAGGGTGCCGGGGCCAAGGATGTCTGGGTGGTGGGCAGCGGGCTGGCGACGCAGCCCCGCCGCAGCCGCGCCACCGCACCAGATGGGGCCGGCGATACCGGCCCGCATGGCGGCGATCTGCCCAGCCGTGCCGCCGACCATCTGTTCTGGGTCGGGCGTTACGCGGAGCGGGCCGACAGCGCCGTGCGCATCCTGCGCGCTGCTGCCCGCCGCCTGTCCGATGATGCCCATCCGGGGGCGGATGAGGAACTGGTGCCGCTGTTGCGGCTGATGGGCTGGGTCGGCATGATCCCGCCGGTCATCGCCGCCTCACCGGCCGCCGATGCGGTGCGGGCCATGCGGCAATCGCTGGAGATCATTGCCGACCCCGCCAATCCGGGGGGCTTGCGGGCGCATATGGACCGGTTGCGCCGTTCGGTGCTGTGCGTGCGTGACCGGTTGCCGGCCGATGTCAGCCGGCTGCTGGTGGTGCTGGATGAACGGGCGGGCGCGCCTCTGCGCAGCGATCCGGCGGCGGTCCAATTGCGCCTGGATGAGGTCTCCCCCCTGCTGGCGGCCCTGGTGGGGCTGGAGCTGGACGGCATGTCGCGCGGACCGGCCTGGCGCTTTCTGGTGCTGGGGCGCCGGCTGGAACGGGCCATCGGCATTGTCGGCGCCCTGCAGGGCAGCGGTGTCGCGGCCGGCACGGTGGATATTGGTGCCGCCCTGTCGGTTCTGCTGGAACTGGGGGCTGCCAATGCCGCCTATCGGGAACGCCATCCCATCGGTATCCGGCGGGAAGCGGTGCTGTCGCTGCTGCTGGCCGATCTGGAGCATCCGCGCTCGCTCGCTTTCCAGATCCAGACGGTGGAGCGGCAATTGGCCAAATTGCCGTCGGTGGCCGGCGATGGCAGCAGTGTCAGCCCCACCCAACTGGCGCTGTCCCTGCTCTCCACCGCCACGCAACTGGTACGCGACCCGCAGCCGGCCCGCGATGCCGGGGCGCTTTTCGATCTGACGGAGCGGCTGGGCCGCATTCTGCCGGAAATCTCCAACCTGCTCAGCCAGGCCTATTTCAGCCATGTTTTCGCCCGCACCACCTGAGGGGGAACGGCCGCTGGGCGCCATGCGCTACCGCTGCCGCCATGTCACCCGTTATTCCTATGGGGAGATGGTGACCAGTTCGCATCTGCTGGCGCATCTGGCCCCGCGTCCCCATCCGCGCCAGACCGGGCGGGTGACGGACATGACCATCCTGCCCTGGCCTGCCTCCCTGGTGGACCGGCTGGATTGGTTCGGCAATCCGACGACCTATGCCAGCATCCAGACCCCGCACCGGGAATTGACGGTGACGGTGGAAATGGAAATGCAGGTACTGCCCCCGCCACCGCTGAACCCCGCCGACAGCGCCCCTTGGGAACAGGTGGCGGCGCAGGCACTGGCGCGGGCGGAAACGGTGGAATTCGTGCAGGCCAGCCCGCGCGTGCCCCCGCCCAATGCCACCATCACCGCTTTCGCGGCGCCCTTCTTTCCGCCGGCCCGACCGGCGGCGGAAGGGGCCATGGCGTTGATGCGACATATTTTCAGCGAATTCAGCTTCGACCCCACCGCCACCACGGTCAGCACCCCGATTACAGAGGTGCTGACCAACCGGCGCGGCGTCTGCCAGGATTTTGCCCATCTGATGATTGCGGCCTTACGCGCCGTGGGGCTGCCGGCGCGCTATGTCTCTGGCTATCTGCGCACCCTGCCACCACCGGGGCAGGAAAGGCTGCGCGGGGCCGATGCCAGCCACGCTTGGGTCCAGGTCTGGTGCGGCGAAGGGGTGGGCTGGATCGATCTGGACCCGACCAACGGCCGCCAGGCTGACACCGATCATGTCACCCTGGCCTGGGGCCGGGATTATGATGATGTCAGCCCGCTGCGCGGTGTCATCCTGGGCGGCGGCAGCCACGGGGTGCTGGTGGCCGTGGATGTGGAGCCGCTGTAATATCAACGGTCATATTCATGACCGTTGGTACGGCGGCGACCGCCGCCGCGCCGCTCGTGCGGCGTAGCCAAGCCAGCGGATGCTGGCGCCGGCGACTGAGGGGCAGGAAAGATTGACCAAGGGTCAAGATTTCATGCCGCTGGTATAAGGCGGCCCCGCTGTCTCCTACTGCCCCCGCCGCGCCATGAAGGCCAGCCGTTCGAACAGGTGGACATCCTGTTCGTTCTTCAGCAGCGCCCCATGCAGCGGCGGGATCAGCTTTTTCGGGTCACGCTGGCGCAACACTTCCGGTGTCACATCCTCCACCAGCAGCAACCGGATCCAGTCCAGCAGTTCCGACGTGCTGGGCTTCTTCTTCAGTCCCGGCACCTCCCGCACTTCATAGAACAGGGTCAGTGCGTCGCGCAGCAGGTCGGCCTTCAGGTTGGGGTAATGCACCGCCACAATGCGTTCCATGGTCTCGGCATCGGGGAAGCGGATGTAATGGAAGAAACAGCGGCGCAGGAAGGCGTCCGGCAGTTCCTTTTCATTGTTCGAGGTGATGATGACGACGGGGCGCTGGATGGCCTTGATGGTCTGCCCCGTCTCGTAAACGAAGAATTCCATCCGGTCGAGTTCCTGCAACAGATCGTTGGGGAACTCGATATCCGCCTTGTCGATCTCATCAATCAGCAGCACCGGCGGGTTTTCCGCCTCAAACGCGGTCCAGAGCGGGCCTTTGCGGATATAATTGGCAATGTCATGCACGCGCGCATCGCCCAACTGGCTGTCCCGCAGGCGGCTGACGGCATCATATTCATAAAGCCCCTGCTGGGCCTTGGTGGTGGATTTGACGTGCCAGGATTGCAGCGGCCGCCCCAGGGCCTTGGCCACCTCCTGCGCCAGCACGGTCTTGCCCGTCCCCGGCTCCCCCTTCACCAGCAAGGGCCGTTGCAGGGTGATGGCGGCATTGACGGCCACACGCAGATCATCGGTGGCGACGTAATCCTGAGTGCCTTGGAAACGGGTCATGCGGGCAGCGTCCTATCCGGGCTCTATATGGAATGTATTATTGCTGCAAGCGCCGGGAATGACTACGTTGAAGATGGTCATGGGTTTGGCGGCAGGAGCCTAGCAATGCGACAGGTTCTTAAGGATATCGAAGCGGAAGAGCTTCCCAACGCCTTGCGCCGGCTTGGAATCCAGCCAAAGCAGCGGTTACAGGTGATCGTTGACACAGATCAGGATGAAGAACCCGGCATCACCGCGATGAACGCGGCGGGAGGTGCTTTCACTTGGCTGGAGGAAGAGCCGGAGCTTTACAGCGATAATGATCTTGTCGACCGGTTCAAGCCGTGATCGACATCCCCTTCGGATCGATCATTCTGACGGCTTTCCCTTTCACTGACCTCAGCAGCATAAAGCGCCGTCCTGCGCTGGCGCTTTCGCGGGATCAAGCAGGGGCGCCCGATATCATCGTGGCCTATATCACCTCTGTGCCACGGATAGACCCTTTTGCCGTTCCCTTATTTCCTGACCGGGAAAACGGATTAAAAGTCCCATCAATGGTTCGATTCGACAAGTTGGCCACCATCGATAAATCAATCATCAGTGGGCGATTGGGCAGCGTCAAACAAACTTGGCTACAAAACCAGCGGGCACTTTTTTACAGCATCTTTGGCTTTGAAATTTGACGGCCTGACCAGCACCGTGAAGGGCAGCGTGTAAACAGGTCAAGCAGCAACTTGCGAATATCGCTGCAACAAAGCCAATGCCGCAGCGATCACATCGGCATGTTCGCTGGCAAATTGAATGTCATAGCCAACGGGTTCGCCGTCAGCGCCCAGATCGATAATCACATCCCGAGAATCGTCATATCGCTGACGAACAGAGCTTCCGGGACGGATCTTCACATAAAGGCTGTCAGTCGACTGATCATAGGAGACGGCATTGCTGCTCATGGCCTGAACTCCTCATCCAGGTAATAGGTGTGGACAGTCTGGCCATCACCCAAGGTGATGACACTGAGTACCCGTCACACTTTGATTCCCCGTATCACCGTCACCCCGGCGAAGGCCGGGGTCCAGAATGACAAGCGCCTTGCTCTATGAACTGGACCCCGGCCTTCGCCGGGGTGACGGAGTGAAATTAGTAATGAATTGATAATAAAGAAAAATTTCTTAGGCGAACATGAGATAGCTGCCCGGTTCCAGCACCAGCCCCCACTATGGCACACCACCATTGATGGTGCGCCAGAATGGCGGGGGTGGAAAGCTCTCCGGTTCCACCCCCGCCATCACCGATCAACCCGCCAGTGCCGCTTCCACCGCTGCGATCGCATCCGCCGCCTTGTCCCCATCGGGGCCGCCGGCCTGGGCCATGTCAGGGCGGCCGCCGCCACCCTTGCCGCCCATCGCCCCGGCCGCAACGCGGACCAGATCAACCGCACTGACCTTGGCAACCGCATCCTCGGTCACGCCCACCACCACCGATGCCTTGCCATCCGCCACGGCGATGGCGACGACAACGCCGGTGCCGACCTGCTTCTTCAGCTCATCGGCGAACGGCTTCAGATCCTTGGCCGGCAGGTCGGCGACCACGCGGCCAATGAAGCCCAGACCGTTGATCTGCTTCACTTCCGATGCGGTACCGCCGCCACCACCGCCCAGCGCCACCTGACGGCGCAGGTCGGCCAGTTCCTTTTCCAGCTTGCGGCGTTCATCCACCAAGGCCGTGACCTTGGCCACCACCTCGCCCGCCGGCACCTTCAGCGCCTGGGCTGCTTCCAGCAGGCGGCCTTCCTGCTGTTCCAGATAGGCCAGCGCGCCGGCACCGGTCAGTGCTTCCACCCGGCGGATGCCAGCGGCCACGGCACCTTCCGACACCACCTTGAACAGGCCGATATCGCCCGTGCGGCGGACATGGGTGCCGCCGCACAGTTCGACAGAGAATTCCTTGTTGCCATGGGCATCCGCACCACCCATGGAGACAACACGGACCTCCTCGCCATATTTCTCCCCGAACAGGGCCATGGCGCCGATCTCAATGGCGGCATCCGGGGTCATCAGGCGGGTGGTGACCGCGCTATTGCCACGGATACGCTCATTGACCTGGGCTTCCACCTCGGCAATGTCGGCGGCAGACAGCGGCGTCGGCTGGGAAATGTCGAAGCGCAACCGGTCGGCAGAAACCAGCGAGCCCTTCTGCGTCACATGCTCACCCATGCGGCGGCGCAGCGCCTCATGCAGCAGGTGGGTGGCGGAATGGTTGGCGCGGATCGCCCCACGGCGGGCCCCATCCACCTTCAGTTCCACCGCATCGCCAACCGCCAGCGTGCCCTTGGTCACGCTGGCGACATGGGCGAACACGGCACCCAGCTTCTTCTGCACGTCACGGACGGTGACTTCCGCGCCCTTGGCGGAGATCATCGCGCCGGCATCGCCGACCTGACCGCCGGATTCGCCATAGAACGGGGTCTGGTTGGTGACAACCAGCACTTCTTGGCCCGCCTCGGCCTTGTCCAGCCGCTTGCCTTCCTTGTCCAGGATGGCAGTGACGGTGCCTTCAGCGGTTTCGGTGTCATAGCCCAGGAACTCAGTCGCCCCCAACTCGTCCTTCACCTCAAACCAGACGCGGTCGGTCGCAGCCTCACCGGAACCAGCCCAGGAGGCGCGGGCCTTCTTGCGCTGTTCGTCCATGGCGGCATTGAAGCCATCCACATCCACGCCGCGCTTGCGACCGCGCAGCACGTCCTGCGTCAGGTCCAACGGGAAGCCATAGGTATCATACAGCGTGAAGGCGACATTGCCCGGCAGGGCCTGGCCATCGGCCAGATTGCCCTCTGCCTCGTCCAGCAGCTTCAGGCCGCGTTCCAGCGTCTGCTTGAAGCGGGTTTCTTCCAGCCGCAGCGTTTCGGTGATCAGCGCCTGGGCGCGCACCAGTTCGGCATAATGGCCGCCCATTTCGCGCACCAGGGCCGGCACCAGACGGTGCATCACCGGTTCCTTGGCCCCCAGCATATGGGCATGGCGCATGGCGCGGCGCATGATGCGTCGCAGCACATAGCCGCGCCCTTCGTTGGACGGCATCACGCCATCGGCGATCAGGAAGGAGCAGGAGCGCAGGTGATCGGCGATCACCCGATGCGAGGTGGCCTGCGGCCCCTTCAGGCTGGCGCCAGTCGCCTCGGCAGAGGCTTCCAGCAGGCCCTTGAACAGGTCGATATCGTAATTGTCATGCACGCCCTGCAGCACGGCAGCCAGACGTTCCATGCCCATGCCCGTATCGATGCTGGGCTTCGGCAGGGCAACACGCTCAAAACCCCCGTCCTTGGCCGGAAGCTGCTCATACTGCATGAAGACGAGATTCCAGATCTCGATGAACCGGTCACCATCCTCATCCGGGGAGCCCGGCGGGCCGCCGGGGATATGGGCGCCGTGATCGTAGAAGATTTCCGAGCACGGACCGCAGGGGCCGGTATCGCCCATCATCCAGAAATTATCGGACGTCGGGATGCGGATAATCTTCTCGTCCGAGAAGCCGGCGATCTTCTTCCACAAGCCGAACGCCTCGTCATCGGTGTGATAGACGGTGACGGTCAGCTTCTCCTTCGAGATGCCGAATTCCTTGGTGATCAGGTTCCAGGCCAGCTCAATGGCGTCGGCCTTGAAATAATCGCCGAAGGAGAAATTCCCCAGCATTTCAAAGAAGGTGTGATGGCGAGCGGTATAGCCCACATTTTCCAGGTCATTATGCTTGCCGCCGGCGCGCACGCATTTCTGCGAGGTGGTGGCGCGGCTATAGGGGCGCGCTTCCTGACCGGTGAAGACATTCTTGAACTGCACCATGCCGGCATTGGTGAACATCAATGTCGGGTCGTTGCGCGGTACAAGCGGGGAGCTGTCGACCACGGCATGGCCATTCTTCCCGAAATAATCAAGGAAGGTGGAGCGGATTTCGTTGACGGTCTTCTTGGACATGGAAACGGCCTGGCTCAAGCATGGTCGCGACAATGCGGGGCTTGGGTTTTACCGCGCCATGCCGGGCCTGTCCATGCCCGGATCGTCAAGGGGCGGCTTGCAAGAACCGCCCCCGTGGCCCCTTCATACGCCGGCAATCACCTGATTGAACGCCTGCACAGCCGCCGCAGGACCATTGGGGTGGTTCCACACCCCACCGCTGACGGCCAGGAAATCGGCCCCTGCCTCCACCAGCACGCGGCAATTCTCCACCGTAATGCCGCCAATGGCGACACAGGGGATTTCCATCATCTCCTGCCACCAGGAGAGGATTTCCGGCTCGGCCCGCGCCTTGGGCTCCTTGGTGGCGGTCTCAAAGAAGGCGCCGAAGGCCACATAATCGGCCCCGTCTTCCCCCGCCACCATGGCCAGATGCCGGCTGTCATGGCAGGTGACGCCGACAATGGCGTCACGGCCCATGATCTTGCGGGCCTGGGCATAGGGCGTATCTTCCTGCCCCACATGCACCCCGTCGCAGCCACCCGCCGCCGCCAGATCGGGCCGGTCGTTCAGGATGAAGGCGACCTCGCGTTGCTGCACGATGGGGCGCAGCGCGTCGATGGCGCGCTTCACCACATCATCCGCCACATCCTTCAGCCGCAACTGCACGCACGCCACATCGCCGGCATCCAGCGTGGCGGCCAGCAAGGGCTTGAAACTATTCAGGTCCAGGGTGGGCGGGGTGATCAGGTAGAGGCGGCAATCGGTCATGGTCTTCTCTGGACAATAAAAGCAAAGGCCCGGTGCGGCGAACCGCACCGGGCCCCAAGCTGGTACTCTATAGCAAGGGTCAAACCCGTTGACCCTTGCTATCCGCGCCGACCGGCGCGGCGCCCGCACGTGCGGGCGTGAGCCAAGCCGCCGGACGGCGGCGCCCGGCGCCTGAGGGAACAGGCGTAATTTTTATTCTTTGCCCTGGTAGATTTTCACCAGCTTGTCCAGCAGGGCCAGCGCATCTTCACGGCTACGCTGGAAGGCGTTGCGGCCGATGATGGAGCCATTGCCGCCACCATCACGGATGGCGCGGGCATCTTCATACACCGCATCCTCACCCTTGGCGGCACCGCCGGAGAAGACAACGATGCGGCGGCCATTGAAGCTGGCCTGCATGATGTGCTTCACGCGTTCCGCCAGGGTTTCGCGCGGCACATTGTGCTTTTCATAGATCTTGCGGGCTTCGTCCTGCTCCAGGTCCGCCGTCGGCAGCTTGACCTTGATGATATGGGCGCCCAGCAGGGCGGCCATATGGGCCGCGTAGGCGTCCACATCCAGCGCCAGTTCGCCCTTCTTGGAGATGGCACCACCGCGCGGATAGGACCAGATCACCGTGGCGATGCCCTTGGACTTGGCTTCGCGCGACAGTTCGCGGATTTCCTCGAACTGGTTGAACTGGGCATCGGAGCCCGGATAGATCGTGAAGCCGATGGCCGAGGCGCCGATGCGCAGGGCATCATCAACGCTGGCGGTAACGGCCTGATCGGCATTTTCCTTGAAGGTGGACAGGCTGTTGGCGCTGTTCATCTTCAAGATCAGCGGGATGGAGCCGGCGAAGGTGGCGGCACCGGCTTCCAGCGGGCCCAGCGGGGCGGCATAGGCCGACAGCCCGGCATCAATGGCCAACTGGTAGTGATAGTGCGGATCATAGGCCGCCGGGTTCATGGCGAAGCTGCGGGCCGGGCCATGTTCAAAGCCCTGATCCACCGGCAGGATCACCAGTTTGCCAGTACCGCCCAGCCGGCCTTCCATCAGGATGCGGGCGAGATTGGCCTTGGTGCCGGGATTATCGCTCTCATACCAGGAAAGGATTTCTTTGACGCGGCGCGTGAGCTTCATTGTTGGGTTTCCTGCCGTGGTTCGTGGGTCGGAACGACCAATAAGAGTGCCGGTTTGATAGCCCAGCCGCCCCTGCATTGCAACGCGGCAAGACCATCCTGTAACGAAGACAAAAGCACTACATCCCTTGTATATCAAGCTGTTGGCCTAGCCATTGCCGAAGCGATGCATCACGGTTGCGTATCCAACACGGCTCAACGGCATGGGCCGGGCGCTGGTAAAGGGTGGCCCCATGTGCCGCCGCCAGCCCCAGAAGCCGGCCGATTCCATCATCCGGCATCGCGGCCGGGGGCGCGAAAGCGATGGCTTGCACACCGGCCCGCAGGGCGGCCAGCACCTGCCCCGTCTGGTCCGCCGCATCCAGCAACAGCAGGAACGGGGCGGCACGGGCCGCCTGCTGCAACCCCTCCCCCAGGGCGGCCCACCAGCCGGCCCCCGCCAGCCCGGCAATACCGGGGGAGGAGGTGAGAATCACCGGCCGGCCGGCCGCCAGTTCCAACACCAATTGTCCCGCCGCCGCCCCATCAATCCGTACACAGGGCCAGGGGGGAAGGGCGGCGAAGCCGGAGGGCGTGGCAGACATGGGCGCTTTCAAAGACATGGTGTTGACGGGTGCGGGATCATACCCCCCTACCCCGTCAGAAGGAATAAACCAGCGTGGCACGGCTGACCGTATCGGTGGCCTTGCGGTCATCGGGCGGGTCGCTCTCGTTGCGCACCGTGAAGCTGATCTTGGCGGAGAACAACGCATTGATCCGGGTGGTCAGGGCGCTGGTCGCCTCCAGCGTGCGGTTTTCCGCGCCGATCAGCGTCTTGGCCGTCTGGCTGAAACTGGCATCGTCGCTGAATCGGTAACTGAAGGCGCTGGCGGCGCGGAAAACGAATTCATGTTCGGTAAAGGCCGGATCGGTATCGCTGGCGGCATAGAGCGTATGGCGCGCACCGGGGCCGCCTTCCACCTCCAGCTTGGTGGTGCCATCATCCACCAGCACATAACCCAAACCGACGGTTTCGGTGAAACGGTGGCGGTAGCCGGCGAACATGTCGCGTTCCCAGCCGAATTGGCCGGCGGCATAAAGGGCTTCATTGATGAAATAATTCGGCTCGTAACCGGCGCTGTAGCGCTGCTTGTTGGTGCGCCCCTCGCTGCGCTGATAATCGGCGGCAGCAATCACCCGATGCCGCCAATCCACGGTTTCCTTGGTCAGCGCCAGACCGACAGCCACGGCCTTGTCATCGCTGTTGCCGGTGGAAAGCGAGGCACCCAGTTCCCCCGTACCGGTCCAGCCGGACAGGATACGCCGGCCATTGGCTTTCTTCGCCGCCAGCGCCTGGGTTTGGCGTTGCTGGCGCAGGCTGTCGCCCAGCGCGGTGATCGGTTCCGCCTGATCGGGGAAGGCGGCCAGCGCCAGGCTGATGGTCTTGTCCAGGGTGGCGGCATCGCCATCGGCGGCGGCCTGGCGGATCATCGCCTCCACCCCGGCCGGCAAGGCGGGGGCGGGTTCAGCGGCAGCGGCCACGGGGGAAAGCAGCAGGCAAAATGCCAGCACGGCGGCGGCACGCGGCGTGCGGGTCGACGGCGCAGAAATCAACATAGGAAGGGTCGATGCTCCGGTTTGCGGGCCCGGCAAGGGCGGGGAGCATCGGAAACTGACGTCAGGGATCGACCGAATCAACCCTGAATAAGGCAATAGGCGGGAAGCGGCCGGCATTGCGGCCGCTTCCCCAGATCATCCTATTCCAGCAGGGAGCGCAGCATCCAGGCGGTCTTTTCGTGGATCTGCAGGCGCTGGGTCAACAGGTCGGCCGTCGGCTCATCGCCGGCTTCCTCCACCGTGGGGAACAGGGCGCGGCCGGTGCGGGCCACCGTCTCATGCCCATCGACCAACTGGCGGATCATTTCTTCCGCCTTGGGCACGCCGGTTTCCTCCGCAATGCTGGTCAGCTTGGCATATTGGGTGTAGCTGCCGGGGGCCGGGAAGCCCAGGGCGCGGATACGTTCCGCAATCTCGTCCACCGCCGTGTGCAGTTCCGTATACTGCGCCATGAACATGGTGTGCAGCGTGTTGAACATCGGGCCGGTGACGTTCCAATGGAAATTGTGCGTCTTCAGATACAGCGTGTAGCTGTCAGCCAGCAGGGCGGACAGGCCTTCGGCGATCTTTTCCCGGTTCTTGTCGGAAATACCGATATTGATGCTGGGGGCCTTCTTGGCCATGGCGCTTCATCCTCAAAGGGTTGGGATACACACCCCTTAAGATAGGATGTAAAGCGCACAAGCAGAACGATAAAAGCGGATGCCAGGGGCGGGAAATTGCCGCAAGGGCATGAATATACAAAAGGCAGGGGTGGCCGCGTTGATCGCAGGGGCGTGTCAGCGGCCACCCCTTCAAGGTGCGGCGGGTTATGGGCGAACCCGCGCAACGACGCCGGAAAAGGTATGCGGAACCGGCGCCGGTGCCTCAGCAAAGGGCATATCGGCAGGGGCTGATTCTCCTGGGAAATCCCGGTTTCATCCAACCCCCGTGCCTTTTACGCCGCAGCCCTGAAAACCCGTTGCGGTCGCGATCAGGAATTTTCCGTCGGTTCCGCCAGCAGCGCAATCAGCCGCCGGACGATCAGGGCCGCCCCACCCGCCGCCGCGCGGGCGAAGCTGGGGAAATCCACGTGGCTGTCGCCGCCAGCCAGATCGGACAATGCCCGCACCACCACCAGCGGCAGGCCAAACCGCTCCGCCAGTTGGGCCAGGGCGGCCCCTTCCATCTCCACCGCCTGGGCCTGGAAACGATCATGCAGGTCGGTGCGGGTGGCGGCACAATTCAGGAAATAATCGCCGGTCAGCACGGTGCCGAACCGGATCGCCGGCTGCCGTGCCTGCCCGCCGGTGGCCATCGCCGGCATGGCGGGCAGTTCCAGCCCGGCCAGGACCGCCGCGATGCGCCCTTCCAGCCCGTCGGCAAGGTGATACCCGACCGGCCCTTCCAGGCCGGGCAGCGGCGGCACCCCCGGTTGGTAGGGCGTCAACCGCCCATCACAAAGTGCGCCATAATCATGCTGGATCAGGGTACGGGCGATCACCACATCGCCAATGCCCAGATCCGGGTCCAACCCACCGGCCACGCCGGAGAAAACCAGCGCCCGCACGGCAAAATGCTGGGCCAGCAGGGTGCCGACAATGGCGGCATTCACCTTGCCGATGCCAGCCTCCACCAGCACCACCGGCACGCCATCCATGTCACCGGCCAGAAAGCGGAACCCCGCCAGTTCCGTTACCGCCGTCACCTGCAGATGCGCCCCGAAATGGCCGATCTCCTCCGGCACGGCGCAGATCAGGCCGATGGGGCGGGTTTGGGTGGTCATGAAACAGGGCTCCGATGATGGGAAAACGCCGGCAGAATGCGGTGGTGGGGATAAAAAACGCAAGATCGGTCAGGCACCACCCCCTGCCCTGCCCTATCATCCCCCTATCGAAGCCGGGCGGGGATGGGGGATGGCAACGGTGTACAGGCAGCGGATGGGGCGGGTGATCCGCCATATCCATCAGCATCTGGATGGCGATCTCAGCCTGGAAACCCTGGCCGGCATTGCCGCCTTTTCACCCTTCCATTTCCATCGCCAGTTCGCCGCCCATGTCGGCATGACGCTGAACCGCTATGTGCAGCGCGTGCGGTTGAAACGGGCGGCGCACTGGCTGGCTTTCCGCCCCGATCTTTCCATCACCCAGGTGGCGCTGGAATGCGGCTATGCCAGCCCGGAATCCTTCAGCCGCCTGTTCCGCCAGACCATCGGCCAGTCGCCCAGCGCCTTCCGCACCACCCCCGATTGGGCCGGCTGGCGCCACGCCCTGGCCCCCATGAAACAGGAGAGTTCTGCCATGACATCCCCCTTCACCGCCGATCAGGTCCGTCTGGTCGATTTCCCGTCAACGCGGGTGGCGTTTCTGCGCCATCAGGGCGACCCGGCGCTGATCGGCGACAGCATCCGCCGCTTCATCGGCTGGCGGCGGGCAAACCGGTTGCCACCCGCCATCAGCGCCACCTTCAATATTTTCCATGATGATCCCGACAGCGTCGCGCCCGACGCTTACCGGCTTGATATCTGCGCCGCCATCACCGGCCCGCTGGCCCCCAACGCGGTGGGCGTGGCGGAAGGCAGCATCCAAGGCGGCCCCTGCGCCGTGCTGCGACAGGTGGGGGCGGGCGATGATCTGCGCGCAGCAGCACACTTCCTTTACCGGCAATGGCTGCCGGCAAGCGGGTATGAAGCGCGCGGCTTCCCGCTCTTTGCCCAACGGTTGCGTTTTTTCCCCGATGTGCCGGAAGATCAGGCCGTCACCGACCTGTTCCTGCCCCTGACAGCGGCGGCCTGATCAGGCCAGCCGCTGCTCCACCGCCGCCGACTTGATGGCCTTTTGCAGCTTTTCGAACGCCCGCACCTCGATCTGGCGCACGCGTTCACGGCTGATGCCATATTGGGCGGAAAGGTCTTCCAGGGTGGTCGGCTCATCCCGCAGGCGGCGTTCCGCCAGGATATGCCGCTCACGCTCGTTCAGCGACTTCATGGCGTTGGCCAGCAGGGCCTGACGCTTGCCCAGTTCTTGCTGTTCACCCAGGCGGATTTCCTGGCTGTCCGTTTCATCCACCAGCCAATCCTGCCACTCCCCCTCGCCATCCACGCGCAGCGGCGCGTTCAGCGAATGGTCGGCGGCGGCCAGCCGGCGATTCATCGACACCACATCCTCTTCCGGCACATCCAGCGTCTGGGCGATCTTGGTCACCGTTTCGGGGGCCAGATCGCCCTCGTCGATGGCCTGCATCTGCCCCTTCAGCTTGCGCAGGTTGAAGAACAGCTTCTTCTGCGCCGCCGTGGTGCCCATTTTCACCAGCGACCAGCTATGCAGAATATATTCCTGAATGGCGGCCCTGATCCACCACATGGCATAGGTAGCCAGCCGGAAGCCCCGCTCGGGGTCAAACCGCTTGACCGCCTGCATCATGCCGACATTGCCCTCGGAGATCAGTTCCGATACCGGCAGACCGTAGCCGCGATAGCCCATGGCGATCTTGGCGACCAGACGCAGATGGCTGGTGACCAGGCGATGGGCAGCCTTGGTGTCCTCATGCTCCCGCCAGCTCTTGGCCAGCATATATTCCTCTTCCGGCTGCAGCATCGGGAACTGCCGGATTTCGGTCAGGTAGCGGGACAGGTTGCTTTCAGAACTGACAACCGGGATGGCGGGTACGCTCGGCATGGTCATTCCCCCTTCATGGGCTTGATACCCCCGTCCGGCCCTGACAAGGCACCGGCGGCGGCCAGCATTGCAGAATGCGGCGATGCGCAACGGATACCGGCCATGGCGGCCCGGCGGCTGTTGCGCATCGCCGCCATTATAACGTTTCCAGGGACTGGATTAAGCCCCTGAAATCATCCGGTAACACAGTTTCGAAACGCAGCCGCTCGCCCGTGGCCGGATGGATGAACTCAATGGCTGCTGCGTGCAGGGCCTGACGCGGAAAACCATTCAGCGCCTGTTTCTGCCCGTCCGACACGCCGCGCGTGCGGCCGGGGCGGATGCGGCCATAGACCTGATCGCCCACCAGCGGGTGGCCGATATGGGTCATGTGGACGCGAATCTGGTGGGTACGCCCGGTCAGCAGCTTGCATTCCACCAGGGAAGCGGCCAGACCCAGCGGGCGCAAAACACTATAACGGGTAACGGCCGGCTTGCCGCCGCGTTCCAGCACCGCCATGCGTTTACGGTCGCTGGGATGGCGGCCAATATTGCCACTGATCTCGCCTGCGCGCGGGTTGGGCACAGCCCAGACCACCGCCTGATAGGTGCGCGACAGCGACCGGTCGGCGAACTGGGCCGACAGGCCCTGATGCGCCTTGTCATTCTTGGCCACCACGATCAGGCCGCTGGTATCCTTGTCCAGCCGGTGGACGATGCCGGGCCGGCGTACCCCGCCAATGCCCGACAGGTCGGCCCCGCAATGGTGCAGCAGGGCATTGACCAGCGTGCCATCATGGTTGCCAGCGGCGGGATGCACCACCATGCCGGCCGGCTTGTCAATCACCAGCAGATGCGCATCCTCATAGATGACCGACAGCGGGATATCCTGCGGCTGCGGCAGTGCCGGGGCGGAGGCCGGCACGGTGACATCATAGTGCTGGCCCTGTTTGACCCTGCGGGACGCGTCCAGTATGGTCTCACCGCCCGTGGCGACATGGCCCTGCGCAATCAGCGCCGCCAGCCGTGACCGCGACAGGCCGACCCCGGCCAACGCGTCGGCCAGTGCCCGATCCAGCCTGTCGCCATCGCGTGCCGGATCGATCATCACTTGGTGGAAAGCGCCCTTGCCCGCCTCGGTGGCGTCATCGGCGCCACCATCGACCAGGTCGTCATCCAGATCGTCAAAGTCCAGCCCGGCCCCAAGGCCGGCTGTCTCCAACGCAGGAAGTGCGGTACGTGCGGACACTGAAACTTCTCCTCATCCTCGGGGCCCTGGCGATTGCTGCGGGCTTCGCATTCATTGGCTACGAAGTCTACAAGCGTTCGACCGACCCCGACCATCCGCGTAAATTCAGCGAACGGTTCGGCACCAAACAGACAGTGCCGGACGCCACCAGCCCCACCCCCGCCGCCCCGCCGACCAAGGCCGGCGAACCGGTGGCCGTTGGGCCGCTGACCGCCACCCCGCTGGCCCTGCCCGCCGGGGCAGAGCTGTTGCCGGGTCTGGCCAGCATCGGCGGACGGATCGCCCTGCAGGTGCGCCAGCCCGATGGGCGGGTGCAGGTTCTGCTGGTTGATCCGCGCGATGGGACATCCCATCTGCTTGTCACCACCACGCCGGCCAGCCCTTGATCCTCTTGTGACAAAATGCGGGCCGACCGACGCCTGTTGCCGTGATTCATGTCACAGGCAACCCCACTTTCCGCTGGATCAAACGTTAAATGAATTTCATGTCGGATAATGTGGCGGGTGCCGCACCGGAAATCATGGCGGCGCTGCTGGAAGCCAATGCAGGGACCGCCCCCTCCTATGGGGCCGATGCCATCAGCAAGCGGCTGGAGCAGCGCTTTGCCGATCTGTTCGGCCGGCCGGTGGCAATATTCCCGGTGGCCACCGGCACGGCCGCCAATGCCCTGGCACTGGCCCAGTTTACCCCGCCCTGGGGTTCTGTCTATTGCCATGCCGAGGCGCATATCCAGGCCGATGAATGCGGCGCACCGGAAATGTTCACCGGCGGGGCCAAGCTGGTGCCCCTGCCCGGCCCGCACGGTAAACTATCGCCGGAAACCCTGGCCGCCGCCCTGGACCGCGCGCCGAAGGGCTTTGTCCATGCCGTACAGCCGGCGGCCCTGTCGCTGACCCAGGCGACGGAAGCCGGCACCATCTATCGCCCCGACGAAGTGGCAGCATTGGCCGACATCGCCCACCGCCATGGCTTGTCGGTCCATATGGATGGCGCGCGGTTCGCCAATGCTGTCGCCCATCTGGGCTGCGATCCGGCAGAGGTGACATGGCGGGCGGGCGTGGATGCGCTTTCCTTCGGCGCCACCAAGAACGGGGCCTTAGGTGCCGAAGCGGTGATCTTCTTTGATCCCGCCAAGGCGGCGGATTTCGCCTATCGCCGCAAGCGCTCAGCCCATCTTTTCTCCAAGATGCGGTTCCTGTCCGCGCAGTTGGATGCCTATCTGGCGGACGGGTTATGGCTGCGGCTGGCCGCCCATGCCAATGCTATGGCTGCCCGTTTGGCCCAGGGGCTGGCGGCGCTGCCCGGCGTCACCCTGGCCCACCCGGTAGAGGCTAACGAGATTTTCGCCGCCCTGCCGGAAGCCATGATCACCCATCTGCAGGCGCACGGTGCCGGCTTTTACCGCTGGGATGGGCAGGTCGTGCGGCTGGTCACGGCCTGGAACACACCAGCGGCCGATGTGGAGCATTTCCTGGCGCTGGCCGCGTCAGCCGCAGAAAAATAACGGGATCGTGAAAAAAGGGCTTGATCACACCCGACCAACCCTTTAAACACCCCCTCCACCGCGAGGCTCTAGTCCCCATCGTCTAGAGGCCTAGGACACCGCCCTCTCACGGCGGTAACAGGGGTTCGAATCCCCTTGGGGACGCCATATCTTGCGTGTTTCTACAAAAGCCCGGCTTTCAGCCGGGCTTTTGTTGTTTCTGCTCTGGCAAAAAAGTTATTCTCCGGCGCCACATTCAAAGACTTGCATTGATTTGCGCGCACATATCGCAATAATATATTTTAAAAAGATCATTACATAAAATCTTATCTAAAAAGGTGGTGTCATGACGTTTCCTACCCATGTTAATCTGCCCGGTATCGTCGGCATGGTTTACGACGAGAAACGGGACCTGCTCTATTTCACTACCAAAACAGGGACTGTGGAACGTTGGTCGCCAACGACGCAGAAATTCCTGTCACCGGTCATACTAGGCGGAACATTGGCAGGACTTGATGTCACTGCTGATGGAAGCTCTCTACTTGTAGCACAGGGAGATACTACACCCATCGTCTCATCGGACATTTGGTGGGATAGCCGATTTAAGGACACGATCCATCGCATCGATCTGGACAGTTTGAAGGTTCAAGATCTTCATTTTGTCGCATCTGGCCAGGAACGCGGCGTCTATGACGTCGCAGTGGCCAGCACCGGTGCCGCCCTGATAACAACTGACTTCGCCGGCTCCGGAGGAAACCCACTGCGATGGTTCGACACGAACAATAAAACCTTCATCACCCAGAATGTGACGACGACAACGGGGGGAAATGTTGGCGTTCAACAATCTTCTTATCTCGTCTCCTCAGAAAATCATCGTTACATCCTGATATTGGAAAGCAACACTTCCAGCGGACGGATGCAAATATATGATGCAAATGTCGGCGCAATTATATCCGTCGGCGATCTTTATAATTTTGGCACCAGTGGATACAATAACGGATCTGGCGACATTTCAGAAGCACGCGGACTTGCCGTTAATTTTGGTTACGTTTTCGATTTAAATTTTTCACTGATCCATAATATTGGCACACAGGGTTTTTATTCGGGGGAATTTTCCGGAACCGGCAATTATCTCTTCGCCCAACGCAATTCGGGTGAGGTGGCCGTGTTGGATACCCATAGTTGGCAACCGGTTGCCATGCTTGCCGTGGATGACACGGCCAAAATCAACACCGGTACACTGGAACTGATGGGCAAAGACGGACGCTATCTGGTGGGGCAGACGACCACCGGTTTTGCCATCCTAGATTTGAGCCAAAAGCTCAAGCTGGACTTGACCGGCGATGAGAAGGCCAATTTTATCAGTGGCGAGATTGGTGCCGATACATTGCGCGGCGGCGCTGGTGACGATACAATTAATGGTTTTGGCGGAGATGATGTACTGTTTGGCGGGGTGGGCAATGATACCCTTAATGGCGGCGATGGCGATGATATGCTGATTGGGGGCGAGGGCAATAACCTTTTGAATGGTGGTGCTGGCCTTGATGTTGCACGCTACAATGGCCCTCGCAGTAACTACAACGTGACGGTGAACGGCGATAAAACCACTGTCACCGGCCCTGCCGGAACGGGAACCGATACTCTGACCAGCGTGGAACTGCTGCTGTTCTCCAATCAAGTAGTACCGGTCAACCCGATAAAGGTTCTGGACAATGGGGCTCTGTTCGACGACGCGGGATATCTGGCCCAGAATAGCGACGTTGCTGCCGCTGTTTCGTCGGGAATACTGGGGTCAGGGGCGGAACATTATCGTCTTTATGGCCAACATGAAGGGCGTAGCCCGTTTGGATTGTTCAATACCAGTTATTACCTGGATAAGAACCCCGATGTCGCTGCGGCCGTCCAGGCAGGTATCATGAGCGCCTGGGAACATTTCCAGCTTTACGGCTGGCGTGAAGGCCGCGACCCCTCGGCTCTATTCGATGTTTCTGCCTATCTGCAAGCCTACCCAGATGTGCAAGCAGCGGGGGTGAATCCTCTCTTCCACTATCTGGCAAATGGGATGGCGGAAAACCGCAGCACAAGCATTGCTGACCCAGACTATTACGGCCTCTCATGAATAATCAGCAGAGGGGGCGTTTGCAGCGCCCCCTCTGCTGCCTTACACTCAGTTGCCGAGGCTAAGCTGGCTTCACGCGGCACGAGCCCGCGCGGCGGCGGTCGCCACTATGTATTAGACTACCTTACCGCCCAGCGGGCCTGTCCGATAAAGCGTCACCTTGATGCCGCCATGCAGCACCGGGTCCGCATTAGGCAAGAAGGGCAGTTCCGTCACCTTGGCCAGGGCCGGTTCATTGGTGATGATGCCCACCCGCCAGCCGCGGAACCGGTTCATCAGCACCTTACCCAGCGTACCGTATAGCGCATAGAGCTGGCGCGTATCACCGATACGGCCGCCATAAGGCGGGTTGAGGATGACCAGACCTGGCCCGCCGTCCGGCGGGTTCAGGTCGCTGATGGCATGGTGATGGAAATCCGTCCAGGCCGACACCTCGGCGCGCGCGGCGTTTTCCTGGCTCATCTTGATGGCACCGGCATCCCGGTCACTGCCGTAAAAACGCACGGTCGGCGGGGTGGCTGTTCCCGTCGCTTTCAGGGCTGCCCAGGCGGCAGCATCAAACCCGGCCAGCTTTTCAAAGGCAAAGGAACGGGCCCGCCCCGGTTTCAGGCCGGCAGCGATTTCCGCCGCCTCAATGACGAAGGTGCCGGAACCGCACATCGGGTCCACCACCGGTTCCTTGCCGTCATAGCCGCATTGGCGCAGGAACAGCGACGCCATCGTCTCCCGCATCGGCGCCTTGTTCACCGCCTCTTTATAGCCGCGCTTGTGCAGCGGCTCGCCCGACGTATCGATGCTGAAGGTACAAAGATCATCATCGATGCGGGCCTTGATGGTGATCTCCGCATCCTCCGCGATGGGTGCACCCAATTCTTCGGTGATGGCGCGGGCGATGCGCTGGGCGGCCGCCCCGGCGTGATAGATGCGGGACTGGGTACAGCTTGCATCCACCCGCACCGGCACATCAGCGTGCAGGAAATCGGCCCAGGGGAATTTACGCGCCCGCTTGTCCAACTGGGCCAGATGCAACACCCGGAACCCGCCGATGCGCGCCAGCACGCGGGTCGCCCCGCGCAGTTCCAGATTGGCGCGCCAGACCTCCCGCCAGCCGCCATGGGTGACAACACCGCCCTTGCCGGGCTGCGGGCGGGCGAAACCGGCAGCCTTCATCTCCGCGCACAGCGCGGATTCCAGGCCGGGGGTGGTCACCACATAAATTTCGAATTGGGTCTGGTCGCTCATAGCGCCTTGATATCGTGCCGCCTGCGGGCCGGCGAGGGCTTTCTCGCCATGGCTCCCGTGCCATGGAGCAATTGATTTTCACAGACCTGAAAAAAGTGCTTGCGTCCTGCTCAAGGGCCGATTATACACCGCGCCACCTCACGGACACGTCCCCATCGTCTAGAGGCCTAGGACACCAGCCTTTCACGTTGGTAACACGGGTTCGAATCCCGTTGGGGACGCCACCGTCCGCACGTAAGTGCTTGTGAGTGAAACGAAAAGGCCCGACGGCAACGTCGGGCCTTTTCGTTTTTCCGGAAAATCTTGCATATAAACAGAGAATTTGTACTATTGAATTATCCGCTAAGATTTTGGTCAGGCACCATGCCGAACGAAAAAAACGACGTTTTGAATGCAGCCACCACCCTTTCGCGCAACCCGCTAGGCATAATAGCTCTTTTCATAGTTTTAGTTTATAGTATTGCAACATTATTTGCTGCTACATCAGGTGAATTAACCCCAAGCGAGAAAGTTCCTTTGATCTATTTTATCATAATTTATCCAGTCCTGGTTCTCGCCATTTTTACATGGCTCGTTATAAAACACCCTGTAAAACTATTTGCACCCACAGATTTTAAAAATGAGAGAAATTACATAGAAACGATCCAAAAAGAAGTTTCGACAGCGACATCTCTTGCTCTCGCCGTAAAAAAGGACAGCGAGCCCTATACCGAAATAAATGTAGAAGAAATAGTAAGAACAGTAAACAAAGCGCTATCAGAAAGCTGGGAAGATAACAAGACATGGAGAAATCACATCCTGTGGGTAGATGATAGGCCACAAAATAATATATATGAAAGGAAAGCTTTTTCAGAATTAGGAATTAGATTTACATTAGCATTATCGACCGATGAGGCATTAGCAGAAATTGAAAATCACCGATTTGCAGCGATCATTTCTGATATGGGGCGTCAAGAAGGTCCGCACGAGGGATATAAGCTTCTAGACACATTAAGACAAAGAGGCAATCAAACACCGTTATTTTTCTATGCCAGTTCAAACGCCCCAGAACATAAAAAAGAAACTGAAAAACATGGCGGTCAAGGTTGCACGAACAATGCACAGGAATTATTTCAGATGGTAACAAAGTCCATTATATTGGGATCTTAAATCCAACATATTACGACTTCCCGAGGAAAATGATACACCAGATCAATAAACCAACTCGTCCTCGCCCTTGCCGCTGGCAATGACGATTTCGCCGCGCGCGGCCATGTCCTTGGTGAGTTGCACCATATACATCTGCGCCTCATCGACATCGCGCAGGCGCACCGGGCCCATGGCGCCCATATCCTCGCGCATGATCTTGGCGGCACGTTCGGACATGTTGGTGAAGAACATGTCCTTCAGCGTATCGGAGGCCCCCTTCAGCGCCGTCGCCAGCTTCTGCTTGTCCACGCTGCGCAGCAGGGTCTGGATACCGCTGGGGTCCAGCTTGGACAAATCCTCAAACGTGAACATCAAGGCGCGGATGCGTTCGGCGCTGTCGCGGTTACGTTCTTCCAGGGCGGCCAGGAAACGGCTTTCCGTGTTGCGGTCGAAGCTGTTGAAGATTTCCGCCATCATCTCATGCGCGTCGCGGCGGTTGGTGCGGGCCAGGTTCGACATGAATTCAGTGCGCAGGGTACGCTCGATATCGTCGATCACTTCCTTCTGTACCGCCTCCATGCGCAACATGCGCATGATCACTTCCATGGCGAAGCTTTCGGGCAGAAGCTGCAGCACGCGGCCGGCATGGTCGCCCTTGATCTTGGACATGATCACGGCCACCGTCTGCGGATATTCGTTCTTCAGATAGTTGGCCAGCACCTGTTCATTCACATTGGTCAGCTTGTCCCACATGGTACGGCCGGCGGGACCACGGATTTCCTCCATGATCTGGTCGACCTTGTCCTTGGGCAGCACCTTGGTCAGCAGCCGTTCGGTGCTGTCGAACGTACCGACCAGGGAACCGGTGGAACTGATCTGTTCAGCGAATTCGACGAACAGACGTTCCACCAGATTGGAACTGACCGAGCCCAGATTGGCCATGGTCTGCGACAGTTCCTTGATCTCGTCATCGCCCATCAGCGCGAACAGCTTGGAGGCAATTTCCTCCCCCAGCGCCAGCATCAGGATGGCGGCTTTTTCGGGACCGGTCAGACCGCGGTAATCTTCACGGACGCGCATGGCCATGACGGCAAACTCCCCGGAAACACAAAACCTGTCGGATCAGGCATCAAGATGACAACCAAGCCCGGACTCTAGCATAGGCCCGCCGACAGGTGAATCCGCCTTGTGCGGGCCGCTGTTCAGACCGGACGGCTGCCATAAGGCGCCAGCGGCAGGTCGAAGCTGGCGGTAGTGCCCCGGCCCAGCTCGCTTTCCAGGCATAACTGGCCGCCATGGCAGCGCACCAGCTCATGTGACAGGACCAGACCCAGACCGGTGCCCTTGGATCGGCTATCGGCATCGCCGGCCTGTTCATAAGGCTGGCCCAGCCGGGCCAGATCGGCCGAGGCGATGCCGTCACCATTATCCCGCACCGTCAGCACAAGCCGCCGGCCCCGGCGATGGGCCGATATCTGCACCACCCCACCCGCCGGGGTAAACTTCACGGCATTGGAGAGCAGGTTCAGCAGCACCTGCTTGATGGCGCGGGCATCCACCTGTACCAACTGCCAATCCCCCTCAGGCAACAGCTCGATCGTCACCTTGCGTTCGAATGCCAGGCCGCGCACCAGCCGCACCACCTGGGTCACCAGGGATTGGCTGTCGAAGGGCGCGGCGCAAAGCTCCAGCTTGCCGGCCTCAACGCGCGCGATATCCAGCATGTCATTGACCAGATCCAGCAGATGCTGGCCGCTGGAACGGATATTCTCCACAAATTCCTTATAGGCAGGGTCGCCCAGCGGCCCCATGACCTCCCCCGCCATCAGGCCGGAAAAGCCGATCACGGCGGTCAGCGGCGTGCGCAATTCATGCGTCATGGTGGCCAGGAACAGGGACCGGGCGGCCAACGCCGCCTCCGCCTGCTCCCGGGCCTGACGGCTCTCCGCCTCCTGCCGGGTCAATTCCGCTTCGGCCCGCCGGCGGGCCGCCAATTCCGCAACCGCCAGCAGGCCGGCATGGCGCAGTTCAATCAGTTGCATGGCCGTCTGGGCCAGATCGCGCAGAACCTGCCGGTCGCGGTCACATAAATGCCGGGGCTGGCGGTCGATGACACAGAGCGTGCCAAGCCGGTGCCCGCTGGGGGTCAACAGCGGCGCCCCGGCATAGAAACGGATATCCGGCGCCCCCGTCACCAGCGGATTATCGGCGAAGCGCGCATCCAGCAGCGCGTCCTCCACCTCCATGATATCGGTACCCAGGATGGTATGGGCACAAAAGGCTATCTCGCGCGGTGTTTGCGGGGCCTCCAGCCCATAGCGGGCCTTGAACCATTGCCGCGTCTCATCCACCAGAGAGACCAGGGCGATGGGAGTCCCGATCAAGGTGGCAGCCAGACGGGCTAACCGGTCAAAGGATTCCTCCGGGTCCGTATCCAGGATATCGTAACCGTGCAGGCTGGCAACGCGCTCCCGCTCATCCTCAGGTACTGGCGGTAATTTCTTCATGCGGGCGGCCCGCTTGTTCTGCAAAACTATACAAGCGAGTATAAACAGCTTTGATCAGCTTGACGATAGCCGCCATGCTGCCATCGTCATCAACAGAGATGGAGAGGATCATGCAGCCCCCCGCCCTTCCCCCCATGGTGGCTCTGGGCGATGCTGGGCCGGCACCGGAAAGCTATCGCCCACCGGCAGACCGGATCCTGGCCGGCGATCCGTTGCAGACCGTCTCCAACCGTTTCACCAGTGCCGATGGGCGCTTCAACTGTGGCATCTGGTGCTGTCAGCCCGGCAAATGGCGCGTCATTTTCCGTGAGAATGAATTTTGTCAGTGGCTGGAAGGCGTGGTGCTGGTGACGGGTGATGACGGGCAGCAACGCCGCTTCCAGGCGGGCGACGCCTTTGTCATGCCCGCCGGCTTCACCGGCACATGGGAGGTGCTGGAGCCGGCACGCAAATATTACGCCGTGTATGAGTGAACCCTCTGCCCTCAATCCGGCCAGCGGCGATGTTGCCACATCCACTGGCCGGGGTCTTCGCGTACCCACGCGCCCAGCAGATCGTTAAGCTGGTGCATCACCGCAGCCGCGTCGGCCCGCATGTCACCGCTGCGGGTAAAACGCATGGGCGGCAGGGCTTCCACCCGGAAGCGGGCTGGCCCCAGCCGGATGACCCGCAGCGGCACGGCCGGAATATCATAGCGCAGGGCCAGATCGGCCAGCAGGGTGCCGGTCATCGCATCCCGGCCCAGGAAGGGCACGGGAATGCCCTCGTTCAGTTTCTGATCGATCAGCAGGCCGACATGGTTGCCGGCACGCACGGCATCCACCAGGCCGCGCGCCGCTTCCTTGCCCTTGGGTACCATATGCCCGCCTAACGGCCCCCGGGCGCGGGCCAGCATCTTGGCGACATAGGGGTTGTTGGGCCGGCGGAACACATAGGTCAGATCCAGCCCGAACCGGGACGCGGTCATGGCGCACAATTCCCAATTGGCGAAATGACCGGTGAAGACAATGCCCGCCCGCCCATCCTCAACCAGCGCCTGCAGATGCTCCGCCCCCACCAGATCAACATGATCGGCATAATGGGCGGCCAGATGGTCCAGATGCACATATTCACCAAAGGTGCGGCCCAGATTGTCCCAAGCCTGACGAACCACCCTGTCCACCGCCGGCCCGTCCAGGTCTGGCAGGGCGCGGGCAACGGCGCGCCGCATCCGGGTCGATGATGGCAACCGCGGGCCCAGGGTGCGCATGATGAAGCCACCAACATTCGACGCCGCCACCGGGCCCAGCAGCCGCATGGATTTGATGAAAATCCATGCCAATGCCGCTTCCACCCGATAGAGCACCAAGCGGTTCAGTTTTCGCCGCGCCTGGCTATGCGTCGCCATTGCCCACCCCGATCACACCATCCAATAAACGATCCAGCGCCGCCGCATCGCCCAGCACCACCTGCACCGGCAGGATTTCCACCTGCGCCCGCAGCGACGGCGGCAGCCGCATGGCATCCTTCTCCGTCGTCACCGGCAGCGCCTCCAGCGCGTCCGCCCGGCGCAACAGCGCCGACAGTTCGTCCGCCATGTAAGGGTGATGGTCGGGAAAGGAAAGGGTGGCGACCGGCATGGCGCCGATGCTGCGCAGCGTATCGAAGAATTTCTCCGGCCGGCCAATGCCAGCAAAGGCCAAGACCCGCCGCCCGGCCAAGCGGGCAGCGGCCCCGGCATCAGGCCGCAGGCTGGCCGTCACCAAGGGCAGGCCGGCCCTGGCCGCTGCGTCGCGCACGGCACCGGCCGGCGGCCCTTCCGCCCCCATCAGCAGCACCCCATGGGCGCGGGCCAGCCCATCGGCCACCGGTTCACGCAAGGGGCCGGCGGGAATGACCCGGCCATTGCCGAATCCGGCCCCGGCATCGGCAACGATCAGGCAGAGATCCTTGGCCAGGGCCGGATTCTGGAAACCGTCATCCATGATGATCACCTGGATGCCGGCATCGCGCATGGCCCTTGCCGCGGCCACCCGGTCGCGGCCGATCCAGGCGGGAACATGCCGGGACAGCAGCAGCGGTTCATCGCCAACATCGGCGGCCATATGCTGCGCAGGATCAACCCGCAACGGCCCGGTCAACCGCCCGCCATGCCCCCGCGACAGGGCGGCAGCCTGAAGCCCCCGCGCCTGCAGCCGTTCCACCAGATAACGTACCAGCGGCGTCTTGCCAGCCCCACCCGCCACCAGATTGCCGACACAGATCACCGGCACCCCGGCGCGAACCGGCACCCCTTGCCGCAGCCGCCGGGCCGTGACCCCCGCCCACAGGCAGGCCACCGGCGATAATACCGCCGCCGCCAGCCCCGGCGGGCGATACCAGAAGCCCGGCGCCCTCATCGGCCGATCCCGGCCCGGCGCAGCAGCGGCATCAGGGCCACCATCACCCGGTCGATGGCCTGGGCATTGGCCTCCGCCACCGCACGGGCAGCATCGGCCTGGGCCTGCCGGGCTTTGGCATCGTCGAACAACCGCACCAGGGCGGGGGCCAGATCATCCGGTCCAGCCAACCGGCACGCGCCGCCCGCCTGTTCCAACGCCACCGCGATCTCCGCAAAATTATGCATATGCGGGCCATACAGCACAGCGCTGCCCAGCAGCGCCGGCTCAATCGGGTTATGCCCGCCAATCGGCACGAAGGAACCACCCACAACACTGACCGGGCACAGCCGGAACACCAACCCCAGCTCCCCCAACGTATCGACCAGGAACACATCCGTCTCCGGGCCTGGCAAGTCCCCGCGGGAACGTCTGGCCACAGACAGGTTGGACGCCGCCAGCAGATCGGCCACCGCATCGCCGCGCGGCGGATGGCGGGGAACCAGGATCATCAGGGCATTGGGGTGGGTGGTCCGCAGCCGCATCTGGGCAAGAATGGCCGTTTCCTCCTCCCCCGCATGGGTGGAAGCAAAACACCAGAGCCGCCGACTCGCCAGCCGGTCGGCCAACAGCGCCTGTTCGCCCACATCGACCGGCAGGGGGGCAGCGGAATATTTCAGATTACCCAGCGCCCGCACATCACCGATGCCCAGGGCACTGAGATAATCCGCCTCCACCTGGGTCTGCGCCAAGGCCAGTTGGAAAACCGACAGCAACCGCCGCGCCGCGCCGGGCGCCCGACGCCAGTTGCGGAAACTGCGCGCACTCAGCCGCGCATTCACCAGGGCACAAGGGATGGCCCGGCGGCGGATGCCAGCCAGCAGGTTGGGCCAGAACTCCGATTCAATCCACAACACCAGATCGGGTTGCCAATGGTCCAGGAACCCATGTACCGCCACCGGCAGATCGACCGGTACATATTGATGAAAGGCACGCGGGGCCGGCAGCCGCTTCGCCATCAATTCCGCAGAGGTGACGGTACCGGTGGTGACCAGCACATGACAGGCCGGATCGGTCGCCAGCAACCGCTCCACCAGCGGCAGCACGGCCAGCGATTCCCCAACACTGGCTGCATGGACCCAGACCAGCGGTCCTTTTGGCCGGGCCCGGCCAGGTCGGCCCAGCCTTTCGCCCCGGCGGGCCTTATCCTCCTTGCCACGCAACGCCCGTCGGTCCAACAGCCGCCGCACGGCCGGACCGGCCAGATGGGTCAATCCGCGATAAATCAGCTCAAGCATGGAAAGGGTGGCTTCTCCGGGGCCAGGGGCCTGCCTGTTTAGCACGGGCGATACCGATGCCGCCATGCTGGCTATCCGGGGAACGCTGACCCAAACTTGTCACGGGCTGTGGCCTATTCTGCCGTGCGCCTGCCGCAATCCCGCCCAGATGCCGGGCCAGCCTGTTCCTATCCCCCAGGCAGTGGATCGGATAGGAACGAAAATGAAAAACACACTTTCCCTCGCCGCGATCGCGGCCACGATGATGGCCCTGGCCCCGATGGGTGAAGCCTTTGCCGGCGATGATCACCGTCGCGGTGGTCGCCATCAGCAGCATCACCACCATTATTATGATCGCGGCCCGCAGCATGGCCGGCCGCATCACCACCACCATCATCACCATTATCACCGGCCGCCCCCGCCGCCCGTGGTGTACCATCACTACGCCCCGCCCCCGCGCCCGCCGGCCACGGTGATCTATCGTGATGTCTACCGGGATTATCCGACCGGCAATTCCTTCATGCTGAATGTCCAGATCGACGGTCGGCGTTAAACCACGGGGCATGGACCATGCCCCGTAGAGGCCGGTGGCTGCCCGGGCCTGACGGAACACGCAGATACCAAGAGCCGCGGCCCATGGCTCTTGGTATTAAACTCGTCAGAAAGACTTGACGCGGGGCCCCGTCGGCACGACCTTACAGGATACGCTGGCGGGGCTCGATCCCCGCCCCGACAGGCTATGGAGTTTGCCATGAACGTTGTTCCAGCCCATGGGCTGCGGTCCATCGCACGCCGTGCCGCCGGAATTGCCACGCTGCTGATCCTGGGTACCGCCCCCGTTCTGGCGGAAGAGACGGCACCGAAGGTGAATGGCTTCAAACCCATTGAGCGTTCATTGACGCCGGGCGAACGGGTGGCCGCACAATCCTATGCCCGCCCTGGTGCCAATCCCAATGGCTCCATGCTGGGCATTACAGGTGACAGCGACAGCAGCGAACGCAGCGGCGTCCAATTCTACATGAGTGGTGGCAGCCGCGCCGGCTGGGGCAATGTCAACTCCATGGGTGCCCGCCGCAGCAATGAATTGTTGGGTGACGGTGTTGCTGTCTATAATGCAGAACCGTTTTATTCCAACAATCGTGGTTATTACAGTCCCTATAGTGGCTATCGCCCGCCGCCGCCCACGATTCAATATAACCAATCTTTCCTGCGGCACATGTATAACGGCAACATTGCCGGTGTCCCGTCTGTTTCCGCACCGATGGAATTTTGGGATGGCCGCCGCTGACGCGGCCTTCTTTCTTCTGTCACGTCTTTTCGTCATTTCCCGCCATCGGTCCGCCGACCATGGCGGTAAATTTATTTGTGTATGATCTCACAAGACGGAAAATAGCGCGCAGTCCCGCTCATACTGCACAGCAACCATTCGGCTGGCGATCATCTCCTGTGATATGGATCAAGGACATCAGGACGCTGCAGCGATGAAGTGGCGCAAATCCACTTCGCAGGAGCAGCAAACATGTCGGAGACAGCCGACCATTTCCATATCCACCTCCCCCCCTCCGATCAGTTGCGTCAGCGCACGTTGGAGGCGCGGGCCCGGGCCCGGCAGGCACGTCACCATGTGGAAAATGCGGAAACACGCCACGCTGCATTGGAAGCGGAACGTAAACGCCGGCTGGCCCCGGCAGAAATCCGTCATCGCCTGATCGGCCTGGAAGAGGTTGTTGAGCGCGGCGAATATCAACTGATGCTAGAGCGCTTTCCCAGCGATCTCTGCGCCGATCGCGGCCGTGCCATCAACAACAATGAAGAGACCTGGCCGGCAACGCTTGCCGGCGTCGCTCTGCAGCTTTACCTGTTCTGGCAGGCGGAACTACGCGATCTGGGTTATGGCATCACCGCCCGGATCCTGGATTTTCCCGATGGTATCCCTGGCGATGCCGGCCTGTTCCTCACTTGGCAGTGAAAGCGGTATCGACCGGGCGGGCGGTTGCGCCTACTATGGGTGCCGAATTCCCTGGCCGGGTATAATCCGGCAGGATTCAAGCAATTTATCCACCCGCCGTGACCGGTTTGGCCGGCGGGTGATTCGGGCCCGCCGCCGCCAGAGGAAGATTTGAGGATCGCGCCGTTCGCTTTCTGTCTGCTGTCACTGGCTATGGCCAGTGCCGCCCCCGCGCAGAACAAACCGGACGAAGCGCAGAAGCAACTGCAGGAGGTGCAGCGCGACCTGAAGCAGGCCGACAGCCGCAAAAGCGCCCTGGATGCCAAGGCCGAAGCGCTGGAGAAGGAGCTGGCCGACCTGCGCGCCCGGTCGATTGAGGCGGCCGAACAGCAGCGCGCCCAGTCTGATGAGCTGGCGCGGCTGGAGGCGGCATTGGCCGATCTGGGCCAGCAGGAACAGGAACGGCTGGCCAAGATCGAAGCGGAACGGGCCGCCCTGGCCGATCTGCTGGGCGCGTTGCAGCGCCTGTCCCGCCTGCCACCGGAAGCGCTGATCGCCCGGCCGCAACCACCGGGCGACACAGTGAAGACGGCCCTGCTGCTGCGCAGCGCCGTGCCGGAACTGAAAGCGCGCGCCGATGCGCTGGCCAACCAGTTGACCGACCTGTCCAGCCTGCGTGCCAAGCTGGCCGCCCAACGGGCCAAGACGGAAAAGGCAACCGCCAGCCTGGCCGTGCGCCAGAAGGATCTGGCCAATCTGGTGGCGCGACGCGAGGAGATCTCGCGCGCCACCGACGCCGAGCGCGAACAGGTGACCACCACCGTCACCGCGCTGGCAGGCCGGGCCAGCGACCTGAAAGACCTGATCGAGAAGCTGGAGGCGGAGCGCAAGGCCGCACTGGCCCGCCAGCGCGCCGAAGAGGCTGCCCGCCGTCAGGCGGCAGAAGCCGAACGCGAACGCCGCGCCAAGGAGAAGGTGGCCAACCTGAAACGCGCCCCCACGCCGCCGCAATTAGGGGGTATGGTGGCACCGGTCGGGGGAACGGTTGTTGTCCGCTATGGGGAGGCGGACGAGGTGGGTGCGGTCAGCCGTGGCCTGACCTATCGCAGCCGCGCCAGCGGCCCGGTGGTGGCCCCGGCGGATGGCTCGGTGATGTTCGCGGGGCACTTCAAGGGCTATGGGCTGCTCTTGATCCTGGAACATCCCAACGGATATCATTCCCTGCTGGCCGGGATGGGGCGGATCGACGCCAAGGTCGGTCAGCGCGTGCTGGGCGGGGAACCGGTGGGTCTTTTGTCGGGGGATGGGGCCCCGACGCTTTATTTCGAGCTGCGGCGTGGTGGTCAGCCGGTCAACCCCACACGCGGCCTTTCAGGCTCCGACGGCAAAGGGCATGGTTGATGATGAAGAAGCTTTTCTCCTCGGCCGCGCTGGCGGCCCTTCTGGCCTTCACGCCGATGGCACTGGCGCCCCACGCCGCCACCGCGCGGGAGCCGATGAAGTCGGAGACCTACAAGCAGCTTGACCTGTTCGCCGATGTGTTCGAACGGGTGCGATCCGAATATGTGGAGGAGGTCTCCGACGAGGATCTGATCTCCGCCGCCATCAACGGGATGCTCACCTCGCTGGACCCGCATTCCAGCTATCTGGACAAGAAAAGCTTTGCCGACATGCGGGTGCAGACCAAGGGCGAGTTTGGCGGCCTTGGGATTGAGGTGACGCAGGAAAACGGCGTCGTCAAGGTCATCTCCCCCATGGATGACACGCCCGCCGCCAAGGCCGGTGTGCAGGCGGGCGATTACATCACCCATCTGAATGATGAATCCATCATGGGTATGGGCCTGAACGAGGCGGTGGAGAAGATGCGCGGCCCCGTGGGCAGCACATTGAAGGTGACCATCCGCCGGGGCGACCTGTCCCAGCCGATCAACCTCACCATGACCCGGGCCAGCATCAAGGTGCAGTCGGTCCGCTTCCGGGTGGAAGATAATGTCGGCTATGTCCGTATCTCCAGCTTCAATGAACAGACCCAGCCGGGGCTGGACAAGGCCATCGCCAGCATCAAGACCCAGTTGGGCGACAAGCTGATCGGCTATGTGCTGGACCTGCGCAACAATCCCGGCGGTTTGCTGGATCAGGCGGTTTCGGTCTCCGACACCTTCCTGGAAAAGGGGCGGGAGATTGTCTCCACCCGGGGCCGGGGCGGCAAGGAAGGCGACCGTTACGTCGCCAAGCCGGGTGATGCCGCCAACGGCCTGCCCCTGGTGGTGCTGATCAATGGCGGTTCGGCCTCGGCTTCTGAAATCGTCGCCGGCGCGCTGCAGGATCATAAGCGCGCCATCATCCTGGGCACGCAGAGCTTTGGTAAGGGCTCGGTGCAGACCATCATCCCGTTGCAGGGCAACCAGAGCGCCATGCGCCTGACCACGGCGCGTTATTACACGCCGTCGGGCCGCTCCATCCAGCAATTGGGCATCACCCCGGATATCGAGGTGCAACCCGCCAAGGTGGAAGAGCTGGCCCAGGCCGGTCGTCGGCGGGAGGCTGACCTGCCCAAGGCCCTGCGCAATACCGACCCGGCCGCCCAGCAGCGTCAGGCCAACCCGCAGGGCACACCGGCAACCCCGCCGGCAGCGGCACCCGCACCCGGCAATCATGACAGCGCGCCGCAGGTACAGGCACCGGCGGCACCCGCTGCCCCGGCGGCACCCAATGGTGCAGCGCCGCCCGCTGCGGCCGCCAATGCCAATGGTCAGCCGGAAGCGGCGCCGGTGGATTACCAGTTGCTGCGCGCCATCGATCTGTTGCGCGGTGTTTCCATGTTCAATCACGCCAAGCAGGCGGCGGTCACCCCCGCCGCTTCCAACGCCAACTGATCGCTTCGTTCTTGTCCCTTCCCGTCCCGCTGAAACGAAACCGCTGAACCGTGGCCCTCTCCCTTCTCAGAAAGAAGCCCAGTTCGGGCGCCGAAAAGGCGAAGGACGACAGCGCGGCCGTGCTGGCGGCCCGCTTCGGCGTGGGTAAAGGCGATGGCAAAGCCGCCGCCAAGGCAGACAAGGCAAAGGACGATCCTTTCATCAACCTGGATGCTGCTGCCGATGGGGAAGGCCAGCAGCCCGCCCCGAAAAGGCGGGGCAAAGGGGCGGCGGGGCCAAAGCGGGACCGCTCCCCGCCCTCCAGGCCCTTGATTGCGGCTGGCGTGGTGGCAGGTGTATTTCTGCTGACCTTGGCCGGGACCACCGTCTGGCTGGCGGTGACGGCGCAAGATACCGCCGACCAATTGACCGCCTCACGCCAGGTGGGGCCGAAACTGGTTGTGCTGTTGCCCGACGGCAGCCCCCGCTTCCCCGATGCCCCCGCTGCGGACGCAGCCCCCAAGGCAGAGGAAGCGCCGCTGGACCCGGTGGATATGCCGGTCACGCTACAGCCCTCACGCAACGATCTGTTGCTGGAACGGCTGCGCGTGGGATTGGTGCCCAAGGTGGCACCCGACGGCACCGCCCCCTGGCAGCATTATGCCCGCCCCTTCCCGCAGGATGACAAGCGCCCGCGCATCGCCATCCTGGTGACGGGTATGGGCCAATCCGCCGCCGCCACCCAGACGGCCATCGCCCGCCTGCCCGGTGCCGTCAGTTTCGCCTTTGCCCCCACCACCCCGCAGCCCCAACCCCTGGTGGATGAGGCGCGGGAAAAGGGGCATGAGGTGCTGCTGGCCGTGCCGATGCAGCCGCAGGGCTATCCCGCCAGCGACCCCGGCGCCAACACCCTGCTGACCAGCCTGTCGGACGAGGAAAATGTAAAGCGGCTGGAGGCGACGCTGGCCGCCTTCACCGGCTATGTCGGCCTGACCAGCCGCACCGACAGCGGCACCGCCTTCCTGACCCAGCGGGACAATCTGCGCGCCGTGCTGCAACAGGTGCAGCGGCGCGGGTTGGTCTATCTGGATCTGTGGCAGGTGCAGGGCAGCAAGGTGGCCCCGCTGGCCAAGGAACTCTCCCTGCCCCGCGCCTTCAGCGATTTGCAGATCGACCGGATGCCATCCGCCATCGGCATTGATGAACAACTGGCCCAGTTGGAACGGCTGGCCCAGGCCAATGGTGTGGCCGTGGGCTTTGCGGAGGCGCAGAACCCGGTGGTGATCGAACGGCTGGCGCTCTGGGCCGGCACCTTGCGCGACCGGGGCATCGTGCTGGCCCCGGTCACGGCGGTGGTCAACCGGCAGGCGGATCGGTGACAGGTTAACCTGCCGGCACTTCGGCTCAGGCACCCTGACGATATCCAGAGCATCGGTAGGGCAAGGGCAGACTTGCCCACCCCCTTGCGTCGGTCTACCCTCTTCCAGAAAGGAGGCGGACAGCAATGACTCCGCAGGCTATCGACAATCTGGTGATGGGAACCGTCAATGCACCGTGGAAGCGGACATTGGCCGCTGGCCAGTTGGCAACCATGATTAAGACGGCGGATTTGGAAAGCTGGCTGCCCCACCTTGCGACATTTTTCACCGAAGTGAAGCCGCACCTGCTGCTCAGCTTTGCCAAGCTGCACGATATTTCGGCTCCCACGCTCAGCACCAGTTACATGAAGGTCAAGGAACTGACCGGCGAGTCCAACAAACAACTGGAGCAGGATCTTGCAGGGCTGGGAACGGCTGCTTGAACGGGCCATGAGCGGAATAGATGCCCTGGCCGAAACGGGCACACCGTTGCGTTGGTGGACATTCGGGGGCGGAACGGCGCTCATGGTCCAGTTCCAGCATCGCAACAGTCGGGACATTGATCTTTTCATCGCCGATGAGCAGTATTTAACAATGCTCTCCCCCCGATTGGGCGGAGAGGCCATATGGAACTGCCCTGACTATGATGAACAGGCACATTATCTGAAATTAAAGTATGTTGAGGGTGAAATCGACTTCATCGTCTCTGCACCGGTCACCAGCAAGCGAACAGACCCTTTCAGCTTCCGCAACTGGACAATTCCAATCGAACATCCGGTTGAGATTGCGGTCAAGAAATTTTTCTATCGCGCTGAGGGGCTGAAGCCCCGGGATATTTTTGATATCGCCGTGGTTGCTTCACGCCACCGGGACGAACTGATCAGCGAACTTCACTGCGTGACCGCCAAGCGGGAGACATTGCTGCGGAGGATGAGCACTCTCCCAGACGCCTATTATCGCCAAGCACTTGAGGAATTGGACATATTCCCGCAATGGAACCATCTCAAGGCGACGGCGCGCGCCTGCGTGCAGGATATCGTCGAGCGCATTCCCATCCATTAACCTCACCCCTCACCCCTTCCGCGGCGCCCGCATCAGTACCCGGTCCACCAGCCCCGGCGGCAGCACGCCCAGCAGCCAGGAGACGGCATAGGTGGGCCAGGGGAAGGCGATGCGGGCGGGGTTGCGGATCAGGCGCTGGCGGATCAGCCGGGCGGCCGGCGGTGCCTGCATCAGGAACGGCATGGGGAAGCGGTTCTTGGCCGTGATGCGGCTGACCACGAAGCCGGGGCAGATCACCGTCACGCCCACCCCTTGCGGGGCCAGGTCCAGCCGCAGCGCCTCCCCATAGACCCGCACCGCCGCCTTGGACCCGCAATAGGATGCCGCCCCCGGCAGACCCCGGAAACTGGCCAGCGAGGCCATCAGGGCAATCTGTCCCCGTCCCCGCGCCGTCATGGCCGGGATCAGCGGATGGATGCTGTTCAGCACCCCATCCAGATTGACGGCAAAAATCTCCCGCGATTGTTCCGGGCTTTCCACCGCCCCACCGCTGCCCGCCGAAATGCCGGCATTGGCGATGGCCAGATCGATGGGTGCTTCGCCATCGCGGGCGGCCAGCCAATCCGCCATGGCGGTGCGGTCAGCCACATTCAGCACGTCTGCCGTCACCAGCGCCCCCTTGGCCCGGCAGGCATCGGCCACCGACGCCAGCCGCCCGGCATCCCGCCCGGTCAGCGATAACCGGATGCCGGGGCCGGCATAATCCAGCGCCAAAGCCTCCCCAATACCGCTGGAAGCGCCGGTGATCATGATATGGGCGGGGTTACGCATGGGGTGCCATCCTGAAAATCGGGAGCCGTATAGGAGCAAATCGCACCCCCCACGTCACCCTTTCCCTGCCGCCATCCCTTGTTGATGGCGGCCAAGGGCGATATAAACCGCCGCAATCCTTTTGTTTTTCCTATCCCCCGCGCCCAAGGGTTCCAGATGAACGCCCACGCCCCCCGTAACAGCGCCAAGGGTGCTGTCACCAGCATGACCGGATTCGCCCGCGCCGATGGCGCGGCCCCCCGTGTGCAATGGGTGGTGGAGGCGCGCAGCGTCAATGGCAAGGGCCGCGACCTGCGCTGCCGCCTGCCCCAGGGGCTGGATGGGCTGGAACCCGCCATCCGCGCGGCGGTAGAGGCGCGCATCACCCGTGGCAATGTCAATGTCGCGCTGAACCTGACCCGCACGGAAACCACCGGCGCCTTGCGCATCAACCGCGACCTGCTGGCCCAGGTGCTGGAACTGGCGCGCGAGATTGCCGGGCCCGACGCCCCGCCGCCCTCCATCGACACGCTGTTGTCGGTGCGCGGCGTGATCGACAGCGGCGAGGCGCAGGAGACGGAGGAGGAGCGCGCCGCCCTGGAAAAATCCATCGCCGCCACGGTGACGGTCGCCATCGACCGGCTGGTCACCGCCCGCACGGCGGAGGGCGCGCATCTGGCCACCGTGCTGACAGGCCATCTGGCGGAGATTGAGCGGCTGACCGATGCCGCCGCCGCCACCGCCTGTTTGCAGCCCGAAGCCCTGCGTGGCCGCCTGCGCCAGCAGATCGCCGCCCTGCTGGATGCCGTGCCGGCCCTGGCAGAGGACCGGCTGGCCCAGGAGGCCGCCTTGCTGATCGCCAAGGCCGATGTGCGGGAGGAGTTGGATCGGCTGCGCGCCCATATCGCCCAGGCCCGCACCATGTTGGCCGATGGCGGTGCCATCGGCCGCCGGCTGGATTTCCTCTGCCAGGAATTCAACCGGGAGGCCAACACGCTGTGTTCCAAATCCGCCGACGTGGATCTGACCCGCATCGGCATGGACCTGAAAGCCGTGATCGAACAGTTCCGCGAGCAGGTGCAGAATATTGAGTGAGGGTTTCGTCAGCCCCGCCCGACGTTACCTGGCGCCCACCTCTCCCGTCACCCCGGCGCAGGCCGGGGTCCCGGTCACAAGCGCCGTGCTCTACGATACTGGACCCCGGCCTGCGCCGGGGTGACGGTTGCAAATAGTTTACCCCCCCAACCAAAGGCCCCCTTCCCCCATGTCCACCCCGTCCGCCGCCCCCGTCACTGCCCGTTCCCAGGTTCGCCGCCGGGGCTTGATGCTGGTGCTGTCCTCCCCCTCTGGTGCCGGCAAATCCACCATTTCCAAGCGGATGCTGGCGCTGGATGCCAACCTGTCCATGTCGGTTTCCGTCACCACCCGCCCGATGCGGCCGGGGGAAGTGGACGGCAAGGACTATTACTTCCTCGACAAGGCCGAGTTTGAAGCGCGGGTGGCGCGTGGGGAGCTGCTGGAACATGCCCAGGTCTTCACCAACTATTACGGCACGCCCAAGGGCCCGGTGGAAGACGCGCTGCGCGCCGGGCGCGACGTGCTGTTCGATATTGATTGGCAGGGCACCCAGCAGCTCAGCGAATCCGCCGGCGATGATCTGGTGCGCATCTTCATCCTGCCGCCCAGTGCGGCGGAACTGGAGCGCCGGCTGACCAACCGGGGCCAGGATACGGCCGAGGTGATCGCCCACCGCATGGCCAAGGCCAATGACGAGATGAGCCACTGGTCCGAATATGATTATGTGATCGTGAATGAGGATGTGGAGGTCAGCGTGGCCGCCGTGCAGGCCATCCTGACCGCCGAACGGCTGAAGCGCCGCCGTCAGGTGGGCCTGACGGAATTCGTCCGGGCGCTTCAGGTGGGCCAGGGCTAAGTTTCTATCTGGAAAGTCATCGTACTTCTCGCAACCTTGCCTTTTCACTACCGTCATTCCCGCGCAGGCGGGAATCCAAAATCCGCGCTGTCGTATGGATTCCCGCCTGCGCGGGAATGACGGTTAATTGGCTGGAAAACATGAGAGCTTTATGAGCTGACTCTCAGAAGAACGTCTCCAGCGTGAAGCCGATCCAGCGGCCCAGATAGATCACGGTCAG